>CAWGIZ010000012.1:0-296251 GCA_963822835.1 uncultured Alphaproteobacteria bacterium | reverse complement strand
CGCGTGCTCGCGGACAAGATGGCGGAGACCGCCCCCGCAGCCGGCCCGGAGCCGGGAGCCGGCGCGCCGTCCAGCTCCGCCGTCAGCGTCGCGGCACTGGATCCGCCCTCGGCTCCAGCCGTTTCGGCCGGCCCCTCCGCGTCGCCGGATAACGCCCGCGGTCCGTTCGTGCAGCTCGGCGCTTTCGGCAACCCCGACAAGGCAAACGAGGTCCGGGACAAGGCCAGATCCTTGGGACCGGTGGTTGTCGAACCGATCCGGGTGAGCGGACAAACTCTGTACAGGGTGCGTCTCGGCCCGTATGGTTCCGATCAGGAAGCCGAAGGAGCGCGCGCCCAATTGAGCGCCCGGGGCTTTCCCGATGCCCGAGTTGTTAACGACTGAGTTTTAGCGTTTCTTCGAATTTCATGTAGGACCGAGCGAGTATTCGATCATGCGAAGCTTTTCCCTCACCAGTGTTTTCCGTTTGGCGCGCGAGATGCGTATTCTTGGCGCGATTGCAGGCTTTCTGGCGCTTCTGGCTGCCGGGCACCCCGCAGACGCCCAGAACACCTTCGATACCGCCGCGAAGCACGCGATCCTGCTGGACTTCAACACCGGCACGGTGATGTTCGAAAAGAACGCGGACGAGAGAATGCCGCCGGCGTCCATGGCCAAGATGATGACCGCGCATATCCTCTTCAACGAGCTTAAGAAGGGTGCGGTGAAGCTCACCGATACCACGGTCGTATCCAACGATGCCTGGAAGAAATGGAATGACCGCAAGGGCGCGTCCATGATGTGGGTCAGCGCCGGGGAGAGCGTCTCGATAGAGAATCTGATCCGCGGCATCGTCATCCAATCCGGCAACGACGCCTGCACGGTGGTCGCCGAGATGCTCGCCGGCAGCGAAGAGCACTTCGCCGACTGGATGAACGAAGAGGCCAAGAAGATCGGCATGACCAACACGCATTTCACCAATGCGTCCGGCTGGCCCGATCCCGATGAATATACGACGGCGCGTGATCTCTCGACGCTGGCGGCCTACACGATCCACGACACGCCGCAATACTACCACTACTACTCCGAAAAGGAGTTCACCTACGGCCACTCGCTGGAAGGCAAGCCGATCACGCAGGGCAACCGCAACCCGCTGCTCTACGGCACGCCGGGTGCCGACGGACTGAAGACCGGCCACACGGAAGAGGCAGGTTATGGCCTCACGGGCTCCGCGATCCGGGACGGCCGTCGCCTTATCGTCGTCGTCGCCGGTCTCGACAGCGTGAGAGCCCGCGGCTCGGAATCCCAGGCGCTTCTGGAGTGGGGCTTCCGCAATTTCAAGGACTACAAGCTCTTCACCGCCGGCGAGAAGATCGAGACGGCACGCGCCTGGCTCGGCGACAAGGCCGGCGTGGACTTGATCATGCCGCAGGATCTGACCGTAACGCTCAGCCGGACCGCGCGCCGGAACATGAAGGTCACGCTCGACTATGCCTCGCCGATTCCGGCCCCGATCGCCAAGGGTCAGCAGGTCGCGACGCTGACCGTCGAAGCCCCGGACTTCAAGACCATGCACATCCCGTTGATTGCAGGCGAAGATATCGGGCAGCTCGGCTTCATGGGGCGCATCGGCGCGGCGATCAATTATCTGGTGCTGGGCCGCTCAGCCTCGTAGCTCGTTCCTGCGAAACGGCCCGGCCGTGAGGATCTTATGGACGCCACGGGAAAAGGACGTTTCATAAGTCTGGAAGGCGGCGAGGGCGCGGGCAAGTCGACGCAGGTGCGCTTGCTCTGCGAGAAGCTGCGCGGCGCCGGACGAACCGTGGTTCAGACGCGCGAACCCGGCGGTACTCCCGGAGCGGAAGCGATACGCGGTCTCCTCGTCACCGGCGACGGGGACAAGTGGGATCCCATGACCGAGGCCCTCCTGCATTTCGCCGCGCGCCGCAACCATGTCGAGACGGCTGATCAGGCCAGCGCTGGAGGGCGGGAACTGGGTCGTCAGCGACCGCTTCTCGGATTCCACCATGGCCTATCAGGGCTATGCTCAGGGACTGGGCCGGGACGTGGTGACGGAGCTTGGCGAGCTCTCGATCGGCGGCTTCAAGCCGGATCTGACCATCATTCTCGACATTCCGGCGGGCGAAGGCCTTGCCCGCGCCGACCGGCGCCATTCAACCGTCGACGCAGCAAAAATCGAAGACCGCTACGAGCGCATGGGCGACGCTTTTCACAAGACGCTCAGGAACGCCTTCCTCGACATCGCCGCGCGCGAGCCGGAACGCTGTGCCGTGGTGGACGCGGGCGGGACACCGGAAGAAGTATCCGAGGCCATCTGGGCGCAAGTCTGCCGCCGCTTCGCTAAAGAACTTCGTGTCGCGGCATGACGGCCAAGGGAAAAGAGCCCGAATTCGAGGTCGTGCATCCTCGCGAGGCGACGACGCTCATCGGTCACGAGAAGGCGGAGCATGAACTGCTCGACGCCCTTCAAAGTGGGCGTTTGCCCCATGCGTGGCTGATCGCCGGGCCGCGCGGCATCGGGAAGGCCACATTGGCCTATCGGTTCGCGCGCTATGTCCTCTCGGGCGGTGCCGGCACGGAACCCGGTTCGCTCTCCATCCCGTCGAGCAATGCCACCTTTCAGCGGATCGCATCCGAAGGCCATGGCGATCTGATGGTTCTGGAGCGGCTGACCGACGAGAAGACAGGGCGCACACGCTCCGAAATTGTCGTCGACGACGTTCGCAAGCTGCACCATTTCTTCGGCATGACGTCGGCAGAGACGCCTTGGCGCATCGCCATCGTCGATAGCGCCGACGAAATGAACCGAAATGCAGCGAACGCGCTTCTGAAAATGCTGGAGGAGCCGCCCTCGCGCGGCCTGCTGCTTCTGATCGCGCATGCCCCCGGCAGGCTGCTGCCGACCATCCGGTCGCGGTGCCGGCGGCTTGACCTGCGAGGACTTTCGCTCGAGACGGTGGCCGACGTTATCGCTCTCCGCCGGCCGGACATTCATGGCCCGGAACGGCTGGCTTTGGCGCATCTGGCGGGCGGATCTCCCGGACGGGCGCTGGAAATCGCCGCATCGGGAGGCATTGCCTTCTATGAGGATATGACCAGCCATCTCGAACGCCTGCCGAGACTGGATATCCCCGCGCTGTATGGTTTCGCCGACAAGATGTCGGAGAAGGGGCGTGACGACATGTTCCGCATCTTCGCCACGCTGCTGGAGGACTGGTTCGCCCGGATGATCCTTTCCGCCGCCGCGGGCCCGGCTGCGCTTGGAACGGGACACGAAATCGACGACCGCGACCGCGCGCTCATGGCCCGCTTCGCCAAGGCACGGCCGCTCGACCGCTGGCTCGCCCTGAGGGACGAATTGCTGTCGCTTTTCGCGCAGACCGAAGGATTGAGGCTGGACCAGCGCCAGGTCGTCGTGGATTGCTTCACGAAGATGCAGCGCGCGCTTTCCTGACGCAGTGCACAATCTTTATTGTGGCGCGTTCGGAGCATATTTCCTATGGTCCGAGCCGTTTATCTTTGTATGGAGCCACGCGGAATGACCGGCAAGCCGGCTTTCTTCATCACCACACCGATCTATTACGTCAATGACGTGCCCCATGTCGGCCATGCCTATACGACGACGGCGTGCGACGTGCTTGCGCGTTTCAAACGGCTGGACGGCTATGACGTTCGGTTCCTGACGGGCACGGACGAGCACGGTCAGAAGGTAGAGAAGGCGGCGAAGACGGCGGGCGTGATGCCCCAGGAATTCTGCGACAAGGTTTCGGCCCGGTTCCGCGAGACTCGTCGAGACGCTCAACGCGTCGAACACGAATTTCATCCGGACGACGGAAGATCGTCATACCGTGGCGTCACAGGCTCTGTGGACGAAGCTTGCGGAGAATGGCCATATCTATCTCGACCGCTATGCCGGTTGGTATTCCGTTCGCGACGAGGCGTTTTTCGCCGAGGACGAACTGACACAAGGTCCCGATGGCGAAAAGCTCAGTCCGTTTGGCGCGCCCGTGGAGTGGGTCGAGGAAGCAAGCTATTTCTTCCGGCTGTCCGCGTTCCAGGACAAGCTCCTCGACTATTTCGAGCAAAATCCCGAAGCCATCCAGCCGGTGTCCCGGCGCAACGAAGTTCTGAGCTTCATCCGCTCGGGCCTGCGCGATCTTTCGATCTCACGCACCAGCTTTTCCTGGGGCATTCCGGTCCCTGGCGACGAAGCGCACGTGATGTATGTCTGGATCGACGCTCTGACAAACTATATCACCGAGCTCGGTTATCCGGACTGGACGGATGAAGCCAAGCGCTACTGGAACAGCTCCGTACATATCGTGGGCAAGGACATCCTGCGCTTCCACGCAGTCTATTGGCCGGCCTTTCTCATCGGTGCCGGACTGGAGCCGCCGAAGACAGTGTTCGCCCATGGCTGGTGGACGAGCGAAGGCAAGAAGATGTCGAAATCGCTCGGCAATGTCATTGATCCGTTCGCGCTCATCAGTGACTACGGCGTCGATGCGTTCCGCTATTTCCTCATGCGCGAAGTGCCGTTCGGCAATGACGGCGACTTCAGCATGACAAGCTTCTTCAATCGCGTGAACGCCGAACTGGCCAACAGCTTTCGGCAATCTTGCGCAACGGACGCTGTCATTCATCGCCAAGAATTGTGGTGGAGAACTGTTCGACGCGGTCGACGAAACGGAGACTGATCGGGCGCTTCGAATTGAAGCGCGCGACTTGCAGGAACAGATGCGCCTTCACATGGACCACTTCGAAATCCATCTGGCGATCGAAGCCTGGCTGCGCGGCGTCTATGCCGCCAACAAATATATCGACGAACAGGCGCCCTGGGCTCTCCGCAAGACGGATCCAGAGCGTATGAAGACGGTGCTCGCGACACTGTTCATCGTGATCCGGGATCTTTCCATCCTGGCGCAACCGTTCGTCCCGGCGGGTGCCGCGAGGATCCTCGACCAGATGTCCATCGGCGAGGGCGAGCGATCATTTGCGGACGTTGTCGATTTGGACTGGTTCAAGCGCTTCGTAGAAGAGGGCCGTCGGATTGGCACACCGCAACCCGCCTTTCCGCGCATTATCGAACCGGAGTTGAGCCGTGCTGGTTGACAGCCATTGTCATCTCGATTTCCCGAATTTCACGGACGACCTCGATGATGTCGTCACGCGGGCGAGGTCGGCCGGTGTCGGCATGATGGTGACGATCGCAACGTCGATCGAGGGATGCGGCTCCGCGCGGCGGGTGGCGGAACGGTTTCCGAACATCTATTGCAGCGTCGGCGTCCATCCCCATGAAGCGAAGACCGACGGCCAGAAAAGCGCGGATCTACTGGTCCGGCTGGCGAAGTACGAGAAGGCGGTCGGCATCGGCGAGACGGGGCTCGATTACTACTACGATCACAGCCCGCGCGAAGAGCAGCAGATCAGCTTCCGGGCCCATATCGAGGCGGCCCGCGAGACCGGCCTTCCGCTCATCGTTCATACCCGTGACGCCGATGACGACACGGCCGGCATTCTGGCGGAAGAAATGAAGAAGGGGCCGTATACCGGCCTCATCCATTGCTTCAGCTCCGGCCGGAAACTGGCCGAAGCCGCTGTGGATCTCGGCCTATATATATCGGTCTCAGGTATCGCGACGTTCAAGGCGGCGAGCGATCTGCGCGAAACGCTGGCGGCGGTGCCGATGGAACGCCTGCTCGTGGAGACGGACTCTCCTTATCTCGCGCCGGTTCCAAACCGAGGGAAACGCAACGAGCCGGCTTTCGTCACGCACACGGCGCAGAAGCTTGCGGAAATCAAGGACGTGCCGGTAGACGTGATCGCCCGGGCAACGACCGACAATTTCTTCCGCCTGTTCACCCGGGCTGACAGGGCCCGCCTGGCCGCATGAAGGTCACCGTTCTCGGCTGCGGAACCTCGGGCGGCGTGCCGCGCATCGACGGTTATTGGGGGGCTGCCAACGCGGCCAATCCGAAGAACCGGCGGCGCCGGGTTTCGATCCTGGTCCAATCCGCGACGACCAACATAATCGTCGATACCTCACCGGACTTTCGGGAACAGTGCCTCGATGCGGGAGTAAGCCATGTCGATGGCGTGCTTTATACCCATGATCACGCCGATCACGTCCATGGGATCGACGATCTGCGGACCTATCGGACGATTCAGGGCGAGAGGATCGACATCTACGGCATGCGCGAGACGCTCGACGTGCTCGAAACGCGCTTCCATTACATTTTTCACGCCGTAGACGGATATCGGCCGATTTGCGCGCCGCATGTAATCGATGGCCCGTTCACGATCGGCGATATAGACGTCGTACCGTTCGAGCAGCAACACGGACCGATCAAGTCGCTCGGCTATCGATTTGGGCAAGTCGCTTATTCCACTGATCTCAATGGCTTATCCGAGGCGGCTTTCGCGGCGCTTGAAGGTATCGACGTCTGGATCGTCGATGCGCTGCGCTACGATCCGCATCCGACGCATCCTCATCTCGATCTGACATTGTCGTGGATCGAGCGCCTGAAGCCGAAGCGCGCGATTTTGACCCATATGACCTGGGAAATGGACTACGACACGTTGCGCACCGAGCTGCCGGACGGGGTCGAACCGGGCTACGATGGTCTCGTCGTTGAGCTCTGACTAGATATCTAAGCTTCTATTTTTATTGGTTTTTCTGGATATTCGCCACGGATCAGCGCCGGAAGGTGCTCCGCGAGGCTGGTCGGAAAGACCAGTTCCGCCGTCGCCTTGATCTCATCCACGGTCCACCACCGCATATCCTTCAGGACCTGCTGCTCCAACGGCGTCCGGCCGTCGCGGGAAAGCGTACCGTCGGCGAGGCGGACCACAAAGAATGTCTCCTGAAAGCGATACAAGGTGCCGGCAACCTTGAATTCGTGCTCGGCGTACCAGACCGCGGGGCCGAGATCCAAATCCAGGCCGGTTTCTGCCTTGGCCTTGCGCGTAGCAGCGTCTTCCAGCGTCTCGCCGGACTCGCGGTCGCCACCGATCGTCGCCCAATAGGGAAGGTCATGATCGAGCCGATCATCCAGATATTTTGCGAGAAGAACCCGGCCGGAATCGTCCAAAGGCAGGAGTTGAGCGGTTACTTGCAATGGCATGAGTTATCTCTCATATCCATAATTTTACATAATATATATTATGCGAATGGCGGATCATGAGATTCGGCACCGGCACGAGCTACGCATTCAGGAACTCCCCCATCGTATCGTTAGGCACAAGCTCAGAAAGCCCCATAACAACCATGGATAGCAATTCCGGCCTGGACTCAAACTGATATTTGTCAAAATAATGTTGAGATGTCTGTCCGGACCTCAGCGTAAACTCTCCGCTGATATGCGTGACCGCCGTGATCTGTGCCGCAAGGTAGGCTCTGTCGATCGGCGCGCATTGATTTTTCATGGACATATTTCGTGTCAGTGAGCCAAATTTTTCAAGACAAAACCATCACGGTAAGAAGAATTCTCAATGAACTGCCGCAATGGTTCGGCATTCAGGAAGCGGTAGAGAACTATGCCACCGAGGCCCAGCATTTACCTATGTTTGGGAAAGTCATAGGTAACTCCTGCAGCGGGTTCGTTACCCTACGATCAGTAAGTCCAGGCGTTGCGGAGATCCATCTCATCGGCGTCCTGCCCGCGTATCACAGGCAAGTTGCCGGACGCGAACTTGTGGCGGCTGCCTGCGATTTCGAGAAAAAGCGCGGGACCGTGCTCTTGTCGGTAAGGACACTCGGAGTTTCAGAGCAAAATCCCCACTACGCTCGAACTCACGCCTTTTACAGGGCCATGGGTTTTCTGGCCGTCGAGGAGGTTCCAAACTATTGGAACCAGACCCATGCGATGTTACTGATGGCAAAACCGCTCTGAGAGTAAGCCTTCCGTGACTGGCAAAAGCCGAAAAATAGACGATCTTCTCGCCATCATGGCCCGCCTGCGCGCCAAGGATGGCGGTTGCCCTTGGGATATCGAGCAGACCTTCGATACGATTGCCCCCTATACAATCGAAGAAGCCTATGAGGTCGCCGAGGCGATTACCGAAAACGACATGGAATCGCTGAAGGACGAGTTGGGTGACCTCCTCTTTCAGGTCGTCTTTCATGCGCGAATGGCCGAGGAAGCCGGCTCGTTCACCTTCGATGACGTCGTCGAGGCCGTTTGCGACAAGATGGTCCGGCGGCATCCCCATGTCTTCGGCGACAAGACCGTCGAGGATTCGGATGCTCAAACGGTCGCCTGGGAAGAACAAAAGGCCCGCGAACGCGCCAGGAAAGCGAATGGCGCAAGCGTATTGGCAGGCCTTACCAAGGGACTGCCCGCCCTCGTCCGCGCGTTGAAGCTTCAGAACCGGGCCGCGCGGGTCGGATTCGATTGGGGCGCGCCGGAGCCGGTACTGGAGAAGCTCAACGAAGAAATGGCGGAGCTTGCCGCAGAGCTGGTTCGCCGGAGCAAAGGCGATGAGAATATGGACCGGATCGAGGATGAATTCGGCGATATCCTCTTCGTCTACGTCAATCTCGCGCGTCACCTGAAGATCGAGCCGGAAACCGCTCTCAGACGCACAAATTTCAAGTTCGAAAAGCGCTTCGGCAAGATCGAGGAAATGCTCGCGAAGTCCGGCAAACGGATCGAGGACGCCAGCCTCGACGAGATGGAGGCATTGTGGCAGGCCGCCAAGGGTGTCGAGAACGCGTCCTGATGTGGTCGGTCACGCGACCAGCGGAATCCCGGGAAACAGCATATCCCTGATATCCGACCAGACGGCCGGATTGGGTGCCGACAGCAGCCCCTTGCCGGCTTGCGCCGGCCGGTATTCTGCCCCGTCGAATGCCTTGGCGACGCCGCCCGCCTCGCGGTAGATCAGGCTGCCGGGCGCATGGTCCCAGGGCATGAGGCGAAAATAGAATGCATAGAGCGTGGGGTCACTGATCAAGCTGAGATAGGTCGCGCCGGCGCAAAACCGGGGCCGCCGCGTTCGAACCTTTTCCTGAACTTCCTTGACGTGCCCCCTGTATTCGGGTGGCAGGTAGCCGTAATGGAACTCCCCCGTGAGGTCCGCGAAGGTCTCGTCCGCGGCTTCTAGCGTTACGCGCTTGCCGTCAAGCGTGGTTCCCGCGCCATGTTCCGCGATGGCCATAACATCGCCGAGGGGGCGATAAATCCAGGCCATGACCGGTATTCCGTGTTTCAGCAGCGCGGCCATTACCGCGAAGTCCTCGCGTCCGTCGGCGAAGTTCCGGGTGCCGTCCAGCGGATCGATGACCCAGGCCAGGTCTGCATCCTTCAGGGCCTCAAGCAAGGACGGATCGGCATGGGCCCCCTCTTCTCCCACGATCAGAGCGCCTCTGGTCAAGCTTGCGAGCGCTGGCGTCAGAAACGCCTCCGATGCATGGTCGGCGGCCGTCACGACATCGTTTGGCCCCTTCTCCATACGCTCGCCCGCGGCGAGATTGCGAAAACGCGGCAAGATTTCCGCTTCCGCCACCTCCCTGAGCAAATTCGAGACCGGTTCGATGAGATCCAACTGCCGTTCCTTACGCCAGACAACGCCTTAAACAAGAAAGGGGCCGCACCGGGCGGCCCCTTCCGTCGTACTCGTAGCCGTCGAGCGGCGCAGCTTACATCATGCCGCCCATTCCGCCCATACCGCCCATGCCACCCATATCGGGCATGGCCGGACCGGAATCCTTTTCCGGCTTGTCGGCGATCATGGCTTCGGTCGTGATCAGCAGGCCGGCCACGGAAGCGGCGTCCTGAAGAGCCGTGCGGACGACCTTGGTCGGATCGATGATACCGGCCTTGATCATATCCACGTACTGCCCGGTCTGGGCGTCGTAGCCCATGTTCTTCTTGTTGCCTTCGAGCAGCTTGCCGGCGACCACGGCGCCATCGGTGCCCGCGTTCTCGGCAATCTGCCGGACCGGAGCCTGAAGGGCGCGGCGGACGATATCGATACCGACACGCTGGTCGGCGTTTTCGACTTCCAGCTTATCGAGCGACTTCACGGCATAAAGAAGCGCGGAACCGCCGCCCGGAACGATGCCTTCCTCGACCGCGGCGCGGGTGGCGTTCAGCGCGTCGTCGACGCGATCCTTACGCTCCTTCACCTCGACTTCGGTGGCGCCGCCGACCTTGATCACCGCAACGCCGCCGGCGAGCTTCGCCAGCCGCTCCTGCAGCTTCTCGCGATCGTAATCGGAGGTGGTTTCCTCGATCTGGGCGCGGATCTGGGAGCAGCGGCCCTCGATATCCTTCTTCTTGCCGGAGCCGTCGACGATCGTGGTGTTCTCCTTGGAGATCGACACCGACTTCGCCTTGCCAAGCATGTCGAGCGAGACCGTCTCGAGCTTGATGCCGAGATCTTCGGAGATGACCTGGCCGCCGGTGAGGACCGCGATGTCCTCGAGCATGGCCTTGCGGCGATCGCCGAAGCCCGGGGCCTTGACGGCCGCGACCTTCAGGCCACCGCGCAGCTTGTTGACGACGAGCGTGGCCAGAGCCTCGCCCTCGACGTCTTCAGCGACGATCAGCAGCGGACGGCCGGACTTCACAACGGCTTCAAGGAGCGGCAGCAGCGGCTGCAGGCTGTCGACCTTCTTCTCGTTGATCAGGATGTACGGATTGTCGAGCTCCGTGACCATCTTCTCGGCGTTGGTGATGAAATACGGCGAGAGATAGCCGCGATCGAACTGCATGCCTTCGACGACATCGAGTTCGGTCTCGAGGCCCTTGGCCTCCTCGACCGTGATCACGCCTTCCTTGCCGACCTTCTGCATGGCGGAAGCGATGATGTCACCGATTTCCTTCTCGCCATTCGCCGAGATCGTGCCGACCTGAGCGACTTCGGCTTCGGAGGTGATCTTCTGGCTCATCTTGCGGATGGCCCCGGTCACGCTCTCGACCGCCTTGTCGATGCCGCGGCGCAGATCCATCGGGTTCATGCCCGCCGCGACGGCCTTCAGGCCCTCGCGAACGATCGACTGAGCCAGAACCGTCGCCGTCGTGGTGCCGTCACCGGCCGCGTCGTTGGTCCGGGAAGCGACTTCCTTGACCATCTGGGCGCCCATGTTCTCGAACTTGTTGGAAAGCTCGATTTCCTTGGCGACCGTCACGCCGTCCTTCGTGATGCGCGGCGCGCCGAAGGACTTCTCGATGACCACGTTGCGGCCCTTGGGGCCGAGGGTCACCTTAACCGCGTCGGCCAGGATATCGACGCCACGGAGCATCTTCGCGCGGGCTTCGGTATCGAATTTAATTTCTTTGGATGCCATTTTTTCAGTCCCCTACTCGATCACCGCCAGGATGTCGGATTCTTTCATGATCAACAGCTCCTGGCCGTCGACCTTCACCTCGGTGCCCGACCATTTGCCGAACAGAATCTTGTCGCCCTTCTTGACGTCGAGCTTCTGAACCTTGCCGTTTTCGTCCCGTGCGCCGGAACCGACCGCGACAACCTTGCCCTCCATGGGCTTCTCTTTCGCGGTATCCGGGATGATGATGCCGCCGGCCGTCTTTGCCTCGGAATCCAGCCGCTTCACCAGCACGCGATCATGCAGTGGTCTCAGATTCATAAATGCCTCTCCGAATGAATTTCGGGCGCCAGTCGGCGCCCCCGGAACGATGGTTAGCACTCCCAAAGAGTGAGTGCCAGTCGTATATAGGGGCGGGTGATTGCCTGTCAACCGATGGTGGCGCGGAAAATGCCGGTTAGGCCGCTCAGACCGTGGCGCAGAGCGCAAGTCACGCCCGAACGGCCGGATAGCGCTGTTCAAACTGGGCACGCGCCTTGTCGCCGAGCCGAACCGAGACATGAACTCCCGGTGTCGTTGTCGCTCCGGCTCAGAACATCGCCGTGTTCATAAAGCCAGGCCAACGGCGCCCCGTCGCCATAGGCCAGATCGACGGAAATGACGGTATCTTCGGCCGCAAGCATCTCGTCCAGGGTCGAGAGCAACTTGGTGCAACCCTCCCCCGTCAACGCGGAAATCTTTAGAGTTCGCGTCGCTTCTTCGCTGCCGGCGCCCATCATCCCTTCCCCTTCGGGCACGAGATCGGTCTTGTTCAGGACCTCGATGATCCGATGATCCTGATCCGTGACATTCAGCGAAGCCAACACGTCGATCACGTCCCGGCGCTGTTGCCGTGTTTCCGGATGGGACCAATCCCGCACATGAACCACGATATCCGCCTCCACGACCTCTTCCAGCGTCGCCCGGAAGGCCGCGATCAGATGGGTCGGCAGGTCGGAGATGAACCCGACGGTATCGGATAGAATGATCCGTTTGCCGGACGGCAGGTTTATGCCCCGCATGGTCGGGTCCAGCGTCGCGAAGAGAAGATCGTCCGCAAATACCTTGGCGTTGGTCAGGCGGTTGAAAAGGGTCGACTTTCCGGCGTTGGTATAGCCAACCAGCGCGACGATCGGATACGGCACCCTGCGGCGGTTCTGACGCTGCAATTCACGTGTCCGGACAACCGTTTCGAGTTGTTTTTTGAGGCTCTTGATTTGCTCGTCGATCATCCGCCGGTCGGCTTCGATCTGGGTTTCACCCGGACCGCCGAGGAAGCCTGCCCCGCCCCGCGTGCCGCGCTGGCGCTCAAGGTGAGTCCATGACCGGACGAGCCGGCTCTTCTGGTAGGTCAGATGAGCGAGTTCCACCTGTAACCGGCCTTCGCGCGTTTGCGCCCGCTCGCCAAAGATTTCGAGAATAAGACCGGTCCGGTCGATGACCTTAAGATTCCATGCCTTTTCGAGATTGCGCTGTTGAACCGGACTCAAGGTGCAGTCCATCACCACGAGGTCGATTTCGGCTTCTTTCGCGCGCAGGCCAATCTGCTCGACCTTACCCGCGCCGATATAGGACGATGGGCGGATTTCACTGATCGGCACAACGAAGCCGTCTACCACGTCGAGCTCGATCGCGTCGGCGAGGTTTACTGTTTCTTCGAGCCTGGAATCCGCGGAGCGATGCCTCTCCTGCTCACCATTCGAAGCCCCGGCATGTGGCCGAGCCTTGACGCTGGGATGGACGATAAACGCTCGCGTCCGGGCAATGCTTGTCAGTTCGGTCATTCAGTCTGCGATCGGACGGTTTGCACCGGCGCTATCGTCGTCCTTCAAAGAGTTGGGCCAAGGCCTGAATTTAAGCATCGCGAGGGCGTCCTTCAATCACGCCCTCGCTTCAATCCGACCCTATTTTGCTATAGGGTTCCCGCATGACAACGCTCAATATTCAGATCGTCCTCGATAAAACCGACCGCGTGGGGCCAGGAAAGATCCGGCTATTGGAGCTGATCGCCGAGAAGGGCTCGATTTCCGAAGCGGCCCGCGCGATGGAGATGTCCTATCGGCGCGCCTGGCTCCTGATCGACAGTATCAATACGATGTATGGTGAGCCTGTCATCACGACAAAAATCGGCGGCTACGGCCGGGGCGGCGCAACGCTGACGGATTTCGGCCAGTCCGTGGTCGAGAACTACCGGCTGTTTGAATCCGAATGCGGTGAGCTTCTGGAATCCAAACACCCTCTTTTGACGGCAAACAGCCACCGTCAAAAGAAACCCTGACACTAACTACAGAAAGCGGCTCAAGAGGCGGAATCGCCGTCGCCGTCGCCTTCGAAGAGCTGGATCATTGTTGCCGGCATGATCGTAGAGATCGCATGCTTGTAGACGAGCTGGATATGCCCGTTCCGGCGCAGCAGCACGCAGAAATTATCGAACCAGGTGATAACGCCCTGCAGTTTGACGCCGTTGACGAGAAAAACCGTTAGCGGAGTCTTGTTCTTGCGGACGTGATTGAGAAATACGTCCTGAACATTTTGTGATTTATCGGATGCCATGGATTGGTCCTGGTGCCTGATTTATACGTCGTTATTGAGCCGCCAGTCAGACCGTACGTAAACGTCGAACGATGAAACCGTTTCGGTGCCCACCCTCCCGAGACGGATTCGCCACCCATTGTCAGACTTGGGCCCTTATCGAGCAGCATGTATTGATTATGCCTAAGCCGCAAGGGGCAATCGCCCGCAAAACACGATGACGATGCCGTGAATTGCGCACGATCAGGCGCCGTATTTTTCGCCGTAACCCGCTCTCAACTTTAGCGTAATCGGGCCGGGCCGGCCGTCGCCGATCTTCTTCCCATCGATCTCGACCACGGGAACGATGAGAACCGTCGTGCTGCTCTGGAAGGCCTCTTTGGCTTTCAGAGCCTCGCTGAGGGTGAAGGGCCGTTCCACGACCTTGAGCTTGGCTTTCTTTGCAATATCGAGGGCCGTAAGCCTTGTGACGCCGCTCAGGATGGAGTGGGAAAGATCCCGCGTCACGATGGTGCCATCACGGGTCACGATCCAGGCGTTAGTCGACGTGCCCTCGGTCACATAGCCATTTTCGTCGATCATCCACGCCTCATAGGCGCCGGCTTCCTTTGCCTGTTGCTTGGCGAGGATATTCGGTAGAAGCGAGACGGATTTGATGTCCCGGCGCTGCCAGCGGATGTCCGGCACGCTGATCACCTTCACCCCCTTTTCCGCCAGTTTGGGCCCTCTTTGCGGATCGGTGGACCAGGCCAACATCACCAGACTTGGGCGAACGCCCACGGGAAAAGCGTGATCTCGATGGGCGACCCCGCGCGTGATCTGCATATAAAGCAGACCGAAATCGACGTAATTCCGCCGGACGATTTCGTCCATCACGATGGTCAAAGCCCGCCGCGACATCGGCGCATCGATGCGAAGCTCCCCAAGCGAGCGCCAGAGTCGATCGAGGTGAAGGTCCAGATCGAGGACCTCCCCGTCCTTGATGAGACAGACTTCGTAGACCCCATCGGCGAACAGATAGCCGCGGTCCTCGACATGAACCATGGCCCCTGAATGGGGAACATAGCGTCCGTTCACATAGGCGACTCGCGGCATCAGGTCGAACTCACATTTGCTTGGGGATTCCGCTGATCCGGGTCAGCGCCGCCAATATTGGGGATTGAGCAGGGTGAGCGCCGCGAAAACCTCCATCCGGCCAAGGATCATAGCCGCGCAAAGGACCCATTTCGCAACGTCCGGAAGGTTTCGATATGGCACCGCGCCGGGATCGAGCGCGCCATCCAGCGGTCCGGCATTGCTGATCATCGATGCAGCGGCGGTGAAGGCACTCATGAAGTCAACTCCGGCGGCGGACAAGGCCAAACTCGTGCCGCAGAGAAGGACGAGATAAAGCAAGAAATACGACCAAACCGCTGAAAAGAGGGTTACCCCGATAGGCTTGGTGCCATACCGAATGCGGAATACGCCGTGTGGATGGACCGAACGAGCCATCTCGACCCCGGCATGCCGCACCAGCAAATCCAGCCGCACGACCTTCAGACCGCCGGCGGTGGATCCGGTCGATCCGCCGATCAGCATCAACACCAGCAGAAACAACGCGGCAGATGGCGGCAGAGGAACCATCCCGCCGGACACATAGCCGGTCGTCGAGGCGGTCGAGACCGCAGCGAAAAGGCTGATCCGAAGCCGGCCGAGCACCGAAAGATGATGTATCGGCGCGGAGATTTCGGGATCCGGCGTGATCGTGCCGACCGACAACAGTACCCAGAACAACACCGCGCCGATCAGGCACATCAGGAGGAACATCCTGAGTTCGGGATCCCGGATATGATAAAATTTCCGGCTTTGGATGAACTCCCTGTGCAGCAGGAAATTCGTCGCGCCGACGAGCATAAAGACGACCAGAACCATCTCCGCCCACGGATTGTCGAACGCGGCTATCGAGCCGTCTCGCGTCGTGAAGCCGCCGGTCGACAAGGTCGACATGGACATGCAAACGGCGTCGAACACCGGAATGCCTGTCATGATCAGGCAAAGGCAGCAAAGCCCGGTCGCGCCGGCATAGATCGGCAGAATGGCCAGCGTCGCGCCGCGCAGACGCCGGAGGAGCGATTCCGCCTCTCCTTGAGGCAGCATCGACTGCATGACGAGCGCGCCACTGGCGACGCTCGGCAGAATTGTAAATGCCAGCACGATCATCGCCAGACCGCCCAGCCATTGCAGAAGCGCGCGCCAGATCAGGATTCCATGCGCCGCCGTATTCAGGCTGTCGAATACGGTCGCCCCTGTCGTGGTGAGACCCGACACCGCCTCGAAATAGGAATCCACGACTGTGAGTGTCGGGCTTTCGAAATAGAACGCGAAGGCGCCGACGATGGGCAACGCAGCCCACATCAGGACCACGAGCAAGACCGCGTCGTGATTGCGCACCGCCACGTGCCGCCCGCGAAAGGTAATGACGAGAATGCCGGCGATGAACACCGCCATGAATATCGCGCCGGAAAACGCGAGTCCGGCGTTGTATTCGCCATAACCGAACGACACGAGCAGCGGGATAATCATGGCCGCGCCCATGATGCCGACCAGCCAGCCGAGCACGTGGAAGACGGACGAAACGAACATTTCTAGAAGAACTCGAGCCGTACCGTGAAAATCTGCTCGACTTTCTTGACGGCCTCGGCCAGCGCGAACATCACGACCCGGTCCTTTGCCCTGACCACGGTGTCACCGCGAGGGATGATGACCTGCCCGTCCCTCACGATCGCCCCGACGATCATACCGGCCCCCAGCCTGATTTCCCTCAGCGGTTTGCCGACGAGGCTGGACGTTTCCAAAGCCTCCGCCTCGATCACCTCGGCCTGCCCGCCCAGCAGGCTATGGAGGGCCCGAATGCGCCCTCGCCGCACGTGTTGCAAGATGCTGGATACCGTCATCGCTCGGGGATCGATGAAGATGTCGATACCGAGAGACGTCATCAGCGGCCCGAATCCCGGATTGTTGATGAGCGCCACCGCGCGCTGGCAGCCGAGCCGTTTGGCGAGAAGGCTCGACAGGATATTGACCTGATCGTCGTCGGTTACCGCGACGATGGTTTCGGTCTGTGCCGCGTTGGCTTCGGCGAGAATTTCCTGATCCAGCGCATTGCCATGCAATACCACCGTTTTCGGCAGTTGATCGGCGACCTCATTGGCGCGCTTCGAATCGATTTCGATGATCTTTGCGTGAACGCCGGGATAATTCTTCTCGAGTTCGGTCGCGAGGAACATGCCGACATTGCCGCCGCCGACAATGATCACCCGCCTCGCCTCTCGCTCTTCGTGGCCAAGGATCGTCAACGCGCGTCGGACATGGCTTTCCTCGACGCAAAAATAGATATCGTCGCCGCTATACAATCGATCGTCACCGCCGGGGACGTGCAATTTCCCTTCGCGCACGATTCCGACGATGACGGCGTTCAGATCGGGGAACAGCTCGGTCAGCTGGCGCAGCGGCGTATTCAGAACCGGGCAGGAATCGCTCAAATGCGCTCCCACGACGCGAACCGCACCTTCGGCGAAGGGCACGATATCGAATGCGCCCGGTACTTCGAGCCGCCGGGTCACCGCGCGAGCCACCTCGATCTCGGGCGAAATAATGACGTCGATCGGCATGCTTTCGCGCGAGAACAGGTCCTGCCACTTCGGATCGAGATAGTTCTGCGCCCGAACGCGGGCCACCTTGGTCGGCACATTGAACAGCGAATGGGCGACCTGGCAGGCCACCATGTTCACCTCGTCCATATAGGTGACCGCGATGATCATCTCGGCGTCGGCAGCACCGGCGCGTTCCAGCATGCCGGGATGCGACGCGTAGCCCACCAACCCCTGAACGTCCAGGGTATCGCTGATCCGCTTCACGAGCTCCGGCGACCGGTCGATCACCGTTACGTCGTTATGTTCAGCCGTCAGGCGCATGGCGATGTTGTAGCCAACCTGCCCCGCGCCACAGATGATCACTTTCATGCCGTCAATCCCGTCTCAGCCCCAGAGACACCTGCGGCGGACCTTAAATCAGCTTTCGCTATTTGTCCTCAGGAACCTCTAATCGGGCCCGAAACGCCCAGAGATTTAAGCTTACGGTGCAAGGCCGAACGCTCCATGCCCACGAACTCCGCCGTTTTGGAAATGTTTCCTCCGAACCGGTTGACCTGAGCCAGACAGATACTGCTTCTCGAACACCATCCGGGCCTCGCGCAACGGCGCGGTCATGACCAGCTCGAATCCCGCCTCGCTCGCCCCGCCGCCATTGATGCCGCCGAATTCTGCCGGCAGCCGAACCGCGGTGATCTGGCGCGCCTCGTCATCATTCGGCAAAATCAGCAGGCGCTCGACCATGTTGCGAAGCTGCCGGACGTTGCCGGGCCAATCGAAGGACTGAAGCGCAAGCATGGCATCGTCGGCGATGGAGCGCTCGGAGAGCCCGGTCGAGATCGAAATCTTGTGCATGAAATGCTCGACCAGCTCCGGGATGTCCTCGCGCCGCGCGGTCAGAGGGGGCATGTTCACCGGAACGACGTTCAGGCGGTGATAGAGATCCTCGCGGAACCGGCCGGCCTCGATCTCGTTGCGGAGATCCCGGCTCGAGGAGCTGATCACGCGGACATCGACCTCAACCCGGCGCGAACCGCCGACACGCACGAAGGTTTGTTCCACCAGAGCCCGCAGGATCTTCGCCTGAGTCTCGATCGGCATATCGGAGACCTCGTCGACCAGCAGCGTACCGCCATGGGCCCGTTCGAAGACGCCGACGCGGCTCGGGGTTTCGCCATTGGCCTCGATCCCGAAGAGTTCCGCCTCCATGCGATCCGGCGCCATGTTCGCCGCATTGATGACAACGAACGGCCCGTTCGCCCGGCGCGAATTGCGGTGGATGAGCCTCGCTGCCACCTCCTTGCCTGATCCCGGAGGGCCCGCAATCAGAACCCGGCTACCGGTCTGTGCGACGCGCATGATCGTCTGCCGGACGGTCTGAATGGCATGCGACGTTCCGGTCAGTTCCTCGTCGATAACGATGCGCTCGCGAAGCTCCTCGTTTTCGAGGCGCAGCCGGGCAGTTTCGATCGCACGGGTAACGACGTGGATCAGATGATCGGTTTTGAACGGCTTTTCGATGAAGTCGTAGGCGCCCTGCTTGATGGCCGCCACGGCGGTCTCGATATTGCCGTGGCCGCTGATCATCACGATCGGCAAGTTGGGATGCTCGGCACGGACGGCACGGAGAATCTCGAGCCCGTCGAGACGGCTGCCTTGAAGCCAGATGTCGAGGACCACGAGCGATGGCCGCCTGGCATTGATCTCCGCCATGGCGGAATCGCTGTCCTGCGCGACACGGGTTCCAAATCCCTCGTCGCTCAAAATTCCTGAAACAAGTTCCCGAATATCGGCTTCGTCATCGACGATGAGGATGTCGTTGGTCATTGGCTGCACTTAACTTACTGGCTGCAGTTTCGTTACCCGGTCCTCCCCGGGAGAGGCGTCGGCGCCGGGTTGCCCGGCAACGGCGGCATCGTGGAAAACGAGACGAACGATGACGCCGCCTTCAGCGGCATTTTCGATCAGAAGCTCGCCGCCATGGTCTTCCATGATCTTATTGACGATCGCCAGGCCGAGCCCGCTTCCCTTGCCGTGCGTCGTGACATAGGGCTCGGTCACCCGATCCTTGACTCGAATTGTCGAGACCGCAGCCATTGTCCGAGACCGAGATGATGATGTCGTCGGCCTTCTGGACGATCGATATGACGATCCGGCCTTTATAAGGCTCTTCCTCGGTCCAGCGCTCTTCCTGAACGCTCACGCCTTCGCAGGCGTTCTTTATGATGTTGGTCAGGGCCTGGGATACCTGCCGTCCGTCGCAACGCATGATAGATCGGCTTGATCGGCGGCACGAAAACATACTCGATCTTCGGGTTGGCGACTTCCTGGAGGAAGATCGCCTGCTTGACGATATCGACGATCTCTACGTCACCCATCTCAGGCGCCGGCATCCGGGCAAAGCCGGAGAACTCATCGACCATGCGCCGGATGTCGCCAACCTGACGGATGATGGTGCTCGTGCAGCGTTCGAAGACGCTCTTGTCGGTCTGGATTTCCTTCTCGTATTTCCGCCGCAGGCGCTCGGCCGAGAGCTGGATGGGCGTCAGCGGATTCTTGATCTCATGGGCGATCCGGCGCGCGACATCAGCCCAGGCCGCCGTACGCTGCGCGGTCACCAGGCTCGTGATGTCGTCGAAGGTCACGACGAAGCCGAGGATCTTTTCGTCCGCCACTTCGGCAGCGATCCGAACCAGCAGATTGCGCTTGCGGCCGCCGCGCTCGATGCTGACCTGCGCCTCGGCAATCCGATCCGGCCGTTTTCTGACGTCCTTGAACAGCTGCGCCATTCCGGCGCCACGTCGGTGAATTTCTGGCCGATCAAGGAGTCATCCGGCTCGCTCAGCATCTGGTCCGCCGAACGGTTTGGCAGATTGATGACACCGCGATTGTCGAGGCCGATGACGCCCGCCGTCACGCCGGAAAGCACAGTTTCCGTGAACCGGCGCCGGCTGTCGAGCTGCTTGTTCGCTTCCACGAGCTCGTCGCGCTGACTCTGCAACTGATCCGTCATCCGGTTGAAGGCGCGGCTCAGCATCGAGATTTCGTCTTCGCTGGCCCCTTCATCGACGCGCGCGGATAGATCGCCGGCGCGGATTCGTTCCGCCGCATTGGCCAGACTGCCGATAGGCTGAACCAGCCTGTTCGCAAGCCACAAGCCGACCGCGACGGCGGCAAGCAGCACGAGCAGCGCGAGCGCCAGAAAAATCAGATGGAATTTGGTCTGAATCCCGTAGCGTGCCTGTTCGAGTTCCTCGTATTCGGTAACGCCCGCCTTCGCGCGCGGCGACGCGATTCAGGACGCGGGCGTCCACGAACCGGCTGACATAGAGATAGGTGTCCACGAAACGGTCCAGCTTGACGAGCGCGCGGACCCTGTCGTCTTCACCTTCCCGTCCGGTAAGGAACACGATCTGACCGTTGGCCGCCTCCTGAAGCGCCCTCGCCGGCAATCGGTCCAGATCCAGTCCGAAGCTCAGATTGGCCCGCGCCAGTACCTTGCCTTCGCTGGTGAAGACGATGGCTTCCGAGAGCGAGCGGAGCGCCGCCTGATCGGTCACGACCTGGTTCAGATAGGTCGGATTGCCCGACAGCACGAAGGCCTGATTGTTCAGGTCGTTCGCCATCGCGAGAATGTCGGACTGGATGACCTTCCGATGCTCTTCCGCATAGGCTTCAGCCACCTGCCTGGAATCCCGCAGGACTTCGCGGATCCGATGGTTGAACCAGGATTGCAGGCCGACATCGAAGAACAGGAAGGAGAAGGTCGCGACGATGATCGTCGGCGCCACCGCGACGGCGCTGAACAGGCCCACCATCCGGGTATGAAGCCTCGATCCGACCGATCCGCTGCGGCGCTGCGATCCACAGCACGACGAGACGCCAGGCGACGAGCGCGCCGAGCGATCAGCAGCAAAACAAGATCGACCAGCAGCAGGATATTGACGGTGCGCGGATCCGATCGGAGCGGGGTCGTTGCGGAAAGCGCCAGATAGGTCGCCACCCCCGCGATGACCGAGGCGATGGCCAGCCCGATGAAAAGCTTCGAAGCCGCGGGCCACACGGCGCGTCCATCGGCTGATGCGGACATCACATCCCGCTCGGCGCGGGGAGCGCTGTCCGTCATTCGCGTACTCGATTCATACGCCACCCGTTCCGCTTTCGCCCGGACGGCAGAAACCTGTGTCACACCCGCGAGCCGACGTCACCGAACCGAACGTCGCCCTCGAAGTCGACGCTATCCTACCACATTGTTGCAGGATTGCATCACTTGAGGCCGCGTATCACCTGAATATCGAGTGTCCGGATCTTCTTGCGCAGGGTATTGCGGTTCAGGCCCAGAAGCTCGGCCGCCTTGATCTGATTGCCGCGCGTCGCGGCGAGGCAGATATTGATCAGCGGCCGCTCGACCTCACGCAGTATTCGGTCGTAGAGGCCGTTCGGCGGCAACCCGTCGGCATGGGCCGAGAAATAAGCCCCGAGATGGCGCTCCACGGCCGCGCTCAGGCTCGTATCCTCGGTCGACGGGCTGGACGTTTGCTCTTCGCTGACTTCCGGCTCGGCCAGTTCCGCCTCGACGATCGCCTCGGTGATGACGTCCTCGGTATAGAGCGCGGCGAGGCGCTGAACCATGTTCTCCAGTTCGCGGACATTGCCGGTCCAGCGATGGCGCTTCAAGCTGGCCATGGCCTTGCCGTCGATCGATCTTGCGCGGAAGCCCCTCCTCCACCGCCCGGTCGAGAAAATGATGGACCAGTTCGGGAATGTCCTCGGTCCGCTCGCGCAAGGGCGGCAGACGCAAGGGCACCACATTCAGGCGGTAGAACAGATCCTCGCGGAACAGGCCCTGGCGGATCAACCGGCGGAAATCGCGGTTGGTCGCAGCGACGATCCGGACATTGGTCTTGATCGGCGTGCGGCCGCCGACGGTCATATACTCGCCCTGCTGGAGGACGCGCAGAAGACGGGTCTGGGCCTCGAGCGGCATATCGCCGATCTCGTCGAGGAACAGTGTGCCGCCTTCGGCCTGCTCGAACCGGCCGGTAGCCTTGCTGTCGGCGCCCGTGAAGGCGCCCTTTTCGTGGCCGAACAGCTCGCTTTCGATCAACTCGCGCGGGATCGCCGCCATGTTGATCGGCACGAACGGGCCGTTGCGGCGGCGGCCGAAATCATGAAGCGCGCGGGCGACAAGCTCCTTGCCGGTGCCGGACTCGCCGTTGATCATGACCGTCAGATCGGTCTGCATCAGCCGGGCGAGCGCGCGATAGATCTCCTGCATCGCCGGCGAGCGGCCGATCAGCGGCAGAGTCCTCTTCATCTTCGGCCTGGGTCCGTCGACTGCGGGATGATCGGCGTTCTGCTGCGATAGGGCGCGCTCGATGACGTTCGCGAGATCATTCAGGTCGAACGGCTTCGGAAGATATTCGTAGGCGCCGCGCTCGTTCGCCTTGACCGCCGTCAGCAGCGTCGATTCGCGCGCTCATGACGATGATCGGCAGTTCCGGCCGGATCTTCTTGATGCGCGGCAGCAGGTCGAGACCGCTCTCGTCCGGCATCACCACGTCGGTGACGACGACGTCCCCCTCGCCCGAGGACACCCACCGCCACAGCGTCGCGGCGTTGCCTGTCGTCCTTACGTCATATCCAATTCTTGTCAGCGCTTGATTGAGGACCGTTCGTATCGCTCTATCATCGTCGGCAACGAGTACAGTACCACCAGTTGTCATTTTATCCCTCTTTGCCGCTCCATGCAGGCAGCAGCAGCCGGAACGTTGTCCGCTTCGGCCGAGAATCGCATTCGATGACACCTCCATGGTCCCCCACGACCTTGGCGACCAGCGCAAGCCCAAGCCCTGCCCCGTCCAACTTGGTCGTAACGAAGGGGTCGAACAAATGCGGCTTCAGTTCCTCGGGCACACCGGGCCCGTTATCGGTGATGGTGACTTCGATAGGCAGAAGAGTACGGTCGTGAGAGCCCGGCAGGGCCAGCCGTACACCGTGGCTGTAACGCGTCGCCAGCCGGACCTCGCCACCAGGGCCGACGGCTTCACAGGCGTTCTTTGTAAGATTAAGACACGCCTGAATCAGTTGATCGCGGTTGCCGCTCACCGGCGGCAGCGACGGATCGTATTGTTCGACAAGAGCGACTTCCCGGCCAAAGCCGTTCTGCGCGATCTTGCGGACATGTTCCAGAACCTGATGGATATTCACCGGCACGCGCTCGATCGGCCGCTGATCGGAGAACACGTCCATACGCTCGACAAGCGCGCGGATCCGGTCGACCTCGTCGCAGATCAGGCGGGTGAGTTCCCGGTCGCTTTCATTCGCGTTCTGCTCGATGAGCTGGGCCGCGCCCCGAATGCCGGAGAGAGGATTCTTGATTTCATGCGCCAGCATTGCCGCCATGCCGGTCACCCGCCGCGCGGCTCCCTGATGGGTCAGTTGCCGGTCGAGGGCATGTGCGATGCCGCGCTCCCGGAGCACGACCAGCAGGATACCCGCCATGTCGGGCACGGGGGCGACCTGAAGATCGATGTAGCGGGCGTCGGTCCGCGTCGTGTTCAGTCCGATATCAACGCCATATTCCGCCACAGCATAACCATCGCGGCAGACCTGATTGATGAGAGCAATCAGCGGGCTGTCGAACGGAACGATATCCTTCACGTTCTTGCGTTTGAGATAGGACGAGCCGCTCTGAAAGAGATCCTCGGCGGCTATGTTGGCAAAGAGGATTCCGCCTTCTTCCCGGACGACCAGCACCGGATCCGGCATGGCCGTGACGACCGACGCCATGTCGAGAGGAATCCCCTCAGCGGCCGGCTGGTCGATTTCGGGAAGGACGGAAGGCGCCATCAAGCGGCCTCCTGCTCTAGCGTCCCGAGATAGAACCGACGGATCAGGTCGGTAACCTTCGCCGGATCTTCGAGGCAATTGACCGCGTTCCGGAACTCGCCGGATGACGGCAATCCCTTCGAATACCAGCCGATATGCTTGCGGGCGATTCGGACGCCGTTCTCCGTGCCGTAGTGCTCCAGAATAGCGTCGTAATGCTCCAGAATGATGTCGAGTTGCGCGCTGAGCGGCGGATCCTCGGGAACCTCGCCGTTCCGGAGATACCCGATGACCTGACTCAGGAACCAGGGCCGGCCGTAACAGCCCCGGCCGACCATGACGCCGTCCGCACCCGAATCGGCAAGAACCTGTTTCGCGTCCTCGATGGAATTGATGTCGCCATTCGCGATGACCGGAATGCTGACGGCTTCCTTCACCGCCCGGATGAATTTCCAGTCGGCCTGGCCGCGATACATCTGGCAGCGCGTGCGGCCGTGCACGGTCACCATCTTCACACCGATATCCTCGGCGATCCGGGCCAGTTCCGGCGCATTGCGGCTATTGTCGTCCCATCCGGTCCGCATCTTGAGCGTGACTGGTATGGAAACGGCTTTCACAGTGCCTTCAATGATTTTCGCGGCGTTTTTCAGATCGCGCATCAAGGCGGATCCGGCCTCGCCGTTGACGACCTTTTTCACCGGGCAGCCCATATTGATATCGATGATCTCGGCACCGAGATCTTCGTTCATCCTGGCCGCCTCACCCATGACCCGCGGCTCGCAACCGGCGAGTTGAACGGACATCGGACGGTCTTCCTCGGACCGGCTCGCCATCTGCATCGAGCGGCGTGTCTCTCGGATCATCGCCTCGCTCGCAATCATTTCAGACACGACAAGTCCGGCACCGTGACGCGCCACGAGACGGCGAAATGGAAGATCGGTAACTCCTGACATCGGGGCCAGAATTACGGGATCTTTGATCTCTACCGGACCGATGTTAATGCTCATTTTTTGGGCGTTCATTGTTTTGCGTAATTTGTAGGCATAATAGGGGACGGACCTGCCCTAAGCAAGTCCTTCGATCGTCCCCGATATACGCCGGACGATACACTTGGCAAGCCGGGACGAGCCGTTTAGCTTGGGCCAAACTCTGAAGCCCGAAAGATTTCATGACCACTGCAGCACTTATCGTCGCCGCGGGCCGCGGCACCAGGGCCGGTTTCGCCCTGCCGAAGCAATATCAGGCGCTCGGCGGAAGCACGATTTTGCGTCGGACGGCGCAGCAATTCACGCATCATCCGGGCATCGAATACGTCCAAGTCGTCATCCATCCCGACGATGCCGAGAAATACCGCGAATTGATCGACGGCCTGACTCTGGCCGAGCCCGTTCCGGGCGGCGCGACGCGGCAGAAATCCGTGCTGAACGGTCTGGAGGCGATCGGCCGCCAGCCCGGCATCGACAGAGTGTTGATTCACGACGCCGCCCGGCCTTTCGTGAGCAATGCGCTGGTTTCCCGCGTGATCGAGGGGCTGGAGCAGGCGCCCGGCGTCATTCCCGTCCTGCCGATCAGCGACACGGTCAAACGGATCGAGGGCCCGAACGTCGGCGGAACGGTGGATCGCTCAAACCTCGTGAGAGCCCAGACTCCTCAAGGTTTCCGGCTGGCGGACATTCTCAACGCCCATCGGGCCGTGGACGGAGAAAATCTTACGGACGACGCCGCCGTGGCGGAACGTGCCGGTCTGAGCGTCCTTACGGTTCCGGGCGACGAGCGGAATTTCAAGATCACGACCGCAGACGACCTTGGACGCGCTGAATCGATGCTTATGACGGCACGGGCCGACATCAGGACCGGCAATGGATTCGACGTTCACCGCTTCGAGGACGGCGATCACGTGATGCTGTGCGGCATCAAGGTACCTCATTCCCACGGGCTGGAAGGCCACTCCGACGCCGATGTCGGGCTTCACGCGATCACGGATGCCCTTCTTGGCGCGCTCGGCGCCGGTGACATCGGCATGCACTTCCCGCCGGGTGACCCGCGTTGGGCCAAAGCCGATTTCGCCGCCTTCCTGAAGCATGCCGGACAGATGGTTCACGATCTCGACGGAATCATCGGCCATCTCGACGTGACCCTGATTTGCGAGCGTCCGAAAGTCGGCCCGCATCGCGAAGCCATGGTCGCGCGAATCGCCGAAATCCTCTCCCTGGCCCCCGAAAGGGTGAGCGTGAAGGCGACGACGACCGAAGGCCTCGGGTTTACCGGACGCCGCGAGGGCATTGCGGGAATGGCCACGGCGACGATCCGCCTGCCGATACCCGGAGAGGGAATTTGAAGACCGAGCTCGAATCCCGGGCGCGCGAGCGCCGTGCGGAGGCCAAGCCGATCGATTTCTGGTCGCCCGCAAGCCTGATCGCGACTGTGTTCGGAGTCGGGAGACTGCCGAGCGCGCCCGGAACCTGGGCATCGGCCGTTGCTCTGCCCCTGGGATGGGCGATCAATTACTATTTCGGCCACTACGGCATGCTTGCCGCCATCGTCGCGGTATTCATCATCGGTTGCTGGGCGTCATCCGCCTATATGAAGGTGACTGGCGAGAAGGATCCTGGCGCCATCGTCATCGACGAAGTCGTCGGCCAATGGATCGTCATGATTTCGGCGCCCCCGACCATACTCGGCTATGGTGTCTGCTTCCTGTTGTTCCGCCTGTTCGACGTTTTGAAGCCGTTCCCGATCAACTGGCTCGACGAGCATGTCAAAGGCGGTTTCGGCGTGATGCTGGACGACGTGATGGCGGCGATATACGCGTTCGCGGTACTCTTCGGCCTGACCTATTTCCATATCCTGGAACACTACTGATGTTTCCGACGGATCTGACCGACCTCGCCAAGGACATTCTGGAACGGGCCCGTGCGAGCGGGCTCAAGATCGTGACCGCTGAATCATGCACAGGCGGGCTGGTCGCCGCGTGCCTTACGGAAATTCCCGGTTCGTCCGATGTCGTCGAGCGCGGTTTCGTGGTCTATTCGAATGCCGCCAAGACCGAATTGCTGGGTGTGCCGACAGAGATGATCGCCAGGCATGGCGCCGTCAGTGAGGACGTGGCGAAGGCGCTGGCGCAAGGCGCGATCGCGAAATCCCGCGCGACCTTTCGGTCGCGATAACGGGTGTCGCGGGGCCCGGCGGCGGATCGGCGGAGAAACCGGTCGGCCTGGTTTATTTCGGTGCGAAGCGCGAAGGCCGGAACGTGGTTCATGAACGCCATGAGTTCGGCGATATCGGCCGCAGCAATGTGCGGCTTGCGTCCGTGAAAGTGGCGCTCAGGCTTCTTTCAAGACTGCCTTTAGCCGCGCCGCCATTTTTCCGGCCGTAGATCTGCTCGGCACGGCTCTCGAACGCATGGATCATGCGGCGGACCGCCTCGTTGAACAGCGCGCCCGCAACGGACTGGAAAAGCCGGCTCTTGAATTCGAAATCGACGTAGAAATCGACGATGCAGCCGCCCTTCCCGTCAGGTTCGAAACGCCAGTGGTTGTTCAGATATTTGAGCGGCCCCTTGAGATATTTGACGTCGATTACGTCCGGCGGCGTCAGGCTCACCTTCGAGGTGAAGCTCTCTCGGAACATTTTGAAGCCGACGATCAGATCGGCATAGATCGTGTCGGCCTCGCGCTTGGTGATGCGAATACCCTGCACCCAGGGCAGAAATTCCGGATATTTCTCGATCGCCGCGACGAGATCGTACATCTGCTGCGGCGTGTACGGCAGAGCGCCGCCGTTCAGCGTGGGTCGGCAATCCGAGGCCTCGTCTTCTTGTTCGCGAGATAGGCCTCGCGCGCCGCGCGCAGTTTCCGGAAATCGTCGCCGGCATGATAGGACGACCGCGTCAGCGGCGACGCGGAGACCATCAGGAAGCCACGCGCCCGTGCGATGGTCTCGTAGGAGCGGAATTCGTCCGGCGTCATGAAGCGCGCGACCTCGGCATGCCGCATGGTCGGCCGAAGATACTGGCCGATGGTGAGGAAATCGACATCCGCCGAACGCAGATCGTCCATCACCTGCTGGACCTCGGGCTTCTCCTCGCCGAGCCCGACCATGAGGCCGGATTTGGTGAAGATCGTCGGATCGAGCTCCTTCACCCGCTTCAACAGCCACAGCGAATGGAAATAGCGCGCGCCCGGCCGGATCGTCGGATAGAGCCGGGGCACGGTTTCGAGATTGTGGTTGAAGACGTCCGGCTCGCGCCTCGACCACCGCTTCGAGCGCGCCGTCCTTATGGCGGAAGTCCGGCGTGAGGATCTCGATGGTCGTGTCCGGCGACGGTCTCGCGCAGCCGCTTGATGACCTTGACGAACTGTTGGGCCCCGCCGTCGTCGAGATCGTCGCGATCGACCGACGTGATGACGATATGCTCCAGGCCGAGCTTGCCGGCCGCGACCGCGACATGCTCCGGCTTCCAGCGGATCGACCCGGTTCGGCATGCCGGTCTTGATGTTGCAGAAGGCGCAAGCGCGGGTGCAGGTGTCGCCAAGGATCATCACCGTGGCGTGCTTCTGCTTCCAGCACTCGCCGATATTCGGGCAGGCCGCCTCCTCGCAAACCGTGTTGAGCTTCAGCTCGCGCATCAGCCGCCGCGTCTCGGCATATTCCGCCGAGTTCGGCGCCTTGACGCGAAGCCAATCCGGCTTCGGCTTGCGCGGCCCTTCGGGCTTCAGATTTTCAACGTTGCTCACGATTGGCTTTCTCCGGGATCCTCGTTGATGCGGCCTTCACATCAATATCGGCGCGAAACGGAGCCGATGTGAAGGCTGCATCACCGTTCCGTCAGATATGGATCACCTTGCCATAGGCCGCGAGCACGGACTCGTGCATCATCTCGGACAGCGTCGGGTGCGGGAAGACGGAGTGCATCAGTTCGACTTCCGTCGTCTCCAGTGTCTTCGCGACAGCATAGCCCTGGATCAGTTCGGTCACTTCCGCGCCGATCATATGGGCGCCCAAAAGCTCGCCGGTCTTGGCATCGAATACGGTCTTCACCAGACCTTCGGGCTCGCCGAGCGCGATTGCCTTGCCGTTGCCGATGAAGGGGAATTTGCCCACCTTGACCTCGTAGCCGGCTTTCTTGGCTGCGGCTTCGGTCAGGCCGACGCTGGCGACCTGAGGCTGGCAATAGGTGCAGCCGGGGATGTTCCGGGTGTTTAGCGGGTGAACGTCCTTCTCGCCCGCGATCTTCTCGACGCAGACCACGCCTTCATGGCTGGCCTTGTGGGCAAGCCAAGGCGGGCCGGCGACGTCGCCGATCGCATAGACGCCTTCGGCGCTGGTGCGGCACCATTCGTCGATCACGATATGGCCGCGATCCACCTTCACGCCGATGTGTTCGAGACCGAGATTTTCGACATTGCCGGTGATGCCGATCGCCAGGATGACGCGGTCGACGGTCACCGCGTCGGTCTTGCCGTCCTTCTGTGCCGATCGTGACCTTCACGTTGTCCTTGCCGACCTCGAGCTTCTTCACGCTCGCGCCGGTATGGATCTTCATGCCCTGCTTGATGAAGGCCTTGTGGGCGAGGGCGGAGATTTCCTCGTCCTCCACAGGGCAGAATGCGGTCGACCGCCTCGACGACCGTCACGTCCGCGCCGAGCGTCTTGTAGAAGCTCGCGAATTCGATGCCGATCGCGCCCGAGCCGATGACCAGCAGGGACTTCGGCATGGTCTCCGGCACCATGGCATGCTTGTAGGTCCAGATCCGCTTGCCGTCGGCCTCCAACTGGCCGGGAATTTCGCGGGCCCGCGCGCCGGTCGCGATGATGATATGCGGCGCCGTCAGTTGCGCGATCTGCTTGCCGTCCTTGGTGACCGTTGAGCTTGCCCTTGCCCGAGAACTTCGCCTCGCCGTCGAACACGGTGACCTTGTTCTTCTTCAGAAGATGGCCGACGCCCTGATTGAGCTGCTTGGCGACGCCCCGGCTACGCGCGACGACCTTCTTGAGATCGAAGCCGATGTCCTTGGCCGACAAGCCCGAATTCGTCGGCCCGGTGGAACAGGTGATAGATCTCGGAGGTGCGCAGCAGCGCCTTGGTCGGGATACAGCCCCAGTTCAGACAAATGCCGCCGAGATGCTCGCGCTCAACCACGGCGGTCTTCAATTTCAACTGTGCCGCACGGATCGCCGCGACATAGCCGCCCGGTCCACCGCCGATCACGATGACATCGAATTTTTCTTCAGCCATTCATCCGGTCCAAACTTGTCAGCCTGAGCATTCGCGCGATTGAGCGAGCGTCAGATCAGCATCGTCAGAGGCTCTTCGAGGAAGCCTTTGACGATCTGAAGGAATTCCGCACCGACCGCGCCATCGATCGCCCGGTGGTCGCAGGAAAGGGTCATGGTCATCACATTGGCGATGGCCACCGCGCCGTTCTTCACGACCGCGCGTTGCTCGCCCTTGCCGATCGCGAGAATGCCGGCCTGCGGCGGATTGATGACGGCATCGAAATGCTTGATGCCGAACATGCCGAGATTGGAGATGCTGAAGGATCCGCCCTGGAATTCCTCGGGCTTCAGCTTACCCTCGCGAGCCTTCTTGGCGAGTTCCTTCATCTCGGTGGAGATGTCGTTGAGGCTCTTCGTGTCGGCCCCGCGAATGACCGGTGTGATCAAACCGCCGTCGATCGCCACCGCCACGGAGATGTCCGCGCGCTTGAACTGCAGAAGCTTGTCCCCGGCATACTGAACATTCGCCGCCGGATGCTTCTTCAGGCCCATGCCGCAGGCCTTGATGATGAAGTCGTTGACCGAGATGTTGTATTCGTCCGAGGTCGACTTGATCTGCTTCCTGAGCGCCAGCAGCTTGTCGATCTCGACATCCACCGTGAGATAGAAATGCGGGATCGTGCGCTTGGACTCTTCGAGCCGCTTGGCGATCGTCTTCCGCATCGAGGAGAGCTTGATCTCCTCGTAAGGCATATCGAGCGGCATGGTCTGCACAGCAGCAGAGGCCGGAGCAGGCGCAGCGGTAGCGGCCGGTTTCGACGGCACGCCCTTCTCTTTCGCGACCTCGACATCATGCTTGATGATACGACCGTGCGGTCCGGAACCCTGCAGGCTGGAAAGCTGAATGCCCGCCTGTTCGGCCAGACGCCGCGCCAGCGGACTGGCGAAAACGCGGCTTCCTCCGCTGGCGGCAGCCGGCTTGGGCGCTTCAGCTTTGCCGGGTGCGGGTGCGAGGCGCCGGTTCGGCTTTGGCTTCGGGCGTCTTGGCCTCTGCCTTGGGCGTGGCCGCAGCCGGTCCCGAAACGCTACCGATATCGGAAGCTTTTTCTCCGTCCCCCAGGAGAACGGCTATCACGGAATTGACCGCGACGTCCTCCGTACCCTCGGGAACGACGATCTTGCCGACCTTGCCTTCATCTGCCGCCTCGACTTCCATCGTGGCCTTGTCGGTTTCGATCTCGGCGATCACATCGCCGGCGTTGACGGTATCGCCTTCCTTCACGAGCCACTTGGAGAGAGTGCCCTTCTCCATCGTGGGGGAAAGAGCCGGCATGAGAATATTGGTTGGCATCGCCCGCTCCCTCAGTCCACGTAAGCCACGGCTTTGGCCGCCGCGACGATTTCGTCGACGGAAACGAGCGCAAGCTTTTCGAGATTGGCGGCATAGGGCATCGGAACATCCTTGCCCGTAACCCGCGCGACCGGCGCATCGAGATAATCGAACGCCTTTTCCATGATCTGCATGCCGATCTCGCCGGCCATGCCGCAGGTCGGCCAGCCTTCCTCGACGACGACGCAGCGATTGGTCTTCTTGACCGAGGCGACAATTGTCTCGATGTCCAGCGGGCGCAAGGTCCGGGGGTCGATCACTTCGGCCTCGATGCCCTGCTCCGCCAGCTTATCCGCCGCCTCTATCGCATAGCCGACCGCAATGGAAAGCGCGACGATGGTCACATGCTTGCCAGGCCGGACGATCCGGGCCTTGCCGATCGGCAGGACATAATCATCGAGGACCGGCACCTCGCCGCTCCGGCCATAGAGAATTTCGTTTTCGAGAAAGACGACCGGATTGTTGTTCCGGATAGCCGCCTTCAGAAGGCCCTTCGAATCCGCCGCCGAATAAGGCGCGATCACGATGAGGCCGGGCACGCTGGCATACCAGGAGGAGTAATTCTGGCTATGCTGGGCCGCGACGCGAGCCGCCGCACCGTTCGGGCCGCGAAATACGATGGGACATACCACCTGACCGCCGGACATATAGCGTGTCTTGGCCGCCGAGTTGATGATCTGATCCATCGCCTGCATGGCAAAATTGAAGGTCATGAATTCGACGATCGGCCGAAGGCCCGAAAACGCCGCGCCGACAGCAAGTCCGGTAAATCCGTGTTCGGTGATCGGCGTGTCGATGACTCGCCTCGCGCCGAATTCGTCCAGAAGTCCCTGGCTCACCTTGTAAGCGCCCTGATATTCGGCGACTTCCTCACCCATCAGCAGCACATCGTTATCCCGCCTCATCTCCTCCGCCATCGCATCGCGAAGAGCTTCGCGGACAGTGAGGCTGACCATTTCCGTGCCGGCGGGGATCTCGTCTTCCTCGGGAGCGGCAGCGGGCGCCGGAGCCGACGGCGCGGCCGCTGGCGGGGCTTTCGCTTCGGCGGGCTTGGTTTCCGCCGGCTTCGGTGCGGGGGCGGCGCTGCCCGCGTTTCCGATTGCCGAGGCGTCCTCGCCCTCGGCCAGAATATAGGCGATGACCTGGTTGACCGGAACGTCCTCGGTGCCTTCCTTGGCGACGATCTTGCCGAGGATACCCTCGTCGACCGCCTCGACCTCCATGGTCGCCTTGTCCGTTTCGATCTCGGCGAGCACGTCTCCGGACGAGACCTTCTCACCCTCTTTCTTCAGCCATTTGGCGATGTTGCCCTTTTCCATGGTGGGCGACAGAGCCGGCATCAATACTTCTGTTGGCATCGTCGGCTGATCCTCAGGCGGCGCTAATATCTGTGTACAATTCTTTGGGATCCGGCTCCGGAGACGCCTGGGCCATTTCCGCCGCATCCGCGACCATGCGTCTTCACCTCGGCATCGATCTTCTTGAGCCTCGCCTCATCGGCGGCCTTCGAGCTCAAGAATTTCCCGTTTGATCTGTTCGATGGGGTCATGCTCCTCGCGCATCTTCTGGATTTCGTCGCGCGAGCGATATTTCTGCGGATCGGACATCGAGTGACCGCGATAGCGGTACGTCTTCATCTCGAGCAGGATCGGCCCCTTGCCCTTGCGGCACCACTCGACGGCTTCGTCGGCCGCCTTCTTGACCGCCAGCACATTCATGCCGTCGACTTCTTTGCCCGGGATCTTGAAGCTGACGCCGCGCTTCGCGAGGGACACTTCCGAGGACGAGCGGACAACCGAGGTGCCCATGGCGTACTGGTTGTTCTCGATGACATAGATCACCGGAAGCTTCCAGAGCTCGGCCATGTTGAAGGCTTCGTATACCTGCCCCTGATTGACCGCGCCGTCGCCGAAATAGGTCACCGCGACGCCGCCATCCTTCCGGTATTGATGGGCGAAACCGAGGCCGGTGCCGATCGGGACCTGGGCGCCGACGATGCCGTGACCGCCGTAAAAGCCCTTTTCGGTCGAAAACATGTGCATCGACCCGCCCTTGCCCTTGGAGATACCGTCGCTCCGGCCGGTCAGTTCGGCCATGACGAGCTTCGGGTCCGTGCCGCAAGCGAGAATATGCCCGTGATCGCGGTAGCTGGTGACGACGCTGTCGCCGTCCTTCAGCGCGTTTTGGACGCCGACCACGACCGCTTCCTGTCCGATATAAAGGTGACAGAAACCGCCGATCAGGCCCATGCCGTACATCTGCCCCGCCTTCTCTTCGAAGCGGCGGATCAGCAGCATTTCGCGATAATATTGAAGGAGTTCCTCGGGCGAGGCGTCGTAGACGTCGGATTTTGCGGACTTGGACGTCCGCCGCTTTGTCGTGCTGGCCATTTTATCCCAGGGACAAGATTACAGTTGAAGGACCGGAATTGAATAACGGTGCTACATTGAAAAATAGTGTAAAGGCCTTGTATTTCCAAGGAAAATCAGAAATTAACTCACTTTCGGTTAAGCGCGAAATTTATGATAAGACCGGAGGTTGAAGACGCAACAAACCTTCCGCGGAAAGGCGTCTTCCCGGCGCTAAATTACTGCTGTGGATTATTGCTTGTCGAAAACGACGATTTCGTCCGGCCGGGAAAATCCGAGAACGGCCCTCGCCCGCTCGTCGAGCATGTCGGCGTCAATCCCGCTGGAGCGCAGCAGTTTGGTCTGCCGCTCGATATCCGTGCGCTCGGCCTTGGCGACCGAGACCTCGCCTTCGAGCTGATCGATATCCTTCGACAGCCGCGAAAGCGCGATCAAACCACGGTCGCCCTGAACGAGGTGATAGACGAAATATCCGATCAGCGAGACGCAGAAGACCGGAACAATCGCATATCGAGCACGGCGGCGAAGATCATCGAGAAGGTTCATGCCCTCAACGAATCACAGCGCGAGTCATCGCGTCAAGAAGAAAGAGAAGCCGTGCGTCACTTCGTGACGTCCGGTTGCTTTTTTGACTCAATTCTTCTGGTTTTGCGGCGTCGGGGCGGGCTGTCCGGGACTGTTGTTCAGCATGCTGCCATTGCGCACACCGTTGAATGTCGCCTCGACAAGATCCTTGGCGCCGCTGTTATAGAGCATGGTCAGGAACGCCATCGTATTGATAGCCGGACCATCGAAGCGCCAGCGGCAATCCTTCAGCGTGTTGCCGTTCATGAACACCGGCATCAAGCCGGTATAGATGAGTTCGCATTCCTCGAAGGTGCAGTTGTAGAACGAACCACCATCGAGAACGATCTGTTGTTTTTTGAACGTCTTGTTGGTCGCGACCATGGAATTCCCTCCCGGAATATAAAGAGCGCGCAGTATAGCCACCGCGCAAAAGGCGTGGAACAGCGGACCGTCAGCTCTCGAGAACGTCCTTCACCTTCTCGGCCAGTTGCTTGAGGCTGAAAGGCTTGGGCAGGAAATCGACATCCTTTGCGTCCAGATTCTTGCGGAAGGCGTCTTCGGCATAGCCGGAGATGAAGATGATCTTGATGTCTTTCTGGCGTTCGCGGAGCCGGTTGATCAGCGTCGGCCCGTCCATCTGCGGCATCACGACATCGCTGACGATGAGATCGATTTCGATCCCTTCTTCCTCGATCAGTGCGAGCGCCTTCACGCCGGAATCCGCCTCGTAGACGGTGTAGCCCTTTCTCTTGAGCGCCCGCGAGGCGAACATGCGAACCGCATCCTCGTCCTCGACGAGGAGGACCCGCGCCTTGCCGGTCAGATCCTTCACCGGGGCATTTTCCTTGGCCTTTTCATTCGCCAGGGCCTTGGCCGCCGCCGCCGCCTGATCCGCAGCGGTCTCCACATAGACCGGCAGATAGATGCGGAACGTCGTGCCCTTGCCGACCTCGCTTTCGGGGAAGATGAAGCCGCCCGTCTGCTTGACGATGCCGTATACCGTCGAAAGGCCGAGACCGGTGCCCTTCCCGACGCCCTTGGTCGTGAAGAACGGCTCGAAAATCTGCCCGAGAACCTCGCGCTTGATGCCCGTACCCGTATCGGAAACCTCAATCAGCACATAGTCCGCCGCCGGCATGAGGTCATGACCGAGTGTCGCGGATTGCTGCGCGGAAATATTCGCCGTCCGGATGGTCAGCACACCGCCGCTCTCCATCGCGTCCCGCGCGTTGACGGCCAGATTGGTGATCACCTGCTCGAGCTGGCCCTGGTCCACCTTCACGTAGCCGAGATCGCGGCCGTGGATGACCTTGAGCTCGATCGTCGCGCCCAACAGCCGCCGCAGCAGATGGGATAGCTCGGCGATCACATCGGTGATGTCCAATACCTTGGGATGCAAGGTTTGCTGGCGCGAGAAGGCCAGAAGCTGCCTGACCAGATTCGTCGCACGCTTCGAATTCTGCTGGATCTGCATGATGTCCGCGAAGGACGGATCCCCCGGACCATGCCGCGCGAGCAGAAGATCGGTGAAGCCCATAATCGCGGTCAGAAGATTGTTGAAGTCATGCGCAACGCCGCCCGCGAGCTGGCCCACCGCATCCATCTTCTGTGACTGGGCAAACCGCAATTCGAGATTTTTCTGCTCGGTGACGTCCAGAAGATAGACGATGGCCGCCGGATCACCCGCCCCGTCATCGTCCAGACCGCGAGCGATCATCTGCGCCACCCGCTCCGAGCCGACACGGAAGGTGAGATCGGTGACGATGGGCGCCGCATCCTCGTCGAAGGCCTTGGCCAAGCCATCCTCGGCGCCGTGCCGGTCCTCGCCGTCCAGCAGTTCGAGGAAGTTCCGGCCCGCGATTTCGGATGGCGCGAAGCCGGCAATGTCGGCAAAGGTCCGGTTCGCCTCGACGATCACCCCCGACCGTTCGACCAGAGCGATGCCGACCGGCGCATCCGCGAACAACCGCGTGAAGCGGGCCTCTGCGGAGGACGGCAAACAGTTCTTCCGGCGGCGGCACCTGTATCTCGCGCGCGTCCCGCACGACCGCCCCGGCCCCATAGAGCCGCCCGAAGGCGTCCCAGCGCGGCTTGGGCGTAATCAGAACCGGCATCGGCGGCTCGCCTTTGCGGTGCAATTCCACACGGATGGTCGAGGGGCGACCCTCGACGGCTGCGGACACCGCGCGGGCGAATTCGAGCGCGCCGGCATCCTCCAACAGATCGCCGACCATCGTTGGTCCGTTGATGATGTCTGCCGCGGGACGTCCGATCCAGCCGGCCAGAAGGCTGTTGATGGTCTCGACCGCACCGTCGCCGGAGATCGAGCAATATCCGAAACCCGCGTCTTCGAGGTGATCTGCGACAGCCTGCCGCGCCTCTTCCAGGAGTTCCTCCATCGTCCGCGCCGGCGACACATCGTCTAGCCGCCACACCACCAGATCCGGACCGCGATGCAGCCACGTCGCCGTGACCCTGTAGGTTCGAGGTTCATTATAGAAGGAGAGCTCGATCTCCTGGCTCGCGATCCCGGTCTCGGCCGCAGTCGCCATCAGCGTCCGGATAACCACATTCGCGTTGCCGCCGACCACTGGGAGTTCCGTCGGCGGCGGGGGCGTTGCGCCGGGCTTCGAGAAAAGCGCCCGGTACGCCGAATTGGCGTGAAGATAATGCCCGTCGCGGCCAGTCAGTATGGTGGGCTCAAGGCCGGAATTGATCAACTCGATGAGCAGATTGAGGCGCCGCCCCTCGACCCGCGCGGTCATCGGGGCGACGAGGTAGTAGATGCCGTTGAACACCAGGAAGATACCGCCGATCAGAAGCCCGATGCTGATCGGACCCGATGTTTCGATCGTGATCGATGCCAGAACCATAAGAGCGGCAATGGCGAACAGAATGGAATAGTTGCGCCGACCCGACTGTGTCCGGATTCGATGGCGCAGACGGTTCATGGCGCTTTGCACCATGTTCGACGCGCCCTGTCCCAACTTTGCCGAGGCCTCGGTCAATTTCCCACGTTCTCCTGACGCCGTACCGCCGGCAAGAGCCTTGCGGAACGCGTTTCGTGACGCATTTCGTCCAATGTAGCCAGAAATTTCAATCTTTGCGACGAGGAGAGCACGCTTATTTAGTTCGGCCGGTTACGCCGGACCGGTGCTTTCGGCCGCTTGAGACCCATGACATAGCTGATGACCTGCGCCACGGCCTTGTAGTGCTCGGGCGGAATTTCCTGATCCAGATCGACCGTCTTGTACAGGGCCTGAGCGAGCGGCGGGTTCTCGTAGAGCGGTATTTCATGCTCGCCGGCAACCTCGCGGATCTTCAGGGCGATATTGTCGACACCCTTCGCGACCACGACCGGAGCCCGCATGGTCTTTACATCGTATTTCAACGCGACCGCGAAGTGGGTCGGGTTGACGATTACGACGCTGGCCTCGGGGACGGCCGCCATCATCCGGCGGCGCGACCGCTCGACCCGCAGCTGCCGGATGCGAGACCGGATCATGGGATCGCCTTCGGTCTGCTTGTGTTCGTCCTTGATTTCCTGCTTGCTCATCCGCTGGCGCTTCAGGAACTGAAAGCGCTGGAACAGGAAGTCTCCACCCGCGATGAAACCGAGAATGGCGACGACGCCGATGAACATGTGCTCGGACAACGTCCGGACGGTCTTGAGCACGTCGCCCGGCCCGTACATCACCATGTCTCCGAGCCGCTCGCGCTCCGGCCAGACGATCATGAAGACGACCGCGCCGACAATCGTGATCTTCACGAGACTCTTGAGAAACTCGACCGTGTTCTGGGTTGAGAACAGCCGCTTGAAGCCGGCGAACGGCGAAATCCGGTTGAATTTCGGCTTGATCCGGTCGCCGGCCAGAATTGGCATGTGCTGGATCATGTTTCCGGCGATGGCGGCCAGAACCAGCAGCCCCAGCGGCGCTGCAAGAATGACAAGAACCCGTTCAAGCAAGGCGGTGAGCGTTTCGCCCAGCTGCCCGCCGTCGGCCACCATTTCACCGCTGTTTTCGATGAACGGTCTCAGCAGGCCCGAAAGCTGCACGGCGCTGGACGTCCCGAAGATGGTAACCACCATGGCGCCGCCGAAGATCATGAACCAGTGCTTGATCTCCTGGCTCTTGGCGACCTCGCCTTTCTTGAAGGCTTCTTCGAGCCGTTTTTGTGTCGGCTCTTCTGTTTTTTGACTTTCGTCTTGTTCTTCGGCCATTCCCGCAGCCTCCGGACTATCTCAGGAACGGCATGAGGCCGTCCTGAAAATACTGGATGAACCACATCATGATCCCGGAAACCAGGAACAGCAGAAGGACGAAGCCCAGGAAGATGTTCAGGGGCATCGCGATGAAGAAGACCTGCAACTGCGGCATCAGCCGCGCGATCAGACCAAGGCCGATATAGAAGACGAGGCCATAGACGATGAACGGCGCCGCGATCTGGATGCCGAGCGCGAAGGACGAGGAGATTTCCTTGATCGCCATCTGCGTGAAGTCGCCGATCGGTGCGAGATGCCCGGGCGGGAACAGAATATAACTGTTGCTGATCGCTTCGAGGATCAGCAGATGGCAATTGGTGGCGAAGATCATCACCACACCGAGCAGCGTCAGGAAAGAGGCGACGATGGCGGCCTGAACGCCCTGAGTCGGATCGAAGGTCTGGCTGGCCGCGAGGCCGGTCTGGAAGGCGATTACGGAACCGCCGACATGGAGCGCAGCCAACATGACGCGTGCTACGCCGCCGATCAGAACCCCGACGAGGACCTCGCCCGTGATCAGCAATCCGGTCTGCAGAAAACCATCCGGCAACACGGGAAGTTGGGCTGAGACAACGGGTGTCAGCACCAGGGTCGTCATCAAGGCGATCACGAGACGGACCCGCGCGGGCACCGTGGGCTCACCGAGCGCGGGCGCGACCATCAGGATGGCGCCGACCCGCGTGAAGATCAGCAGAAATCCGAATACGTTTTCCGGGAGAAGAGCGTCAGGCACTGGCCGCGGCCTCAGCCCAACGCCACGATGCGATCGGCGATCCGCGTCATGAAACCACTCATGACGGCACCGATAAACGGCAAGAGAATGAGCAGGGCCACGAACATCGCGATGATCTTCGGGACGAAGGTCAGGGTCATTTCCTGGATCTGCGTGAGCGCCTGGAAAAGCGCTATCACGAGGCCAATGATCATGGCGACCGCCATGAGCGGTCCAGCCACCTGAAGCATCACCATGAGCGAGTCCTGCGCCACGGCCTGCACATCAGCGGCATTCATATTTCTCTGTCTCCCGGCGGAGGCCGGCGCCAGGCACCGGCCAAAGGATGGGTTCTAAACGGCTGTCTTTAAGGACAGCTTGGATCGACGGTGGCCGAATGGCGCCGTCAGATCGGCATCTTCATAATATCCTGATAGGCCTCGATCACCTTGTCCCGCACGGCGACCACCGCTTGCAAGGTGACTTCCGCATTGGTGACCGACGACACGACATCGACAATATCCGCCTTGCCGGCGGACGCCGCCATCGACATCTTTTCGCTCTGCTGCAGCGACTCCACGGTGGAGTTCACGACGTCTTTCAGGACGGACGAGAAATCCTTCCCGCCGGCCTTCGACGCACCGCTGACGGCATCGACGGCGCCACCGCCCGACGCGCCGGTCGCGCGGCTCAGAGCTTCCGAATAGGCTTTAGCTGCTCGAACATCCATGGCCGGAACGCACTTTCAGTGTTCAGATCACCAACTAGCGAAGGATCTCGACCGTTTTCGACAGCATCGATTTGGCCGTCTCGATCATGGTCAAATTCGCTTCGTAACTTCTTTGCGCCTGCCGCATGTCCATCATTTCGACGAACGGATTCACGTTCGGCATCTTGACGTAGCCATTGGCATCGGCGGCCGGATGACCCGGATCGTATTTGCTTTCGAACTTGCTCGGGTCTTCGTCGATCTTGTTGACTTTCAGCAATTCCACGCCGGTCTGCCGGTCCATCTCGTCCTCGAAGGACACGACCTTGCGCCGGTAAGGATCTTCGTTCGGGCTCGGAGCGACGGAGTTCGCGTTCGCAAGGTTTTCCGAGATCACGCGCATACGCACGCTTTGCGCCCGCATGCCGGAAGCCGAAATCAACAGAGACTTCAAAAGATCCATGGTTCCTCTCCTGGGCTATGCCAGCAGCTTTAATCAGTAACTAACGTCGGCCGATCGCCATGCGGATCATATCCGCCTGCTTGCGGTACAGATTGGTCAGCATCGAATATTGAATTTGCGTCTCGGAGACCTTGATCAGCTGTTCTTCGAGGACGACGGAATTTCCGGTCGGCGACGTTTCGATGCCCCTCGCCTCGACCTCTTCCGCATTGCGTCCCACGGCTGTCGGATCGTCGCCGTTCGAAGCAGTTCTCGGCCGCAGCGAGCTGGGCCTTGTGTATCGCGGACGCGGAATTGTTCCCCTTCAAGAGCTGCGCGAAATCGATCTGCTGCAGGTCGTGCGGCGTGAAGCCGGGCGTATCGGAGTTCGCCAGATTCTCGGAAAGCACGCTCTGACGCCGATTCAGCCATTCCATCTGGCCGGTCATCGCCTTGAAGATCGGAAGGTCTAAGAGATTCATGTGAACTCCGGCGCGCCATACAACGTCTCGGCGCTATAAAATCCATCCTCACGCGGCCGATTTCCGGCGCAGATCGATGAAAGCTTTAATAAACTGTGCCCCCTCAACTTTAAGAATGAGTTAAGTAGCCGACGGTTCGCCGGACCGCTTCGACGGGCAAATCAGACGTTCCGGATTGCCCGCGCCTTTAACGTTTATTAACCGTAACGCCATCACTATTCCGCCGTGTCTCCGGCCCCCGTTCAGCGCCGGACAAGTCTGGAGTTAAGGTGATGGTCTCCCACGACAATTCTGCGCCCAATCCGCCGAAGCCGGTGCAGCGGGCCGTGGCCATCTCCGCGCCCACCCCAGAGTCCGATCCCATGATCACGGCCGTCGGCCGGGGCGCCTTTGCGGAAAAGCTGCTCCAGCTCGCATTCGACAATAACGTCAAGGTCCGGGAAGACGCGGCGCTCGCAGAAATTTTGTCGGCGCTCGAAGTCGACAGCCTTGTGCCGACCGAAGCGCTGGAAGCGGTTGCCGAAATTCTCAGCTATCTCTACCGGCTGGACGGCCGCATGCCAGGCCTCCCCGCCGAAACAAGAAACGACAGAACCAGAAAGTAACAATCTGATGGACGGCGTCGCTCTTCTCCGTTTTCTCGCGGCATTCATATTCGTTCTCGCCCTGATCGGCGCCTGCGTATGGGCGGCCCGGCGTTTCGGATTGGTCGCCCGCATCGGGAACAAGGCCACGCCGGGCAAGCGCCTGCAGCTGGTCGACGTGCTGCCGATCGATGCGCGGCGACGCGCCGTGCTGATCCGGCGCGACGACGTCGAACATCTCGTGATCCTCGGTGAAAAGGAGGCAACCCTGATCGAAAGCGGTATCAAGCCGTCCGGCAATGTTCTCTCGCCGGGAGACCGGTCATGACGCCCGCGCAAAGCTCGCTCGCCGCTATCGGCGCCATTGTCGCGGCGCTGCTTTTTGCCGCGCCGGCCGCCGCCCAGCAGATCTCGATCGATCTCGGCGACGGCAACACGATGACCGCGCGCATCATCCAGTTGATCGCCCTGATCACGGTCCTGTGCTCGCGCCGTCGATCCTGATCGTCGTAACCTCGTTCACCCGGATCATCGTGGTTCTGTCCCTGCTCAGAAGCGCGCTCGGCGTTCAGCAGACGCCCCCGAATACCGTGCTGATCAGTCTCGCGCTGTTCCTGACCGCCTTCATCATGGCGCCGACTTTCCAGAAGTCCTACACCGACGGCATCTCGCCCTTCATGTCCGAGAAGCATCGAGGCGCCGGAAGCGTTCCAAAAGACTGTCGCGCCGTTCAAGACCTTCATGCTCGCACATGTGCGGGAGAAGGACCTGCAGCTGTTCCTGGAAATGTCCAAGTCGCCGCCGCCCGGCCAAACCTGCAGGATACGCCGCTCCAGGTGCTGATCCCGGCCTATCTCATCAGCGAGCTCAACAGGGCGTTTCAGATCGGCTTTCTGCTCTTCGTGCCGTTCGTGGTGATCGACATGGTCGTGGCGTCCGATTCTGATGTCCATGGGCATGATGATGCTCCCGCCGGTCATGATCTCATTGCCCTTCAAGCTGATCTTCTTCGTGCTCGTCGATGGCTGGAATCTTGTCGCCGCGAGCCTCGTAAAAGGCTTCGGCGTCACCTGACGCCCGTTTCTTCCCCGGTCTGCGAAGGATTTCCACCGCTTCCGGCGTGAAATCCCCGATGAATACGGCCCAACATTGATTTGACGCCCCGTTGGGCGAGCCATATCGTTGTTGACAAGTCGCCATAACAAACAGGCGGCAGGCACGTGTAGGGATCGGGGGACTGAATGAGATATCGCCTTTTTGCGGGCGTGGCTCTGCTTGCGGCCATTTCGGTCGCGGGTGTCGCCAGCGCCCAAGCGGGAGAACAAGGCACCGCGGCGCCGACCAGCGCCCTTCCCGGCAGCAGTTGGGCATCGATCGCCAAGCTGCCCGACTGGGGTGGCCTGTGGGAAGTCACGTTTGGTGGAGCCGTCAGGCGCGACGCCATGGCTCAGCCGGCACTGACGCCCGCTTACGAAGCCAAACTCAAGGAATATCAGGCCAAGCAGAAGTCCGGACAAATTCAGGACTCTCCGGCGGCCAACTGCGTTCCGCCCGGAATGCCGGGCATCATGACGCAGCCCTATCCAATCGAATTCCTCGTTCACGCCGGGCAAGGTCACGATCATGATCGAGGCCTTATTCCCAGTGGCGTCAGATCTTCACGGACGGCCGCGGCCATCCGGACGATCCGGATCTCACCTTCAACGGCCATTCCATCGGCCATTGGGAGGGCGACACGCTGGTGGTCGATACCGTCGGCTTCACGCCGGAAACGCCGCTCGGCATGAGCTACGGCATGAAACACAGCGAGAAGATGCATATCGTCGAGCGCATCCATCTGAAGTCCCCGGACGTGATGGAAATCGTCACGACGATCACCGATCCGGAAGCCCTGACGAAGCCCTATGTCGTGACGCGGCTCTACGGCCGTCATCGTGACTGGACGCTCGCCGAGTATCAGTGTCAGCAGAACAACCGCAATTTTGTGGACGATAACGGCAAGGCCGGGATCGACATCACCCAATAGCCTTATGAATGGAGGCTTCGAAAACGATGAATAGGATCTTGGCAAGACTGACCATCCCCGCCGCGGCCCTGATGTGGATCGCCACCGCGCTTCCCGCGGCCGCCCATCATTCCTTCGGCCTGTTCGACATGGGCAACGAGAAGACGATCGAGGGCGATATCGTCGAATTCCAGTGGACCAATCCCCATACCTGGACCTTCGTCGCCGTGAAGAACGCCGATGGCAGCACGACGAAATGGGGCATCGAAGGCATGAGCCCGAACTATCTGGGCCGTCGCGGCTGGAGCAAGGAAACGCTCAAGCCGGGCGATCATGTGAAGGTCGTGATCTATCCACTGAAAAGCGGAATGCCCGGCGGCACGTTCCTGCGCGCCACCCTGGCGAGCGGCAAGACCATGGTGATGTTCGGCCGACCCGGCGGGGGCGGTGTGGGAGAGGTTCCGACCGGCGAGAAACCGGCCGATCCCGGCGACCGCTACAAGCCGAAGGCGCAGCCGTAATCGATCACTGGACGGGCCCCTCTTCGGGGCCCGTTTGCCATCGTGTTCTAGAGCTTGTTGTGCGAACCGTCGCAGAATGGCGGGTTCTTGCTGTGCTTACAGCCGCAGAGATAAACATCGCCTGCCTTGGGCGCGGTCGCGACCTTCGGCGCAAACGACGAACCTTTATGAGATCCATCGCAGAACGGCTGGTTCTTGCTTTGCCCGCAGGCACACCAGAAGAACTTCTGCCCTTCCGTCATGGTCTGCTTGTACGGTGCTTTTTGAGCGACTACAGGTTCGTCGGCCATTTTCCCCCCAATTGATCCGGGTTGTTTCTACCCGGCCAGACGATAGCACCGAACCGGACCGGCTTGAAAGACGGATGGCTTAAGACGCCGGCGCCGGCGCCTGGCTGTAATCCTTGAAGAGCTTTTCGATCGTGTTGACGCTGGCGATCTGGCTCGTGAGATCTCTCAAATTGATGCCCGTCGGGTCCACCGTGGTGGTGACCACGTCGAAGGCATTCGCGGCGGGCGTCGCCGCCATCAACTTGCCGAACTTCTTCTGAAGATCGACGAGCCCGGACTTGTCGTTCTCCAAAGCCAAGGCAACTGCCCAGCGCATGACCGTTTGACGCTCCACCGGCTCCAGCGGATCAGGTTTCTGCCACCGATCGCCGAGCACTTTCGCCGCACTCTCGGCGAGCTTGTTCCAGTCGTTCGAGGCCCAGTAGATATCCGAACGGATCAGTTCCGCATCCTCGCCCGGAATACCTTCGAGCGTACCGATCGCTTCGTCGTAATGCTTCATCTCGGCGAGCGCCTTGGCCTCCAGCATCAACCGCATATGGCCCAGCGACGTCGGCAACAGGACCTGACGGGTGTCGTCGATGATCTTCACGGCCTGCTCGGGCTTGCGATCGAGCAGATAGACGCGGGCCAGACGCGCCGCCACCTGCGCCTGCGCTGCGCCCTTAAGGCGATAATTCACCTGGTGTTCCAGCAGTTCTTCGGCCTTGTCGAGAAGATCGACGTCGACCAGGCGGTCCGAAAGCTTGCGGATCATCTCGTCACCGTCCGAGCCCAGAGGCGTCAGCTCGCGGAAATCGTAATAGAGACCGAGCGCCGCGACCGGCGACATCTTGTCCGCACCGCCCGCCAGGAACAGATCCCGGAACATCTTGTTCATCTCGCGCGTGATCGCGCGCGTATCGTCCGATTCCGGGAAATAGGTCACAGCCTGCCGCATGATCTCGAGGCCGTCGCGATACTTGCCGGCCGCAACATACCGTTCGCCAAGCGTATGGAGCACCTGGAACTCGAGCGGACCGCCACGCCACCGGAATCGCAATGCATCAAGCTGGTCGATTTCTTCCTTGGGCGTGATCTTGCCCTGCTTGACATTCAATTCGATCTGCCGGAATTGCGCCTGCGCGGTTACCGGCCGGTAATCGGTCGCGATCGCCTGCGCATAGGCATCGAGTGCGCTCGTCGGATCGTCCTGCAGTTCGTACATCCGGCCTTTGAGATACTCCGTCTCGGCCTTCATGGAGTCTGGCAGTTTGAGTCCTTCGAGAACCGAGATTTCGCTGCTCATGCTGGCGGCATCGCCAAGCCCGAGTTCCGCTTTGACGGCAGCGAGCTGGAAGCGCGCGCGATCGGTTTCCCGGTAGCTCGTGATGGCGTCCAGCCCCTGATGATAATGATCCAATGCCGCTTCGTTCTTGCCGAGCTCACTTTCGGCCACGGCGCGCCAGAGCGCTGCGTGCGGTTCGGCGTCCAGCCGCGGGAACGACAGGTCCTGCTCGGCGTCGGCATATCGTTCCATGAAGATGTCAGCCACGCCGCGAACCGCGCGGAATTGGGGATCCTCTTCGAGGCGAACGTCCGATTTCGCCATCAGATCGAGAACGCCGAGGGCATCGGCAGCCTGACGATGGGCGATATAGAAACGGGCGAGAGTCCAGCGCGCCGAGTTGCGTCCGTCTTCCGGAGCGAGCGACAAGTCGTAGAGTAGCTTGTCGAGATTGTCCCAGTAGTCACGGTCCGGACCCATGGCCCAGGCGTCGAAGTCGATCAACTGACCGCCGCCGGTCTGCGCTTGCATCGCGGCAACCGCGTCCTGGCCGCCCGGATCACTGGACGAATGGGCCAGCGCGCGCGTTCCGGCAATCTCGACGCCTGTGGATTCCCGGTGGATGCTCAGCCAATCCGCCTTGGGCTCGACAACCACGCCTTGCGGGGTACCGATGAGGCGGAACTCCGCATAATTCCGGGTGCCGTCCACGCCGAAGCTGCCCCCGAGAACGGGGACCACCACGAGCTTGTCGCCCACCAGGGGGTCGTCGATATCCAGCTTCAGGCCCGGATCCTTCACCGGCAGGAACAGCCGGGCCGTCTTGTTGTCCGTCACCTGCTCCCGGACGTCGATAGGCGTAACGGGCGGGTTCGTAACGTCGGTGAGATCGATCGTCCAGGTATCGGCATCCTTGCGGACGTCGGGATACTGGGTTTTGCGAGTCAGAAAGCGGAGGATCGTCGCCTTATCGCTCGGTATCTGTTCGACCGAACTGAAGCGATCGGCGAGCTTGGCGCGAACCACCGACAAATCGACGCTCGACGGTTCGTCGAAGACAACCCAGAACTGCCCCGCGCGCTGAAATACCGCCGCTGCCGTGGTATCGGGCCAAGGGAAGCTCATGCGCATGCCCTTGTCCGAGGGGGCCACGCCAACCTTCAGCTTGGGCCCGCCCATCGGCACGCCAACGGACGCGGATTGATCCGGCGAGGCATCGAGCTCTGACACCGCGACTTTCTTGTCTTCGGCCGGATGATCTTCCGCCTTGGCGGCTGTGGTTTCTTTGACCGGCTCCGCCTTTGGTGTCTTTGGTGCCTCCGGCGCCTTTGGCTTCTCGGCGGCCTTTGCCGGTTCCTCATCGAAGAGCACGTCCACGACGACCCTCGGACCATCGCGGAAATGACGCAGACTTGCCGGCTTGGTGATCGCAAAGGAGACCTTCACGTCGTCCGAGCCCAAAGCAACATCCTCGAGGCGAATGAAGTCCGGTGGGTCCTTCTTGACAGCGCTTAGATCAATGGCGCCGAGAGCCTTGAAATCGAGGGTCAGCGTGCCGTGGTCGAGCGTCGCGTCATAGGGAACCGCCTGCGGCCAATCGAAGACGAAGCGGCTGAACTTTTCGTGCTCGCCATATCGCACGCGAACATCCGGCGGTGTGGCCGCCATGGCCGACGTCCACATCAGGACCATTAGAAGAACCGCGGCGACTTTCGTCATGACGGTGCCTTCGTGTTTCGCGGGCCGCCGTCGACATCATAGATCACGATATCGACGCGATTACGGCCGTCCGCCGTCGGTTCGATCGTGTAGCCCTGCCCGGCCGGATCCGCGTAGGCCATGGCCGACGCCACGCCGTTATAGCCGGAATTTGCCAGTGCCTGGGCGACCGCGCTGGCCCTCTCGATCGAAAGCACCATCGGATCGTTATCCTGCCCGCCGGCAGCCGACGGATCGGTGTAGCTCGCCACGACGACGCGATTGTTGAAGGTCCCCAGCAATCCGCCAAGAATAAAGACCCGGCGTGTGCCGATGCGCGACAATCCGGCGCCATCCTTCGGGAACAGCGTGTCGGCCGGTATGGAGACGACGATCCGGTCGGGCCGGGAGGTCAAGGTGAGGTCGTGGAGATCCGTGTCCGAGCGTAGCTTGTCCTCGATCAACGGCCCCAGATAGCCGAGATTCATGGCGCTCTTCTCGCTGGACCGCGGCAGATTTTCTTCCGACGGTCCCTGCGTCTCGCTTTGATATTGCGCCGGATTTAACCGCTCTGCCAAACCGTTCGCCATGCTGAGCCAAGTGTCGACGCGTAACGTGCTCATCGAAAACAGCAAGACGAAAAAGGCCAGGAGCAGCGACAATGTATCCGCGAAAATCAGCATCCAACCGGCCGAGGATGCCGGCTGTTCGTCGTTAAGATTGGTGGGCAGGCCGGGGATCATGTCCATCAACGCGCGCCCTCCGTCGGGACACCCGCGCGACGACGCTTGAACGTCAGCACCAGTGTCGAGGCGTCGCCTGTGCCGATCCCGGCCGAGATCGTGGACGCCTGAACGCCGCGCACGGTCAACGCCGCGCTTATCGCTGCGGCCCGCCGTGCGGCCAGCTCGGAGGCCGGCGCGCCGACCTTGGGAAGCTCCGGTCCCGCGTCGACCACGATGCTCGTGTCTATGGGATCGCTGCTTTCGGTCTTTTGCAGGATATCCGCGAGATTATCGAGGAGACCATCGCGCAAGTCGCGGATCGCCGCTGCACGCGGCGGAAAAATCGTATGCGTCAGAACAGTGACGTTGAGCACGCTGCCGTCGATCTCGCCGGAAACGCCCGGATTGAGCGCAATTCCGCGCAGAAGCACGCCGATGTCATCGAGGCTGTCGTTCTTGATCCGGATAACGCCCGGCCTTTGCTTGACGTCCATCACGCCCGAATCCACGTAGAACGGCCCGCGGAACTTGGCGTCGATGCTTTCCATGACCTTGCGGACCTTGTTTTCCTCCTTGGTCGACAGCGCATTCAGGACCAGGAAGAAGGCCAGCAAGACAAGATACAGCGAGACAAACACCGTCGTCGTCCAGTCCCGCTGCGCGGTCCTGGAGGCTTCGTTGCGAACCGCCAGGAGGTTCGCCATCAAAGCTTCGGAGTTGTTCGACATCTTCTGATTGTCCGGCCGTCACGACACTTTGAATTTTGCCGATGGCCTGCCTCGTGACGGACAGGATTGCGGCGGGCAAACGACGCCCAGTTCGAAGCCTAGGGTCGTGCCCTTAATCCGCAGTTAACCACCACGATCAAGTTGAGGAATTTAGACGATTTTATTTGGCGCCAAACGCTGGCCGCCAGTGGCTTTAACGCCCATGTTTATTGCGTAGCCGTCTCGTCGCCGTCAATCAACGGCTTGCGTGTCGCAAGCTCCATGGTCAGCTTCTTGGCGGTCGACGCATCCATGCTCGCCATGATCGGCGCGATCTTACGCTCGCTCATCCGCTGGGCCACCTCGATAAGCACCTTCATGTCGAGCGTATTCATGATCCGGGCCGCGTCGGCCGGTTTCATGGTCTCGTACACTTTCACGACGCTCTGAAGCTGCGCGTTTTCCTTGTCGTCATAGGTCTTAAGGGCCGTGTTCACGTTGTCCTGAACCTTCTTGATCTCGGCCATCTTCTCTTCGAGGCGCTTTTCCGTGACCTTCAGAACCTGCTCGCGCATGTCGAGATCCTTCTCGCGCTTGTCGAGTTCCGCACGGCGTGCGGCCAGGCTTTGAAGGAGTTGCAACTCCGCCGGCGAATAGTTGCCGTCGGCATCCGGTTGAAGCTGCGGCGCACTTGCCGGAGCCGCATCCGCATGTTCCTGAGCAGGCTCTTCAGCCGACGGCGCGCTAGCATGATCTTCGGTTTTCGCCTCTGCCGGCGCCGCCGCGCCTTCGGCAGGGCTCGCCTCTTCGGGGCCGTGACCGGCGTCTTCCGGCTTGGCTGCATCCGCCGCATGAACGGGCGGAACCAGGGAATTCACGCCTTGCCACACACTGATCACCTTGACGCCGCCAAGCAGCGCCGCCGCTAGGGCGAGCGCGGGAAAGAGTTCTGATCCGATCAAACATTCCAGGTCCTCAACTCACAGAACTGTCGTTCTACACATGGCCCGCATACCGACGAACGGTTCAGCGCACATTGCGCAACATGCTGAGAAGTTCCTTCTCGGCTTCCGATCTCGGTTCGGGTTCAGCTTTTGCGGTTTCCTTCGCGGCAGCGTCTTCCTTCACGCCGCGCTGGACTCCCTCTTCTTCCGGACTGGCAGCTTTCGCCTGACCACCGGTAAGCCGTGATTTCAATCCGGTTCGCCAGTGCGTTGCCGGTTTCCGTGATCATCGAAAGCTCGTCGACCAATTCACGACCGGCCTTGATGTTCTTGCTCAGCGCGGACGACGTGCTGTCGGTCAGCTCACGCAATTCCTTGAGACTGGCCTCGGCCTTGTCCGTCGCCGCGGTGAGCGTCCCGATAAGCTCCTTGAACTCGGACTGGCCGTCACGCAAGCGCGTCAGGCGGCGATCCAGGACGACGCAGTAGCCGACCGTCGTGCACAGCAGCACGATCAGCATCAGGTCTAGGGCGATTTCAGTGTTCATTTCACTTCGCGAGTTCGCGCGTCTGGCGGAAATTCTGAATGATCTGAATCGCGATGTTCTGGCCGACACGGCCCATCGTTCCGTTCATCATCGTGATGCCGTTGCATCGAAGATCGACACAATCACTCGGCGACGCCGAAAGCATCAGCGTATCGCCCACCTTCAACGACATCACGTCGCCAAGCTGCATGACCTGCTCGTCGAGCACGGCTTCAAGCGGCACGGCGGTCGCCCAGAGCTCGGTCGCCAAATGGCTTTCCCAGATCGAGTCACGGCCGAATTTCTCGCCCATGAACCGCTGCAGCAGCAGTTCGCGGATCGGCTCGACCGTGGCATAGGGCAGCAAGAGCTCGATGCGCCCTCCCCGGTCCTCCATGTCGATGCGCAGCTTGACCAGAATGGCCGCGTTGGCCGGACGCGCGATCGTGGCGAAGCGCGGGTTCGTTTCCATGCGCTCCAGATTGAAATCGACCTTTGTCAGCGGCTCGAACGCATTTTCGAGATCCTTGAGGACGACCGCGTTCATCCGCTCGACCAGGTTCTGCTCGATGGTGGTATAAGGCCGCCCCTCGATCCTCATCGCGGCGGTGCCACGGCGGCCGCCTAGAAGCACGTCGACGATCGAATAGATCAGGCTGCTGTCGACGGTGATCAGACCGAAATTGTCCCATTGCTCGGCCCGGAAAACCGTCAGGATCGCGGGCAGCGGAATCGAGTTCAGATAATCGCCAAAGCGGATCGACGTGATGTTGTCGAGCGACACCTCGATATTGTCCGAGGTAAAATTTCTGAGCGAGGTCGACATCATGCGGACCAGACGGTCGAAGATGATGTCGAGCATCGGCAGCCGATCGTAGGAGATCAGCGCGCTGTTGATGATGGCGTAGATGCCGCTCCGGTCGCCGTCCGGAATCCTCGTCGCCGTCGAAGCCTAGAAGGCTGTCGATTTCGTCCTGATTGAGGACGCGGCCGCTCGCGCCGGCGGGAGCGTTCTGATTTTCCTCCAGACCTTCGTCGTCCCCTCCTTCGGCGGCCATGGCCTCCCATTCGGCGGCGACGGCATCATCGTCCGGGGCTACGGTATCTGTATCGGCGACGTCACTCATACTGTACGGGGCCTACTGAACAAGCATTTCTTTAAACAGCACGTCCGCGACCTTCACCGGCTTGACCGACGTATTGACGCGCGACAGTAATTCTTCCTTCAGCCGGAACATCCCTTCCGAGCCCTGCAGATCGTCGATCCGCAGCTCGCGGAGATAAACCTGGAAATTATCGATGATCCTCGGCATGCGCGCGTCCAATAGCGGCACCGCCTTGGGATCGCTCAGCTCGAGCGCGACCTTGATCTTCAGATAGCTGGATTTACGGCCGGCGGTGTTCAGGTTCACGAGGATTTCAGGCAGATCATAGAACACGAGGTCCTTCGGCGCTTCCTCGGCCGCCGCTTCCTCATGCTTTTCCTTATCGTGAGAGCCGCCGAACAGGCCCATGAAATAGGCGCCCGCGCCACCGCCGCCCAACAGAACAACCAGCGCGCCGGCGATGATTACCAGCTTCTTGCCAGCAAATTTCTTGCGTGCGGGAGCCTCTACGCCTTCTTCGGTTTCGACTTCTTCGTCCGCCGCGCCCTTGTTGTTCTTATCTTTGTCGGATGCCATGACCACCTCAATACGCTACGCCGCTTACGGGCGACGCCCGCAGGAACTACCGAGACGTTAAAAATTTTAGGTTAATGTACCGTTGAGACCGACCGGTATTTCGCATATCGCGAAGGCCTTGGAAAACCGGCTCGCCGCGTCCGTCCCACACGACGCTTCCTACCCGGCAAAAGTTTCCAGGAGATGACCGGATTGCCCAGACCGGGCGTCCCGGCCTCAAGCTAACACCTTGAAAAACCTGACATCTGTCCGTGGCATGGTTCATGCAGCCATATCCGCGTGAAACGAGGCACGGACAGAAAGGAACCGTAGTCGTGGATAATACGCTCTATGTAGCGCTCTCACATCAGATGGCGATGCAGCGGCAAATGGACATCATTGCCAACAACATCGCCAATGCGAGCACGACGGCTTTCCGAAATGAAAGCGTTCTGTTCGAGGAATATGTCGTCAACACCGACCCTTCGCTGAATCAGATCAGCAACCAGATCGCATTCGTGCAGGATCGCGGCGTGGTGCGCAATCTCGCGGAGGGCGAATTCGTCCGGACGGATAACGAGCTCGATTGCGCGATCAGCGGCAAGGGCTTCTTCCAGGTCAAGGACAAGGACGGCAATACCTATTACACGCGCAACGGCCACTTTCATGTCGACGATCAGGGCCAGTTGGTGACCACCAAGGGCGATCCGGTGCTCGACACTTTCGGCGCGCCGATCACGATGAACCTGAACGACAGCACCATCAATATCGCCGACGACGGCACGATCACGGCGGCCTCCGGGCGTCGCGGACGCCTTGGCGTCGTGACCTTCGCGAATGAGCAGCATTTAGAGAGCGTCGGCGACAGCATGTACAAGACCGACGAGAAGCCGACGCCGACCGACAAGGTAAAGATCGTGTCAGGCACGCTGGAGACGTCGAACGTCGAGCCGATCATCGAACTGACGAAGATGGTCGATGTGCTCCGCAGCTACCAGAGCACCGCCAAGCTCCTGCAGGCATTCGAAGATTTACAACGGAAGAGCATCGAGCAGGTCGGCCAGCCGCAATAGCGCGCCGCCCCGCATTGTTGAACCAGATAACGACCCAAGGACCGAGGATTTAACAGATGAGAGCGCTCAGTATCGCCTCCACCGGCATGTTGGCCCAACAGCTCAACGTCGAAGTGACGTCCAACAACATCGCCAACATGAATACCACGGGCTACAAGCGGCAACGCGCCGAATTCCAGGACCTGCTCTATCAGAACCTGGAGCGTATCGGCGCCTTTTCGTCCGATGCCGGCACGATCGTTCCCTCCGGTGTCCAGATCGGTGTCGGTGTGAAGACTGCCGCCGTCTATCGCATCACCGAACAGGGCAATATGGTGCCCACCAACAACACCTACGATCTTGCGATCAACGGCCACGGTTATTTCCGGGTGCTCTTGCCGACTGGCGAAACCGCCTACACCCGCGCGGGCGCCTTCCAGCTAGGCCCGACCGGCCAGATCGTATCGCCCGAAGGCTATACGATTCAGCCGGGCATCACGATCCCGCAAGGCGCGACGGACGTTTCCATCAATCCGCAAGGCGAAGTCCAGGTAAAGATCGCCGGCACGGTGGCTCCGCAAACCGTCGGCCAGCTTGACCTCGCGACCTTCTTCAACGAGGCCGGCCTCGAAGCCACGGGCAGCAACCTTTTCCTCGAAACCCCGTCTTCCGGCGCACCGAACGTGAACACGCCGGGCTCGGCCGGTTTCGGCACGATCACCCAGGGGTTCGTTGAAACCTCGAACGTGAACCCGGTTTCCGAGATCACGTCCCTGATCACCGCGCAGCGCGCGTATGAAATGAACTCGAAGGTCATTTCCACCGCCGACGAAATGCTGTCGGTGATGTCGAACCTCCGCTAGGCGGCCTCGATAAGGGGATTATGGGAGAAACCTGATGATGACGAAAATGACATTCCGCCTCGCCGCCATACCGGCTTTCCTCGCGGTCATGGGCGTCGCGAACGCCGCTTCGCTGAAGAGCGACGTCGTGGTGACGGGTCCCGTTGTTACGCTCGGCGACGTTCTGACCGACGCCGGCGCTGCCGCGAACGTCCAGGTCGCGCCCGCGCCCGCGCCCGGCACCCGGATGCTTCTCTCGTCCGGCGCCATCGCGCGGACCGCGACCGATAACGGCATAGAGTGGGAAAACCCATATCGGCTGGATGGCGTCTCGGTCACCCGCGCCGGCAAGGCGATCTCCAGTGAAACGATCACCAAGACCATCGGCGAAGCCATTCGCGAGCATGGCGACAACGGTGAAAAATCCATTCAGCTCAGCGGCATGCAGGGCACCCTGTATGTGCCTGTGAATGCCGACGAAACCGTATCCGTCAGGGATATGGACTACAACGCCGTCACCGGAAAATTCTCCGCCACCTTGACCGTTCCCGGCGAAAACGGGCGTAGCGCCGCCGCGACCGTGACGGGCCGCGCAACAGAGGTCATCAAGATCCCGGTGCTCAATCGCGCCGTGGCCCGTGGCGACATTATTTCCAAGAACGACATTTACTGGATTCAGGTATCACCCTCGCAGGTTCAAAGCACGATCGTATCCGAAGCCTCGGACCTGATCGGCAAGGCGGCTCGCCGGCCGCTGCGGCCCAGCCTGCCGCTTCGGGACGGCGACGTTCAGGAGCCGATCCTCGTCGGCAAGAATACCCTCGTCACGCTGGTCGCCGCTGGTCCCAACCTCGTGCTCTCCACGATCGGCCGTTCGCTCGACGATGGCAGCAAGGGCGACGTCATCCGGGTGATGAACAATCAGTCCCACAAGCTCGTTCAGGGCACCGTGATCTCCGCCAACGAAGTCCGGGTCGAGATTTCCGAGCCGGTTCGCCGCGCTGTCGAATTGACCCCGAACGGAACGCCACAGAACAGAAGTTAGGCCAGTAAGATGAAGTCCATCCGCACATATGCCATGCTCGCCGTCGCCGCCACCTCGCTCTGCGGCTGTGGCGCCCTGAACCGGGTCAGCGACATCGGCAAGGCACCGCCGCTGAAGCCGATCGAGAACGTTACTCAGGACAAGCATTACCATCCGGTCAGCCTGCCCATGCCGAGCCAGGAACCCATGAAGTCGCAGGCCAATTCCCTGTGGCGGCCGGGCGCACGGGCGTTTCTCAAGGATCAGCGGGCCTCCAAGGTCGGCGACATCCTGACGGTCAAGATCCAGATCGCCGACCAGGCGAAGGTGGACAACACCACCAAGCGCATCCGCTCGCAATACCGACAAGGCCAACGCCTCGAGCTTCCTCGGCCTCGAGAGCCAGCTCAGCAAGGTTCTGCCGAAGGCGGTCGATCCGTCGTCTCTCGTCGATATGGGCAGCGACTCGTCCAGCTCGGGCACCGGCTCGGTCGACCGGTCGGAGGACATCAACCTCACGGTTGCCGCCGTGGTCACCCAGGTTCTTCCGAACGGCAACCTCGTGATCTACGGCACGCAGGAAGTTCGCGTGAATTTCGAGGTGCGCGAATTGACGGTTCAGGGCGTCGTGCGGCCCGAGGACATCAGCGCCACCAACACGATCCAGCATACCCAGATCGCGGAAGCGCGCATCTCATATGGCGGACGCGGACAGCTCACCGACGTGCAGCAGCCGCGCTACGGCCAGCAGCTTTTCGATATCCTGGCGCCCTGGTAATCGAGACCGGGATAAAGACCTCCCGAAACAGCGAAGGGCGGCAACACCGGTTGCCGCCCTTCGATTGTTCAGGTCAACGATCGGTATCAGTCGTCGCGGTAAATCCGCTCCCGCCGTTCGTGACGCTCCTGCGCCTCGACGCTCATCGTCGCGATCGGACGCGCCACGAGGCGCTCCAGTCCGATAGGCTCGCCGGTCACTTCGCAGTAGCCGTACGTGCCTTCCTCGATGCGCCGCAAGGCAGCTTCGATCTTGGAGATGAGTTTCCGTTGCCGGTCGCGGGTCCGGAGCTCGATGGCCCGGTCCGTCTCGGCGGACGCGCGGTCGGCAATGTCGGGCTCCTGACCGCTGTCCTGCTGCAGATGTGTCAAAGTCTAACTTGGATTCCTTGAGGATATCATCCTTCCAGGCTTCCAGCTTTTCCCGGAAATAGGCCTTCTGCCGTTCATTCATGAACGGTTCGTTTTTTCGAGGCCGATACTCGCGGCTCGATTTCTTTGTCATTCCATGACCTCCACCGAACTGACTCGCCCCTAAGCGGCGCGGAGTATATGCACGACGCGGCTTCGCTTCAAGCAAGCAATGTGCCGGTGGTACCTAGGTGCTGTTCGCTAGGATTCGAAGGGACCTAAAGCCCGGAATCGAGTCCGAGTTTTTCCAATTCAACAGAAGCTCTTAGGTCGATTTCATCAAGTATCGACTTAAGCTTGGGATCGGTCACTTGCCGTTTGCTCGCTGCGCACGGCGGCAACCAGTCCGTTCAATTTTGAAGCAGGTATCACGCCGGTGAGTAAGCCATGCCTTACATCCTCGAGGAGATCCAGCAGCTTCCGGCCGCGCTTTTTTGCATCGCGATTCGTTCTCGTCTTCGGCATCGACCGACTGCATGGCGAGCAGGGCATCGAGGGGCGATGTCTGCGGCGACACCGCGCGCGGCTTTCGCGCTTTGCGGTTCCGCCGGCGTATCGACGGAAAAGGTCTCTCCGGTGCTGGACGTGCCCTGTTTCTTCCGGACGGAAGACGGGGATGAAGCCTGGGGCCCGATTACCCTCATTTGGTCAAAACCTGGCTTTTTTCGTATCATTGCGCGGAGCATGGGCAACCGGAGTTAAGATGTTCTTAAGCCTTCCGGCCCGGTGACGCCGATTGCCTAGCCGGTAGGAAATTCTTGCCTTCCGGGAACGGTTCACGATCGCGACGCTACATCCCAACGCTTTGAAATACCAGTAGTTTCTTCAAAATCTAGATTTGGCACGGGATTCGCAAAGAGCAATGCCGAAGAATGCTATCGGCAAATGCCCTTTGCGGAGAACCACGACTATGGCCAGACGGCACCGGCGGATCTACTGCTCCGGCCCCAAGCGCTCCCGGGAAGCGCTTTACGGCCGTCTTCGCCGCTCGCCGTCCTGGTGATCGTCAATATGGTCCCGACCGACCGTGTTCGGCGTTTCGCGGATCAAGGACATTTCCGATTTCGAGGGCGTCCGCGACAACCAGCTCGTCGGATACGGCCTCGTGGTCGGCCTCGACGGAACCGGTGACTCCCTTCGCAACTCCCCGTTCACGCGTCAGAGCCTCGAAGGCATGCTGGAACGCCTCGGCATCAATACGCGCGATGCGACCAATCTCAACACCCAGAACGTCGCGGCCGTCATGGTGACGGCCAATCTCCCGGCCTTCTCCCGTCAGGGCACCCGGATCGACGTGACGGTCAGCGCCCTCGGCGACGCCCAGAGTCTTGCTGGGCGGCACGCTTCTCGTCACTCCTCTGCTCGGCGCCGACGGCGAGGTCTATGCGGTGGCTCAGGGCAATCTGGCGGTCGGCGGCTTCAAGGCCGGCGGCGCCGCCGAGACCGTCACGAAGGGCGTCTCGACCAGCGCCCGCATCGCCAACGGAGCGATCGTCGAAAAGGAAGTCCAGTTCGATCTCGCCGACATGCATGAGCTGCATCTGTCGCTGAAGAACCCGGACTTCACGACGGCGAACCGGGTCGCGGACGTCATCAACGGCGATATCGGCGCCGGCACGGCGCAGCCGCTGGATCCCGCGACGGTACTGCTTACCGTTCCGGCGACCTACAGCAAGAACATGTTCTCGCTGCTAACCGAAATCGAGCAGCTGCCGGTCAATCCCGACCAGCCGGCCCGTATCGTCATCGACGAGCAGTCCGGCATCATCGTCATGGGCGCGGACGTGCGGGTCAGCACCGTCGCGATCGCGCAGGGCAACCTCACGATCCGCGTGACCGAGACGCCTCAGGTGTCGCAGCCGCAGCCGTTCTCTCAGGGCGGCCAGACCGTCCAGGTCCCGAGAACCACGGTCGACGTCAAGGAAGACGACAAGAAGCTCGCGGTGCTGAAATCCGCCGTGAAGCTCCAGGACCTTGTCGACGGGTTGAACGCTCTCGGGATCGGCCCGCGCGACATGATCCAGATCCTGCAGGCCCTCAAGGCGGCCGGCGCCCTTCAAGCCGAAATCGAGGTGATGTAATGGACGCACATCCCGCAGTGTTCCCACCTTCCTTCTGGCCAGGCCCGGCGCGTCCCGGCATGCCTTCGATCGCGCAACGCGACCAATCTCACCAAGGCGCAGGCCAAGGCGCGGGATGTGGCCGAGAAATTCGAGTCCGTGTTTCTGGACGCAAATGTTCGAGCACATGTTCTATGGCGTCTAGACCGACGGCATGTTCGGCGGCGGCCAATCGGAGAAGGTCTATCGCTCGATGCTGAACCAGTATTACGCCGAAGCGGTTTCCAAGCGCGGCGGCATCGGGATTGCGGATGCGGTCTACTCCGAAATCCTGAAGCTGCAGCAGTGTCGACGGCGGCGCGTCGACGGCAAGTGTCGCCGCCAAGACGCAGATCGATCATTAACTCCCAGCTGAAGAGCAACGCCGCAAGTCAGGAGCTCAAGTGATGACCGACGAGAATGGATTGATCGACCGCGTAATCGCGATCACCGAGGATCTGACGGACGTCATCGATCAGGAAAATGCCCTGCTGAAGCAGCGGCGGCCGAGCGAGACCGCAAGGCTCCAGGCCGAGAAGGCCAAGCTGACGGCCAGCTACAGCATGGAACTGCAGACCCTGAAACGGCAAGCCCAGGCCGTGAAGCCAGCGCCCAGCCGCAAGCAGTCGAGCGGCTGCGCAAAGTCACGGAGCGCTTTCAGGAAACGCTTGGCACTCCATGTCCGGCTGGTCACGACGCTCAAGACCGTCACAGAGAACGTGCTCAAGTCGATCTCGGACGAAGTCGAGCCGGCGCAACAATCCGGTCCAGACCTATGGCAATAACGCGTCCCTGCGCCGCCCCGCCGGCCCCGTTCCGACGTCCATTTCGCTCAACCGTACGATCTGAACCGGTGACTGTCTGCGCGGCGGATAATGGTTAGCAGTTGTTAACCTTAGCCGCCGAATATGGCTGGGCGTTTCGTATTTCGTGCGAGTTGGAAGAACACATGTATAAGACTGGAGAGCGTCGGCAGACCGGAACGACGCCGGTAACCCAAATCCCCGTAAAATCGAAGAAGACACGATCCTTCATCGACGGCAAGTCGATCCTGATCACCGGAGGAACGGGCTCTTTCGGCAAGACGTTTATCTCAAGGCTGCTGAGCCAGCACAATCCGCGCCGCGTGGTCGATCTTCTCGCGTGACGAACTCAAGCAATACGAGATGCAGACGGATCCGGCTTTCGCCGGCAATTCGGCTATGCGCTATTTCATCGGCGATGTGCGCGATACCGCAGCGCCTCATTCAGGCCATGCGCGGCATCGATCTCGTCGTGCATGCCGCCGCCCTGAAGCAGGTGCCGGCCGCCGAATACAACCCGATGGAATGCATCAAGACGAACATCCACGGCGCAGAGAACGTGATCCGCGCCGCGATCGACAATGACGTCGAAAAGGTCATCGCGCTGTCCACCGACAAGGCCGCGAACCCGATCAATCTCTATGGCGCCACCAAGCTTGCCTCCGACAAGCTGTTCGTTGCGGCCAACAACATGGTCGGCGGCGGACGGACGCGCTTCTCTGTTGTGCGATATGGCAACGTCGTCGGCTCGCGCGGGTCGGTCGTCCCGTTCTTCCAGAGTCTGATAGAACGAGGCGCCACATCGCTTCCGATCACCCATCCGGATATGACGCGCTTCTGGATTTCGCTTCCCATGGGTGTCGACTTCGTCTGTCAAGAATTTCGAACGGATGCATGGCGGAGAGATCTTCGTGCCGAAGATCCCTTCGGTCCGCATCGTCGATCTGGCCGAAGCGCTTGCGCCCGGCCTGCCCCACGAGATCATCGGCATTCGCCCCGGCGAAAAGCTGCACGAGATCATGTGCCCGTCGGACGACAGCCATCTGACGCTGGAATTCGACAGCCATTTCGTGATCCGGCCGACGATCAAGTTCTTCCACGCCGAGGTCGACTACACCGAGAGCAAGACCGGCGAGCACGGCAAGCCGGTGCCGGCGGGCTTCGCCTATGACAGCGGCCAGAACCCGCATTTCCTGACAGTGCCGGAGATCCGGGAATACAACACGGTCGCGATGGTCGGCGCCACGAAAGCGCCCGTCGCCTAGGACCCGGCCGCCTTCCCTTCGGACAACTCGATCGCGCGGTACATCAGTTCCGCGCGTTTCCAGTCTTCTTCGGTATCGATGTCCTGAACGCGGTAACGGGGCAGCACGACTGGCACGGCCACGTCCGAAAACATGGGAATACCGGCCTTCCAGGTTTCGGGCCGGCCCCAGTAGAACTGCCCTGCATCCTGATAGGCTTCCTCGAGATCCTGCGACCGGGTGTTGAAATGCTCGGGCTGAAACATGCCCGCCCGGCCATTCGGCAGAATCCGAACCGCACGCTGGATTGGAAACCCGAACGACGTCACCGAGAAGGCGTAATCCGCCCCCGCCACTTCCAGCAACTCAAGCCCGCGCCGGATGTCCTCTGCCCGCAAGAACGGCGCAGTGGCATAGATGCAGCAGGCGTAATCGATCGGTCCGCGATTGTCCTCGAACCAGCGTATCGCATGCGCTGTGACCGGGATCGTGCCGATCGTATCGTTGGAGAATTCAGGCGGCCTTACGAACGGCACTTCAGCGCCATAGCCCCGCGCAACCTGGGCAATGTCGTCATCGTCGGTAGAAACGATGACGGCGTCGAAGCATCCGCTTTCGATCGCGGCCTGAATCGAATAGGCGATGATGGGCTGGCCGCAGAAGTCACGGATATTCTTTTTCGGAATCCGTTTGCTTCCGCCCCGCGCCGGGATGATGGCGATGTTCATGTGTCTTGCGATGCCCGCCGGGCAAAATAATCCGGCGCGAGCAGGCCATAGAACAAGCTGTCGTGCCACATGCCGTCACCCCAATGGGCATCGCGATGACGCCCGTCCAGCACAAAGCCGAGACGGTCGAGCAGCTCGATCTTCTTGTCGTCGAAGTCGTAGATTTCCGCCCATATGCGGTGCAGGCCAAGCTCGTCGAAGCCATAGGCAAGCAGCACATTCGCGGCATCGACCGCAAAGCGATCGTCGATATAGAGGCCGTCCGCGCCGATATAGATCGAGAAATCCGCGCTGCGATTGACGAAGTCGAGATAACAAAGGCCGCAGGCGCCGAGCAGGCGGCCGGTCGCGAGATCCTGTATTGCGAACATGCGCACGGAATCGCCAAGCACGACATTCTCGTACCAGCGCTTCTGCATATCGGCGCCGATCTCACGATATTCCCGGAAGTAGCGCCGGAAATCGGGGCGATTACGCCATTCGCGCAACAGATCGAGATCGTCGCGCTCGATGGCGCGTAGGCCGACCGCCTTGCCTTCAAGCATGGTTGACCCCGAGATCCGCGCCGAACAGGGCGTCGCCCGCCTTCTTTGAAACGGTCAAGGGACGGCCGAGAGCTTCCGATTTCTGCCAAGGCGCCAGCGCGCCGGCGGGGGCTGGACGAAGCGGCTCCAGATCCTCCGAAGACAGGGATTCGCCGGCTCGCTTGTCACGCGTCAGATAGAGGGCGCGGCGTTGAACGACAGCCGTCTCCTTCTCGTTATCCTCGATGCGCTTGATGCCGTCGCCGAGTGCGGCCTCCAGCTCCCGCGTCCGATCCACCATGTCGCGCCAGGTCACCGGATTCATCGCAAACGGATGGTCCGGGCCGTCGCGCGAATTGTCGTCGGTGAAGTGCTTCTCGATCACCCGCGCGCCCATCGCCACGGCGCCAAGAACGGTCGCGTGACCCGGCGTGTGATCGGAGAGGCCCAGCAACATCTCGGGCCAATGGATCTTGTAGGATTCCAACACCCGGAGATTGATATATTTGAAGTTCTCCAGGCTGCCCGTGTAGTTGGTATTGCACTGCATGAGAACGATTTCGGGCGTCTTGTCGAGGATCGTGTCGACCGCCCGGCGCACGTCCTCGAGCGTCGATGCACCCGTCGCAAGCAGCACCGGCTTCTCCTGAGACGCGATATGGCCGATGCTTTCCGTCCAGCTTATGTCGCCGGAGCCGATCTTCATCGCGACGACGAGATTGGCGACTTCCTCTGTGGCCGCGAAGTCATAGGGCGTCGTCATGAAATCGATGCCCGCCTTCTCGCAGGTGTCGACGAGCGCCGCGTTCCAGTCCCGATTGAGTTCGTAATGGCGATAGACCTCGAAGACCGGCTTGGTCCATTTGGCCTGATGGCTGAGCTGTCCGCCGAGATTGCGGAAGCCTGAATCGGAAACGATCTTTTCGGCCTTGAAGTGCTGGAACTTGGCCGCGTCGGATCCCGCCTCCTTGGCTTTCCAGATCAGATCCTTTGCACGTTCCAGATCGCCGTCATGATTGGCTCCGATATCGGCAATGAAATAGCTCGGAGAGTCGAGCGAGATCTCCTTGTCGCCGATCATCAGACTTGTCACGTAACGCATCGATATTCCTCGTATTGCTGGACGAGAGACTGCCAAACCTCGCTGGCGCCGGGCAGCTGATAGCCGAGCAGCTTTTCGGCCTTGTCGACATTGAGCCCGAGGCTACCTGCGCGTGGCGGAACGAGGCCGGCGACAGAGCCCTCCTGAGCCGACGTCAAGGGCCTGCCCGCGACCCTGGCCAGGCCGCTTACAAATTCCGCTTTACTCGTCACGTCGCTGCTGCCGACGTGGAAAAGACCGGTCGCGTTTCGCTCCACCAGATCGAAGACCGCAACGGCAAGTCCGGGCGCATCGATTGTGGAGGTGTAGAAGTCCGTGAACAGCGTGACCGGGCGGTCTTCCTCGATCACCTCCATACACCACTCGGCGAAAGTCGGCCGATCGGTCCAGCCGCGGAATCCGGTAACATTGGTCCGAACGACGAGCGCGCCCTCATGGTTCAGCGCGGCAATTTCGCCGGCATATTTCGATTTGGCGTATTCATTGACCAGAGTGACGGGCGCGGCTTCGTCGTGCTGCCTTGCTCCCTCCCCGGTCCAGTAATGATCGGTCGAGATCTGTACGAAGCGGGCGTTCACGCGCTCTGCGGCAGCGGCCAGCGACTCTACCGCTTCCGCATTGATCCGGTGCGCGATCTCGGGGTACGCCTCGCAGGTGGCGATTTCGATCAACGCCGCGGAATTCAACACAACTGCAGGCTTCGTCTCGCGCAGCATCCGCCAGACCGCGTCCTTGTCCGAGATATCTATCTCGATATCGGCGTTGGAACGAGCGGCGCCCAAAGCATCGAGCCCGCGACGTTGCGCTTCCCGCATCGCCGCCTGTCCGAACAGCCCGGTGGCACCCAGGATCAGCCATTTTCCCGTATTTGCCATTATGCCCCGTCCTTTCCGACCCCAGAAAAGCGATAGCCCCGTAATGACAGATATGAACCGGACAACGGCGAAGGAAATGCCGGGCAAAAGTTCGACGGTCGCCCGAACCGGCGCGCGCAACAATCCCACGCCGCAGCTAGACATTCCCGGACCCATACGAACATTCGAAAAAACTCGATAAGGAAGGCCGTTCGCCGCCTGCAGCCGGCGCGAACGGCAGGTCGCCCTAGAATTACCCCTTAGGGTTAACGCAATCTGTATTTCGGCGTCTTCTGGCCCGGTTCCAGGCACAAAAAAGAGGCCGGAAAGACCGGCCCCTGAATTTGGTTGGCAACCGTTTTTATCTGAAGAGCTGGAGGATCGACTGAGGCGACTGGTTCGCAATCGACAAAGCCTGCACACCCAGTTGCTGCTTGACCTGGAGGGCCTGCAAATTCGCGCTTTCCTTCGCGAGATCAGCGTCGACGAGATTGCCGATACCGACGGTCAGCGTATCCGAAAGCTTGCTGATGAAGGTCTTGTGGGTTTCGAGGCTCTTCTGGCCCGTACCGAGCCGGCCCAGCGCCGCGTTCACATTCGTGATCGAGCCGTCGATCTGCGCCAGAACGTTCGCCGCCGTCGTCGCGCTCGAACCGAGGGTCGTCGTGGTGGTCATAAGAACCGTGCCACCGCTGAGCGAGAGATCTTCCGCAGAGACGTTGATCGTCTGACTGCCATTCTCGTTCGCCAGGGCCGCGATGCCGGTGCCGCCCGCCTTGATCATGTTCGTGCCGTTGAAGTCGGCATTATTCACGATCGTGTTGATCTGGTCGCGGAGCGAAATGAATTCGTTGTTGATGGCCGCGCGGCTCGCCGCATCGAGACCAAGATCGGAAGCCGCAGCGGCTTTCGCCTTCATCTCGTTCAGGAGATCCGAAATCAATTCACCGGCCGCCAAGGCGATCGTGACCGAGCTGATGCCGCGGTCCAAGCTCTGCGTAACGGCGGTCAGACCGGCGACGTCCGAGCGGAGGTTCTGGGCGATAGCGTATACCGCACCGTTGTCCTTCGCGCCGGCAACGCGCAAACCGGTATTGATCCGGGTCTGCGTGTCTTCCAACTGCTTGTTCGTCGCATTCAGATTCTGCAGGGCCTGCAGCGCGCTCGCATTGGTGTTCACCGAAATCGTCATCGGTCTTCTCCTAAGGGCAGGCCCATTCTGCCGGGGCCCCGCCGTCTACAAATTCTGCCAACTCGACGCGGTCCTCCGCGCCTTCTGGCAGCTAATGAGCAAGGGCCGTGCCAGAACCTCTGGAGCGCCGCAACGTATTGTTTTTTCGTGATTTTCTATGTTTACACCGGGTAAACATGGAGGCCCGGCACTGGGAACGAACGGCATGCCGAGGGCAATATGAGCCGGTCAACCGGAACAATTTTACCTATCTGGAGGGGTCTAGACCGGCGCGCGGCAGGAAATGCCGCGTGGAGAGATCAGGCGGAGAGAGCGCGACGGCTCAAGGTCTTCGCAAGACGCAGCGTTACATCGATGAGCGCGTCGACTTCCCGCTCGGACGTCCGATGGTTCACGATGGCCGCCCGGATCGCGAGCTTACCGTCGATGGTCGTGGTCGAGGGCGCCGCAATGCCGGATTCCTGAATCGCGACCGCAAGGGCCGCATTGAATTCGTCGGCGTTATCTGCCCGGTATCGGTAGCACACGATATTGAGATGGACGGGCGCCAGCAATTCCAGGCTCGGTTCGGCGCGCACGCGGGCTTCCAGATGACGGGCAACCGCACAACTGCGGGCTATCACCTCGCCAAGCCCCTTCGTCCCGAAGGTCTTCAGCGTGAACCATGTCTTGAGCGCCCGGAAGCCGCGCGAAAGATCCGGACCGAGATCGCAGGGCCAGGGCGACCCGGCGGCGAGGCCGCTCGCCTCCCGCCGAAGATAGGCCGCCGGAGACGAAAAGGCGTCCATATGGGCGCCGGCATCGCGCACCAGCAGGAACCCGGCGTCATAGGGCACCTGTGCCCATTTATGGAAATCGAACGCTATGGAATTCGCGTGTTCAATGCCGGCGAGACGCGGCGCGAGCGCCGGAGAGAGCTTGGCAAGTGCGCCAAAAGCCCCGTCGACATGGAACCAGAGCCCTTCCTCCCGGCAAATTTCCGTGATGTCGTCGAGATCATCCATCGCGCCGATCTCGACCGTTCCGGCAGTCCCCACCACCAGAAACGGGGTGAGCCCTGCCTCGCGATCGGTCCTGATGGCCGCGCGGAGGGACGTGCCGCTCATTCTGTGGCCCGCATCCGTCTCGACCAGGCGTAAGGCGCTGCTGCCCAAACCCGCGAAATCCATGGCCCGGGAAATACAGCCGTGGGCTGCCCGCGATGTGTAGGCCCTGAGCCGCCCGCCCGTCCCTGCGGCTCCTTCGCGCCGGCTCTTTTCTCCGAGAATCCAGCGCCGGGCGATCAGGACGGCCATAAGATTGGCCATCGACGTCCCGGTCACGAAGACGCCGCTCGCAGTCTCCGGAAAATCGAAAAGCTGTCGCGTCCATTCAACGACTTGCCGTTCGACCTCGATCGCCGCGTGATCGCGTCCCCCAAGATTGGAGTTCAATCCGGCTGCCAGCATTTCGGCGAGCATGCCTACCGGCGTACCGCCGCCATGAACCCAACCCATAAAGCCCGGATGCACGTTGCCGAGCGCATAGGGCACGATCAGTCGGGTGAACTCGTCATAGACGGAAGCCGGATCCGAAGGTTCCTCCGGCAGGGCCGCTCGGAATTGCCGACGCGCCTCATCCGGCATTGCCTGCCAGACCGGCCGCTCGCGGATATCCGCGATGTAGTCGAACATGTCGTCGAGCATCCGATGTCCGAGCGCGCGAAGCTCGTTCCAGTCGTCGGGATCGAGTGAGTTATGCGGTCGGTCGGATGGGGCGGGTTTGTCCGTCACGCGGCCTCGGTCTGGGCCAGCTTGGCGCGTCTGTGAAGCATAGCGACAAAGCCGGCGAAAAGCTTGCGCATGGGCTCAACCTTATACGGATAGACATCGGGCGGGTCCATGTCGTGCACGATCAGAGCCGTTTCGGCCTCGAACACGAGCAGACGCCCGTCCTTTGTCTCGGCGCAATCGATGCCGAAATAGTCCAGGCCGACGCGTTCCGTCAGTTGCTCGAAAGCGGCGGCATGGCGCGGCGCAAACTTCTGATCGAAGTTCAGCATGAAATCTGCTTCCTCGGCGCGCTTCGCGGAATCGAATTCCATGTTGGCGTTCAGATACCAGACCTTCCAGTCCTCGGCGATCGCCATGTGACACGCATAGGGACGCCCGTCGATGAAGACGATGCGGTATTTCCGGAACAGACCGTCCGGCCCGCTGTAGTCGACGAAGCGCGAGATAAAGAACTCCTCGCCGCCCTGCGCCACCAGATACGAATTGATATCGCCACGACTATCGATCCTGGCGAGCCCGCGTCCCGCATGGGAGTTCACCGGCCGCAGGATGATCGGAAAAGCCGCGTCCGAAACCAAGGCCGTTACATCGCATTCGCCCGTGGCCAGAGCCTGAAGCTGTTGCCGAGTAACGCGGGCCGTGCGCGGAAGCTCGATCTTTTCCGCGTCCCGCATCAAGTCGCAGAAGCGATCGCGTTCGAGCCTCAGGATATGCGCGGGGTCATTCAGAAAGGGCCGCGGCCAGAGCGAAGTCACGCCTTTCAATGCTTCCAGCGTCGCCGTCATGGAATCCGAATTGCCGAGCGTAACGAGAGCCACGTCGTGTTCGGGTAGCGGATTGGGCAGAGGTTGATTGGGGCTGACGTAAAGCATCAGCACTTCGACATCCGAGCCGTCCACCAGGAAGCCGATGGGAATGTTCCCGCCGATATCGGTCGCCCCCGCTATCGCAAGGAGCCGAACGCGCGGGCCGTCCTCGGACGTCGGCAGCCTGTACAGACGCTCAACCGCGAGAGCACCGTCCTGCAGTTTGGCGCCGGATTTAGGGTCTCCGAGAAGCTGCGCAATGACCGACAGATCCATAATGGTCGCGGGATTGCCCTGATCCTCGAAGGTCGAATCCAAAAGGTCTTGCCAGATGCCGTTTAGATCTGCGCCCTCGAAGGCGAGCCGCGTCAGTCTTGCAACGCCGATCCGGGTGCGAACATTCTCCGTGGACGCCCCGACGGCCAGTTTTTCTTCAATCACATCCAACTCCTAACGGTGCCGACCGTCGTGCCGGCCATGCGCAAAGGCCGCAGCGCGACGATCACGAAATGCCACTCGCGAGTGCCGCGGCGCGCTCGAGCGCTGCACCCGCCTTTTGCAGGTCTTTATTGAGCCGGCCCTCGAAAGTCTTCTCGTCGCTCCCGGACCACGCTTCCGCAATCATCCTGGCGCTGGCACTGACCCGAAACGCGCCGGCCTTGATGCGACCGCCGTCCAGCGAGAGAGCGACAGGCTGTCCCATGCGGCAGGCCGAACCACCACTCGCGTCGACGTTCAAGACCTCGTCATTCAGCGCCCGATAGACCGTTTGAGCCTCGTCCATCGATAGGGGCCGGCCGCCCGCACTCAGTACAAAAGGAAAGATGGACTGCATGTTGTCGGGATCCGTGGCGTGAACATGGCTTGTGCCGACTTCCTGAATTCCATCAATGCAAGAGAGGCAATTTTTCAGGCCCGTTTCGATGAGGCGAAGGCCCATCTTCCGGACCTGAGACGGAACGGCGTAATAGCCGCGCATTTCCTCGATAGCGGCTTCCCAACGCAGCCATTCGCCGAAATTCATTTTGGGTGAGAGGCCCGAACGTATGCTCCAATTCCGTGGCCAACTGGTCTTCCCGGTATAGGCGCGCAGTCCGGAGGGTACCCGGCTCACCCGCGCGAGCTCGTTGCGGAGGCCGCGGGGCACTAGCAGCGCTCCGCTGAACGGCGGTCCGGTGAAAAACTTGGAGCCGGTGATCATCACCATGAAATCGCGTGACAGATAGTCCCTGAGGCGACGGCGGCCGAGCCGCATCTGGCACGCGTCGACGACAACGCGCACGTCATCCGGCCATTGGGACATCACGAAATCGAGGCATTGGAGACTCGGTCCGGAAAGGCCGGTTCGGGAGCAATCCATCGCGTTGAGCAGAACCTTGCTACCGCCCGCGATCGCCCGCTCTACCAAACGGACGACGTCGGCGTCGATGGCTTCCGGCCGCAGGGGCTCTCCATCGTCCCCTCGCCCGGCAAAACCCGTGAAACTGATGTCGTCGGCAAATCCCTGTATCGGCTCGCCCTTGACGACGACAGGCCCCAGGGCCGCGTGACCACTGAAATGCCGCCCGACAAAGGCGAACGGAACCCCGCTGCCGGTCTCATCCGACACCATCATGATATTGACGAGCGGCCCGCCGAGGATCTCTCGCACGAGATATGTCACGTGCAGGGCGGAATCCGTTCCCGAGGGTGCGAAGACCACTTCCGCGTCCTCGGCATCCAGACGGAGCAAGCTGCGGAGTTCCTGACGCATATCGCCCAAGCGTGTATCGAAGGCTTCCTTAAGCCCGCCGTTCTGGGCCTGACCGAGCAACGCAAATCGCGCGCGTTCCACGCTGGCGAAGGCCCGTTCGGAAATGGTCGTAGCGGTGGAGGACGCGAATTCAGCTATCGCCGGCTTGGGATAAGACGCGCAGCCATAAGCATTCACACCCGTATCGGCGGTCAATGTCAGGCGATCGTCCCCGCCGCTCGCAAGCAGAATCGAGAGGGGCGACAGCAGGCCATTTTCGTCCGGTCGGGCTTCGACCGGCGCTACCGTTGGCGTTCTTGGTTTTCGCGCGGGAGACTGGGCGACGACACGTAACATATTAATCGCCCACATACTTGGCGAACGAGATCGATTGAGTTTTGCTCAACCGGCTATGCCGCTCGCTTGGATCGAGCGGCCCGTTCATCGTGCATCGGGATGGTTAACAAGCCGTTGAACTCGGTGATGAAACCGTAAAGTTCAGGAAGGAAACAAGCACCGGAAATAAAAAGAACCACGTCCGCCGATCAGACGATCGACTCCGCGGCCGGAAGGACGAAACGCGCGCCCGGCTAAGCCGAGGTGCCCCGATCCTTCGAGTTCAGATTTGCGAGGAACGCGAGTTGCTTCAGCCGCTCCTCGGACGGATATTGCTCCGTCACCTTGCCCGAGACCGGATCTACGGACTGGTAGACGAAGATGCCCAAAGTATCGTCCTGACTGATTCTCAGGCGCATGGTCGCGCTCTTGAGATTCTTCAGAAACTGGTCGACGGCCGCGCCCTTGTCCTTGTTAGGGACGGACGCATCCTCATGGGCTTGTTGCGGCTGTTGAGCTGCAATATGGCCCGACACCGTATTCGGCGAACCAGGATCCGACACCACCGGCGACGGATTGGACTGGTGTGTCAGACCGAGCGTATTGCTCGGAATGCCGACTTTGCTCACCGTATCCATGGTTATGCCCTCAATCTCTCCAACACCTGGACCTCTACCGGTCCATATGCGTTCAACTCTGCGAGACTTGGACTTCCATCGACCTCGTTCGGACCAATTTGCTTTCAGGTTATCCCGCTAACAAATTTAAACCTTGCGAAGCCTCTGGAACTCCGCCCCCGTCTCCGATTCCGATCACGGAAAAGGAAGGATAGGTGGGGTCGGCGAACCGACCCCACCCGAATTCGACTACCGGAACAGCCCCAGAAGGACGCTCGGAGCCTGGTTCGCGATCGACAGAGCCTGAATGCCAAGCTGCTGCTTGACCTGCAGGGCCTGCAAGTTCGCGCTTTCCTTCGCCAGATCGGCGTCAACGAGGTTGCCGATACCGGTCTGGATGGTATCCGACAGCTTGCTCGCAAAGGTCTGCTGGGAATCGAGAGCGTTCGAACCCGTACCCAGCTTGCCCAGCGCGGCGTTGACGTTGTTGATCGAGGTCGTGAGAGCCGACACGATAGATCCGGCGTTGGTCGCGGTCGAGAAAGTCGACCCGGCCGTCAACGTGATCGTCGTACCAGTCAGGCTGAGGTCCTGAGCGGCAACAGCCACCTTCGACGAACCATCCGCGCTCACGATGGCGGACACGCCCGTGCCACCGTTCTTCAGCATGTTGGTGCCGTTGAACGTCGCATTGTTGACGATCGTGGTGATCTGATCGCGAAGGGCGTTGAAGTCGTTCTGCAGTGCCGTACGGCTCGCAGAGTCGAGGCCCGTGTCAGACGCGGCCACGGCTTTCGCCTTCATCTGAGTGAGCAGATCGGAAACCGACTGACCACCGGCGATCGCGATGTCGACGGTGCTCTTCGCACGGTCAAGGCTCTGCTTAACCGCACCCATGCCCGCCAGATCCGCACGAAGGTTCTGAGCGATCTGATAGACCGCGGCATTGTCCTTCGGGCCGGAAACGGCCAGGCCGGTGTTGATGCGCTGTTGGACGGTTTGGAGCTGGGACTGGGTCGAGTTCAAATTCTGAAGCGCGACGAGGGCACCAGCATTGGTATTGACAGACAGCATTGTGTCTCTCCTTTCTAGGATGTTTCCAGCATTTTGCTGTTGGGCGTTTTGCCCAGTGCCCTGTCTCGCAAGCGGTGTGCCAGTAATTCGTAGAATTTTAAGAGAATTAGATAAGGCACTGATATAACTTATATTTTCTGGATTATGGCGTTTGCCAACCTCAACAGGCGATGGGAACAAACTGCCGCGGCGGCAAGAACTGCCGGGCAATTATTGCCGGGGCTCGGCATTTATTGCCGGTCCGACGACACCGGCGGCCATTGCGGTCCTGAAATCAAAAGAGCCGGCGAAGATCGCCGGCTCTTGATGCTCTTCCTGAAATGTCCGCTAGAGGTTCAGACCGCCGTCACGCTGCTCATCGGCTGTGCCGGACGCGGGCTTTGCGGCTGCTGCGACGCAAGACCTTCCATGATGGTGCGGTTAATATTGATCAACGCATCGATGTCGGCACGGTCAAGCGCCACCATGGACGTATATTTGCTGACCCAGATGCCGATCGATATGATCTGCGCGCGCAATTGACGCGGAAGCTTGTTCCCGGCAGACGAACAGTCGGTCGACAGCGTCGACCACAGCCGACGGTTCCAGTCCAAGGCGTCGAAGAATTTTGGGTCCCGCTTTCCGGACGCGCCCGCGTCGATCAGGGCGCGTGTCACATCGGCAAACAGGCGGTATTCATTGTCACGGGGCGTTCCCGTGGCGCGCTGCGCCCTCGTATATGCCGTCAGGGACATACTGCAACCTCTCCTTCTCGTACTCGAACAACTTCTTGCACGTCATCAGGGCACGGTAGAAGTTCCCGATCATGACATCGCGACTGATCGCCAGACACACTGCCTTGATTTCGGGGTTCTCGATGGCGCTCATGAACTCCGACATCCGCTCGACGAACTCGTCGTAGAACTGCGTCCGGTTATCTTCCTCCAGATACATAAGCATGATCGGGAAGTAGATCCGCCGGACGGGGGTCGTGACATCGTCCGCCTGAATGATGTCCTTCTCGCGCAGTATGGAGACCCGATTTTGGATGATCAGACTCGCGCGACGATCCCCATTGGTGATTACTGCGCCGTTCACAACGAATTTTTCGCCGGGTTTCAGGGAAATCTTGAGGGCCATTTGTCCTGTCTCATCTCATGGTTGCCGCATATCGGACGACGCACTGGCATACTGCGACCGGCCGAATGATTGGATGACTTCCTTTCAAGCAATTCGCGCGACGGCCATTTCTATCTGGCCGCCAAAGGCGACATCGCAAACCATGGGTAAACAAGCTAGGTGCCATTCGTGCACATATAGTTAACGCTCCGTTGCTAACTACCCGCAGACTTTATCGGTGGATCCTTAGCGGTTTCTTAAGCGCTGCCCGCAAATCATCCCTACTGTTCCGTTAACAGAGAAGCGGCAGGCAAAAGAGTTCGATGGCTAAAGCACGTTCACGTTGGAAGACGAATAAAACCGAACAGTCCTTTGTCGGAGCGGTGGCTCAAACAGCTGGAAATCACTCGGCGACGTCCGATCAGATCGAGGCCTACAAGCTTTTCAAGAAAGGCTCTCAGCTTCAGAAGCGCGGCGACGTGCGCGCCGCCGCGAAGCTGCATCTCAAAGGTTTGAAGCTGGACAAGGATAGCGTCTACGGCACCAAATTGCTGGCCGACGCACTGGCCAATATGGGTCGTAGAAATCTCGCCATTCAGACCTATGAGCGCGCCCTGGAGCTCGCCCCCGACGATATGGAGGCACATTTCGGCCTCGGCAATATCGCGCTGAGCATGCAGATGAACGACGTCGCCGCGGGCTTCTTCGATATCTACACGAGGAACCGGCCGGACGACCCTGTGGGTTACAACAATCTGGCGACCGCCTGGCGCAATCAGGAAAAACTCGACGATGTGATCGCGTTGCTCCAACGCGTCCTGCCTTCCCATCCCGAATCCAGCATGTTGTGGAACACCCTGGCGGCAGCGGTCTATGACCGCGACGGCCTCGATGCTGCCATACCGTTCTACGAGGAGGCGCTTCGGCTCGATCCGAAATCGGCGATGGCTTTAAACAATCTCGCCAGATGCATGGAACAGAATGGAGATTTCGTCCGCGGCGCCGAGCTCGCGCAGCGCGCCCTGAAGGCGGACAGGCGCATCACGGAGCCCCGTATGGTGCTGTCCTACTGCCAGCTGGTGCTCGGCCAACTGGCGGAAGGCTGGGACAATTTCCGGGAACGCTTCAATCCACGCCGCCCGGACACAACCTATTACACGCACGGCCTGCCGGAGTGGCAGGGCGAAGACATTTCGGACAAGACTATCCTGGTGTGCCCGGAACAGGGCCTCGGCGACGAAATCCTGTTCGCGAGCGCCTTCGGCGACATCATTGAACGCGCCGGCAAGTGCCTTATCGGCTGCGACAAACGTCTTGTTCCGCTTTTTGCGCGGTCGTTCCCGGACGCCAAATTCGGGGCTTATATCGATCGCCGGGAGGACGGCCATCGCTGTCGCACCCTGCCCTTTGCCCAAGCCGACGATGTGGAGCATGGCGACGTCGCCATTCCGGCCGGCGAATTGATGTCGTTTTTCCGTCCCACGGCCGAAAGCTTTCCCGATCGTGCCGGCTACCTGACTCCGGATCCCGACCGCGTGGCCCACTGGAAGAACCGTCTCGATCAAATCGGGCCCGGCCTTAAGGTCGGCATCTGCTGGCGAAGCGGAAGGCAGAACGTGGACCGGAACCGCTACTACACCTCGCTCGAGCAATGGGGCCCGATCTTCGGCGTGCCGAATGCGCAATTCGTCAATCTGCAATATGACGACTGCCGTGATGAAATCGACGCCGCACATGCCCGGCATGGCGTGCAGGTCCATATGATGGACGGCATCGATCTCAAGAGCGACATCGATGACGCCGCGGCCCTTACCGCCTCGCTCGACGTCATCATCTCCGCGCCGACCTCCGTCGGCATGACAGCTATCGGGGTCGGCACAGAACTGTGGTCGTTGCTGCGGGTTCTGCCGAGTTGGGCCTACGGCCAAAAGGAAACCAGTCCGATTCACTCGAAGAGCCGGCTGTTCACCTGGCAAGGCGACGATGGCTGGGACAATGTCATCGCCAAGCTCGGCGCGGAACTCGCCAAACGCGCCGCCGCGTAAGTCCTTAATTTCCCGAACCGTTCGAGCTGATCCCTTGATCGTCGGCGAGGCTGGCCCTAGCCTGTTTGATACATAAATCAAACACGGACGGAGGGACGTCTACGCGATGAAGTTCCAGGGTACAGACAGTTACGTTGCGACCGAGGATTTGATGGTCGCCGTAAACGCCGCGATCACGCTCCAGCGTCCTCTTCTCGTCAAAGGCGAACCGGGAACCGGCAAGACGATCCTCGCCGCCGAGATCGCCAGCGCCCTCGGCAAGCCGCTGATCCAGTGGCACATAAAATCGACCACCAAGGCCCAGCAGGGTCTCTATGAATATGACGCCGTTTCGCGCCTGCGGGACTCCCAGCTCGGCCGCGACGACGTTCACGACATCTCGAACTACATCGTCAAGGGCAAGCTCTGGGAAGCGTTCGTCAGGGACGAGGCGCCGGTTCTCCTGATCGACGAAATCGACAAGGCCGACATCGAATTCCCGAACGATCTGCTGCTCGAGCTCGACCGGATGGAGTTCTATGTCTACGAAACTCGCGAGACCGTAACCGCCCTTAACCGGCCGATCGTGATCATCACCTCGAACAACGAGAAGGAACTGCCGGACGCCTTTCTGCGCCGCTGCTTCTTCCATTACATCAAGTTCCCCGACCGGGAGACCATGGCCCAGATCGTCGACGTCCATTTCCCCGACATAAAGAAGCTTCTGGTTCGAGAAGCGCTGAATGTCTTCTATGACATTCGCGACATTCCGGGACTGAAGAAAAAGCCATCTACCTCGGAACTGCTGGACTGGCTGAAGCTTCTTCTGGCGGAGGATATCGGGCCGGAAACGCTGAAGGAGCGCGACCCGGCCAAGATCATCCCGCCGCTGCATGGCGCGCTTTTGAAGAACGAACAGGACGTCCATCTGTTCGAGCGGCTGGCTTTCCTGCAACGCCGCGAGAGGACCTGATCGGAGCGCCCATGTTCACCGATTTCTTCTTCTCCCTCCGCGAGGCGAAGATCCCGGTTTCCCTGCGGGAATATCTGACCCTGATCGAAGCGGTCCAGAAGGGCGTCGCGGGCTATAGCGTCGACGATTTCTATTATCTGAGCCGCTCTACTCTGGTGAAGGACGAGAAAAATCTCGACCGCTTCGACCGCGTCTTCGGTCATTGCTTCAAGGGCCTGGAGACGCCGGCGCTCGAGACCGGTTTCGCCGAAATTCCGGCCGACTGGCTGAGGGCGCTCGGCGAGAAATTCCTGACCGACGAGGAAAAGGCGCAGATCGAGGCGCTGGGCGGCTGGGAAAAGCTGATGGAGACCCTGCGCGAGCGTCTCGCCGAACAGAAGGAGCGCCATCAGGGCGGCAGCAAATGGATCGGCACGGGCGGCACGTCGCCCTTCGGCGCCTATGGCTACAACCCGGAAGGCATCCGGATCGGGCAGGACAAGAACCGGAACAACCGCGCGGTGAAAGTTTGGGACAAGCGGGAGTTCAAGAACCTCGACGATACGGTCGAACTGGGTACACGGAACATCAAGGTCGCGTTACGCCGCCTCAGAAAATTCGCGCGCGAAGGCTCAGCCGATCAACTGGATCTGCCGGACACGATCCGCTCGACCGCGAAGAATGGCGGCTTTCTCGACCTCCGCATGGTTCCCGAGCGCCACAACGCCATCAAGGTCCTGATCTTTTTCGATATCGGCGGCTCGATGGATCCGCATATCCGGCTTTGCGAGGAGCTGTTCTCGGCAGCCCGGACCGAGTTCAAGCATCTCGAATTCTTCTATTTCCACAACTGCCTCTACGAGGGGGTCTGGAAAGACAATTCGCGCCGCTATCAGGAGCGGATCCCGACCGAACAGGTTCTCCGTACCTTCCCGCATGACTACAAGGTCATCTTCGTCGGCGATGCATCGATGAGTCCGTATGAGATCGTCTATCCCGGCGGCAGTGTCGAGCACTGGAACGAAGAGTCCGGCGAGGCGTGGATGCGCCGCCTCCTCGACATCTACCCGAAAGCCGTCTGGCTCAATCCGATCCCGATGAATCGGTGGGGCTATACGCCGTCGATCGAGATGATTTCGGAGCTGATGTCCGGGCGCATGTATTCTCTGACGCTCGATGGGCTAGACGCCGCGATGTCGGAGTTGAAGCGCTAGACGACTTCGGAGACGTATTGCCCCCGTCCCCATCCGCCGAGCCGGTCATAGGCCTCGATCAAAATGGCGGCGCCGATCGCGACTTCGAGACAATTGGTGATCGACCCAATTCCTGCCGACGCTATCAGTACACCGGTGCTGTTTCCCACCGTCGAGGCGACCGCATCAGCCGCCTAAGTCGAGGCCGGGCCCATGCGGATAATTGCGCCCTGGATGATCGAGGCGACGAACTCGATCGGAAAGCAGATGGCGAAAATCGCCCCGAAGATCCGGAACGTGTTCCCGTCGAGCAGCTTCCATCCTTTTTCCAACGGCACCGACATATCAAAAACCGGGGCGATGAGCGCGAAACTGACACGTACGGCCAGAGCCCCGAGCAATACTGCAACGAGCAGCAGCGCCATGATCGCCCCCGATTGCGGAATCGTTACGGTCGTTCCCGGCGACAAAAAGGCGCTGAGAACGAGGTTCAGCACGATACGGAACATCAGAAGCAGGCCAACGAACACGGCCAGAAGCGCCAGGCACCGGACGAACAGTCCGAGGGTGCGCTGCGTGAGCGCCTTTATCCCGCCCTGAAAGGCGAGCACCGTGCCGAGCCGAAGGATCCTGAGCCAGAGCACCGTCAGGGCAGACCGGCAGAGTGCGAGCAGCAGCAGAATGATCGTCAGCCGAAGGATCGCGTTGGTGTCGACCTCAATCTGCTGCGAGGCGACGCCGGGCTTGATCGCGCTCACGATCTCCGCCTCGAAATCGCGAAGAAACGGCACAAAGGCGAGTGCGGTCAGCAGAAAGCCGACCCAAAGCAACGCCAGTTCGAGCTTGAAATGCCAGACCCTCGCCGCGGCGGACGAAATCAACTGGCCCATCGGCAGGGGAGGATTGGTGCTCGTCGTCATTTTACTCAGCCTTTAATACGGCCACCCTAGCGGCGGAGGACGATCGTGTCATCGCAATTTCCGGATGACGGCATCCAGCGCACGCTGAACGCGTTGGCCCGTGACACTTTCGGGATCCTTCTCGCGTGTCTGCAACACGATCCTGATCGAATCGATATGCGCCTTAATGATCTCGACTTCAGCGTCCGTATATTTCGCGTCCTTTACGGTGATCCGGTAAAGGGCTTCGGAAATCGTCGAAACCAGAGGATAGCCGAAAGTTCCGCCCTGCCCCTTCAGATCGTGGGCGATCCGATGGATCTCCTTGTAGTGCTCGGTACGGGCATCCGGCGAGAAGATAAGCCTCTTGTGCTTCTCCGCGAGCTGGTCGACCTGTCCGATCGCCCAGTCCGGGTAGTCTTCCGCCATCTCGTCGATGGCAATCTGAGCCTTCTTCAAAGCCTCGGACGAAATGGTCGCGGGGGCACCGGGAGGAAGCCCGGTCTTGCTGCGCAGCCTGTTTGCAAAGCGGAAAAAACGGACCTTCTTCTCTCCGGGTCCACCGCCTTTCACTTCGGTATTCTCGCTGCCGGCGCCGTCAGTCACTGATGATCTCCACTTCCGGGCTTTCATCCGTCAGCACGCGGCGGTCTTCTCCCTCATAAGGAAGATTCCGGCGGCGGCGGTCCGGGCCGAAATAGGTCGAGGTCTGCACGAATTGCCGCGGCCGCTCGATGGCGCTGATCAGGCGGCTGCAGATGCTCGCGATAGTGAACGGCTTGGCGACGAATTCGGTCATGCCGGCGTCCCTCGCCTCGCGGACCTTCACGGGATCCGCATAGCTCGAGACCATGATCACGGGCATAAAGCGGTCGGGGGATTCCTCGTGCCGCCGGATCCAGCGTAGCAGCATCATTCCGTCCACGGTCGGCATGTCCATATTGGTCATGACGATATCGAGCGACGAGCCGCCCGACTGCATCGGGCGATTGGTCATCGGCCGCGCGGATTTCTTGATGACCTCTACCGCCTCGCCGCCATGCGCGGCCACCTCGACATGGCCAACCCCGATGATGTCGAGCGTGGAATGAATGAGCTGCCGGATCGACGCGGAATCGTCGACCACCAGGATTCGGAATGACTTGAAATTGTAGTCGGCCATGGGCGGTTCAGGAACCCGGTCCCGGCGCTGCCGGATCCGAATAAGTGGCGTCCACGAAGGCACTTACATCGGTCAAGGCTGTTTCCAGTCCCCCGACCAGAGCCGTTCTGTCTTCCGCGGCCCGGCAGGGCATCAAGTCCTTCGGCATCTGCGCTCAGTGCCGCCACCCGCACGGCACCGATACCACGGGCCGACCCTTTCAAGCCATGCGCCGCATCCCGCCAGGACTGCAAGTCCGGCGCGTCGGCCATCGCCGCGATATATAGTTTGCCGTTTGTGAGGAACAATTCGAAGAGCTCCGCCTCAAGCGCCCTGTCTCCGGAGGTATATTGAGCAAGATGTTCGAGGTCTACCACTAAGTCTTTGCGATCGGGTTCCATGGCTCAATTCTGTAACCGAATTTCGGCTAAAATACGGTTTTCGATACAACCGTACCCGATGATGCCGTCAGAGGATATCGGTTCAGCCGGAAGCCGACTTCGCGGCCTCGGGGCGGCGCGACGATGCCCGCCGGCCTTCGACGAGTTTCCGGCCCTCGGCGGTCAGCTTGCAGACGATCCAGTCCGGCTTGGTGGGATTGGAAAACCACGGTTCGGCCCAGCCCTGCTCGATGCAGACCGTCACGGTTCTTCGGCTGATTTCCTGCCCGAATTCGTCGAAAAGAGGTAGCTTGCCCCCCGGCTGATCAAGGCCGCTTTTAAGATATTTGCGTTGTGCCGGAGTCGGCGTGCGCGATTGTGTTTGCGAGTCCCTGCCCATGGTGCCTCCAGCTTACATTAACCTTTGTCCTGTACCAAGCGGAGGTGGCCCCCTTATGACGAAATACCGTTAATTCCAGCATATTGCGCCCCGCTTGTTCATAGTGTTCCGAAACATTAGTTGTTTCAGATACTTCCGGGATTGACCGTGTCGTGAAGATCAGTGATCTTTATTGAAGAATTACGAAGGAAGTCCCCGATGTCTCAGATGAAGATCTCGCCGAGCGACGAAGAAGCCGCAGGTGCGAGGCCCGGTATTGCGGCAAATGAGGGGCGTCCTGGCGCATTGCTGACACCGCAGAGTCTGCCCCGCGCCCGACGCTCCGTCTCTCCACGCCACACGATTTTCGTCGCCGCGATCATCCTGTCGCTGCTGTGGCTGGCGGCGTGCGCCGGCTTTGTCGCGATGCAGGCCCTTGCGGGACAGCCGCTCAAGCTCGATGCGATCACTATGGCTTCGGCCATCGCCGGCGCAAGCATGCCGCTCGTCGTCATCTGGTTGATCGCCCTGTACCTGCGCAGCGTTGCGGAGGCGCGGGTCAGCCAGGCTCTTCTGAGTAACCCGGCGGCTTTCACCTCGCAGCAGGTCTCTGCCATGTCTTCCTCGATCGGCGAGAGCGCGCACAAGCTCTCCGAGGCGGCTGAAATCGCGCATAACCGGATTGCCGAAATCGAAGACGGCATGGCCCGCCATACGTCGCGGCTGCTCGATGTCGCCGAAACGGCCGTCCGAAACGCCGATTACGTCAAGGCGCAGCTCAAATCGCAGAACGACACGCTGATCGCCCTGATCAAGGACATGACTGCGAAATCCGACCAGATCGAAGCGATCATGAGCACGGCCACATCGAATCTGTTCGGCGCCACCGATGCCGCCGTCGTGAAGGCCGAACAGGCCGGGACGCTTCTCGCGACCCACGCCGGCGAACTCGTCGAGGCCACGAAGCGGGCCGAGAGCCTAACGAACGGCATCGAAGCGTCGTTCTCCAATTCCGCGGAACTCATCCGGGGCGCGAGCAATGAGGTCGATCAGGCCTTCTCCGCCTCCATGGGCAAGATGCGCGACGCCACCAAACAGGCAAACGACGAGGTCGAGACTATCGGCAAGGCTCTCGCGGAGCATTCGCTCAGCCTGACGGTCGCCGCCGATCATGCCGCCGACCGCGCCGGCTTCATCGCCCGGCGTTTGCAAAAGGAGATCGAGGAACTCGGCGAGATCGCCGATCAGGTCAGCGATCGGACCGACCAGATCAGCGCGTCCTTCGCCAATCAGGGCAAGGCCATTACCGACGCGGCCGCCGATTTCGAACATCTGGCCGGTCAGATCAACGTCACGGCCGACGAAGCCCGCCGCAAGCTCGAAGACGAAACCCGGTCCCATGCGCGGGAAATGCAGCGCGTCTCGGAAGCCGCGGCTGAAAAAGCGCGCGAAGCGGTTCGCGTCTTTTCCGACGAGGCCGGCGTTCTGGAGACGAGATCGGACGGCATCATCGAACGCGTCGGCTTGGCCGGTATGGCGTTCGCGGAACAGGCCTCCAGGATCGACGAGGCCACGAGCGACGCCGTCGACAAAGCGTCGGCCCGGATGGATCAGGCACGCGTCAAGCTCGACGAGCATCTGGCCCGCCTCACCCGCGTTTCCGAGCTGTCGGAAGCGCTGACCAATTCGCTGAGCACCAAGTTCGCCTCGTATGTCGATCAGTTGAGCGCCGCGACCGACCAAGCCGCCTCCGAGGCCGAAGTCATCGGCAGTTCGTTCAAGGCGAGCGGCGAGTCCCTGATGGATGTCACGCGCCAGGTCGGCGAACGCACCAACGAATTCAAGCAGGAGCTCGAATTGGAGCGCGACCAGATCGAGCGGCTCGCGCGAGAAATGCGGGCGCAGAGCAGCGAGATGCAGACGGCGATGCGGGCGCATGCGCACGACATGGGCGAAACCGCCGAGCGCGCCGCCACCTGGGCCGAAACGGCGAACAAAGCGTTCCGCCACCAGACCCAGGACATGTCCGAATCCGCCGAGAATGCGTCCCGCCGCCTGATGGAACAATACGCCACCAACGCCAGGACAATGACCGACGCGGCCCAAACGGCTGTCGACAAGGTTGTTTCCGGAATCGAGGAAAAGATCCGCGATCACTCCAAGGAGGTCGCGTGGATTTCCGAGCAGGCCGCGATCCGTGCCGAGGAAACCCTCTCCGGTATTCTTGGCGAGACGCGCAAATTCTCCGCTCAGACGGATGCCCAGTTCATCGAACTGGTCGACCGCTTTACGAGCATGGTTCGCGAGCAGGCCAATGCCATGGCAGAAGCTGCGCAGGGCGCCAATGACCGCATCGAATTGGCGGGCACCGACTTCAAGACCCGGGCCGGCGAAATCGAACAGGCGGCAACCGGTGTTGCCGATAAATTGTCTGCGGCGGCCACCGGCGCGGCGCAGACCATCGAGCAGGCGTCATCCAGTTTCGACGACCGCGCCGGCACGTTGCAGGAAACGGCGTCGGGCGTTGCCGGGAAGCTGACGGAAGCGGCGGAAAACGCCTCCAAGATCGTCGATCAAACCACAGCCCAGTTTGGCGAACGCGCCGCCCGCATCGAAGAAGCGGCAGACACGATCGCAACGAGAGTCACTCAGGCGACCGACGACGCTCTGCAACTCATCGGGCGCGCCGAAAAGGACTTCCGCGTCCATGCCGAGGGCCTGGAGCAGACGGCCGATGGCCTTGTCGGCAAGATCGCCGGAGCCTCCGAGAGCATTGGCAGCACCATGTCGGAAGCAGCCGAAAATGCAGCAAGGCAGATCGAAAAAGTCGGTTCCGATTTCCGCGAGGAAGCCGGCAACATCGAGCGCACCGCCGAACAGGTGGCCGCGCATATCGCCACGAAACTCGACGAAGCCAGGGCACTGCTCGATCGTCACTCTGAACTGCTGAACACGGCGTCGGCGAACGCGGCGCGGGACGTGTCCGCGAGCGGCGACGAGTTCGCCCGTCAGGCCCGTGAGTTGGAGAGTGTCTCGAACGCCTCGCGCGATCAACTCAGCGACATTGCGGCGGCGTTGCGTGACGAGATGGCAACCATTTCCAACATGGCGGATGGCATCGCGGACCGCGTGAAGACCGTCATCGGCGAGCTGGCCGAGCAGGATTCCGGCCTTAAGGGCGCGGCGGATCAGGCTGTTGCGCATCTCAATGCGGCCGGCAATATGCTCGAGAAGCGTGCGGCCGATCTCAATGAGAAGTCCGCCACGGCACGTGAGGAAATCGCCCGCGTCGGCGATCTGTTCGACCAGAAGATTCTCGCCATGGCGCGGTCGGCGTCGAGCGTGAAGACCGGGCTGCTCAACGCCGGCAAATCGCTCGACGAAAGCGCAACGGAACTCGATAACCGAACCCGCAACGTCACTCATACAATCCGCACGGCGGAGGAAGGCTTGCGGCAGGAGATGGAGCTGTTGCGTTCCGAATCAAACGCGACGCTGCAAAACCTGCAGGAGGCCGCCGAGGCGACGAAGCGGCAGGCGCGGGACTTTGCCGAACATTCGGCCAAACAGGCGCTACAGAAGTCGGGCCCAAATCCAGATCCCATTCCGGCGCGAGGCCCCGCCCCCGTCGTCACCCCGGCTAAACTTGTGTCCTCGCCATCCAAAGGCACGGACGCGCTTTCTTCCGCCACCCAATCCTTCCTGTCCGGCGCCAAACTGGCTATGCGCGAGGTTGCCCGCACGGGAGACCCCAAGCTGACCGAAGACAGCCGTAACACCCTTCTCACCTCGGCGGCTTATGTCGTGGAATGTGTCGAAGGCCTCGAAGTCGACACGCTCGAGATCTTCGATCGTCCGATACCGGCCGACTATTGGGAACGGTATCTGAGCGGCGAGGAAACCCTGATGTCGCACGCTGATGTCACGCGCGGCTCACGCAAGACACGGGCGCTCATTCGTCACCGCTATGCCACGGATACGCGTTTCAAGGCGGCGGTATCGAGCTACCTGACCTGGTTCCAGGACGAGGTGGGCGCTTCAAAGGGCCTGAGCAAGGCGGAATTGACCAGCAAGTCGCGCCTGTTCGGCTCGGAGATGGGAACCCTTTACGCGCTCCTCCACCAGTCCGTCACCCTACGCCTGTAGACGGCGCTTGTTGCGGCCGATCCGGGCACCCGTTCAGGGAAGCCGGGTCGGCAACCGGGTCTTCTCGGCGTTCTCGTTGGCCGTCTCCAACGTCCACTCGACGACCCGACGCAGGACCTTCCCCAAGGCATCATCGAACGCAAGAACGACGTCGTTCACGTCCGGTCCCTTTGCCTCGACTGTGCGCTCGAAATTTTCGGACGCGATGATTTCTTGCCTGGGCTGCTTCACGATCTTCACGTTCAGCCGGACGCGAACGATGGGAATATCGTTGCCGGGCGTGTATTCGGCCTGAAACTCCCGCAGATCGGTGACCAGATCGTAATCGGAGCGGAGACCGATGGTCTGCCGGCCGACCGCGACGATCTTTCCCGTATTCTCGAAAGACTCGAGCAGCAATGTCTGCACCATGTCCGGCGCCCGGTCGGTCCATCGGGCTCCCGCGTAATACTTGATCTCCGTGGGATCGGGATGGAGAGCGATCCTGACCGTATCCAGCCCCCGCGCCGCCGTCGGTTGATCGACCACGAGCTGCCATTTCACCTCCGGAACCTTGTCGTCGAAGGTGCTTTTCGGGGTCAGGGTATAGATATCCGGCGCGGGACCGTTTGGCAGGCCGAGGAGGCTCGCTCCGCATCCCGGCACCAGCCCCGCCAGTACGACGACGGCAGCGACCTTAAGCGCACGCGCGCCTTTCCGTGTCGGCCGCAACCGTCCCTCGGTATTATTATTTGTGTTTTTCATTCGGCGTGAACTCCGAGTCCTGTGTCCCCAGGAAGAAGCGGGCGGGATTATTTTCGACCCGTTCGACCAACCGCGACAGATTAGCGACGAACTGCCGGCCTTCGACCATCAGCCGGGTAAACTGCACCAACCCGTCGCTCGCAAACAGATCCACGGCGTCCTGATTACGCGAGACCAGATCGTTCAGGTCGGCGAACAGGAGATCGGCCGACTTCACCGCATCGCGCGCATCGCCAAGCATGGGCTTCAAATCGGTATCGACCGAGCTGTTCAACGTGTCCGCCAGGGTGTTGATCTTGCCCGCCGCGCCTCCGATTTCCTTCGACGTGTCCTTGAGGCGTCACCAGAAACGCGCCGAGATCCTTAGACTTGTTGGAAACCTCGCCGGTAATCACCGCCGTGTTCGCGAGGATCTGCGAGATCGAGTCCCGGTTCTTCTCGTTCACCAGCTTGCTGAGTTCGGCAACCAGCGCGGTGCCCCCCTTGATGAGATCCGGAGCCCCGGAAAACAGTTCCTGGAAATTCGACTGCTGTGACGCGATGATCGGATATTGCTGGCCGGCTTTCGCCTTGAGAAGCTCGCCGCCGCCGATCGGACCGGAGATTTCCACATAGGCGACGCCGGTCAGCCCTTGATACTCCATCGTCGCGATCGCGTTCTGATAGACCGGGAAGTCGCTGTTGACCTCGATGATGACGATCACCTGGCTCGGATCCGCCGGGTTCAGCTCCATCTCGCGGACCTGCCCGACCTTCAGGCCGTTGTAACGCACGTCCGCCGCCTTGCCGAGACCCGAGACCGATCCCGCGAAGTGAATTTCGTAATAATGGTACTGGCGATTGAACTCGAATTGCGCCAGCCAGACCACGAAGGCAAAAATGCCGGCTATGGCTAGCAGCGTAAAGCTGCCGATCAGAACATAATTCGCTCGCGTTTCCATGGAACGCCTTCGCTTTCAGTTACCGAATTGCGCGCCGGTCATATCCTGGATCCTAGCCGCTCTGGCGCGCGGACCGTGGAAATATTCGCGGATCCAGGGATGATTTTGCTTCAGCATCTCCTCCATCGTTCCCACGACGAGGACGCGGCGGTCCGCGAGTACCGCGATCCGGTCGCATACCGCCGCCAGCGAAGTCAAGATCGTGGGTCACCATGAAGACGGTCAGTCCCAGCGTCTTGTGAAGGTTCTTGATCAATTCGTCGAATGCCGCGGCGCCGATCGGATCGAGACCCGATGTCGGCTCGTCCAGGAACAGAAGTTCGGGGTCTAGCGCCAGCGCCCGCGCCAATGACGCGCGCTTACGCATACCGCCGGAAAGCTGCGACGGATATTTCATGCCCGTCTCCGGCGGCAAACCGACAAGCGCGATCTTGAGCGCGACGATCTCGCACAGCAGATCATAGGGAATATCGAGATGCTCCTTGAGCGGAACCGCGATATTCTCCGACACGGTCAGCGAGCTGAACAGCGCACCATCCTGGAACAGCACGCCCCAATTGCACTCGATGTTCCTGAGCGCGGCCGGGCCCATATCGGTCAGCCTCTCGCCAAACACCTCGATCTCGCCGGCCGTCGGCTTTCCAAGCCCGACAATCGCCTTGAGCAATACCGATTTGCCGGTGCCCGAGCCGCCGACAACGCCCAGGATCTCGCCACGACGGACATCGAGATCGAGCCCGTCATGCACGACCTGCGCGCCGAACTCGCTCCTCAGGTCCCGAATGCGGATAATGTAATCGCTGTCGGCCATCCGATCAGATCCCGATCACGTCAAAGAAGATGGCGAAGAACGCGTCCGCCACGATCACCAGGAAGATGGACTGCACCACGGAGGTCGTCGTGTGCTGTCCGACGCTTTCCGCGCTGCCGCCGACCATCAGTCCCTGATAGCAGCCGACCAGCGCGATGAGCAGCGCCATGACCGGCGCCTTCATAATACCGACCCAGAACGACCAGAGGTCAACGAAGTCCTGTATGCGTTCGATGAAGGTCAGCGGAGAGATATCGAGAACGATCCACGCCAGCAGGCCGCCGCCCACGATCCCCGCGATATCCGCGAGAAACGCCAATAGCGGAAGCATGATGAGCATCGCCAGCAACCGCGGCAGAACGAGGACCTCGATCGGGTCGAGCCCGATGGTCTTCATCGCATCGATTTCTTCCCGGACCTTCATCGCGCCGATCTGGGCGGTAAAGGCGCTGCCCGACCGGCCGGCAACCACGACGGACATCAGAATGACGCCGATCTCGCGCACGGTCGCGAGGCCGACCAGTTCGGCGATCAGAATATCCGCTCCGAACTGACGCAATTGCTGGGCGCCCAGATAGGCGAGCACGATGCCGATCAGAAACGTCAGCAATCCGACGATCGGCAACGCGTTCACGCCGACCTGTTGCATATGGTAGACGACCGAGATGATCCGCAGCCTGGACGGATGAATGAGCACCCGGAACAGAGTGGCAAGCGCCAGTCCGAAAAAATTGATGCCCCGGATGAGCCCCTGCACCACCCCGATGGTCGCCCGGCCGAGCGCTTCGAGAAGATCGGCGACAGACGTTCCTTTCCCGCAACACCTTGGGCGCCGCGGGAACCAGCGCCCACCTGATCAAGCAGTACGCGGATATTGTCGGTCACATTAGCGAAACCGACATCGTAACCCGCCGCCTTCAGCGCGCCGAAAGTGCGATGCAGAACCCAGGCGCCGGCCGTATCGAGCCGCGTGATGTCAGCGAGATCAAGGACGACGGGTCCTGCGCACCGGAACGGTCATTTTCCGCAGCGTGCCGTCGACGGCCGCGATATGGGAAACGGTCCAGTTTCCGCCGGGCACGATGCGATAGCGGCCCGCGTCGGATTCCATCCGGAGCCAGATGTCCTGATTGGTCGTCGTTTGATTGCTCACGAAATCGAGGTCGTCTAACGGAATTCAAGGGTCTAACCGGCGATGGATGGAAATCGCCTCGCTTGTTAACCACGCTCAAGAGCGCCGGGGACAAGATGACACTAAGCGCCGCACCGCACAAGAACGGCGGACGCAAGCACGGTCAGAGCGTGCCTTGACGATACTAGACGGAGATCCGGACGTAGCAGTGTTTGGCCACGGAGCCTACTGGCGAACGTGATCCTGCTTGGTGCCAAGCTTCGCGAACAGATAGTCGAGATTTTCCTGGTCGAAGCCTTGCTCGAACTGGGTCAGTACCCGCTCGATCATGCGGTGCTTGAAGCGTTCGATATCGCCGGCCTCTCCGTCATATTCGGTTTCGGCGATGACCTTGAGCGCGACCCGCGCGATCCCGATCATCTCCTTGGAGAAACCGCAATGATTGAAGAGAGCGTGCAGTCCGAGGTCGCCCTTGTCGTGAATCAGCTTATAGGCATTGATCACGGGAATTCCCGCGAGCCGGGCCATGCCGGCTTCGAAGAACGGCATATCGCCCATGCACAGCGCCCGCAGCAACAGCGTGCTCGTCAGGCGGCCATTCTGATGGAGCTGCTCCACAAGAGCGCCGACCGTGGAAGTTTCATCCTCGCGGTCCAACAGGCTGACGGTCGCCTTTTCCCGTGCCTGAAGCATGAGATCCGCCGCCGAGTTGGCCGATAGCTCGTGATGGGTCAGAAGATGGGTCCGGAGATTGTCGGACACCAGCGAAACCAACCGCTCCGCAACCGTGAGAGGCAATTCCGAGCGCATCGTCAGTGGCGCATTGACCGCTTCGCTGTTGCCGAAATCGTCCAGCACCCGGTTCATGGTCTTTTCGGAAATTTTCGCCTTGTCGTTGGCCACGAGCGTCGCGACGACTTTCTCGTTCTTCGTGCTGGCCAGGGCTTCGGAGACGCTCTCCGAGACATTCTGGCGCTTCGCCACGGCGACCTGGTAGTCGGCGCTCTGCGACTTCACGATCTCGGTCAGATCGGCATCGCTCAGGACGTCCGAATATTCGATCATCGGCAAGGCAACCTCGGAGACGTCATGCGCGAGCTTGACCGCGATATCATGAGGAATCTCGGGATTATCCTTGAGGCTTTCCGACAGCGCCGCCCTCACCCGGACGGCGGCATCATTGACCATCACCTTGAAGATGTCCGCCGCGATGGCCTTTTCCGATGCCGTCATTTGCTTGCTGAAGGCCGCGCTCACCTTACTGGCGGTAAGGGCGCGCGTTTCTTCGGATGGGTCTTTGAGCAGTTGCGCTACATCGGCGCCAGTGAGATTCGGCTTATCGGACAAGGCAGATTCCCTGGATGATCAAGAATGCCAAAAAATTCATGGGCCCAAGCGGATGGTGCGGGCCTACTTCCATTTTGATTTCAAGACCTTAACGCCCCGTTAACATTCCCCCGATGACATGGAGCGCGTATACGGGCCCTAAACGCCCAGGAAGCCCGGCGGTTCCGCCCCGGGGCCGACATAATGGGCGGGGGCCGTAAATTGTTGTTCGCCCGCCGGAGGGCCGCTAGCATGAATACCGGCAACTATCTGGAATTGCTCGCGATCGGCCGACGGGTAATCGGCCTATTGGGATGTCGGGTGCATCAGGGGAGATGAGGCGCGTGAAACCTAAGGGGATCTTTACGGCGCTCGGCCTGTTTCTCGCCACATGCTCCCCTGCCTTGGCCCAAGCTGCCGCCCCGGAAACGATGGACGAGCGCATCAACCAGGCGATCGCGCCAATTACCGATTGGCTGAGCTCCATCATCTTCTACGCCATCGATTTTCGCGGAACGGCGAGCCCGGCCGACGATTTTCCGGTCGTCGTGGCTTGGCTGGTCGGCGGCGCTTTCATCTTCTCGTTCTACATGAAGTTCATCAATGTCCGGGGCTTCCGCCAGGCGGTCCGGATCGTGCGCGGGGATTATTCCGACCCCAAGGACGACGGAGAAGTGTCTCACTTCCAGGCCCTGTCGGCCGCTCTTTCGGGGACGGTCGGGCTCGGTAATATCTCGGGCGTGGCGATCGCGATCGGCATCGGCGGTCCTGGCGCGACTCTATGGATGATTCTGGCCGGTTTCCTTGGCATGACGACGAAATTCGTCGAGTGCACCCTTGGCGTAAAATACCGCGATGTCCATCCGGACGGCACCGTGTCCGGCGGCCCCATGTACTATCTCAGCAAAGGCCTCGCGAGCCGCGGCTGGCCGGGCGCGGGCAAGTTTCTGGCCGTATTCGCATCGATCAGCTGCATCGGCTCGTCCTTCGGCGGCGGCAACATGTTCCAGGCCAATCAAGCCATCACCCAGCTGGTGGACATGTTCGGAGGACCGGACGGGGCGCTCGGTACGCATCGCTGGGTTCTCGGCCTGGTCATGGCCGCGCTCATAGCCTTGGTAATCCTTGGCGGCATCAGGACCATCGCCAGCGTGACCGGCAAACTCGTGCCTCTCATGTGTGCACTCTATGTCCTTGCCGCGATTACGATTATCGTCGTTCACTATGCCTACATCCCTCATGCGATCAGCATCATTATTTCCGGCGCCATTTCGCCGGATGCGGTTGCCGGCGGTATCGTCGGCGTTCTGATTCAGGGATTCAGACGGGCGACATTTTCGAACGAGGCCGGCGTCGGTTCGGCGCCGATCGCCCATTCCGCGGTTCGTACCAAGGAACCCATTACCGAAGGGCTGGTCGCGCTGCTGGAACCGTTCATCGATACGGTCGTTATATGCACGATGACGGCGCTCGTGATCGTCGTGACGGATACCTACAGCCTGCAAGGCCTGGACGGTATCGCGATGACCTCTGCGGCGTTCGAGAGCGTCATTCCTCACTCGTCCTCGGTGCTTCTGGTCGCCGTCCTCTTGTTTGCATTCTCCACGATGATCACATGGTCCTATTACGGCCTTAAGGCGTGGACCTATCTTCTGGGCAAGTCCACAGCATCGGAAACCGCCTATAAGGCCCTGTTCTGCCTGGTCGTCGTGGTGGGTGCGACAATGAACCTCGGAAAGGTTGTGGACTTTTCGGACGCTATGTTCTTCGCTATGGCCTTCCCCAATATATTGGGGCTGTATATTCTCGCGCCCGAGGTAAAGCGGGAACTCAACTCCTACCTCGCCCGCGTGAAAAGCGGTGAAATCAAAAAGTTTGTGGAACAAGGTGCAGAGTAGTTAGCAATGAAGAAAACCAACAAGGGTGTGCTTCTGGCCGCGGCGATGACGGCGTTCATCGCGGGCCCAACGCTGGCGGCCGACGACGACCATGGGAAATGCGATCTGGACCACGGACAGGCCGTCTTCAAGAAATTCTGTTCGGCCTGCCACGTCATCGAGAAGGGCGCCAAGAGCACGATCGGCCCCAATCTCTACGGTGTCGTCGGCAGCCATGTCGGCCGCGTGCCCGGATATAACTTTTCCGAAGCGCTTCGGACCGCCGATGTCGTCCTGACCAAGGAAGCCCTCAATGAGTGGCTCACCCGTCCCCGTGACTTCATTCCGAAGACCAAGATGCCGTTCGCCGGTATCCCGAAGGAGAAGGATCGCACCGACGTTATCTGCTATCTGGCGAACAATTCCGACAATCCGGAGGGCGGCGGTCACGAGCATTAGACGCCTCTGACGTCCGACACCCCGACGGCGAACCGATCTCGAGAAAGGATCTAGATGTCTGCTTGGATACGTTCCTGCGCGGCTATTTTCGCAGCGCTATTCTTGTCGATGGCCCCGGCCGTCGCCGAGGACGCGCCGGCCGTCGTGTCGCCCGATCAGGCGGAAGCGTTCATTCAGGATCTCAGCCAGAAGGCCATTGCGGTCCTGCGTGACAGCAGTAAAACCGAGGAACAGCGCGAGGCAATCTTCCGCGGCCTTCTGCAGACCGGCTTCGACATGAAGTTCATCGGCCGTTTCGTGCTCGGCGTAAACTGGCGTCAGGCCACGGACCAGCAGCGCGAAGACTATCAGGCCCTGTTCAACGATTACGTCCTGAAGACGTATTCCGCGCGGCTTGGCGGCTTCACCGATGAGGAATTCAAGGTGACCGGCAGCGAACCGGCAGGCAAGAGGGACGTCATGGTTCACAGCCAGGTGGTGCGCAAGGACGGCCCGCCGATCACGGCAGATTGGCGCGTTCGCCTCGTTGACAACACCCCGAAGGTCATTGACGTCGTGGTGGAAGGCGTAAGCATGTCCATCTCGCAGCGTCAGGAATTCGCGTCCGTTGTCCAGGCCAAGGGCATAAACGGCCTTATCGAGACGTTACGAGCAAGGGTCAACGGCAGTGCTCCGGTGACGTCGGGGGCCAGCGGCAACTAGCTATTGGGCGCAAGTCACGGGGCTAATTCGGGGGGCGGTTCGACGACGACGTTTCGGCCATATCTTTTGATTGCGACACTGTTCGCCGTTCTCACGGCGAGCGGGATGGCGCGCGCCGACGTTCAGGACGGCATTCAGGCCTACCAGAGCGGCAACTATGTCGGCGCGGCGAAGGCCTGGCGCGGCCCGGCAACTCAGGGGGTGCCCGTCGCCGAATTCAATATGGGCATTCTCTACTATCGCGGCCTCGGGGTTCGCATGGACCGGATCCGTGGGCGCGACTTGTGGTTGAGCGCCGCCGAACATGGCTATGTCCCGGCCTATTACGAACTCGCGCTCACCAAAATGGACGGCTATCTCTCCCGGCCGGACTTTGAGGATGCCCGCACGCTTCTTCAGGAAGCGGTGAACGCCGGCTATCCGCCCGCCGAGTATTTCCTCGCCAATCTGCTGCGGCAGGGGCTTGGCGGCCCGAAGGATGACTTTACGGCGATGCAGCTGTATCAGGCGGCCGCCAAGGCCGGGGATCCGAATGCCGCCTTCACCCTCGGCGAATTCGCCCGGCTGGGCACGGAGGAAGCGGCGAGCCCAGCCGATGCCTTTCTCTGGTACGAAGCGGCCGCGATGAAGGGGCAGACGCGGGCCCAATACAGGCTCGGCTGGTGCTATCAGCAGGGCTTCGGCACTCAGCCGGATCCCGTTCAGGCTTATGTCTGGTACACGACGGCCGCGGCTTACGGCCATTACCGCGCCGCCCAGGACCGCGACGCGATCGCCGCCATGCTGACGCCCGAGCAGATGGATGCCGCCAATATGCAGCTGACCTCGATGGGTGTTCCCCTGCCCTCGAACGGCGACGATGCGCCGGAAGACGCCGCGCTTTCGACCGCTGCGGTGCCGACCTACCCGGCACAGGCCAACACGCAGACGCCCGGCGAAGTCCCGGTTCAAACTCCGGCGCAGAACGTCGAGCCGGCCAGCACCCAGCCGGCCCAATAGGCCCTTGGATGACTGACACGCGCTATCGGATCCTTCGGGAATCCTGGCCGATCGCGGGAAGCTTTTCAATTTCCAGAGGATCCAAGACGTCGGCTGACGTCATCGTCGTGGAACTGGAGCGTGACGGCAAACGCGGGCACGGCGAATGCGTACCCTATGCCCGTTACGGCGAGACCCTCGACGATACGGAATCCGCGCTGGAAGCAATCCGACGCAATGTGGAAGCCGGGCTCGAAAGATCGGCCCTCGCTGCCCTGATGCCTGCCGGCGCTGCGCGAAACGCCATCGACTGCGCTCTGTGGGACCTCGAAGCCAAATTGACGGGCGTTGCCGCCTGGCGCGCCGCCGGCTTGGCCGAGCCCGAACCGGCCGTCACGGCCTTCACCATCAGCCTCGGACCGCCGGAAACAATGGGCGCCGCCGCAAGGGCGGCCAATGACCGCCCTCTCCTCAAGCTGAAGCTTGGCGGCGGCGGCGACATCGAGCGCGTTCAGGCCGTGCGGGCAGCGGCTCCCAAAGCCCGTCTCATCGTGGATGCGAACGAAGGCTGGTCTCCGGAGCAGGTCGAAAGCCTCACGCCAGCTCTCGCGCGTCTTGGCGTCGAGGTGATCGAGCAGCCGCTTCCGGCCGGCAAGGATCAGGCACTGGCGGAAATCCGGAGCGCGGTTCCCCTTTGCGCGGACGAATCCTTTCACGGCGCGGACGAGCTTGCCGAGATGGCGGGCCGCTACCAGATGGTCAACATCAAGCTCGACAAGACGGGCGGCCTCACCGAAGCGCTGCGGATCGCCGGCGAGGCGCGCAAATTGGGGCTGGAGATCATGGTCGGCTGCATGGTAGGTACCTCCCTCGCGATGGCACCGGCTGCGCTCCTTGCAGGAGTTGCGAAATATGTCGATCTGGACGGTCCGCTTCTTCTCGCCCGCGACCGGGTGCCGGGCATGAAATACGAGGGATCGGTCATGTATCCGCCCCCCTCGGCGCTATGGGGCTGAGCACCGTCCTGACATTAATAAAGTTACGCTTGTCATTGATGGATAAGGATTTTCGATGAGTAAGCCGCTTCTGCATCTCGTCTTCGGCGGACGAGTTCAAGGATCCCAAGGGAACTGACTTCGAGGATCCCAACAAGCTCGACGTGGTCGGGATCTTCCCGAATTATGCCTCGGCCCTGAAGGCATGGCGCAGCGCCAGCCAATTGCATGTCGACGACGCCATGACGAAATACGTCATCGTCCATCTGCATCGGCTGCTCGATCCGGATGCGCCCGACGCCGATAAAGACTAGATCCCGGTCCCGTCAGGTCCCGTCAAACAACTGAAGAAGACGGTGGCTAGGGAGCGACACTCGATGTCGGCGCGAAGCGCTGGATCCGCGCCCCACCGCCTACTTCGGTGATATAAAGCCTGCCTTGCTGATCGATCGCCAACTGATGCGGCCAGTGCATCTGTCCTGCATAGCGACCTTTCCCTAGATAGCTGGCGACAACTTCACCCGAGTGGCGATCTATGACGGCGATCTCACTGTTGATGCCGTCTATCACGACCAGCCGATCCGGCTGTCCCGGAAGCGGGGCGACATCCCAAACCGAACCGACCGTGCCGGCCTGTCCGCGATTGAAATAGATTTCTCGCAGATATTCGCCATCCGGCTTGAAGACCTGTATCCGGTCATTGGCGCGGTCGCACACATAAAGCTCCCCACCGACCATCGTTACGCAATGAACGGTAGTGAAATGCTCCGGGTCATGGCCCTGCGCCGCAAAATCGGGATCCTTGCTGCTGGTGAAGGCTGCCGGATCGACATTCTTTCCGTAGGCGGTCCACTGTCGCTTAAACGCGCCCGTGTCGGAATCGAAGACGATGACGCGCTGGTTTCTGTAGCCGTCGGAAACGAAGACCTCGCGTTGCTTGGTATCGACGTAGATATCGGTCGGCATCCCCAGCATCGACGGATCGTCCGCCGCGACGAAATCCCCCTTTCGTCCGATCCGGAGCAGCAGCTTTCCATCCATCGTAAACTTCAGCAACTGGCCGTCATGCGTGCCGGCGCCGACGATCCAGACGTTGTCGTCGCCATCGACGAATATCGAGTGCTCGGAATCGAACCAGTCCTTCACCTGCGCCGGTCCACCCCAGGATCGCAGCACCTTTCCATCGGTGTCGAACTCAATGACCGGCGGCGCGGCAACACAGCATTTTGCCGTTGGCGGCTTGGCGCCCGCCTGGGTGTCGATGGGTGACAACGTGCCGGGACGTTGGAGGACCCAGACGTGATTGCTTCGGTCCACGGCGACACCGCCGACATCGCCGATCAGCCAATTATGTGGCAAAGGTAGCTGTGGCCAGCTGGTGTCGACGCGGTAGGGAGCTTGCCCGGAGTTCTGCGCCGGCCGCCAAAACCTCCCGGATCGACAGCAGATTTACGACGAGCAAAACGGCAACCAGCCAACTCCCGAGGGTCACGCCGTGCCGCTTCACACCCAAAGCCCAAACCGGAGACCGCCTGCCCGACACCATCGCCCCTCCCCCTCGGAATCCCTTTGGCGCAGCAAGTGCGCCGAACCGCCTTCTTAGAGCGCGTAAGGAAAATCGAGTTTACGAGCTTCCAGATAGGCGGTCTCGCCCACCCGCCGCCACTCGATCGAGAGTTCGCGGAAATCCATGTAGCTCTTGTAGACGCGGCCGGAAAGCTCATCACCGGCCGCGATTTCGTGCATTACCTGGTTCGAAATCTTTCCGATTTCCAGCATGATTTCGTTGGAAAGCGGGCGCGGCGTGATGTTGTGCTCTTTCTCAAGGATCTTGAGATACTCGCCGTTCCGCATGTTGTATTCGGCGAGAGAGCGGTTGTATTCCGATTCCGAAACCGCCGTGAAAATTTCCTGCTGCTGGGGAGTCAGGCTCTCCCAGATATCCTTGTTCACCCCGAGCGTGATGCTCGACCCCGGTTCGTGGAAGCCCGGATAGTAGTAATACGGGGCAATGCGATAGAAGCCGAAGGCCATGTCGTTCCACGGACCGATCCACTCTGCCGCATCGATCGCGCCGGATTGCAGGGCCTCGAAAATGTCGCCGCCGGGCAGCGCGTTGACCGCCGCGCCCAGCCGCCGGATGACCTCGCCGCCGAGACCGGGCCAGCGAATCCTGAGCCCCTTGAAGTCCTCGAGCGTGTTGATTTCCTTCTTGTACCAACCCGCCATCTGGGTGCCGGAATTCGCGACGATCATCGGTTTGATATTGAACTTGCCCGAGACCTCGTCCCACAGCGCCTGACCGCCGCCGTAGTGAATCCACGAAGCCATTTCGTCCGCGGTAAAGCCGAACGGCACCGCCGTGAAGAAGTTCAGCGCTTTGTGCTTGCCTTGGAAATAGTAATCGGCCGCGTGATACATGTCGGCGTTGCCGAGCGACACGGCATCGAAGCTTTCGAACGCGCCAACGAGTTCGCCCGCGGCGAAGACCTTGATGGCGATTTCACCCCCGGTCGCCGCTTCGATCCGTTGGGCGAAACGTTCGGCGCTCACGCCGAAACCGGGAAAGTTCTTCGGCCATGCCGTCACCATCTTGAACTGGCGTTTCTTTGTGACGACGGCCGGCGCCTCGCCGGTCTTCGCTTCGTTCGATCCACTGCAGCCGGTAAGCGCGGCGGCGGCTACGGCGCCAGTGGCGACGGTCCCCAAGAAATCTCTGCGTTTCATCAAATGCCCCGTTCAAATGATAAGAGCCAAGGAAGGCGTCTCCCCTCGCCTAGCCTTTTACCAACCGTGAGCGGGTTTATCCAGAAAAAGCCGGAAACACTAGCTCCGGCCGTAGGTGTCCTCGAAGCGGACGATGTCGTCTTCGCCCAGATATCCGCCTGATTGCACCTCGATGATGTGCAACGGCACCTTGCCAGGATTTTCGAGCCGGTGGACGACGCCCATCTTGATATAGGTGGACTTGTTTTCGTACAGCGTCGTGATCTCATCGTCTCGGGTGACCACCGCCGTACCCTGCACGACGATCCAGTGCTCGGCCCGGTGGTGATGCTTCTGGAGCGACAGCTTCTGGCCCGGCTTCACGACGATACGCTTCACCTGGAAGCGGCTGCCGATATCGGTCGTCTGATAGGATCCCCAAGGGCGGAAGACCTCGGTATGGGCAATGTGCTCGTTGCGCCCGAGTTGCTTCAGGCGATCGACGACGGACTTCACGTCCTGCGCCGCTTCCTTGGAAACGGCCAGAACCGCGTCCTTGGTCGCGATCAGCACGATGTCCTTGAGGCCGATGGTGGCGACCGCCGGGCCATCGCTGCGCAGATAGGAATTCTCCGTGTTGACGGTGATGATGTCGCCGATAGTGACATTGCCGTCGTCCGTCTTGGGACTCGAGCTCCCAGAGCGATGACCACGAACCGACATCGCTCCAGCCCATCGATACAGGTACAACAGCCGCGTTCGCCGTTCTCTCCATCACGGCGTAGTCGATCGAATCCGAGGGCTGGCCGCGAAGGACTTTGGATCGAGCCTCAGGAAGCCGAGATCGCCCTTGCTGGTCTCGCAGGCCGCGCGGCAGGCCGAGACGATGTCCGGATTGTATTTCTCCAGCTCGCTCAGATAGACCTCGGCCGGGAACAGGAACAATCCACTGTTCCAGGTGTAATTGCCGGCGTTCAGGAATTCCGTGGCTTTCGCCATATTCGGCTTTTCGACGAAACGCTTCACGGCATTGCAGCCGGAAATTCCCGCAACCGCGTCGCCGACCTCGATATAGCCATAGCCGGTTTCCGGCCGGGTGGGTTTGATTCCGAAGGTCACGAGACGGCCGTTCTTGCCGGCTTCCGCGGCGGTCGCAACCGCACTCAGAAATGCCGGCAGGTCGCCGATCACATGATCGGACGGCATTACCAGCATCAGCGCGTCCGGCGTATTCCTTTGGATCAGGATCGCGGCGGCGGCAACGGCCGGGGCGGTGTTGCGGCCTTCCGGTTCGATGACGATGGTCGCATCCTCGATACCGACTTGCTGCAGCTGTTCCTGGATGATGAAGCGATGGTCGTCGTTGCAGACGATATAGGGCGCCGTAAAACGGGTGCGGTCGCGAACGCGAAGCGCCGTCTCCTGCAGCATCGTCTTGTCCGAAACCAGCGGCAGAAGCTGCTTCGGGTAAAGCGAACGCGACAGGGGCCAGAGTCTCGGTTCCCGATCCGCCGGAGAGAATGACCGGCACGATTTTCTGTTTAGTCATACGGATGTCCTGGCTTTGGTCGCAGCGACGTATTCCCGAAAGAAGGCCATAAAACCAGTCTCGCGGCAGGGTCTCCAAAAACTATGGGGCATACCTTAATCCCGGTTTAATCGTAACGATAGTCGGGCGGGACATCCACGACAGCCAGCCGGACGAGGGTATCGTCCGGCGCTATCAAGTCGAAATATGGGAAGTTTCTTTGAGTTGGCCGCCGGGGGTTCGGCGACGCATTCCCGGATTTGGAAAACCGGAAATCGATGTCGGCTTTTTACGCCACTTTTTCCAGAGCAGTCTCTTCCTGCTCGGCCCCGAAATAGGACTCCACCACGTTTTCGATCATGGATTCCTCGACACCGTAGCATCCGAGCCTCACCCGCACGATATGGGCGGCCTCTTCCCGGGTCTCCGGCCGCACATGCCGCAACACCGTTGCTGCAACCCGTTCAACTCCTGCGCGGCTGATATTCACATTCATACTTGTCACTCCTAGCTGCGTTTTGCGGGTCCCCAACCCGTCTAAGCGCGGACGATAGACGCGTTTCATGGTCGTATTGTGACAAAAGGTGGAAAAACACGTGTCCGCCTGCCAAACAAAAACGAAGGCCGGCATCTGATATTTTGAGGAAATTGAAGGTCTTTAAGGCTTCAGAGCGGAAATTCACCGGTTTTCGGCGCAACGTTTGCGCGTATCCGGACAGACCGGGAACCGGCGATGACTTTGATCCGGCCCGTATTTAGGGGGCCTCAAACGCCAATCGCGCAATCTTGAACGGATTTTCTGGCCATGATCTCGCTTATTTCGGGCGCCTGTGCCAGAATTGCCATCATAACCGAGGAGGGTTTGGAAATGCACAAACGCGCAGCATTTCTCGCTTTGCCTTTAATGGCAATCGGCACCATCGCCCTAACGACTTCGGCCTTCGCAGATATGACCTTCTCACCGGCTGTCGGTCTGGCCATCGAAGCGGAACACGCTCTGAATTCGGACAGACCGGAGAAGTCGATCGAATTCGGCGAGAAAGCCATCAAGTCGATGGATTTGCCACCGATCTACACGTCCTATGTCTGGAACAATATGTGCGTCGCCTACGCACAGATCACCCGCTTCGAGATGGCCATCGATTCCTGCGACAAGGCGCTGAAATACGATGACGACGACTGGCGGTTCCTGAACAATCGCGGCAACGCGCTGTTGGGCATGGGGCTGGCCGACGAGGCGATCGAGTCCTACAGCAAAGGGCTCCAGGCCAATCCCAACAGCGGCGCGCTCCAGCAAAATCTGGAAGTCGCCCAGAAATACAAGCGCCTGGGCGGAATACCGCTGACATTCTCGCAGCGTCAGCTTCGGCTGTAGCTACGGGCTCGACTTGAAGGTCGAGGCCGGCGGCAGATTGTCGGTCTTGGTGGCGGCATCGGCAGCGTTCGCCGGCAGCTTCGTTACCGGACAACTGCCCATGGTCGAGAAATTGCCCGCCCATAGTCCGACCCGCGCCGTGCGCGCCGTCGTCGCCTGCTGGACGTAACGGGTGGCATAGTCGCAGGCAACCGCCCAACCCGACTGGACCATGGATTCCGCCACATCGCGGCCATCGGCATAGCAGGTCAACTGGCCGCTGGCCTCACCGTCCGCCGTCACGCAAACGAAATCGCGCGCGACGGCCATGCTGGCGAGAAACGCCTTGGCATGCTCGCCGCAGGAATAGCTGACCTGGCTGATGCCCCGCCATTCGGCGCATTTGCCGTCCAGAGCGGGCGCGTCGATGCCATACAAGGTATAGCTCTTGCCGCCAATCATGAGATGGCCGCCATCGATCGCGGTGGCGCGTCCGGCGAGATAATCACCGGCCCGGACTGTGGAAATCGTCAAAAGCATCGGAAGAGCGACGAGGCATAAGAGCCCCATCAAAGAAACCGGCGACATACGCATCGCGAAAGAACTCCTTGAAACGCTATACTTTACGCAGCGTCCCGCCGTCTGCCCTCGAACTTGCGGGGTCGGACGTGGTCCTGTATGAGTTCCCCAATCGTTCGCGCCGGAGAGACACGATGTGCCAGTATTGTGACATGATGGGTGAAAAACCGAAAGCCATAGTGCTGCTTAGCGGCGGTTTGGACTCCATAACGGCCCTCGCCATGGCCCAGAAGCAGGGTTACGAGACCTGCGCGCTCACTTTCCGGTACGGCCAACGCCATGCCGTGGAGATCGAAGCGGCCAAGCGCATCGCCCGGGCCATGGATGTCTATGACCACAAGATCGTCGACATCGATCTCGGCATGTTCGGCGGCTCGGCCCTGACCGACAACATCCCGGTGCCGAAGAACGAGGAGCCCAAAGGCATTCCAATCACCTATGTTCCCGCTCGGAACACGGTTTTCCTGTCCTTCGCGCTCGCCTATGCCGAGGTCATGCTCGCCCATGACATCGTCGTCGGCGTCAACGCTATCGACTATTCGGGGTATCCGGATTGCCGGCCGGCCTATATCGAAGCTTTCGAAAATATGGCCAATCTGGCGACGCGATCGAGCGTCGAGGATAAGGTCAAATTCAAGATCCACGCGCCGCTGATCGAGATGTCCAAGGCCGACATCATCCGCGAGGGCATGCGGCTCGGCGTCGACTACAGCATGACGACGAGCTGTTACGATCCGGATCAGGAAGGCCGTGCCTGCGGCGAATGCGACGCCTGCCGCTTGCGGCTCAAGGGCTTCGAGGAAGCCGGGCTCGCCGATCCCGTCCGCTACGCCAAGAAGGCGCAGCGCGCCGTCGCGTGACAGACCACAAGCATGAGCTATCTCGTTAAGGAGCTGTTCCTGACGCTCCAGGGCGAAGGCGCCCAGACCGGACGGTGCGCCGTGTTCTGCCGGTTCGCCGGCTGCAACCTGTGGTCCGGCCGGGAACAGGACCGCGAAAAAGCCATTTGCCCTTTCTGCGATACCGATTTCGTCGGCACGGATGGCGCCGGCGGCGGAAAGTTCGCAACGGCCGAAGCCCTTGCAAAAGCCGCGAAAAGACTTTGGATCGAGGACGCCGGTCACTTGGGAACGCCATACGTCGTCTGCACCGGCGGCGAACCGCTGTTGCAACTCGACAAGCCGTTAATCGATGCCTTTCATGACGCGGGGTTCGAAATCGCGGTCGAAACCAACGGGACTCTGGAGGCGCCGGAAGGCGTCGACTGGATATGCATGAGCCCGAAGGCCGGAACGGACGTGGTGCTCCGGCGCGGCAACGAATTAAAGCTCGTCTATCCCCAGAAAGGCGCGGCACCGGAGCAGTTCGATGAACTGGACTTCGAACGCTTCTTCCTCCAGCCCATGGACGGACCGGATCGCGAGTTGAACACGACGCTCGCCATCGAATACTGCATGACGCACCCGAAATGGCGGCTGAGCATGCAGACCCACAAATATCTCGGCATCCCCTGACGCCGGATTGAGATCGAAGGAACGGTTTTGGAGATCTTCAAGGAATTCACGTTCGAAGCGGCGCATCTGCTGCCCAACGTTCCGGCCGGGCACAAATGCCGACGGCTGCACGGGCACTCCTTCCGCGTCCGCCTGTACGTCGAGGGCGATCTTGATCCGAATTTGGGCTGGGTGGCGGATTTCGCCGACGTGAAGGAAGTCTTTCACCCGGTCTGGCAGCGTCTCGACCATCATTATCTGAATGACGTACCCGGCCTCGAGAATCCCACGAGCGAGGTGATCGCCCAGTGGATCTGGCGGCAGGTCAAACCCGCGCTGCCCGGCCTCAGCCGCATCGTGCTGTTCGAGACCTGCACGGCCGGCTGCGAGTATCGCGGAACCTAGCTAAGGGGAACTGACCGCCGGCAGAGCCGACGGTCAGATCTTTGCCCCCTTTGCGAACCCGAGTGTCGCGCGATTACTGCGCCGCGGTGAACCGCGGAACAAGGTCATACAACTCGCTGCTTTCCCGCATGAGTTCCTTTGCGGATTCCGCGCTTGCCTGGGAAAGTTCCATATTGCTCTGGCTGAGATCGTTGATCTGCTCCACGGCGGACAGCAGCGCGCTGATGTGATCGGCCTGGCTCTTGCTGGCCTCGAGGATCTCCTCGACCGCGAGTGACGCCTGCTCGGATGCACCCTTGATCTGGTCAAGCGTACCGCAAGTCTCGTTCACCGCCTTGGCCCCCTCTTCGACCGCCGAATGGGTCGATTGCAGCACCGAGGCGATCTCGTCCGAGAACTGCTTGGTCCGCTTCGAAAGCGCGCGCACTTCGTTCGCCACGACAGCGAATTCGCTGCCATGCCGTCCTGCACGTGCCGCCTCGATGGCTGCGTTGATGGCGAGGGAATTCGTCTGGGCCGTGATCTCGTTGATCACGTCGAGGATCTTGCCGACCCGGCCCGACTGTTCCTTGATGTTGTTCATCGCGGCCAGAGCGGCTTCGGTGGCATTGCTGCCCGAAGTCGCGACCGCCTTGGCCTCCGATACCTTCCTTACCGCTGTCCGGGCGCGTTCCGTGCTGTCGTCCAGCATGCCGTTGATCGCATTCATGCCGACCTTCAGATCGCTGACCGCCCGGCGCTGGGCCTCGGAACGTTCCGCCAGCGCGTCGCTGCCGGCGCTCAGCTGCGGCGTCGCCGCCTGAATGCCTTCCACGGTTTTGACGATACCGCCCATCATCGACGAAACGTGGTCCAGCAAAGAGTTGATGCCCGTGCTCACGTTTTGCAGAGCGCCGATCTTATCCCGCAGGGCAAGCCTCTGGGACAGGTCGCCCGACGTGATCCGTTCAAGCGTCGCGGAAATCTCGGCTACGGCTTCGTGCTCGCGGTTACGTTCCGTGAGCTCCAGCCGGACGCGTTCGCGTTCGATGGACTCCCGCTCTTCCTTCTCCTTTCGGAGTTGGTCTTCGGTCAGCTTTTCGCGGGCGAGCCGGCGCTGGTCGTCCAGCCGACGCTGCTGTTCGATCAGGGCCTGGCGCGCCTTGTCGGCCTCGAGATTATTCATCAGCTTGTTGAACAGGGCCGCGAGGTCCGAGGAACTCGTCACCGGGTTCGATATCGAGGCGATCGGTCAGCCGGGCTTCGCCGGACACGAGCCGTTCCATCGCTGCATGGAGCTCACCAAGCCCAAGGCGCGTCTCGTGTTCGGCCCAGTTCAGGCCCTCGATTTCGTCCTCGGTCGAGACCCGAAGGGTGATGAACGACCGGATGATCCTGAGCGCGATATACGACATCGTGATCGTGAACACGAAGCAGGTCGCCACACCGCTCAACTGAACGGCGATCTGCACCAGACGGCTGCTGTTCGGGAGGTTCTCGATCGGCGCGAAGAAGGCGAGACCCACCGTGCCCCAGACACCCGCGAAACCATGAACCGGAATGGCGCCCACCACGTCATCGATCTTGAGACGCTCCAGAAGGCCTTTGCCGTAATGCGTGGCGATACCGCCGCCGAGGCCGATCGCGATCGCTCCAAGGCTCGTCACCGCATTACATCCCGCCGTGATGGCGACAAGGCCCGCCAGCACACCGTTGACGCTCGCGTCCGGCCGGAACACGCCGTCCGCTTTGCGGCCCATCAGCATGGCCACCAGGCCGCCGGCGGAACCGGCAAGCATGGTGTTCGAAATGACGTGTGAGAACGCGACAGACCCAACGAGCGTCGATCCGCCGTTGAAACCGATCCAGCCGATCCAGAGGATCAGGGCGCCCGTGGTCGCCAGCACCGGGTTGTGGCCGGCGATATCAATCGGTTTGCCATTTTCGTCAAACCGCCCGACGCGCGGGCCGATCATGAGTACGGCAACCAGCGCAACCCAGGCTCCACAGGAATGCACGACGGTGGAACCGGCGAAATCGACAAAACCCCAGGATGCCAGAAAGACGTTATTTTCCGGGAAGAAGGCAGAGCCCCAGGCCCAATGTCCGAAAACCGGATAGATAACGGCCGAAATCACGACGATCAGCACCAGATAGACCGAGAGGCGCATGCGCTCGGCAACCGCGCCGGAAACAATCGTCGCCGCCGTGCCGCAGAACGCGGCCTGAAACACGAAGAAGGCCGCCGTCTTGTCGTCAATGTTCCACAGCGAGAACCAGTCCGTGTCGAAGCCGATGACACCAAAGGCCGTCGGCCCGAACATCACCATAAAGCCGATCACGGCAAAGGTGGCCAGAGAGATGACGAAGTCGACGAAGTTCTTCTGGGCGACGTTGATGGAGTTCTTCGATCGTGCAAATCCCGCTTCTAGAAGCAGGAAGCCGACCTGCATGAAGATCACCAATGCGGCGGCAACGATGATCCAGACATGGTCGACGTTAACCTGAACTGTCCGGATGGCGTCTTCCGCCCCCGCGGCCTCTGCATTTGCAGTCAACGAAAGAGCCGCACTGCCCAGGCAGGTCACCAGTGAAAAGACAAGAAATCTGATTGCCGACATTTGACGTCCCTTGGATACACCCCGTGATCTTTGAATAAGATCGAGCACGAAGCTTTTTGGACTTCGGTAAACAAGGGATGAACTTTTGCGAATATTTGGGGACGAAAATATTCATGATTAATGGATGAGCGGAAAGGCCCGATTTATGACTAATTTCTGGGCAACATTCCCGTTCGGCGCATAGCTGCTATAGAGCCAGCGCATAACTCGCGAGTCTCACGCGGACCCGGAGAGGTGATTCATTTTGTCTCTGAAGAATCCATCGCCGGCTCGATGCCGCCGGTTGGTCAGTTGCCGACGCGCTCCGGCAGATAGGTCATGTGGCAGGAGTCACAGGCCTCATAGACGGCGTTCCCGGCATCGAGAACCTTGTCGACATTCTTCGTCCTGATCACTGTAGCCGCAGCGAGCGAGCTGTCGATCAGGGTCTGGGCATCCTTCACCCATTTGTCATTGTCCTTGGCCCGGCCTTCGGTGAGAAGCAACCGCCCGGCCTCGGCCAGAACCATTGCGTCGGCCTCGATCGCTTCCCATTCCATCTCATTTTGGGGTTCTTTGGAGCCAACCCCGAACACACCGTCGGAAGCCGGGATGACGATCCCGAGCATCAGTTGCTTCACGGAGGCGTGGTTCTCGTCGGCGGCCATCGCGCCCGAAACCGCAAGAGACGCGGCGGCAATCACCGCGGCGTAAGAGACGAGACGAAAACGACGAAAGGACATGCCGGCCTCCCCATACGGAAAAATTCCAGACGAGCAGCATCGCTTGATCCGGGCAACGGCGACATTGATCGGGATCAAGAAACGAAAGAGATCAGCCGCGCCCGCGATAGGGAGGGACACCCTGATCCGGAATCCAGACGCCTTCCGGCGCGCTCCCGGACTGATAAAAGACATCGATCGGAATGCCGCCACGGGGATACCAATACCCCCCGATCCGCAGCCAGACCGGCTTCAACAGGCCTTCGATCTTCTTGCCAATGGAAACGGTCGTGTCCTCGTGGAACGCGGCATGGGTGCGGAACGAGCCGAGATAGAGCTTCAAGGACTTGCTCTCCACCAGCCAGCCATTCGGGACATAATCGATGACGAAATGGGCGAAGTCCGGCTGTCCGGTAACCGGGCAAAGGCAGGTGAATTCCGGGCAGGTGAAGCGCACCACATAGCGGGTGCCGTTGTTTGGGTCCGCGACGCGCTCCAGCAAGGCGGCGTCGGGCCCCGCCGGGAGGGCGGTCGGCTTGCCCAGCTGCTTCAGTCCGGTCGGTTTGGGTTTCTTCGCCATGACAAAAGCGAATACACGCAAGGCTCCGCCTGCGCAAGCGCGGCCCTTGCTTGCCTTGGCGCTAGGAGCTTGAACCCTCTCCGAACAGCCGGTAGGTTCGGGCATTCATCCAAAGGTGGCCCTTTTCCCTGCGGATCCACGCCCTAAGCGCACGGAAGTACTATCGATATGCAGATTCGGGACGGTTTCATCGGCACGGTCGGAAATACGCCGCTCATCAAGCTGCGCAAGGCGTCCGAGATGACCGGCTGCACGATTCTGGGCAAGGCTGAATTTCTCAATCCCGGCGGCTCCGTGAAGGATCGCGCGGCCTACTACATCATCAAGGATGCCGAGGAAAAAGGCCTGCTGCGGCCGGGCGGCGTGATCGTCGAGGGCACTGCCGGCAATACCGGAATCGGGCTCGCCCTCGTGGGTAACGCCAAGGGCTATCGTTCCGTCATCGTGATGCCGGAGACCCAGAGCCAGGAAAAGAAGGACATGCTGCGGCTCGTCGGCGCCGATCTGCGCCTCGTGCCGGCCGCCCCCTATTCCAGCCCCGACAACTATGTGCGCTATTCCGGCCGTTTGGCCGAAGAGATCGCCGTGACCGAACCGAACGGCGCGATCTGGGCAAACCAGTTCGATAACGTCGCCAACCGCATGGGCCACTATATGAGCACCGGTCCCGAGATCTGGACCCAGACCGACGGTAAGGTCGATGGCTTCATCTGCGCGGTCGGAACCGGCGGCACGCTGGCCGGGACCGCGATGTTCCTCAAGGAACGCAATCCCGACGTGAAGATCGGTCTCGCCGATCCGGGCGGCGCGTCGCTCTATAACTTCTACAAGACCGGTGAGTTGAAGCCGCTCGGCACGTCGATCACCGAGGGAATCGGCACCAGCCGCATCACCAAGAACGTGGAAGGCGCGCCGGTCGATTTTCCCTACAACATTCCGGACGACGAAGCTCTGCCGATCATCTTCGATCTGCTGATCGAGGAAGGCCTGTGCGTCGGCGGCTCGACCGGCATCAACGTCGCCGGCGCGATCCGGCTTGCAAAAGAGCTCGGTCCCGGCAAGATCATCGTGACGATCCTCTGCGACGGCGGAAGCCGCTACCAGAGCAAGCTGTTCAATCCCGAGTTCCTGAAATCCAAGGGTCTCCCGACCCCCAAATGGCTGGATAACTAAGGGCGAGGACCATGGTGGCCACGGATACGGTAATCGACACACTCGTTTCGACCGACTGGCTGGAAGACCATCTGAACGCGCCGGACGTCCGCATCGTTGACGCCTCCTGGTATTTGCCGGCCGACAATCGCGATCCCAAGGCGGAGTATAACGAGCGGCATATCCCGGGCGCCGTATTCTTCGATATCGACGAAATCGCCGATACCGACAGCGACCTTCCGCATATGCTGCCGAGCCCTGAGAAATTCGCCGCTCGTGCCCGCAAGCTCGGTCTCGGAGATGGCAACCGCATCGTCGTCTATGACGGCGGCGGTGTCCGGGCCGCCGCGCGCGCCTGGTGGATGTTCAAGGTATTCGGCCACGAGGACGTTGTCGTGCTGGATGGCGGTATGCAGAAATGGCTGCGCGAGGGCCGGCCGATCGACGATCTGCCGCCCGCGCCGCATGACCGCCATTTCACCGCCCGGCTGAACTCCATGCTGGTTCGCGATATCGACCAGATCCGGCGTTATGTCGAAACCCGGCGAGAACAGGTCGTCGACGCGCGATCCGCCGAACGCTTCGCCGGCCATGCGCCGGAACCCCGTCCGAATGTCCGCCCCGGCCATATTCCGGGCTCGTTCAATGTTCCTTTCGGCAAGCTGATCGATCCCGAAACCGGAACCTATCTGCCGCCCGAGAAGATCAAGGCGGCCTTCACGGACGCGGGCGTGGACGTGAAGGCGCCCATCGTCACGTCTTGCGGGTCCGGCGTCACGGCCTGCGTGCTCTATCTCGGCCTTCACATGCTGGGCCACCGCAAGATCGCGGTCTATGACGGCTCGTGGTCGGAATGGGGAGGCGCGCCCGATACGCCCGTCGCGATCGTCAAGGCGTCCTCGTGAAAGACAAGACACGCGTCATCACCGCGGGCCGCGATACGGAAGCCTTTCTCGGCGCCGTAAATCCGCCCGTCTATCACGCCTCGACCATCCTGTTCCCGAGCTACAAGGCGCTGAAGTCGGCGAACCCGTTCCAGACCGACCGGCCCTATTACGGCCGCCGGGGAACGCCGACGACATGGGCCTTCGGCAAGGCCGTCGCGGAGCTTGAAGGCGGCGCCCATGCCTGGGTGTTTCCCTCGGGGCTCGCCGCCGTTGCCGCGACCCTGCTCGCCTATCTGAACCAGGGCGATCACGTCCTGATCACGGATTCGACTTACGAACCGACGCGCGTGATCGCGGAGCGAATACTGAAGCCCAAGGGTGTCGAGGCCAGCTATTACGATCCGATCATCGGCGCGGGTATAGCCGAGCTGATCAAGCCGAATACCAAGCTTGTCTATCTGGAATCCCCGGGGTCCCTCACCTTCGAGGTGCAGGATGTCCCGGCCATCGCCGAAGCGGCGCACAAAGCCGGAGCTCTCGTTGCGATCGACAACACCTGGGCCTCTCCTCTTTTCCTGAAACCGTTCAGCCTCGGCGCCGACATATCGATTCATGCCGCGACCAAATACATCGTGGGCCATTCGGATGCCATGCTCGGTATCGTCACCACGACGGAGGCCGCCTGGCTTCCCCTGCGCAACACCGCCGGGTTCACCGGCCAATGCGCCGGACCGGACGATGTGTATCTAGGGCTGCGCGGCTTCAGGACTCTGGAGGCGCGCCTCCGCCAGCACGAGACAAGCGCCCTGCGCGTCGCGGAGTGGCTTGAGGCACGGCCCGAGGTCCTGTCCGTGTTGCATCCCGGTCTGCCAAGCCACCCTCAGCATGCGATCTGGAAACGCGACTTCCTCGGCTCCACCGGCCTGTTCGGCGTCGTATTCAAATCGGTCAACGAAAGTGCGATCGAGGCGTTCCTCGACAGTCTCGAGCACTTCGGCATGGGCTATTCGTGGGGCGGATATGAAAGCCTCGCGCTTCCCGCCTGGCCCTCGAAAATCCGGATCGCGACGAATTGGACGCTGCCCGAGCCCATTTTGAGGCTCCATGTCGGCCTCGAGGACACCGGCGACCTGATCGCCGATCTCGAGCAGGCCTTCGCCAAATTCAACGCCGCGCTCTAGAAATCTATCGATTTTCAGCCGGAAACGGTCCCGCGAACGGAACCAAAGACGCCTGGCCGAGTATGTCGGTCAATCGTTCGCCATCGCTGATCCGCCGGAAGAAGCCGAGTGCGACCCACCGCGCCCGTCCGTCGACATTGGATGCGCCACGGCTTTGATGAAAATCGGACAGGCGTAAGGTTCGGGTCTCCAGCGAAATACGCGTGAGCTCCGTGTGGTTCGGAACACCGACGTGAGCGTGCTGCGAGGAAAAGACGATAATCTCTCCCGGCGCGATGACGACTGGTTTCAGCAGCCGTTCGTCCATGCGCTCCTGAGGTTGCGGCGTCATCGCCATGCGGTCGGCGCTGGGCGGCGCGGACTTGTTGAATTCGATGACCTTCGCGAGATCGAACTCGGCGCTGTTGTTTGGAATTGGCCGACCAAAGAAATCGGGGGCGAAGGCAAAGGTGCGTCCTGACGTTATCGGATAGACCGGCGCCCACCAGTTGACCTGCGCATACAAATTCGTGCCCCAGGTATCGCGGTGGAAGCCGACCGTTCCCGTGCTGAGCGCGCGGTGCGGCTCGCCGGACGGCGGAATTGGCGGCTGAAAGCGAAGAATCAGGCGGTCCCGCGCCGTATCGTTCGGATCAAAGCCGGCTTCCTCGAAGACCGCGCTCCAGAGCCGTTTGACCTCCGCCAGATTGGTGAAGCGATGGCGAATATCGGCCAGTATCTCGGCGAGCTCAATCCGGTCGTAATACCGATGGATTTCCGTGGGAGCATGGGGGCTCAGTTGCTCGACGAGATATTCCCGCGCAAAGGCAACAAGTGCCCGCATTGCCGCAAGGTCGGTGTAGCGGATGATTGCGCCCCCGAAGAGAGCTTCATGCAGGGCCTCGATATCGAGTTCGGCAGGGTCGTCACGATACATGGCTGTTTATCGGTTTCAGCCCGGCCGCTTTCCAGGCAGCAGGACCGTCAACAGGAAGATGACCGTCTCGGCCACCACGATGCTCGGCCCCGCCGGCGTATCGAACCGGAAAGACGACCAAATTCCAAGCGCCACGGCACAGCAACCGAGCAATGCCGCCAGCGCCGCCATCTGCTCAGGCGTCCGGCAGAAGCGCCGCGTGGCGGCGGAGGGAATGATCAGCAGCGAGGTGATCAACAACACGCCGACAACCTTCATCGCGATCGCGATGACGACCGCCATCAACACCATCAGGGTCAGCTGTACCGCCCGCACGGGAACGCCCTCCACCCGTGCCAGGTCCTCGATGGACGGTTGCGGCAAGCAGCGGACGCCAGATCACCGCCAGCACGATGAGCGCTCCAGCGCCCGCGATCCAGATACGCCAGAGATCGCTGTTGGTAACCGTCAGTACATCGCCGAGGAGATAGCCCATCAGATCGACGCGAACGGATGTGAGAAAGGCGAGCGCAACCAGTCCGATCGCGAGCGTGGCGTGGGCCATGATCCCGAGCACGGTGTCACCCGCGAGCCGTTTCTGACGTTGCGACAAGGCCAGCAGGATCGCCACCGATACGCAGATCGTCACGACGCCGATCACCGGGTCGACCCCAAGCACCAGTCCAAGGCCGACGCCGAGAAGCGCGGAATGCGACAAGGCATCGCCGAAATAGGCCATGCGCCGCCAAACGACGAAGGCGCCAAGCGGCCCGGCCGCGATCGCGACACCGAAGCCCGCTAGAAGGGTCTTGAGCACGAAATCGTTCATCGAGGGGCTCAGCCGGCGTGAGGATGTTCGCCGTGGGGCACGTGCTCGATCTCCCCGCTGGCGTCGTGAACATGATCGTGATCGTGGTGATACACGGCGAGACGGTCCGCGTCCTCCTTGCCGAACATCTCGATGAAGGCGGGATCCTTGCTGACGACCGAGGGATGTCCGCTGCAGCAAATATGCTGGTTGAGACAGACAACGCGATCGGTCTGCGCCATCACGAGATGCAGGTCGTGGGACACCATCAGCACCGCGCAACCGTATCGCCTGCGGATCCGGGAAATGAGATCGTAAAGCGCCGCCTGCCCCGTGACATCGACGCCCTGAACCGGCTCGTCCAGCACCAGAAAATCCGGCTCCCGCAAGATCGCCCGGGCCAACAGGACACGCTGGAACTCGCCCCCCGAAATGGCGTGAACATCGCTGTCGATGACGTGGTCCGCGCCGACTTCCTCAAGCACCGCGAGCCGCCGCCCGCTCTTGCATCGCCCGCCGAGAGACAGGAAACGCCGCACCGTCATCGGCAAGACCTGATCGATGACGACGCGCTGGGGCATATAGCCGATCCGGATGCCCCGCTTCAGCTTCACCGTACCGCTATCCGGCTGCTGCAGGCCCAGCGCGACCTTGACCAAGGTCGTTTTCCCGGATCCGTTGGGACCGATCAGCGTGACGATCTCGCCCGGCGCAAGGCTGAGAGAAATGTCGTTGAGAATCGTCTTGCCGCCGCGCGCGTAGGAAACATTCGGCAATCTCCAGAACCGGCTCGCCGGCACTCCGCTGTATTTCCCTAGACACAACGGCGGCGTTGACGCTATCGATGTTCGTGACCATTCTGTCTTATAGCATGGCTCCGGAACCTCACAACGAGGCTTCGGCGCGGATAACCCGCGATAACAACAGGACGAAGCCGATATGGCCACGACCCAAATAGACAGCGCCGCCGAAGCGATATTGAGCACCCTCACCTTCGATGCGGCGGGCCTGATTCCGGCCATTGCGCAGCAGCACGATACCGGCGAGGTGCTGATGGTGGCCTGGATGAACCGCGACGCGATCCTGGAAACGCTGAAAACCGGGCAGGTGGTATATTGGTCGCGCTCCCGCAAGGCGCTGTGGCGCAAGGGCGAAACCTCCGGACAAACCCAGATACTGAAGGACTTCCGGATCGACTGCGACGGCGACACGCTGTTGCTGCTCGTCGATCAGAAGGGTGTCGCCTGCCACACCGGACGGCGCAACTGCTTCTACCGCGCGGTCCGGGACGGCCGAATCGAGACCATCGCCGATGTCGAGATCGACCCGGCGAAACTCTATCACACCTGATGCTCGGCCTGACGCCCGCTGAACTGACCGCCCTTGGGCTGTCGCTCAAGGTCTCGCTCGCGGCCGTGATCTGCAGCCTGCCGCTCGGGATCGCCGTGGCCTGGCTGCTGGCGCGGGTCGAATTTCCGGGGCAAGATCGTGCTCGACTGCCCTGATCCACCTGCCGCTGGTCGTGCCGCCGGTGGTGGTCGGCTATCTGCTGCTGGTCCTGCTCGGCCGGCGCGGGCCCGCTCGGGGCGCTTTCTGCACGACGCCTTCGGCGTGACGGTCGCCTTCACCTGGAAGGGCGCGGCGATCGCTTCGGCGGTGATGGCGTTTCCGCTGATGGTGCGGGCGATCCGGCTGTCGCTCGAGACCATGGACCGGCGGCTCGAACTGGTCGCGCGAGACCCTCGGCGCATCGCCGCTGGCGCATCTTCTTCACCGTCACCCTGCCGCTGACCCTGCCCGGGATCATCGACCGGCACGGTACTGGCTTTCGGCGCGCTCGCTCGGCGAATTCGGCGCGACCATCACCTTCGTCGCCAACATCCCGGGCGAGACCCGCACCCTGCCCCTCGCCCTCTATACGCTTGCCCAGACACCCGGCAATGAGTGGCCTGCCGCCCGGATGATGATCCTGTCGCTGGTCCTCGCGATCGCGGCGCTTGTCGCGTCGGAAATAAGTTCCCGGCGGATCGCGCGGCGGTTGGGCGTCGGCTCTTGACGGACGCACCCATGCTCGACGTCGCGGTCAGGAAGACGCTCGGTTCGTTCACGGTCGATGCCACGTTCCAGGCTGGTCAGGGCATCACGACGCTGTTCGGCAAGTCCGGCAGCGGCAAGACGAGCCTTGATCAACATGATCGCCGGGCTGATAAGGCCGGATAGCGGCCATATTCGCGTGAACGGACGGGCGCTCTACGATTCCGCCAGGGATTTGTCCCTGCCCGTCGCCAAGCGCCGTCTCGGCTATGTGTTCCAGGATTCACTGCTGTTTCCGCACATGTCCGTGCTGTCAAACCTCACTTACGGGCGCGGCGCGGGCGCGGGCAAGGTGACCCTCGAGCATGTCACGGCGCTGCTCGGCATAGACCATCTCCTCGACCGCCGCCCGAATACGCTGTCCGGCGGCGAGAAGCAGCGGGTGGCGATGGGCCGCGCCTTTCTCGCCGATCCGAGCCTTGTGCTGATGGACGAACCGCTGGCCAGCCTGGATAACGAACGGCGGCAGGAAATCCTGCCCTTCATCGAGAGCCTGCGCGACGACCTGAAGCTGCCGATTCTCTATGTCAGCCACAATATCGATGAGATCATCCGGCTCGCGGACACGCTCGTTCTGGTTTCGGACGGCCGGATCGCGGCCGCGGGCGCTGTGGAATCGCTGATGAGCCGGTTCGATCTGGCGCCGCTCACGGGCCCCGATACGGCCGGCGCAGTCCTCCCGGCCATCGTCGAGCGTCACGACGATACCTTCGGCCTGACGGAGCTGCGCGTGCCGGGCGGACGGCTCAACGTGCCCCATATCAACGCCGCCATCGGCGCGAAGCTCAGGGCCCGCATTCGCGCCCGCGACGTATCCCTGGCTCTGGAGCAACCCCGGAACACCAGTATTCTCAATGGTTTTTCAGGCGTCATTCTGGAAATGGCCCCCGCCTCCGAAGCCCAGGTCGACGTCCTGATCGATACAGGCTACGGCACGGGCGACGACGCCGCCCGGCTCTGGGCGCGCGTCACAAAGCGTTCCGCCCATGATCTCGGCCTGATGCCCGGCAAGGCCATCCATGCACTGGTGAAGAGCGTCTCCTTCGACCGGCAGTCCATTGGCCACGTATCCGGCGGCGGCAAGCCCTGATCCCATCGCTAAGCTTTGACAAACTACCCTGATCGGGAGTGCTATAACGGCTACGGGAGACTTTTTGACCGAGGAGAGAGCAATGAATGCTCCTGTGACAGATCTCGTGCGCGACCGTTATGCCGCCGGTGCAAAGGAACGCGAAGAGGCCCTTTGTTGCCCTGTCGACTACGACACAAGCCTCCTGAAGGCTATTCCCCAGGATGTGCTCGACCGCGATTATGGCTGCGGTGACCCCTCGCGTTACGTCCGCCCCGGAGAAACGGTGCTTGATCTTGGATCCGGCGGCGGCAAGATCTGCTTCATCGCGGCCCAGATCGTCGGCCCGACGGGCAAGGTCATCGGCGTCGACATGACCCCGGAAATGCTGGATCTCGCCCGGAAAAGCGCCCCGGAGGTCGCCAAGGCGATCGGCTTCGCCAATGTCGAGTTCAAACGCGGCGCCATTCAGGACCTGCGCACGGATCCCGAGGCGCTCGACGCTCTCCTCGCGGCCAGACCAGTGACGTCCGCCGCCGATTATCAGGCCATGCAGGCCGAAATCGAGGTCCTGCGCCAGACCACGCCCCTGATCCCGGACAACTCGATCGACGTAGTGATCAGCAATTGCGTCCTCAATCTCGTCGGGGACGGCGAAAAACGCCAGCTTTTCGCCGAAATCCACCGCGTCCTGAAGCCCGGCGGGCGCATCGCGATATCGGATATCGTGTCGGACGAGCGCTCGCCCGACCACATGAAGGCCGATCCGGAGCTTTGGAGCGGCTGCGTTTCCGGCGCCTTGCAGGAATACGAATTCACGCATGCGCTCGAGGAAGCCGGGCTCTACGGCATCACCATCGACAAATGGGACTCCGAACCGTGGCGCATCGTAGAAGGCATCGAGTACCGTTCGGTCACGGTGCTCGGCTGGAAGGGCAAGGAAGGCCCGTGCATCGACAAGAATCAGGCCGTGGTCTATCGCGGGCCGTTCAAATCGGTCGAGGACGATGACGGGCACGTCTATACCCGGGGCCAGCGCATGGCTGTCTGCGAAAAGACATTCCGCATCTTGACCCGCGAACCCTATGCAGCGCACATGGTCCCGGTCGAGCCCGCAATCCTGCCGGACGACGACAAGACGTTCGACTGTTCGCGCCCGGCAATACGCGACCCCAAGGAAACCAAGCTTGGAATTGCGCCGGTGACGACCGAAGCCAAGACCTGCTGCTGAAATCTGGCGGCATTTGCTGATATGGGCAGGGATTTGATGCCGAGATTTCGTTTTGCGCCACTGGCCATCGGATTGATGGCCGCGGGCCTCGTCACTGCGAGCGCTGCCTTCGCCGAACAGCCTGACGGCCTGCTTTTGCCCGACGGCTTCACGGCGAAGGTCTTCTACCAGGGCACCGCACCGGCACGGCATGTCGCGGTGCGCGACAACGGCGACGTGTATCTGATGACCAAGCAGCTCGGCTTCGGCCAGCCGGATCCGGCCAAGAATGCCGGCATCATCGCCATGCGCGACACCAATGGCGACGGCCGCGCGGACGAGGTGAAGCATTTCTCGAAGATCGAAGGAACCGGAATCGCCTTCTACAAGGGCATGCTCTATGTCTCCGACAGCACGCATGTCTACCGCTACAAGTTCGCTGCCGCCGATGAGTTGGTGCCCTCGGAAGGCCCGGAAACGGTCGTTTCCGGCTTCGATCAGCAGCGCATGCATGAAGACAAGTCCTTCGCTTTCGACAATGCCGGGCACATCTACGTGAATGTGGGCGCACCCTCGAATGCCTGTCAGGAGAAAGACCGCACCCCCGGCTCCATGGGCATGAACCCCTGCCCGCTTCTGGAACGCCACGGTGGGATCTGGCGCTTCGACGCCGACAAGCTCAACCAGACCCAGGACAAGGACGGCATGCGCTACGCCACCGGGCTCAGGAACTCGGTCGCGGTACAGTGGAATCCGGCGGTGAACCAGCTTTACGTCACCATGCATGGCCGCGATCAGATCAATCTCTGGTCCAAGCTCTATAACGCGAAGGACAACGCGACCCGCATCGCCGAGGAATTCCACGAGATCAAGGAGGGCGGCGAATACGGCTGGCCCTATACCTTCTTCGACACCAAGCTCAACAAGCGCGTCGTCTCTCCCGAATATGGCGGCGACGGCGAAAAGACGCCGGCCGCCGGCAAATATCCCGATCCGCTGGTCGCCTTCCCCGCCCACTGGGCGCCGGACGACCTGGTTTTCTACGAGGGCAGCCAGTTTCCCGCCAAATACAAGAACGGCGCCTTTATCGCCTTCCACGGCAGCTGGAACCGCGCACCGGAACCGCAGGACGGCTATAAGGTCGTCTTTGTCCCCATGAAGGACGGCAAGCCCTCCGGCGAATGGACCGCCTTTGCCGATAATTTCCGGGGCAACCTCGCGAGCAACAATCCCGGCGCGGCGACCTATCGCCCGGTCGGCCTCGCGGTCGGTCCGGACGGGGCGCTCTATGTATCGGACTCGGAAAAGGGCCGGGTCTGGAAAATCAGCTATACGGGCAAATGACGTCGGCACGCTTCATATCGGCCATCGCTATTCTGGCCGGCCTGAGCACGACAGCTCAGGCCGCGCCGGACGGCGAGAAGGTCTATGAGGACAACTGCCTCGCCTGTCACATGGCCGACGGGATGGGCGTGCCGCGCATGCAGCCGCCCCTCGTCGGCGGCATGTGGGTGACCGGCGATCCGCAGACACTGGCCGCCTTCGTCATGTCCGGCGGCTTCGACAGCGCGAACCGGCTTGACGGCCAGGGCGAGAACACGATGCCGATGTTCGCCGCGCTCGACGACGAATCGCTCGCCGCGGTGCTGACCTATGTCCGGGACAAGTTCGGCGGCCATGCCGGGCCGGTCACCGTCGAGGATGTGAAGGCCGCGCGGCAGACAATCGCCAAATAGGCGGCTATCGTCCATACGGATGACGGTTCGCCATTGCAGCGGGACCGGACCGAAGTTTATACTAAATAGTATTCAAAATCCGGATATCAGCGCCCCGTTGCCGATACCGGAAAGTCACAGGATGGGAGTTCGCCGTGGCGGAAATCGTTTTGGGCCTTGGCACATCGCACACGCCGATGCTGATGAGCGACGACGAGGACCTCAGCAAATTCCCCGAGTGGGACGTCATCGTCGCGCGGCTGGATATAGAAGGCCGCCCGGCGACTTTCGATCAGCTGCTTGCCAACGCTGATCCGGCTCTAAAGGACAAGATCGACCTGCCGAAGATGCAGGACCGTCAGAATCGCGTGCGCGCCGGCATTCAGTCCATCGCCGCGAAATGCCGCGGCGCCGATCTCGACGCGCTTATCGTGGTCGGCGACGACCAGGACGAACTGTTCAAGGACGCCAACCGCCCCGCCCTTGCCGTCTATTGGGGCGAGACGATCCAGTCGGCGCCAAAGGAAGAGCCCCGCGCTCCAGCCTGGATGGAAAAGCAGATCAAGCGGCTCTACGAACAGGAACGCCCGCGCACCTATCCGGTGGCCAACGATCTGGCGCTGCATCTCATCACATCTCTCATCGATAACGATTTCGATGTGGCGACCTGCGCCGCCCTGCCCGGCGTCGACAGCGAGGGCCACGCCTTCGCCTATGTCCATGAGCATCTGATGGACAAGTCCAAGCCCATCCCCATCGTACCCGTGCTGCTCAACACCTATTACCGGCCCAACCAGCCGCGCCCCGCGCGCTGTTTCGCCCTCGGACAGACCATCCGCCGCGCCGTCGAGGCTTTTCCCGGCAAGGCGCGTGTCGGCATCCTGGCGTCCGGCGGACTGAGCCATTTCATGGTCGACGAGGAACTTGATCACATGGTGATCGAGGCCTTCCGCACCAAGAATCACGAGGTATTGAAGTCCATCCCGCGCAATAAGCTTCAGGCCGGATCGTCGGAGATCCTGAACTGGATCTGTGTCGCCGGCGCGGTCGAGCACCTGCCGCTGAACTGGGTCGAATACATTCCGTGCTACCGCACAGCCGCCGGTACCGGAACAGGCATCACTTTCGCAGAATGGAGAGCTTCCTAGTGGCCGGAACCGCCGACGATCCCCTCGCCCAACGCCTCGGCAGGCTGGATAGCTGCGTCGTCTCGGACGCCATGGATCGCCTCGGGCTCAAGGGTGTCGCCTATGGCCTCAAACGCCTCGCGACCAGCAAAAAGCTGTTCGGCCGTATCCTCACGGTGAAGCTGGAGGAGGCCAACGGCCGCACCGCCGAGCGCCATCTCTGCACCGCCGCCGTGGATGCCGCCGAAGCCGGCAATGTGATCGTCATCGAGCATCACTCCCGCACCGACTGCGCCGGCTGGGGCGGAATTCTCTCCGCTGCCGCCGTAAAGAAGGACATCTCGGGCATCATCATCGACGGCATGGCGCGCGACATCGATGAAAGCGAAGCCTTCGGCCTGCCGGTCGTCGGCAAGGGTGCCGTACCCGCCACCGCGCGCGGCCGCATCATCGAAACGGAGTTCAACACGCCGGTCACGATTTGCGGCATCCCCGTCGCGCCCGGCGATTATGCGCTCGCGGATGGATCCGGCACCGTGTTTCTCCCCGCCGGAAAGGCCGAGGAAATCGTCAGCACCGCCGAGAGTCTAGCGGCCCGCGAAGCGGACATGATGGCGGCCGTACGCAAGGGCATGCCCGTGGCTCAGGTCATGGCGGGGAACTACGAGAGAATGCTGGAGAAGTAGCGGCCGGAGCACGCCCGCTCAGATGACGCCGTTTCCGATCAGCCAGACGCCGGCGGCTATCAGCAACACGCCCGCGACGCGCACCAGCCATCGTCCCGCCGGGAGAATCTTCTCCGCCAGTACGAAGATCGCGATACCCGCGATCCACAGAAGATTCATGACGCCGCCTACGAAGAGCAGTGCCATCAAGGCCCAGCAGCAACCGACGCAATAGAGGCCATGGCGAAAGCCGACGCCAAGGGATCCTAGAGGATCGCGGCGGAAACCGCCGTGGCGCTGGATGAACATGAGCGGCGCGCGGCATTGGGTCAGGCACGCGTCCTTCATTGGTGTCCATTGATAGATCCCGGCGGCGATCAGCACGATCCCGCCGACGACCGTACTGGCGCTCGCCATCATGGGCGTGAGTAGTGCGGCTCGTTCCAGCGCCCACTGGCCAAAAGTGGCGACTATCGAGAAGGCCGCCCAGGCGAGCAGATATCCGCCGGCGAAATAGCCCGTCGCCGCGAGCGGTTTGCCCTGGCTCGCGGCCTTCCGCCCGACCTGCGCGTAAAGCAGGATCATGGGCGCGGCCGAGGGCGTCATCATGCCCACCATCATGATCGCCCACATCGCGAACATGAGCAGAAATTCGGTCACGCTCCAGGGCTGCATCGCGGGCAGCATCGCGGCGCGGAACGGGTTGGCGTCCATGCGCATGCCCGGCATCGCCATGCCGTCCATACTCATCGCCTTCCCAAGCCATAAGACATAGGCCCAGGCGATCAGCGTCAGCGCCGCCAGAGACAGGGCGACAATCGTCCGGTCGCGCCGAAGCACGGATTCGAGCGCCGCATCGCTCATGGGCTAATTTACAATGCCGCTCTGGCAGAGATTGAGATGGCAAAACTGGGCATAGGAATCGGCGTGCTCGATTTCCAGAGATCCCCGGGTTTGCGACCAGCCCCGGCCGATTTCCGCCAGCTTGTATTCGAAGCCGCCAATCATATCGATCCGGGCGCGATGCTCGGCCCCCGTTACGGGATTCACGATCGGCTCGCCGCGCGCCTCTATGACGCCGGGAACCACCAGCCGTGCCCGGCGGCCATCGATATCGACCTCGAAATCGATCTTGCTGAACAAGGGCTGATGCATCGTCTCCACGGTGGAGGCGAAGACATTGAAGATCGTTGCGCCCGGCTCGGTATCCTCGCCGCTCAGGATGCGGAGTAAGGCCTCGCGCTGGGCCGGACTCGCCTTTTCATCCACGATGGCAAGCGCCTCACCCTTGCCTTCATGGATCGGGCCGGGCCACGAGAAGACCGCGGCCACCCGCAAGCCGTCGAGCCGGGTATCGCCGTGATAGCCGCTATCGATTTCAAAGCCGACCGTCGCCTGACAATTTCCGTAGCTCGGCAACCCGTTGAACTGGCAGGGGCAGCCGTAGGAGCAATTGCAGTTGGAGAACTCACGCGCCTTGATCATCCACTTCACATCGGCCATTGGAGCCTCCTGTCCGTTGTCGCGATCGCCGAAGAACCAGCGTGAGGAGAACCTGCGCGAGCCGACGCACCTCTTCCCCTGTGGGGAATGATAACCGCATTGTCCAATTGGTCGATAGACAAATACCGGTGATCGGAGGCCGACCGTCTTATTCCGATGAGCTTTTTCGAAGGCTTTGCGGCCCCAAGTCGTGAAACACTCCAGAGGCGATATCCACGGTGCGCCAAGGCGCGCTCATATGATTGGACACGAAGATGACAAAGACCGTTCATCGTCGCCAGGTGCTCTCTGCCTTCGGCGCAGTGCTTGTAGTTGCACCGGCGATATCCTTTCCCGTTCGCGCCTCGGACGTCTCCCCGCTCTATAAGGATTTCAGCGGCGTGTGGCTCGTGGACGCGCGGCGTGGCCCGGCCGGTAGACGCGGACCAGGCGGTCCGGGACGCCCGGATGATCGCCGTGGGCCGCCGGACCGATTCGGCCCGCCCGGCGGGGACGACGCGTCCATTCCCGGCCTCGACATTCCGGGGCTGGATCGCGGCGACCGGCACACTTATTCGATCATGACGGAAGAAGGCCGGAAGGCCTTCGCGTCCATGAAACCGGAGGACCTGCCCGCCAATAACTGCCAGTCGCCCGGCCTTCCCTCCATCGTAATGACGCCAAATCTTCAGATCTGGAGCGTGACGGGCGATACGCTGACCATCCATCACGAATATTACGATACGGTCCGCGCGATCCATCTTGACCGGCGCACCCATCCCGACGACGCCGTGCACACCCCTTCGGGCGATGCGGTAAGCTGGATCGACGGCGACACGCTGGTGATCGAAACGACGGATCTGACCGCCATGCCGGGCGGACTCGGGCGAAACGCGCCGGGCAGCGACGCCCGAACCGTCGTCGAGCGCTATCGGCTCAGCCCGGACAAGCAAATGCTCAACGGCGATCTCACGATCAGCGATCCCAAATATCTCACCCGCCCGATCATGATCCGCGCCCGGATGACCCGGCAGCCCGCAGGAACGGAAATCCCTTCCATCCCCTGCTCCATCGATAGCGCGAGGGCCTACCTCAAAAAGGAATGAGTTGGCTTCTGGGGCGCCCCGTCAGTTCAGATGAAATTCGCCGACGACCTGCCCCGTGCCCGTGCTCGGGAAATAGGGGCAGAGCTGCTCGAATGCACCACTATAGGCATCCCAGCCAAGCATACCGAACAGCATCGCCGTGTCGGCCATCATGCCCTCGCCCGAACATTTGCTGCGGTATTCCGGCAGCATCTCCAGGAAGGGCGCGTAGTTTCGCTCGTGCCAAAGCTCAAGCACGCGCAGATCCATCTGGCGGTTGAACTCGCTGGAGATCGTAAACCAGGAGGAATCCTTGAAGTGTTCGCTATCCCACAGCCGGTGCGACAGGGAGCCGCTGGCGAGGACGGCAACCCTGGAATCGGATTTCTCGATTGCCTCGCGCACCGCCTCGCCGAAGCGCTTGTTCTCGGCGATGCTGGCGGCCAGCGGAGCAGCCACCGAAACGACCTTGATCGACCGATCCACATTCATGTAGCGCATCGGCAGGATGGTGCCGTAATCCAGCCCCAGCCCATCGGAAATGTGCGCATGGGACGGTAGCCCGACCTTCTCGGATTCCCGAACGATCGAGACGGCAAGATCCGGATTGCCGACATAGTCGTAGTCGAGATCGTGCAACAGATGGGGAATCTCGTGGCTGGTATAGAGCCCCTGATGGCGCTCCCGCGCATTCACGTGGATGCCGATATTCGCCAGCCAGTGCGTATCGAAGACCAGAAACGTGTCGGCGTCCCTTTGCTTCGCGCGCCGGCCGAGTTCCCGCTCCGCTTCGATCGCATCCGCGCGGGTGCCAAAGAACCGCCCTTCCTGCTCCGACATCACCATGGTCGGCACATGCGTGATCTTCGCCGCCATTACAATCTCGCCCATCGGATCCACCCCTCGGTCATCGGAAATTACGCTGTCGATTGGCCCATCTTCCGAAGTCGGCCGGCCCTCCGGCGATGATCCAAATCAAGATGGCGTTCGGATGAGCACTTCCGGCGGGGATATTGCCTCCCGCAGCCTCATGACCCATGATACGGCCCATCCCATTCGGCGGAAGGTGAGCCTCTACGGCCCCTCCCCCAGACACCGGAGCGACCCATGATCGAGCTTTTGACCGCCGCGACGCCGAACGGCTGGAAGATCTCCATCGCGCTTGAGGAGATGGGCTTGCCCTATACCTACAAGAAGATCGATCTCGGCAAGCTGGTGCAGAAGGAAGAATGGTATCTCAAGCTCAATCCGAACGGCCGCATTCCGACGATCATCGATCACGACAACGGCGACTTCGCGGTGTTCGAATCCGGCGCGATCCTGATCTATCTCGCGGAAAAGACCGGCAAGCTCATGCCGAAGGATGTCAAGGGCCGTTCGCTCGTCATCCAGTGGCTGATGTTCCAGATGGGCGGCATCGGCCCGATGATGGGTCAGGCCAACGTGTTCTACCGCTATGCCCCGCAGCACCTTCAGGAAAAGAAGGAAGAGGCGCTGCAATGGGCGATCGACCGCTATCAGCGGGAAAGCCGCCGCCTGCTCACCGTGCTCGATACACGGCTCAAGGATCACGAATATCTCGCGGGCGACTATTCCATCGCCGACATCGCCACCTGGTCCTGGGCGCGGGGCTATGCCTGGGGCGGCATCGATATCGACGGTCTCGATAATCTCCAGCGCTGGATCGACCAGATCGGCGAACGGCCCGCCGTGCAGCGCGGCTTCAACGTTCCGCCGCGCGAGGCGAACCCGAAGCCGACGAGGACACCCGCAAGAAGTCGGTCGAAGGCGCTCGCAACATGCTGGCCTGATCGCGGCAGCCGTCCGGCATCGAATGCGGCCGTATTCAGATCGACGGCAATCCGTGAAATTGAACCTGCGGATTCCGCAATTTACGGTAAATATTCGTTAACCATTTGCTGGAATATGGCTCTCGATCGGCTCTCTCACCGATCGTTCCTCTCCCTAAGAGCCCGGCGGTATCAAGAGCACCCAACTCCGGTACCGCCGGTCTGCCTCTCGAGCGATACGTCCCATCATCCGAGACCAGGCCTTTACAATCGTTAGCCATTTTGGCGAGCGTATTCTTAACGTCAGCGGTTTGCGCGAAAGCGCGGGGGCATTCCGACAGTGCCTACGGCTAAAGGTACAGGTTCAGTATGAACGACGAAACATGCAAGCGCTAGCCGTCAAACCGATCCGCTCGCAATATGTCTTTGCGCGGAAGCTCGGCTCAAGCGACACGGTCATGATGACGGTCGACGAGGCCCAGCGGCGCGGATTTCTCGTGTTCGATTACGAGAGCAAGACCTATCGCCCTGTCGACGACCTGCCTCCGGGGTCCTCAGAGGGGTCCCTACGACCGACTCAGTGAAGTACTTGAGCGGCCGTCGGCGGCTCGTCCGGGTCGATTTCTTCCGTAGAGGCGTCCCGATGCCGGACTTCGACGCCGGTTTCATCGCTCCGGCGAAGCAGCCGCGGCCTCGGTCGCCAGGCGGCCTCACTTGGCGAGCTTGCCGCCGTACCGCCAGGCCGCATAAGGTACCGACGCCGGCATAGAGCAAGCCGACAATCGTCAGCACCAGCCACGGGAACGTCGCGACCAAGCGCGGTCAGCAACCCCACCGATAACCAGGATATGCAACGCATATTCGCGCTTGATCGCGATCCGCTTGGCGACAGCGTCGGCACCTGGCTCACCATCAGAAACGCGACGAGCGCGAAAGACGAAGCCGCACAGTATCGGCGACGCGGAAGAGATCGTTCTCCAGATGAAGGTCCGCCATCAGCGGCAGCAGCGCCAGGCCCGCCGCGCCCGGCGCCGGCACGCCGACGAAATATGTTTTGCTCCAGGCCGGCGCCGCCGGATCGTCCTCAGCCGTGTTGAACCGGGCCAACCGCAGCGCGCAGCAAACGCAAAACGCCAACGCCAGCACCCATCCCGCGCCTTTGAGATCGCGCAGCGCCCAGAGATACATCACGAGCGCCGGCGCGACGCCGAAGCTTATCACGTCGGACAGAGAATCCAGCTCCGCGCCGAACTTGCTGGTGCCCTTGAGCAGCCGCGCCATGCGGCCGTCAAGCGCATCGAATACGCCCGCGACCGTAATCGCGATTACCGCCTGCTCCCATTGCCCCTGAAGCGCCGACGGATCGCCGTCAGGCCGGCGCACAGCGCGATAAGGGTCAGTACGTTCGGCAACAGGCTGCGGATCGGGAATGGGCCGGATGCGTACGCCGCGCGGGACCGGATTGGCACGGTCGGATCTCTCATCGGCTTGGTCAGGCCGCGTTTTGCCGCTTTGGGCCGCTCCGCGCTCGCCTTTTGGTCTCGCATTGGCGATTACGGTCTCTCCCCCGATCATCGTCTGGCCGACGGACACGGCCGGCGTCATGTCGGGATCGAGATAAACGTCGACCCGGCTGCCGAATCTTATCATACCTACGCGCTCGCCGGCACTCACGGAGTGGCCCTCCTCGACCCAGCGCACGATCCGCCGCGCCACCAGCCCGGCGATCTGCACGAAAACGAGCTGGCGGCCGTCCAGCGTGGACATCAGAAAGGATTGCCGCTCGTTGTCCTCGCTCGCCTTGTCGAGCGAGGCATTCAAGAACGCTCCGGCGCGATAGGCGATCCGGGTTATCCGGCCGGCCGTGGGCGACCGGTTGATATGAACGTTGAAGACGTTCATGAAAATCGAGACGCGCGTCAGCTTCTCCGTGCCGATTTCCAGGTCTTCGGGCGGCGCGCGCCTTGTCGACCGCCATGACCCGACCATCGGCCGGCGCGATCATCGCGTCGGTGCCGTCGGGCGTCACGCGGGCGGATCGCGGAAGAAATAGATGCACCAGATCGTCAGCATCGACGCCGATCCAGCCCAGAGGCGGCCACAGCAGGAACAGCACCAGCGTCACGAGCCCGACAAGCAGGATGAAACGGTGGCCCTCCGGATGGATCGGCACGAAGATGGAAGTGATGGTGTCGAGACATTTTCATGTCGATAGCAGTATCCCCGCGCCGCGCCGTTCGCGGCATGATCCCAGGCGCTTAAGCGCCCGCCAACCTGCTACAATTTGCCGCTTTCTTCAAGAACCGCGAGCGTGGCGCGGGCGACGCTGGCTTCCTGCTGGCGCGCCCACATATCGGCATAGAGACCGCCGAGTTCAACCAATTCCCGATGGGTCCCGCGCTCGACGATACGCCCGCCTCAAGCACCAGGATCTGATGGGCGTGAATGATCGTCGACAGCCGGTGGGCGATGATAAGCGTCGTGCGGTTCTCCGAAACCTCCTGGACCGAGCGCTGAATATCCTTTTCGGTGGCGGAATCCAGTGAAGACGTGGCCTCGTCGAGAAGCAGGATCGGCGGATCCTTCAGGATCGTGCGGGCAATGGCGACGCGCTGCTTTTCGCCGCCCGAGAGCTTCAGCCCGCGTTCGCCGACCATGGTCTGGTAGCCCTCCGGCAACCGCTCCACGAAACTATGGATATGGGCCAGCTTTGCCGCCTGGCGGACTTCCTCGTCGCGTCGCATTCGGGCGGCCGTAACGGATGTTGTAGAGGATCGTGTCGTTGAACAGCACCGTGTCCTGTGGAACGATGCCGACCGCGGCTTCTCAAGCTCTTCTGGGTGACTTGCCGGATGTTCTGGCCGTCGATCTTAATGGAACCGCTCTGGATGTCGTAGAAGCGGAACAGCAGGCGCGAGATGCGTCGATTTTCCCGCTCCGCTCGGCCCGACGATCGCGACCGTCTTGCCGGCCGGGAACCTGAAAATCGACGTCGAACAGGATCTGGCGGTTCGGGATTGTAGGAGAAATTCGACCTCGCTGAACTCCACCACGCCACCCTTGACGATCAACGGCTTGGCGCCGGGCGGGTCCTTGATCTCGGCGTCGACTTCCAGCATCGAGAACATCTTGTCCATGTCCACCAGCGCCTGACTTGATTTCCCGGTAGACGAAGCCGAGAAAGCCGAGCGGCCCGAAAAGCTGCAGCAGCAGCACATTGGCCATGGTGAAATCGCCGATCGTGTAGCGTCCGGCGCGGAAACCGTTGCGCCGCCATTAGCAGCACGAAGATCAAGCCGCGTGGCGATAATGACGGCCTGACCGATATTCAGCATCGCGAGCGAGCTCTGATTGCTGATCGCCGCCTTCATATAGCGATGCATCGCCCCGTCATAGCGCCGCGTCTCGTGCTCCTCGTTGCCAGAAATATTTGACCGTCTCGTAGTTCAACAGGCTGTCCACGGCCTTGGTATTCGCCTCGGTATCCTGCTTGTTCATCTCGCGGCGGAACTTGAGCCGCCACTCGGTCACCGAGAAGGTGAAGAAGATATAGAGGCTCGACCGAAACGAGCGTCACGGCCGCGAAGCGCCAGTCGAAATTGATGAACATGACCGCGGTGACGAGACAGATCTCGATCATCGTCGGGATCACATTGAACAACGAAAAGCGCAGCAGGAACTCCGTGGACTTCACGCCGCGCTCGATTACCCGGCTCAGGCCGCCCGTCCGCCGTTCGACGTGAAAACGCAGCGCGAGCTTATGGAGATGGATGAACACCTCCGTAGCGACCGAACGCAGGGCATTCTGGCCGACCGCCACGAAGATCGCGTCGCGCATGTTCTGGAAAGCATCGACCGTCGCGCGTCCCAGCCCGTAGGCCACGATCATGAGAACCGGGATGACGATTATCGTGCCCTTGCCCGGCTCGAGCGCATCGACCGCGAACTTGTAGGCATAGGGAACGACAAAGACGGTGATCAGCTTGGCCGCGACCAGAAGGACCATCGAAATGACGACCCTCGTCTTAAGATCGGTGCGGCCCGGCAGCCACAGAAAGGGCAGCAGCGCCTTGATCGTCCGGAGGTGACGTTCGTTGAGGTCGATCGCCTCCGGGTTGAACCCGCGAACGCTCATCTAGTTTCTCGGGATTTCGTGATCCTGGGTCCGCGGGGTTTCTGCGGTCTACAGGAGGCTTTGGCAGATTGAACACCTGACCCGGATAGATCAGATTGGGGTCGCGGATGCGATCCTTGTTGCCCTGATAGAGCAGCACGAAATGCGTTCCGCCGCCGAGCACGCGGCGGGCGATATGCCAGAGGCTGTTACCGGGCTGGACGATCACCTGCCCCTCGGCGAGCTTCGTGTCGACAGGGCTCGAGCGGTCGAACGGCACTTCGATCCGGATCTTGACGTCCCCTTCGCCGAGGACCTGATCCAGCCGCAGCACATGCTTGCCCGGCGACACGCCTTGCTTGGGCTCGATCCGCCAGTTGCCGTCCTTCGGAACCCAGACGGACCCGATGAATTTGTTATCGACATAAGCGAGAATGGACGTATTGGGCTCGGCGCGACCGGTAAGCACGGCATTGCCCTGGGAATCGTAATCCACCGTATCAAGGGTCAGCGTCGCCATCGCGCCGGCATTTTCCGGCTGTTGCAGAATACGGCTCGGCTGATCCTCGGAATTGGGGATCAGAACGGCAACGACCCCGTCATCCTCGCCCGTATCCGTCCGTTCGGGGACGGCGACCACCACGACACCATCGGATTCGACGGTCTGGCCCGCCGCATTCTTGGCCACCAGCGTCAGTTCCCGCGGCCCGCTCTTCAGGGAATTGAGGATGATAACCACCCATTCGCCCTTGGAATTCGCCGTCGCGGTGCCGATGACTTGCCCGTCGGCCCTGACCTCGACTTCCTCGTCGGGACCCGAACGACCGGCGATCACGCCCGTGCCCTCGCGGCTTATCCGGACGACGTCGAACGTCGGCACGATTCGCTTTGCAGCTTTCTTGAGCTTCCGGGGCAGGTTGCTTGTCGGGCCCGGCTGGCGCCGTTGACGCGGGTCCCTCAACCGTTTGCTGATTTTCGGGCTGACCCCATTTCAACACTCTTGCTGCATAGAGCACGGATACGATAATGGCGGCTGTAACGACGATGATAAGAGTGTTACGCAACGCTCCCTCGTGTCCTAAAAAGATGGGCGGCGCCACCCTACCGCCAAGATTAGTATGGCGCAATCCTTGCCGAGCGGGAAGCGATAGCACATCATAATCAAAACGAGCCGCTCAGCGGCCAACCCGGAGGAATGAATGAAACTGCCCGGTTCCTTGTGCGTCTATTGTGGGTCGGAGACAGGAAAATCCGGTGTCCACGGCGCCGCTGCAGCGCGGCTTGGCCGGATACTGGCTGACAACAATATCCGCTTGGTCTATGGCGGCGGGTCCATCGGACTTATGGGGGCGCTTGCGCGAGCGGTCCTTGATTCCGGCGGATCCGTGGTGGGTATCATCCCGGAGCACCTGCAGACCGCAGAGATCACCATGACCGGCGTTACCGAGCTTATCGTGGTCGAGACCATGCATGAGCGCAAAAAGCAGATGTTCAAGCGTTCCGACGGTTTCGTGACCCTTTCCGGCGGCCTCGGCACGCTGGACGAGACCTTCGAAGTCATCACCTGGCGGCTTCTCGGCATCCACGACAAGCCTATCGTGATCGTCAATTCGGACGGCTACTGGTCGCATTTCATCGAGCTCGTCGAGCAGGTTATCCGCGAGGGATTTGCCCACGCGTCGAGCCGGGATCTGTTCGCGGTCGTGGAATCCGTCGACGAGGTCCTGCCCGCCATGGCCGCCATGGCTCCGTCGCGACGAGCCTCATCCGAGGAAACACTCTGAGCGTTCCCGTCCGGAACGCTTTGCAGTCTTACGGCGCTTTGCTATTGTGCCGCGAAACGGGCTCGAGGGGTCGCCCGATCCATCGACATTACCATCCGATATTTCACAGAATTCCGCATATATAACGAGGGTTTGATGAACAAAATTAAAGTGAAAAATCCGGTTGTAGAGATCGATGGCGACGAGATGACCCGCATCCTGTGGGCGTTCATCAAGGAAAAGCTGATCCTGCCCTATCTGGATATCGACCTCGAATATTACGATCTGAGCATCCAGCACCGCGACGAAACCGACGATCAGGTCACGGTCGACGCGGCGGAGGCGATCAAGAAATATAAGGTCGGCGTGAAATGCGCCACCATCACCCCGGACGAAGCGCGGGTGAAGGAATTCAACCTCAAGAAAATGTATCGGTCGCCCAACGGGACGATCCGCAACATCATCGGCGGCACCGTGTTCCGGGAGCCTATCCTGTGCAAGAACGTGCCGCGCCTCGTACCGGGCTGGACGGATCCCATCGTCATCGGCCGCCACGCCTTTGGCGACCAATACCGCGCGACCGATTTCCTGGTTCCCGGCCCCGGCACGGTGAAGATGGTCTACACGCCGGCAGACGGCGGCAAGCCGGTCGAATATGAAATGTTCAATTTCCCCGGCGCCGGCGTGGCGATGGGCATGTACAACCTCGATCAATCGATCCGCGACTTCGCGCGCGCCAGCATGAATTACGGCCTGATGCTCGGCTGGCCGGTCTATCTCTCGACCAAGAACACCATCGTCAAGGCCTATGACGGCCGTTTCAAGGACCTGTTCCAGGAGGTCTTCGAGACCGAATTTGCCGACAAGTTCAAGGCCGCCGGGATCACCTACGAACACCGGCTGATCGACGACATGGTCGCCTGCTGCCTCAAATGGAGCGGCAAATATGTCTGGGCCTGCAAGAACTACGACGGCGACGTGCAGTCCGACACCGTGGCGCAGGGCTTCGGATCCCTCGGATTGATGAAGTCGGTGCTTATGTCACCGGACGGCGACACGGTCGAGGCGGAAGCGGCCCACGGCACGGTCACCCGCCACTACCGGCTGCACCAGCAGGGCAAGGAAACCTCGACGAACCCGATCGCGTCGATCTTCGCCTGGACCGGCGGCCTGAAGCACCGCGCCAAGCTCGACAACACACCCGACCTCAAGAAGTTCGCCGAGACCCTCGAAAAGGTCTGCGTCGACACGGTCGAGTCCGGCTACATGACCAAGGATCTCGCGATCCTCATCGGTCCCGATCAGGCCTGGCTCACCACCACGCAGTTCCTCGACAAGCTGAACGACAACCTTCAGAAGGCGATGGCGTAAGGCGCTAACTCGGCAAGCCTTTCGAGATGTTGATGGCCGGGACAGTTTTCCCGGCCATTTTCGTTTCCGGTCGGCCTACCGGATCACGGTCCCCTGGGCCAGTTCCTCGGCGGTGATATCGCTGCGGCGGCGGAATTCGTCGCGCTTGTCGGCGACCTGCTTTACGTGCTCGCCGATCTTCGGGTTGATCTCGACGAGATGATGGAAATCCTCGGCTTCGAGTACCATCAGGCGCGTCTTGGCGCGCGAGATCACCGTGGCGCTCCGCTTTGATTTGTGCAGGAGCGCTATCTCGCCGAAGAAGTCGCCGTCCTTCAGATGGACCGCCTGTGGTTCGGTCCTGATTTCGACGCGGCCATTGATGATGAAATACATGCCTTCGGCCGCCTCGCCTTTTCGTGCGATCGTGCCGCCGCTATCGACGACGCGGGACTTGAGGAGGGCCGCGATCTGGCCGACTTCGGTCGCCGTAAGCTCGGAGAACAGCGGAACGCGGGCGATCATATCCCAGGTGATGACGAATTCGCGTTTGTGGATCTCGCGTGCGAAGCCGGACGCGATGATACCGATCGGAAGCGCGTAAACGCCCACGCCGAACACCATGGTGAAGGCTCCGACGACCTTGCCGAGCACCGTTTTCGGCACGGCATCGCCGAAGCCGACTGTTGTCAGCGTCGTGATGGCCCACCAAAGGAACTCCGGCACACTGCCGAAGACATCCGGCTGAACATCCCGCTCGACGAAATACATCAGCGACGCCGAAAGCGCCGCGAGCCCGCCCATGATGCCGAAAGCCGCGGTCAGGCCGCGCCGTTCTTCATACAGAACCTGCGACAGGGTAGAGATCGCCACCGAATAGCGGCATAGCTTCAGCAACCGGAGCAGCCGGAAGATCCGCAACACCCGGAGATCGGACCAGATCAGGAAAGCGAAGATCGACGGCAGGATCGCGAGCAGATCGACAAGCGCGTAAAACGTGAAGACATAGCGGAGCCTCGCGGCCCAGGAACTCATATGCCGGTAACGCGGGTTCTCCACCGCGGTCCAGACGCGGACGATATATTCGATCGAAAAAAGCCCGACCGAGAGAATTTCGAAGGCGGTAAAAAAGCCGCCATAGGCGGCTTCGAGCGACGGCACCGTTTCAAGCGACACGGCGATTGCGTTCAGAACGATGAAGGCGCCAAGAGCGTAATCGAATAGTCGGCTGGGGAGATCCTGCGTCACGCCGGGTTCGACGATCTCGTAGGCCCTTGCCCTCAGCCGCAGCAAACTGCGGGGCTCCATACCAACCAGCCTCCAGGTCCGGGCGGTTAGCTGGCCTTTCCGAGCTCGACGACGGCGCCCTCGATCGCGGCTAAGGCCTCTGCCGCCTTTTCTATGTCCGGCCCCCCCGCCTGGGCCATATCCGGCCGGCCACCGCCGCCCGATCCGCCCAACACAGCCGAACCCAGTTTCACCAAATCAACTGCATTATACGCACTTGTCAGGTCTTGTGTGACTCCAACTGCGATTGCGGCCTTGCCTTCGTTCACGGCAACCATCGCCACGATGCCGGACTTGATCCTGTCCTTGGCGTCGTCGATCAGGCCGCGCAGCTCTTTCGCCGGAATGCCGTCCAGTTTCTGGGCGAGCACCTTGATGCCGCCGATGTCCTTCGCCTCGGGGCCGGACGCGGATTTGCCGTTGCCGGCCGCACCGCCGCCAAGCGCGACCTGCTTGCGGAGCTCGGCGACCTCGCGCTCGAGCTTCTTACGCTCATCCTGCAGAACGACAATACGGGCGGAGACTTGATCCGGCGTCGTCTTCAGGACCTGCGCCGCATCCTGGATCCGGTGTTCCTGATCCATGAGATAACGCCGCGCGGCGTCCCCGGTCAGCGCTTCGATGCGCCGGATACCCGATGAGACGGCGCCCTCGCCGACAATATGGAACAGCGAGATATCGCCCGTGCGGCGCACATGGGTGCCGCCGCAAAGTTCGGTCGAGTAGGCGTTGCCATCGTGAATGTCGCCGCCCATCGAAACGACACGCACCTCGTCGCCATACTTCTCGCCGAACAGTGCCAGCGCGCCTTCCGCGACCGCCGCATCCGGCGTCATCAGGCGGGTCGTCACATCCGTATTGTGACGAACCTCGGCATTCACCTGCGCCTCGATCTCGGCGCGTTCTTCGGCCGTCACCGGCTTGGGATGACTGAAGTCGAACCGCAGCCGGTCCGGCGCCACGAGCGAGCCCTTCTGCGTCACATGTTCGCCGAGCACCGAGCGCAGCGCCTTGTGCAGCAAGTGGGTCGCCGAGTGATTGGCGCGCAATTTGTCCCGGCGCACCGCATCCGCCGTCAATTCGACGACGTCACCACGCTTGAAGGAACCCTTCGTTACCTTCGCAAGATGCACGACGAGATCGCCGAGCTTCTTTTGGGTATCCGTCACCTCGGCCAGGGCATCGCCAACACGGATCGTACCCACGTCGCCCATCTGGCCGCCGGACTCGCCGTAGAACGGCGTCTGGTTGACGATGATCGCGACTTCGTCGCCCGCCGTAACGGATTCGACTTCCGCGCCGTCCTTGACCAGCGCGTCAATCCGTCCATCGGCCTTGGTCGTCGTATAGCCGAGGAATTCCGTGGCGCCCGTGGCTTCGCGGATCGCGAACCAGACGGCGCCCGTGGCCGCTTCACCCGAGCCTGCCCAGGCCGCGCGCGCATCGGCCCGCTGTTTGGCCATCGCACTGTCGAAGCCCGCCATGTCCACCGCACGGCCGAGGCCGCGCATGATGTCCTGTGTCAGATCGACAGGGAAACCGTACGTGTCATAAAGCTTGAAGGCCACGTCGCCCGGCAATGTCTGGCCGTGACCGAGCTTCTCGACCGCTTCATCGAGATGAGCAAGACCGCGATCGAGCGTCGCCTTGAAGCGCAGCTCTTCCTGCTTGAGCGTTTCCGTCGCCAGCGCCTCGGCGCGGACGAGTTCCGGATAGGCCTGCCCCATGATCCCGGCGAGCACCGGCACCAGCTTGCACATCAGCGGATCGGTCGCGCCAAGCATATGCGCGTGGCGCATCGCCCGTCGCATGATCCGGCGCAACACGTAGCCCCTGCCCTCGTTCGACGGCAACACGCCGTCCGCGATCAGAAACACCGAAGATCGGAGATGATCCGCGATGATCCGGTGCGAGGCCGCCATCGGGCCGTCCACCGGCTTCCCCGTCGCTTCGGACGAGGCATTGATCAGGGTGCGGAACGTGTCCGTCGCGAAATTGTCGTGGGTGCCCTGAAGCACGGCGGCGATACGCTCAATACCCATGCCCGTATCGATTCCGGGCTTCGCCAGCGGCACGCGCTCGTCTTCGGATCTCTGGTCGTATTGCATGAAGACCAGATTCCAGATCTCGACGAAACGATCACCCTCGCCGCCCTGATCGCTCGGCGGGCGTCCCTGTAACTTGTCGCCGTGGTCCCAGAAGATTTCGGAGCAAGGCCCGCATGGTCCGGTCGCGCCCATGGACCAGAAATTGTCGCTCGTGGAAATGGGGATGATGCGGTCGTCCGACAGGCCGGAGATCTTGCGCCACAGCCCGCGCGCCTCGTCATCCTCATGGAATACCGTCACATAGAGACGGTCCTTGGCGAGCCCGAGTTCCTTGTGCAGGAGCGTCCAGGCGAAGCTGATCGCATCTTCCTTGAAGTAGTCGCCGAAGGAGAAGTTCCCCAGCATCTCGAAGAAAGTGTGGTGCCGGTAGGTGTAGCCGACATTGTCGAGATCGTTGTGCTTGCCGCCGGCGCGCACGCATTTCTGCGAGGAAGCGGCGCGCACATAGTCGCGCTTCTCCGCACCGGTGAATACGTTCTTGAAGGGAACCATGCCCGCATTGACGAACAGCAACGTCGGATCGTTGTGCGGTATGAGCGGGGCCGAGCGCACGACCTCATGGCCGTTGCGCTTGAAGAAGTCCAGGAACGCGCTTCTGATTTCGTTGGTCGAGGTCATGTCCGCGAGATAAGACCGATCCAAGTGTTTGCAAGGGCTTGGTTGTAAAGGGCCTCTGGCGACTCCGGGAGCACTGCCTAAGGCGCTAGAGCTTTTATCCCGCGCCAGAGGCGGTGTCCAGATTTCCCTTAACTTTAGCGGATCTTGAGCGGCCGATCAGTCGGAGGACGCACCGGCGGCATCGGACTGGGTCTGGTTCGTCCTGTGAAGGTCGGACGTCAGCTCGAATGGTCATATCGTCCCCGGGAGCGAGGCGATAACGGTAAACCTGAAGGCTTTCCAGAACGCGCTGGACGTAATTCCGGGTCTCGGAGAACGGGATAAGCTCTATCCAGTTCACCGGATCGATCTCGCCGATGCGCGGATCGCCATATTGTCGCAGCCAGTTGCGCACATTGGCCTCGCCCGCGTTGTAGGCGGCGACCGCAAGGATGTAGGAACCCGAAAATTCCTGAACCAGCGACTGGAGATAGTTGCTGCCCAGGAGCACGTTGTACCCCATATCGGAGGTCAGCCGGTCCCGGTTGTAGGCGATCGAGAGCGTTCCGGCCACGCGTTTGGCCGTATAGGGCATCAACTGCATCAGCCCCCGCGCGCCCACCGGGCTGACCGCCTGCGGGTTGAATTCGCTTTCCTGCCGCGACAGAGCATGAAGCAGCGCGGGCTCGACACGGCCGGTCCGCGCGAACTTGGCCGTCGGATAGGACATATCGACCAGAACCAGCCCGTCCCGCGCGGCGTACTTGCCGGCCCGGACGCCGAGATCGATCCGGCCAACCTGCTGGGCGAGGTCCGCGATCATGGCCTGCTCCATGGTCGAGGTCGACCGCGAGAGCAGCGTCATGAAGAACGGCTTCACATAAGTTCCTTGGCCGATCGCGCCCATGCTTCGGATCGTCAACACCAGGTCCCGCGCATTGAAGGCCTTCAGATCGTCCGGCGTGGGTTTGGGGTCCTGCGGCATCCGGAACAGCGCCGCGTCGCCGCGCTTCTCGATGGCGAGCTGGCCGTAGAAGGTCGTCGGGTTGCGCGCCGCGATCTCGTACCAGCGGGCGGCGGTCGCGGCATCGTTCATGCCCTCGGCGGCCCGGCCCGCCCAATAGGCGCCACGCGCCACGCTGATCGGATAGCTCACCGTGGCGAACATCCGCACGAAATGCGCATAGGCGTCCGCCGGCTCATTGAGATAGACCAGCGCGATCCAGCCCGCCATCCATTCGGCCTCGGCAAAATCGTCCGTATAATTGGTCTTGATCGGCCGGTCCGGCGACGGCGGCTGCAGCGAGTTCGTCGTGCGGCGCGAGGCCGTGATTGGCGACGAGCTTGTAGGCCTCTGCATACTTCTTGAGCCGCAACAGCCGGCGCGCCTGCAACGAGCGTTCGTCCCACCATTTATCGGGCCGCACCAGTTCGGCGGGATTGGTGGGCGCGGACTCGAGCAGATCGATCGCCGCATCATCCAATCCCGCGCGGCGGCGCCAACGCGTCCGTTCGTATGTGAGGCCCGGATCGTCCTGCAGGTCCTTCGGCACATCCGCGACGGCGGCATCGACCCCGCCCGCGCGTTCCATCAGCTTCAGCCGCGCGTCGCCGAGCGCCCGCCAGTCCGACTGCACCCGCCGGATGGCCCTCCGCGCCGAACTCCGATACTGGCTCCACAGCATCGTATCGAGGCGCTCCTCCTGCTCCTTGGGGCTGAGCATCGAACCGAAGGTGCGCACGATGCGCTGTTCGTCGTCATAGGTGAAGGCGTCGTTGGTCCAGGCGATCTTGATCCAGAGCGCTGCCTCGTCCTTATGGCCGAGAGCGAGCAAGGCGCCCGCGAACTTCATACGCCCCGTTCCGCTTACCGGCGGATAATGCTGGAACCACTCGACCTTGCGTTGCGCCGGAACGGTATCGTCCATCTGCTGTTCGGCCAGCGCCCGCAGACGGTCCATATTGGGCCAATCGGGGTTTAGATCGATGAACGTCGCGTAGTCTTCGAAATTCTCTTTGTTGCCGTGCGCCAGCAACGACATCCAGCGGATAACCTTGAGCTGCGTGTGATCCTGCGCCTTGACCGCGATATGCAGCGCGCGGGCCCATTGGCTGCTCGCGACAGCATCGAACGCTTCCGAATAGATCGCTTTATCGTGTGCCGAAACGGGATATCCGGTTGTCGCAACCGTCTCCGCCCGGCTCAATCCATCGAGAGCCAGTAGAGACAAAATGCTTGCTAAGATGACCCGGCCCTTACGCACGGTTCCTCACATATCCAATTCGCACGGCGTTAACCATAAGGCCGCTTCCCGGCCTACTTGCGAATGTGCAATTGCCGTACCATCCTATATTGGGACACGGAGACGTTCAAACCCTGTGTACATGAAATTTTTTCGTATTTTCCGAAAATTCGAGCGATCGGCCATGTCCGCTTGTTCGGCTGCGCGCGTCTGAGTATTGTCGCGCGCTAAGAGCGGAGAGCCTGGGCTCCCCGCGGCAGCAGCATTACGGACGGAACAATGATCAGAGGGTCCATCATCCCGTTGCTAACGCCGTTTCGCGACGGCGAGCTAGACGAAAAGGCGTTTCGCGCGCTGATCGACTGGCAGATAGAGCAAGGCAGCCACGCGCTCATTCCCTGTGGCACGACGGGCGAATCCGCCACGCTGTCTCATGACGAGCACAAACGGGTCACCGAGATCTGCATCGAACAGGCCGCCGGCCGTGTACCGGTATATGCGGGGGCTGGCTCGAACTCGACCCATGAGGCGATCGACTTCTCGCTCCACGCCGAACATGCCGGCGCGGACGGATTGCTGATCGTCGCGCCCTATTACAACAAGCCGACCCAGGAAGGCCTGTATCAGCATTTCAAGGCGATCAGCGAAGCGGTCAATCTGCCGATCATCGTCTACAACATTCCCGGACGCGTCATCGTCGACATTCAGGTGCCGACCATGAAGCGCATCGCGGAGCTCCGGAACATTGAGGGCGTCAAGGATTCGACGGGCGACGTCTCGCGCATCAGCGATCAACGGCTCGCCTGCGGCAAGGATTTCGTGCTGCTTTGCGGCGACGATCCCCTGGCGCTCGGCATGGGCGCGCATGGCGCGGTCGGCTGCGTGTCGGTGACGGCGAATATCGCGCCTAAGCTCTGCGCGGATTTCCAGAACGTGCTGGCAGCCGGCGATTTCAAGACGGCGTTGGAACTTCATGAGAAGCTGATGCCGCTCCACCGCGCCCTGTTCGTCGAGACGAGTCCCGCCCCGGTCAAATATGCTGCGAGCCTGCTCGGCATTTGCTCGGAGGAGATGCGGTTGCCGATGGTGCCCATCTCCGCGGCGAACCGCGAACGCGTCAAGGCCGCCCTGACCGAGGTCGGGCTGCTCTAGGAAAGCGGATTCCGTGGCCGGCAAGACCAAGAAGGACGATGGCGACAACGCGCGCTTCGTGGCGCGCAACCGCCGCGCGCGCTTCGACTACTTCATCGAACACACCTTCGAGACCGGCATCATGCTCGCGGGCACGGAAGTGAAATCCCTGCGCGGCGGCAAGGCGAGCATCAACGAGGCCTACGCCAAGCCGGAGCATGGCGAGATCTATCTCCTCAACGCCTATATTCCGGAATTCGAGCAGGCCGGCGAACACCTGCAGCACGAGACGCACCGGCCGCGCAAGCTTCTGATGCACAAGCGCGAGATCAACCGCGCCGTCAACGCCGTCAACCGCGAGGGGATGACTCTCGTGCCGCTCTCGATCTACTTCAACGAGCGGGGCCGCGCGAAGCTGGAATTCGCCCTCGCCAAGGGCAAGAAGCTGCACGACAAGCGCCAGACCAGCAAGGAACGCGACTGGCAGCGCGACCAGTCGCGGCTGCTGCGCAACCGGGGCTGATCGTCAGACCGCGTCGAACTCGACGGTGCCGAGCTTCTCCACGACGTGACGGACATGCATGCCGGGTGCGATCGCCGTGGGATTGGTCGCACTGCCCGCAAGCACGATCCAGCCCTCCTTGATCTCCATGCCGTTTTCCGCCGCCAGCCGCGAGGCGGCCGCGAGCGAACGGGCCGGATGGCCCGCCAGCGCCGCTGACGAGCCGGTCTGAGCGACGCGGCCGTTGAATTCCAGCACCATGCCGAGATTGGACAGGTCGACGTCCGGCTTGTTCCAGGCTCCGACGCAAATGCCGAAGGCCGAGACGTTGTCGGCAAGCGCGTCGACAAGACTGAAGGCGAGATCGTCGAAGCGTGTGCCGATGATTTCGATCGCGGGCGCGACCGCCTCGACGGCGCTCATCGCCTCGGCGGGCGACACCGGCCCGGACAACGGCTTCTTCAGCAAGAACACGAGCTCCGCTTCGACGCGCGGGGACAGATGCGGGATCAGCTTGAGGTCGCCGCCATCGGTGGCGCGCATCGTGCGCGTCAGACGCCCGAAGACCGCGTCGTCGAGCCCCAGTTGGGCACGCAACACCGGGTTGGTCATGCCCATCTTCACGCCGATCATTTCGTCGCCGCGCGCCAGGCGGCGGGCGATGGACGCACCCTGAATGGCGTACGCCTCCTCGACCGACAAGTCACCCAGCGAGGACAGTTTTGGAATGAGCGTCGCGGTGCGCGTGGCGTCGTCGATGGCTTCGGCGAGTTTGGCTATATCGATCATGAGGAAAACACCGCCCGTACCGAACCGAGCCCGGAAATCCGGGCCTCATAAACTTCGCCCGGCTTTGCGGGAACCATCGGCCCCAGCGCCCCGGACATGATGATATCGCCCGCGAGCAAGGGCTGGCCGACCTCGACCATCTTGCGGGCGAGCCAGAGTACCGCGTTCAGCGGATTGCCGAGACAGGCGGCACCGGCGCCAACCGACACGGCCCGGCCGCGATGTTCGAGCACCATGCCGCAAAGCCTGTGGTCGAACGCCTTGATCGAGGTGGGCCGCGTGCCGAGCACGAAGACGCCGGCCGAGGCATTGTCCGCGATCGTGTCGACCGCCTTGATGTTCCAGTCGGCGATCCGGCTGCAGGGGACTTCGATCGCCGGCACCGCATAATCGATCGCTTCGATCACGTCGCTGATCGTTATGACGGGGGAATTCAGATTTTCATCGAGGCAGAAGGCGATCTCGGCCTCGACGCGCGGCTGCTGCAGCGACGCGAAGGCGATTTCCTCACCGTCCGAAAATTCCATGTCGGCAAACAGCATGCCGTAATCGGGCTGATCGACGCCGACCTGCGCCTGAACCGCCTTTGCGGTCAAGCCGATCTTGCGGCCGACCAGCCGGCGCCCCTCGCCCAGCCAATGCTCGGTATTGAGTTGCTGCACCGCATAGGCGGATTCGAGATCGCCCTCGCCCAGCGCATCGCGAACGGGTGCGCAGAACTTTCCCGTCTCGTAGGCCGACCGTATCGATTGCCCGGCCGCCGACACGGCCATCAGCTTTGTTTTCGCCATTTTCGTGCCTTGGAAGCCCCCATACAGAACCGGGGATGACGTCCCGCGGCCAGGTCAAACTAGCCGTCGGACGTCACCCCCGTCAATCTTCCGAAGCCGAGCGAAAGAGGCCGGGCGACAGCGCCTAGGCCGCCGTGCCCCAGATCTCCTCCGCAAGCTCGACGCAGAGCGTCAGCTTGGCCCTTTCCTGCTCCACGGTGACGCAATTGCCGTCGTGCGTGCTCGCGAAACCGCATTGCGGACTGATGGCGATCTGCTCGAGCGGTATATATTTCGCCGCCTCGTCGATCCGGCGCTTCAGGGCGTCCTTGTCCTCGAGATCGCCGGTCTTGGACGACACGATGCCGAGCACCGCGGTCTTGCCCTTCGGCATGAAGCGCAGCGGCTCGAAATCGCCCGACCGCTCGTCGTCATATTCGAGGAAGTAGGAATCGACATCCATCTCGTTGAACAGCACCTCGGCGACCGGCTCGTAGCCGCCTGACGCGACGCCCATGCTCTTGAAATTGCCTCGGCACAGATGAATGCCGACCACCATGTCGTCAGGCCGGTCCTTGATCGAGTCATTCACCAGCTTGGAATAGAGTTCCGGCAACTTGTCCGGGTCCTCGCCAATGTGACGCGCCGTCTCGCGCATCTCCGGATCGCACAGATAAGCGAGATTGGTGTCGTCGAACTGGAGGTAGCGCAGACCGGCGTCGGCGAGCGACGAGATCTCGGCGCGATACACTGCAGACAAATCCAGGAAGAACTCGCCGATCTCGGGATAGGCGGTCCGGCAGATCGCGTCCCGGCCACCGCGGAAATGGACCATGCTGGGCGACGGTATGGTGACCTTCGGAGTCTTTTCCGTGTGCTCCCGGATATGCAGGTAGTCCGCGAGCATGATGTCCCGGTCGTGCTTGAGCTTGTCCACGACCTTCATCTTGGGCGGCGAGAAGCTGTGCTCGGTTCCATCCGGCGCCTGGAACTTCTTGGGCGTACCGCCATAGTCGACAACCACACCGCCGACCTGCTCGAGGAAATCGGTGTGAAAGAACCGGCGGCGGCATTCGCCGTCCGTAATCGCGTTGAGGCCGACCTCTTCCTGCAGCTTCACCAGCTCGACGATCGCCTCGTCCTCAACCTCGCGAACCGCTTCCGGAGACATCGTCCCGGCCTCGCGCTCGCTCCAGGCTTTCAGAACTTCGGCGGGCCGCAAAAGACTGCCCACCTGATCCGCTCTGAACGGCGGCTTTTTCGTGGTCATGAATATTTCTCCTTGCGTCGTGACTTGGAATAGCATCACGACATAAGGATATATAGATTTCTTTATATCATGTAAACCCGGCCCGGTGAGGCATCCGGCCGCACCCCGTCCACCACAAAGAAAAAGGGCGGAAGCCTAAGCTTCCGCCCTCCGAACTTACGTCTGCGACGTTGCGCTAAGCGGCCATCAGGCGTGCTTGCGCCACTCGCCTTCGTAGCCCTCGCGAACCACGCGGGAATACGGAACCGAGCTGACGATCGCACGGACATTGAGCTGCTTGTGGTGCTCGACCGTGGTCTTCTTGGTGCCGCCGTTCTCCTCGCCCCACACGACGTGGAGCTCGGTGCCCTCCGGAATTTCCGGATCGATCGTCGCGAGCGACAAAGCGGTACGCTCGTTGTAGCTATAGCCGGTGAACATGGAGAGACCGACGACGGTGCCGTTGGCATCCACGACCTTGTCGTAGTTCGACGAGGCGTAGTTGGCGAGCGGCAGGTCGAAGAACTTGTAGTTCTCGGCATCGGGATCGAACAGCGAAGCGTAGATCTTCGCCATGTCGTCCTTGTTCCACGCCAAGGTCACCTTCTTGCGGTGCTTGTTGCCGTGGATCTTCTCCAGCGCCTCGCGGCCGTGGAAGTCGTGGTCGAACTTCACGAACGGGCCGTAACCGAGGTCATACGGGGTTGTGTAATAGTCTTCGATATTCTCGGAGACGAAGCTGCCGCCGATGGCGCCGGTGGCCTCGTAGGAGTCCGAGCCGAGCCATTCGCGGTAGGGCTTCAGCTTGTCGCCCGTGTAGATCGCAGGCAGCGGCGACGGGATCCAGCCGGATTCCAGCGTGTTCGACGGATAGGCGCGCGAACCAACCGGAACGATGCCGAATTCCTTGCCGGCCTCAAGAATGGCGGCGCGGATTTCCTCGGCTTCCTCGTAGGGACCCCAGAGTTCCAGACCCGGCGCGCCGGCCATGCCGTGACGCAGGGTGCGGACCTTGCGGCCGGCGATGTTGATGGAGCTCATGTGGAAGAACTTCAGCTTCTCGACGGGACCGCCGTTCAGCTTTTCGATGATCGGCCAGGCATTCGGGCCCTGGATCTGGAAGCGCCAGCTGATGCGCTTCACCGGCTTGCCCATCGGGCGGGACGGCGAGCGGTCGTCCTTGATCACCTCGACGTCGTAACCGCCGGTCGCGGCGTGGAACATCAGCCAATTCGCGGCGGGCGCGCGGCCGACATAGACGCACTCTTCTTCCGAGAGCCGGAAGATGATGCCGTCGCCGATGACGTGACCGTACTGCGTCGTCGGAACATACTGCTTCGCGCGGTTCACTTCGAAGTTGCTGAAGGTGTTGATCGTGGTATCCGCCAGGATCTTCACGCAATCCTTGCCACGGATATACAGGTCGACCATGTGGTGCGACTGATCGAACAGAACGGCCGTCTTGCGCCAGGCTGCCTGTTCGTCGCGCCAGTTGTGAAACTCGGGCGCGACCACCGGATAAACATACGCGCCGATCTGCGAATTCCGCAGCATGTGCACCGGATTACCGGCCGCCTTCAGCACGTCTTCCAAGCTTTTGCTCATAAAATCTCCTCCAAGGTCCAAATTAGTTCGACAAGTGGTCTTCGCGCCGAATCGACGCAAATGAACAATGCGGTTGTCGGGTCAGCATTCGGTCGTCTCTATTGCCCCAGACTTCCGGAATCCAATGTTACGGAGTTGCAGACCGGTCTAACCGCACTACCGCGGCCAGACACCTCCTAAAATTGGATCCAATTTATAATCCGCCTCCACACTACGGCCTTTATAACGGTGCTCGGCCGCTCGATTCTCATTCGCGCATCTTATACATATTTCGTCAGTGGACAATGCAAAACGTCTGTTTTGGCAAAATTGGATCCAATTTTTTGACCCAGATCACGCTTCCGGGTCCAGATGTTGCGAATTGCCCGCAAAAACACACCTAACCCACTGTAATTTCAGAGTATTGAAATCCTCAGCAGGAATCCAAAGCGCCGAGTGCCCGCACCGGAAAGACCGCGGTTTAACGCCGTAGGACCGCCAATTGGATCCAGCAATTGATCCGCACAGGTCTCAATTCCGCCCGATTCCGGGCGGAAATTGACGTCAAATGGGATCCGCCATGTGGAAGATAGTACTCGCCGGCTGCCTGCTCTCCCTGATGATCGGGATGATAATCTCGGTCGCGATGGCACAATCCGTGCCTCAGCCTGCCTCCGTCGCAGGCTTCCTGGACGCCGCAGTCTCGCAGACAAGGCGACACGTCACCTATGACGGAGCCTATCGCCGCATCCCCTATCCCATGGGCGATGTGGCGGCGGACCGGGGCGTCTGCACCGATGTGGTGATCCGGGCCTATCGGGCGATCGGGATCGATCTGCAGCAACAGGTCCACGAGGACATGATTGCCGATTTCGCGGCGTACCCTCACCTATGGGGCCAATCGAAGCCGGACTCCAATATCGATCATCGCCGCGTGCCAAACCTTCGGGCGTTCTTTGCACGGCATGGAACGAGCCTCCCGGTCAGCGCGAAGGCAAAGGATTACCGCCCCGGAGACATCGTGACCTGGATGCTCCCCGGCAACCTGCCGCATATCGGGATTGTCGCCGATCGATACTCGGCGGATGGCCAACGGCCGATGATCATCCACAATATCGGCGCCGGGCCGAAAATCGAGGACACGCTGTTCGCCTATCCGATGACCGGGCACTACCGCTACGGCAACCTCGCGGCGGCGCAAAGCTAGCTGTTGAGCTTTTCCTTGAGGATGTCGTTCACGGCCTGCGGATTCGCCTTGCCCTGCGTCGCTTTCATGACCTGGCCGACGAAGAATCCGAACAGCTTGTCCTTGCCCGATTTGTAATCCGCGACCTTGTCCGCATTCGCCGCAAGAACCTGATCGACGATGCCGGCGATCGCGCCCGTATCGGAAACCTGCTTCAGGCCCTTTTCCTCGACGATCGCCGCGGCATCCTTGCCGGTCTCGAACATGATCTCGAAGACTTCCTTGGCGATGCGGCCGGAGATCGTGCCGTCGGCGATGAGATCCAGCAAGCCGCCGAGCTTTTCCGGACCGACGGGGCTGTCGACGATGTCGAGCCCGGCCTTGTTCAACGCTGCGAAGAAATCGCCCGTGACCCAGTTGGCGGCCATCTTGGCGTCGCGGCCCTTGGATACGATCTCGAAGAAATCCGCCGTTTCCTTCTCCGCGACGAGAACGCCCGCATCATAGGCCGAAAGACCAAGATCGCTCATCAGCCGCGCTTTCTTGTCGTCGGGCAATTCCGGCAAATCGGCCGCGATCGCGTCGACCCAAGCCTGATCGAGCGTCAACGGCAAGAGATCCGGGTCCGGGAAATAGCGATAGTCATGGGCCTCTTCCTTGGAGCGCATGGACCGCGTCTCGCCCTTGCCCGGATCGAACAAGCGGGTTTCCTGGTCGATCTTGCCGCCCTCCTCGATGATCTCGATCTGGCGGCGCGCCTCGTATTCGATGGCCTGCTGCACATAGCGGATCGAATTGACGTTCTTGATCTCGCAGCGCGTGCCCAGGGGGTCGCCGGGCTTCCGCACCGAAACGTTCACGTCGGCGCGCATGGAGCCCTGCTCCATGTTGCCATCGCAGGAGCCGAGATATCGAACGATCGTGCGCATCTTGCGCAAGTATGCCCCAGCCTCCTCCGCCGAGCGCATGTCGGGCTCGGAGACGATCTCCATCAGCGCAACGCCGGAACGGTTGAGATCCACATAGGTCATGGTCGGATTCTGGTCGTGCAGGCTTTTGCCCGCGTCCTGCTCCAGATGAAGCCGCGTGATGCCGACTTCCTTGGTGCTGCCGTCCTTCATGTCGAGCAGGATCTTGCCCTTGCCGACGACCGGCTGGAGATATTGTGAGATCTGATAACCCTGCGGCAGATCGGCGTAGAAATAGTTCTTCCGGTCGAACACCGAGAACAGATTGATCTCCGCCTTCAGGCCGAGCCCGGTACGCACCGCCTGCTCGACGGCGTAGTCGTTGATCACCGGCAGCATGCCGGGCATGGCCGCATCGACGAGGCTCACCTGGCTGTTCGGCTCGGCCCCGAATTCGGTCGCAGCACCCGAGAACAGCTTGGACTTGCTGCTCACCTGAGCATGGACCTCCATGCCGATGACCAGTTCCCAATCGCCCGTCTCGCCCTTCAAGAGATTTGCCATCGGCCCTACTCCCACCAGGTCTCGGGCTTGGCGGTGAAGCCCGCCGCATCCTCAAGTACGCCGGCAACCCGGAACACCGTTTCCTCGTCGAACGCCTTGCCGAGCACCTGCAATCCGAGCGGCAGGCCTTCCTTCGAGAGCCCGGCCGGCACCGAAATGCCGGGGATACCCGCCAGCGGCGCGGGAACGGTGAAGATGTCGTTCAGATACATCGCGATCGGATCGCCGGTCTTGGCGCCGAGGGCAAAAGCAGCAGACGGCGCGGTCGGCGTCAGGATCGCATCGACCGTCGCGAAGGCCGTGTTGAAATCCTGCGCGATGCGGCTTCGCACCTTCTGTGCCTTGAGGTAATAGGCATCATAATAACCGGCCGAAAGCACATAGGTGCCGATCAGGATGCGGCGCTTCACCTCGGCGCCGAAACCGGCCGCGCGGGTGTTCTCATACATCTCGATCAGGCTGTCGCCCTTCTCGCGCAGGCCATAGCGCACGCCGTCATACCGCGCGAGGTTGGAGGACGCCTCGGCGGGCGCGACAATATAATAAGTCGGCAACGCGTATTTCGTATGCGGCAGGCTGACCTCGACGATCTCGGCCCCGGCGGATTTCAGCCAGTCCATGCCCTTCGACCAGAGGTCGTCGATCTCCTGCGGCATGCCGTCGACGCGATATTCCTTCGGCACGCCGATCTTCATGCCCCGCACGTCGCCGGTCATCGCTTTCTCGAAATCGGGCACGGCGATATCGGCCGACGTCGAATCCTTGGGATCGAAGCCCGCCATGGCGCCGAGCATGATCGCGGCGTCGCGCACGGTCCGCGTGATCGGCCCCGCCTGATCGAGCGAGGAGGCGAAGGCCACCACGCCCCAGCGCGAGCAGCGGCCATAGGTCGGCTTCAGTCCGACAAGCCCGCAGAATGACGCCGGCTGGCGGATCGACCCGCCGGTATCCGTGCCCGTCGCGCACAAGGCCGCGCGCGCCGCAACCGCAGCCGACGAACCGCCCGACGACCCGCCCGGCACCAGCTTGGCGTCCTGCCCGTTCGCCCGCCACGGATTGATCACCGGGCCGAAATAGCTCGTCTCGTTCGAGGAGCCCATGGCGAACTCGTCCAGATTGAGCTTGCCCAGCATCACCGCGCCATTCCGCCACAGATTGGACGTCACGGTGGATTCATAGGGCGGCACGAAGCCTTCCAGGATGTGACTGCCCGCGGTGGTCTGGACGTCGCGGGTGCAGAAAAGATCCTTCACGCCGACTGGAATGCCGGTCATGGCGGGCGCATCGCCCTTGCCGATACGGGCGTCGGCCTCGCGCGCCATCTCGCGCGCCTTGTCCGGCGTTTCGACGATATAGGCGTTGAGCGGCCGCGCGGCTTCCATCGACTTTATATATGTATCGGTCAGCTCCAGCGCCGAAAACTCGCGTTTCGCGAGGCCGTCGCGGGCTTCCGAGAGGGTCAGATCAAGCAATGAGGACATCGGGACCTACTCGATAACTTTTGGAACGGCGAAGAAACCGTGCTCCGCGGCAGGCGCGTTCTTCAAAACGTCCTCCGCGTAGCCGCCATCGGTCACCACGTCCTCGCGGCGGCGAAGCTTCATGTCGGCGACACTGGCCATGGGCGCGATATTGCCGGTATCGACCTCGTTCAATTGCTCGACAAAGGCCAGAATCTGATTGAGCTCGGCCGCCAGGGGCTCGAGATTTTCCTCGGGCACGGCGATCCGGGCGAGATGAGCGATCCGGGCCACGGTGGCCTTATCTACCGACATGGCGATTTTCCCAGAATTTGGACGAAAGCGCTGGCCCGGCGCGGAAACGCCCAACGACAGCGCGCGGACCTTACCATCGCTTCCCGCGCCGTCGCAAGCATTTGGACACGCACGCAAAACCCGGCTATGGTAGCGGTCGCTTCGCACGGAGGGGAGAGCGTCCATGACCACGCTGATCGTGATCGTCGCTATCGTGCTTATTGTCGTCGGCTTTGTATGGACGACATACAACACACTTGTCAGCATGCGCGTCCAGGTCGGCGAGGCCTGGAGCGATATCGATGTTCAGCTTCGCCGCCGCTACGATCTGGTGCCGAACCTGGTCGAAACGGTCAAAGGCTACGCCTCCCACGAGCAGAGCACCTTCGAAAAGGTCGTTCAGGCGCGCAACGCCGCGATGGGAGCGACGGGATCACCCCAGCAGCAGCAGGCCGCCGAGAACATGCTCAGCGGCGCACTGAAGTCGCTGTTCGCACTCGCAGAGGCCTATCCGGACCTCAAGGCAAGCCAGAACTTCCAGCAGCTCCAGGGCCAGCTGACCGAGATCGAGGCGAATATCCAGTCGTCGCGGCGCTACTACAACGGCGTCGTGCGCGAGATGAACACCAAGATCGGTCAGTTCCCGAGCAATCTCGTCGCCGGCCAGTTCGGCTTCGAAAAGGCCGAGTTCTTCGATATCGAAGACGCCGCGGCGCGGGGCCCCGTGAAGGTCGATTTCTCCAAGCCCTGAGGGGCATTCCATGACGTTGAAGCGGTTCGTCCTCGCCCTCGCCGCGCTGATTGTCTCAGCGGGGCTTTCGCGCACCGTCCTCGCGGACGAGCGCATCCTCAACTACGACAGTGTCGTCACGGTCAACCAGGATTCGAGCCTCGAGGTCACGGAATCCATCACGGTTCGCGCCGAGGGCGACCAGATCCGTCACGGCATCTACCGGGACTTCCCGATCGAATACAAGGACGACCGCGGCAACCGTCGCTCGGCGACTTTCGACGTACAGAACGTGACGCTGGACGACAGCGCCGTCCCCTATCACACCGAAGATCGCGGCGCAGACATCCGGCTCTATATCGGCGATCCCGATCACTTCGTGTCGACCGGACAACACACTTACCGCATCACCTATACCAGCGAGCGTCAGCTCGGCTTCTTCAAGGATTTCGACGAAATCTACTGGAACGTCACCGGCAACAAATGGGCGTTCCCGATCGACAAGGCGGCGGCGACGATCTACCTGCCCCAGGGAGCGCCGGTCGGCATGGTCGCGGCTTATACCGGCCCCCTCTTCGCGAAGGGCTCGAACTACCAGATCGTGCGGCGTTCCGGCGGCGAGGTGCGGGTCGAAACCGTCGATCCCATGCCTCAGGGCGACGGCCTGACGGTCGCCGTGTCCTTTCCCAAAGGCTATGTGACCGAACCTTCGGGTGCGACCAAGGCGGTGTGGTTCCTGCGCGACAACGCGGCGGTCTTCGTCGGGCTGTTGGGCTTCGCGGTCACCTTCGCCTATTTCTTCGCGATGTGGATGAAGGTCGGCGTCGATCCCAAGGCGGGAGTGATCATTCCCCAATACGGACCGCCGGAAAAATTCACGCCCGGCGCCTGCCGTTTCGTGCGGGAAATGGGCTACGACAAAAAGGCCTTCACGGCCGCGATTGTCGACATGGCGGTCAAGGGCGCGATCAAGATCCGCGAGGACGCTTCGGTCTATACGCTGGAGCGGGCCGACAACCCGACACTCGACAAGCTGTCGTCCGGCGAGCGGGCCGTGTTCAGCAGACTGCTCGGATCCGACGAGTTCATCACCCTCAAGCAATCGAATTACCGCGACTTCATCAGCGCCCAGAACGCCCTGAAGCGCTCGCTCGCCGGCGAATTCGAGCGAGACTATTTCCGGCGCAACACGAGCTATGTCGTGATCGGGGTCGCGCTGTCCGTGCTGACGCTACTCGCGGTGATATTGCTGTCCCGCCAGAACGACCAGGCGTTCGGCATGACAATCTGGCTCACCGGCTGGAGCGTCGGCTGCTACTTCCTTCTGCACCGGGTGAAACTGGCCTGGCTCGGGGTGATCAACGCGCCGGGGCTGGGAGATCGCGTGACATCCGGCTTTGGCGCGGTGTTCATGACGATCTTCTCCATCCCGTTCGCAATCGGACTCGTCCTCGGAACGGTGGCGGTGGGGCACGGTCTCTCTTATTTCGTTGTGGCCGTCATTGCGCTGCTGGTCGTCTCCTGCATCACCTTCTATCACCTGATGAAGGCCCCGACGCTTTTGGGCCGGAAGGTTCTCGACCAGATCGAGGGCTTTCGGAAATATCTGAGCGTCGCGGAAAAGGACCGGATGGAGTTCCATAACCCGCCAGACCGGACGCCGGAGCTGTTCGAGAAATTCCTGCCCTACGCCATCGCTCTCGACGTCGAGAACCAGTGGAGCGAACAGTTCAACGATGTCCTCGCCAAGGCATCCGTCGACGGTAGTTATCAACCGGGCTGGTATTCCGGCCGAAGCTTCCATTCGGGGAATTTCGGCGGAATCGGCCGCAGTCTCGGTTCTGGCCTGACCAGCGCCGTCGCGGCGGCTTCCGCCTCTCCACGTTCGAGCGGCTCCGGCTCGGGCGGCGGCGGATCCTCCGGCGGCGGTGGCGGCGGTGGCGGCGGCGGCGGGTGGTGATGCCTAACCGCTAAAATGGCTTCCGAATAGTGCGTAAGCCGCCATGATCGCCGCACCGATGGCGATCCAGATCGCGGCGTAGCGCAGCATTTGCGTCGGCCGTTCGCGCCAGCGGACAACCAGACTTGCCGCCAGCACGGCGGCCCAAATGCCCAAATAGACCACGCGCGGCTGCTCGAGCCTGTCACCCAGAGCATCGGGATATTGAGCGTTCAGAAACAGCACCAGCCCGGTAAGGGCAACGCCTGCCGCGACGATCCACAGCACGAAACTGCCCGGCGGCCGGGCCTTGGGCGGATCGTTACGTTGAGGTTGAGGCAGCGGATCTCTTGCGGGCATCGGGCGCTCCTTCCTTTCCAAAGCTGGGAACGGCGTGGCCTTCATACAAGGCACGCTTGCAAGGCGCGCTTGCGTTTTCTCAATCAATCCGGGACTGTGCGGCCCGGATCGAAAAAGGCCCAAGCCCATGAGCATTCTGGAGATATCGGCGCTGAAGACGGCCTTGCAGCGCCCCGTGCGGCTTCTGGGCCTCGATATCGGCACCAAGACCGTGGGCCTCGCCCTTTCTGACCCCAACTGGACCGTCGCGACCGCCTTCGAGACCATCCGGCGGACCAAATTCACCAAGGATGCCGAACGGCTCTTCTCCATCGTCGATGAATTCGCGATCGGCGCGCTCATTCTGGGGCTGCCGGTCAATATGAACGGCACCGAGGGGCCGCGCTGCCAATCCGTCCGCCAGTTCGCCGCCAATCTACTCAAGATCCGGGATATCCCGATCGTGTTCTGGGACGAACGCTGGTCCACCGCGGCGGCCCAGCGCGCGCTCCTGGAAGCCGACACGTCACGGAAGAAACGCGCCGAAGTGATCGACAAGGTCGCCGCGAGCTATATCCTGCAAGGCGCGCTGGACCGGCTGGCGTCCGTATAACGCACGACAGGCTTGCCTCATCCGCATCATGTGCCTATAGATGTCGCTTTAATGACATCGCAAAAAGTGACCTCCCGTTTGGCGTTTGGGGACGCGGGCAAAGCCCCGTCACGCACGATCTCTTTTCCGCATCGTCATCTTCTTGGAATCGAAGGGCTTTCGCCCGGCGACATCGCCGAATTGCTCGACCTCTCCGACTCGTATGTCGAGCTGAATCGCCGACCCGACAAGAAGCTCTCGAGCCTGCGCGGCCGGACCCAGATCAATCTGTTCTTCGAGAACTCGACCCGTACCCGCACGTCCTTCGAACTCGCGGGCAAGCGGCTCGGCGCGGATGTGATCAATATGACGGTCAGCTCCTCCTCGATCAAAAAGGGCGAAACCCTGATCGACACCGCCATGACGCTGAACGCCATGCATCCGGACGTGCTGGTCGTGCGGCACGGCGATTCCGGCGCGGTCGCGCTCCTCGCTCAGAAAGTCACCTGCGCGGTGATCAATGCCGGCGACGGCAGCCACGAACACCCGACCCAGGCCCTGCTCGACGCGCTGACGATCCGGCGCCGCAAGGGCAAGCTCGCGGGCCTCACGGTCGCGATTTGCGGCGATATCCTGCACAGCCGTGTCGCCCGGTCGAACATCCAGCTCCTGAACATCATGGGCGCCCGCGTCCGCGTCATCGCGCCGCCCACCCTGCTGCCGGTAGCGATCGACCGGCTCGGAGTCGAGGTGCATCACGACATGCGCGAAGGCCTCAAGGATTGCGATATCGTGATGATGCTGCGGCTCCAGACCGAGCGCATGCACGGCTCCTTCGTGCCGTCGGTCCGCGAATATTTCAGGTTCTATGGGCTCGATGAGGAGAAGATGGCCGCCGCGAAACCGGATGCGCTGATCATGCATCCCGGCCCGATGAACCGTGGCGTCGAGATCGATACGGAGCTTGCCGACGACATCAACCGCAGCGTCATTCGCGAGCAGGTCGAAATGGGTGTCGCGGTGCGCATGGCGTGCCTGGAGGCGCTGACCAGCCGGCTGCCGAACGACCCGTCGCCGGAAGTCCTCTCCGAGGGCGGCCAGTGATGAAGGACGGACGCCGCGTCGCCTATGTCAACGCCCGCCTGATCGACCCGGCCTCCGGCTTCGACGGCAAGGGCGAATTGCTGACCGCCGGCGCGCGCATCGAAGCGATGGGCGCGAAGCTGTTCGACGGCGCGATCCCCGAGGATGTCGAAGTCGTGGATTGCGGCGGCAACTGCGTTGCGCCCGGCCTGATCGACATGCGGGTCTTCGTCGGCGAGCCCGGTCAGGAGCAGAAGGATACCTTCGCCTCCGCCAGCCAGGCGGCCGCATCCGGCGGCATCACGACGATCGTCACGATGCCAGATACCGATCCGGTCGTGGACGACATCGCCCTCGTGCAATATGTCGCTCGGCGCGCCCGGGAAACGGCGGTCGTGAACGTGCTGCCCATGGCCGCGGCCACGAAGGGCCTGAAGGGCGCCGAGATGACCGAATTCGGCATGATGAGCGAGGCCGGCGCCGTGGGCTTCACCGACGGCCGTCACGCCATCGCCAATCCGCGCGTCATGATGCGGATCCTGAGCTATGCCACGACCTTCGACTCCCTGATCGTGCAGAAGCCGGAAGAGCCTACACTCGCCGCCGACGGCTGCATGAACCGGGGCGAAATCGCGACGCGGCTCGGACTGGTCGGCATCCCGACCGCCGCCGAGACGATCATGATCGAGCGGGACGCCCGACTGGTCGAGATGACCAACGGCCGCTGCCATATGTCCCAGGTGTCCTGCCGCGCATCGCTCGACGTGGTCCGCCGGGCGAAACAGCTCGGGCTTCGAATCTCCTGCGGTGCCTCGCCGGAGAATTTCGGTCTCAACGAAACGGCGATCGACAATTACCGGACCTTCTTCAAGACCTCGCCGCCCCTCCGCGCGGAAGAGGACCGCCAGGCCATCGTCGAGGGCATCGCGGACGGCACGATCGACGTCATCGTCAGCAATCACGACCCGCAGGATCAGGAGAGCAAGCGCCTCCCCTTCGCGCAGGCCGCGTATGGCGCGGCGGGGCTTGAGACGCTGCTGCCGGTCGCGCTGGAGATGTATCACAACGGCAAGGTTCCGCTGTCCCGGCTACTGGCCAAGATGACGGTGGAGCCGGCCAAGCTCTTGAAGCTGGACGCCGGCAGACTTGCCAAGAACGCTCCCGCCGATCTCATTCTTTTCGATCCAGACCGGCCCTGGCGGATCCAGGCGGACAAGCTCCACAGCAAGTCCAAGAATTCCCCGTTCGACGGGCGTCCGGTGCAGGGGCGCGTCCTGCGTACCGTCGTCGCCGGAGAGACAGTCTTTACCGCAAGCGACTCCCAAGCTTAATATCGGGCGATGTTCACGGTTGACGGGGATCCACATTTCGAGTGGCTGCTGGGGGGCGCCGTGGCGGCGGGCTATCTGCTCGGCTCGATCCCCTTTGGACTGCTGCTCACCAAACTCGCCGGCAAGGGCGACATCCGCCAGATTGGGTCCGGCAATATCGGCGCGACCAACGTCCTGCGGACCGGCAGTAAGCCGCTGGCGCTCGCGACCCTGATTCTGGACGGCGGCAAGGGTGCGCTGGCCTTCGAGCTGTTCCTTCATTTCGGCGGGCCCGGACTGGCGATCATCGCCGGCGCCTGCGCGTTTCTAGGCCATCTCTTTCCGGTCTGGCTCAAATTCAGGGGTGGCAAGGGCGTCGCCACCTTTCTCGGACTGATGGTCGCGGCGTCCTGGCCCGTCGGCCTCCTCGCCTGCGCCACGTGGCTCGCCGTAGCCGCCATCTTCCGGTATTCGTCCCTCGCGGCGCTGGCTTCGGCCGCCATGGCGCCGGCCTATGGCTATCTCTTTCATGACATCTGGCATGTTGAGCTCGCGTCGTTCTGCGCGATCCTCATTTTCATACGCCATCGCGAGAACATTCAACGGCTCCTGAACCGGGAAGAGCCCCGTATCGGCGGCGGACGGTGACAGGGGCGGCACAGCCCAGCCCCACGCGCTCGGCGAAACCGAGTGCCTCGACCGGCTTCGGTTGATCCGCGCCGAGAATGTCGGGCCGATCACCTACCGCCAGCTCATGAGCGATATGGCACAGCTGCTGATGCCATCGACGCGCTCCCCGGTCTTGCCAAGCGCGGCGGACGCTCATCACCCGTCTCCATCCCCAGCCGGACCGATGCCGAGAAGGAACGCGCCGCGACGGAAGCCATCGGCGGCGAACTTTTGTTCGAGGGCCAGCCCGAATACCCGGCAATGCTGTCCGCCGCCGAGGGATCGCCGCCGGTATTGTCGATCCGCGGGCACACGCATCTCCTGACCAAACGCTGCATCGGGATCGTCGGCGCGCGTAACGCTTCGGCCGTGGGCGTGAAATTCGCCCGGGGCATGGCCCGCGACCTCGGCGAAGCCGGGTTCGTTGTCGTGTCGGGTCTCGCTCGCGGCATCGACGGCGCGGCCCATACGGGGTCCCTCGCCACGGGAACGATTGCGGTGGTGGCCGGCGGCATCGACATCATCTACCCGCCCGAGCACGAACGGCTTCAGGCCGAGATTGCGGATCGGGGGCTGCTGGTCTCGGAAATGCCGGTGGGCACGCAGCCCCTCGGGCGGCACTTCCCCCGCCGCAACCGGATCATCTCGGGGCTTTCGCTGGGAGTGCTTGTGGTCGAGGCGGCCCCGAAATCCGGCTCGCTGATCACCGCGCGCTTCGCGCTTGAGCAGAACCGGGAGGTCTTCGCCGTTCCGGGCTCGCCGCTCGATCCCCGGTGTCAGGGCACCAATAACCTGATCCGTCAGGGCGCTGTCCTCACAGAGACGGTCGACGACATCCTGACCGCCCTCGCCGGACTGCCCCAACGGCTCGCCGAACCGGGCCGCGACATGATGGGAGGCGGCCCGGCACCCGACGTCGCCGAGCGGGAACTGGACCGGGCCCGGAAGGCCGTCCGGGAGAAATTGGGCCATACACCGGTGGAGGTTGACGAGCTCCTCCGGCAATGCGATTTGACACCGCCGGTGCTAATGACCATCTTGCTTGAGCTGGAGCTTGCTGGCATTTTGGCCCGCCAACACGGCAATCGCGTCTCGCTGATCTGATCATTTGCCGGTTTGAACTCGGCCTGCTTGGCGTGAATGAGCAGGCCAAAAGCAGGTAATCCTGCCGACCTTTACGTATTGGGTATTAATGAACGTCGTCGTCGTCGAATCGCCAGCCAAAGCCAAGGCCATCAACAAATATCTCGGCAACGACTTCGTCGTTCTGGCGAGTTTTGGCCATGTCCGGGACCTGCCATCGAAAGACGGCTCGGTTCAGCCCGACCAGAATTTCAGCATGGCCTGGGAAGTGGATGCGAAGTCCAAGAAGCGCATCCGCGAGATCGCCGACGCGGTGAAGAAATCCGACAAACTGTTCCTCGCTACCGACCCGGATCGCGAGGGTGAGGCCATTTCCTGGCACGTCTACGAGCTGCTGAGCGAAGCCAAGGCGCTGAAGGACGTCGAAGTCAAACGGGTCGTCTTCAACGAGATCACCAAGCAGGCGGTCCTGAAGGCGATGGAGAATCCGCGCGATATCGACATGGAGCTGGTCGACGCCTATCTGGCGCGCCGGGCACTCGATTATCTCGTCGGTTTCACACTCTCGCCGATCCTGTGGCGCAAGCTGCCGGGCTCGCGTTCGGCCGGCCGCGTGCAATCTGTCGCCCTGCGGCTGATCTGCGACCGGGACCTCGAGATCGAAACCTTCAAGGCCCAGGAATACTGGACGGTCGATGTCGATATGGGCACGGCGGCCGGCGATGCATTCAAGGCGCGGCTGTTCACGCTCGACGGCAAGAAGCTGGACAAGTTCGATCTCGGCAATGCCGATGCCGCGGCCGAGGCCCGGCGCATCATCGAAGCGGGCAAGTTCACCGTCGCGAGTGTCGAGAGCAAGCCGACGCGGCGTAATCCGCAGCCTCCGTTCACGACTTCGACACTGCAGCAGGAAGCCTCGCGCAAGCTCGGCTTCAGCGCGTCCCACACCATGCGCGTCGCGCAGTCGCTTTACGAAGGCGTCGATATCGACGGGGAGACGACCGGGCTCATCACCTATATGCGAACCGACGGCGTGCAGATCGCCGACGAGGCCATAGCCGGCGCGCGGTCCGTCATCGGCAGCAGCTATGGCCAGCGCTATCTGCCTTCTGCGCCGCGGGTCTACCGGACCAAGGCGAAGAACGCGCAGGAGGCCCACGAAGCCATCCGCCCGACGCGCCTCGACCGCCTTCCGGCCGATATCAGCCGCAGGCTGCGCGATGACGAGCGGAAGCTCTACGAACTGATCTGGAAGCGCACCATCGCGAGCCAGATGGAAAGCGCCGAGATCGAGCGCACCACCATCGACATCGCCTCGCATGACAGCCGCTCCGAATTGCGCGCCACCGGCTCCGTGGTCCGGTTCGACGGCTTCCTGACCCTGTACCAGGAAGGCCGCGACGACAGCGATGACGAGGACGCCAAGCGCCTGCCCCGAATGAACAAGGGCGACGCGCTGACGCTGGAGGCCGTGACGCCGAACCAGCATTTCACCGAACCGCCGCCGCGCTTCACCGAAGCGACGCTGGTGAAGAAGCTCGAAGAGCTCGGCATCGGCCGCCCCTCGACCTATGCCTCCATCCTGGACGTGCTTAGAAACCGCAATTACGTGCGGATGGAGAAGAACCGCTTCCACGCCGAGGACAAGGGCCGACTGGTGACGGCCTTCCTCGAAAGCTTCTTCTCGCGCTATGTCGCGTTCGACTTCACCGCAGATCTCGAGGAGCAGCTCGACGAGGTTTCCGCCGGCAAGGTCGGCTGGACCGATCTGCTCCGCCGGTTCTGGGAAGACTTCAAAAAGGCAACCGACGGCACCAAGGAACTTCGCATCGGAGAGGTTCTCGAAGCGCTCAACGAGTTGCTCGCCCCGCATATCTTCCCGAGCGTTTCTGCGGACGCCGATCCGCGCGTTTGCCCGACCTGCGGCGTGGGCCGTCTGAGCCTGAAGCTCGGCCGTTACGGCGCCTTCGTCGGCTGCTCGAACTATCCGGAGTGCCGCTATACCCGCCAACTCCTCACCCAGGGCGACGGCACGGCGAATGGGGGCGTCGAGGCCGAAGAGAAGGTTCTGGGCCCGGATCCCGAGACCGGCCGCGAGATCGGCCTGAAGGTCGGCCGGTTCGGCCCCTATATCGAGCTGGCGCCCGAGGAAGGCGAAAAGCCGAAGCGCGCCTCGATTCCCAAGGATGTCTCGCCGGCGGATGTCGATCTCGAAAAAGCGATCGCGCTCCTGTCGCTGCCGCGTGAAATCGGGATGCATCCGGAGACCGGCAAACCGATCGTGGCGTCGATTGGGCGCTACGGCCCTTACATCTCCCATGACGGCAAATACGCCAATCTCTCCAGCTCGGACGAAGTCTTCACGGTCGGCGCCAACCGCGCGGTCGTCCTGCTCGCCGAAGCCAAGGAGAAATCCGGACGGCGAAGCCCTTCCGCGCTCCGCGAGCTCGAGCACCCGGAAGGCGGGACGATCAAGGTGATGAGCGGCCGCTACGGTCCCTATGTCACGCACAACAAGGTCAATGCGACCCTTCCCAAAGGCGTGACGCCCGAGGAAGTGACGGTCGATCAGGCCGTCGAACTCCTTGCCAAAAAGGCCGCGACGGGCAAGCCCGCCAAGAAAAAGGCCGCGGCCAAGGCGAAACCGGCCGCAAAGAAGAAAGCGGCCCCCAAGAAAGCTGCTGCTGCAAAGACCGGTGCTAAAAAGGCTCCGAAGAAGAAGGCGGCCAACTAAGACCCGCGCATTCGGGGACGATTTGTGTCATCCTCACGCCGGTCCATCATCGAGCCGAGACCAGGCTGGCGCTTGACGTGAATAATCCGAAGAAAGGCGCATCGCACAAAGCGCCCATGCCCGAACGGGCCCAGATCCTCCAATATATCGAGGAACACGGCGGACGCGTGAGCAAACGCGAGATCGCCCGCGCGTTCGGCATCCGGGGCGACGATCGGGTCGAGCTGAAGGAACTGTTGCGCGACATGAAACATGGCGGCGAGGTTGAACAGGGCCGTGGCAAGAAGCTGCGCCCGACGGGCACATTGCCGCCAGTCGCCGTGCTGGAGATCATCGAACCGGACCCCGATGGCGAATTGCTCGCCAAGCCGGTCAAATGGGACGAAGACTTTCCCCCTCCCCGCATCTTTCTCGCACCGCCCAAACGCCGCGAGCAGCGTGTCGCCGAACTCGGCATCGGCGAACGTGTGCTCGCCCGGCTGTTCCGCATCAATCGCAACGAATACGAGGCGCGGATCATCCGCCGCCTCGAGGTCCAGAAAAACCGCTTCGTCGGGATCTACAACCACCTTCCGGGCGGCGTCGCGCGCCTGATCCCGACCGACCGTCGCGACCGCAACGAATATGCGGTGATCGGCCTGAAAGATCTGGTGCTCAGAAACGGCGACATCGTCCTGGCCGAAATCGAACACGGCCGCACCAGCCGTATCGGCGTCCGCGAAGCACGGGTGCTGGAGCGCTTCGGCCATATCGACGACGCCCGGGCGGTCAGCCTCATCGTCGTCAACAGCCACGGCATCCCGATCGAGTTCAGCAAGGCGGCGACAGACGAGGCCAAGGGGCGAAACCGGTCGGTCTCGCGGGCCGCATCGGACCTCACAAAGGTCCCGCTCGTCACCATAGATCCGGTCGACGCGCGCGACCGGGACGACGCGGTATGGGCCGAGGCCGACCCCGATCCGCCCAATCCCGATGGCTGGCATGTCATGGTCGCGATCGCGGACGTTGCGCATTATGTGCGGCCGGGCACCGCGCTCGACAAGGAAGCCTACCAGCGCGGCAACTCGGTCTATTTCCCTGACCGCGTCGTCCCCATGCTGCCGCACGAGCTTTCGAGCGACCTGTGCTCCCTCGCGCCTGGCGAATTGCGCGGCTGCATGGTCGCCGAAATGTGGTTCGACAAGGACGGCAACCGCACGCGGCACAAATTTCTCCGCGGCGTGATGCGGTCCGTCGCCAATTTGAGCTACGAACAGGCGCAGGCCGCGATCGACGGCCGCCCGGACGACGTCACCGGGCCCCTTGCTCGAGCCGGTCCTGAAACCGCTTTTCGCCGCCTATGGCGCCCTCAAGCGCGAACGGGAGCGGCGCAAGCCGCTGGATCTGGATATGCCGGAGCGGAAGGTAGAGATCGACGATCTGGGGCATGTCGCGTCGATCCAGCCCCGGGTGCGCCTTGAAGCCCATCGGCTGATCGAGGAATTCATGGTCGCGACCAATGTCGCGGCCGCCGACCGAACTCGAAAAGCACAAATCGCCCTGCCTCTACCGGATCCACGACCGGCCGTCGCCAGGAAAAACTGATGGCGCTTGGCGACTTCCTGCAGTCGATCGGGATAAGCTTCCTCAAATCCCCGGCAGTCAGGCCGAGCAACTTCAACGCCATTCTGAACAAGTCGACGGCACGGACAGGGCCGAAATGGTCTCGCGAAGTCGTTCTCCGAAGCCAGGCGCAAGCCGAATACAATGACGACAATATCGGCCATTTCGGGCTCAATTTGCGGCGTTACGCCCATTTTACCTCGCCGATTCGGCGCTATTCCGACCTCGTGGTTCACCGGGCGCTGATCTCAGCCCTGAAATTGGGCGATGACGGCTGGAGACCGGAAGATCTGGAGAAATTCAGCGAATTCGGCGAATCCCTGTCTCAATGCCGAGCGCCGCGCGGTCGCCGCCGAGCGGGATGCGCTGGACCGCTATCTGGCCGCCTATCTGGCCGAACGCACGGGTTCCGTGTTCACCGGCCGGATTTCCGGCGTCACCCGCTTCGGCCTGTTTCATCTCGCTCGACGAGACCGGCTCGGACGGTCTGGTGCCCATTCGCAGCCTGCGCGACGACTATTATCGCCACGACGAGAAAAAACATTCCTTGGTTGGCGACCGCACAGGGCATATTTATAGGCTAGGCGAACGGGTTGCGGCCCGGCTTGTGGAAGCTGACGCGATAACCGGCGGCATGCGCTTCGAGCTTGTCGACGGCGAGGAGGTAAAGCCTTTCTCGGGTCAGACGAAGCCCAAAGTCCAGCGCAAGCCGCAAAAGACCCACAAGCCGTCGCTTAAGGCTCACAAGCCACCTAAGGCCCGCCCGAAACAGTCGAAGTCGCGTCGGCCTGCGAAACGAAGAAAGTGACCATTACCATGCCCGGATGGCAATCGATCTATGACGAACTCCCGAAAAGGCCTGTCTGGCCCGCGATGTGGCGCGGTTTTCAGAAGCACTGCCCGGAATGCGGCCAAGGATCCGGTATTTTCCGGATACAGCAAGGTCAAACCGGTGTGTTCGCATTGCGGGCTGGAGCTTCACCACCAGCGGGCGGACGACGCGCCGGCCTATTTCACCATCCTGATCGTCGGCCATGTGCTCGTCAGCGCGCTCGTGATCACCGAAAAGGTCGCTCATCCGCCGGTTTGGGTTCATATGTCGATCTGGCTGCCGCTCTGCGTCGGCCTTAGCCTTTTTCTCCTTCCCCGGATAAAAGGCGCACTGATTGCGTTACAGTGGGCGCTTCGAATGCACGGCTTCGGTGACGAGGAAGCGGCCCCGTCGCCGTAACCGAACCCGAGCAGTGGACCTGACCGAATCCTGAGCTTTGGACGGCTATGCGCCCAAAAGACGCTGCGACAGTGATCATCGTGCGTGACGGCACCCATGTGTTGGTGGGCGCCCGCAACGCCAGCCACGCCTTCATGCCCAACCGCTACGTCTTCCCCGGCGGCAGCGTCGACGCGGGCGACTGGCGGATCCCGGCGGCAAGCGAACTCCGCCCGGAAACCGCGGAACGGCTTCAGCAGGACTGCACCCAGCCGCGAGCCCGCGCCATCGGCATTTCCGCCGTCCGCGAGACCTATGAGGAAACCGGGCTCCGGCTCGCCTCGTCGAGCCGCATGGCCGAACGCCTGACCGGCGACTTGTGGCGCAGCTTCCGCACCGCCGGCGTCGCCCCATCGCTCCGTTCGCTGCATTATTTCGCCAGGGCGATCACGCCCCCGGGCCGCCCTCGCCGCTTCGACGCGCGGTTCTTCCTCGTGGATGCCAACGAAACCGAGGGCGAACTGGTCAGCAATGGCGAATTGCTGGATCTGAAATGGGTGCCCTTCGGCGAATTGCAGGGCCTCCCCCTGCCCGACATCACCAAGAAGATCGTGGAAACCGCCGAACGGTGCGTGGCCGACGGGATAGAGCCCGTCCTGGCCTCCACCCCCACCTTCTGGCGCAAAGGCGCCAAATTCGAGCCGGAATTGCTCTAGGACGCTAAATCTGCGGCCGGTCTTGACAGAACGGCGCGGACGAGTATGTTGCCGTCTCCCAAACGCAACTCGTGCGAAATGGTCCGCTTGAAAGGGCTTGAGAGATGGCTAAACCGACTACTTTGAAGATCAAGCTCGTCAGCAGCGCGGGGACGGGATTCTACTACGTTACGAAGAAGAACCCCCGGACCATGACTGAAAAGCTCAGCCTGAAGAAATACGATCCGGTTGCGCGCAAGCACGTCGAGTTCAAGGAAGGCAAGATTAAATAGCGTAGTTGCTCCGCGACTGCGGCTCTTGCTCCGACAATACGACCTTATTCCGGCCCGTTCTTTTCGCCTGATATAGCGCGTTATCCGCCGCTTCGAGCAGCAATTCGCTCGAATTGATATCGGGGGCCGACGACGCCAGGCCGATACTCACAGTCACATTGATGGTCTTGGATTCGCCGTTTTCGCGAATCGAGATGGCTGTTTCTCCGATCTGCTGACGCAGACGTTCGGCCGCGCCCTTGGCGTAGGCGAGATCCGTATCCGGCATCACCACGACGAATTCCTCGCCGCCATACCGGGTCGCGAGATCGACGCCGCGCACGTTCTGGGCGATGACCGCACCGACTTCCCGCAGCACCGCGTCGCCGACCGCATGGCCATAGACGTCGTTGACCTGCTTGAAGCGATCCAGATCCATCATCATCACCGACACGCATTTGCCGCCGCGCGAGGCGCGCCGCATCAGCGTATCCAGATGGTTCGACATGTAATGCCGGTTGAACAGACCGGTCACGGCGTCCGTGACGGCCAGTTTGAGGCTCCGGTCCACGCTGTTCTTCAGGAAATCCGAGTAGCGCTTGCGGCGGACCTGGGTCCGGGCGCGGGCAATCAGCTCGTGCCGGTCGATCGGGCGCACCAGATAATCATGGACGCCGATCTCCAGCCCCTTGGCCAACCGGGCGGTGTCGCCGTCTTCCACCAGCACCAGGATCGGAATGTGCCGGGTCTTCTCGTTCGACCGCATCATCGAGCAAACCCGAAGACCATCGGCCTCGCGCAGGCTGAGGCTGACGATCATGAGATCCGGCTCCGACATCTGGGTCAGTTCCTTGAACCGCTCCACATTGTCGGTGGCCATCACCGTTCCGATTTCCTCGAGCGCGCTGGAAATGCGCGCGGCGATGTTCGGATGGTCCTCGAGCACCACGACTTTCGCGTCGCCATCGACATTCGGGATCGAAAATTCGCCGCTATGCTCTCCGCCGAGCGTTTCGCCGGTGGACTGACGCATACGCAGTTCGTCGGTCAGCATCTTGAGCCGGACGAGCGATTTGACACGCGAATACAGCGCCAGATCGTTCACCGGTTTGGTCAGAAAATCGTCCGCGCCGGCCTGTAGCCCCTCGACCCGGTCGTGAACCTGATCGAGCGCGGTCACCATCACGACCGGAATGTGCATTGTCTGCGGATCGCCCTTGATACGGCGGCAGACCTCGAAGCCGTCCATACCGGGCATCATGACGTCGAGCAGAACGATATCGGGCTTCTCCTCACGGACGAGCTCGAGCGCACGTTGACCGCTCTCGGCGCCGATCACCTCGAAATATTCGGCGGTGAGTTTCGCTTCCAGCAGTTTTACGTTTCGCGGGATATCGTCCACGACGAGTACGCGGGCGGTCATTCGTTACTGTACCCTTCGACGTCCTTGCGCTTGAGCCTTAGGGGCCCACGAATTTGCGGACGGTTTCGATGAAGCTCGCGACCGAGATCGGCTTTGCGATATAGGCCTCACACCCGCCCTGCTTGAATTTCTCCGCGTCGCCCTTCATGGCGAACGCCGTGACGGCGACGACGGGGATGCTCCTGATATCCTCGTCCTCCTTGATCATCCGGGTCACGTCCAGACCGGAGATCTCGGGAAGCTGAATGTCCATCAGGATGAGATCGGGCTTTTCCTCGCGAGCGAGTCGAAGGGCGTCGTGACCGTTGTTCGCCTGCAGGATGGTGTATCCATGCGCAACGAGCAGATCATGAAACAGCTTCATGTTCAGTTCGTTATCTTCGACGATCAAGATGGTCCGCGACATTCATGCCTCAGAATCGAAACGCGCAATCGGCGAATGGTGTGCACGACAATCAATCTCTGCTCTTAGCATCCGCAGGATGGATCACCAAGCGCCCGGTGCGCCGTTTACCCTATACCGCGCACTTTCGCTCAGGTAATCCTAATGTTTCGTTAGCTTTGGCCAAACCGGCCCCAGGAACCGGACCAGGAACAGTGAAAGCAGCCGCCGCGGAAACCATTGCGCTACAAGCGCTTGCCTTTATCGCCGCCGACGACGACACACTGAATGCGTTCATGGCGTCCACGGGTTTCGGCATTACAGACCTCAAGACATCGGCGGCGGATCCGGCCTTTCTCGGTGGCGTTCTGGATTTCGTTCTTCAGGACGACAACAACGTCTTGGGGTTCTGTAAGGCAGTCGACCTCGAACCTGCCGATCTCTTTCGCGCCCGGCATGCCCTGCCCGGCTCACCGGGTTTCGAGTTCTGACCCTCCGGCGCTCGGGTCCAGCGAAACGCGGTTTCCCCCGCCATCCGCGGCAACCTTTGTAGCCTCGGCGGCCCGGGCGAGGGTCTGCTCGACGGTCTCTTTGCCGGGGTCGCATTGCGCCACGCCGATACTTGCGGTGACCGACACGTCGCCTTTTTCAGTCATGAACGAGGCAAATTCCAGCTCCTGCCTCAGATGCTCGGCGACCAGCGATGAGCCCTGGGCATCGGTATCCGGAAGCAGCATGGCGAATTGCTGGGGCCCATAGCGCACCAGAAGGTCCGAATCCCGCAACTGTCCGCGCAGCAATTGTGTCACGCGCTGCAGCACCTGATCGCCGACGACCGCGCCGAGCGCCTCGGCCATTTCGTCCAGCCGGTCCAGCGAAACGAGAACGACAGCGAGGCCACGGCCGGTGCGGCTCGCCCGCTTCACTTCCCGGCCCAGGACGTCTTCGAAGAACTGCCGGTTCGGCAACTCGGTCACCGGATCGATCGACGCCAGACGGCGCAGCTCCAGGGACTGGACGACGAGGCGCGCCAGATCGAGCAGCGAGTCCCGGTCCTCGCCGGAGAGATCGCGCGGTGAGCGGCCGATGATACAAAGGCTGCCGAGGCTCAGGCCATCGGGCGTCACCAGGGGTGCGCCAGCGTAGAAACGAATATGAGGCTGCTGCCTAACCATCGGATTCTGCGAGAAACGAGGATCCTTGGCCGCGTCCTGAACGACCATCACCTCATCGCGCAGGATCGTATGCGCGCAGAAGGCCGCCTCGCGCGCCGTCTCCTGCACGTCCAGACCGAATGAAGACTTGACCCATTGCCGTGTCCCATCCACGAACGAAATCAGCGCGATGGGCACACCAAACATGCGCGCTGTAAGCCGCGTGATACGGTCGAAGGTCTCTTCCGGCCCGGTATCCAGGATGTTGTAGCTGGCCAGCCGCGTAAGGCGTTCGGCCTCGTTACTAGGCTTCGGCGCGATGAGCATTTTTCCTGCCATGGCTTGCCGTTCTCACCGGCACTGGACGCCGAGTGAATCCACGGGGATCACCGATAAGTCTCGGTCATCACAAGAAAAAATCTGTTAATCGGCGCCAATAATGCCGAATAGAGAGTCGCGCTACTCCGATTAGCGAATAATCAACGACTATTTGTGACAGTTATATGACAGTTAGGAGGCTGTTTCACGTCTGGGCGGCTTTGGGAGCCGTCGGGGAGACCACCGATGCCAAGTTCAGCACTTCGACGCATTCTCTGGATCGTGCCCGCCGCGATCTTCGTGATTATGTTCGTTTGGATGCATTTCGATCCCTACAACCTCTCCGCTCAAGCGGTGGAGGACGGCTGGATCGAGAACGCAACGGCCGCCGGCTATGCGGTCGGCTCCATCTTCTTCGCGCTGACCGCCTGGAAAGCCCCAAATCTGAAAGTTCGAAGCTGGGCCCGCGTGATGACAATTTGCTGGGCCGCGCTCGCGTTTCTCTGCGCCGGCGAAGAAGTCAGCTGGGGGCAGCGCGCCTTCCACGAAAAGACGCCCGAATTCTTCCAGAAATACAACAACGAGGACGAGATCAACCTGCATAACCTGTCGGTGATCTCCGACAACCCCATTCTCGACGAGGACAGGGCACAAAGCATCTACATGATCCTCGGCGGTCTCGGCATTCCGCTTCTGGCGCTCACCAAATGGGGCAAGGTACTCTTCGGACGAACGTTCTTCCCTGTCCTGCCCTGGTGCTACACGTCCATATGGTTCGGCGCCTATATTTACGGGAAATTTTACCAGAACTGGTTCCCGATACCCCATCTGCCATTGTTGCCACATTCGGGCTCGACCGGACCATTGGAGATCCGGGAAATGCTCGTGGCTCTCGGCACCGCCTTCTTCGGGATACACGCGTTTTTCTGGCCATCGGGAGTTTATGTCGACAGCGGCCTCGCGCCCGTGAAGAACAAGGAAGCGGCAATCGCACCGTCGCAAACGACGACCCTGAGCTCGTAGTCTAGCCTTCCCGGCACGCCTTGCGGCGGCAGAGCCGCATGGCGTGCCGACGACCTCTTACCGTCCCTTCCAAAAATCCTATATACAGACGGAACGGCGTGCATCCGATCGCGCCGTTTTGTCGTATCAAAGAGACTGATCCCTCCCGATCGCGCGGCCGCTCGATCGGGCGATCATGTTTTTCGCTGGAAGAACTGCCTTCACCTGCGGTAAGAACACACCATGAACAAAAACATCAGCATCAGAGGCGCCCGGGAGCATAATCTCAAGAATATCGACGTCGATATTCCGCGCGACGAGCTGGTGGTCATCACGGGTCTTTCGGGTTCCGGCAAATCTTCCCTCGCCTTCGATACGATCTACGCCGAGGGGCAACGGCGCTATGTCGAAAGCCTGTCGGCTTATGCCCGGCAGTTCCTGGAGCTGATGCAGAAGCCCGATGTCGATCACATCGAGGGTCTTTCGCCGGCGATCTCCATCGAGCAGAAAACGACCTCGCGCAACCCGCGCTCGACGGTCGGCACGGTCACCGAGATCTACGACTATATGCGGCTGCTGTTCGCCCGCGTCGGCATCCCCTATTCGCCCGCGACCGGCCTGCCCATCGAGAGCCAGACCGTGAGCCAGATGGCCGACCGCATCATGGCGCTGGAGGAAGGCACGCGGCTCTATCTGCTCGCGCCCATGATCCGTGGCCGCAAGGGCGAATACCGCAAGGAACTGCGGGAGCTTCAGAAGCGCGGCTTCCAGCGCGTTAAGATCGATGGCCAACTCTATGAAATCGAAGACGCTCCGGCGTTGGACAAGAAGCTGAAGCACGATATCGACGTGGTCGTCGACCGCATCGTGGTGCGCCCCGATCTCGGTAACCGTCTGGCGGACAGCCTGGAAACCGCGCTCGATATCGCGGACGGCATCGCCGTCGCTGAGTTCGCCGACAAGAAAGAAGGGGAAAAAGAACCCGAAAAGATCATCTTCTCGGCCAAGTTCGCCTGCCCGGTTTCCGGCTTCACGATTCCCGAGATCGAGCCGCGGCTGTTTTCCTTCAACAATCCATTCGGCGCCTGCCCCGATTGCGACGGCCTCGGCACCAAGCAATATGTCGATCCCGAGCTCGTCGTGCCCGATCCCGACAAGGCGCTCCGGAACGGCGCCATCGCACCCTGGGCCAATTCTTCCTCGCCCTATAACAGCCAGACGCTGGACAGCCTCGCGCGGCATTTCGGCTTCTCCACCAGCGCGCTCTGGAGCGAACTGCCCAAAAACATTCAGGACGTCATCCTGTACGGTTCCGGCGAGGAGCCGATCCCGATGAGCTTCACGGACGGCAACCGGAAATATTCGGTCACCAAGCCGTTCGAAGGCGTGATCAGCAATATGGAGAGGCGCTGGCGTGAAACCGACAGCCAGTGGATCCGCGACGAGTTGTCCCGCTTCCAGAGCGTCGCCCCGTGCGAGACCTGCCAGGGCGCGCGGCTGAAGCCCGAGGCGTTGGCGGTGAAGATCGGCGGTCTGAACATCAGCGAAGTCGCCCAGATGTCGATCATCGAGGCTCATGAGTGGTTCAGCACCATCGACAAGAAGCTCAGCGCGAAGAACCGCGAGATCGCCGAGCGAATTCTGAAGGAAATCCGCGAACGCCTTGGTTTTCTTACAAATGTCGGGCTCGACTATCTCACCATGTCGCGCAATTCCGGCACGCTTTCGGGCGGCGAATCCCAGCGCATTCGCCTGGCGTCACAGATCGGCTCCGGCCTTACCGGCGTGCTTTACGTGCTCGACGAGCCGTCGATCGGCCTGCATCAGCGCGACAACGCGCGCCTGCTCGCCACCCTCGTGCGGCTGCGGGACATCGGCAACACCGTGATCGTCGTCGAGCATGACGAGGAAGCGATCATGGCCGCCGACTATGTGATCGACATGGGACCGGCCGCGGGCCGTCATGGCGGCGAGATCGTGGCCCAGGGCACGCCGGCCGAGATCAAGGCCTCGCCGAAAAGCCTGACCGGCCAGTATCTCTCCGGCCGGCTGGAGGTCCCCGTCCCGTCCGAGCGCCGCAAGATCAACAAGAAGAAGAAACTCGCCATCGTCGGCGCGAGCGAGAACAATCTCCAGAACGTGTCGGCCCATATCCCGCTCGGCACCTTCACCTGCGTCACCGGCGTCTCGGGCGGCGGCAAGTCGACGCTGATCATCGAGACGCTCTACAAGGCCATCGCCAAGCGGCTGAACGGGGCTCGCGAGCAACCCGGCAAGCACGAGCGGATCGACGGGCTCGAATTCCTCGACAAGGTCGTGGACATCGACCAGTCGCCCATCGGCCGCACCCCGCGCTCCAACCCCGCGACCTATACCGGCGCCTTCACGCCGATCCGCGACTGGTTCACCGGTCTGCCGGATGCGGTCGCGCGCGGCTACAAGCCGGGGCGGTTTTCGTTCAACGTCAAGGGCGGGCGCTGCGAGGCCTGTCAGGGCGACGGCGTCATCAAGATCGAGATGCACTTCCTGCCCGATGTCTATGTCGAATGCGACGTCTGCAAGGGCAAGCGCTACAATCGCGAGACGCTGGAAATTCACTTCAAGGGCAAGTCGATAGCCGACGTTCTTGATATGACGGTCGATGAAGGCGCGGAGTTCTTCAAGGCCGTCCCCTCGGTACGCGACAAGCTCCAGATGCTGCAGCGCGTCGGCCTTGGCTATATCCATATCGGCCAGCAGGCGAACACGCTCTCCGGCGGCGAAGCCCAGCGCGTGAAGCTCGCCAAGGAACTCGCCCGGCGCGCCACCGGCCGCACGCTCTACATCCTCGACGAGCCGACCACCGGCCTCCATTTCGACGACGTGCGCAAGCTCCTCGAGGTCCTGCATGCGCTGGTCGACACCGGCAACACGGTGCTGGTCATCGAGCACAATCTCGACGTCATCAAGACCGCCGACTGGATCATCGACCTCGGCCCCGAAGGCGGCAACGGCGGCGGCCGCATCGTCGCGGAAGGCACGCCCGGAAGACATCGCCGAGGCGAAAGGCAGTCACACGGGCGAATATCTCGCCCGCATCCTGAACGATTACGCCAAGCGGAAGCGGGCCTAACGAGCGGGGCAATATCGAGACGAGTTGATCGACCCGACCATGGATCCCGGATCAAGTCCGGGACTGACGCGTTGGAAGCAGTCGTCCCTTGCCCGTCAATCCGGCCCCAAGCCGGTGTCCATGTCAAAGCCGATCAGAACTTATTCGCGCTCGAGAACCCCTTGGGCGCCATGCGCCCGGCGCCGGCGCGGTGGCCTTGCCATTGGAGAATGTCCGTCTCGGTGCGGATGCGGTCGCCGATGCGCCAGGTTAGGCCTTCCGCGAGGGTGAAGGTCTTGGCGTCGGCGATGCCGCCGTCCTTGTATTTCTGGAGCACGACGCCCTTGCCGCGCGTCATCTCCGGGATCTCGTTCAGCGGGAAGATCAGCAGCTTGCGGTTCTCGCCGACCACCGCGACGGAGTCTCCCGTGGCGAGCGTGCAGATCTGCGCCTCGACATTGCCGGAGACATTCAGCACCTGCTTGCCGTTCTTGGTGGATGCCAGCACGTTGTCGGTCCCGACCACGAAGCCGCGCCCGTCGGACGAGGCGACCAGCAATTTGGTGCCGGGCTTGTAGACGAACAGATCGACGATGTCCTTGTCGTTGCCGAGATCGACCATCAGGCGCACGGGCTCGCCGTGGCCGCGCCCGCCCGGCAGCTTGTCGCAACCCAGCGTGTAGAACTTCCCGTCGGTCGCGAACAGCAGCAGCTTGTCGGTCGTCTCCGCGTGGAAGACGAAACGGCCGCGATCGCCTTCCTTGTATTTGACATCGGCGTCGGGCGCGAGATGGCCCTTGGCCGCGCGGATCCAGCCCTTCTCGGAGCACATGATCGTAACCGGCTCGCGCTCGATCATGGCTTCGAGCGGGATGATGTCCGCCGAGGGCGCATCGCCGAAGCCGGTCCGCCGCCTGCCCAGATCGGTCAACCGGGAGAACCGCTTCTGAATCTCCTTGATCTCGGCGGCGATGGCTTCCTTGCGCTTGTCCTCGCTCTTGAGCAGCGCGTTCAGGTCCTTCTGTTCCGCCCGCAACTTGTTGTTCTCGGTGCGGATTTCCATTTCCTCGAGTTTCCTCAAGGAACGCAGCCGCATGTTGAGGATCGCTTCGGCCTGCGTGTCGGTCAGCTTGAAGGTCGCCATCAGCTTGGCCTTCGGCTCATCCTCCTCGCGGATGATCCGGATGACCTCGTCGAGATTGAGATAGGCGATCAGGTAACCTGCGAGGATCTCGAGGCGGCGCTCGATCTTGTCGAGCCGGTAACGGGAGCGGCGTTCCAGAACGACCATGCGATGATCGAGGAAGCTTTGCAGCACCTCGCGCAGACCCATCACGCGCGGCGTCCGGGTCGCGTCCAGCACGTTCATGTTCAGGGAGAACCGGATCTCAAGATCGGTCTGCTTGAACAGCATCTCCATCAGCATCTCGGCATCGACCGAGCGGGATTTCGGCTCCAGAATCAGCCGGACGTCTTCCGCCGATTCATCCAGCACATCCCCCAGGATCGGGAGCTTCTTCGATTCGATCAGCTCGGCGATCCGCTCGACGAGCTTGGATTTCTGGACCTGATAGGGAATCTCCGTGACCACGATCCGGTATTGGCCGTGGCTGAGATTTTCGACCTCCCATTTCGCGCGCAACCGGAAGCCGCCGCGCCCGGTTCTGTAGGCTTCGAGGATCGATGCCCGTGGCTCCACCAGCACGCCGCCGGTCGGAAAGTCCGGTCCCGGCACCAGATCGACAAGCTTTTCCATCGTTGCGTTGGGCGCCTTGATGAGATGCAGCAGCGCGTCGCACAACTCGTGGGCGTTATGCGGCGGGATGCTGGTCGCCATGCCGACCGCGATGCCGGCGGACCCGTTCGCGAGCAGATTTGGGAACGCGGCGGGCAGGACGATGGGTTCCTGCTCTTCGCCGTCATAGGTCGGACGGAAATCGACCGTATCCTCGTCGATGCCGTCGAGCAGCGCCTCGGCGACGGCCGTGAGGCGCGATTCCGTGTATCGCATCGCGGCCGCGTTATCGCCGTCGATATTGCCGAAGTTCCCCTGCCCGTCGATCAACGGATAGCGCACGGCGAAATCCTGCGCGAGACGCACCAGGGCGTCATAGACCGCCTGATCGCCGTGGGGGTGATACTTACCGATGACGTCGCCGACCACGCGGGCGCATTTCTTGAAGCCCGAATTCGGATCGAGCTTGAGCTGCCGCATGGCAAAGAGAAGCCGCCGGTGGACGGGCTTCAAGCCATCGCGCACATCGGGCAGCGAGCGCGACATGATCGTGCTCAGGGCGTAGGACAGATAACGCGTGCTCAGCGCATCGCCGAGCGGCGTATCGCGAATGTCTTCCTGGGGCAAAGCTGGCGGTGTCATGGGAGGAATTTATAGTGGTCCGGCCGCTGGACGACAAGCCGCTGAACAATATCTTGTGTGTTCAAGCCTAGCCTTATCCACAACTTACTGCGATCAGGCCCTCTTGCGCCGCCCAAAGGCTAAAACGCCCGCCAAACCGCTTCCAAACAGCAGAAAAGCGCCCGGAATGGGCACTTCGGACGGGGTTTCCAGGATCGTCGGAGTGATGGTGCGGTCGAGAATGGGAAGCGTCGGCAGGATCAGGCTCGAATCCGGATTGGACCCGCCGCCCGATCCGGAACCGCCGGTGTTCGTCGAGGCGGTCCGCTGCGCGCCTCCTCCTCCGCCGCCACCAATGCCCCCCGGCCCGGCCGACCCGCCGCTGGAAGCGACGTGCGCTGCGCCGCCACGGCCAGGTAGACTGCCGGGCAACAGGACGGTGTTCCGGAGCACCCAATCGAGTAACCGGACCTCGCCCGCCCCCGCAACTATCCAGTTAGCCTGGCTCGACGGAAGGATCGACTTGCCGCCGGGCGTGAAAAGGATCGGCGTTACCAACAGCCCTATGCTGTATCCGTGCTCGGGCATGATGCCGAAGCGCAGCGTCTGAAGCAGGGTGCCGTAATAGCCGCCCCTGTTGCCGCTCAGAAATATACGGGCCGGAGCCGGGATAAAGGGATTCCGCAGTTCGGGTCCCGCATTGTCGCTCTCGTCCTCATTCGGGACGTTCCAGTCGGCCAGATGATGTTCGAAACCGGGACGGCCGAACAAAAAGGAATTGGACGGGCCTTGGTCGCTGCCGAGTTGTCCGATCGCGGCCGAAGCCGTCTGCCCGCCCAGAAGTCCGGCGATCCCAAGACCGACAAGGAACAACAGCCATAAGATCCGGGACATCAGCAACACAAACTGCAATACAACCAAACTGGGGAACACACTCTGAGCATACAAAGCGACTCAAACTTCGTGCCAGCCCGCGACCCACCGTTCGACGGACCTCCCCATACTACATCCGGCCGTTAACGGCGCCGGTGTCAAAACTTCCGACAATCGAGCTATAGAAAATCTCAATTTCTCTATTATTTACAATGCGTTGCAGGATTGCGCGAAATCGGCGCTTTGGGGCCACCCGTGGAAAACTCGGCCTCTATGGTTAATCGCGGGATCCGAGCGTCGCGGCGGCGGCCATGCGTTCGACCAGCCGCGCCCTGGCCGGAGGCAAGGCCTGATTGTGTGGTGTGAGAAATTGCAGCTCGAGGAAATGGCCGGTCAGCGCGAAACCGTCGGCGATATCCTCGGCGGACATGGAATTGCGGCGGGCCGAGGTGAGAAATGGTGGCAGGCGCAGCAATCGGCTCTTATAGGCCCCCGCCCCCTCCGGCGTCACCGCCTGCCCCGTTCGCGGCGAGACATAGGCCAGCCCTTCAAGCGCCCCGGTGACGGCACAGCTGCCGAGATCCAGCCCGAAGCCGAGCTCCCGCAGCAACTCTGCTTCCCAGGCGATATAGGCGGCCGCCCAGGCTTCGGAGTGTTCACCGTTTTCTTCCAGGCTGTCGAGGAGCGCGGTCAGCCCGTCGAAAACAGCCCTGTGCGGCTCCCGCTCCGGCAGGCAGACGCTGACGACGGCGAACGCCGATGAGGCGACAGCGAGCTTCAAGGGCGAGGCCATAAGATCGGCCGCGCGCGGCGCATGAAGCTCCAGCCCCGTAAAGGTGCCGAGATGCTCCGAAAGGCGGGCGCGCCAGGTGAACTGCAATTCGTTGCCGGGCTGGATTATACCCCTGAGGCGCGAGCCCGTGCCGCCCTTGACGACGCCCTTATGGCGGCCCCTCTCGCGGGTCAGGACCTCGAGAATAACCGCCGTCTCGCCATGCCGGCGCCGGCTCAAGACCATGCCCCAATCAGTCCATTCCATGGACTAAGGGTATACGGCCTCCTGCCTGTTCGGGAAAGAATGGAAGCGGGCGCTAGTCGGTGTAATCGAGGCCCATTGCCCGGAAACGTTCGGGATCGTCGATCCAGTTCTCGCGAACCTTCACGAACAGGAACAGGTGTACCTTGCAGCCGAAAATCTGTTCCAGCTCGGCGCGCGCCTCCGCGCCGATGGATTTGATCATCGCGCCGCCCCGGCCGAGGATGATGCCCTTGTGGCCTTGCCGCTGGACGTAGATGACCTGATCCAGACGCAGGCTGCCGTCCTTCTGTTCCTTCCAGGCTTCGGTTTCCACCGTCGCGGCGTAGGGAAGCTCCTGCCGCAGCTTCAGGAACAGCTTCTCGCGCGTGATTTCCGCCGCCAAAAGACGTTGGGGAATGTCGGCGAGTTGGTCCTCGGGATAGAGCCACGGCCCAACAGGCAGCTTCGCCGCCAGATGGCGCTTGAGATCCTCGACGCCGTCACCCGTGAGCGCCGATATCATGAAGGTCTCGTGGAACGGAAAGGCCGCGTTCAGATCGGCGCTGAGCTTCAGCAGCTTGGTATGCTCGACGGCATCGACCTTGTTGAGCGCCAGCACGACTTTCTTCCCGGTGGGTCCGAGCTCCTTCAGCCCGTCGACGATGCGGGTCACGTCGTGGCTCAGGCCGTGGGCCGAATCCACCAGCAGCACCACCTCGTCGGCATTCGAGACGCTCGACCAGGCCGCGGCGACCATCGCGCGGTCGAGCCGCCGCCGGGGATTAAAGATGCCGGGCGTATCGACGAAGATGATCTGCGCCGTCCCCTCGATGGCAATCCCCATCACCCGGGCGCGCGTCGTTTGCACCTTCGGTGTCACGATGGCGATCTTGGAGCCGATCATGGCATTCAGCAGTGTCGACTTGCCGGCATTCGGCGCGCCGATCAGTGCGACGAAACCCGCACGTGTGATCTTGTCTTCAGTCATTCCTTGCCGTCCGGTTTTCGTCCAGCTGTTCGAGAAGCGCGCGGGCCGCATCGCGCTCGGCCTTGCGCTTGGAGCTTCCCGCGCCAAGCGCCTTCGCGCCACTGGCCGAGCTTACCTCGATTGTGAAATGCGGATCGTGGGGCGGCCCTTCACGGGAAACCTCGACATAGACCGGCAGTGCCTCGCCCCGCGCCTGCAACAGTTCCTGAAGCGCCGTCTTCGGGTCCGTGGCCACATTGGGCAGGTTCCGCAAAGACTGATTCCAGAACCGCATCACGAAATTCCGCGCCTCCTCCAGCCCTCCATCGAGATAGATCGCGGCAATGACCGCCTCGCAGGCATCAGCCAGGATCGCGGGCTTGTTCCGCCCCCCCGTGGCCGCCTCGCCGGGCGCCAGAATGATGAAGTCCGGCAGGCCGATATTCTTCGCGATGCGCGCCAGCGTCTCGCGCCGGACCAGCAGGTTGAGCAGTGGCGCAAGCCGGCCCTCGTCCGCGACGGGAAACATCGTATAGAGACGTTCGGCGATGACCAGGCCGAGCACGCGGTCGCCGAGAAATTCGAGGCGTTCGAAACTGCCCTTACCTTCATGGCTCGGGTGAGTCAGCGCCTCGGTCAACAAGTCGGGATTTCGGAAACGGTAGCCGAAAGCCTGGTAGATCGGCTCAAGGCTTTTTGTCGACATGCGGCCTGAGCGACGTGAAGATCCGGCTCCAGCGCGTTGCGCCCGGCCAGGTCCAGGGCTCCAACAGCTTCGCCGATCCGTTCGTCGAGAAGAACAGGACCTCCGCGCGGCCGACGAGATTCTCCGCCGGCACGAAGCCGACGCCGGCCGGGCTGGTCGGGATCCGGCTGTCGGCCGAATTATCGCGGTTGTCGCCCATAGCGAAGTAATGTCCGGACGGCACGACATAGACCTGCGTATCGTCCAGCGGATTATCGGGCTGCCGGTCGAGGACCATATAGCTGACACCGTTGGGCAGCGTCTCGCGATACTGGGTGACGCGGTGGATGCTGCCGTCATCGAGCTTCTCGATGAAGTCGTCGACGCGCTCGCGCTTCACTTCCTCGCCATTGATGTACAGGATGCCGTTGCGGACCTGAATACGGTCGCCCGGCAGGCCGACGATGCGCTTGATGTAGTCGGTGCGATTGTCATACGGCCATTTGAAGACCGCGACATCGCCGCGCGTCACCGGGCTCTCGAAGATCCGGCCGCTGAACAGCGGCGGGCTGAAGGGCAGCGAATACCGGCTATAGCCATAGGCGTATTTGGAGACGAACAGATAGTCGCCCACCAGCAGCGTGGGTTCCATCGACTTGGACGGGATGTTGAAAGGCTCGAAAGCGATCGTCCGGATACCGAGGGCGATGATAACCGCGTAGATGACCGTTCGGATCACCTCGCCCCAGCCGTCGCGCTGATCTTCTTTACTCATTGCATAGCCGCTTTCGACGTCGTCGGAATCCGACAATATCCCCACCCAGAGCGCGCATAAAGCCCCCGTAACCCTCGGAATGTCAAGCAGTCCGTGGCGCATTACCGATTTTTAAGGTGGGCCCGGAAGCACCGGGAACTCAGGTCAGCGAGGGGTCCGGCTCGGCGGTAATCAGGACGATGGCCTGGGCGATGGGATGATCGTCTGTCAGCGACAATTCGATCCTCGCGATCATGCCCTTGGGCGTGATCTCCTGCAGTCTTTTCAGCGCCCCGCCGCTGAGCTCGATCGTCGGCTTGCCGCTTGGCAGGTTCACGACGCCCATGTCGCGCCAGTACACGCCCTTGCGAAAGCCCGTTCCCAACGCCTTGGAACAGGCTTCCTTGGCGGAAAAGCGTTTGGCGTAGCTCGAGGCGCGGTCGCGCCGACGTTCCGATTTGGCCCGTTCGATGTCCGTGAAGACGCGGTTGAGGAAGCGTTCGCCATACCGTTCGAGGGTTTTCTCGATCCGGCGGATATCGACGATATCGTTGCCGAGGCCGATGACCGTCACGGGATCAGGCGCTCTCTGCGCCCATGACCCGCGCGCGGGCCTGATCCATCAAGGCGCGCATGCGCTTGATGCTGCTTTCCAGGCCGCCGAAGATCGCCTCGCCGATCAGAAAATGGCCGATATTGAGCTCGACGATCTCGGGAATTTCCGCGATCGGTCCGACGGTCTCGAACGACAGCCCGTGACCGGCGTGACATTCGAGGCCCAGTTCATTGGCGATCCGGGCGCCGTTCACGATGCGCTCCAGTTCCTCCTCGCGTGCCGCGCCGTGGCGGTCGACATACGAGCCGGTATGGATTTCCACGACGTCGGATCCGAGGCTGCTCGCCGCTTCCAGCTGAGCCGGATCGGCATTGATGAACAGTGATACCCGGATACCCGCGTCCCGCAGCTTGGCGACATAGGGCTTCAGCTGGTTATGACCGCCGCGCGCGTCGAGCCCGCCTTCCGTCGTCAGTTCCTGACGCCGTTCGGGCACGATGCAGCAGGCATGCGGCCGATGCCTGACCGCGATCTGAAGCATTTCCTCGGTCGCGGCCATTTCGAGATTGAGCGGCACATCGATTTCGTGACGCAGACGCTCGATATCGAGATCAGAGATATGCCGGCGATCCTCACGCAAATGGGCCGTAATGCCGTCCGCGCCGGACTTTGCGGCGAGGATCGCCGCCCGCACGGGATCGGGATGCGTGCCGCCGCGCGCGTTCCGGATGGTCGCGACGTGATCGATATTCACGCCGAGCCGGAGATAGTCGACCTTCTTCGTGGCCGTCATGACGCCAGTCTCTCCCCGCTTCCAACGCCGCCGCCGTTATCCAGACGTTGGGCGCGCTTCTTGCGCAACCGCTCCGTCCGCTTGATCTGATATTCGGCGACAATGCCTCTCGAGGGCCAATAGATAAGGATAGCGACGGCAATTCCCAAGGGAATACTGCCGATCAGCAGCGGCCAGAAGATGGGTTCGAGCGCTTCAAGAGGATGCTCCATCATCATCTTGAAGCCTTGTGCGGTGGGTTCGTGCGCGGCGTGCGATGCGCCGAGTATCCAGCGCCCAAGACGATAGTCCGCGATCCAGATCAGCGGAAATGTCCACGGATTGCCGACGAGCGTTCCGACCGCTGAGGCGACGATGCTGCCGCCGAGGATCCAGGCGAGGAGAGCGCCGAGAAGCAAATGGGCGCCAAGAAAAGGCGTGAACGACACGAAGGCGCCGCAGGCGATGCCGATCGCTATGTTGTGAGGGCTGCCGGAAATCCGGCCGATCCGGTGACGCAAATAGTTGAGCGAACGTCCCCATCCCGAGGAAGGCCAAAGGAAGTCCCGTACATGCCCTAATATCGGTTTCTTGATGCGCCGCCGAAACAGCATCGTCTGGTCCTGCGCCCTCGCCAGCGGCCCAAACGCCGACGCGGCTTTCGTGAAAGTTCCTACCTATCCGGCCCCGTCTGACGACGGTGGCCCGCCCTAAAGCGTTTTTCCCTTTTTGGTCCCGAAATCAGCCACGGGCCCGTTCGACCGACGTGACCGTCGGAGCGGCCCGAAGCGCCGTGATGATATCGGTCAAATGCTTAACATCTCGTACGTCGATATCAATCGTCATACCAAAGAATTCCGCATCACGTTCGGTTATTTTGAGATTGCGGATATTGCCATGATTTCGAGCAATAATCGCTGTGATCGCATTCAATGTGCCCGGCTGATCGATACCGACCGTCAATACGCGGCCGACCATGGCTTCGGTATCGATCGCGCCGGAATCCCAGGCGATATCGAGCCAGCGCTCCGGCTGATCCGAGAAGCTGTCCAGGATGTCGCAATCGATAGTGTGGACGGTTACGCCCTTCCCGGCCGTCACGATACCGACGATACGATCGCCCGGCACCGGATGGCAGCATTCCGCGATGTGAACCGCGAGACCCTGCGTCAGCCCCTTGATCGGGATCGGATTCGACGCGCCGTTCAGCTTCTTCTTCTTGCGCAATTTGAGCGACGGCCAGTACCAGCGCTCGCCCTTCGGCTTCTCGCCGGGGAAGACCTTCTCCAGCACGAGTCCCGACGTCAGCGTCCCGGAGCCGACCGCGACGTAAAGATCCTCCGCACTCTTCATCTGGAATACGCTGAGCACGCCATCCAGCGCCTTCTCCGCGAAGTCGTGACCGACCTTCTTGAAGGATTGCTCGACGATGGTGCGGCCCAGCTCCGCATATTGCTTGCGTTCCTCCTTGCGGACGAAACGCCGGATCGCGGCCCGCGCCTTGCCGGTAACGACGAAATTTTCCCAGACCGGCGACGGCGACTGAACGTTCGACCGAATGATTTCCACCTGGTCGCCATTCGAGAGCACGGTCCGCAAGGGAACCATGCGACCGTTCACTTTCGCGCCGACGCAACTGTCGCCGACTTCGGTATGGACGGCATAGGCGAAATCGACGGGCGTCGCGCCCTGCGGCATGGTGATCAACTCGCCCTTCGGCGTGAAGCAGAACACCTGATCGTGGAACATCTCGAGCTTCGTGTTCTCGAGAAATTCCTCCGGGCTCGACGCATGTTCGAGGATTTCCAGCAGCTCGCGGATCCAGCGGTAGTTCGTGCCGTCGATCTTCTCGCTGCTCTGCTTGTACTTCCAGTGGGCCGCAACGCCGAACTCGGCTTCCTCGTGCATGCGACGCGTGCGGATCTGGATCTCGATGCGCTGCCTCTCCGGCCCGATCACGGTCGTATGGATCGAGCGATAGCCGTTGCGCTTGGGGGTCGAGATGTAGTCCTTGAAGCGGCCGGGCACCATCGTCCAGGCCTGATGCACGACGCCGAGCGCCTGATAGCATTGCTCGCGGCTCTCGGTGACGATGCGGAAGGCCATGACGTCCGACAGATTCTCGAACGGCACATTGGCGAGTTCCATCTTCTTCCAGATGGAATAGGGCCGCTTTTCGCGCCCGACGACCTTCGCCTTGAGACCGGATTTGGCGAGCGTGTCGCGCAATTCCTGGATCACCCTGGCCCGGATATCGCCGGCGTTCTTGCGCAGGAATTCCAGCCGCGCGACCAGCGAATTGCGCGCCTCGGGATTGAGATGAAGAAAGGCCAGATCCTCCAGCTCGTCCTTCATCTCCTGCATGCCGATGCGTTCGGCGAGCGGCGCATAGATTTCCAGCGTCTCGGTGGCGATACGGCGGCGGCGGTCCAGCTTCTTGATGTAGGCCAGCGTCCGCATATTGTGCAGACGGTCGGCGAGCTTCACCAGCAGGACGCGGATGTCGCTCGACGTCGCCAGCAGGAACTTGCGGAAGTTTTCGGCCTGATGGTGATGCTCGGAGGTAAGCTCCAGCGCCGACAGTTTGGTGACGCCGTCTACGAGCTTCGCGATCTCCGGACCGAACAGCTTTTCGATCTCGTCATAGGTCGCGACCGTATCCTCGATGGTGTCATGGAGCAGCGCCGTCGCAATGGTGGCGCAATCGAGCTTCAGTCCGGTCAGGATGCCGGCGACTTCGAGCGGATGAGAGAAATAAGGATCGCCGGACTCGCGCTTTTGCGAGCCGTGCGCCCGCATCGAGAAGACATAGGCCTTATTCAAAAGGGCCTCATCCAGGTTCCTGTCATAGGACCTGACGGCGTCGACCAATTCGTACTGCCGTATCAATGCGCCCTCGCCGCAATCATGTCGTCGCTGTCTCTAACTCCTGTATCGGTTCGGCGTTACAAAGAATACTCAATGCCCACCAATAATATAGGGGCTAAGACCCATATTCGCAGGTCATTAGCCCCCAAGAATTAACAGACGCGACCACAAAATTGCGCATGGCCGCCCGTCCCCCAACGGAACAGCCCCGCGCGTCTTGCGGGTTATTCGTCGCCTTCAGCCGTATCGTCGGCGTCGTCGGAATCGTCATCCGCATCGTCGGCGCCGGCGGAAATCTGCAGCTCCAGATCCGCCGTGTTGATCGTGAACTCGTCCTCCTCGGGCTCGTCCACCTCGACGTGACGCTGCATGCTGCGGACCGTCGCCTCCCGGAGATCGTCGACAGAGATCGTCTCGTCCGCGATTTCGCGCAGGGCGATGACGGGATTCTTGTCATTATCGCGCTCGACGGTGATCGGCACACCACTGGAAATCGTGCGCGCCCTCTGGGCCGCCAGCAACACCAGGTCGAACCTGTTCGGAACCTTATCGACGCAATCTTCAACGGTAACGCGGGCCATTCAATCCATCTCCACACTTTTTCGGCTGCGTATAGATATTCGCAGACGACGGGTAAAGCAAGGGTAAGCTTATTTTTCCAAGGGTGTAAGCGGCCTCACCTCGCCCGGATCCGTCAGTCCCTCGATGAGCGCGTCGATCCCGATCCCGGTCGCCGGATGGCGCCAGTCCGGCGCGACATCCTTGATCGGAAGCAGCACGAACCGGCGGTCAGCCAGCCTCGGATGCGGCACCTGCACCGCCGGATGCCGCTCCGTCGCCGGCTCGTCGATGAGGCGCGAGCCATAGGCAACGAGATCCAGATCCAAGGTGCGGGCGGCCCAGCGTTCGCCCCGTTGGCGGCCGAAAGCGGTCTCGACCGCGAGAAGCCGCGCCAGCGTTTCCTGCGGATTCAGCTCTGTTTCGATCACTGCGACCCCGTTCACGAACCACGGCTGATCCGACGGCGGAACCGGGCTCGATTTAAACCAGCGCGACCGCCGGACGACCCGGAGTCCATGCTCCGGGAACGCGTCCAGAGCCGCCTCGAGCGTCTCGCGCGGCGAACGATGGTCCGGGCCGGGCAGATTCGCCCCGAGACCGATCAAAATCGGATCATCCGCCGCCGCCATGCGTTCCTCCTTCTACACACCGCATCTTACCCCCTCGCGAAGCTCGTACCGGACGATTAGAGTACCAGCCATTATCGATCAATTTATTCCAATGGATTGTCACAAAATGAATTTCTATCCCACTGAAAAAATTGCTCTTTTCATCGACGGCGCCAATCTGCACGCCGCCGCCCGCGGCCTCGGATTCGATATCGATTATCGCCGGCTTCTGAAGGAATTCGCGTCCAAGGGCATCCTTGTACGCGCCTTCTATTACACCGCGATCATGGAAGACCAGGAGTATTCGCCGCTCAGGCCGCTCGTGGATTGGCTCGACTACAACGGCTACACCATGGTCACCAAGCCGGCCAAGGAATTCACCGATTCCATGGGACGGCGGAAGATCAAGGGCAACATGGACGTCGAGATCACTCTGGATGTCGTCCGCATGACCCGGCATATCGACCATGTCGTCCTGTTTTCCGGCGATGGCGACTTCAGGCGCCTGATCGAATACGCCCAGGGCGAAGGCTGCCGGGTCTCCGTGGTCAGCACTGCCCAATCCTCGCCTCCCATGGTTGCCGACGAGCTGCGCCGCCAGTCCGACGTCTTCATCGACCTCGCGGACCTTGAATTCCCGGATCTCGCGCGGACCGGCCAGAGACACCCATCCGGCCAAACCGGCCACCGAGAATGACTATGTCGACGAATTCGACATGGAATAGAGACGAGTGATGAAAACCCCGTCCCGCGATTGCGGGCTTTGCCCCCGCCTCGTCTCGCTGCGCCACGACTGCCGGGCCGAGGAGCCGGATTGGTTCAATGCGCCCGTGCCGTCGTTCGGCGGTCTCGACGCCCGGCTCCTGGTGGTAGGCCTCGCGCCGGGGCGCAATGGCGCGAACCGGACGGGCCGCCCCTTCACCGGCGACTATGCCGGCGTCCTGCTGTACCAGACCCTCGGGCGCTTCGGTTTCGCCAAGGGCGACTATGCCGAGCGGCCGGATGACGGGCTAATGCTCGTCGATTGCCGGATCACGAATTCGGTGAAATGCCTGCCGCCGGAAAACAAGCCGACGCCCGCCGAAATCAAGACCTGCCGGCCCTTTCTGGTGGACGAGATCGAGGCTATGGCGAAACTGAAGGCGATCATGGCGCTTGGACGCGTGGCGCATGAGAGCGTCGTCGCGACATTCGGCGGCAAGCAGAAGAACTTTCCCTTCGCCCACGGCGCCGCACATGACCTGCGCGACGGGATCACTCTGTTCGACAGCTATCACTGCTCCCGCTACAACACGAATACCGGGCGGCTGACGACGGAGATGTTCGAAAGCGTGGTCGCCGAGATCCGCAAACGCCTCGGCTAGACGTCAGACTTCATGATGGCGGAAGCAGGTGACGAGATGATCGTTCACCATGCCGACGGCCTGCATGAAGGCATAGCAGATCGTCGGCCCGCAGAAGCGGAACCCGCGCGCCTTCAATTCCTTGCTCATGGCCTGACTTTCGGCTGTCTCGGCGGGCACCTGCTTGAGGCTTTTCCAGGAATTCCGGAGCGGCTCGCCGTCCGTGAATTGCCAGAGAAAATCGGCGAAGGAGCCGGGCCCTGCCTCCATGATCTCAAGCCACGCCTGCGCGCTCGTCACGCTGGAGGCGATCTTGGCCCGGTTGCGGATGATGCCGGGATCGGCCATCAGCTTCTCAAGCTTCTTCGGCGTGTAGCGCGCGATCTTTTCCGGCGCGAAGCCATCGAAGGCCCGGCGGAAATTTTCGCGCTTGTTCAGAATCGTGCTCCAGGAAAGCCCGGCCTGAAAACCGTCGAGGATGAGCTTCTCGAAAAGCGCGCGGTCGTCGCGCTCGGGCACGCCCCATTCCTCGTCGTGATAGGCGATCATCAGATCGCTGCCGGTGCTCCAGCCGCACCGCGACGTGGATGCCTTGGGCGGCGGTGACGTCATGCTTGCATCCAATCCGGTTCCGCGATGGTGAGTTCCGCGCTACCCGAGACGAGCGGCAACCCGGCGGTGCGCGCGGCTTCCGCATCCTCGATCCGGAGATAGGCCATCGCATGGCCGGAATTGGCCGACTTGAGCCGTCCGATTTCCTTCTCGCCCGCCTTGACCGGGCTATCGGCGGCCGGCGCTGTTCCTTTGAGCTCGACCGGATAGAGCCGCCACTTCAGATTGGCCCTGCGCTTTGTGCGGGCGGTCAATTCCTGCCCGACATAGCACCCTTTGGTGAAATCGACGGCGTGCAGCGCCTCCGCATTGGACTCGAGCAGGAAGGTCTTTTCCACTTCCAGATCGCGGCTGCCATCCGGCACGCCGAGCGCCAGCCGGTGCGCATCGAAATCCTGCATCGTGCCGATCCTGTCCGCGAGCGCTTCGAGCACCGCGACGGCCCGCTCCCTCGGCAGGATGAGACGGACGCCCAATCGGCCGAGCCTCGGGTCGACGAAGGCGACACCGCCTTCATAGGCTTTCGCCCTGCCCGGCTCATCGCCGAGCCCGAGCTTTGCCGCAGCCCCGTCTCCGATCAGCGCCGCGACGGTCCACCGGTCGGTTTCATCGGTGAACTCGGCGTTGGCGCGGAGGCGGTATTTCAGTAGCCGGCTCATCAAATCCGTCCGGCGCGGGCCCTCGCAGTCGATCAAAAGCGTATCGCCATTCTGAACGACCAGAAAATCATGCAGAAATTTGCCCTGCCCGGTCAGCAGCGCCGAATATATCGCCCGTTCAGGGGTGACCTTCTCGACATTGTTCGTGATCAGCCCCTGCAGGAGCTTGCGTGTATCCAGCCCGGCGACGGCGATGATGCCGCGGCCCTCCAGAACGATCCCGGTAATCCCGCTCATTTTCTCTCCAAGTGTCCTCGGATCGACCCCGCTCAAATGTGGAGACTCGCGGGCCGGTGTCAATCGATGATCGTATTTGCCGGGTTCGCTCTGGCCCCGAAAGGCCACCCCTCCTATAAAAGGGGGCGCCGCGCACCAGCACTGCCCACCAAACACAAAGCGGGACGAAAAACCATGGCCGCCACATTCGATCTCATCATCAAGGGCGCGACCTGCGTCACCCATAACGGCACGGGACAGGCCGATATCGGCGTGCGCGGCGGCCGTACCGCGCAAATCGGCGATCTCTCGGGCGCCAGCCGCGGCCGCGAGACGATCGACGCAAAGGGGCTGCATCGTTCTGCCGGGCGTCATCGACACCCAGGTCCATTTCCGCGAGCCCGGCAACGAGCACAAGGAAGATCTCGCGACCGGCAGCCTGCGGCCGTGCTTGGCGGCGTCACGGCGGTTTTCGAAATGCCGAACACCAAGCCCGACGACGACCATCCGGACGCGCTTGCCGAAAAGCTCCGGCGCGCCGACGGCCGCATGTGGTGCGACCACGCCTTCTATCTCGGCGGCACGGCGGACAATGCCGACCATCGTGGCGGATCTCGAACGCCTGCCCGGCTGCTGCGGCATCAAGGTGTTCCTCGGCTCGTCGACCGGCACGCTGCTGATCCCCGACGACGCGACGCTGAAACGCCTGCTCGCGCACGGCACGCGCCGCGTCGCGATCCATTCCGAGGACGAATACCGCGCTCAAGGAACGCGCCGGGCGAGCGCAAGCCGGGCGATCCCTCGACCCACCCGGTCTGGCGCGACGAGGACACGGCGCTCCGGCGACCAAACGGCTATCTGAAGCTGGCGCGCGAAACCGGCCGGCGCGTCCACGTGCTGCATGTCACGACGGCGGAGGAAATGGCGTTCCTCGCGCGACGACAAGGACATCGCGACGGTAGAGACGACGCCGCAGCATCTGACTCTCGCCGCGCCCGAATGCTACGAGCGGCTCGGCACCTACGCCCAGATGAACCCGCCGATCCGCGACGGCGCGCCACCGCGCGGCCTGCAGGAGGCCGTCCGCCAGGGCATCGTCGACGTGATCGGCTCGGATCACGCGCCCCATACCAAGGAAGAGAAAGCCAAGCCCTATCCCGAGAGCCCGTCCGGCATGCCGGGCGTGCAGACCCTGTTGCCGCTGCTCCTCGATCATGCCGCGAATGGGCGCATGACGATCGAACGCGTGATGGATCTCACCAGCGCGGGCGCGCAGCGGATTTTCGGTATCGCCGGCAAGGGCCGCGTCGCGGTCGGATACGACGCCGATTACACGCTCGTGGATTTGGGGCGGAAGCAGGAGATCACCAGCGACTGGCTCGCCAGCAAATGCGGCTGGAGCCCGTTCGAAGGCCAGACCGTCACCGGCTGGCCGGTCGGCACGATCATCCGCGGCACGCGCGTGATGGCCGATGGCGAAGTTATCGGTGATCCGCAAGGCAAGCCCGTCCGTTTCGTCGAGACATTGCAGCCCGAAGCCTAGTTTCAGGCACCGGCCGTCTTCTCCGGATGACCGGAACGACGGCTGGAGTCCTGTATCGCTCGGAAGAACGCGGCGGCGGGCCGGAATGAGGACAAGGATGCCAGGGGAGGCTTCGGGGGGGTGTCCTCGGGGCCTGTTGGGCCAGGCCGGCTATGCCGGCCGCGCCGCCAATAGGCTTACGCTAGTAGAGCCCGGACAAGAGACGCCGGGCTCTCGCAGCTCAGAAGCCGTCCGCGGCCGTATCGGAGTCCCCGCTATCTTCTTCGGCCCGGCCGTCGATGATGCTCGCGAGGATGCCGGAATTGGCGCGGATCTTCTGCTCGATCTCGTCTGCCACTTCGGGATTGTCCGCCAGGAACTGCTTGGCGTTCTCGCGGCCCTGGCCGATGCGCTGGCTGTCATAGGAGAACCAGGAGCCGGATTTCTCGACGATACCGGCCTTGACGCCGAGATCGACCAGTTCGCCGGTCTTGGAAATGCCCTTGCCGTACATGATGTCGAATTCGACGACCTTGAAGGGCGGCGCCACCTTGTTCTTCACGACCTTGACGCGGGTCTGGTTGCCGACCACCTCGTCGCGGTCCTTGATCTGGCCGATACGGCGGATATCGAGACGGCAGGAGGCATAGAACTTCAGCGCGTTGCCGCCGGTCGTGGTTTCCGGGTTGCCGAACATCACGCCGATCTTCATGCGGATCTGGTTGATGAAGATCACCATGCAGTTCGACTTGGAGATCGAGCCGGTGAGCTTGCGGAGCGCCTGGCTCATCAGCCGGGCCTGCAGACCGACATGGGAATCGCCCATCTCGCCTTCGAGCTCGGCGCGCGGCGTGAGGGCCGCGACGCTATCGATCACCAGCACGTCGATCGCGCCGGAGCGGACCAGCGTATCGGCGATTTCCAGCGACTGCTCGCCGGTATCCGGCTGGGAGATCAGAAGCTCGTCGACATTGACGCCCAGTTTGCGGGCATAGGCCGGGTCGAGCGCATGCTCGGCGTCGACGAAGGCGGCCGTGCCACCCTTCTTCTGCGCCTCGGCGACGACATGGAGCGCCAGCGTCGTCTTGCCCGAGCTTTCCGGCCCGTAAATTTCGATGATGCGGCCCTTTGGCAATCCGCCGATCCCGAGCGCGATATCGAGGCCCAGGGATCCGGTCGAGATCGCCGAAATATCCATGGCCGGACCGCGCTGGCCCATCTTCATGATGGAGCCTTTGCCGAAGGCCCGCTCGATCTGACTCAGGGCGGCCTCGAGGGCCTTTTCCTTATCCATGCCGGAATTCTCAACTACACGCAGATTGGTGGATGAACTGTTCGATGCCATTGGGCCGGTCCTTTCTTATTCCTTGCCTGCGGGTAACGCAATTGATGCTTCAAGCGAGGCGCTGACGGGCGGCCACAGCACTGAAAACCGATGACCGGACTCCCTTCCGCGCAACAGCCGCGTTCCTGAGTCGCAACCAATGTACCCTTTTTGTTCTCATCCGCAAGTGGAATCGACAACGCTATGATAATAAACAGATAATCCGATCTGTTCTCTAAGCGTTCCGACCGGAAATAGGCGCATATATCCCCTTGACGTACGTAGCGCCTCTCAATGCGCCCGTGAGCCGAAGAAGATCACCCATGTGGTGAAGTCCGGGCCGGTGTCCTCGAAGCGGTGGACCATGCCGGCGGGGACGAAGAAGGCGTCGCCGGGTTCGAATTTCTGGCGCTCGCCGTCGTAGAAGAACATCCCCTCGCCCACCGCGACGACATAGAGCGCGTCCTTGTCGTTGGGGATTTGCGAGGCCGGATCGTCGGGACGGTAGATGCCGAAATTCCAGTCGCCGTGATCAAGCACCCGGTAGCGATCGGTCGCGTGGCGATCGAGCTGTCGGATGGCGTCGGCGAGCGGCATTTTGAGCATGGTCGATTCCGGCCGTTTATCGGGACTGGCGGGCGCACGCCATGATGGCCCGCCGGATCGCGTGCGTCAAAGACAGCATCGATGTGAAGCTGAACGCGCGCCCGCGAAGGAGCGCGCTACATCAGATGATGAAATGAGGGGGCGTGAAGCCCCCTCGGTTATTTCATCTTCAGGACGACGATGTCGTTGCGGGTCGGGTCCGTGTCCGCGCGGATCTTGGCAACCTGCTCGGGCGTCACGGCCGGCGCGTTGTTGCCCCATCCCTTGCGGATGAAGGTCAGCACGTCGGCGATCTGCTCGTCGTTGCGCAGCAGCCGGAAGAACGGCATCCCGTAGGCATGCGGCTTGCCGCTGGAAATCACCCGAAGCGAACCATTGAGCGTCAGGTTGATCAGCGAGCTCGGATCCTGATCCAGCACCACGGGGTTGCCCGCAAGGCCTGGATGATACAGGCCCTGTCCCTTGCCGTCGTAGAGATGGCAGGAGACGCAGTACTGATAATAGGTGACCGCGCCCGGACCGTCGAATTTCAGCTGGCTGAGCTGCTCGGTCGTGCCGTTGTCATAGGCGTAGGCCGTCGCGCCCTTTTCCTTCTCCGGCGGCAGCGACTTCAGATAGACCGCCATCGCCTTCAGGTCCTCGTCGGTCATGTAGGAGGTGCTGTTGTTCACCACCTCGACCATGGTGCCGAAGGCCGTGCCGTGCGGATTGCGGCCGTTCTTCAGGAAATCGACGATATCCTGCTCCGACCAGCGGCCGAGACCGGAATTGATGTCGCCATTGAGGCTCGGCGACGACCAGTTATCCAGCGGCGCGCCGGACAGGAAGGCGCTCTCGCTCTCGTCCAGGCCCTTTTCCTGGAAAAACAGCCCGCGCGGCGTGTGGCAGGCGCCGCAGTGGCCCGCGCCCTGAACCAGATAGGCGCCACGGTTCCAGGCGGCGTCCTTGCCGGACTTCTCCTTGTAGGCGCCGCTGTCGAGGAACAGTGTGTTCCAGATGCCGAGCGCCCAGCGGACATTCCGCCAGCCGGTGATCTCATCGGGCTTGTTGGCCTGATTGACCGGCTTCACCTCGTTCATGAAGAAGTCGTACAGCGCGTGGATGTCGTCATCCGACATCTTGGCGTAGGAGGGATAAGGCATCGCGGGATAGAGATGATGGCCGTCCTTCGCGACGCCGTCCCGCATGGCCTTTTCGAAATCTTCGTAGGAGTAGTTCCCGATGCCGGTTTCCTTATCGGGCGTGATGTTGGTCGTGTAGATGTTGCCGAGCATCGGCACGTTCATCTTCAGACCGCCGGCAAACGGCGCACCGTCCGGCGTTGAGTGACACGCGATGCAATTGGCGAGCCGCGCGACATATTCGCCGCGCGACATCTGCACGCCCTGAGCGCTCGCCGAAACGGTCACAAAAAGGGCCGCAGGCACGGCGGCGGCGAAAACAACTGCTTTAAGCTTACTCGAGAAGGTCATGACGTCCCCCATTGACCAGTGGCCAACTCGTTTGATGATTTGCCCGAAGTCTAGTTTGGAACGGGGCCGGACGCCACAGATTTGTGGTTAACCGGCAATCCCGCGTTCCGCCCTTCCCCGGACTATTTCCTGGTTTTCAAAATGCTTGCGCCGGCATAGTGAGCCGCCGAGCCAAGTTCTTCCTCGATGCGGATGAGCTGATTGTATTTCGCCAGACGGTCCGAACGCGCGAGCGAGCCGGTCTTGATCTGACCGCAATTGGTGGCCACCGCGAGATCGGCGATGGTGGCGTCCTCGGTTTCGCCCGGAACGGTGCGACATAACGGCGGTGTAGCCCGCGCGGTGCGCCATGTTCACGGCTTCCAGCGTCTCGGTCAGCGTGCCGATCTGGTTGACCTTCACCAGGATCGAATTGGCCGTGCCCTTCTTGATGCCCTCCGCCAGACGCTTCGGGTTGGTGACGAAGAGATCGTCGCCGACCAGCTGGATCTTGCCGCCGAGCTCCTCGGTCAGCGCCTTCCAGCCCTTCCAGTCGTCCTCGGCCATGCCGTCCTCGATCGAGATGATCGGATAGCGCTTCACGAGATCGGCGTAGTATTTCGACGAGTTCCTCGGCGCCGCAGCGCCTTGCCCTCGCCTTCGAGATGGTACTTGCCCTTCTTGTAGAACTCGCTGGACGCCGCATCGAGCGCGATGAAAACGTCCTCGCCGGGCTTGTAGCCGGCGGCCTTGATCGCGCTCATGATGAAGTTCGAGCGCTTCGTCGGTGCTTTTCAGCGACGGCGCGAAACCGCCTTCGTCGCCCACATTGGTGTTGTGGCCGGCGTCCGAGAGCTGCTTTTTCAGGGCGTGGAACACCGTCGCGCCCATCTCGACGCCATCGGCGATGGTTTCGCCGCGACCGGCATGACCATGAATTCCTGGATGTCGATCGGGTTGTCCGCATGGGCGCCGCCATTGACGATATTCATCATCGGCACCGGCAGAACATGCGCCGAGGCACCGCCGACATAGCGATAGAGCGGCAAGCCAGCTTCGTCCGCCGCCGCCTTGGCGACCGCGAGGCTGACGCCGAGAATGGCGTTCGCGCCGAGCCGGGACTTGTTTTCGGTACCGTCGAGCTCGCACATGATGCCGTCGATCTGGATCTGGTCCTCGGCATCGAGACCGGCGAGCGCCTCGTAGATTTCGCCGTTCACCGCCGCCACGGCCTTCTGCACGCCCTTGCCGCCGTAGCGCTTGCCGCCGTCGCGCAGCTCCACGGCCTCATGGGCGCCGGTGGAAGCCCCCGAGGGCACGGCCGCGCGGCCGAAGGCGCCGGTCTCCAGCGTCACGTCCACTTCGACGGTCGGGTTGCCCCGGCTGTCCAGGATTTCACGGGCGAGAATATCGATAATGGCAGTCATGTCTTTCCGTCTCTCTCATCTTCCGGTGGGACCGGAGTTTATGCCTTCAGAAGGTTGTTTATTGCCTAAGATCTGGATGCGATAGCGGACGAAGTCGTCCGCCGGGGTGAAGCGGTCGTAAAGCCGGCGCGCGCGGGCATTGCCCTCCTGGGTGTGCCAGTAGACACGGTCCCAGTGTTCGGTTTCCGCCAACTCGACGAGATGCGAGATGAGCGCGTGCCCGACATCCTTGCCGCGCGCCTCCTCGATGACGAACAGGTCCTCGAGATAGCAAAGGGGGTTGAGCCCCCACGTGTAATCGTGCAGCACGTAATTCGCGAAGCCCACCGGCTTGCCCTTGTCCTCGGCGATCAGGCAACAGACCGTCGTGCCCTTTTCCAGCAGCCGCGCCCAGGTTCCTTCCGTCACCTCCTCGGGCACCACCGCGTTGTAGAACGCGCAGTAATCCGCCCACATCGCCAGCCAGGCGGCTCGGTCTTTCGCCAGAACGGGGCGTATCTTGGGCATCGGGATGGGCCTGGTCAGACCAGTCGGGATTGATGAACGGCGGCTTCGATGAACGACCGGAACAAGGGATGCGGCTCGAACGGCTTCGACTTGAGCTCGGGATGGAACTGCACGCCGATGAACCACGGATGGGTCGGGATCTCGACGATTTCAGGCAGGGTTCCATCCGGGGATTCTCCCGCGAAAACGAGCCCTGCCTTTTCCAGCTTCTCGCGATAGCCCGGATTCACTTCGTAGCGATGACGATGGCGCTCCGAAATCGTGCGGCTGCCATAGATATCCGCGACGCGGCTGCCATCCTTCAGAACGGCGTCATACGCGCCGAGCCGCATGGTGCCGCCCATATCGCTTCGGGCGTTGCGCTTCTCGGTGACGTTGCCGTGAACCCATTCGGTCATCAGACCGACGACCGCATCCTTGCAGGGACCGACTTCGGTCGTTCCCGCGCCCTCGAGCCCCGCGAGATGACGCGCGACCTCGATCACCGCCATCTGCATGCCGAGGCAAATGCCGAAATAACGGCACCTGACGCTCACGCGCAAAACGCGCCGCCGCGATCTTTCCCTCGATGCCGCGAACACCGAAACCGCCCGGGATCAGAATGCCGTGCACATGCTCGAGATGGGACACGGGTCCTGATCCTCGAACAGCTCGGCCTCGTGCCATTCGATATTGACCTTGACGTTATTCGCGATGCCGCCATGAACCAGCGCTTCCGTCAGAGACTTATAGGCATCCTGAAGGCCGGTATATTTGCCGACCACGGCAATCGTGACATCGCCTTCCGGCGCCAGAACGCGGCGCGCGACATCCTCCCAGCCGGTCAGATTGGGCGCCTGGGCGATCCGTGATGCCGAAGGCCCGCAATACCTGCGTATCGAAACCCCGCGCGTGGTAGGTGAGCGGCACCTCGTAGATCGTCTGCACATCCAGCGCCGGGATGACGCGCCTCGTGGCGGACGTTGCAGAACAACGCGATCTTGCGCCGGTCGGCCTCCGGAATTTCCCGCTCGCAACGGCAAACCAGCACATCCGGCTGAATGCCGAGACCGAGCAGTTCCTTGACCGAATGCTGGGTCGGCTTGGTCTTCAATTCGCCGGCGGATTTGATATAGGGCACCAGCGTCAGATGCACGAAAACCGCCTGGTCGCGCCCGAGTTCGTTGCCGAGCTGGCGGATCGCCTCGAGGAACGGCAGGCTCTCGATATCGCCGATCGTGCCGCCGATCTCGCACAGCACGAAATCCGTGCCCTCGGTATTGGCGACAACGAATTCCTTGATCGCGTCGGTGACGTGCGGGATCACCTGCACCGTCCCGCCGAGATAGTCGCCCCGGCGCTCGCGCGTGATGATGTTCTGATAGATGCGCCCGGAGGTTACGTTGTCGGTCTTGCGCGCGGGAACGCCCGTGAACCGCTCGTAATGCCCGAGATCGAGATCGGTCTCGGCGCCGTCGTCGGTAACATAGACCTCGCCGTGCTGATACGGGCTCATGGTGCCCGGATCGACGTTGAGATAGGGGTCGAGCTTGCGCAGACGGACCGAAAATCCGCGCGCCTGAAGCAGCGCGCCCAATGCCGCGGAGGCAAGTCCTTTTCCGAGGGAGGAAACCACGCCGCCGGTGATGAAGATGAACCGGGTCATGGGCGATCACTATACATCAAACGCCTCACCGGCGAACAGGAAACGGAAAGCCGATAAAATCTGCCGCCTGCGCGCCGCGCGCAATCACCGCACGAAGCCCGCCGCACCGCCCGACTCGGGCGCGCGGCCTACTGCCGATCACTTTGCGATCGGGACTTGGGGTTCGTCAGAGGATCCGCTGGGCGCCGCCGGCGCGGGCGCGGTACCCGGCGTTTCCGGCGCCGATTTCGGCAAGGCCGTGTTGACCTGGTCGAGGAACCGCCCGTCGCGGGCGCCGGCGCCTGCTGTTGCTGGGCTTGCGGAGCGGCCGTATCGAGCACCGATTCGCTCACGGTCGAGCCTTGGACATCACCGTCAGCACGACGCTGGTAAGGAAGAACACTCCGGCAAGGATGGCCGTCGTACGGGTCAGCAGATTGGCCGCTCCCCGAGAAGACATCAGGCCGCCTACCCCGCCGCCGCCGCCGATTCCGAGGGCCCCGCCCTCGGAGCGCTGCAACAGGATCAGGACGACCATAACGACCGCCACAATAATATGAACAATAAGAATGACTTCCTGCATCGGACCTAACGCTCTCCCAACTAGGTTGGGCCGCTTTTACACCAGGAAACAAGCAATGGCTAGGGCCGCGGACAGGATTCTCCGCCCGCTCACAAAGGTTCGAGATCCCGCCGCAGTCCCGATGCGTGATCCATATCGTCATCATAGCAGAGAATTCGGCCATTCTGGGCATTTTCTCATCCTATCGGATGAGGCGCCTCCTAAAGGCAGGTGCTATCCAGCAATGAAATGGCTTGGAAATGGAGGACGTTGTGCGGCAAACCCTGACGGCTATAGCTATCGGCACCCTTTCTTTTCCACTCTCCCCGGCCGCCTTCGCGGCAGACGAGGACGCCGAAACCTTCGTGAGTTCCCTGAACGAGCGTCATGACGACACGTTGGAAAGCGGCATCTTTATGTCCGCTCCGGAAACGGAAGAGACGACGGAAAAAAACGTCGTCGTGGCCCGCCACATGCTCACCCGCGAAACCGTCAGCCCCGTGAGCCCGATCACCACGGTCGATATCGAGCGCCGCAGCGACGACGCGATCAGGCGGATCGCCCGGTTGGCGACGATCAGCGGCGGCGTCGAACGCGCACGGGTGCCCGTTACCGGCATTGGCTTTGTCCGCGACGGCGCCCCCGGCGTCGCGCCGGAATTTCCGGCCATTACCTCGCCCAGAACGATCACGATTATGGATTTCGCCGGCAGTCTGGCGCTGGACAAGTTCCAGGCTGCGGTCAGCTATGCCAAAGGTGACGGCCACGAGGTGGCCAGCATCCGCGGCCTGGACACCGGCATTGTTTATGGAGCCCTGAGTCCGAGCGGATCTTCCGGCATCGCCGGTGTGACCGAGGGCGACGGGAGCATGGCCTATAATTTCGAGAGCTACTCCCTCGGAGCGAACTACCGGCTCCTCGACACCGACCCCTTCGGCCATATGGCCTTGCAGGCCTATATCGAGGGCACCTGGGTCCATAACAAAGCCAAATATACCGGTACTTTCGGGTCCCAGGTCGATCTCGGCGGCTTCATCGCCACCCTGGCGCAAACCCGGGATCAGAAGGTGAGCGAGGACCAGTTCGAACTCGGGCTTCGCTTTTCGACGGAATTCGGGGGCAACAGCGTCCGGCCTTTCGTGATGGCTTATGCGGCGGGTATTACCGCGACAGCTCGCTTCACTCGCTGGAGCACAACACGAATAATTTCACAGGTGCGCCGGACGACGATTTCACCCTCACGTTCAGGGAAAGCGACAACAAAATCGCCTTCCACGGCGAGATCAGCGCAGGAATTGCCATGCCGCTGAACGATCGGGTCAGCGTGTCGCTAGGCGGTGGCTACTCCTACTGGTCGAGCGTGGGCGCCCCCTACAATCCCTATACCGGCGATCAGGTCTCGATCGATGGTATGACCACGCATCTGACCGGCGCGCACACTTCGGCTTTCAAGGTGAGGGCGGGCGTAACGTTCGCGATGAACTGATCCGGTTTGTAAGGCCTTAAGATAAGCCTCCACAATTCCCCAGAAATCGGCCGCCTTGAGGCTGGCGCCGCCGACAAGCGCGCCGTCGACATTTGGTACGGCCATGAGTTCCTTCGCATTCGACGGCTTCACCGAGCCCCCGTAAAGAATGCGCATTGCCCCGGCGCTTTCGCCCAGCAGGCCCGAAAGCTCCTTGCGGATCAACGCGTGAACCTCAGCGACGTCGGCCGTGCTCGGCGTCCGGCCCGTTCCGATCGCCCAGACCGGCTCGTAGGCAATGACCGTGTTTTCGGCGCTCGCGGCCGCCGGCACGGATCCCTTGATCTGGTTCGCCACGACGGCCAGCGTCTTGCCCGCATCGCGCTCCGCCTCGGTCTCGCCGATACAGATGATCGCGATCAGTCCGGCCCGATGGGCGGCTTCCGCCTTGGCGCGCACGATTTCGTTGGTCTCGCCGTGGTCGGCCCGGCGCTCCGAATGGCCGACGATGACATAGGAGCAACCGATATCCTTCAGCATCTCGGCGCTGATATCGCCGGTATGCGCGCCGGACGCCTTGGCATGGCAATCCTGGGCCCCGAGCCCGATGCCCGCGGCGGCGGTGAGCGGCGCGAATGTCGACAGCAGGGTCGCCGGCGGACAGACGAGCGTCTCGCAACCGGGCTTTGCCGGCCCCGCGAGACGTTCGGCCAGGCCACCGATTTCGGCCGCGCTGGCCTTCAAACCGTTCATTTTCCAGTTTCCGGCCACCAGCGGGCGCGGCGTTTTCGCAGTGCTCATCGTGAATTGAATCTTTCGGAATTGGTCCAGCCTGGCGGACCGTGCGGATACCGGCGCGCCCCTCGCGTCGATCTAACAATGATCCCGGCAATTTGCCAACAGAGCTTTAACCGGGCGGGACCGCACGACGGTAGCGTGTTGCCGGGGGCAAATCGCCATCACTATGATGCCGCCCAACGCTACCGGACGGTCGATGGCGACCGGGCCGGGATTTAGCTATTCGCGAACATTTTACGGAATCAGATCAAGGCGATGCTTAACTCTATTCGCAATTCCATGAAGGGCACCATCGGCAAGGCGGTCGCCGGGACCCTCTTCTTCATTCTGATCCTCAGCTTCGCGATATGGGGCATTCAGGACATCTTCCGCACGGGCTTGCGGTCGGATGTGGTCGCCAAGGTCGGCGATACGGAGATAACGACCAACTCGTTCCTGGGCGAATTCCAGCGCCAGCTGCGCGCCTGGCAGCAAAGCGTCGGGCCGCAGTTCACGGCGCAGACCGCCATCGCGGCCGGGCTCGACGATCAGGTGCTCCAGCGCATGATCACGCGCACCGCCTTCGACCAGCAGGCCTATGGCATGGGACTGCGCGTGTCCGACAAGCAGGTCGCCGATTACATCCGCAGCCAGCCGATGTTCAACGACGGTGTCGGCGGATTCAGCAGGATACGTTACGACGGCATCCTCCAGCAGCTAGGCCTGAGCCAGGCGCAGTTCGAACAGCAGACGCGCTACGACATCGCGCGCGAATATCTGATCGACGCCCTGATCGGCGGTCGCAAGGCCCCGAAGACGCTTGTCGACGCGCTCTACAAGTACCGCGAACAGAAGCGGGTCGTGGATCTCGCCTATCTGCCCAACGACACGATCTCGGCCGTTCCCGACCCCGACGAGGCGACGGTCAAGGCCTATTACGACGACCACATCTCCCGCTTCACCGCGCCGGAATACCGGACGCTGAGCTTCGTCGCGCTCAGCCCCGCGACCACCATGTCCGAGGTCGCGGTGACCGACCAGGCGCTCCACGAGCTCTATGATTCCCGCAAGGCGCAATACATGCCCGGCGAGAAGCGCCGTCTGGAGGTCATGAACTTCCTCGACGAGGACACCGCGAAGAAGGCTCAGGCAGCGGTTGCCGGCGGCGAGGACTTCGCCAAGGCCGCCGCCCAGTTCAACGCCACCAACCAGAGCGACATGAAGCTCGAGGCGATGACGAAGAACGAGGTCCAGCAGCAGCTCGGCGAGGACGCCGCGCTGGAGGCCTTCAATGTTCCGGCCGGCGGCGTCACCAAGCCGGTCAAGAACGTGTTCGGCAACTGGATCGTGGTCCATGTGCTCTCGACCATTTCGGGCGGCGGCAAGACCTTCGATGAGGTGAAGGACGACCTTCGCAAGGAACTCGCCACGGAAAAGGCGACGGACGCGCTCTACAGCCTGCTCAGCAAGATCGAGGACCAGCTCGCCGGCGGCGCCAATCTGCAGGAAATCGCCGACAAGCTTTCGCTCCCGATCAAGAAGATCGACGAGATCGACCGCACCGGCACGAACCAGGCGGGCACAGCTGTACCGGGAGTGCCGGCGTCATCGAAATTCCTGGAATTCGCGTTCAACGCGCGGCCGGGCGACGATCTCGAGCTGACGGACGGCGGCAACAACGACTATTTCATCATCAAGGTGGACGGCATCACGCCGAGCAAACCGAAGCCGCTGGACACGGTCAAGGATCAGGTCATCGCGTCCTGGAAGCAGCAGAAGCAGCGTGAAATGGCGCAGGACCGTGCGAAATCGCTGACCGAGTGGGCCGGCAAGGAAAAGAACCTCGCGACGGTCGCCACCACGGCTGGCGGCAAGGTCGTGACATCCAAGCCGTTGCTGCGCGACGGCTCGGTCACGGAGGATTACGTCAGTCAGGCCCTGCTCAACGAGATCTTCTCGACCGAGCAGGACAAGGCCGGCTGGGGCGCCGCACCGGATGGCAAGGGTTACGTCCTGTTCAAGGTGAAGGAGATCCTTACCCCGAGCCCGACCGCGAACGCCAAGGATGTCACCGAACTCGCCAACATGATCTCCGAGCAAATGGCGAACGACCTGATCGAGGAATATCAGAACCATATCCGGAAGGATCTGGGCGTGAAGGTCGACAACACGATCGTCAAACAGGCGCTCAGCCAGATGAGCGAAAGCTCGCAGTAAGGCGGCCTTTCGGGAACCAGTGATGTCCTTCACGCCCAGCTTCGACGATTTCGCCGGGCCTTACGAGGCCGGACGGCCGCAGGTCGTCTCGACGACGCTCGTCGCGGATCTGGAGACGCCCGTCTCCGCGATGCTGAAGCTGGCCGAGGGAGAGCAGAACACCTTCCTGCTGGATTCCGTCGAAGGCGGCGCGGTTCAGGGGCGTTACTCTATCATCGGCATCAGGCCCGATCTGATCTGGCGCTGTATCGGTTCGACCGCCTCGGTAAACCGTCACGCCCGGGCCGACACCAGAACCTTCGTCGACGACACCGATCCGCCGCTCGTCTCGCTGCGGAAGATCCTGGCGGAATTGGCCATAGAAATTCCCGAGGGCTATCCGCCGATGGCGGCCGGCATGGTGGGCTATATGGGCTACGACATGGTGCGCCAGATGGAGCACCTGCCCAATCCCAAGCCCGCGCCGATCGACGGCATCCCGGACTCCCTGCTGGTCCGGCCGACGATCATGGCGATCTTCGATTCCGTGAAGAACGAGATCATCGTCATCACGCCGGTGCGCCCGGAGGCGGGCGTTTCCGCCAAGGTCGCGTATAGCCGCGCCTGCGAACGCCTCGACGACGCGGTGCACGCTCTCGACAAGCCCCTGCCCCACGGGCACGAGGAAATCGCCGATCTCGGCGACCTGCCGGAGCCGGTCTCGAACACCACGCATGACGAATATGTTCGCATGGTGGAGCGCGCGCGGGACTATATCGGCGCGGGAGACATCTTCCAGGTCGTGCTGTCGCAGCGTTTCGAGGTGCCGTTCACGCTGCCGCATTTCACCTATTACCGGACGCTGCGCCGGATCAATCCCTCGCCCTATATGTATTATCTGGCATTCGAGGATTTCTCGATCGTCGGCTCCAGCCCCGAAATTCTCGTCCGGCTGCGCGACGGGACGGTCACCATCCGTCCGATCGCCGGAACGCGTCCACGCGGCGCGACGCCCGCCGAGGACCGCGCGCTGGCGGAAAGCCTGCTCTCCGATCCCAAGGAGCTCGCCGAGCACCTGATGCTGCTGGATCTCGGCCGCAACGATGTCGGCCGTGTCGCCAAGATCGGCACCGTGAAGGTCACCGACAAGAACTTCATCGAGCTCTATTCCCACGTCATGCACATCGTCTCGAATGTCGAGGGCGAGATCGATCCGAAATATGACGGCATCGACGCGCTTGTGGGCGGCTTCCCCGCCGGCACGGTCAGCGGCGCGCCCAAGGTCCGCGCGATGCAGATCATCGACGAGTTGGAGAAGGAAAAGCGCGGCGTCTATGCCGGCGCGGTCGGCTATTTCTCCGCCAACGGCCAAATGGACAGCGCCATCGCCCTCCGGACCGCCATTCTGAAAGACGGCACCCTATACGCCCAGGCCGGCGCCGGCATCGTCGCGGACTCCGTCCCCGAAAGCGAATATCAGGAATGCCGCCACAAGGCGCGGGCCCTGTTCCGCGCGGCAGAGGAAGCGATGCGCTTTGCATCGATGCGGACGCGGGGACAGTAGATCTTGCAATACATAGGATTTGCTCGAAGCCCGCTCTGCCTCACTTAGCCTGTTAGAGAGATTGGCCGAAAGGCCGCGAGCATTGGTGTGAACGATAAACTTTCACGCTCTAGCAGGTGGCATTGTGCAACGCCTTACATATCGAAAGACGATAGAGGTCCTTATATTTATTAGAGAGAGCGTCATCCTTCTCTCTGTATAGATGGTATAGATCATTATATTCCGATGCAGCCGCTCGGTACTGACCTACATCGAACATATACTTCGCTGTTTTTTCTATATAATACGCTCTTTTCTCCTCGTTATTCATAACGTCGTAACACAAAGAAATATATTTATATAATACGTATTTTTGAAAAATTCGAATATCTTTTTCATTATTTAGATATTTTTCTATCTTCGATATGTATTCAATAGATTTATCATTATTATCTTTCGATGCATAATAAATAGCGATTATAGAAAAATCTAACTGTTTAGTCGCCTCCCAGACAGGTTCTATCATTATTTCCAATGTATTCTAAAGATCTATTCGCCGCATCATAAGCACCATCATAATACTTATCGAAAGTCATGTTGCTAGCGCTAGCTGACATCCAATCCGCCGCGGAGAATACATCGCCAATATCGTGGTAGCGTCCTGCGACATACTCATCCATCTCTTGCCGTGTCATATCCTTCAATATCGAGAAATGTGGCCCTTTAAGTATTTCAGGGTCTCCAACTATTTTTATTCCGCCTCTCACGGAGGTCCTGTAGAAACTCATATTCGTTATTTCATCTATAATCTGCGCAATTTCTGAGCACTCACTTTTCCTCTGGCCCGTCAAGACCCGTTCGTTCGCGCAGCTATCTGAAGGTATGCCGTCACCAGCTTCAGAGGACTTGGGAACCGACTGATCACAGCCGGACGCAGACACCACTGCGAACACTAAAAGCAAACGCCAAGATACAAAAAGAACCAGTCCACGAATATTTATCGGCATTCGCTTCAAATCAAACCAAGCCAAGACGTGCCTCTCTGTCCCCAAACATCAACATGGACGGTCCCCAAATCGGGTCCGAATTTCGTTTCCGACTAGTTTCTAAAGCCTAGAGCAGCGATCTCCAGGATCAAGAACTTTCCGAGCTATAACGCTGGGCTAAGTTAAAATTGTTTGCGGCGACGGTACCCTGCGAAAGACACAAGCGAACCCGAGTGAATGTTCAGGAGTCGGAGACAATGATTCCCGCTTTCGCGGGAATGACGTTGGAGGATGGGGCTAAGGCTGAGCCTGCTCGGCACTCGCGGCCATCAGCCGTTCCTGCTTCAGCTTGTCCTTCACAATGCGGCTGACCGGGACCAGTTCGAAGCCGCGTGTGTGGGCGGTGGGGAGCCAGTCGCGGAGGACCTGCATCGTGCTGTCATAGGGATGGCCGATGGCGATCACCTGGCCCTTGACGCGCGCGAGGCGTTCGAGTGTCTGAAGTTGGATGCGGATGGCGGCGGGATCCTCGTTGTTGTCGAGGAAGACGTCGCGTTCGGCCCAGGGAACACCGACTTCCTCGGCGACTTCCGCGCCGACCGTCCGGCCGGTGGTGCGGGAATCGACGAACAACAGGCCCCGGCGATGCAACTCGTTGAGCACCAGCCGCATGGCGGGGCGATCGGCGCTGAACCGGCTGCCCATATGATTGTTCACGCCGACATAGCCGTCGAAACGGGCGAGATTCCAGTCGAGCCTGCGCAGCATCTCGGCCTTGGTCTCATCCACCCAAAGCGCATGCGGGCCGGGATTTTCCTCGCCGCCGAGGGGCTCCATGGGCAGGTGCACCATGATCTCATGTCCATTCGCCCGCGCCGTCTTGACCATCGGCTCCAGGTCATTGGCATAGGGCAGGAAGGAAAGCGTCAGCGGCGCTTCGAGACCGATGGCCTTCTCGGCATTACGGCGATTGACCCCAACGTCGTCGATGATGATGGCAATCTGCGGACGACCCTTCGCCGGCCCGACGGCCACCGCATTGCGAAGCCATTGCGGCTTGCCGATCTCGATCGGCAGACTGACGACGGAGACATGCTTGGGGGCCAGAGCGGCCGGCGGCGCAAGAACCAGAACGTTCGCGGGAGCCGCGGCGGGCGCGATTTCGTTCAGGACGATCGGCGCCGCCGTCACCTTGAGCGGAATAACGGTGCTCTCGGCAGGATGGTCGAAATAGCCGCTCCACAACCAGAAGCCGCAGAATCCGACGATTACCCAGCCGGCAATATGGAAGGCGTGACGTCTGCGCCGCAGGCTCATGTCTTCGCGTACACCCTTTACATCCAAGCGCCAGAATAACACATACGATCGGTATTGCCTCACGACGTCTTCCGGGAGGTCTAATGCTTGCCGAACGCCGTCGCAACGGTTTAGTTTCTGCCATCGCCCCACGGATTTGCGGCCGCGGGTTCGACAACGGCTGGTACAAGGGCGTTTTGCCGGATGATCGTCCTCATCGATAACTACGACAGTTTTACTTACAACCTCTTTCACTACCTGGGTGAGTTGGGGGAGGACGTTGTCGTCCATCGCAACGACGCCATCACGGTCGCCGAGCTGGAGCGCCTGCGTCCCAAGGCGATCGTCATCTCGCCGGGCCCCTGCACGCCGAACGAAGCCGGTATCTGCCTCGACGTGGTGGAAAGCCTCTCGGGCCAGATGCCGATCCTGGGCGTTTGCCTGGGGCATCAGTCGATCGGCCAGGCCTTCGGCGGCAATGTCGTGCGCGCGCCGGTTCTGATGCATGGCAAGCTCAGCACGATCCACAGCACGGGCAAGGGCGTGTTTCACGGCCTGCCGCACGAATTCCGCGCCACCCGCTATCATTCGCTGATCGTCGACCGCGCCACCCTGCCCGATTGCCTTGAAGTCACCGCGGAAACCGACGACGGCCTGATCATGGGCATGTCCCACAAGACGCTGAACGTCCACGGCGTCCAGTTCCATCCCGAAAGCATCGAGACGCAGCACGGCCACGCGATTTTGAGGAATTTTCTCGAGCTCGCCGAAACCACCGTCGCCGCCTGAGCAAGGGCACTCGCATGGAAGACCTGAAACCCCTGCTCAACAGCGTCGCGCAAGGCAACACGCTGACGCGCGCCGAGGCGCGCTCCGCCTTCGAGATCATGATGTCCGGCGGGGCTACGGAGGCGCAGATCGGCGCGTTCCTGATGGCGCTCCGCGTGCGCGGCGAGACGGTAGAGGAGATCACGGCGGGCGCCGAGATCATGCGCGAGAAGGCGCTGAAGATCGATGCCCCGGCGAATGCGATCGATACCTGCGGCACCGGTGGCGACGCCTCGGGGAGCTATAACATCTCGACCGCCGTATCCCTCGTGGTCGCGGCTTGCGGCGTGCCGGTCGCCAAGCACGGCAACCGCGCGCTCTCGTCCCGCGCCGGTGCGGCCGACGTGTTGAAGTCGCTCGGCGTGAATATCGAGGCGGAAACCGCCCAGGTCTCGGCCTGCATCCGCGAGGCGGGCGTCGGTTTCCTGTTCGCGCCGCGCCATCACAGCGCGATGCGTCATGTCGGCCCTGCCCGCGCGCAACTCGGCACGCGCACGATCTTCAATCTCCTTGGCCCCCTGTCCAATCCCGCCGGCACCAAACGGCAGATCGTCGGCGTGTTTGCCGACAAATGGGTGCGGCCTATGGCGGAGGTTCTGAAACAGCTCGGCAGCGACAGCCGCCTGGGTGGTCCACGGCCTCGACGGGCTGGACGAGATCACCACGACCGGGCCGACGCATGTCGCCGAACTCAAGGACGGCGAGATCCGGGAATTCGAGGTCACGCCCGAGGAAGCCGGTCTCGCGCGCGTCGTACCGGACCAGCTCAAAGGCGGCGACGCGGAAACCAATGCGCTGGCCCTGAGCGCGCTCGTCGACGGCCATGAAGGCCCCTATCGCGACATCGTGCTGTTGAATAGCGCGGCGGCGCTGATCGTCGCCGGAAAAGCGGGCGATCTTGCCACCGGCGTCAGCGCGGCGGCCGCCGCGATCGATGCCGGCAAGGCGAGGAAAGCCCTCGACAGGCTCGTCAGCGTCTCTAATCTCGATATCGAACCGGCCGAAGCGAGCGCCTGAGCATGACGATTCTCGACGAAATCTGCGCCAGGAAGCGCGAGCATGTCGCCAAGAAAAGACCGAGGTTTCGGTCGCGGAGCTGGAATCCACGATGAGCTATGCCTCGCCCGTGCGCGGTTTCGAAAATGCGCTGCGCAAGGCGAGCGCCAATGGCGGCACCGGCCTCATCGCGGAAGTCAAGAAAGCGAGCCCCAGCAAGGGCCTGATCCGGGCGGATTTCGATCCCCCCGCCCTCGCCCGGGCCTATGCGCGCGGCGGCGCGACCTGCCTCTCCGTGCTGACGGACGAGCCCTATTTTCAGGGATCGGACGAGTATCTGGTGGATGCGCGGGTTTCGGTCGGCCTGCCGGTCTTGCGCAAGGACTTCATGATCGATCCCTATCAGGTGCTGGAGGCCCGCGCGCTGGACGCCGATTGCATCCTCGTCATCCTCGCCGAGACCGGCGAGACGCTTGGCGGCGAACTCGCCTCCGCCGCGCGTGAGCTGGAAATGGACGTCCTGTTCGAGATCCACGACGAGACCGAACTCGGCATGGCGGTCGAGCTCGGCGCGACGATGATCGGCATCAACAACCGCGACCTGAAAACCTTCAAGACCACGCTCGACGTGACCGAGCGCCTGGCGCCGCATATTCCGGCCGGCGCGCTCGTGGTCAGCGAGAGCGGCATCAACACGCCGAACGACATCGCCCGGCTGAAGCAATCGGGCGTCGGCTGCTTCCTCGTCGGCGAATCCCTGATGCGGCAGGAAGACGTGGCGGCCGCGACGGCCGCGCTGCTTGGCCGGGAGCTGGTCTGAGCCATGGCCAAGCTGACCCATATCGACGACAAGGGCGCCGCCAAAATGGTGGACGTGTCCGATAAGGATGTCACCGAGCGCATCGCCACCGCCTCGGGCCGCGTGACCATGGCGCCCGCGACGCTGAAGCTCATCAAACAGGGCGAGATGAAAAAGGGCGACGTGCTTTCGGTCGCGAAACTCGCCGGCATCATGGCGGCCAAGCGCACCCACGAGCTGATCCCGCTTTGCCATCCGCTGGCGCTGAACAAGATCGATGTCGACCTGACGCTCAAATCCCGCCCGCCCTCGGTCGAGATTACATCGAGCGTAAAGGTATCCGGAAAGACCGGTGTCGAGATGGAGGCGCTGACCGCCGTCAGCGTCGCCGCGCTGACGATCTACGACATGTGCAAGGCCGTGGACCGCGAGATGGAAATCGGCGAGATCAAGCTCGACTTCAAGTCGGGCGGCCGATCCGGCGTGTTCAAACGCGCCAGGAAGAAGGCAGCCAGATCATGATCCCCGTCGAGGAAGCGCAGGAACGCATAACCGCCGGCCTCGAACCGGTCGCGCCCGAGGTCGTCGCGCTCTCGGCCGCCGTCGGACGCGTTTTGGCTGAAGATGTCGCCGCGCGCCGCACCCAGCCGCCGATGGACGTATCCGCGATGGACGGCTATGCCGTGCGGGCGGTCGATGTCGCGACCGTTCCCGCCAAGCTCACCCTGATCGGTGAGGCCCCGGCGGGCGGTGCGTTCGCGGGCACGCTCGGTGAAGGCCAGGCGGTGCGGATCTTCACCGGCGGACCGGTGCCCAAGGGCGCCGACGCCGTCGTCATCCAGGAGGATGTCGACAGACTGGACGACGGCCGGATCGCGGTCCGTGAATCCAGTGCGCGCGGCAAGCATATCCGGGTCGCGGGCATCGATTTCAAGGAAGGCGAGATCGGCATCCGCAAGGGCCGTCCGTTGTCACCGCGCGACGTCGCACTGGCGGCGGCCATGAACGTGCCTTGGCTAAAGGTCTACCGGAAGCCGCGCATTTCCCTGCTGGCGACTGGCGACGAACTCGTCCTGCCCGGCGAGGCGATCGGCCCGAACCAGATCGTTTCCTCGAACAGCACCGGCCTGGCCGCGCTGATCGCGCAAAATGGCGGGATGCCCGTCGATCTCGGCATTGCCAAGGACGACGCGGACTTCCTCAAGACCATGGTCGCGGGCGCCCTCGGCTCCGATCTGCTGATCACCATCGGCGGCGCATCGGTCGGCGAACGCGATCTCGTGCGCTCGGTGCTCGGCGAGGAAGGCCTCACGATCGACTTCTGGAAGATCGCGATGCGGCCCGGAAAACCCCTGATCTTCGGCCAGATCGGCAATACGCCCATGATCGGCCTGCCGGGCAACCCGGTCTCCGCAATGATCTGCGCCGTCGTCTTCGTTATCCCGGCGCTCATGAAGCTTGCCGGCCGGACCATGAACCGCCGCCCCCTGACCACGGCAAAGCTCGGGCGCGACCTGCCGCAGAACGACCGCCGCCAGGAATATCTCCGGGCGTCCCTTGAACTCGACAATCAGGGCCAGCTCGTCGCCATGCCCTTCGACCGGCAGGACAGCTCCGTGCTCTCCGGCTTTACCCGCGCGGACTGCCTCGTCATCCGCAAGCCGTTCGCCGCCGCCGCCAGAGCTGGCGAAACCACCGCCATCCTGCCCCTTGAATTCGGCCAGATTCAGGTCTGACCCACAACATCTGGCACCGATCCTCGTCGGGCGCGCAAGACTCTGAATCCGCTTGACGCGACATGAGAACCAAACTAGAACATTTCCCGAGGTTTTCGTTTTGTTCCCACGCCACGACCGTAAAGGGGCGGACACATGCTGACCAAGAAGCAACATGAGCTGCTGACCTTTATCAGCGCGAAACTGCAGGAAACCGGCTTCTCGCCCTCGTTCGAGGAAATGAAGGAAGCCCTCAACCTGAAGTCCAAGTCCGGCATTCATCGCCTGATCACGGCGCTGGAGGAGCGCGGCTTTATCCGTCGCCTGCCCCATCGCGCCCGCGCGCTCGAAGTCTTGCGGTTGCCGGACTCGCCGCCCGCGGCGCGCAGCGCTCCACGCGATTCCCGCGTCATCGAAGGAAATTTCGGCCGGGCGCCGGGCTCGACCCTCGCGCCGGGCGCCAGCCGAAGTGGCACCGTCGCCCGAAGCCGCGAACAGCGACGGGACTGTCGTCGAGCTTCCGCTTTATGGCCGCATCGCCGCCGGCACGCCGATCGAGGCCCTGTCGGATCAGACCAGCTCGGTTCAGCTTCCGGCGTCAATGATCGGAACGGGCGAGCACTACGCACTCGAAATCGCCGGCGATTCCATGATCGAGGCCGGCATCTTCGACGGCGACACGGCGATTATCCAGCGCACCAACACCGCGCAGAACGGCGAGATCGTGGTCGCTCTCGTGGATCGTGAAGAAGCCACGCTAAAGCGCTTGCGCCGCAAAGGTAATTCGGTCGCGCTGGAGCCCGCCAACGCGCGCTATGAAACGCGGATTTTCGGCCCGGACCGGGTTCAGGTCCAGGGACGGCTGGTTGGCCTGTTCCGCAAATATTAGGGTGCGGGCCCGCGTTTCCGCCGATCTTGATTGAGTACCCACGGGCGCTCTCCCCGGACGTCGGCGACAGACTTGATCCGGAATTCGGCGCCGTCGATCCAAACAGCATGGCCCCCTTCCCGCCACAGATCGAAGCGGCCGATGGCGGCCGCTTTGCACGACCGGGGCACGGGTACTGAAGCCACGATCAGTGCCGCCGCGCCACAATCCTCCTTCAAGGATCTCGGATCGAAACTGAAAGCGACAACGGCCCCCGAACTTTCGGGCCGGTAAATGCATCCGAGCGCATCACAGCGAAGCCAGTCTGCTGCTCCATCGTCCGGTTCGAGGGGCCAGCTCTTCGCTCTTGCCTGACCGTTCATCCGAAGCCACGTCTCGCGGTCATAGCCCTTCGCGCGTCAGGTTGGAGAAACTATAGGCGCCGTCAGGTCCGCGCGCCGCCATCAGGCTCGCGTTGCCATTCACCAGAATATCGGCCGGTCTGGACATCAGGCCGACGGCAATCCCGGCCAGGGCGATACCCAGCCCCAACAGGCGGGATGGCCGTGGCCAGAGGCAAAGCCACAGCCCGCCAAGCGTGATGAGCACAAGGCTCATAACCGGCCACGCCTTTATCAGAACGACCGCACCCGGCCAGGAACTGACGGCTCCTCGCCACCCAGATGACGACGTCGATTCCCCAGCACATGGGCACCAACGCCAAAGCCTCGAGATGAAAAGGCATCAGGAGGAAGGCGACCAAAGCGCAGGGCATAATCCAGATTCCGGTCACCGGCACCGCCACGAGATTCGCCGCGAGACCATAGGTCACCAGACGGCCGAACTGATAGATCGCGATGGGATCGATCGCGGCCTGGGCGATCAGGGTCGTTATGGCGACGCCCGCGAGATAGAAGCCGCCCTGCCAACCGGCGTCGTGAAGCCCGCGCGCCAGGACGCCAGGCGATGCTTGAACGCATCATAGAGCGCGATCAGCGCGATGACGGCCGCGAAGGACATCTGGAAAGCTGACATCAAGCAGGCTCTCCGGCGCAGAACAGCAGAATGATCCCGGCGGCTAGAGCGACGAGCCGCATGGAGAGCGCCGTCCGGTCCAGCAGGATCGCGGCAAACACGATGCCCGGCCATGATGAAGGACCGCTGTGTCGGGATCGGCGCGCCCGTGACCACGAGATAGAGCGCCGCGCAAACAATGCCCGCGACGGCGGCGAACTTCTTGATCGGATAGCGCAGCGCCAGGCGCTCGTTGAGCGCGAGCAGCGCCCGCACGGCGAAGAACGCGATGCCCGCCATCAAACCCATATGAAGGCCCGGAGATCGACAGCAGATGCGCGAGGCCGGCATCCCTGAGCGCCGGTCGTGACGTCCTCGGGGATGCGCGCCCCGGTCGCCAACCATCAGCGCCGCCGCCATCGCGCCGGCGGGCGTCGGCGCGGCCGCCCGGATGCGCGCGAAATCCGGTCGCGAAGCCCGTTGACGGCGTTCCGGCATCCGGCTCAGCAGGTCCGACGCCGCCCGGCGGCGCATGGCCCTCGACCGGCCCGAGCGCGATACCGAGCGCGCCCAACCGTCGAACCAGGCATCGCGGGCGAAGTCGTAAGCGCCCGGAACGCTGGGTTGCGGTATCGGCAGCAGAAGCGCGCGAACCGTGATTTGTCGCCGGGACGCGCGTTTTCACGTGCGTGCGCACCGTGAGGCGGATGGTCCGCCGGGCGTCTTCGTCCGGCGAGAGCCGCTCGACCGAAACATGGTCCAGGGTCACGCGGGCGCCGCCTTCGACACGGTGCTCGACGCGCCGCACCGTACCGTGAACCTCGACCGGCCCCGTCTGATGATCGAGAACCGGCGCGGCTACCCGCGCGGTCCGCCACGCCGCCGCACCGGCGCCGGCGACCGCGACAAGCAGCGGATGCGGCGATCAGATTCACGACCGGCCGGCGGCGCGTGACCAGAGCCGCCAGCACCGCGATCACAATCAGACCGAGGCCTGACGCGGCTCCGGTTCGCGGGCGAGCGCGAAATAGCCGGCGATCCCTGCGCCAAGACACACCGGCGCCAGACGAGCCAGTTCGTCCCAGGCCGATCGAGACCGCCGCGTCGGACGTGCACGCGCAACACGGCTTGCAGATCACTCGGCGACGCAAGGCCATCCGACGTCGCACGCCTCTCCCGTATCCCAGGACCGGGCCAAATTCGTGTGCCCCTTGCTGAAGACCACGCCTAATTGTGCTCGGCCGAAGCGCGGTATGATACATACCACGCACCCGTGCCGGCCCGCCGTCGCCTCGGCCGAAGTGTAATCCGCCAACGCCCTCCCTGGAAGAATGAGCGCTCACAACAGCCCCATCGTCACCCGTTTTGCCCCCTCGCCGACCGGCATGCTGCATATCGGCAGTGCCCGCACGGCTCTGTTCAACTGGCTGTTCGCGCGAGGGCGCGGCGGCAAATTCCTGTTGCGCATCGAGGATACCGACCGGGCGCGCTCCACGCCCGAAGCGATTCGAGGCGATCCTGGACGGCATGGACTGGCTCGAACTCGACTACGACGGCGAGCCCTGATCTTCAGTCGGAGCGCGCCGAGCGCCACGCCGAGGCCGCCAAGCACCTGCTCGCCGAGGGCAAGGCTTATTACTGCTATTGCTCGCCCCAGGAACTCGAGGAGATGCGCGAGACGGCCAAGCGCGAAGGGCGGCCGATGCGCTATGACGGCCGCTGGCGCGACCGCGATCCTTCCGAGGCGCCGGAAGGCGTTGCCCCGGTCATCCGGTTCAAGGCACCGCTTGGCGGCGAGACCACCATCGAGGACCTGGTCCAGGGCCCGGTCACGTGTCGGCCACGAGCAGCTCGACGACATGGTGCTGCTGCGTGCCGACGGCACGCCGACCTATATGCTCTCGGTCGTCGTCGACGATCACGACATGGGCGTCACCCATGTCATCCGCGGCGACGACCACCTGACGAACGCCTTCCGCCAGACCCAGCTTTACCGTGAGCCTCGGCTGGGAGACGCCGACCTTCGCGCATATGCCGCTGATTCATGGGCCGGACGGCGCGAAGCTGTCGAAACGGCATGGCGCGCTCGGCGTCGGTGCCTATCGCGACATGGGATATCTGCCGGAAGCGATGCGCAACTATCTGCTGCGCCTCGGCTGGGGCCATGGCGACGATGAGATCATCTCGACCGAGCAGGCGCTCGAATGGTTCTCGCTCGACGCCGTAGGCCGGTCGCCTGCCCGGTTTGATTTCACGAAGCTCGATAATCTCAACGGCCACTATATCCGGCAGGCCGATGACAGCCGCCTCGCCGAGCTTTGCGTGCCCTTCATGCTGAAGGCGCTCGGAATGGAAACCGCCGATCCGGAGGGACTGGAACGTGTGCACCGCATCATGCCGGAATTGAAGCCGCGCGCTAAGACATTGGTCGAGTTGGCAGATAACGCGCATGTTCTGTTTTGCTGCACGGCCGCTAAAACTAGACGACGCCGCAAATAAAGTGTTAACTATGGATGCTCGAAAATTGCTCGTCGACGTGTCCGACTCCCTGGCGGCAACGGCGGAATGGACTTCGGAGGCGCTCGAGAGCGCACTTAGATCCTATGCCGAAAAAGCAGGCCTCGGCCTCGGAAAGGTTGCCCAACCGTTGCGGGCGGCCTTGACGGGACGGACCATGTCGCCTGGCATATTCGACGTTCTTCTGGTTCTCGGCCGCGAAGAAAGTTTGGCTCGAATTCGCGACCAGGCCGCCTAAACGCCGCTGAAGTGCCCGACGGGCGCCCAGGCGGTTTCTCAATTTCCTGGCGTCGGCCACCTCCCCGGCCCGACGCTGTCACGGGAAAGAACAAGAAGGAAAGCCGCATATGGCAAAGCAGCCCAAGAAAGCGAGTACAAAGCCTTCGAGCGTGACGCTCATCGACAAAGGCAAAGAGTTCGTCTTGCCGATGATGCACGCGTCGGAAGGCCCAAGTGTGTTCGATATCCGAAAGCTTTATGCGGACACCGGCTACTTCACTTTCGACCCTGGGTTCACCTCGACGGCTTCCTGCGAATCGAAGATCACCTTCATCGACGGCGACGAAGGCATCCTGCTTTACCGGGGCTATTCCATCGATCAGCTGGCGGTGAAGAGCGACTTCACCGAAGTCTGCTATCTCCTGCTGTTCGGCGAACTGCCGAACCGGAAGCAGAAGGCCAAGTTCGTCCACGACATTACCTACCACACCATGGTGCACGAGCAGTTGCACCGCTTCTTCTCGGGCTTCCGGCGCGATGCGCACCCGATGGCGGTGATGGTCGGCGTGGTCGGTGCACTCTCGGCCTTCTATCACGACAGCACGGATATCAACGATCCCAACCAGCGCAAGATCGCGTCCTATCGCATGATCGCGAAGATGCCGACGATTGCGGCGATGGCCTATAAATATTCGGTCGGCCAGCCCTTCGTGTATCCGCGGAACGACCTGAGCTACGCCGAAAACTTCCTGTGGATGATGTATAGCGTTCCCTGCGAGCCCTATAAAATCGATCCCATCCTCGCCAGCGCGATGGACAGGCTGCTCACGCTGCATGCCGATCACGAGCAGAACGCCTCGACCTCGACCGTGCGTCTCGCCGGCTCCTCGGGCGCCAATCCGTTTGCCTGCATCGCGGCCGGTATCGCCAGCCTGTGGGGCCCGGCGCATGGCGGCGCGAACGAAGCGGCGCTCAACATGCTGATGGAGATCGGCACCAAGGACCGCATCCCGGAATTCATCAAGCGCGCAAAGGACAAGAACGATCCGTTCCGCCTGATGGGCTTCGGCCACCGGGTCTACAAGAATTACGATCCGCGCGCGACGGTGATGCGCGAGACCTGCCACGAGGTTCTCGATCACCTCGGCGTCAAGAAGGAGCCCCTGCTCGAAGTCGCGATGGAGCTGGAGAAGATCGCGCTCGAGGACGAATATTTCGTCGAGCGGAAGCTCTATCCGAACGTCGACTTCTACTCGGGCATCACGCTGCGCGCCATGGGCTTCCCGATCAGCATGTTCACGGTGCTGTTCGCCGTCGCCCGCACCGTCGGCTGGGTCGCCCAGTGGAACGAGATGATGGAGGATCCGCTGCAGAAGATCGGCCGCCCGCGCCAGCTCTACACCGGCGCGCCGCAGCGCAATTTCGTGCCGCTCAGCAAACGGAAATAATCTTTCGAGCTAATAAGTTAAGGGCCGGGATTAATCCCGGCCCTTATTATTTTGCGCTCGGAAAATCCGGTGTCGGCGATCAGGCGTCGGTGATCATGGCCGTGAGTTCGGCCTCCGCCACCTTGACGCCGCCGACCTTCGCCTCGCCGGTCAGCTTCCAGACACGACGGTTGCCGCCACGCAGCTTCGCGACATGCAAATGAAGAACGTCGCCGGGCACCACCGGCTTGCGGAACTTCGCTGACTCGATCGACATGAAATAGACGAGCTTGCCCTTGGCTTCCTCGCCCATCGTCTTGGCGGCGAGAACCGCCGACGTCTGGGCCAAGGCTTCGATGATCAGCACGCCGGGCATCACGGCCTTGGCCGGAAAGTGGCCCTGGAAGAAATGCTCATTGAACGTGACGTTCTTGATGCCGACAGCCGATTCATCGAGCTTCACGTCGATAACGCGATCGATCAGGAGCATGGGATAGCGATGAGGGATCAGTTCCATGATCCCGTGGACGTCGATGACCTCCGAAACGGGCGTGGAATCGGCTTCAGTCATGCTCGGCCCTTCCGTCAAGTGCTTGTAAAATTGAATGGCGGCGCGGCCTGTACCGAGGGCCGCGCCGCCAATAAATCGGTCACCGGTTCAGCGAACCGAGCGACTAGTTCTTCTTTTTGGCCGGTGCCGGAGCAGCCGCCGCCGCTGGCGCCGGAGCGCTGCCGGAACTCGCCGTCACAGCCGAGAAGTCCACCTTGACGCCGGGCAGGACGCTGTCGAGCTTCTCGATCACGTCCGTGGTGACGTCGAGACCCTTGTTCGGGGCCATGATGATGATCTGGCTCTTGTCCAGCATGAAGGTCGCGCCCTTCGTCTCCAGGATCTTCTGGAGGATCGGCGTGATCGCCCGCTGCAGTTCGCCATTCGCCTTCTGAAGCGCCTGCTCCAGCTCGGCGTTCTTCTCCTGAACCTTGCGCTGCACGTCCATGACCTTCTGTTCCCAGGCCTGACGCTTCTGGTCGAAGGCTTCGGGAGTCAGGATGGCGCGCTGACGCTTCAGCTCGTCTTCCTCGGCGCGGAGCTGCTGCTCCGTCTTCTGGATATCGGCCTGCACGGACGACCGGATGTCGTCGATCTGGCGAAGGATATCCTTGCCTGCGAGCGAATCCCGCCGGATTTGTTGAGTATCGATCACGATAATGGACGCAGGCGATACCGAGTCCGCCGCCACACCGGGCGTAACCTTCCCTATCATTGCTCCCGAGGCAACTACGGCTGCTACGAGAAGATGCTGTGCTATTTTTCTCATCTAGAAGTTTGTCCCAAAATTGAACTGGAAGAACTGGGTCCGATCAAACGGCTCTTTCGCTAAGGCTTTCGCAAAGTCCAGGCGGATGGGGCCCATCGGCGACTTCCATCCGATGCCAACACCCGCAGACGCCCTTAAGCTGCCGACATCCAGGATGCCGGCCCCCACGGAGTCAACATACGCTAGACTGCCAAAATCTACAAATGTGCTGAATTTCAGGCCCAGCTCGTTCGCGGCACCGACAGGGATCGTGAACTCCAGCGAGCCTGAATAGTACAAATTGCCACCAAGCGCATCATATTTGCTCTTGTTTGAGCTGTAGGCGTTGTAGATCGCCGGACCGACACCGCCGGGCTCGAAGCCGCGCAACTGGCCGCTGCCGCCGCCGCCGCCGCCGAGGAAGTAGCGGTCGTTAATGCGAACGCCTTGGCCCAAGCCTTCGATATAGCCTTCCTGGAGCCCGAAGCTCAGCACCCAGTTGTCCTTGAACAGCGGATGGTACCAATTGAAGGCGAGGCTGGAGCGGATGTATTTCACGCTGCCGCCGAGGCCCGCGAGATCCTGCGAGAGCACCCAGTTGAAGCCCCGCTTGGGATCCAGACGATCGTCCCGACGATCATAGGAAATGCTGTAGCCGATCGAAGACGTCGTATATTTCCCAAGGGATTCAAGAACATAGCTTGGGTATAGGTTCGCGATGACCTGACTGAGCGAGATGTTGTCGAAGCTCAGCTTATAGCGCAGGCCCGCCGTCAGATATTCGGTGATCGGGAAACCGGTGCGCAGCTGGAAGCCGGTACGGCCCTGCTTGTAATACGTGTAATCCGTGTAATCAGTGGCCGAACGGAACACGTCGATGCCGGCTGCGACGTCACGCCCCATGAAATAGGGCTCGGTGAAGCCGAGATCGATGCTCTGCTGGATACTGGAAATACTGAAGGATGCCCGCAAATCCTGGCCGCGGCCAAGCAGGTTCCGTTGCCGGATACTTACCTGCCCGATCAGATGCTCCTGACTCGAATAACCCGCGCCGATACTGAGCTCGCCGGTTGACTGTTCCTGCACCGAGACCTGGATGACGTTCCGGTCCGGCGCGCTGCCCTGCACCTGATCGACGTTGACGTCGCCGAAGAAGCCGAGCGACCGGATACGCTCGCGGGAACGGCGCATCATCGCCACGTTGAAAGCATCGCCCTCGGCAAGGCGCATTTCACGCCGGATGACGCGGTCCAGGGTCTGGAAGTTACCCGTGATCTCGATCCGTTCGACATAGACGCGCGGCGCCTGCAGGACGTGGAAGGTCACGCCGATGATCCGCTTCGCCTTGTCGCGGTGGATCTCGGGCCGGATATCGACGAAGGCATAGCCGCGCATACCCGCCGCTTCGTTCAGCGCGTCGACCGTGTCCTCGATCATCTTGGCGTTATAGAGCTTGCCTTCGCGGGGCAGGATCAGGTCCTTCAGCGCATCCGGCTTCAGATCGCGGATATCGCTGACCAGATCGATCTTGCCGAATTTGTAGGTCACGCCCTCTTCCACCGTGAAGGTGATGAAAAATTCGCGCCTGTCCTTGGTCAGTTCCGCCACCGCGGAGACGACCCGGAAATCGGCGTAGCCGTGCTGCAGGTAATATTGACGCAGCAATTCGCGGTCATAGGCGAGCCGGTCGGGATCGTAGGTGTCGCCCTTCGAGAACAGGCGCCACCAGCGGGATTCCTTGGTCGACGTCTTGCCGCGAAGATCGCCGTCGCTGTAGTGCTCGTTGCCGATGAAGTTGATCCGCCGGATCTTCGTCTTCTTGCCTTCATGGATTTCGAAGATCAGGTCGACGCGATTCTGCGGCAGCTGGACGATCTTCGGTTCGACGGTCGCCGCGAAGCGGCCGGACCGGCGGTAGATCTCGATGATGCGCTGCACGTCGGCGCGCACGCGGGCACGGGTATAGACCACGCGCGGCCGCAGCTGCACTTCCTTGTCCAGCTTATCCTTCTTGATGGCCTTGTTGCCCTCGAAGGCGATGCGATTGATGATCGGATTCTCGACCACGCTAACGATCAGAACGGTTCCTTCGCGGCGGATCGTCACGTCGGCGAACAGTCCGGTGGCGAACAACGTCTTGAGCGACAGGTCGACCTTGTCGGCCTCGTATTTGTCGCCGATCGAAAGCTGCATATAGGACCGAATCGTCTCCGGCTCGATACGCTGATTCCCCTCGACGCGAATCTGGGAAATGATTTCCTGATCGGTCTGCGCGGACGCAGCTCCGCCAAGGGCTACAAAAGCCATGAACGCGGCGATGAAGCCCAAGACCAAGCCCAGGCTACGATTTAAGGGACAGACCAAACCACCCACCCAAGATCAGAGGATCGTCGTGCGACTACGAGAAGAGCCCCGAAACATAATCGAAAACGGAAAGCGATTTGAAGTCATTCCAGATCGCCTGAATCATCAGGAAGAGAACCATGACCAGACCGATCCGGAACCCGTACTCCTGGGCCCTGAGACCGAGCGGCCTGCCGCGCGCGGCCTCGAAGGCATAGAACAGAAGATGTCCGCCGTCGAGCATCGGGATGGGAAAGAGATTAATCAGGCCCAAATTAATCGACAAAAGGGCCATGAACGATATGAGATCGATGAACCCCGTATGGGCGATCTGACCCGACATTTTCGCGATCGTCAGGGGCCCGCGCAGTTCGTCCGTCGATCTGTCGCCAACAATCAGCTGACCGATCGACTTCATGATCAGCTTCACGGTATTGCCGGTCTCGACCACGGCGTAGCCCAACGCTTCCAGCGGACCGCGCCGTATATAATCCACGCCGACACGTCCGACGCCGAGCCGCCCGATCCGGTGCTCGTCGCCAAAGGCATCCGTATCGGTGACCAGCTTCGGAGTCGCGGTCAGTTCGACATCACGGCCATCGCGCTCGACGACGATCTTCAGCTTCTGCCCGGGGCTCATGCTGATGATCTGGATCAGGTCCTCGAAGCGATCGATACCCGTCGAGCCGACCTTGATGATCTTGTCGCCCGGCAGGATACCGGCCTCGGCCGCCGCACTATTCGGCTCGACGGTGCCGACTTTCGCCGGCGTATAGGGCTGCCCGACGGACATGAACAGGCCCGCGAACACGACGATCGCGAACAGAAAATTAGCGCCCGGCCCCGCGGCGACGATGGCCGCGCGCTGCCAGAGCTTCTTGTAGGGAAACGCGACCGCCTTCTCTTCTTCCGTCAGGAGATGCATCGACGGATCGGCCGGATCACGCTCGCTGTCGTCGCCAGAGGCCCTGAGAGCATTCTGGACCTCAGGGGTCATCGAGGGATCGGGCCGGCTGGCGACATCCATGTCGCCGAAGAATTTCACATAGCCGCCCAGCGGAATCCAGCTGACCTTCCAGCGGGTCCCGACGGAATCCGTCCAGCCGAAGATCTCGGGGCCGAACCCGATCGAAAACACGTCCACGCGAACGCCGTTCCGCCGCGCGACCCAATAGTGTCCCATCTCATGAACGAACACGAGAACGGTCAACACGATCAGGAACATCAGCAGCGAATAACCAAAACCCGTCGACTCAATCATATCAAGCTACTCGATCCGTCCGTGACACACGTTCGCAAGCTGCCTTAGCAAGACGCCGACCTTCACGGTCGACGTCGTGCACGTCATTCAAAGTCGTGAGCGCTTTGAACTCCCCGACATTCAGAACGTCTTCGACGACACCCGCGATATCGAGGAACCCGATACGGCCAGCCAGAAACGCCTCGACGGCCACCTCATTCGCAGCGTTGAGGAGTGTAGGTGCCGACCCGCCAGTTTGCAAGGCATCGCGCGCGAGGCGCAGGCTCGGGAAGCGCTCCTGATCCGGGGCCTCGAAGGTCAACTGGCTGATCTTCGCAAGATCCAGACGCTGGGAGGGTGTGACAATTCGGCTCGGCCACCCCAGCGTGTAGGAGATCGGCGTCCGCATATCGGGCGTGCCGAGCTGGGCCAGCACGGAGCCGTCGACATAGGACACCATGCTGTGGATCACGGACTGCGGATGCACAAGGATATTGATCCTGTCCGCTCCCACCGGGAAGAGGTGCAGGGCCTCGATAAGCTCGAGCCCCTTGTTCATCATGGTGGCGGAATCGACCGAAATCTTCGCCCCCATACTCCAGTTCGGGTGGGCGACGGCCTGAGCCGGCGTCATATTCGCCATCTGGGCCCGCGTCAGGGTCCGGAACGGACCGCCGGAAGCGGTGAGCGTGATGCAATCGACACGGTCGTAATGGTCCTGGTCGAGCACCTGGAAAATCGCATTATGCTCCGAATCGACCGGCAACAGGGTCGCGCCGTGCTCCGCCACTTCCGCCATCATCAGGGATCCGGCGCAAACCAGGCATTCCTTGTTGGCGAGCGCGACCATCGCGCCCCGGCGGACGGCGGTGAGGGTGGGCCGCAGCCCCGCCGCACCGACGATGGCCGCCATCAGCCAGTCGGCCGGACGCGCCGCTGCCTCGATAACCGCCTCGCTCCCCGCGCCGACCTCGATGCCGGTGCCGGCCAAGGCTTCCTTGACGTGTCCGTACTGGGCATCGTCGCATACCGCGACGAATTTGGGTTTCAACTTTAAAGCCTGCGCGATCATGACGTCGACATTGCGATTGCATGTCAGCGCCTCGACCTCATAGGCCTCCGGATCGCGCTCGATCAGGTCGATCGTGCTGCAACCGATGGATCCAGTGGACCCCAGAATCGTGACACTGCGCTTCGCTTGCGCCGAGGGAGCGCTCAGGGACGAGGATTTGGGCGGGTTGGGCATCATGTCTTCCCTGTTATAGCTAGAACCAGGGCTGATCTGGCAGCAAAATCATCAGACAAACGGCTGGTGCGGCGAACAGCAGACTGTCGAGACGGTCCAGAAGGCCGCCATGCCCTGGGATCAGGCTTCCCGAATCCTTGGTATGCAAACGCCGTTTGATCCATGATTCCTGAAGGTCACCCAACTCCGCCGCAAGGCTGACCAATACGCTAGAAATCATCGCGATAGCGACCGGCACGCCGACGGCAATTGCGAACCCTAACCCGACAAGACTCGCGCCAACAAGCCCGCCGATGGCTCCGGACCAAGTTTTGTTGGGGCTGATCGCCGGCGCGAGCTTCGGCCCGCCGATCATCGATCCGGCGAAAAAGGCCACGGTATCCGTTGCCCATACCACGCACAGGATCCAGAAAACGATCTTCAATCCCTCGGGCTCGACGATCCGGAGCCAAACCAGCGCCGCAACCGGCACGCCGATATAAATCGGCCCCGCCAACGCCCAGACAAGCTTGCGCCTGGTCACGCTCGCGAGCACAAGGGTGACGAGCAGCCCGACGGCGAGAACAACGCCGACCGCGAGAAGTTCATTCCGGGCCCCGAGACAGGCCATCGGCACGACCGTGGCCACGAAAACCGCCAGCATGACGTCGATCTTGCCGCCGCACATCCGGTTCCATTCATAGCCCATCAAGGCCCCTGCGACGGCCATCAGCAGGGAGAACCACAGCCCGCCCAGATAAACGGCGCCGAGCACCACGGGCAGCAGAACAGCGGCCGAACCGAGCCGTAACGCCAATGCCTTGCGGTCCATTCGGGCCCCGATGCTTCTGGTCAGGTGTTTCGCGCGCCGTAGCGGCGTTCGCGATTGGTGAACTCCTGAATCGCCTCGACGAGGGAGTCCTTGTTGAAATCCGGCCACAGAAGATCGAGGAACACCAGCTCGGAATAGGCCGACTGCCAGAGGAGGAAGTTCGACAGCCGTTTTTCGCCGCTGGTGCGGATGATCAGGTCGGGGTCGGGAATCGCCGCCGTCTGCAAATAGCCGGCGAACACGGCCTCGTCGAGCGTCTCCACGTCCAGCCGACCGTCCGCGGACGTCGCGCGCGATGGCCTTGGTCGCTTCCACGATTTCGCTCTGGCTGCCGTAATTCAGCGCGATGACCAGCGTCATGCCGGTATTCCCGGCGGTCGTCCCCTCGCTCTGGGTGATCAAATCGATGATATCGGGCGCCAGGCGCACGCGATTGCCGATAAAGCGCAGCCGGATGTTGTTCTTGTGAAGATCGGCCAGTTCCTTGCGGAGATAGACGCGCAACAGGCTCATCAGGTCTCCGACCTCGGCGGCCGGCCGCTTCCAGTTCTCCGAGGAAAAGGCATAGAGCGTAAGATAGGAGACGCCGAGTTCCCGGCATCCCTCGACCGCGCGGCGCACCGCTTCGGCGCCGCGCTGATGGCCGACGGCGCGAGGCAGATGCCGCCGTTTGGCCCAGCGGCCGTTGCCATCCATGATGATGGCGATGTGCCGGGGCAGCGTCAGGGGCTGCTCAGATTCCGCCGTCAACATCGCGTCAGACCTGCATGATCTCCTGTTCTTTGACGGCCAGGAGCTTGTCGATCTCCTCGACCGTGAGATCCGTCAGCTGCTGGACGTCATCGGACATGCTGTGATGCTCGTCCTGGCTGATCTCGTGGTCCTTTTCCATCTTCTTGAGCGCATCCATGCCATCGCGGCGGACGTTGCGCACGGCGACCTTGGCCTGCTCGGCATATTTGGCGGCGAGCTTTGTCAGTTCCTCGCGGCGCTCCTGGTTGAGCTCCGGGATCGGCAGCCGCATGTTCTGGCCCTCGACGATCGGATTGAGGCCCAGATTGGCGTTTCGGATGGCCTTTTCGACCGCCGCGACATTCGCCTTGTCCCAGACCTGAACCGTGATCATGCGCGGCTCCGGCACGTTGACCGTCGCCACCTGATTGAGCGGCATTTCGGAGCCATAGGCGTCGACGACGATCGGATCCAGCAGATGGGGCGACGCGCGGCCGGTCCGCAGGCCGGAAAATTCGTTCTTCAGGACCTCGACGCGCCATCTGCATGCGATGCTCGATATCGTCCGCGTCGTAATTCTTGCTCATATCAGCCCTCCCCGCCAATGACGGTGCAACGTCCGCTGCCCGGCCAACACGCGCGCGAAGCCACCCGGCTCATGGATGGAGAATACCATGATCGGGATCCTGTTTTCCCGGCAAAGCGAAATCGCCGGCCGCATCCATGACCTTCAGGTCCCGCTGCAGAACGTCCATGAAGGTCAATCGGTCATAACGCTCGGCCGACTTGTCTTTCTTCGGGATCGGCCGAATAGACGCCGTCGACCTGCGTGCCCTTGAGCAGCAGGTCGCAGCCCATCTCGGCCGCGCGCAGGGCCGCCGCCGTGTCGGTGGTGAAGAAGGGATTGCCGGTGCCGGCGGCGAAGATCACCACGCGGCCCTTCTCCATGTGCCGCATCGCGCGGCGACGGATATAGGTCTCGGCGACGCTCTGCATCGGGATCGCGGACAAGACCCGGGTCATGATGCCGCTCTTTTCGAGCGTGCTCTGCATGGCGAGCGCGTTCATCACGGTCGCCAGCATGCCCATGTAATCGGCGGTCGCCTGCTCGATGCCCTTGGCGACGCCGGAAAGGCCGCGGAAGATGTTGCCGCCGCCGATCACCAGGCAGACCTGGACGCCTTGATCCGCGACTTCCTTACGTCCTCTGCGATCGCGTCGACCGCAGCAAAATCGATGCCGTATTCCTGTTTGCCCAGAAGGGCTTCGCCGGAGATTTTGAGAAGCACTCTCCGGTATGGACGTAGCTCTGGGACATCCGACATCCTCGTTCCGGATCTGACGCGGGCAGCAGCAGCGGCCGATCCAAACTAAACAGATATGGACCGATGGTTAAATAGTTTCTTGCGCCGCAGAAAAATGGCGGCGCAATGGCTTTTTCAGCTGCCCGCGGCCGCCGCAACTTCGGCCGCGAAATCGGACTCCTTCCGCTCGATACCCTCGCCCAGCGCGAAGCGGACGAAGCCCGCCACCTCGACCGGCGCGCCGACTTCCTTGCCAGCTGCTCGATGACCTTGGAGACCCGGCTTTCGCCGTCGATCACGCAGACCTGCTCCAGCAGCACGACGTCCTCGATAGAACTTGCGGATCCGGCCCTCGACCATCTTCTCGATGATCTCGGCCGGGCTTGCCCGATTCCTGCGGCCTGGGCGGTCAGCACCTTGCGCTCGCGCTCGATCGAGCTCGGGATCGAGCTCGGACGCCGACACCGACTGCGGATTGGCCGCGGCGATATGCATCGCGAGCTGCTTGCCGAGCTTCCTCGAGCTTGGCCTGGTCGCCGGACGACTTGAGCGCCACGATGACGCCGATCCTGCCGAGGCCGGGGCCGGACGCGCTGTGGACATAGCTGCGCGATCGACGCCGGGATTGGCCGAGACGGCAGCCGAGCGGCGGATGCGCATGTTCTCGCCGATGGTGGCGACCATATGCGGTCAGCTGCTCGCTCGACGGTCCGGCCGCCCCGGGATAAGCGGCCGCGGTCAGCGCCTCCATGTCGCCCTTGGCCGAGACCGCCAGTTCGGCGACGTTGCGGACGAACTTCTGGAAGTCCTCGTTGCGCGCGACGAAGTCGGTCTCGGAATTGACCTCGACGATCGCGCCGACGCCATCGCGCAACGGCGACGCCGACAAGACCTTCGGCGGCCTCGCGGCTGGACTTCTTGGCGGCCGCGGCGAGACCCTTCTGACGCAGCCAGTCGACCGCCGCCTCGATGTCGCCGTCGGTCTCGCTCAGCGCCTTCTTGCAGTCCATCATGCCGGCGCCGGTCTTCGTCCGCAGGTCCTTCACAAGCGCTGCAGTGATCTCAGCCATAACTCATCCTTGCCGTAAGGTTTGTCGTCTTAACCACTTGATAAAAGCGGTTCTTTGCCAGTTCGATAGTTCTGCCGAAGCCGCTCAGGCTTCGGCGGGAGCCTCGTCGCGCGCTCGGCAACGGCCTCTGCCGACGTCCTCGACCAGCGGATTCGACCGCTTCGCCGATGTCGCCGCCCGACGCCGCGATCTCCTCCTGGATGCCTTCGAGCACCGCCTGCGAGACCAGCTCGCAATAGAGCTCGATGGCGCGCAGGGCGTCGTCGTTGCCCGGGATCGGATAGCGGATGCCGTCCGGGATCGGAATTGCTGTCGAGCACGGCGACGACCGGGATGCCGAGCATCGTCGGCTTCCTTGATCGCGATCTCTTCCTTGTTGGTGTCGATCACGAACAGGATGTCCGGCAGGCCGCCCATTTCCTTGATGCCGCCGAGGCTGCGCTCGAGCTTTTCGCGCTCGCGGGTGAGCTGCAGAAGTTCCTTCTTGGTCAGGCCGGAACTCTCGCCGGCCTGAAGCTGCTCCTCGAGGCTGCGCAGACGCCGGATCGAGTGCGAGATCGTCTTCCAGTTGGTCAGCATGCCGCCGAGCCAGCGGTGGTTGACGAAGTACTGGCCGCAGCGCTTGGCCGCCGCCGCAACCGGCCCTGCGCCTGGCGCTTGGTGCCGACGAACAGCACCGTCCGCCCGAGGTCGCGATATCGCGGACCGCCTCGAGCGCCTGATAGAACATCGGCACGGTCTGCGACAGGTCGATGATGTGGACGCCGTTGCGCTCGCCGAAGATATACGGCTTCATCTTGGGATTCCAGCGGTGGGTCTGGTGGCCGAAGTGAACGCCGGCTTCCAGAAGCTGGCGCATACTGAATGTGGGCAGGCTCATGTGCCTCGTAACTCCCTTTTCCGGTTAGACCTCCGCGGGATTGTGCATCCGATCATCTCGGACACCGGAGCGAGGAACGGGGCTGTCTGTCCGTCCACCGCGATCCCGCGTGTGAATTAATGCCGGGTTCTTAGCCGTAAGTGCCGGATTTGGCAAGGGGTGAGCGGCGGCGACGCGCCGGACGCTCCGCCCCCTGTTTTGCTAATGAACGCCCCGGCTCATGCCGTAGCGCGACGGCCTTCGGCGAAATCGCCGGCATCGACGACGCCGGAGAGTGCTTGATCGCATCGACGAGATCGGGCGAGACCGTGTAGCCGCCCGGCAGCGCCACCTCGACCTCGGTCCCGTCCTCCAGAAGAAGCAGTAGGCTGACCTTGCTGCGGCCCCTGGGGCCATTTTGAAGCTGCGTCCGCACCCCGGGCACGGCCGTTCCGGTCGTTCAGGGTGATCCTGAGCCCCATGGCGGCGCGGGCGGCGACATCTTCGAGGCTTGAGAAGAATTGCGCGGTCAGGCGCGGCGCATCGCCCGTCCATCCGGGCCTCGAAGGTCAACGACCACCGACTTGCCGGACAACCAGAAGCTCGCGGGCATTCGGCCAAGACCTCGGAAAAGGCCGTCACCTCGAACTCGCCCGAGGAATCGGACAGCTGACGAAGGCGAAGGGCTTGCCGCGCGCCGACTTCCGCTCCTTGATGCGGGAGATCGTGCCGGCGAGCTTGGCGCGGGTTCCTCGCGCCGTCAGCCGCCCGGCAGATCGGCATATTGCTCGACGCCGACCGCCGCCAGCGTCGCCCGATAGGCATCGAGCGGGTGGGCGCTGAGATAGGAGCCGAGCGCGGCGAATTCGTTCTGCAGCGCCTCCAGCTGCGACCAGCGCTCGACGGTCGGCAGCACCAGGTCTCCGGAGTCTGAACCGCCTCGCCGAACAGGCTGACCTGCTTGGTGTCCCGCTCCTCGGCGGCGCGGTTGGCGCGCTTCATGATCGATCTCGACGCCGGCATAAACCTGGGCGCGGTTCGGGTTCAAAGGCCGTCGAACGCGCCCGCCATGGCCATGTTCTCGAGCTGGCGCTTGTTCACCACCGCGGATCGACCCGGTTGGCGAAATCGGCCAGATCCTTGAACGGGCCGTTCGCCTTGCGCTCGGCGACCAGCGCCTCCATCGCCTGGATGCCGACATTGCGGATCGCGCCCAAGGCATAGCGGACGGCGCGACGCGCCCTGCCCGTCCTCGTCCGTGATACGTTCGACGGCGAAGACCGCCTCGGAATGGTTGACATCCGGCGGCAACAGGGTTTCGCCGAGCCGCACAAGCTCCTGGCGGAACTGGCCGAGCTTGTCGGTATTGTTGATGTCGAGGGTCATCGAGGCGGCGAGGAACTCGACCGGGTAATTGGCCTTGAGATACGCCGTCTGATAGGCGATCATCGCATAGGCCGCCGCGTGCGCCTTGTTGAAGCCGTAGCCGGCGAATTTGGCGATCAGATCGAAGACATAGGTGGCGAGCTGCGTGTCGTAGCCGCGTTCGCTTGGCGCCGGCGACAAACTGCTCGCGCTGGGCGTCCATCTCGCTGGCGATCTTCTTGCCCATGGCCCTACGCAGGATATCGGCCTGGCCCATGGAGTAGCCGGCCATGACCTGCGCGATCTGCATCACGTTGTCCTGATAGGTGATCACGCCGTAGGTCTCCTTGAGGATCGGCTCCGGGCTTGATGGATGCAGTCGATCGGCTTCCTCGCCGTGCTTGCGCTTGATGTAGGACGGGATGTTGTCCATCGGGCCCGGCCGGTAGAGCGCGACGAGGGCGATGAGGTCCTCGAACTTGTCGGGCTTCATGCTCGCGCAGCATGTCGCGCATGCCCGTACTTTCATACTGGAACACGCCCGACCGTGTCGGCCCGGCCCATCAGCTCGAAGGTCTTCCTGTCGTCGAGCGGGATCGTGGCGATATCGATCTCGATCGCCGCTCTCGCGGATCAGCTCGCAGGCCTGGTCGATCACGGTCAGCGTCTTGAGGCCGAGGAAGTCGAACTTCACCAGGCCCGCGGATTCCACCCATTTCATGTTGAATTGGGTCACCGGCATGTCGGAACGCGGATCGCGGTAGAGCGGCACCAGCTCCTCGAGCGGCCGGTCGCCGATCACGACGCCGGCGGCATGGGTCGAGGCATGGCGATAGAGGCCTTCGAGCTGAGTCGCGATATCGAGCAGCTTGGCGACCGCCTCGCTGTTGGCGCGCTCCTCCTGGAGCCGCGGCTCGCCCGGCGATGGCTTCCGGGAGCGTGACCGGATTGGCCGGGTTGTTCGGCACCATCTTGCAGAGCCGGTCGACCTCGCCATAGGGCATCTGGAGCACCCGGCCGACATCGCGCAGCGCGGCGCGGGCCTGAAGCTTTCCGAAGGTGATGATCTGGGCCACCCGGTCGCGGCCGTATTTCTCCTGGACGTAGCGGATCACCTCGTCGCGCCGGTCCTGGCAGAAGTCGATGTCGAAATCCGGCATCGAGATACGTTCCGGGTTAAGGAAGCGCTCGAAGATAAGGGAGTAGCGCAGCGGATCGATGCCGGTGATCGTCAGCGCCCAAGCGACCACCGAGCCCGCGCCGGAGCCGCGGCCCGGCCCCACCGGAATGCCTTGCGCGCTTCGCCCATTGGATGAAGTCCGCGACGATCAGGAAGTAGCCCGGAAACTTCATGTCGATGATGATGCCGAGCTCGTATTCCAGCCGCTCCCAATAGGGCTTGGCCGCAGCCTCGCGCGCTCGGCCTCGTCCATGTCGGCCGTGAACACGTGGCGTGTCGAGGCGCTTCTGCAGCCCCTCGCGGGCCATCTTCCGGAGAACGCTCCGCTCTCGCTGGCGCTCGTCCTGGGTGAAGCGCGGCAGGATCGGCTCGCGGAACGGCGCCGATCACCGCGCAGCGCTGGGCGATCACGAGCGTGTTGTCGATCGCTTCGGGCAGATCCGCGAACAGCGCGCGTCATCTCCTCGGCCGTCTTGAAGCGGTGATCGGGCGTCACCCGGCGGCGGTTGGTCTCGTCGACATAGGTGCCGCCGGCTGATGCACAGCAGCACGTCATGGGCCTCGTAATTCTTCGCGGATTCGAAGAAGGCCTGGTTGGTCGCAACAAGCGGCACCTCGAACTCATAGGCGAATTCGATGAACGGCTGCCTCGGTCGCGCGCTCGTCATCGAGGCCGTGGCGCATCAGCTCGACATAGAGCCGGTCGCCGAAGGCCTCCTTGGCATGCCTCAGCCATTCGCGCGCGGCATCGACCTGGCCGTCCAGGATCAGCCGCCCCATCGGCCCGGCGGCTCCGCCGGTCAGCACGATCAGGCCGTCGCCGATAGCGCACCAGATCGTCGAAGGTGACATGCGGCGGATCGCCGGCATCGCTCTCGAGGATACGACTTGCTCGAGAGCTTGATGAGATTGTCGTAGCCGGTCTCGTCCTTGGCGAGCACCACGAGCGAATTCGTCAGGATCTTCTGGTCCGGCCGGCGCTCCCCTTCGCTGCCCCGCGCGATCGCCAGCGTGCAGCCGATGATCGGCTGAACGCCCGCCCCGCTCATCGCCTTGGAGAATTCGAGCGCCGCCGAACATGTTGCCGGTATCGGTCATCGCGCAGGCCGGCATCGCGTATGTTCTTGCACAGCCGCGCGAGATCGCCCGTGTGCAACGCCCCCTCAAGGAGCGAAAAGGCGGTATGGACGCGCAGATGAACGAAATTCGCGTGGCTCAACGAGCCCTCCGTCGGGTCGGCAGAATAGAGAATCGGGTGTCTATGATAACGGACCGGTGCGGCCTGTCAGTCCCCGACGTGACGTCATGACGTCAATTTCTTGGGGATAACGTTTTGGCCTACCGCCACGCCCCCAAAATCGCGCCCATCGCGGCCATGCTGAGCACGTGCTCGCCGGTGTTCAGGGCGACCAACGTCCAGGAGCGGCCTTCGAACGGCGCACATTTGACGGCGTAGGGGACAACGATACCGAGGCTGAGTTGAAGGCCGATGACGAGGCCGGCTCCGGCGCCGCTGACACCGACGAAGGCGATGATCGTCGCGAGGATCAGGGCGGTCACGACCTGGGTCGCGGCGGAGATCATGATCGCTTTCCCCAAATCGCCGCCCTTGGTGCCGAGCTTGGACACCTCCGACCGGAATATCGGCCCGAACAGGCTGGCCGAATACCATGCCGCACCGATGACCATTCCGGCAATCGCGGCAACGAGTACGGCCCAGATATTGATATCCAACCCGAACATATGTCTCTCCCCAAATTGTCGCTAAGGCCCGACGGTCGCGAAGGACTAGGACGTCGCCAATTCGAGATGGCCGCCATGCAGATGAGCCACCCGATCCATACGCTTGGCGAGACCCGTATTGTGCGTGGCGATCAAGGCAGCCAACCCCTCTTCGCGAACCAGCGCCAGCAGCTCGTTGAACACGCGTTCAGATGTCGCCTCGTCGAGATTACCGGTCGGCTCATCGGCCAGCAAGATCGCCGGACGGTTTGCCAGCGCCCGGGCGATCGCCACCCGTTGCTGCTCGCCGCCGGAAAGCTGCGCCGGCCGATGCGTCGCCCGGTCCTTGAGGCCCATCCGGTCCAGCAGCGCCAGGGAACGCTCGTTCGCGGCCGATTTCTTAACGCCCGCGACCATCTGCGGCAGCGTGATGTTCTCCAGAGCGGAGAATTCCTGCAGCAGGTGATGGAACTGGTAGACGAAGCCGAGCTTGCTGCGGCGGGTGAGCGTGCGGCCGCGATCATCCATGTCGGAGCAGGAAAAGCCCTCGATCCGCACCTCGCCCTTGTCCGGCGTTTCCAGAAGCCCGGCGATGTGCAGAAACGTGGACTTGCCGGAGCCGGACGCCCCCAGAATGGCGACGATCTCACCGTGTTTGATGGAGAGATCGATGCCGCGCAGGACGTTGATATCCGCCCCGCCCTGATGGAACGTCCTCTCGATGCCGATCAATTCGATCGCGGGAGCGGCGTCATTCATAGCGCAGCGCCTCGACCGGATCGAGCCGGGCCGCCCGCCAGGACGGCGGCAAGCGTCGCAAGGATCGACAGCACCAGCGCGACGACGACGACCGTCGACACCTCATCCACGCTCATGCGCGCCGGAAGCTGGCTCAGGAAATAGAGCTCGGGATCGAACACCTGCGTGCCGGTGAGCCGCTGCACGAGCTGGCGGATCGCCTCCATGTTCTCGCAGGTCACGACGCCGAGGACGAACCCGATTGTCGTACCGACGACGCCGATGCTGCTGCCCGCGATCAGGAAGATCCGCATGATCGTGCCGCGGGAGGCTCCCATGGTGCGCAGGATGCCGATATCGCTGCCTTTGCTCTGCACGAGCATGATCAGGCTCGAGATGATGTTGAACGCCGCAACCACGATGATCAGCGTCAGGATCACGAACATCACATTACGTTCGACCTGCAAGGCATTGAAAAAGCTTGCCTGCATCTGCTCCCAGGTCGCGATATAGGTGTCCGGCGGGGCCTGCTGCCGGATCTCCGGGATCACCTTCTCCGCCAGGTCGGCGTCATGAAGCTTGATCTCGACCGCATTCACGCCGTTCGGCATGTTGAAATAGATCTGCGCCTCCTTGAGCGGCATATAGACCCAGATCGAGTCATATTCCGACATGCCGATCTCGAAGGTCGCCGCGACGTAATAGGAGACCATGCGCGGCGCGGTGCCGAAGGCGGTCGAGGTGCCCTGCGGCGACACGAGCGTGATCTGGTCGCCGACCTTGACCCCGAGCTTGCGGGCGAGCCTTTCGCCGAGCACCACCACGTCGCGGCCCTGAAAATCGTCCAGGCTGCCTTCGACGATATTGTCCGCGACCATCTTGTTGGCCTTGAGATCATCGGGCCGCACGCCGCGCACCACGGCGCCGGTGGAGGCCTGCCCGGCCATCGCCAATGCCTGTTCCTCGATCACGGGATCGGCGGATTTTACGCCCTTGATCAGCTTCAGCCGCTCGCTCAAGGCGTCATAATTGGTTATCGGCTTGTTCTGGTCGAAGGTCTCGACGATGACGTGGCCGTTGAGCCCCAGGATGCGAGTCCACAACTCGTCACGGAAGCCGTTCATCACCGACATCACGACGATCAGCGCCCAGACGCCGATGGCGATGCCCATCAGCGAGAAGATCGCGATGATGGAAATAAATCCCTGCCGGCGGCGCGGGCGAAGATAGCGGAGCGCCATCATCCATTCGAAACGGGATGTCATACGGAAATCCTTGGCAGCACGGGGATGGCGGTCGCGGCGGAATCGCGAGAAAAACGCATCAAGACCTCAATGAGGTGTCCGAGCCGGACGAAAACGTCGCCCGACTTTATGGGAAGGTTTCAAGATTGGCAACGCCGGGCAAATGCGCCATACCACCTTCGGGCCGGAACTCGGTCTCCAGGCCTTCGGCAAGGCCGAATCCGAAAGACCAAATCGAGGAGGGATTAAATGGCGGATCGATCGAAGGCAGCCACATTCGTTCTGGTCCACGGCGCGTGGAGCGATGAATCCATATACGGGCCGGTCGCCGACATCCTTCGCCGGAACGGCCATCGCGTGTTCGCCCCCACCCTCACGGGCATCGGCCGCCGCGCCCATCTCCTCAGCCGGGACGTCGACCTCTCGACCCATGTCCGGGACGTGGTCAACGCCATCCGGTTTGACCGGCTGTCCGATATCGTGCTGGTCGGCCATTCCTACGGCGGCATGGTGATTTCCGGCGTGGCCGACGAGATTCCCGAACTCATCTCCTCTATCGTTTATCTCGATGCCTTTCTCCCCGAGGACGGCCAGTCCCTCGACGAATTGGCCGGCAACGCACAAATGAGCGCGATGCAACAGGCGCTTTGGGATCGCGGCCAGGCCGGCATTCCCTTGCCGGAGCCGTTCCGGGTGCAATTCCAGATCCCCGAAGACGACATGTGGCAGTTCACGCCGCACCCGCTGGCCACCATCATGAAGCCGATCCGCCTGACCGGCGCCTACAAGACCATCCCGAAGAAGACCTATGTCCTCGCCTCCAAATTCAGTGGCGGATTTCAGCAATTCCATGAGCGGCTAAAGGACGATCCGGCCTGGACGGTCATATCGGTGCCGACAGGCCATGTCGTTCAGTTGGAAGCGCCGGAGCGCTGCGCCGAAATTCTGGAAGCGGCCATCTGACCGGAAACGGAAGTTTTCTGGCCCCACGCCTGAACTTACGCGTAAGATTGGCCTTGCACAGGGTATAGGGCCGCTGGGGGCCCGAGAACCGAGGGGCCAGTAAGCTGGGGGACCTGTGAGCTGGGGGCACGATGACTTCCATAACGACGCCAACGACGCTGGGCCTGCCGCGCCGCTATATCGCCGCCGCGACGATCGGCAATGCGCTCGAATTCTACGACTTCATGGTCTACGCGTTCTTCGCGATCCAGATCGGGCACGCCTTTTACCCGTCGGATAATGCCTATGCGAGCCTGATGCTCTCGCTGGCGACCTTCGGCGCCGGCTTCGTGACGCGGCCCCTCGGCGGCATCGTCATCGGGGCCTATGCCGACCGGGTTGGACGGCGCGCGGCGATGATGCTGAGCTTCACCCTGATGGGATGCTCGATCCTCGCCCTCGCCCTCACCCCCTCCTACGCCAGCATCGGCATCGCCGCACCGATCATCGCCCTGATTGCCCGCATGGCGCAGGGCTTTTCTCTCGGCGGTGAAGTGGGGCCGACCACCGCGTTCCTGCTGGAAGCGGCCCCTGAGAACCGGCGCGGCCGCGTGGTCTCGTGGCAAGGAGGCAGCCAATATGTCGCAACCACCACGGGCGGCCTCGTCGGCGTGATCCTGGCCTGGACGCTGCCGCCCGAAGCGCTTGACACGTATGGCTGGCGGATCGCCTTCCTGCTCGGCGCGGTAACCCTTCCTTTCGGGCTCTGGATCCGGCGTGGATTGCCCGAAACGCTGCATACGGATAAAGAGACGTCGGCGCCCAGGCCGGTTGCCCAAGGCGTGCTGCGAACCCTTTGCGAGAACCGCCGTATCATCGTCCTCGGGGTGATGGTGCTCTGCTACGGCACCGTCGCGACCTATGTCACGCAGTACATGACGACGTTCTCGCAGAATACGCTGCACCTGCCTTCCGACATCGCCTTCGCCGCCACCCTCGTTGGCAATATAGGCTCTTTTTTCGGAGTCCTGACCGGCGGGTGGCTATCCGATCATCTGGGCCGCAAACGCGCCATGATCGGCCCGACCGCTGTATTCCTGCTGATTTCCTATCCGATCTTCTCGTGGATCGTGGACGCTCAGACCGCCACCGCGGTCCTGTGCGGCATGGCGATGATCGGCTTTTGCGGCGTCATGGGCCTCGGCGCTTTTTATCCCGCTCTGACCGAGACCCTGCCAAAGCGCATCCGGGGCCGTGCGGTCGCGACGATCTATGCGTCGTCGATCGCCGTGTTCGGGGGCACGGCCCAACTGATCGTGACCTGGTTGATCCACGCGACCGGCAATCCGCTGGCGCTCGTCTGGTATCTGATGGCGGCCACAGCGATCGGTCTGACGGGCATGATCCTGATCGTAGAGAGCGCACCGGGCCACGCAAAAACACCGATGGACACGGTGCAAGGGCCGCTCTAACCGGCGCCTTGCCCCGTGTCCTTTAATGACTGCCATCAGGCCGATGGCCGGATATTGCGGTTCACCCGGAACAAGTTCTCGGGATCATATTTCCGCTTGATCTCCGCAAGACGCGCCTCGTTCGCGCCATAAGGTCCGACCGGGCGATCGCCTTCGTCTTCCGGCATGAAGTTGACATAGACGCCGCCGGTTGCGTAGGGAGCCGCCCCCTCATAGAGGCTGCGGGCCCAGGCGATGCACCGTTCATCGTCGCCTTTCTCCCGCCACCGGGTGTGAACGTTGACCACATAGTTGGCGTCGCGATGCGGATAGGCCGTGGCGCCGGGTTCCGGACGGGAGGCCGCCGCGCCGAGCTGCGCGATAAACACCTCGGACTCCGCCGTCGGCAGACCCTTCAGACAATCGAGAAGCACCTCGATCAGCCCGTCGCTCAGATCGTGGAAGTTATGGGACTTCCAGTAGTTCCGCGCGCCGGGTTCGAGCAGGGGATCGAACGCCGATTGCCACGCCGTAAAAGGCATCGGGCCGACATGTTCGCCGACCGGCTTGCCTATGGCGCGCAGTGGCGCCAGCGCCTTCTCACCCTTCTCGACCGATCCCGCAAAGCACATGGCCAGGATCAGAACATCCGTTCCATGCACCTCCTCGGGCAGGAATGGCAACGGCGGCGCCTTGCGCATGACCGTCCAGCAACTGGCCTCGTCCGGCATCCGGGCGGCGACCTTCCTGTAGGCGTCGAAAACGGCGCGGGCATCGGCCAGCCGGTGAACGACCAGTCCGGCGAAGACCTCCGGTCCGACCGGATGAAGCTGGAACTCGAAGGACGTGACGATGCCGTGATTGCCGCCGCCGCCCTGGATCGCCCAAAACAGATCGGGATATTCGGCCTCGTTCACATGCAATTGCTCACCTGCGGCGGTCACGACGTCGGCGCCCAGCAGATTGTCGACCGTCATGCCGAAAGCCCGGCTGAGCCAACCAAAGCCGCCGCCGAGGGTCAGCCCCGCGACGCCGGTTGTCGAATTTATGCCGAGCGGGGTAGCCAGCCCGTATTTCTGCGTTTCCGCGTCGAGGTCGGATAGCAATGCCCCGGCTTCGACACGCGCGATCCTGGCTTCCGGATCAACACTGACGGCCTTCATGCCCGAGAGGTCGATTGTCACGCCGCCCTCGCAAAGCGCGCTTCCCGCGATATTGTGCCCGCCGCCGCGAACCGAGGTCAAAAGTCCGTGATCGCGAACGAAATTCACCGCGGCCACGACGTCCTTGGGCGTCGCGCAGCGCACGATCATCGCGGGCCGCAATTCGATCATGGCGTTCCAGATCGCCCGCACGGATTCGTAGTCCGCGCTGTCCTCGGTAACGACCGATCCTTCGATCGACCGGGTGAATTTCGCCACGGCATCGGCCGCGAGTGCGATCACGCCGCCGTCCCGTGTCTTCAACTGAATGTCCTTACGCGTCAGCATTTCTGTTGTCCCTTTCCCCATGGTGAATTGCCGATGCGGCGAATCATCTTTGGATCGGAGGCCGGTCGCTAGTACAGGAAATGAACTGGAGCTGACCCGAATTCCCGTTATCATGGGCCCATCAAAACCAAGGCAAACGGAGAAATTCCGATGGTGAATACCCAGGAATACGGGCAATTTTGCCCTGTGGCGTTAGCCTCGGACATTCTGGGCGGGCGCTGGACACTGCTTGTTTTGCGCGAGATTCTGCTCGGAAGCACCCGATTCAACGAGTTGCGGCGCGGTCTTCCGCGGATTTCGCCCGCGCTGCTTTCCAAACGTCTGAAGGAGCTGGAGACCGACGGCCTGATCACGCGGACCGTCACGGAGGAGCCCGGCGTCTATGATTACAAGCCGACGCCGGCGGGCGAAGACCTTTGGCAGGTGATCTTTGCCCTCGGAATCTGGGGGCATCGCTGGATCGAAACCAAGGTCACCCTCAGAAATCTCGATCCCTCGCTCCTGATGTGGGACATGCGCCGGAGCATCAAGACGGCCCTCTTTCCGGCCGGAAGATCGGTGATTCAATTTGTGTACCGGGATTTGAGCCCGGAAAAGCAAAATTACTGGCTTATCGTCGACGGTAGCGCCGCCGATATCTGCTATATCGAGCCCGGTTTCGACGTCGACCTCTTTGTCGAGACCGATCTGGGCACGATGACAAAGATCTGGATGGGCCTGGATACCGTGCGCGCCGCGCTGGATGCCGAGCGGATGCTCGTCAGCGGCGACCGGCGACTGATGGACGGGCTGCAAGCCTGGTTGGGCCTAAGTGGTTTTGCGCAGGAAAGGAAACGCGTGGCGTAGCCAGCCAGAGGGCGCGCCTACCCGACCATAGAAGGAGGCACCGGTGGCCAATCAAACGACCTTCGCCCTCGTACATGGGTCTTGGTGTGGCGGTTTCATCTTCGCGGATGTCGCCGAAAGGCTTCGCTCTCGGGGCCATCGCGTATTTACGCCGACATTGAGCGGGTTGGCCGAAAGATCTCATCGAACCGATGCGAATATCGGGCTCGGGACGCATATCGAAGACATTATTCAGGTTATTCGATACGAAGACCTCGAGAATGTTGTGCTCGCGGGCCATTCATACGGCGGAATGGTCATAACCGGCGTGGCCGATCGCATCCCTGACCGGATCTCCTCACTTGTCTATCTGGATGCTGAGGTTCCGGAGGACGGACAAGCGCAGGTCGATCTTCTCGCCAACCCCGAAGGCGTCAAACAGATCCTTGCCGCCCATGAGCGCGGCGTAATGGCAACGCCAATGCCGCCTCCCGTGATGGACTATCTAAACATACCCATAGAGCAAGCGTGGCGGTATGCGCCTCAACCGATGGCGGCCTGGATAGAGCCGATCGCCCTTACAGGCGCCTTCAAGACTATCAGCAAAAAGACGTATGTCTGGGCCGAAAGATCTCCGGGCTATCGGCCAACCTATGAACGGGCAAACGCCGACCCCGCCTGGATCACGACGACAATTCCCACGGTCATATGATGATGTTCGAAGACCCGGAGCGGACAGCCGCCATTCTTGAAGAAGCCTCTTGAGGCGACGACCTTACCAAAGACTAAATTCGCAGTAATGAAAGGTGTTCGCCTTTTCCGGACACTTCCGCTTAGGATCTACGTCCCTATATTGACCAAGGGGCTGGCTGCCTGTGACCAGGAGCGACAATGAAATCTCCCGTTAAGGCGGCCTTCGCTGCCCTCATTCTCTTCCTCGCCGTCCCTCAGATCTCCCAAGCCGCCGATAGCGATGTCCTGCGCGCCACGCTGGATAACGGCCTGCGCGTCGTCATCGTACGGAATACCCTGGCCCCGGTGGTCGCGACGTCGATGAACTATCTGGTCGGAGCGAACGAGACTCCCGAGGGCTTTCCCGGCACGGCACACGCGCTGGAGCACATGATGTTCCGCGGCAGCCCTGGGCTTTCGGCGGATCAGCTCGCCGACATCGGCAGCCTCATGGGCGGCAGTTTCAACGCCAATACCCGTCAGACCATTACCCAGTATCTCTACACCGTGCCGTCCGAGGATCTGGACGTCGCGCTGCATATCGAGGCCGCCCGGATGAAGGGCGTCGACGCCAAGGATTCCGAATGGAAGACGGAACGCGGCGCGATCGAGCAGGAAGTCGCCTCGGATCTTTCCAGCCCGACCTACGTCCTGTTCACCAAGCTCCGCAAGACCATGTTCGCGGGCACGCCCTACGACCACGACGCGCTCGGCACAAAGGAGTCCTTCGACAAGACGACGGGTGCGATGCTGAAGGAATTCCACGACACCTGGTACGCGCCGAACAATGCCGTTCTTGTCGTCGCGGGCAATCTCGACCCCAAGGCGACTCTCGGCACCGTGAAGGCGCTTTTCGGCGCGATTCCGGAGAAAAAGCTGCCGAAACGGCCGGAGATCAAACTCCAGCCGGTCAAACCCGCGACACTGAAGCTCGACAGCGACCTCCCCTATAGCCTGCGCGTGATCTCGATGCGGCTGCCGGGATACCAGAGCAAGGATTACGGGGCGATCGAGGTTCTCTCGGACATACTGAACAGCGCCCGCGGACCGCTCTATCAGCTCGTGCTGGACGGCAAGGCGCTTGGCGTCAGCTTCTCGTTCGACCCGCAGGCGAAGGGGAGCCTCGCCTATCTATCCATGGCCTACCCCGCCGGTCAGGACGGCGACGCGCTCGAGAAGGAAGTGCGGCAGGTGATCGCCGACGTCGTGAAGAACGGCGTCTCGCAGGACCTGCTGACCGCCGCGAAGATCCGCGAAAAGAGCGATGCGGAATTCCAGAAGAACTCCATCGCCGGCCTCGCCTCGGTCTGGTCCGAGGCGGTCGCGGTTCAGGGGCTCAAATCCCCCGAAGACGATCTCAAACGGATCGACAAGGTAACCCTCGCCGACGTCAACCGGGCGGCGCGGAGCTATCTGCGCCTCGACAACGTGGTGACCGCCATTCTGACGCCGACAGGTTCCGGCAAGCCGGTCTCCGGCGGCGGTTTCGGCGGTCAGGAAGAGATCGCGATCGGTTCGGCTAAGGGCGTCGCCCTGCCCGATTGGGCGGAATCCGCGTTGCGCCGCCTGTCCTTGCCGAAATCCTCACGGCAGCCTGTCGTATCCACGCTCGCGAACGGCATCACGCTGGTGGTTCAGCCCGAGGACGTCAGCGACACGATCAGCGTCTTTGGCCGCGTCCTGAACCGGGCCGAGCTCTCCGTGCCCAAGGGTAAGGAAGGCCTCTCCCAGGTTATGGACGGGATGTTCGCCTACGGCACGAAGAAGCATTCCCAGGAAGCCTTCCAGGAAGCCCTGGATGCGATTGGGGCCAACGAGAACGCGGGTATGAGTTTCTCTGTGCAATCGCTCGCGTCGCATTTCGACGATGCCGTCTCGCTGCTCGCCGAGCACGAGCTGCAACCCGATTTCCAGCAACACGAACTCGACATCGTCAAGGCCCAGACGGCCGCCTCGGTTGCTGGACAGCTCACGAGCCCCGGCTATCTGACCGGCCGCGCCGTATTGGCGGCGGTCTATCCGAAGGATGACCCCACGCTGCGGCAGGCTACGCCGGAAACGATCAAGGGCATCACCCTGCAGGATGTGAACGACTATTTCTCCAAGGCGGTCCGGCCCGATCGCGCTCTCATCGTGGTGATCGGCAATGTGACGCCTGAGAAGGCCAAGGCCGTCATTGAAAAGCACTTCGGCGCCTGGACCGCGACCGGACCGAAGCCGGACGTTCTCTTGCCCAAGGTTCCCCTGAGCGTCGCGTCGACAACGTCTGTCCCGGACAAGACCCGGGTACAGGACTCGGTGACGGTCGCGGAAACGCTGGGACTTACCCGGCTGGACCCGGATTTCTACGCGCTGAGGCTTGGCAACACGGTGCTCGGCGGCTCGTTCTATGCGTCGCGCCTGAGCCGCGATCTGCGCAAGAACGCCGGTCTCGTCTATTCCGTGGGATCCTATCTGCAATCGAGCCAGACGCGCGCGGTCTATGTCATCAACTTCGCCTGCGATCCCGCGAATGTCGACAAGGTGCGGAACGCTGTGGCGCGCGAATTGACGGCGATGCAGACGACGCCCGTGACGGATGACGAATTGCACAGGGCCAAGGCCGTGCTGTTGCGCCAGATACCGCTCGGCGAAGCAAGCTTGTCGAGCATCGCGGGCGGCTATCTCGCACGGCTGAGCCTCGATCTGCCGCTCGACGAGCCCATGATCGCGGCGAAGCGCTATCTGGATCTCGATGCGAAGGCCGTTCAGGACGGATTTGCCAAGTGGATACGGCCGGACGCGCTCGCGCTGGTCAGCCGGGGCCCTGCGCCGGAATAGGCGTCAGTCGTGGCCGGATGAATCCCGGTCTCCATCGCGGTGATGGTCCCTGTGGGCGTTCTTTCCGTGCTTGAGATAGTTTGCACAGGCTTGTGCGACCGCATTCTCATAGGGCGATGACAGCCGTTCGCCGTTAAAGAACACCTGGCCGTCGTGAACGCTCACCGTGCCGACACTGGCCTCGGTTCCCGTTCCGAGCTGATAGGGCGGCGGGTTACTGCCATTTCCTTGGGGCGTCTGAGCATTCAGGTTGGTCCAGGGCCGGATATCGACCGTCACCGGAAAGCTGACATCGGGCGACACCTGCAAACCGCCGCCGAGATCCGCCGGAGCCACGGTGGCCCCGTGGCTATCAACTCCCGCTTTGTACTGTACCGAGGGATCTTGTTCGTACGGACGGAACATCTCGCAGTCCCGGTCGCTGACGACCAGATCCTTGGGCGTTTCCGCGCAATTTGCCGGAATCACGGCGATTCCCGTGCAGAAAACGAGGGTGATGGTTAATGCGGCCCGCTTCATCCGGATCATCCTTCTACGGCGCCCCGATACCTGAAATAGAGCGTGTCAAAACGTCTAAAAGCCTAGGATTTCCGGGTTTAGAAAGCGTTTGTGTTTTTTGTGCAACAGGTCGCAAAAATAGCACAAAACCGGCTCTTTGAACCGTGACAGGGTATGCCGAATCTTTTAACGTATCTCTCAGAAAACAACACGCTAAGCGTGGAGAATGGCTCAGGTTTAGGGAGGCCATTTAGGCAAGAGGAAACGCCAAACAGCGACTTGAATCGCTGTTTACATGGACAAAGTCCAATATAATTGGCGGCAACAGGGTTGAGCGAGGTTCCCATCGGGAACCTTGCTTTTTTTTGGCCTATTGGTCGCTGTCGTCCATCCCCAAAGCCGAGACTCGCCTGCCGGTCCGCCCAGTGGCTGATCGACGGCCAGGCCATCACGATGGCTAACGTGATCGGGATCGAGACCACGCTGGTGATCAGGGCCTTTCTAAGGAGCCTCGGACGAATCGGCGCCCCCCCTCGACACCTTCCGGCTGCGCCTCGTCGGATTCGCTCACCGTGTTCACGCCGATCGGTAGAACCGCGAAGATCACGACCCACCAGACGACGAGATAGACCAACAGGAAGGATATCGGTGTCATGTCTTTCCTCAGACCTGTTCGATTTCGATCAGCGTGCCGCAAAAATCCTTCGGGTGAAGGAACAGCACCGGTTTGCCGTGAGCCCCGATCCTGGGATTACCGTCGCCGAGAATCGTCGCGCCTTCCGATTTCAGCTTGTCGCGCGCCGCGATGATGTCGTCCACCTCGTAGCAGACATGATGCATGCCGCCCGCCGGATTGCGCTCCAGGAACTTCGCGATCGGCGAAGAGTCGCCCAAGGGATGAAGCAGCTCGATCTTGGTGTTCGGCAACTCGACGAAGACGACCGTCACGCCGTGATCCGGCTCGTCGGTCGGTTCCGAGACCTTCGCTCCCAGCGTCTCGCGGTAGACCGCCGAGGCGGCAGCAAGATCCGGCACCGCGATGGCGACATGGTTTAGACGTCCGATCATGACCTTCTCCCTGATGGATCGTCCCCCCGGAACACGAAACGCTACTTCACTGGATCGTCGTCAGCTGCACGGTAACGACGGGCCTCTTGCCGAACAGATCGCGGCACTCCCGGCGCACTGCGATCCGCACCTCTTCTTTCGCCACGTCGGCGTCGCGCCGTTCCTTGGGCTTCATCTTGTCGTAGGCGTCTTCCGCCGCCTCGCTCAGGATCTCCGGCGTGTCGACGCTGTCGCCCTGCGGCAATCCCTGCATCACGATTCCGGGCGCCGCAAGCAACCGGCCCTTCTGGTCCGCGACCAGCGTGACGACCACATGCCCGTTATACATCAGGCGTTTGCGCTCCACCAAGCCGGGATCGTCTACCGGCACCACCATATTGCCGTCGATGATCAGGCGGCCGCTCGGCACCTGATCCATGGCTTCGGCGCGGCCGGGCGCGATCCGGATCAGCATGCCATTGCGGGGCGCAATCACTTCCGGGACCTGAAGCTCGCGCGCGAGCCGCGCATGTTCCTCCAGATGCCGCGCTTCTCCGTGTACCGGAATAGCCAGTTCGGGGCGAATCCAATGATACATCTGGATCAATTCGTCGCGGCAGGGATGGCCGGAGACATGGATCATCTCGTCCTTCTCGGTCACCACCTCTATGCCGCGATCGGCCAGCAGATTGTGCATCCGGCCGAGGGTTATCTCGTTTCCGGGAATGATCTTCGAGGAAAAGATCACCGTATCCCCTGCTTCGAGCACGACGTCCCTGTGCTGCCCGTCGGCGATTCTGTTCATCGCCCCGCGCGGCTCGCCCTGGCTGCCGGTGCAGAGATAGAGCACCTTGTCGCGCGGCAGATAGGCGGCGTCCTCGGGCGCCAGAAGCGGAAACATCGTGTCGAAATAGCCGGTCTCGCGGGCCGCCGCGATGACCCGGAGCATCGAACGGCCGACCAGCACCACATGCCGGTCCAGCTCCTGCGCGACCTTGCAGATCGTGCCGAGCCGGGCGACGTTGGACGCGAAGGTGGTCACCGCGACGCGTCCCTTGCGTTGGCCGATGATCGTCTTGAGATTCGCCTCGACATCCGCTTCGGAGCCGGAATGCCCCGGATTGAAAACATTGGTGGAATCGCAGACGATCGCCCTCACCCCCTCCTCGCCGATCCGGGTCAGCGCCCCGGCATCGACGGGATCGCTGATCAGCGGATCGGGATCGAGCTTCCAGTCTCCGGTATGCATCACCGTGCCGAACGGCGTCCTGATCCTCAGCGCATTCGGCTCCGGGATCGAATGGGTCAGCGTGACGAATTCCGCCTCGAACGGGCCGAGCTTGACCGTGCCGCCCATGGGCACGATATGAAGCGGCACTTCATCGAGGATACCGCCCTCATAGAGCTTGGATTTGAGCAGCTCGGCCGTGAAGGGCGTGGCATAGACCGGGCATTGCAACCGGGGCCAGAGCGCGGCGACCGCGCCGATGTGGTCCTCGTGGGCATGCGTCAGGATGATCCCCAGCAGATTCTTCCGGTCGCCCTCGATATAGGCCGTATCCGGCAAGACCAGATCGATGCCGGGCATGGTATCGTCGCCGAAGGTCACGCCGAGATCGACCATCAGCCACTTGCCGCGGCAGGCATAGAGATTGAAATTCATGCCGATCTCGCCGGAGCCACCCAGGGCGAGAAAATGCAGGGCTTCGCGCTCGATCATGCCGGCCGTTGCACGGCGTTGCGATTGTAGATCTCGAGAAGCCCCCGAATGGTCAGATCGCGGTCGACGATCTCGATCACATCCGTGGCGTTGTCGAAAATCGAGGCCAGCCCGCCGGTGGCGATGACCTTCATCGGCTTGCCGTATTCCCGCTTGATGCGGCCGACCATGCCTTCGATCATGCTGACATAGCCCCAGTAGACGCCGGACTGCATGGCCGTGATCGTGCTTCTGCCGATCACATGTTCCGGCCGCTGGATGGCGATGCGGGGCAGTTTCGCCGCATGCGCATGAAGCGCCTCGACCGACAGATTCACACCCGGCGCGATGATGCCGCCGGCATAGGCGCCGCGATCATTGACGATGTCGAAGGTCGTGGCGGTGCCGAAATCCAGCACGATCAGCGAGTTCTCGTAGGTCGCCCGCGCCGCGACGGCATTCGCCAGCCGGTCGGCGCCGACATCCTCCGGCTTGTCGACATCGATCTCGATTCCGAGATCCAGCGTATCGTCGCCGATCACGAAGGGCGAGCAATTGAAATAGCGCTTGCAGAGGGTCCGCAGATTGAACGTCGCCTGCGGCACGACCGTGCCGATGACCGCTCCGTCGATATCCGCCCGCTTCAGCCCTTCGAGCTCCATGAGCTGGGCAAGCCAGACCATATATTCATCCGCCGTGCGCGTATCGCTCGTCGAGGTCCGCCATTGGGCGCGCCACTCCGAGCCGTCATGTACGGCGAACAGCGTGTTGGTGTTACCGGCATCTATGGCCAGAAGCATCTGTCCCTACCCTAAACGAAAAACACATCGCCGGAAGTAATCCGGCGCGTCTCACCGCCCGCGAGCGCCAGAATTAGCGCTCCATCGCGGTCGAGCCGGTCGAACCGCCCGCGTATCGTCTGGCTGGAAAGCCTCACCTCGATTTCCTCGCCCAAACCGGCGGCCCTGGCAAGCCAGGCATCCCGCACCGGCTCGAAGCCGTGATCCCGCCAACGATCATACCAATCGGCCAGATGCCCGACAAATCGAGGAATGACGGCATCGACATTCGCCCCATGTGCGCCCTGCGCATGGAGCGAGGTCGCCGGGTACGGAACATCCTCCGGAAAATGCGCGATATTGATCCCGACGCCGACCACAACCCAGCCGATCAGCCCCTGCGCCACGCTCGCCGTTTCCAGCAGCAGGCCCGAGGCCTTGGCGCCGTTCAGCAGAACGTCGTTCGGCCATTTGTAGCGCAGCGTCACGCCGCCGGGGATGAAGTCCTGCATCGTTTCGCCGGCCGCGAGCGCCGCCACGAAGGAAAGCTGGGACGCGCGTTCCGCTTCGACATTCGGACGCACGACCACGGAAATGTGGAGATTGCCTTCCGGCGACACCCAAGTCCGGCCCCGCCTGCCCCGGCCCGCCGTCTGGCGTCGCGCGGTGACCACCGTGCCATGTGCCGAACCGCTCTCGGCGAGCCGCCGTGCCTCGTCGTTCGTGCTGCCGATTTCCTCGAAGGCGACGAGGCTGTAACCGTCCGGCAGATCAAGCGCCAAGGCTTCTGTCACAGCGCTCCGATCAGCCCGGGAACAGCGCCGAGGCCGCGACGCCGGCGCTCGAGACCAGCGGCCCGGGATAGACGAAGAACAGCGCCGTCACGACCGCCGCGACGAACATCAGTCCCGACAGCACCCGGTCGCCAAGGATCTCGAAGGGCTCCGCCGGCTCGTCGAAATACATGATCTTGATGACGCGCAGGTAATAGAACGCGCCGACCACGCTCGCGATCACGCCGACGATGGCCAGGCCATAGAGGTGGGCGTTGATGGCGGAAAGGAAAATGTACCACTTTCCGAAGAACCCGGCCAAAGGCGGAATACCGGCGAGCGAGAACATGAAGATCGCAAGGGCCAGTGCCATCTTCGGCCGCGTGCGCGAGAGTCCGGCGAGCTCCGAAATCTCCTCCACCATGCCATTCTTGCGCTTCATCGACAGAATGCAGACGAACGTGCCGACATTCATGGCGAGATAGATCGCGAGATAGATCAGCACGCCCTGCACGCCGTCGGCCGTGCCCGCCGCGAGACCGATCAAGGCATAGCCGACATGGCCGATGGAGCTGTAGGCCATCAGACGCTTGATGTTGGTCTGCGCGATCGCGGCCACGGCGCCAAGCGTCATCGACATGATCGACAGGAAGATGATGATCTGCCGCCACTGGTCGAGAATGCCCGGAAACGCCGTAAGCATCGCCTGAACGAAGAGCCCGAGCGCGGCCACTTTCGGGGCCACAGCGAAGAACGCCGTCACAGGCGTGGGCGCGCCTTCGTAAACGTCCGGCGTCCACATGTGGAACGGGACGGCGGAGACCTTGAAGGCAAGACCGGCCGACAGGAAAGCGATGCCGACGATCAGGCCGACCGACGGGGCTCCCGCCGATACGACTTCCGCCAGCACATGGAACTTGGTCGTACCGGTGAAGCCGTAGATCAGCGACGCGCCGTAAAGCAGCATGCCCGACGACAATGCGCCGAGGACGAAATATTTGAGGCCGGCTTCCGTCGCCCGCATGGAATCACGCCGGAACGCCGCGATCACATAGAGCGACAGGCTCTGCAGTTCGATGCCGATATAGAGCGCGATCAGGTCGCTCGCCGACACCATCATGGCCATGCCGAGCGTGGCCAGGACGATCAGAACCGGGAACTCGAAACGTTCGATACCCTCGTTCCGCATATAGGTCCGCGACATGATGATCGCGAGGATCGAACCGAGCAGAATCAGAGTCTTCAGGAAGGTCGTGAAGGCGTTGACGGTGAACAAACCGCCAAAGGTCGTCGACGCCGAGGACTGGTAGCCCCACACGAACAGCGCATCCACGGCCATCAGCGCGCAAGCGAGCCAGGACACGAAATTGGTCGACTTGTTGCCGCGGAAGACGCCGATCATCAACAGCGCCATGGCACCGACCGCGAGGACGATTTCAGGCAATGCCGGCGTGATATCTGGGATCTCAATCATGGCTATTGGACCCCTCCTTGGCCTTCTTGATCCGGGCTGTTTCCATTTTCGGGCGCGGGTGCCTGTTCTGCGGGCGGTGTTTCGGGCTGGGCCGTCTCACCGGCCTGCGGCTCGGCAGACTGGGAGCCATCCGCCTGAGGTTCGCTGTTCTGAGGTTCTGCGGCGGGCTCGCTTGCCCCCCCGTTCTCACTCCGCTCGCCGACGGACGCACCGTTCGGTCCGGTGATCACGCCGGGCAGCGCGGGACGGTTAGCGCCGAGAGCTTCCGTGTGATGGGTCACCAGATTCTGGACCGACACGCGCATGATCTTCAGGAACGATTCCGGATAGACGCCCATCCAGATCACGATGATGACCAGCGGCACGAACATCGCGATCTCGCGCGTATTGAGATCGGTGATCGATTTGAGGTCTTCCTTCGTGAGCTCGCCGAAGATCACCCGGCGGTAGAGCCACAGCATGTAGGCCGCGCCGAGAATGACGCCCGTTGCCGCGAAGAACGCGATCCACGTATTCGCCTGATATGCACCGAGCAGCGTGAGGAATTCACCGACGAAGCCGCTCGTGCCGGGCAGGCCCACAGAACCGAGCATGAACACCATGAACATGAAGGCATAGATCGGCATCCGGTTTACGAGACCGCCGTAACGCTCGATCAAACGCGTGTGCATCCGGTCGTAGATCACGCCGACGCACAGGAATAGCGCGCCGGAGATGATGCCGTGGCTCAGCATCTGGAAGATGCCGCCTTCGACACCTTGCTGATTGAAGGTGAAAAGACCCAGCGTCACGAAGCCCATATGGGCGACGGACGAATAGGCGATCAGCTTCTTCATGTCCTCCTGCACCAGCGCGATCAGCGACGTGATGATGATCGCCGCGACGGAGAGGATATAGATGAACAGCGCGAAATACTGGCTGGCCTCCGGGAACATCGGCAGCGAGAACCGCAGGAAGCCGTAACCGCCCATCTTCAGCAGCACGCCCGCCAGGATCACGGAGCCCGCCGTCGGGGCCTCCACATGCGCGTCCGGCAACCAGGTGTGGACCGGCCACATCGGCATCTTCACCGCGAAGGACGCGAGGAAGGCGAGCCAGAGCCACTTCTGGAGACCGGGATCGAAATGGAAGGCCAGCAGCGTCGGGATATCGGTCGTGCCCGCCTTGACGTACATCGTCATCATGGCGAGCAGCATCAGGACCGAGCCCAGCAGCGTGTAGAGGAAGAACTTGAAGCTCGCATAGACCCGGCGCGGACCGCCCCACACGCCGATGATCAGGAACATCGGAATGAGGCCGCCTTCGAAGAACAGGTAGAACACCAGAAGATCGAGCGCGCAGAACACGCCGATCATCAGGGTCTCCATGATCAGGAAGGCGATCATGTATTCCTTCACCCGCTTGTTGATCGAGTTCCACGAGGCGAGGATACAGATCACCATGAGGAAGGTGGTCAGGATGATGAACAGCATCGAGATGCCGTCCACGCCCAGGTGATAGTTGATCGCCCCGCCGAGCCAGGCGCGGTTCTCCACGAACTGGAAGTCGGAGGTCGACGGATCGAAGCCGATCCACAGCGCAAGCGACAGGATGAAGGTGATGCTCGTCACCCACAGCGCGGCCCAGCGGGCGTTCTGCGCCGTGAATTCGCTATCTTCCTTCAGGAACAGGAAAATGAACGCGGCGCCGATGGTCGGCAGGAAGGTGATGATGGAAAGAAGAGGCATGTTCATGCCGGATCACCCCCTCGCCATGATGACGACATACCAGGTCGTCATCACTGCAATGCCAAGCAACATGGCAAAGGCATAGTGATAGACGTAGCCGCTCTGAAGCTGCTTGGCACGAAGCGCCAGCCGCTGAATGACCGATGAGATACCGTCAGGTCCAAGGCCGTCGATGACCTTGCCGTCACCGAACTTCCACAGGAACCGCCCGATCCGCATCGCCGGCCGGACGAACAGGAAGTCGTAGACCTCGTCGAAATACCACTTGTTGAGCAGGAACTTGTAGAGCCCCTCGTGGGTCTTCGCGAGGCTCGGCGCGATATCCGGACGGCGGATATACATGACATAGGCCACGAAGGCACCCAGCGCCGCCGCCATCAGCGGCATGTATTGGATGTAAAGCGGCAGGTGCTCGGCTTCTTCCATCGCGGCATGAGCCTCGGTGGTGAACAGCGCAGCGCCCCAGAATTCGGCATGATGCTCGCCGATGAAATATCCGCTGAAGAGCCAGCCAGCCAACACGGCGCCGGCGGCAAGAATCCACAAAGGCAGCATCATGACGGCAGGCGCATCATGCGCGTGATCGAACGTATGGTGGTCCGCACGCGTGTTGCCGTGGAAGGTCATGAACAGCAGGCGCAGCGAATAGAACGCCGTCAGCGCCGCGACGATCACGCCCATGGCAAAGGCATACTGGCCGAAATCGCTGTGGGCCGCATAAGCCGATTCGATGATCGCGTCTTTCGAGAAATATCCCGAGAAGCCGGGGAATCCGAGCAGCGAAAGTGAACCGATCCACATGAGCATCATCGTGAACGGCATCTGCGTCCGCAGACCGCCCATCTTCCGCATGTCCTGCTCGTCGCCCATGCCGTGGATCACGGAGCCCGGAACCGAGGAACAGCAGGGCCTTGAAGAAGGCGTGCGTGAAGAGATGGAACACCGCCGCTCCGTAGGCCGAAACGCCGAGCGCGAAGAACATGTACCCGAGCTGGCTGCAGGTCGAATAGGCGATGACGCGCTTGATGTCGTTCTGCACGAGGCCGATCGTCGCCGGCCATGAAGGCGGTCGTAGCGCCGACCACCGCCACGACATTGAGCGCGGTCTGCGACAGCTCGAACAGCGGAGAGCAGCGCGCCACCATGAACACGCCGGCGGTCACCATCGTCGCCGCATGGATGAGGGCGGAGACCGGCGTCGGGCCTTCCATCGCGTCCGGCAACCAGGTGTGGAGACCGATCTGGGCCGACTTGCCCATCGCGCCGATGAACAGCAGCAGGCAGATCGTGGTCAGAACATCCGGCTGCCAACTGAGGAAGGTGAACTTGGCGCCGACGAAATCAGGCGCGAGCTTGAATACCGTGTCGTAATTGACGGTGTCGAACACCAGGAAGATCGCCAGAATACCGAGCGCAAAGCCGAAATCGCCGACACGGTTGACGACGAAGGCCTTGATCGCGGCGGCATTGGCGGACGGCTTCTTGTACCAGAAGCCGATCAGCAGATAGGACGACAGGCCGACGCCTTCCCAGCCGAAGAACAGCTGCAGGAAGTTGTCCGAGGTCACCAGCATGAGCATGCAGAAGGTGAACAGCGACAGATAGGCGAAGAACCGCGGATTGTGCGGATCGTGGCTCATATAGCCGACGGAGTAGATGTGCACGAGCGACGAGACGATCGTGACGACGACCAGCATCACGGCGGTCAGCGTATCGATCCGGAGAGCCCAGTCGACCTCGAAACCGCCCGACGAGATCCAGGTCATGATCTGGACCTTGGCGTCGTGGTGCATGAAGCCCACTTGCGCGAAGGCGACGACCGAAAGGATCGCGGAGACGACCAGCAGGGAGCTGGTGACGAGCTGGGCTCCCTTCGTGCCGACGTAACGGCCGAACAATCCGGCGATGGCGGCCCCGAGAAGGGGAAGGAATACAATCAGTTGGTACATGCCCCAGCTCAGCCCTTCATCAGATTGATGTCTTCGACCGCGATGGAACCGCGATTGCGGAAATACACGACAAGGATCGCCAGACCGATGGCCGCCTCGCCTGCCGCGACGGTCAGCACGAACATGGCGAAAACCTGCCCGACAAGGTCATGCAGGAAGACGGAAAAGGCGACGAGATTGATGTTCACCGCAAGCAGCATCAGCTCGATCGACATCAGGATGATGATGACGTTCTTGCGATTGAGAAAAATCCCGACCACGCCGACCGTGAACAGTATCGCGGCCAAAGTCAGGTAGTGGCCAAGTCCGATTTCCATATCCTGCGCGTCCCCTGATAGCCTCGTTCGATCCCGATCAGATGCCCTGACCCGGCTCGACAGACCTTATCTCGATAGATTCGCGGCGATCCCGATGGACCTGATCCGCGATGTTCTGCTTCCGGACGCCCGCACGCGTGCGGTGAGTCAGCACGATCGCTCCGATCATTGCGACCAGTAGGATCATGCCGGCGCCCTGAAACAGGTAGGCATAGGTGGTGTAGAACAACTGACCGAGCGCGTCGGTGTTCGTCGTGAGGCTCGCATCCGGCGTCGGCGCGCCGAGCGAATGCACAAGCGCTGGCTCCGAGACCCAAGACAGGCCGATCATCGCCAGTTCGGCGAACAGGATGATCCCGACAATAGCGCCGATGGGGGCGTATTGCAGGAAGCCCTGCCGGAGCTGCACGAAGTTGATGTCAAGCATCATGACGACGAAGAGGAAGAGAACCGCGACGGCGCCCACATAGACGATCACCAGGATCATCGCGATGAACTCGGCGCCGATGAGCACGAACAGGCCCGCCGACGAGAAGAACGCCAGAATGAGGAACAGAACCGAATGCACGGGATTGCGCGCCGCGATCACCATGAAGGCGGAGGCCACAGTCACGGCGGCGAAAAGATAGAAGCACAGGGCCTGGAGTATCATCGGGCGTTCCTGATTCTCAGCGGTAAGGCGCGTCGATGGCGATGTTCGCGGCGATTTCCCGCTCCCACCGATCGCCGTTCGCGAGGAGTTTCTGCTTGTCGTACATCAGTTCTTCGCGGGTCTCGACCGCGAACTCGAAATTCGGTCCTTCGACGATGGCATCCACCGGGCAGGCTTCCTGGCAGAAGCCGCAATAGATGCACTTCGTCATGTCGATGTCGTATTTGGTCGTGCGGCGGCTGCCGTCGTCGCGCGGCTCGGCCTCGATGGTGATGGCCTGCGCCGGACAGATCGCTTCGCAGAGCTTGCATGCGATGCAACGCTCCTCGCCGTTCGGATAACGCCGCAGCGCATGCTCGCCGCGGAAGCGCGGGCTCAGCGGCCCCTTCTCGAACGGGTAGTTGATCGTCACTTTCGGCTTGAAGAAATAGCGCAGCGTCACGCCCATGGCCGAGACAATCTCGGACAGGAACATCGTGCGCGCCTTCATGCTCATAACACTCATAGCGAGACCCTCCTTGTCATACGCGGTCTCAATGCTTCGGCAGCAGGTCGAAATAGACCAGCACGCCTGCGGTCAGGAACAACCATGCCAGCGACACCGGCAGGAATACCTTCCAGCCGAGACGCATGAGCTGGTCGTAACGATAGCGGGGCACGGTCATCTTCACCCAGGCGAAGACGAAGAACAGGAATGCGATCTTGCCGAAGAACCAGACGACACCCGGAATCCAGGTGAACGGCGCGATGTTGAACGGCGGCAGCCATCCGCCGAGGAACAGGATCGACGTCATGCCGCACATCAGCAGTGATGTTGCCGTATTCGCCGAGCCAGAACAGCGCGAAAGCCATGGACGAATATTCGGTCTGATAGCCCGCGACGAGCTCCGATTCCGCTTCCGGCAGATCGAACGGTGCGCGGTTGGTTTCCGCCATCGCCGAGATCAGGAAGATCACGAACATCGGGAACAACGGCACGAAGAACCAGTGGTTCACGATGCCGGTGCTTTGCTGAGCCAGCACCACGTCCGAGATCCGCAGCGATCCGACGCAGAGCAGCACCGAGACGATCACGAAGCCGATCGAAACCTCGTAGGACACCATCTGCGCGGCGGACCGAAGCCCGCCGAGGAAGGCGTAACGCGAATTGCTCGCCCAGCCCGACATGATGATGCCGTAGACGCCGAGCGACGAAATCGCGAACAGATACAGGATGCCGACATTGATGTCCGCGAGCACCACACCCGCATCGAACGGCACCACGGCCCAGGCGATCAGCGCGAGCGCAAAGGTGATGATCGGCGCGATGAAGAACACCGCCTTGTTCGCGCCCGACGGAATGATCGTCTCCTTGACGAACAGCTTCAGGCCGTCGGCGAAGGATTGCAGCAGGCCGAAGGGTCCAACGACGTTCGGACCGCGGCGCAGGTGAATCGCGCCCCAGATCTTCCGCTCGGCGTAGACGCCCATCGCGACCGCGAGAAGGAACGGCACGATGATCGCCAGAATCTCGAGGACGATCATGATGAAATACTGAAGCCCGGCGGGCAGAGCCTCGAGCCCCCAGATGCCGTGGAATACCGGCTCAACCATTGGTGCCCGTCGCTTTCTGAGGCTGGCCCAGCATCGCCTCCGTGCACTCCGCCATGGTCTTCGACGCCCGGCAGATCGGATTGGTCAGATAGTAATTGTCGCGGCTGTTGGCCTTCAGCGGCTCGTCGCCAAGCGGCCCGTCCTGACCGAACGCGCCCCAGGCCGCCGGAGCGATCCGGTCGTTTTCCGCGAAATGCGGCACCAGCTCGAACATTTTGGCCCGGAGCTGATTGAGCGAGTCGTAGGGCAGCTTCTGGCCGAGCACGTCGGACAGGGCGCGCAGGATCGTCCAGTCCTCGCGGGCGTCGCCCGGCGGGAAGGTCGCCTTCCAGCCCTGCTGCACACGGCCCTCGGTGTTGACGTAATGCGCGTCTTTTTCGGTATAGGCGGCGGACGGCAGGATCACATCGGCGCGGTGAGCACCGGCGTCGCCGTGGCTGCCTTGATAAATCACGAAGGCATTGCCGAGCTTCGACATGTCGATCTCGTCGGCGCCCAGCAAATAGACGACGCCAATCTCGCCCTTGCCCGCACCCTCGAGAATGCCGGCGACATCCTTGCCGCCCTCACCCGGCACCAAGCCGAGATCGAGACCCGCGACCCGCGCGGCGGCGGTGTGAAGCACGTTGAAGCCGTTCCAGCCGTCCTTGATCAGCCCGCAATTGTCGGCGATGGCTTTGGCGGCGGCGAGAACCGCCGCTCCATCCGGACGCGCCAGCGCGGTCTGACCGACGATCAGCATCGGATTCTTCGCCGACTTCAGAGCCTGGGCGACGGCGTGATTGCCGTTACGAATTTCGTTCAGGATCTGCGCCGACGCACCGACATTCTCGACCGGATAGGTGAGATTTACCTCGGGACCGACGGCATAGACCTTGAAGCCGCCAGCGCGTTGACGCTCCCGTAGCCGGGCATTGATGATCGCCGCATCGGCGCGCGGATTGACGCCGATCAGCAAACAGACATCCGCCTGATCGATCCCCGCAATGGTCGTATTGAACAAATAGCCCGCGCGGTTCGACGCATCGAGCTTCGCCCCGTCCTGACGGCAATCGATATTCGCGGAGCCGAGCCCCGTCATCAGACCCTTGAGCGCGAACATGGATTTCGGCGTCGCAAAGATCGCCGGCGATGGCCGCGATCTCCGAACCGCTCTTGCCCTTCACGGCCTTGGCGATGGCCTTGAAAGCCTCATCCCAGCTCGCTTCCTGAAGCTTGCCGTTCTTCTTCACATAGGGCCGGTCGAGACGGCGATAGCTGAGGCCGTCGCAGGCGAAGCGGGTCTTGTCGGAGATCCACTCCTCGTTCACGTCCTCGTTCAGGCGCGGCAGAACCCGCATCACCTCACGGCCGCGCGCATCGACCCGGATATTGCTGCCGACGGCGTCCATGACGTCGATCGATTCGGTCTTCTGCAATTCCCACGACCGCGCCATGAAGGCGTAGGGCTTCGAGGTCAGCGCCCCGACCGGACAGAGATCGATCACGTTGCCCGAAAGCTCGGAATCGAGCGTCTTTTCGAGATAGGTCGTGATCTCCATGTCCTCGCCGCGGCCGATGGCCCCGAGATCAGGCACGCCCGCGACCTCGGTCGCGAAGCGGATGCAGCGGGTGCAGTGAATGCAGCGGGTCATGACCGTCTTGATCAATGGCCCCATATACTTCTCTTTGACCGCGCGCTTGTTCTCGGCATAGCGGCTGGAAGCCTTGCCGAAATAGAGCGACTGGTCCTGCAGATCGCATTCGCCGCCCTGATCGCAGATCGGGCAATCGAGCGGATGGTTGATGAGCAGGAATTCCATCACCCCTTCGCGCGCCTTCTTGACGAGCGGGGTGTTGGTCTTGATCACCATCCCGTCGCCGACCGGCATCGCGCAGGATGCGATCGGCTTCGGCGATTTTTCCATTTCGACGAGGCACATGCGGCAATTGCCGGCGATCGAAAGCCGTTCGTGATAGCAGAAGCGCGGAATTTCGGCGCCGGCCTGCTCGCAGGCCTGCAGCACCGTGATACCGGCCTCGACCTCGATCTCTTTACCGTCGATCGTTAGCTTCGGCATTCGCTACTCCGCTGCCTGTTTTTGGTAGGTCGCGATCCGGCGCTCGATCTCCGGACGGAAATGCCGGATCAGGCCCTGGATCGGCCAAGCCGCCGCGTCGCCGAGCGCGCAGATCGTATGGCCCTCGACCTGTTTGGTGACTTCGAGCAGGAGATCGATCTCCTCGGCCCGCGCGTTGCCGGTCACGAGACGCTCCATGACCCGCCACATCCAGCCGGTGCCCTCGCGGCACGGCGTGCACTGGCCGCAGCTTTCGTGCTTGTAGAACTTCGAAAGCCGCGCGATCGCCTTCACGATGTCCGTGGACTTGTCCATCACGACGACGGCCGCGGTTCCGAGACCGCTCTGCACCGCCTTCAGCGAGTCGAAATCCATCAGCACGTCGTCACAGATGTTCTTGGGCAGTACCGGCACGGACGCGCCGCCCGGGATCACCGCGAGAAGATTGTCCCAGCCGCCGCGAACGCCGCCCGCGTGGCGTTCGATCAGCTCCCGCATCGGGATGCCCATCTCTTCTTCCACGTTGCACGGCTTGTTCACATGGCCGGAGATGCAGAACACCTTGGTGCCCGTGTTGTTCGGACGGCCGATGCCGGCGAACCACGCCCCGCCGCGCCGGAGAATTGTCGGCGCGACCGCGATGCTCTCGACATTGTTGACCGTCGTCGGGCAACCCCAGACACCGACATTCGCCGGGAACGGCGGCTTCAGGCGCGGCTGGCCCTTCTTGCCTTCGAGGCTCTCGATAAGCGCGGTTTCCTCGCCGCAGATATAGGCGCCGGCACCGCGATGAACGTAGCAGTCGAAGTCGTAACCGGAACCGCAGGCATTCTTGCCGATCAGGCCGGCCTCATAGGCCTCCGCGATGGCCGCTTCGAGGACATCCGCCTCATGAGAGAACTCGCCGCGGATATAGATGTAGGCGGCGCAGGCCCCCATCGCGAAACCGGCGATGAGGCAGCCTTCGACCAGCTTGTGCGGATCGTGGCGCATCATGTCCCGGTCCTTGCACGTGCCGGGCTCGCCCTCGTCCGCGTTGACCACGAGATAGGACGGACGGTCGGATTTCTCTTTCGGCATGAAGGACCATTTGAGGCCCGTCGGGAAGCCGGCGCCGCCGCGTCCCCGAAGCCCGGAGTCCTTCATCTCCTTGATGATTTCGTCGCGGCCGCGCGCGAGGATTTCCTTGGTGCCGTCCCAGTCGCCGCGTTTGCGGGCCGCGTCGAGCTTCCAGCTTTCCTGGCCATAGAGATTCGTGAAGATGCGGTCTTCGTCGCGCAACATCAGGCACCTCCACCGGATTTGAGAAGAGTTGTCGCGCCTCCGATCGGGGCCGAGGTCTGGCGGTCGACCTGCGGGCCGGCTTTCGGCTTTTCGCCGCGCTTCAAGGCCTCGAGAAGCTTCTTCGTCGAGTCGTAATCGAGATCCTCGTAATACTCGCGATTGATCGACACCATGGGCGCGTTGACGCAGGCTCCGAGGCATTCGACCTCATGCATGGTGAACATGCCGTCCGGCGTCGTCTCGCCGTAATCGATGCCGAGCACGTCGCGGCAGGCGCGTTCAACCTCGCCGCAATTCCGCAGCCAGCACGGCGTCGTCGTGCAGATCTCGACCACGTGCTTTCCGACCGGCTCGAGGTGATACATCGTGTAGAAGGTCGCCACCTCGTAGGCGCGGATATAGGGCATATCCAGCATCGCCGCGACCATCTCGATCGCCGGGACGTTGAGCCAGCCGCCATTCTGCTGCTGCGCGAGATCGAGAAGCGGCATCACGGCGCTTGCCTGCCGCCCCTTCGGATATTTCGCGATGATCTTCTCGGCGAGAGCCTTGTTCTCCGCCGTGAACTCAAAAGGCTGAGCCTTCCCGTGGCCGTTGGCGCCGCTCATCGGTCGACCTCCCCGAACACGATGTCCTGCGATCCGAGAACCGCGGGAACGTCGGCCAGCATGTGGCCCTTGCACATGAAATCCATCGCCTGGAGATGAGCAAATCCCGGCGCGCGGATCTTGCAACGATACGGCTTGTTGCTGCCGTCGGAGACCAGATAGACGCCGAACTCGCCCTTCGGCGCCTCGACGGCGGCATAGACCTCGCCCTCGGGAACCCGGAAGCCCTCGGTATAGAGCTTGAAGTGATGGATCAACGCTTCCATCGAATGCTTCATGTCGGCGCGGCGCGGCGGCGTGATCTTCTTGTCCACGGAGCTGACCGGGCCGCCCGGCATCTCGGCCAGACACTGCTTCATGATCTTCAGGCTCTGGCGGATTTCCTCGAGCCGAAGCACGAAGCGGTCATAGCAGTCGCCGTTCTTGCCGACCGGGATATCGAATTTCATCTTGTCGTAGCAGTCATAGGGCTGCGACTTGCGCAGGTCCCAGGCGAGGCCGGAAGCGCGAAGCATCGGACCGGAGAAGCTCCAGTCGATCGCCTCCTCGGCGCTCACGATGCCGATGTCGACATTGCGCTGCTTGAAGATGCGATTCTCGACGATCAGCGCTTCCATGTCCTCGAGGACCTGCGGGAAGGTCTCGCACCATTCCCCGATATCGTCGAGCAGCGCCGGCGGCAGATCCTGATGGACGCCGCCCGGGCGGTAATACGCGGCGTGCAGACGGGCGCCGGACGCGCGCTCGTAGAAGCACATCAGCTTCTCGCGCTCCTCGAAGCCCCACAGAACGGGGGTCATCGCGCCGACGTCCATCGCGTGCGTCGTGAGATTGAGGATGTGGTTCAGGATGCGGCCGATCTCCGCATAGAGCACGCGGATATACTGTCCGCGGATCGGCACCTCGCAGCCCAGCAGCTTTTCGGTCGCCAGAACGAACGCGTGCTCCTGGTTCATCGGCGCGACGTAGTCGAGCCGGTCGAAATAGGGAATGGCCTGGGTGTAGGTCTTGTACTCGATAAGCTTCTCGGTGCCCCGGTGCAGCAAGCCGATATGCGGATCGACGCGCTCGACGATCTCGCCGTCGAGCTCCATCACCAGACGCAACACGCCATGCGCGGCCGGATGCTGAGGGCCGAAATTGATGTTGTAATTCTTGATCGATACTTCGGCCATGACTAACTCCCCGAGGCCTTCGCGCCCGACCCTTGGGGCTTGGGCTCGGTGGTGGCTTTTTCGTCGCCCGGCAGGATGTATTTCGCGCCTTCCCATGGGCTCATGAAGTCGAATGTGCGGAATTCCTGCGTCAGCTTCACCGGCTCGTAGACGACGCGCTTGAGTTCCTCGCTGTAGCGCACCTCGACATAGCCCGTCAGCGGGAAGTCCTTGCGCAGCGGGAAGCCCTCGAAGCCGTAATCGGTGAGGATGCGGCGAAGATCCGGATGCTCGGAGAACATGATCCCGTAGAGATCCCACGTTTCGCGCTCATACCAGCCGGCGGACGGAAAGATCCGGGTCGCCGAGGGAACCGGCGTCAACTCGTCGGTGACGATCTTCACGCGGATCCGCTGGTTATTGTGAAGGCTGACCATGTGATAAACGACATCGAAGCGCTTCGCGCGGCCCGGGTGATCGACCCCCGTGATGTCCACCAGCTGACGGAACCGGCACTGGCTGTCGTCCCGCAGATAGTTCAGGACGTCCAGAATCTTGTCTGCCTCAGCCGTGACCGTAAGTTCGCCATAGGCAACATCGTAGCCCGTCACCGCCGCTGAAGCGGCGACGATCTGCTCTCCGAGTTCGCGAAGGGCCTCATCCATGACGATGTCCTAATCCTTGACGCGTCTCATTCATTATTACTTGCCGGGAAGCCCCGGTGCGGAGCCTAGCGCGTGAACGTGCCGGTCCGGCGGATCTTTTTCTGAAGCTGAAGAATTCCGTAGAGCAGCGCTTCCGCGGTCGGCGGGCATCCCGGGACATAAATATCCACCGGGACGACGCGGTCGCAGCCACGCACGACGGAATAGGAATAGTGATAATAGCCGCCGCCGTTCGCGCAGCTCCCCATGGAGATGACGTAACGCGGCTCCGGCATCTGGTCGTAAACCTTGCGGAGCGCCGGCGCCATCTTGTTGCACAGCGTGCCGGCGACGATCATCACGTCGGACTGGCGCGGACTGGCGCGCGGGGCAGCCCCGAAACGCTCCATGTCGTAGCGCGGCATATTGGTGTGCATCATCTCGACCGCACAGCAGGCGAGACCGAAGGTCATCCACCACAGCGAGCCCGTGCGGGCCCAGTTGATGAGATCTTCCGCCTTGGTGACGAGAAAGCCCTTGTCGGCCAGATCGTCATTCAGCGTCTTGAAGAAGCCTTCATCCGGCGGCGTGAGGCTCGTCGTGGCGCTGCCTGGAACTACTACTCCCATTCGAGCGCCCCTTTCTTCCATTCGTAGATGAAGCCGATGGTCAGAATGCCGAGGAACACCGCCATCGACCAGAAGCCGAACAGCCCGATCTTGCCGAGCGACACTGCCCACGGGAACAGGAAGGCGACCTCAAGGTCGAAGATGATGAACAGGATCGAGACCAGATAGAAGCGGACATCGAACTGACCGCGCGAGTCGGAAAACGCGTCGAACCCGCACTCGTAGGCGGAGAGCTTTTCCGGATCGGGGCGTTGTTCGGCCACGAGATAGGCCAGGAGCACGAAAAGGCCCGAAAGCCCGAGCGCTATTCCGATGAAAATGAGGATCGGCAGATATTCGAGAAGATATGAGTTCATCAGCCGCTACCGCACTGCACAAACATTATGAAACAGTTGTAGCTGGGGAGGAAAACGCTTGCAAGGAAGCGTTTCGCAGGCAGGCCCCAGCCCAGTTCGCGGCGGAGTATAGAACCCGTGACAGGCGATGAAAAGCATGGAATTCCAAGCGGCCCGGATCGCGGAAAAAGGCCGCGTCTGCCGTCGATTTGTTGGATTTTGCGGGAAAGAAATAGACTCTGGCGGGAGTGACGGGGCTCGAACCCGCGACCTCCGGCGTGACAGGCCGGCGCTCTAACCAACTGAGCTACACCCCCGGGTGCCAGATGCGGGCTCTCATGTACGGTACGCGCAAGAGGGTGTCAAGCGCGTCCGGGCCTCGAGCAGGCCTATTCAGCGCTCATTCAGTTTGGCTGATCTATGCTAGAAGATGAACCTCGGCGCACACAGCGGAAAAACCGCCGTTGAGCGCCCGTTTGTTGGTGAGACCCGCTCATGATCATGACACGCAAGAATTGGGGCTTCGGCCTGCTTCGGATCGGCGCGATGGCCCTCCTCGCCTCGCTCGCCTCGGCCTGCGCGACCAATTTCAACGCCGACGTGACGCGCTTCCAGCAACTGCCCAAGCCATCCGGCGAAACGATCGAGGTCGTACCGAAGAATCCGAACGAGGCCGCGAACCTCTCGTTCAAGCAATATGCCCAGATGGTCGGCGCTCATCTCGGACAGCAGGGCTTCAATCCGCCCGTACCCGGCACGCCAACAACACTGATCGCGACGATCGACTACGGCGTCTCTGCCGGCCCCGTCCCCGCCTCCGTCAAGAAACGTTCCCCGATCCAGATCGGAATCGGGGTCGGAACCGGCGGCGGCCATTCCGCCTTTGGCATGGGTATGTCGACCGGAGTTGGCACGACGCCGAACGAGCCGCCGGTGTCCAATCGGTGGCTTCAGCTCGTGATCACCCAGCGATCCGATGGCAAGGTCCTGTATGAAGGCAAGGCCGAAAGCCTCGGCCAAGGCACCAATATCAATCCCGTGATGCCGCTGCTCGTCGAAGCCCTGTTCAAGGATTTCCCCGGCAAGAGCGGCACGACCAACCACGTGGAGCTTGGGCCGGAGCCGAAGCCCGCGAGTTGACCGCGGCCTAGAGCCCCAACGCGCTCAACCCCGGATGATCGTCCGGACGGCGGCCGAGGGGCCAGCGATAGAGCCGCAGCTCTTCCGTGATGGGCAGGTCGTTGATGCTGGCGAAACGGATGCGCATCAGCCCTTCCTCGTCGAACTCCCAGTTCTCGTTGCCGTAGCTCCGGAACCAGTGGCCGCTGTCGTCGTGCCATTCATAGGCGAAGCGGCACGGCGATTCGATTCCCGTGGAACGCCCAGACCTCCTTGATCAGCCGGTAGTCCAGCTCCTTGTTCCATTTGCGGGTCAGGAACGCCTCGATCTCCGCCCTGCCCTGAACGAACTCCGCCCGGTTTCTCCAGCGGCTATCGACCGTATAGGCCTGTGCGACGCGCGCCGGATCGCGCGTGTTCCAGGCGTCCTCCGCCATGCGGGCCTTCTGGGCGGCGGTTTCTGCGGTGAACGGCGGAAGGGGCGGACGGGCCATTTTCTTGTCCTTGGATTGTCCGGCAAGCGCGACGATCGCGCCAATCGGGAGCCCAAGCATACGATGGCGGGGATCGACTTCAATCCCAAACGCCCGATCGACCGGGGCTGAAAGCCGCCGATGGCTCTCCCTTTGTCGGCCTCGCCGTACTACACTCGCCCCGAGACGGCACGATCTCGGGGGAGACAGTCATCGTGAAAACAATCAGCATAGTGGGCCTTGCAGCCATGATACTGACATCGGCATCCGCGCTGGCCGCGGATTATCCCGCGCCGCATCACGGCGATTGGGTGGCCCGTGACTTCAAATTCCACACCGGCGAAGTGATGCAGGAGCTCAAGCTTCATTACACCACCGTGGGAAACCCCAAGGGCGAGCCGGTGCTCATCCTGCACGGGACGACGGGATCGGGCGACGGAATGTTGAGTCCGGGATTCGCCGGCCAGCTGTTCGGCCCCGGCCAGCCGCTCGACGCGGCGAAATACTACATCATTCTCCCCGACTCGATCGGCCATGGCCAAAGCTCGAAGCCGTCCGACGGCCTCAAGGCCAAATTCCCGCAATACGACTATGACGACATGGTCGACGCGCAGTACCGCCTGCTCACCGAAGGACTGGGGATCCACCATGTCCGCCTCGTTACCGGCATATCGATGGGCGGGATGAACACCTGGGTCTGGGGCGAACGCTATCCGGGTTTCATGGATGCGCTGGTGCCGATGGCGTCGCAACCGACAGCAATGGCCAGTCGCAACTGGATGCTCCGGCGGATGCTGATCGAAACCATCCGCAATGACCCCGGTTACAAGGATGGCAACTACACGTCCCAACCGCATGTCATGAAATATGCGTCGACATTTTACGGCCTCGCGACGGCGGGCGGGACGTTGCACTGGCAGAAACTGGCGCCAACCCGGGAACTCGCCGACAAGATCGTCGAAGAGCGACTCGCCGCGCCGTCGAACGCCGACGCCAACGACTTCATCTGGCAGGTGAACGCATCGCGCACCTACGATCCCGAACCGATGTTGGGCAAGATTCGCGCACCCGTCCTCGCGATAAATTCAGCCGACGACGAACGCGATCCGCCCGAGACCGGCGTGATGGATGCCGCGATGAAGAAAGTGAAAAACGGAAGCGTCTACCTGATCCCCGCGAGCACGGAGACCTTCGGCCACGGAACGGTCTTCGCGGCAAAATTCTATGCGAAGGAGTTGGGAGAGTTCCTGGCGGAAGTGCCACATCAGAACGGCGACTGACGGCGCTGTTCCCTTCTCACTCTTAAGAATGAGACTTCATTCGCTTGTGCGCGAACACTCTTCCTGTGGCGGCGCCACGCGTAGCCCGCAAGGGCGAAGCGTGGTGGGCGATGAAGGTCTCGAACCTCCGACCCCCTCGGTGTAAACGAGGTGCTCTACCAACTGAGCTAATCGCCCGAGCTATTTGATATATAGCGCAGAATCGAATTTGTGGTCATCCCGTTGGGCGGGCTCCCACAAAAAACAAAGCCGGCCAATCCGTTTCGGACTGACCGGCTAATGTTTCTCGGGCCGTCTTATTAGTTGACGGCGTCCTTCAGGGCCTTGCCAGCCTTGAACTTGGGCTGCTTCGAGGCCGGGATCTTAATCTTCTCACCGGTCCGCGGATTGCGCCCTTCAGTGGCAGCACGTTTCGACACGCTGAACGTGCCGAAGCCGACCAGCCGAACCTCGTCGCCCTTCTTCAGCGACTTGGCAATCGAGCTCAGGACGGCGTCCACAGCCTTGGTTGCGTCCGCTTTCGAGAGTTCGGCGGCATCAGCAACGCTAGCAATAAGATCGTTCTTATTCACGACATTCCCCTTCTTGAGAAGAACAGTGGACCGGACCAGGGCCAGCCCCTGTAACGCGGGCGCAGTGTAATCGCGCCCCTATACCCCGTCAAAGGGAAAACCCGCAGTTTTTCGCGTTTTTTCCCAGATTCTTGGGGATAACTCAGTCGTTACGTGGCGGCAATGATCAGTGTGTGAGGACTCCACCCACGTCTCCGGCCCCTTCCTTCGCAGCAGCGGCAGGAACTGATTCCTTTTCGCTCCACTCGATAGGCACCAGAGGCCGAATCAGCGCGTGTTTCAGCACTTCGTCGACCGTTTTGACCGGGATAATTTTGATCCCACGCTTCACGTTCTCCGGAATGTCCGCGAGATCCTTTTCGTTGTCCTGCGGGATCAACACGGTCTTGATGCCGCCACGGTGGGCAGCAAGAAGCTTTTCCTTCAAACCACCGATCGGGAACACCCGACCGCGAAGCGTGATCTCGCCCGTCATCGCCACGTCGCGGCGAACCGGAATCTGCGTCAGCACGGACACGATCGAGGTCACCATCGCCACGCCGGCCGACGGCCCGTCCTTCGGGGTCGCGCCTTCGGGAACGTGGATATGGATGTCGCGCTTTTCGAACAAGGGCGGCTCGATGCCGAACTGGATCGACGCGCGAGCGGACATAGCTGGCCGCCGCCTGAATCGATTCCTGCATGACGTCGCCGAGCTTGCCGGTGATCATCATCTTGCCCTTGCCGGGAAGCGTGACCGCTTCGATCGCCAGGAGCTCGCCACCGACCTCGGTCCAGGCCAGGCCCGTCGTGACGCCGACCTGATCCGTCTCCTCCATCTCGCCGAACCGGAACTTCCGGACACCGGCATATTTCTCGAGATTGCGGGACGAAACCGACACCGACTTCTTCTTGTTCTGAACCAGCTCGCGCACCGCCTTGCGCGTGAGATTGGCGATCTCGCGCTCAAGGTTACGCACGCCCGCCTCGCGGGTGTAATAGCGGATCAGATCGCGAATGGCGGAATCGGAGATCTGCCACTCCTGAGCCTTCAGGCCATGCGCCTCCATCTGCTTGTCGATCAGGTGGCGCTTGGCGATCTCGACCTTTTCATCCTCGGTGTAACCCGACAGACGAATGATCTCCATACGGTCCATCAGCGGCGCGGGCATGCGCAGCGTGTTCGCCGTGGTGAGGAACATCACGTCGGAAAGGTCGTAATCGACCTCGAGATAGTGGTCGTTGAACTTGCTGTTCTGTTCGGGGTCCAGAACCTCGAGCAGAGCCGACGACGGGTCGCCGCGGAAATCCGCGCCGAGCTTGTCGATCTCGTCCAGCATGAACAACGGATTGTTGCTCTTGGCCTTCTTCATGCTCTGCATGACCTTGCCGGGCATGGAGCCGATATAGGTCCGGCGGTGACCGCGAATCTCGGCCTCGTCGCGCACGCCGCCGAGCGACATGCGAACGAAGTTCCGGCCCGTCGCCTTCGCGATCGAACGGCCGAGCGAGGTCTTGCCGACGCCCGGAGGACCGACGAGGCAAAGGATCGGGCCGCGGTTCTTGGTCGTGCGCTGCTGTACGGCGAGATATTCGAGGATGCGCTCCTTGACCTTCTCGAGTCCGTAGTGATCCGTATCGAGGATCTCTGCCGCCTTGGCGATGTCGCGCTTCACCTTCGTGCGCTTGCCCCACGGCATGGACAGCATCCAGTCGAGGTAGTTGCGCACGACCGTCGCTTCGGCCGACATCGGGCTCATATTGCGCAGCTTCTTCAGCTCCGCCTTCGCCTTTTCCTTGGCTTCCGCGATCGCCTTTCAATATTCTTTGGCATACTCTTTCCACTTATCTTCCTGTTTGTGTTTGGGGGCATATTTAATAGCAACAATATGGCCAGTTTTCGGGTGGCGCTGATAAACAAGTCTGATTCGTCGTTTGCAAAAGATTTTGTGACAAAGCTCGATAAAAGTGAAAACTTTGACGTTGACCAGCAATACGTATTAGACTCGTCGTCCTGCTAAAGGACGGTGGTTGGTTTTGTGAGCTTCCTCGTCGCTTTGTATTCGTCGCCGGCGGGTCTGCCGGAAATCAGTTACAGCAAGCTCCGCCTCGCGCGGCACACCGTTCAGGAAGTCCTCGATTACCGGCGGCCGTCCCACCCGGGGGATCCGCAATGTCCTCATCTGGTTATCAATGATTTCCTCCGGTTGTTGCGCTCGAAGGTCACAGGATGCGAACGCGAACAACAGCAGTAGAATGGCGAAAGTTCGATTCATGAGTTTCAGGCCTGATGGACTTGTAACTGAAAAGTCCGATTATACCGCGCCCCCGCCCGATGCCCGAACGAAGTAAAATTTGAATGATGCCTAATCCACGAGATTCCGGGCTGAGGTGCCAGTTGTGCGGTGTCAAAGCGTGTACCTGCGAGCCGGAGACGAAGAAGCTTCCGGCCATCTGTCCCATGACGGCGGACCCCGAGCGGCTGGCCGCGGCGGAAAGGACTTATCTGGAGGACGAGGGACTGCGCAAGCTGGCGTGCGAATCGGCGCGTACGGAAGCCGCCGGCTATGGCCGCTACACGCGCATCCAGGAGATCATGGACTTCGCCCGCCGCATCGGGGCCAACAAACTCGGTATCGCCCACTGCGTGGGCTTGATCGAAGAAGCCAAGATCGCCTGTGGAATTTTTGAGAGCCAGGGTTTTGAAGTGGAGGCGGTCTGCTGCAAGGTCGGTTCGATTTCGAAAGAAAAGCTTGGCCTGCTCGACCAGGACAAAGTTCACCCAGGCGAATTCGAGGCGCTCTGCAATCCGGTTGCGCAAGCTTCGCTGCTGGCCGAGGCCGGCACGCAACTGAACGTGGTCATCGGACTGTGCGTGGGCCACGACAGCATGTTCTTCATGCACTCGAAAGCTCCCGCGACGGTACTGGTCGCGAAGGACCGTGTGCTCGGCCACAATCCCGTCGCGGCGCTCTACACCAGCCACTCCTACTACCGGCGATTGCGGAAGTAGCCGGACGAGCCGGGCTTGTCTCCGGCCCCGATCGGGCGCGTTGCTTCGGCGTAACAATAGAAGGGTGAACAACTGGCTGACCGCCGCGCGCGCTCTGCGGTCGCGAAACTACCGTCTGTTCTTCGGCGGGCAGAGCATCTCTCTTCTTGGGACATGGATGACGCGCGTCGCCATGGGCTGGCTGGTCTACCGCTTCACCAACTCCGCCACTCTGCTGGGAGTCGTAGGATTCGCTGGGCAGATCCCCACGTTTTTCCTGGCGCCGGCCGCCGGAGTCTGGGCGGACCGCTGGGACCGCCACCGCACGCTTGTCGTTACGCAGGTCTTCTCGATGGCGCAGTCTCTGACTCTGGCGGCGCTCACGTTGAGCGGAATCATCACTGTATGGCAGATCGTCCTGCTGGCCCTCATCCAAGGTTTCGTGAATGCGTTCGACATGCCGGTCGCGACAGGCGTTCGTAGTGCAGATGGTCGACCGCCGCGAAGACCTCGGCAACGCCATCGCACTCAACTCTTCCATGGTCCACGCAGCGCGTCTGGCCGGGCCGGCGCTGGCAGGCGTGCTGATCGCGGGCGCCGGGCGAAGGATACTGCTTCCTGATCGATGGTGTCAGCTACCTGGCCGTCATCCTGTCATTGCTGCTCATGAAGGCGCTTCCCGTGACCGCGCCCAAACGACATCGCCAGTTGCGGCACGAGTTAGCGCGAGGGCTGGCGGTACGTGGTCAACTTCACTCCCATCCGTTCCCTTCTGCTCTTGCTCGCCGTAGTGAGTCTGGCGGGCATGCCATATGCGGTATTGATGCCGGTCTTCGCCTCGGATGTTCTGAAAGGCGGGGCGCATACGCTCGGTTTCCTGATGGCCGCCTCTGGCGCGGGCGCTCTGTTCGGCGCTCTGACATTGGCAATGCGAAAGAGCGTGTTGGGCCTCGGAAAGCGGATCATGGTGGCTACCGCTCTGTCCGGCGCGGGTCTGATCGTTTTCGGTCTTTCACGAAGCCTCTGGTTGTCGTTGGCGGTACTTGCCCATCGTCGGGTTCGGCACGATGCAACAGTTGGCGTCGAGCAACACGATTCTCCAAACCATTGTGGATGACGACAAGCGGGGGCGTGTGATGGCCTTCTACTCGATGGCCTTCATGGGCATGGCGCCATTTGGGAGCCTTCTCGCCGGGAGCCTCGCTTCCCGGATTGGGAGCTCCTTCGACAGTCGCCATCGGTGGTCTATTTTGCATTGCGGGGAGCGTCTGGTTCGCCCGGGCGCTCCCTGGAATCCGCGTCCTCGTCCGCCCGATCTACGTGCGCCTGGGAATTCTGCCCGAGGTTGCCACGGGCCTCCAGCAAGCCTCTTCGCTGGAGCTGCCGGAAGCCTGAGCCGCGAACGGGCTTGCCGCGCACGCCCGGACGGCTCGCTGTGACCGGTCTACCGCAACTTGCCGATCGCCTCATCGATTCGCGCCAGGCAGGTTGCCCTGCCCAGCACGCTGAGGGTCTCGAACAACGGCGGAGCGTTCTTGCGGCCGCAAACGGCGACGCGGATCGGCTGGAACATCTGCCCCGCTTTGATTCCCGTGTCTTCCGAAGCGGCTCGAAGCGCCTCCTCAAGGGCTGCCACCGTGAATTCCGCGGTCTCCAGCGTCTGCCTAGCTCGCCCCAGCGCGGCCAGAGCCATGGCCGCGTCGCCCTTTTTTGGGATCAGTTCCGCGCTGTCGTAAGCAGCCAGCTTGGACATGAAGAAGAAATCGGCGGCGATTACGACATCGCTCAGCAACGTAATGCGCTCCTGAATCAGCGGCGTCACCGCCAGCAACTTTTCGTCGTCCGCCTGGTATCCGGCTGACGGCCAGGAAGGGGGCCAGTCTCCTGGCGAGTTCCGGCACCGTCAACTGCCGGATATAGGCGCCGTTCAAATGATTCAGTTTCTCGTAGTTCCACACGGCCGGCGCGGCGTTGACACGCTCAAGGGTAAAGCGCTCGATCAGCTCGTCACGGCTCATGATTTCGGTCTTGTCGTCGTAGCTCCAGCCAAGCAGAGCCATGAAGTTGATCATCGCTTCCGGCAGGTACCCGAGCTCTTCGAAACTCCGGACGAAGACGGGCAGAGTTGTGCCATCGGGCGCCCTTCCCTCTCGTTTACTCATCTTGCCCTTGCCCGCTGGATTGAGGATCAGCGGCAGGTGCGCCATCACCGGAGGTTCCCAGCCGAAAGCGTTGTAGAGATGAACGTGCAGCGGCAGGCTGTTCATCCATTCGTCGCCGCGCAGGATGTGGCTGATCTCCATCAGATGATCGTCGATCACGTTCGCCAGATGATAGGTCGGAATGCCGTCCGACTTCATCAGAACCGCATCCTGCAAGATTTCGTTCTGGAATTCGATGTCGCCGCGAATGATGTCGTGCACCGTGATCTGGCCATCGAGGGGAGCCTTGAAGCGGACGGTATGGCTCTCGCCCGATTCCGCCCGCCGGCCGGACTCCTCAGCGGCCAGACCCCGGCAGTGCCGGTCGTAGCCGGAGCGCAGGCCCTGCTTCTGACGGCCCGCAGTCACGGCCTCAAGACGATCCGCCGTGCAGAAGCAGCGGTACGCGTGACCGCCTTCCAATAGTTGTTGGCAGTACCGCTGATAAGTCTCGAGGCGCTCCGTTTGGGTGTAGGGCCCGTATTCACCGCCCACCTCAGGGCCCTCATCCCAATCGAGACCGAGATACCGCAGCCCGTTCAGAAGCCAGTCGAGCGCCTCCGGGATGAAGCGCTTTTGGTCGGTGTCTTCGATGCGGACAATGAACCTGCCGCCGCTTCCGCGGGCGAAAAAATAGTTGAACAAGGCGGTGCGGGCGCCGCCGACATGGAAGTCTCCGGTCGGGCTGGGGGCGTAGCGAACGCGTACAGGTTTCGATGAGGGCATGGAATGCCCCAATTATAGCCGAGGGTGCGATACTGGCCTTCAATGGATGAGGAGCGGCTCAACAGACTGGCACGGCAGCTCGATGCCGTGGCCGCCCAAAATGAGATCCGCATCGAGGAGGAGAAGCGGCTGGGGGCACTGCGGCGGGAGAGTGCATTCGAGCTATACGTCATCTGTTCGAACCTGGTTCGAATCCTCAACTCCAGGGCGCGGAACGGACGTCTGGAGTTGTCCCCTGCCGAGTTCTCACCGGATTCATTTCAGGAAGCCGGGCCGAATCTTCTTCAGATCAGTGTTTCCGGGCGTATTGTGGATATCGCGTTCGAGGCGACTGACACCCTCACCTCCACGGAAAACTATTTGCAGCCATACACCATCGAGGGCGCCATCCGTTGGTTCAACCAGGAGTCCCTCGAAACCTTCGGTATCCATGAAGAGCTATTATTCCTATGCGTCGAGGGAAGGAAGGCTGCCTGGGTCCATTTCGACGGGCAGACCCACCGGGAAGGGCCGTTTGACGAGGACTATCTGATGGGTCTGGTCGAAACGCTCCTGAAGTGATTGGAACCGCCGATGAAGATCGTCCTGATTGGCAAGATCGCGGCGCGGGGCAGGGAGTCTGGTTGAAAACCAGCTCCGCTGCGATTACGAGATATCGGTGATTGAGGATCCGGCCGGCGTCCCGGCGCGCCTCGACCTGGTCCGCCAGGCGGACGTAATCGTGGGTTGGCCCCTTACCGCCGAAATCGCCGCGAATGCGCACCAGGCGAAGCTCATCCAAGCTGCCGGCGCCGGCGTCGACGGACTGCCCTTCGAGCTGTTGCGGCCGGGTGTTTGGGTGGCCAACACGTTTCATCACGAAACCTCGATCGCCGAGCACATTCTGATGGCAATGCTCGTGCTGACGAGAAGACCGGCGGAGTACGATAAGCGCCTCCGCGAGGGCGGCTGGTGGGATAGCTGCATCTGGGGGCAGCCGCCGAACCTCGGTGTGCTTGACGGCCGGACGGCCCTGTTTCTTGGCCTCGGGCACATCGCCCGGGAAACGGCCCGGCGCACGCGCGCTTTTGGCATTCGTAACATTGGAGTGTCGCGTTCGCCAGAACGGATCGTGGGTGGTTTTGATCGCATCGCCGGGTACGATACCTGGCGCGGCGAGTTGCCGGAGGCTGATTTTGTCGTTCCCTGCTGTCCCCTGACTGCCGGAACCGAGGGCCTGATCGGCGCGCCTGAGTTCGCACTCATGAAGCGCGGATCATATCTGATCAACACCGCGCGCGGTCCGGTCGTCGAGGAAAAAGCTCTCTATGAAGCGCTTCGGGACCGCTGCATCGCGGGCGCCGCGATTGATGTCTGGTACCGCTATCCGGCGGAAGCCGGTGAGCGCTGCCGGCCATCGAACTACCCATTCGAGGAACTGCCCAATGTGCTGATGACGCCACACGTATCGGGTTGGACCGGGAGAACCGTCGAGGGCCGGATGAGCGACATCGCCGGGAACATCAACCGCGTCGCCGAGGGCCGCCCGCCGATCAATGTGGTTCATTCTAGCCCGCGCTGAAACCGGCCAGCCGCGGCGCGCGCACTTCCTGCTCCCATTCCGCGAGCTTGTCCTTCAATTCGGCGGCGACTCCAGGGAATTCGGCCATCAGGTTCTCATCTTCATGCACGTCTCCGGCAAGATTGTACAGATACTCGCCGCCATTATTCCAAAGGTACTTCATGTGCCCGTGAATGACGGCCTGTCGCCGGTTGTCGAGCCGCTTGTAGCGGAAGTAAACCGTACGGACAATGGGCGCCCGCTCCCCCTTGAGAACCGGCAGCAGATTGACTCCATCGAGCTTGCGTTCCGGCGCCGCTGGAATGTCCACCGCTGCCAGAAGCGTTGGAAGCATGTCCATGGTAAGGCTCACCTGGCTCGTCGTTGCCGCCTCCGGGATGACGCCCGGCCAACGCATCATGCAGGGGACCCTGATGCCCCCTTCCCACAGCGTTCCCTTTCGCCCGCGAAACGGGTCATTGCGGCTCAGGGCGTATCCTCCGTTGTCACTCAGGAAAATGACCAGCGTGTTGTCCGCCGCGCCCATACGGTCGAGTTGGGCCAGCACCCGGCCAACCCCCGCGTCCATGCTTTCGACCATGCGCGCGTACGTCGCCCGATCCCCCTGATTCCAATTTGAATCGGTGACCGGTTTACCGGAGTCGCCGGGGCCTTGGAGCGGAGTATGCGGAGCGGTGAACGGCAGGTAAAGCAAGAAAGGCTTCGAGCCCCGTCCGGCTAGCCAGTCGACGGCATGGTCCGCCGCCAAGTCCGTGAAGTAGCCTTCACGCTCGACCGGTTGGCCGTTGCGGTAGAGCACAGGCCCGCCGCCCTGCTCGCGGTGGCGGAAGTAGTCGGCATTGCCGCCGAGGATGCCAAAGTACTCATCAAAGCCGTGGCGATTGGGAGAGAACTTGTCGAGGTAGCCTAGATGCCATTTGCCGATGCAAGCTGTATCATAGCCGTTCTTGTGAAAGATGCGTCCGAGCGTCGCCTCGCCGGCTGGCAGGCCCAACTCACCCCGTTCGGCAAGCCACGCGGCCTCGTCATAGCGCCCGACGTTGCCGACGCCGATGGCGCACTCGAGTCCGCCCACCCGCTGCTGATAGCGGCCAGTGAGCAATGCTGTACGCGTCGGCGTGCATTCGGGTGCGTTCGCATAGCAATGCGTGAACCGCACGCCCCGGGCGCCGATTGCGTCAATGTGCGGCGTCTGGATGTCCGGACAACCGTAGGAGGAGAGGTCTCCATAGCCGAGATCGTCGGCCAGAAGGATGACGATGTTGGCCGGCCGGCGCGCCGCCTGTTGCGAGCAGGCCACGCCCAGACCGGCGGCAGCGGTGAGGAAAGAGCGGCGGTTTAGCGGTTGGCTGCGGCGTGGCAATTTGGTCTCTCTGTTATACTTCGCCTTTGAGCATTTTTGCAATGAGTGATCCGATTCTTCCCCTGGAACGCCAAAAGGGCTTGAGAAGAAGCCTCCTCTCCGGCAAGTATGAAGCGCGCGGCTATGTCGTTGGGACGTTCCTGGAAATCCCATCGCCACAACTTGTGGAACTGCTGGGTCTCGCCGGTTTCGATTTCGTCGTCATCGACTGCGAGCACGGCGCGATCGGCCTGGAGCGGACCGAGGAACTCATCCGCGCGGCGGCCTCGACCGGCATCTGTCCGCTGGTCCGCGTGGCCAGCTGCGACCCGATCGCCATCCGCCGACCTCTCGACATGGGCGCCGGCGGTATCCATGTGCCCCAAATCAATTCCGCGGAGATGGCCCGACTCGCCGTGCGGTCCGCCTCGTTCCACCCTCGCGGCGATCGCGGGATGCAACCATTCGTCCGCGGCGCCAGCTATCGCTCCTATCCAACGGCCGAGTACCTCGCAGAAGCCAATGAAGATACGGTGATCGTCCTCCATATCGAGGGCAAGGAAGGCGTGGCGGCGTTTGAAGACATTGCTGCGGTCGACGGCGTCGATGTCGCCTTTGTCGGCCCCTACGACCTCTCTCAGAGCCTCGGTATCCCGGGGATGGTCCAGAGTCCTCTGATTAAGGAAAAGATGCGCCAGGTGCTCCGTCAGGCCGAGGGCAAAAAAATCGCGGTCGGCACGTACTGCGACGACGTGCGCGTGGCAATGGAGTGGCGGAAAGCGGGCGTCACCTACCTGGCGGTCAGCGTGGACGCACACATCTTCCTGTCGGCGGCGAAACGGATCGCCTCGCAACTCAAGCAAGATTAAGCGGATCGGGAAACCCCGGCTCAGCGCCGAATGGGACGAGACGGCTTTTCCGCCGGCGGATCAAGCGCCAGCAAAGCGGCCATCGTCTCGATGCCATCCCACAGACTCTGCAGCCGCAGGTTTTCATTGGCGCCGTGAATATTGCTGTCGTGATTGGCTATCGGAATCATTACGACACGCGCCCCCAGTGACTGCTCGATCGCATACAGAGGAAGGCTCCCGCCCATGGTCGGCAGCTTGATCACCGGGCCGCGCGCGCGCTCCACCGCGGCAATGACGCGCTGCGCCAGTTCAGAATCGATCGGGGTCTTGACAGCGTTGTACCCGCCGCGCTGGCTCACCTTGCACACTCTGCGATTGGCCAGCCGGATCTCTTCACCCGGCTCTGTCTCCGTCACGAAATACCCTTGCTTGCGGATATGTTCGACGATGCGCCTCATGGTTCGCGTATGGTCCATCCCTCTCACCAGGCGTACGTCCAATGAGGCGCTGGCGGTGGCCGGGATGATATCTTTCGCTTCCGGTCCCACCATTCCCGCAATCATGCCGCGAAGGTTCAATGACGGCAAGCTCAGGGCCTCTTCCAGCCGCCGGTCCTTCGGATCCGTTTCTGGCAACCACAACTCCCGCTTCAGTGTCTTTCCGTAGTCCGGCGATTCAGCGATTGCTTGCAAGTCCGCTTCCTTGAGCGGTTGGACGTCGTCGTAGAAGCCGTCCACGAATACGTGCCCATTCTCATCCTTGAACGAAGCGAGCAGTTCCGCCAGCATCATCGCGGGGTTCGGCGCCCAGCTTCCGAAGTCCCCGCTGTCCAATTGCCGCCTCGGACCGTATACGGTCAAATCCAATCCGACAATCCCGCGCGCCCCGAAGATAATCTGCTGCTGGCGATTTGGAAGTAGCGTGCCATCGCAGTCGAACCAGACGTCGGCGGCGAACAAGGCGCGGTTTTCCGCGATCGCCCGGGCCAAATTAACAGAACCCTTCTCCTGTTCCCCTTCGAAGACGAATTTCAGATTGGAGTGGATCGGCGTGCTCCGATTCTGCACAGCTTCCAGAGCCACCGCCATGGCAAGTATGGCGGCCTTGTCATCGGCGGCCGAGCGGGCGTAGAGCCGCCATTCCGGGTCGGACGGCCAACCCGGCCGCGGCAGCGGGATCGGTTGGCCTCCTGTTTCGAGCGATCCGCTCATCAGCGTCGGCTTGAAGGGGTCGCCCGTATTCCAGGCGCTCGGATCAACGGCATGGCCGTCGTAGTGGGCGTAGAAGACCAGAGTCTGCGTGGCGTCTGCTTCGATCCGTTCCCCATAGACGATGGGGGGCGCTCCATTCAGTTCGATGAGGCGCATGTCAACGCCCCGGCGGGCGAACATGCGGGCGATCATTTCGGCATTGCGCCGCATCGTGGCCGAATCCTGCCCGGAGTTCGGGATCCGCAGCAAATCGACGAACTCGTCCAGGATGATCCGCTCATGCATTTCCCGCCACTGCCGCGCGGCCACACCCGGCGAAACCTGAGCGCAAACCGTTCCAGCCAGACACACCCACACCGCCAGTGCTCGAAAGCCCATATCTTGATCTTAAGGCAGACCGGTGGCCCGGAATTCCGGGCTCACCCGCTTTGCCCGCGGCTTCCGGCTGGAGTGGGGCTGGACTGGCGTCTGAGAAGCGCTCCTGATGCGTTGACCGGCCTACATCTCCCGGCGGTTTTCGAGAGACTTCGACATCGTCACCTCATCGGCGAATTCCAGATCGCTGCCGACGGGCACGCCGAGAGCGATGCGTGTGACCTTCAGCCCCAACGGTTTCAGCAGCCGCGACAGATAGGCCGCCGTCGCCTCACCTTCGACGGTCGGATTCGTCGCCAGGATGATTTCCTCGACTTCTCCGGACTCCAACCGCTCCAGCAGGCTCTTGATCTTGAGCTGCTCCGGGCCCACCCCGCGCAACGGCGAAATCGAACCGTGCAGCACGTGGTAGAGTCCTCCAAAGGTGCGTGTGGTCTCGATGGGAAGAATGTTGTGGGGCTCCTCGACGACGCAGATCTGGGCACCGTCGCGGTGGGAGTCCCGGCAGTACGGGCACAGTTCCCCATCGCTGATGTTGTTGCAGGTGGAACAGATGCCGAGCTTGTCCTTGACGTCCAGCAGCGATTGCGCCAGGCGCGCCACGCCCTCTCGCTCAGCCCGCAAGACGTGAAAGGCGAGCCGTTGGGCGGACTTCTGGCCGATTCCGGGCAGCCGTTTGAATTCCTCGATCAGGTTCGCCAATGGTTCGGCAAAATCGGGCATATGGCTGGAAGCGAGTCCTTAGAGAAGTCCTGGAGGCAAACCCATGCCGCCCAGCATGCCGCCCATCTTCTGCTTGGCCTCGTCGTCGACCTTCTTCGCGGCTTCATTGAAGGCGGCCATCATCATGTCCTGCAGCATCTCGACGTCGCCGGCCACTTCCTCATCGATTGTGACCCCGAGCACGTTCTTCTGCCCGTCCATTTTCACCGTAACCATGCCGCCGCCCGCGGTGGCTTCGACGCGGATCTGGGCGATCTGTTCCTGCAAGCGCTCCTGCATTTGCTGGGCCTGCTTCATCATGTTCTGCATATTACCCGGTAGTTTCATGGCTCTCCTTCGCCGCCCTTCCTCGCCCTCATTGTTTCAGATTTCGAATCACTCTTACCTGGCTCCCGGAGAAGACCTCCTGGAAACGCTTCACCTCCGGGTGAGCCATGGCCCGCTGTTCGGCTTCGCCGTCCGCCTGAACGCGAACTTCCCCGGGATCCGGCGCCGGCGGAGCCTCGCCCACCTCCACCGAAATCCTAACCAGCCGGCCGGCCACCTGCCGGGCGATCTTCTCCATATCTTTCGAGCGCAGCGCCAGGCAGAACTCCCGCGACGCTATCAGTTTCAGCTCTCCGCCGCTCTCGGAGATTTCGGCGTGTTCCAGCGCGTCGGCAATGAAGGTCAGGCCTCGATCCAGAGCCTCAGCGAGCAGGCGGTCCTTCCAGGCCGAGGCGTCCGCGGGGGCATCGGGAGCCGCCTTGGGCGGCTCGGCCTCTTTCGCCGCGGCCGGGGCCGGTGAAACCTTCGGCGCTTTGAAAGGGCGGGTGGACGATTGCGCTTGCCGGGCCTGCTCTCGCCGGAGCCGGGCTCTCCTTCCGTGGCTTGGGCGCGGGCGGCGGCGGGCTCCCTCCGCCCGACTGCGCGATAGCCTCTTCGATCGACACCAGCCGCCCGGCATGAACCAGCCGCAACAGACCGAGTTCCAGATGCAAACGCGGTTGCAGCGAAAATTGTAATTCGCGGAACAGATCGAGGGTGAGTTGGAGATAGCGCGTGAGATCCTCTTCCGTGAACGAGGCCGCAATTTCTGAAAGACGCGCCTGTTCGCGCTCGGTGGCCGGTGATTAGCGTCGTTTCCGCCCCCGCGACCTTGGTCACCAGGAGATTGCGGAAGTAACGCGCGAGTTCGCGGCAGAAGTGCTGCAGGTTCCGTCCGTTTCTCTCCAACTCCTGGACGATTTCCAGCATCTGCCGGGAATCGCTCTGCTCGAGCGCGGCTGTCACCTCGTGCAAGGACTCGAGCGAGAACATGCCCAGCAATTGCCGGACTTCGGCGGCGTCGAGTTTGGCGCCACAGCAGGCGATCGCCTGGTCCAGCGCCGAAAGGGAATCCCGAACGCTGCCCTCGCCGCTCTGGCCAAGCACGGCCAGGGCTTCCTCCTCCGCCTCAATTCCTTCCTGCTCGCAGATCCATCTCATCCGGCCGACGACCTCATTGAAATCCACCGAGCGGAAGGAAAACTGTTGGCAGCGCGAAGCGATGGTCGTCGGGATCTTGTGAGCCTCGGTTGTGCAAAGCACGAAGACCACCCACTCGGGCGGCTCTTCCAGGGTCTTCAGCAACGCGTTGAAGGCCTCCGTGGTGATCTGGTGGGCTTCGTCGATGATGAAGACTTTGTAGCGATCCCTTGCCGGGCGGTAGCGGATGCTCTCGCGGAGCTCCCGCATCTCGTTGATGCCACGGTTCGAAGCGGCGTCGATTTCAATGACATCGACCGAACCGCCGCCGGCCACCTCGGCGCAACTGGCGCACTTGCCGCAGGGCGTGGGAGTGGGGCCTTCGGCGCAGTTGAGGCAGCCCGCCAGGATTCGCGCCACCGTCGTCTTGCCGGTGCCGCGCTGTCCGGAAAAGATATAGCCGTGGGCGATCCGCTCCTGCGAGATGGCGTTTTCGAGCGTGGTCCGGACGTGCTCCTGCCCGATCAGTTCCGGGAAGGTGCGGGGCCGATATTTGCGGGCGAGTACCTGGTACATCGGGATCGGGACGACTGCATTGCCGAGCCCCGGGTGATCCGCGGCACACAAGCAAAACTGCTGCCGTTGCTTCCTTCCGGATCTGGCGGAGTTCACAGCCGCTCATTGCACAGAGCCCGGGGCCCGGCAATTCTCTATCGTAACACGGGGTCCGATTTGCTCTCCGCTCTCGGGAACGCACGCCGATGCTACGAAAGTTCCGAAAATAGCTGAACACAATGCAGAGCCCTTGCATCCCAACAATAGTCGGGGATAAGCTCTAGACAGGTGACTTGAATGCGACGTGTAATCATCGTATTCGGGTTGGCGCTATTTGCCGGGGCTTTAGCGATGGCTCAGGTGGGCGGGATCGGCCCGGCCAGCGCGGTGGGTCCATCCTACGGTCCCACGCCGGGGTACGTCAACACATTCCCGTATCAATTGGGGAAGAACATCAGCGGCCAGCTCGGAGGTTCTGGTGAGACGGCGCCCTCGCATCCGAGACCGTCCGCGGGGCCTCGGGTTGTGGGAGCAATACCGATGTTCGGCTACGGACCCTGGGGTTGGGGCTGGGGACCCAGGGAACCGCAGAGGATGCATGTCACGGTGCAAAACATTCAACCGCCGCAGCCGCCGGTCATTATTAACCAATACTACAAGGCGCCGGAGGCGGAGCCGGTCATCAAGAACTACGGCGATGGGGACCTGCCCGAACCGCAAGGCATGCGGGCGTATCACGCCCCAGTTCGCGCTCAGTCCGGCGCAACCCCGGGGACCGAGGAAGAGCCCGCCATCTACCTGATCGCTTTCGACGATCAGACGATTTTCGCGGCTACCGATTACCACGTGGAAGACGGGACACTGCATTTTACGACGACCCACGGTTCCGAGAACAGCGCGCCGGTGGAGAAGGTCGACCGAAAGCTCTCGGAACGCCTCAATCGCGAACGGAACATCCCGTTTCAGCTTCCAGTCCGCTAGCGTCCCTGAAACTCGCCGCGGTTCAGGCGCCGGATGAAGTCGAAATCACCGTCCAGAAAATCGTATTCGGGGAACCTCTCCGGCTCCTCCCAGCGGATCTGCTCGAAGACGCAGTTGGCCGGCGCTCCCTCGAAGCTCGTCACCCGGTAAAAAATGATTAGAATCGGCTTGCGCCGCGGGTAGGCGAACTCGTAGCGGATCATCTCCCGGCCGATTCTTGCGTCGATCGAGAGTTCCTCTTGCAGTTCGCGGCTCAGCGCTTCCCGCGGGCTCTCCCCCCGCTCTACCTTGCCGCCGGGGAATTCCCACTTGAGGGCGTGGCGCTTGTCTTTCCGGCGCTGGCCGATGAGGATCTTCCCTTCCCGCTCGATCAGCCCGGCAACGACCATGGCCGCTAGGTGATTCCCAGACAAATCCGTTCCTGCCCGATAATAGAGTCGTACCCGCGCCGAACTGGCATCCTAGGAATTATTGAACCATAGTGTACAGCCCCCAACTACTCGACCACTTCAAGAACCCGCGAAACGTGGGTCGGCTCGACCCGCCAGCCATCTCTGTTGAGGTTGAGAACCCGGCCTGCGGAGACCTTATGCGACTGTCCGTGCGGATGGAGAGCGGGCGAGTGGCCGAGGCTCGATTCCAGACCAAGGGCTGCACGGCTTCGGTAGCGGCTGGTTCGGCCTTGACAGAGCTATTGAAAGGAAAGAGCTCGCGGGAATTGGCCGCGATCGATTCCCAAATGGTGACCGGCGCCGTCGGCGGGTTGATGCCGGAATCGAGACACGCGGCTGTCCTCTGCGTCGATGCGGTCCGGCAATTGCTGGCGGCGATCCGGAACGCGGGCGGCGTTACTGAGTGAAGTAACCGGCGGCGAGACCGGGTTTCAGTTCGAGGGCGCGCTGCCAACGGGCGATCGCCTCGTCGTCCCGCCCGGCCTTGCGTAGCGCGTGGCCTAGATTCAGGAGGGCTTCGGCAAACTCCGGGTTCTGGCCGACCGCCTCTTCGTAATACCGGATGGCGTCCTCGTCCTGGCCGAGTTCCTGGTGAAGTAATCCGGTGTTGTAGCAGACTTCGGAGGATCGGTCTCCGAGTGCAAAGAGCCGCTCATGAAGCTCCAGCGCCTGTTCGTTGTTCTCTTCTTCGAGAGCGATCGCCGCCAAGGCGCGCAAGGCGTCCAGCGAGTCCGGCTGTTGCTGCAGCACCTCGCTGAAGACCTCTTCGGCCCGGGCACGGTCTCCGCTCAACCAGCACGCCCGGCCCAGATACCAGCCGGCTTCGGCGGGCGCTTCATCGGCCGTGAAGCACTCTTCCAGCGCGTGTATGCTGCCCGCGTAGTCGCCTTTCTCCAGGCGCAGGACGCCGAGGCGGAAATTCGCGAAGCCAGCATGCCGTTCGTTCCCCGCCAGGCTTTCGTAGACCTTCTGCGCCTCTTCGGTTTCGCCGCTCTTCTCCAGCAGCCACGCCAGCTGCCCGGCGGATTCGGTGAGATCTGAATCGAGGGCCAAGGCGGATTGAAAGGCCTGGCGGGCGCCTTCCAGATCACCCGCTTCCGAGAGTACGGCGCCGAGGTTCTGGTGGGCGAGCTTGGCGTCCGGCTTGATGGCGGCGGCCTTTTGGTAGGCCTCCGCCGCTTCCTGCCAGGCGCCAAGCTTCTGGCGGGCGACACCTAAATTGAATGCGGCCTCGAAGTCCTCCGGGGCCAATGCAAGAATGCTTTCACAGTACTCGGCGGCCTTGCCGTAGTTCTCAGCACCGAAGGCCTGGGCGGCCATGCCGGCCAGGGCGGGCAGAGCCTGTCCGTCGAGGCCCAATAGCTTTTCCGCGTACTTCTCAACCAGAGCGGCGTCCTGGGTTCGAATCCCGAGGGCAACGACATTGCGGAGCGCGTCCTCGGACTCCGGATTTTCGGCGAGGATCTGCTCGTAGATCTCCCGGGCTTCCGCAAACCGCTCAAGCTGGTGCAGGGCGACGGCCTTCCCGAAGACCGTCTGCGAGTTCGCCGGCTGGACGCGGATGACGTCGTCGAAGTAACCCAAGGCCTCCGCGGGCTCGGCGAGATGGAGCAGGCAGGTGGCCAGACCGAGCTTGCTCGCGGGCCGCTCCTCTCCGGCGTCCAGGGTCTGCCGATACGTGGCCGCGGCCTCGCTCCAAAGCTTCAGGTTCTGCAGCGACATGGCCAGATGCAAGCGCCCGGAGTTGTGCTCCGGGGTCATTTCAAGAAGCTGGCGGTAACTGTCCGCGGCCCCTTCCCACTGGTCGAGTTCGAACTGCACGTGACCCAGGGCCGCGTAAAGATCCGGGGTTTTCACACCCTCTTCAAGCGCCCGGTTCAACTCTTGCAGAGCTTCCTCCCGCCGCCCTTCCAGGTGCAGCGATACCGCCCTGGCGACGGCCTGGTCCGGCTTCCCGCCCCGCCCGTTCGATTCGGGCAAGCCGCTGCCGACGACCACCCGGTTCTTCCGCTTTGGCGTTGTAGGTGTCAATCCAACCTCCTGGTCGACTAGCACAGTTGACGAACCCTTAATCGTCAGAATCCACCATTTTCAACAGGGTTATCGGGTCAGATTAGCGCCGCGCGCTCCAGAAGCGCCGTATCGGCCAGAATTTCGGCGGTGGAGGCGTCGGCTTGCGGAGTTCCGTCGATCAGCACGATCAGGCGGGAAGTGACGCCCCGGAGGAACTCGAGATTGTGGCTGGTGATGAGGTACGGAATGGAGATCTGACGCAAGTACTCGGACAATCGGCGGACGGAACGTCCGTCGAGTTCGGCCGTGGGCTCGTCGAGCACCAGCAACTCGGGTTCGGTGGCCAGGGCCGCGGCGATGGCGGCCCGTTTCCGAAGCCCGAGACTCAGGTGGCTGGCAGGGACGCCGGCGTAGGCTTCGAGATCCATCAGCGCCAATGTTTGCAAAGCTTTACGCTCGGCTTCCGCCGCATCGAGCCCGCGGTTCAACAAGGGAAGGGTGATGTCCTGAAGCAGCGCCGGCATGAAGAGCATGTCTTCCGGATTTTGAAACACGACGCCTACGCGGTCCCGGACCGAGCGCGCCGGTTGACCGAGGATGCGCACCGCGCCGTTCGCCCGTCGAAGGCCCATCAGGCACCAGAGCAGAGTGCTTTTACCCGCCCCGTTGGCGCCCGCTATGCCTATTTTTTCTCCGGGCCCATCACGAAGCTCACATCGCGCAAGACCGGTCGGCCATCGTCGTAGGCATAGGAGAGATGTCCGACTTCGAGAACCGGAATCACGCGTCCAGTCCCCGCAAGCTCTGGGCCGCGTAGAAACGTTCGGCCCTTTCGAGAGTCCGTCGCAGAATGCCGGCCATGGCCCAGGCGAGCGAGCGATACCAGCCCGGCCTGCAACGCATTGGCGCCGCGATATTGCGGGCCACGAGGGCCCTTCTGGCTTCAGCGCGGAGAACCGCGACGAAGTGCATCACGATCATTAGAAATAGCACCGGCGCGTAGAAAGCGCTGCCGGGACGAAACCGGCGGGTCCATCTTCCCCACGGGAGAAGCCGGATGGCCGCGGAGACAAAGGCGAAGACCCCGACGGTTTTGACCGGAAGCTCCAACCGGATGGTGCCTCCAGCCCATTGAAGTAGTACCAGAACCACGGCAAAGAACACGACCGGCCACAGCGCAATCAGAGCCCGTCGCAGGCTGCCGACCACCAGAAAATGCGCCGCGAGCGATAAGCCTCCGAGCGCCGCGGTCCAGACGCCGCCGGTGGAAACGATGAGGAGCACACACAATGAAAACAGAGCGAGCGCCGCCGGGAGCCGCAAAGCCGTCACCGAATCTCCTTGCGGGCGCTTATGAAGTAGCCCTCGGGATGGTCGCCGGCCTCGATTGCAGCGCCACCCAGACTTGCCAGAATGGCGGCGAGTTCAGCGGCCGGGGGCAGCGTGTCGCCGCCAACCGGCCCGCCGATCTTCCGGTGCATGGCATTCAGTTGCTCGCTGCCCATCAGGTGGCCAATGGCCAGTGTGCCGCCCGGCCGCGCCACCCGGAACAGAGCCATCAGGGCGCGCCGGGGGTCGCCTAGGTGAGGCAGGATTCCGAAGCAGAGCACGGCGTCGAATTGCTCATCGGGAAAAGGCAAACGCAGCACGTCGGCGCAGACCCGGGATATCGGGCCGCCGGGAAGCTTGCGCCGGCTTTCCTCCAGCATTTCGAAAGCGAAATCCGTTTCCAGCAACAACTCCAGCGGGGAGCCGCCCCCGAGGAGATGTGGCGCGAGTAACCCTGTGCCGGAACCGGCGTCGAGCACTCGTCCGGGGTTTGCCTTGCAGGCCCGCCGGCAGAAAGCCCGTACGCGATCGGCCATATCGGGCGGCCGGGGAATGGCGTCCCACCGGGGGGCGAGATCATTGAAGTAACTTCGCTTGTTCAGCTCAGTCATCGCTGAAGAGGGCCGTGGGACGGGCGGACAACAGGCGAAGGACAATGGGAATTACCGTCAACTGCAGCGCGACGCCGGGAAGGCCCTGCACAATCCGGGCAGCCGCCGTAAGCGCCGGCGGAAGCGCAAAGAATTGGGCGACCGTCCAAGTGAGTAGAAAACCCGCCAGCCGGCCCGCCAGGACAGCGGGGATCAGGGCGAGCCAAAGCTTGCGCCGGCCCCTCCAGAGAAGAGCGGCCACCGCGCACATCGCCCCGGCCTCCACGGATACCAGCGCGGCCACTGGCGGATAGAGCGGAGGCATCCCCGTCGCGAGCGCCGAAATCCACGGGACCAGAAGCGCCGTCCCAACCGCCCAGCCGGGAGCCGACAGGAAACTGTTCAGCAGCAAGGGCAGGAACATCGGCAGGAAATGGCTCCCAAGACCCACCGCGTGGAATGCAACCGGCAGCACCAGCGCCAGAGCCGCAAGAGCCCCACTCACCACCATCGTTCGCAACCGGGGGGGCCGCCTCATCTGAACTTCAATGTTAGGCCACCGGCGGCGTTCACGCCAGGCATCGGGTAGCCCGTTATGACCTCATAGCTGGAGTTTGAGAGATTATCGACCGTGGCGAATACCTCCAGCCGCCTGTTCACCGGGGCCACGATCTTCAGCGTGGGGAGGGTGTAGCCGGAAAGCTCGGTAGTCTTGGAGGTGTCGGCCCAGCGGTTGCTCACCGTAACTCCGCCGATGTAGAGGAACGCCCGTCGCAAGTTGACCTCAAGGGCGTATGTCGCTTTGTGCGCCGGGATGTAGGGCGCCAGATTCGTCGATCGCAGCCAGGCGTAGCCGCCGCGGATCGAGAAACGCCGGCCAATACGCCAGCGTGCGTCGGCTTCGACACCGCGGTTCAGGGTCTTGCCCGCGTTATTGAGCGCCAGGTTCGGCCAGCGCCCGGTGGTGACGATCATGTTATCGAGATCCGCGTAATACGCAGTCAGAGACGCCGAAAGCGCCTTCGCCGGCTGTAGCAGCAAGGTGGCCTGGTAATTCCACATATGTTCCGGCTGCAGGTTGGGGTTAGGCGCCGGGAACAGGTAGAGTTCGCGAATGGTGGGGTTCCGGAATCCGCGGGCGACGTTGAAATTCAGCGAATAGCCCTCAGTCAAACCAATCGAGGCGCCGAATTCAGGGACGGTGACCCATCCGAATATGCTGTTATGCTCGGTCCGCAAACCGGTATTGAGGTGGATGCGCCGGCCCGGTGTCCAGTGCAGACGGGAGAAGCCCGCGGCCGATGTGCCGTAGCGCCGGCCGTAGTCGACGCCGGCGTTGACGTTCCTTCCAACTCCACCATAGTCCGCCAGGTCGCCGCCCGCATCGAGCAGCAGCGTCGGGGCGAGCAGAATATTCTGGTGTACGCGGCCGCCCACGGTGCGGTCGTTCGAGCGCCAACCATCGTCGATGTGGTGGTGTCCCCAACTCCCGAATACGCGGGTGCTGCCCCAGACCCTGTCGCCGGAATTGTCGGCGTTCCAACTGAACCCGCCTCTTCCGACGCTGGCCCAGGGGCCGGGACCGAGGCCCACGACGCCCGGGTCCTCCACCACGAAGTGCCCGTACCGGCCCCGCAACGAAGTGCGCCATACGCTTGACAGCGTGTATCCGATAGCCACTGAGCCGTCCTGATTCCGGAAATGGGATACCGGGCGGTCGCCGTTCGTATGGTCGACACCGCTAGTGACGTTGTAGAACCATTTTGGGAAGCCGCCGCCGTGCTTCAAGCGGTACTGCCCGGTCCAGTAAGAGCCCAAGCTGGCGGACAGCTCCGTCTGGAATCGCTCGACCGGATCGGCGGGCTTGATATTGATAGCGCCGCCCATGGCGTTGGTGCCATACAAGACCGACGCCGGACCTTTCGTGACGCTGACCGATTCGGCGTCCGTCAGGCTGTAGAAATCCGGCAGCGGATGGCCCATCATGCCCATGTAATCCGGCCGGCCGTCGATGACCACGAGGAGGCCCGTGTTCGGAGAGTTGCCGACACCTCGAATGCTGACACCGCCCGTTCCGTTGGTGGAGATGCCGTAGCCCATGACACCCCGGCGGGTCACGAAGGCGCTCGGAACCAGCTTGTCCACCGCGTCGAAAACGGTGCGTGCGCCGGTTTGGCCGATCTCGATAGAATTGGCGACCGCCGGGCCGACTTCCAATTCGTGGGGCCGCACGACGACATCGACGGTGGAATAGACTGGCGACGGGTGCAGCTCCACGACGATCTCGTCCGCCGGCGCCGCCGCCAGTGTCTTCGTGAATGTCAAAAAACCAGGGGCGGAGACGCGAATCGTTGCCGGCAGAGCGGCCTCGGTTGTCAGGGTTCCGTCCGCGCCGGGCCTGAGTGTCACGCCAACCCCTAGGGTTACTCTCGCCGTGGGGATCGCCGATCCTTGTTGGTCCAGCACTTTGATCCGTAGCGAATCGGACCATGCCGGCGCCGCCAATAGCAAAAACACCATTAGTCGAGCCGGGTATCCGAATTGGGCCATGCCCGAATAGTAGCACGATACAAAAAGATGTGCTACTTCTTGCGGGTCGATTTTCTAGCCGGCTGGACCACCGAGAAGTTCAGCTTTCTCTCCACCGCGTCGACGCGGTCGAGCCGGACCGTGAGGCGGCCGCCGATGGCGAAGCTCTGGCGGGTGCGGGAGGCGACGATTTTGCGGGTGGTTTCGTTGTAAGCCCAACGCTCGCCCGGAAGCGTCTCGATCGGGACCAATCCCTCGACGAAGAGATCTTCGAGCTCGACGAAGAAGCCAAACGGGGCGGTGTTCACGATGAGGGCCCGGAAGTTCTCGCCGATGCGCCCGGCCATGAAATTCACCTTTTTCCATTCGACCAGCTCGCGTTCGGCTTCTTCGGCGCGGCGTTCGGAGTCCGAGCAATCCGTCGCGAGTTGATGAAGCTTGGAGGGCCGGAAGCCGCTCCGGCGGCCATCGAGCAGCGCTCCGAGGACCCGGTGAACGATGAGGTCCGGGTAGCGCCGGATCGGCGAAGTGAAATGCGTATATACGGCCGAGGCGAGGGCGAAGTGGCCCCGGTTTTCCTCGCAATAGCGGGCCTGCTTGAGGGAGCGAAGCATCAGGAAAGTGAGGATGCGCTCCTCGGGCTTCCCTTCGATCTTCTGGATCAGCTTCTGATAGTGCCGCGGTGTGATATTGATGCCTTCGGCGGAGTTCGCGGCATCCTTTTGGGCGCGCCGGCCGCCCTTGAGGCGATCGCTCTTCGGCGTGGCCCGCGCTTTCAGGCCGCGGACCTCCAGCGAAACCCCGAAGCCAGCGGCCACTTCCTCGAAGGCGAAGACGCGCCTCGGATCGGGCGGTTCATGGATTCGGTAGAGAATATCGAGCCCCGCCTCTTCAAGATGAACCGCGACGGCCTCATTCGCGGCCAGCATGAACTCCTCGACAATGCGGTTGGCGATGTTGCGCGGGCTGCGGCCGATGCCGGTCATCTCACCGAGTTCGTCGAACTCGATGAGCGGCTCCGGCAGGTCGAAGTCGATCGAGCCCCGGCGGGAGCGCGCCCGGTTCAGAATGAGAGCCAGTTCCCTCATCAACTCGAACCGTTCCGAGAGTGCTCCGTATCGCTCTCGCAACCCGGCGTCGCCTTCGAGAATCAGATTGACGTTGGTGTAGGTCATGCGCCCGGCGCTGCGTATGACGCCACGGGTGAACTTCTGGGATAAGACCTCGCCTTGGCGGTCGAACTCCAGGAGAACGGACAGAGTCAACCGGTCGGCGTTCGGGTTGAGGGAACAGATTTCCGTCGAGAGTTCGAGCGGAAGCATTGGAACCGCGCGGTCGGGGAAGTAGACGCTCGTGCCCCGCAGTTCTGCTTCGAAATCAATCGGCGAGCCGGGGCGGACATAGTGACTGACGTCCGCTATGTGAACGTGCAGGGCGAAATGGCCGTTGTCGAGCCGGTCCACCCAAACAGCGTCGTCGAAATCCCGCGCCGTCTCCCCGTCGATGGTGACGGTGTCGTAGCCGCGAAAGTCCTGGCGCCTCTCAAGATCGGACTCTTGAATGACAGTTGGAACCCGTTGGGCTTCGTTCAGGACTTCGGGCGGAAAATGGTGCGGAATGTGGTGCTTGCGGATGACGATTTCAACATCGACGCCGAAGTCGCCGGGCTTGCCGAGTACTTCAATGATCCTCCCAGTGGGGCCTTTTCCGCCTCGCGGGAATTCGAGGATCTCTGCGTTGACGATCATACCGTCGAGTTCGGCGTTTGACCCCGATCTCTCTGGCGCGCCAATCCGGTCCGGATTCCGGCTCGAGGGGGGCGTATCCATGCCTGCCGGAATGAGAATCCAATCCCGGAGGCGGCCGTCGAAGGGCTCGACATAGTTCTCACGGCGCCGAGTCCGGAAGGTGCCGACGACGGTTGGATGGGCGCGGTCGAGTATTTTCACGACCCGTCCCTCGGCGCGGCCCTCGCGTCCCAGGCGCACGATGTTCACCATCACCTGGTCGCCGTTCATGGCCGTGCCGAGCGAGTCGGGCGGGATGAAAATGTCGCCCGCGACGCCAGGCAGTTCCCGGGAAGCGATCACGAAAGCATAGCCGTCCCGGTGGACCTGCAGACGGCCGGGCATTCGTGCGGGAAAGCGCTTAGGCACTTCTCCTATTGAAGCAGGCCGGGAGACCTAACGCTGCTCGCTTATCGAGCGCTCGGCTAACTCGCCCAGAATCGGCAGGTGAAATGTCTCGTTCTTGCTCGTCTTGACGATCATGAAGATCCAAACGCCAATCAGAACGCCCTTCAGAATTCCAACTAGCGGGATACCCACGTGGGTGGACGAGAAATGGAAGAAGGGGGCGATCGCCCAGTCGGTGAGCAGCCACGCGACAAACAGATAGAGGCCCTGAAATGCGTGGAAGCGCGCTTCGCGATCCTGCTTGAACCGCGCGGACGCCAGCACCACGATCGCCGGGATCCAGCCCACGAGCGGGATGTAGCACAATAGCGAAGCGTTCCGGGAACTCATCTCCCCGAATGGCGCCTTCGCGGCGGGCGCAACCGGCTGTCTCGCGCCGCACCTGGCGCAGTAGAGATCCGTCCCCGCTACTTCAGTCCCGCATTTGCTGCAATACGGCATATCGTCCTATTTCACGTTCCTACACTGCTGTACGAGCATTCGCGAGCCAATGTTCCATCCCGGCGGCGAACCTCCATCGTAGCCGGAAGACCAGTAGAAAACGAAGCTCGGTTTCTGTGATAGATTCGGATTATGCGGACCCTGATTGCCTTGCTCCTTGCGCTCTGCGCTCTCCCACTAATGGCTGCTTCCGGCGAGTTGACCATTTATTTTATCGATGTCGAAGGGGGGCAGGCGACTCTGCTGGTTTCTCCTTCAGGCAAGTCGATCTTGGTCGATGCCGGATGGCCGGGCTTTGACGGCCGCGACGCCGGCCGGATTTCGGACGCCGCAAACTCAGCGGGCTTGAGCCAGATCGACTATTTATTGCTGACGCACTATCACGCGGACCACGTGGGTGGCGTCCCGCCGCTGGCCGAACGGATCAAGATTGTGAACTACGTCGATCATGGGCAGAGTACCGAACCCAGCCGCCCTGGCAGAACGGACTTGGCCGCCCCGTACTACGATCTCCGCGATAAGGCCCATCACATCGTCGTAACGCCCGGCGACCGCATTCCGATCGAGGGCGTGCAGGTCGACGTTGTCGCGGCTCGTGGAGAGGTGCTGTCCTCTCCGCTCCCTGGGGCCGGAGCTCAGAATCCGCTGTGCGCCGATACGCCGCCGAAACCGGAAGACAAGAGCGAGAACGGCAAGTCCATCGGGATCGTGGTGACCTACGGGAAATTCCGATTTGTCGACCTGGCGGACCTCACCTGGAACTTCGAGTTGGCGCTGGCTTGTCCGAACAATAAGATCGGCGAGGCCGACGTCTACCTCACGACCCACCATGGGCTCACCGCGTCGGGACCGGCGGCGATTGTCCACGCCATGAACCCTCGAGCCGCGGTGATGAACAACGGCGCCAAGAAGGGCGGCGCGGCCGGCGCCATGGACATCATCAGGGACTCGCCCCGGATGAAAGGCCTCTGGCAGCTTCACTACGCGGTTGACGCAGGCGACAGCGCGAACTCGCCGGAGAAATATATCGCCAACCTCGAGGAGAACGGCGCCGGCCACTCGTTCAAGCTGACCGCCCATGCCGACGGCTCGTTCACGATCTTGAACGAGCGCAACAACTACAGCGAGGACTACCCGCCGGTGACGAAATAGCTTCCGCCGCTACTGTCTCAAGAGCGTGAAGATCGAATCACCAGGGGGCGTTCTTGGTTGGCAGCGGATCGACGGTATCCGCCATCCTGTGAGTGAGTTTCGTTAGAAGCTGTTCGCGTACGTCTCGCGAATTCGGGTCCCGCCACAGGTTGTTGTGCTCGCCGGGGTCTCTTGTGAGATCGTAGAGCTCGCCGTCATCCAGCGTATGATAAACGGCCAACTTGTGCGTTTCGGTGCGTATGGCCGTGGCGTAAGTTGGACCGTTATTCCTCGTCCCGGGGTTGTAGTTCTCCATGTATACGGAGTCGCGGTGCGCGCTTGCGCGGCCTTCGAGCAGCGAAGTGAGGGAACGTCCCTGCATCCCCGGTTCCGGAGGGATGCCCGCCGCCTCAAGGATCGTTGGCGCTACGTCGACCATCTCCACTAGCGCGTCGATCTTCTGCCCCGCTTTGTAACGCTTCGGCCAGCGTATCATCAGCGGAACCCGCAAGCCGCAATCGTAGAAGAACGGGCCCTTCAAATAGATTCCGTGATCGCCGAGCATCTCGCCATGGTCGCTCATGAAGACGACCACTGTATTCTCCGATTGCCCCGTCTCCTCCAGCGCATCGAGGACCCGGCCGATGTCGTGGTCGCATTGTTCCACCATCGCGTAGTAGGCCGCGGCGATCCGGCGATGGTTGCCGTCCTCGGGCCCGGAGATTTCATGGCTCCGCCAGGAGCCCGTATGGGCGCCCCGCTGGTAGCGCGGCTTATTGTCGAGCTCCCCCTCCTGGTAGGAGGGCAATGGGAGTTTGCCGGCATCGTACCGGCGGTAATATTCCTGAGCCGGGTAGAACGGATGGTGGGGCTGGTAGATATTGACTGACATCAACCACGGCCCGTAGCCGTTCTGCTCGCGCATGAATTGAATGGCCTTGTCGCAGCACCACGCCGTCTGCATATACTTCGGATCGAGGGGCACGCCCCAGGCCGGAGTATCGGGTGGGGGCTTGGGCCATTCGACGCCCTCCGACCGCAACCACTCATGCCACATGTTCTTGCCGGGCCATATGTCGGCGATGTCGTGACTCCACCAGAACTGGCTGTAGCCGTCGTCAATCCTGTTCTCCGGCCGGCCGCCCGCGACCGGAGAGAGGTGAAGCTTGCCGGACAGACCGCACTCGTAACCATAGTCGGCCAGGATGCGCGGAACAAGCCGCTCCCGCTCGTTGATGCGCTGCCCGTTGGAGCAGGCGCCCGTTGTCCTGGGATAGCGGCCGGTAAGAAAACTCGCACGCGAAGGGGTACAGACCGGGGCCTGCACAAAAGCGTGGGTGAAGGTGGTGGACTGCTCCATCAGGCGCAGCAGGTTTGGCGTCTGAATATAGGCGTTGTTGAATTCCTGGATCGTGTCGAATCGTTGCTGATCCGTGCAAATCCAGAGGACGTTCGGCATCTCCTCGCCGTCGGGGCGGCGCGCGCGTCCCGGCCGTCGCGGAGCGGATTGTGGCCCGTTGGCGAGAACCGGCACGACGGAGCCGCCCACGGCGGATTTCAACAGATCTCTACGTTTCATGGGTATCATTCTATGCACTTTTTTGGCTCGGAGGCTCTATCCCGCCCCGGTCTCGCCCCCCGCTGGCCGAATGGGCCGCGATGGTGATAGACTCTATCAACAATGAAACGGCGAGACTTTTTTGGTGTTACCGCGGCTGGAATGGCGGCCGCTCGATGTCGTCCGAAACCGCTCCGGCGGCGGCTGCGAAAGCGGAACCCAAGCCGGTCCAATTTGTCCTGGGCTGCCAGACGGGGCCGACCTCGGACGAGCGGCTGCAATTCTTCAAGAGGTTCGGCGTCGAGCACATCTGCGGTTACCCGGAGCGGGCCGATTGGGAGAGCGCGGGCTACTATACGGTGGAGAGCCTGGAGAAACTTCGCGAGCTATGCGAAAAGCACGGCGTCAGCCTGGACATGGTTCCCGCGCCGTTCCTGGCGTCCAGCCACATCGACCGGGAGAAACGGCCGAACATCATGTTGGGCAAGAGCCCGGAGCGCGACCACGATATCGAGGACATCCAGAAGACGATCGAGAACTGCGCCAAGGCGGGCGTACCGGCCATTAAGTACAACATGAGCATTCTGGGCGTGTTGCGCACCGAGCGCACGCCGGGCCGCGGCGGCACTACCCTCAGCACGTGGAAGGTTGCCGAAGCGAAGCCGGAACCGCCGAAGACCAAGGCGGGCGATGTGACGGCGGATATGTTCTGGGAGCGGATCACGTACTACCTGGACAAGGTGATTCCGGTGGCCAACGAGAACAAGATTCGCATGGCCTGCCATCCGCACGATCCAGGAGTTCCGCCCGAAGGCTACCAGGGTGTGGATCGCGTTCTCGGGACGGTGGACGGCCTCAAGAAGCTCATCACGATCCAGGAAAGCCCGTACCATGGCATCAACTTCTGCCAGGGCACGGTCTCGGAGATGCTGCAGGATCCCGGCGCGGAGATCTTCGACGTGATTCGCTACTTCGGCTCGCGGGACAAGATCTTCAACGTCCACTTTCGCAACATCCGCGGCAAGCGGGGCGACTTCGTCGAGACTTTCCCCGACAACGGCGATGTGAACATGATCGATGCGGCGCTGGCGTACCGCGAGGTGGGCTATCCCTATATGTTGATGCCGGACCACGTGCCGGACCATCCGGACGACCCCGGCCATCTGCAAGCGTTCGCCTTCTCCTACGGCTACATCGCCGCCACCATCCAGGCAGTCAAACAAATGGCCTGACGGCGGGCGTCTGCTAGCCCAAAAGGTCCTTTAGAGACGAGCCGAGTTCGGGGTACTGGAATACATAGCCGGCGGACTCGGCGGCCTTCGGCAGGACATGCTGGCCGTCGAGCAGTATGCTCGCCATCTCCCCGAACAGGAGCTTCAGGCCCGCCTCGGGTACTGTGAACAGAGCCGGCCGGTGCAGTGTCCGGGCGAGGGTCTGCGTGAACTGCTTGTTGCGGACAGGATTGGGGGCGGTGGCGTTCACCGGTCCGGAGACAGCCGGGTTCTGGAGCGCGTATTCGATCAGGCCGGCGACATCGTCGAGATGGACCCAGGACATCCACTGTTCACCCGATCCCAGCTTTCCGCCAATGAACATGCGGAACGGTGGAAGCATCTGGGCCAGTGCTCCGCCACCCGCACCAAGCACCATTCCATTCCGCATGTTGACGACGCGAACGCCATGATCCGCGGCTCGCTTGGCTTCGGTCTCCCATGCCTCGCAAACCTCCGCCAGGAATCCTTCGCCGGGCGCGGAGGCTTCCGTGATGACCTCCTCCCCCCGGTCGCCGTAGTATCCGATAGCCGACGCCGAGACCAGAACCGACGGAGGCCTCTCCAGGCGTGCCATCGCCTCGACCAGCAATCGTGTGCCCTCCACGCGGCTGGCGCGAATCCGCCGGCGGTTCTCCGGCGACCAACGCTGGCTGATCGGTTCTCCTGCGAGATGAATGACCGCGTCCACTCCGAGAAGGCTTTCCGGCGGGGGCTCAGCTTCGGTGGCGTTCCACAGAAAAACGGGCGTGTCGCGCGTCATGCCTTTCTTTGGAGACCGGCCAAGGATCCGAACCGCGTGCCCGGCGTTCCGCAAGCGCATCACGAGATGACTGCCAATGAAACCAGTCCCACCTGTAACCGTGACCTGCATTCCGATGATTATTGTATGCGATGCGGGATCGCTGCCGGTCTGTTCGAGCAGGCGGATTTCGTGGATATAGGAGGCTACGTCCGTCTTGCGCTCCATGCCGGCGAGCGACATGGTGCGCACCTTTCCAAAGACGGGATGCTCCGGCCAGGGACGGTCGTGCAGGCCGAAGCACCAGAGGATGTTCGTGTAGGTGTTCGGATCGCGGCCGTCGAGCGCGAAACGGTCGTGGAGCCAGATCATCGTTTCCAGCGCGTCGTCACAGGTTCGTGACCCACTCGATGATCTTCTTGCCCCAGTACATGCGGTAGTAGCCGTGAATGACGCCGCGCAGCAGCAGCTCCATTTGAGTGGCATTCCAGAGCGCATCGTGGGTCTGGGCATGCTCGAATTGTTCGCGGGTGTAGACGAGCTGCGCGGTTGTCGCCGGCATGCTCGCGAGCGTGCGGCGCGCCCAATCGGGAAGGCTCGCGAGGCGGTGGATCTTCCGAGATACGGGCGAAGTTGAAGGCCAGTTCGCGGCGAACGATCAGCTCTTCGAGAAACTCGTCGGCGACCAGGCCCTCGGCGGCGGCGTAGCTGCGAGCGGCCAGCGCCACCTCCAGCGGCTGAGGTCATGCCGTAATGCAGGTACGGGCTGAGTCGCGAAGTGGCGTGGGCGGACGGGCTCGTTGCGCTCGCGGGCGTAGCGCCTCAAATTGTGTCGCCAGGAAGTGCTCCAGGCGGCCGGAGCGGCCGGTGCGGCCGCCACGGAACGCGGCGGAGGGCGTGCACCGAGTGGTCGATCTCGCAAGAGGAAACGAGCGCCGGGATCGCCGCCGGCGTCACCTGCGTGTGAAACGAAGAGGGCGGGCCGTCGAGTAGCGGCGCCGCGGAGCGGTCACCTCGACGGGCTTCAGATACTCCGGCAGCACCTTCGGCGGATCTTCGGCCGGATGGTATAGGCAGCGTACTCGCGCTTCGTGTGCCGGCCCATCGGCACGACACAACTCGAATCGACGGCGTAGTAGGGATCGTCGATCTTGCGATGCACGCTGTCGTTGTGGCGGCGGGCAGGAATGTGGGGTAATCGTCGGTCACGACGGCGGCGGCCTCGGCGGCGAGCCGGTAGAAGCACGTCATTGGGATCCGAGGCGCGAATCGACGCAGATAGAAAAGATATCCGATGCCGAGTTCCTCCAGCGCGACGCCCGGTGTCCGGCACGTCTTCGAGGATGAAGCTGGCAGCCGATCGTTGGCGAGCGGGTAGTCGAACAGGTAAGGCCCTCGTAGTACAGCACCGGCAATCCGAGACGGTTGGCAAGGACGGATGGCAAGGCGAGAGCCGTGGTTCGCGTCGGCGCGCCGGTTCATTTGCGCCCAGTAGAGAACATACTCCCTGCTCCGGCAGCGGCTCCTTCCCGTTCAGATTGCGGACACGGTCTCTAACTCCTTACAAGATGCCGGCCGGGTGAGGCCGCTACAATGAAAGGAACGTATGAGAGCCTGGAACCGGGCCAAGCTTCTCTGGGGATATCTCCGGCAGACACGACGGATTGGACGGTTTGCCGGTTGAGTATATCGTCGAGACCACCGCCAAATGCAATCTCTATTGCCCGATGTGTCCGCGCGAGACGTATCCTCAGCCGAAGGAAGACATGACGGACGCGGTCTTCGAGCGGCTGGTGGGGAGTCGGCCCCGAGCGCCGAGCACATGATGCTGATCGGCCTGGGCGAACCGATGCTCGATCCGAAGATTTACGGCCGGATCGAGTTCTGCGACCGTCACGGCGTCTACACGCTGCTCTCGACCAACGGCACGCTGCTCGATGAGGAGGCCTCGGCCCGGCTTGCTCGATATCGCCGCTCGAGCACGTGACGCTTCAGCTTCGACGGCGCCACCAAGGAGACTTTCGAGTACTACCGCAAGGGAGCGCGCTTCGAGAAAGTGCGCGACAACTTCATACGCTTCGCCCGGATGAAGAAGGAACGCGGCTCCAAAGTGCAGATCGTCGTCCAGATGGTGCAAATGGACGGCAACCGGGCCGAGGCCGAGGATTTCATGCGCTTCTGGCGCGGCGTTCCCGGCGTCGACCAGGTGCGGCTCAAGCAGGACGAAACCAGCGTCCTGCAACCGGACGCCGTCCACGACGCCGAGGACTGGAAACACCCGTGCCACTACCTCTGGCGCGGCCCGATGTACGTGAAGCACAACGGCGATGTCTACCCCTGCTGCCAGAGCTACGCGCTAGACGGCCGGCCGATCGGCAGGATCGGCGAGCAGCCGCTCGAAGGAGATCTGGAATTCGGAGCCGATCCGCGAGATGGCGGCGGCTGCACGCCGAAGGCCGGGGCGGCGAGGTCGACGTCTGCGCCGGCTGTCCCACAACGATTCCGCATCCGTCGCTGGTAATTGGAAGCCTGATCTTCCACGGCCGCTTCGTCCGCAAGCTACTGCCGGTGATCGAGCGGATGACCTATCTCTCGAAGCTGCCGGACCGGCTGCTGACCCCGCCGAAGAAGCGCCAGCCGCAGCGGGACCTGGTTCGAATCGGCGACACGAAGGAAGAACCGCAGCGCAAGGGCTAGCCGCAACGCTCTCCGGTTGGCCCATTTACTGGGCCGAACAGCCCGGCTGCCTCGTCACCGGCAGTGATTCCAATCCGCTTCCTATTGGAGTGGCCGATTAGCCTTTCGAATCCGCTTGGAGTTGATAGATTCAAAGAATGCGTCCTCAACCGTTGATAGCTGTGAACAATGTGGAAGCAAGCAGCCGATGGTACCAGCGCCTGCTGGGCTGCGTGAGCAATCATGGAGGTTCCGTATATGAACAACTGGTTTCCAATGGGCAACTGATCCTTCAGTTGCACAGCTTCGAAGTTGAACATCATCACGGACCGATCGGCAATCGTGACGACCGGCCTTATGGAAATGGCGTGTTGCTGTGGTTCGAGGTCGAAGATTTTGAAGCAATCATCCAGCGCTCCGCTCAAATGGATGTCGAAATCGTCATTCCTCGGCATCAGAACTCTCCTGATGGCAATGGCGGGCCAAATCACTGGGAGTGCTGGATTCGGGACCCGGACGGCTATATCGTCGTCGTTGCCAGTCCCTACGGAACGGCCGACGGAACGTGGCATCCGGACCAGAACCCCTTCGGCTAGAGATGTTTGGGGGAAGCCGCTTGCGCCCAGGAACGGCGATCAGGGGAGTGCCAGTGTTGGACCTCAAGTAATCCATACTGTAGGCCTAGCCGAGGATTGACCGGCGGTGTAAAATCAGTAACATGCTACGGAGGGGACTGGGAGCATTCCTCCTGTTCGCGACTCTGGGATGTTTCGCGCAGGAGCGGGATATACAGATCACGCCGGATCGGGAGCGCCGGCTCGCTCTGGTCATCGGCGCTGACAATTACGAACACGCCTCGAAACTGCGTAACGCGGTCAATGACGCGAACGACCTCGCCGGCGAACTTGCCCATTCTCGGCTTCAGCGTTGACCGGGTAATCGACCCGGATCTCCGTACCATGGAGCGTGCGATCGATCGGTTCGTCGGCAAAGTGCAGCCCGGCGACGTAGTGCTGTTTCACTTTTCCGGCCACGGCATTCAGATTCAGGGCGAGAACTTTCTCGTGCCGGTAGACTTCAATGCCCGCAACGAGGTCGACGCCAAGTATGATTCCTATTCGGCCTCCCGCATCCAGGAGCATCTGGAGCGTTCCGGGGCCCGGCTCAATATCCTCATTCTGGACGCTTGCCGCAACAACAACTTTGGCGGCGGCCGCTCGGCGGGCCAGGGGCTGGCCGCGATGCACGCGGGGCGGGGAACCTACGTTGCCTTCGCGACCGCCCAGGGCCAGACCGCGGATGACAACCCCGACGGGCGGAACGGTCTCTTCACCAGTAAGCTGTTGAAGAATCTAGAGGAACCGGGTCTCGACTTAAACTCGGTATTCGACAGGGTCCGCGCGGAAGTTTACGAGACCTCCGGCAAGAGCCAATTGCCGTGGACGAGTTCGAGCGTCATCGGGGAATTCTATTTCCGGCCGCCCATGGCTGCGCCGGCGCCGGGGCGTGCCTCGGACGCCGATCTCCAGGTCGAGTTGACATACTGGAACTCGATCCAGGGAAGCAAGAACCCGGCGGAATTCCAGGCCTACCTGCAGCAATTTACGACCGGGCGGTTTGCCGATCTCGCTCGCATCAAACTCGCCGAACTGCGGCCCACGCCCAACGGCCGGCCGGCCTCTGTTGCTGCTACTCCGGTTCCCGCCACCCCGGCTCCAGCGCGGCCAACGCCGATAGTCGAACCGAAGACCGCACTGTCGCCTGGCACGGTCCGGCAGAACACCGCCGACCGCCTGAATTACGTGTGGATCCCCCCGGGGCAGGCCTTCCTTGGCTGCGAGCAAACTGGTGGCTGCGGAAATGCGGAGGCGCCGCGGCATCGGGTCGAATTCAGTCACGGTTTCTGGCTCGGGCAGACGGAAGTCACCGTCGCTGCTTATGCCCGCTTCGCCCAAGCGACTGTCAGGGCGCTGCCGCCCTCGCTCGAGCCCAACGACGGCGGGAGAGGAGCCGATCATCCGATGGTTCGAGTCTCCTGGGATGATGCGAAGGCTTACTGCGAATGGGCCGGCGGGCGGCTGCCGGCGGAGGAGGAATGGGAGTACGCTGCTCGCGGCGGGGTCGCCGGATCGGACACGAAGGATCCTGATCGCACCGCCTGGTACAAGAAGAACAGTGACGGGAACACGCACCCCGTCGCTTCGAAACAGGCCAACGGTTGGGGGCTCTTCGACATGCAGGGCAATGTCTGGGAGTGGTGTTCCGACTTGTACGAGGAGGGCGGGCGCGACCGTGTCTTACGCGGCGGCTCCATGGATGTCACGGCGGACTTTGTCCGGCTATCGGTCCGCGGCCGGAACGCCCCCGGCGTCCACCGCGACGACTATGGATTCCGGTGCGCCGGCGAGAGTGGTCCCTGAGACCAAGGGGTTCGGCAGGCCACGCTCCGCGAAGTAGCCCGGCCGGACGCGCTCGACGATCTGGGCCACCGGGCGCTCCAGGATGTCGAAAAACGGTTTCGGATAGATACCGATCCAGAAGGCCAGGATGAGAAGCGGAGTAAAGTAGGCGATCTCACGGATGTTCAGGTCTTTAAGCGACAGGTTCTTCCCGGTGGTCTGGCCGAGCATGGTCCGCTGGAACAGCCACAGCAGGTAGGCCGCGCCCAGCGCGATTCCGACGACAGACCAGAAGGCCCAACTGAGTGCGACTTCGTATGCGCCTCGGAGAATCGTGATTTCGCCGATGAATCCGTTGAGCGGTGGGATGCCCATCGAACTCAACGCCGCGATCAGGAAGATGATGGTGAAAACCGGCATCACACGCAGCAGGCCGCCATATTCAGAGATCAGGCGCGTGTGGCGGCGCTCATAGACAACGCCGACAATCAGGAAGAGCATGCCGGTCGAGATGCCATGGTTGATCTGTTGAAGGATCGAGCCCGCGATACCGGCCGGGTTGAGCGCGATGATGCCCAGTGTGACGAAGCCCATGTGGCTCACCGATGAGTAGGCCACGAGTTTCTTCCAATCCTTCTGCATCAAACAGACCAGCGCGCCGTATACGATGGCGATGATCGACAGCGTCGAGACGACGGAAATCACCGCGGGGTCCTTGGCGGCTTCCGGCAACAGCGGCAGCGAGAACCGGAGCAGCCCGTATGTCCCCATTTTGAGTAGGACGGCGGCCAGAATTACGGAGCCAGCGGTCGGCGCTTCGGTGTGCGCGTCCGGAAGCCAGGTGTGGAACGGGAACATCGGCACCTTGACGGCGAAGCCGATGAACAGAGCCCAGAAGACCCACCATTGCAGGTCCGCCGCCATTTGAAGCTGCACCAGCGCGTTGAAATCGAAGGTGTATTCCCCGAACTGCCGGGCGTGCTCGAAGTAGAGCATGAGGATGCCGAGCAGCATCAGCACCGACCCGACCAGCGTGAAGATCACAAATTTGATAGCCGAATAGACACGCCGCGGCCCGCCCCAGATCGCGATGATGAAGTACATCGGGACCAGGACGACTTCCCAGAACACGAAGAACAGGAAAAAGTCCAGCGCCATGAAGACGCCCAGCATGCCCACCTGCAAGAGGAGGAAATAAGCGTAGTATTCCTTCAGCCGGTGCTCGATTGCGCTCCAACTGCAAAGGATCGAGAGAAAGCCCAGCAGGCCGGTGAGCAGAACGAGCAGGAGGCTGAAACCGTCGATGCCAAGATGGTAGGAGGCGCCGATGGACGGAATCCAGTCGGCCCTTTCAATGAACTGAAAATCCTTCGTGCGGTCATACTCGAAAACCAGCGGCAGGCAAACGAGGAAGCCGATGAACGACACGATGTTGGCCCAGAGCTTAATCGCGCGGGAATTAGACGACGGCAGCAGCAGCAGGACCAGCAACCCGACGAGGGGGGTCCACAATACAACCGAGAGTATGTGGTCCATAAGATCAGCCGTAAGAAGCTCTTATTGTATGTGAACCAGACCCGCACGACAAGTCCATCACCGAACAAGTGATAGGACTCGTTGTGGTTCTGCGGCGGCGAATAGTTCTCCGGCCACGCCCATTAGCCTTGCGGCCTCCCTCGGAGAAAGAAGTGGTAGCTCTCTAGTGCGCCAGGTTCTTGACCAGATTCAGGTCGCCCGTCTTGCCGGCTTCGAGGACCGGGCCCATGTACTCGTCGACCATTTCGGCGGTCAGCGGCACGGGCATGTTCTGGAGCTTCATTTTGAGTTGCGGGTTCTTGGCCGCCGTCAACGCTCGATCGATGTGATGGTTGCCGAATCCGGACACTTCGCCGAGCGTGGTCGGGATCGAGACCTTCGTCTCGAACTTCCGGATGGCGTCGGCCACCGCCAAGCCGGCTTGACGCGGCTTCGCGTCGGTCGCGCCGGCGGCAAGAGTGCCGGCTTTCTCAAGGCTGGCGCCGATGATCTTCAACGGCGCTTCGATCGCGGGCGCGTAGAATACCGTGTAGTAAGGGTTCATCATGATGCAGGCGCGGCCATGACTCAGGACGTCAATCAGCGAGAAGCTCGTCAGGTGTGCGCCGTTGGTGCCGCCGAGCATGATCGCATAGCCGCCCAGATCCGTTCCCAGCGCGAGCGCTTCCCGCGCTTTCGGATCGGCGGGATCCGCAATGACACGCGGCAGGTATTGCAGGACCAGATCGAAGGTCTCGCGGGCGACGTCCGTCATCAAATCGTAGTGCTTCTGGCCGACCGCGCCGTAGAGCACCTCCAAAGAGTGGGCGACGCCATCGAGGGCGCCGTCGGCGGTCAACCCCATCGGCGCGCCGAAGGAGACTTCATAGTCGAAGACCGCGCGCGGCGGGACGATCGCCTCATCGACGATCAGCTTCTTCTGGCCGGTCTCGATCTCGGTGATGTTCGAGTACTTGGTGAGGTGCGCGGCGGAACTTGACACCGTCTGGATGGCAATGTGGGGCGCGAGTTTCTTCCCGGATTGCTTGAGAGCTTGCGTCACAAGACCGACGCCGAAATAATCGTCGATGCCGCCCCCGAGAATCCGCAAGACATCGGCTGCCTTCGCCGCGTCAATGGTGCTGCCGCCGCCGAAGCTCACATAGAAGTCCGGGTCCAGTTCGGTAAGCTGCGCGGTGATGCGGGCCAGATCCTCGCGTGGCGCGTTCGGAGCGGCCCCGTCAATCGTGCCCACGACATCGACGCCGGCGCCCTTCAGGGAGCCGCCGATTTTCGCCGCAAAATCGTCAGAGCCCGGGAAAACGTCGCGCACCAGAGCGGCTCTCTTGCCGAAACCCCCGGCCATCTCACCCACCCTCGAAAGCACTCCATGGCCGCTCAGATAGGAGTCCCCCTTGAATCCATGAATCAGTTCCTTGGCCCGCGTGAATTGAGACATCGCCGTTTTTCTCCTTCCTCAACCCAATATATACTGCTAGGGGGCTCGCCCCAAAAGCGGGAGAGTGAAACGAATGAGGATATTGGTAACCGGAGCAACGGGCAATGTTGGCAGCCAGTTGACGCCGCGGCTGCTGGAGTCCGGCGACGTGGTGCGCGTGCTGACGCGTTCGCCCCACAAGTTGAAAGAGCTTGCCGCCCGGGTCGAGGTGACCGAGGGAAGCCTCGC
>CAWGIZ010000011.1:0-362365 GCA_963822835.1 uncultured Alphaproteobacteria bacterium | reverse complement strand
AAGCGCGTGCAGTCCGCGAACAGCGGACTCAGGAGGCGTCACCACCGGAACGTGGGGCTTGGCCGCCTGGATGGCACCCCTCACCTGTCATCGCCGATCACCACTGAAGCCGCGGTGCAGGAATAGCATATCGCGTCCAACTGCTCGTTCGGCAGGATCAGGCCTGCTCCGTTGGTTAGAACGGGCCTCATTTTCAGCAGATTTTGAGGCGTCGTCGGGTTGGCATAAGGGATACGACTGACATAGACGCCGACTTGCTCCGAGGCAACCAAGTACGAAAATCCGGTTCGGTCGTGTGGTCGGTCGCGAGAATGATCAAGCCAATCCGTCTCTGCATTGACCGTTCGTCGAGCGGCGGCCGCTGACCGACGAGCTCAACTTCAGGGAGCGAAAGCATGGTCGGTGCTCCTCAGGCCGTATGCCCATAGCGCCGTTCGAGCCAGCGCAGAATGAAAACTGAGATCAGGCTGATGACGAGGAAAAACGCGCCGACCAGTGTCATGGGCTCCAGATAGCGATAGTTGAAGTTTGCGATGCTTCGCGCCTTGTTCATCAATTCAAGCACCGTAATTGCCGACAGAAGCGGTGTCTCCTTGAACATCGCTACGAGATAGTTGGCGAGCGCCGGGATCATGGGCGGTATCGCTTGCGGCAGGATCACGTGGCGCCAAGTCTGCCATACACCCAGATTGCACGCCTTGGCGCTTCCCATCGACCGCGTGGCACGAATCCGATGCCAGCGCGGTAGACCTCTGCGGTGTAAGTCGCGTAATGCAGTCCAATTCCAATCACCCCGGCGGCGAGCGGCGAGAGAGTGATGCCGCATCTGGCAAGACATAGAAAAGGAAATAGGCTCAACGAGCAGCGGCGTTCCGCGCATAAATTCCAATACCCAGCGCAACGGTCGAGAAATGAAGGTGTTCTTGGCACGTCGGACGATCGCAGCGGCAAGGCCGAATATTACGGCAACCGTAAACCCCAGCAACGTCGCCACGATGGTGACTTTTACGCCCTGCAGCAAGTCCGGCAGGATTTGGAAGACAAAGGACCAGTCCCACTCCATTATAGCGCCTCAAACCCTCATGCCGTCCAGGCCGCGCGCCAGCCGTCGCTCAAGGCGCCGCACGCAACCTGAAATCATAAGCGCCAGAATGAAGTAGATAACCAGGATGGTGATGAACGGAATTGCCGTGTTTCCGGTCTGCGCGCGCACCACCTGCGCCTGGAACGTGAGGTCGGCGAGCGAGATCAGCGACACGATGGCTGTTGCCTTCAAGAGCTCGATGGCATTGTTCCCAAGTGTCGGAAGCATCACGAGGAAAGCCTGCGGTAGGATGACATGGCGCATCGCCTGGGCACGCTTCAGGTTTAGCGCGATACTCGCCTCGCGCTGTTCGCGGCCGATCGCGAGGATGCCGGCGCGCACGACTTCAGCAGCGTAGGCGCTCACATTGAGGCCGAGCACGAGGATGCCAGCGGCCAACGGGGACAACCCGAGGCCCAACAGCGGCAGCACAAAATAGACCCAGAAGAGCTGAACAAAGATCGAAGTGCCGCGGAAAAACTCGATATAGGCTGTCGCCAGCCAGCGCACGGGCGCCAGTGGCGACAAGCGTGCGAGCCCGGCAATAAAGGCGGCTACGAACGCCAAGGCGCAGCCCGCCACGGTCAGTTCCACAGTGACGCGAGCGCCCTCTAGGATCAGCAGTAGATAGCCATACCACTGGCTCACAGCGGGCGCTCGCTCATCATGTTTGCCGTCAGTGGCCCGCGCTACACAGCTTGGCGCGAGTCGTCGACATCGCGAGCTTGGCGCTGAAACCATATGGCTCGATGATTTTGGCGAATTCGCCATCCGCCTTCATTTTCGCGAGCACCTTGTCGTAGGCGTCGCGAAGCGCGACATCCTGCTTGCGAAAGGCGGCGCCGGCACAGGAGACGGGTGTGTTTTTAACCGGCACGATCTCTTCAAGATTGGGATCTTTGGCCTTCTTCAGCAGGGCACGGATTGACAGGGCCGGCAGCGCGTAAGCGTCGATCCGTCCATCTTCCAGCATCTTGAGGCCGCTTTGCTCGTCCGGCACGACGACGGCTCGGTTACGCGGCACGCCGGCCTTCAGCGCATAGCGCTCCTCGGACGCAACCGCCGCAGACTTCGATCTTGGCCGTGCTGCTCTTGGCGACGTCTGCATAACTCACGATGTGAAGCGGGTTGCCCTTCTTCACGGCCAGCGCCTCCGCGTCGCAGAGATCCGGCTCCGAATAGGCGACGGCTCGGCAGCGCTGCGGCTTCATCAACAAGCCGGCGTCGACGATATCAAAGCGGTTCGCCTGCAGCCCCGGGATCATCGCGCCGTAATCGGTGACCGATGCCTTTACATCTTTTACGCCGAGCTTTTGCAGGATCGCCCGTGCCAAGTCAGGTCCGGCACCGGATGCTTTCCCGTCGGACGACATCGCCGTCCATGGCGGCTCATTGCTGATCGCAAGACGCGCATAACCTTGCTTCTGAAGCGTTTTCAGCTCACTGGCGGAGCTTGCGCGCGGCCAGACCATCAGCGCTGTCAGCGCAATGAGGCAGAATGCGGCGACCGCGATTGACGCCGCGCGGCGCGGCACGGCCAAATCGAGTGATGCAGGCCTGGATATCATGAACGTTCCCCTTTGTTGGCGCGCCGGTCGACCCGACGCTTCTCGCTGGCGATTAGTCACAATCGGTGTCCTGCGGCGATCACCTTCTTCAGGAAGGCTTGCGTCCGCTCCTCCTTCGGCGAGCGGAAGATCGCTTCCGGCGGCCCTTCCTCGACGATGCGGCCGCGATCGAAGAACAGCACACGGTCAGCAAAGTCGTGGGCGAAGCTCATCTCGTGGGTGACAAGGAGCATCGTCATGTCAGTTTCAGTCGCGAGTCGCCGCATGACGTTCAGCACTTCCTCGACGAGCTCAGGGTCCAGAGCCGACGTCACTTCGTCGAAAAGCATGATCTTGGGCGACAAGGCCAACGCACGGGCGATCGCGACACGTTGCTTCTGTCCCCCGGAAAGCTGCGAGGGCATCATTTTGGCCTTATCGGCAAGGCCGACCATGTCGAGAAGCTCCATCGCGCGCTTCTCGGCCTCTGGCTTCTTAATGCCTTTGGTGAGGATCGGCGCCAGCGTCACGTTGTCGAGGACGCATTTGTGCGGGAACAGATTGAAGAGCTGGAACACCATGCCGATCTTCTGTCGCATCCGGTGAAGATGTCGCTCATCGGCCGGAACCAAATTACCGTTGCGCTTCATGTGATAGAGCTGCTCGCCATCGACCTCGATGTGTCCACAATCGATCGATTTCAACGTCATCAAAATTCGCAAGATTGTCGTTTTGCCCGAGCCGGAGGGGCCAATCAGTGCCAGCTTTTCGCGAGGCATGACCTCCATCGACAGGCCATCGAGGACTTGAACGGCGCCGAAGCTCTTACAAATGCCGTCGATCTTTATGATGGGCGCGGGCACTCGTGCTCTCCGATTAAAGGAGCCGAACCACACGATGATCAGTTCATTAAATCATGTCAATTAGGAAAATAATATCATGACAATTTAATTGGCAGTCCGTCTGTTCGCAATGCATTCGCCTAAATTGCGAGCAGGAGATGTTCTGGGTCGGAGACCAACAATTTGGCGATGATGTCGAGCCCGGACCGTAGCTCTTCCTCGCTTGACGAGCCGAGCGAAATTCGGATGGCGGGCTGCGATCCTTCTTGCGCGATGCGGAATGCCTCACCGGAAGCGATCGCAACGCCCAGCAGGCGCGCGTGCGCCACGAAGCGCTCCTCGGTCCATTGCGCTGGCAAGGGCAACCACGCGTGCAATGCCTGGGGATGCGTCAAATAGCGAGCGTCGGTCAAGACGTCCGCAATGATCCTCTGCCGGCGCATCAGAGCCGCGCGCTGCCAGGCAATCAGTTCCATTGCCGTTCCGTCCTGAACCCAGCGCGAGGCGATCTCGGCCATCATCGGGGTCGCCATCCAGTTTGAAACAAGATGGCGGCTAGCCACCGCCGCCGCGTAAGGATCCGGGACCACGAGGTAGCCGATGCGCAGACCCGGCACAACGCACTTGGTAAAGCTCGTGATATAGAGCGTGCGCTCCGGAGCAAAGAAAGCGATCGGCGGCGCACGATTTTCCACCAGCGGCCCCAAGACGTCGTCCTCGACGATAGCAATATTATGCTTGCGAGCCACCGTCGCAATTGCCTCGCGGCGGTCCCCGCTCATCAGGGTAGCAGTCGGATTCCCAACTGACGGCTGCACGAAAACAGCGCGGAGAGTTGACTTGTGTCGGCATGCCGCATCCAGCGCCTCGGGGATTATGCCTTCTTCATCGATCGGCAGCCCTTCGAGCGTAACGCCGAGATAGGTAGCGAGCGGCATGAGCGTATGAAGACCTATCGCTTCTGTCGCAATGACCGATCCGGGTCGGGCGACAGTGATGAGGGCCACGGTCACGCCGGGCGTGGCGCCATTCGTCAGAGTGATATTTGACGGCGCGACGGCCAGGCCACACTGCTTCAGCCATTCCACCGCCGTTGAGCGGTGGCGAGGGAACACCATGTTCGGGCGGAAGGAAAGAATGGCGCTTGGGGAGCCGATTTAGACAGTCGACCAAAACGTCCGCCTCATCCGCTCAATATGGATTGCATCGCAGACAGGTTTCAGGATCGAGAGATCGATCACCTCGCCCACCCGTTCCGGCATATAGGGCGGGTCGAGATCGTGCTGTCGCGCCTGCACGAAACTGCCGCGGCCGATCTCGCCTGTGACGAGACCCCGGCGTATCAATTCCTCATATGCTCGGCTGACGGTCTGAACTGACAGGTTGAGCATTTCAGCCAACCCACGATGCGTGGGCAGGCGCGCACCGGCCGCCAACCGCCCTTCACCAATGGCGCGGGCGAATTGGTCGGCAAGCGACAGATAGGCGGGACGGCGTATGAGATTCGGATCCGGAAGCCACATTGTCATGATTTATTAGAAATCAAAATCAGTGCAATTGACAAGAGCCAACAAGACGCCCAACGAAGCAACAGGAAGCAAAACGTATTGCTAAGCGACGCCCGGCCCGCGCGAGGTGCTCGTACGCGTGCGCGCGGCGTCGTTGAACTTCCGCGATCTGGCGATCGTCACCGGCAAGTACTTCTCGGGTCCGGTCGCGCGCAACACGATTCCGCTATCGGACGGCGCCGGCGAGGTCGAAGCCGTCGGCGCGGGCATCGAGGCCTTCGCTGTGGGCGACCGCGTCGTGGCGACATTCACTCAGGGCGAGCCGCCGGCCGCGCTCGGCTCGCCGCTCGACGGAATGCTCGCGGAATACCGCGTGTTCAGCCCCGATGGGCTCCTCAAGATTCCCGAGCATATGTCCTTCGAGGAAGCCTCGACGCTGCCGTGTGCCGGCGTCACGGCCTGGAACGCGCTGACCGGCGGCAAGCCGATCGTGCCGGGCGCCGTCGTGCTCACGCTCGGCACCGGCGGCGTCTCGATCCTCACGCTACAGCTCGCGAAAGCGGCCGGGGCGCGCGTGATCATCACCTCGTCGAGCGATGCAAAGCTCGAGCGGGCCGCGGCGCTTGGCGCCGACGACACGGTCAACTACAAGACCCATCCCGAATGGGAAGAGCAGGTGCTCGCGCTGACGAACGGGTACGGCGCCGATCACGTCGTCGAGCTCGGTGGCGAAGGCACGTTGCCGCACTCGTACCAGGCTGTCGCCTTCGGCGGGGAAATCGCGCTGATCGGCGTGCTCACACGCGCTCAAGGCAACCTGAGCCCGCACCCGCTCATGCCGAAGCACGCGACGCTGCGCGGCATCTTCGTCGGCGGCCGGCCGCTCTTCGCAGGGCTGCTCCGCGCTGTGGAGCAGAACAAGATCAAGCCCGTCATCGACACGGTTTTCGACTTCGACGCGGCCGCGGAGGCCTACGCATACCTCAAGTCCGCCAGGCATTTCGGCAAGGTCGTCATCAAGATCTGAAGGCGGATAAAGCCTGTCAGTCGAGCTGATAGGCGAGCGCCTTGAGATAGGCGGTTTCGGGTAGCAGCGGGTGAACCGGATGATCCGGTCCCGCGCCCGAGGTGCGGATGAGGCGTCCCGTGCGTCCCGCCGCGCCGAAGCCCGCGCGCGACCTCGCTCGCAAAATCCTCGACGCTCGCATTGTGGCTGCACGATGCGATCATCAGGAAGCCTCCCGGCGCCACGAGCCGGCGGCGAGCCGCGCGAGCTTGCGATAGCCCTTGAGGCCCGATTTCAGATCCTTGCGCGATTTGACGAAGGCCGGCGGATCCGCGATCACCACGCCAAAGCGTTCGCCGCCGAGCCCAGGGCCTCCAGCGCCTCGAAAGCCTCGCGGCGCTCGAACCGGCACGAGCGGTCGAGCTGTTCGCCGCGGCCGCCTGTCGTGCGAGATCGATGGCATGTTCGGACCGGTCGAGGCCGAGAACCGATGAGGCACCTGCCGCAGCCGCCGCGATCGCGAAGGCTCCGGTGTGGGTGTAAACATCAAGCACGGAAAGATCGCGCGACAGGCGGGCCATGAAGGCGCGGTTGTCGCGGTGGTCGTAGAACCATCCGGTCTTCTGGCCCGACAACACATCGGCGATAATAGGTGTGGCCGTTCTCGGTCAGCGTCACCGGTCCGGCGGGCGCGCCTTTGACGATCTCCGGTTCCCCGATCTCGAGGCCTTCGAGCGGTCGGGTCGTGCCGTCGCGCCGGAGATGATAGCGGCGGGCGCCAACACGGCGTCGACCGCGTCCCGGATCTGCTCCGCATGGCGTTCCGGCCCGGCGGCATTGATCTGCACGACCGTCACGTCCCCGAAACGATCGAGGACAAGACCGGGCAGTCCATCCGCTTCGGCATGGATCAGCCGGTAGAACGGGGCCTGGAACAGCCGCTCACGCAGCGTCAGCGCGGCGCGGAGGCGGGTGATTAAAAGTCTGTCGTGACCGCGTCGGCCGAGGCTGCCGGAAGAACCGGCCGCTGATCAGCGAATGCGGATTGAAATAGGCGGGACCGAGCGCCCGGCCATCGGCGCCCGAGAGTTCGACCACCGTTCCGGAGCGATCGCCTTCGCTGCCGGCGTCATCTCGATTTCGTTCGAATAGACCCACGGATAACCATAGCGGGCGCGGCGATCCGCGCCCGGTTTCAAGCTCACCCGGATGACGCTGCCCGTGTCGGTCAATCCGCGCCGCCTTCGACCGCGAGCCGCGTTGGCGCGCCAGCGCAGCATGCCGCCGGCGAGATTGGCGACTTGCTCGATGCCGGCCTTCTTCAGGATGTACGTCGCCTGGGCCGAGCGCCGCCGGCACGGCATACGGTGACGACCGGCTTGTCGGTCGGACCTCTCCGGGTCGCGCCGCGAGCTCGCCGAGCGGGATCAAGCTGGCGCCCGGGATGTGGCCGAGCGGCCCGTCGAACTCGCTCGGGCTCGCGCACGTCGATCACCTGCACGTCGCGCAGATGTTCCTCGACCCAATGCGGCTGCACCTCCCAGATGCCGGCGAAGGTCAGCATCACCGGCCCCAGTCGGGCACCCACCGGCGCCGCGAACCGTCGCGGCCGTCCGCATTTCATGTTGGCCGGCACGGCGATGTCGATCTGCTTGGGATGCGGCAGGCCGAGATTCTCCATATAGCCGACGAAATCGTCTTCCGAGACCTCGCCGCCGACGCGCGGATTGAATTTCTTCTCCTCGCCACGCTGGTGACGGTCAGTCCGCGATAGTCGTGGGCCGGATAGAGCAGGCAGGATCCGGGCAGCGAGAAGATCTGCGCGTGCAGCGAACGATACATGGCGCGCGCATCGCCCTGCTGGAAATCGGTGCGCCCGCAGCCGCGGATCAGAAGGCAATCGCCGGTGAACGCCATCGACTCGTCGTCGAGGACGTAGGTCAGGCAGCCATTGGTGTGGCCCGGCGTCGCGCGCACGTGTGAGATAGCGCTTGCCGAAGGAAATCGTGTCGCGATCCTTGAGATAAAGGTCGGCGCCCTCGGCCCCGCCCGCGTCGGCGAGCGCGATCCGCGAACCGAAACGCTCCTTGAGCAGCGACGCCGCCGTCACATGGTCCGCGTGAACATGGGTTTCCAGGGTCCAGAGCGAGGGTCAGGCCGAGTTCGCGGATCAGCGCCGCGTCGCGCCGCGCCTGCTCGAACACGGGATCGATCAGCACGGCTTCGCGCCGTGTCGCTGTCGGCCAGGAGATAGGTATAGGTCGAGGATTGCGGATCGAAGAGTTGTCGAAAGATAAGCATCTGGTCCTCGTGCTAAGAACAGGTCTCAGCGGCTCTTTTCAGGGATCGTCTGGCGGCCCGGGTCATGAGAGGTGCGCGGACCAGTCTACACGACTTTACGGCCTCCGCGGGAGGTGTCTTGAAACCCGGCATGGCCGCTCGGCCGTCCGCAACAAGCACATTCTGTCGCGGGCTTGCCAGCTGGTGTAGTCTGCGCCATCGTCCTTCCTAAGATCGGGACCCAACAACCGGCAGGAGTCGACAGGCACCATGTCTCTATCCGTCATCGGCGCGGGCTTTCCGCGCACCGGCACCGCTTCCCTCAAGGCCGCTCTCGAGCTTCTCGGCGTCGGCAAGTGCTATCATATGTCCGAGGTGTTTCCCCGTCCCGATCACTGGCCGCTCTGGGCCGACGCGGTGGACGGAAAACCTGTCGACTGGGACCGCATCTTCGACGGTTTCGGCGCCACGACCGATGCGCCGGCCTGTCTGTTCTACAAACAGATCGCGGATCACTATCCCAAGGCCAAGGTCGTGTTGTCGACGCGTGATGCCGATCGCTGGTTCGATTCGACCCAGTCGACCATCCTGTCGGCCGCGATCATGGAAAAATTCCGCCAGATGCCGCCGCTGCTCATGGACACCATGCACAAGATGGGCTGGCACCCCGAGGATCCGGAAAATCACGACCGGGCGCTCATGATCGGCCGTCTCAAGGCCCATAACGAGAGCGTGCTGCGCACGATCCCGGCCGACCGGCTGCTGGTATTCGAAGCGGTCCAGGGATGGGAGCCGCTTTGCGCGTTCCTCGGTCTCCCCGTGCCGAAGGAGCCGTTCCCGCATATCAACTCGACGGACGAGTTCAAGAAGATGCTGGCCCAGATGTCGGAGGAGAGCGACGCGAACCTGATGAACGCCAATGAAAGGTTGGCGGCGCAGGCGGCGGCGCAGCGCAACCGCTCGGTGACATAAGGCTGAACAGAAAGGATCCCCGTCCGATGGCTCAAGGCTCCTGCCTCTGCGGCACCGTCCGTTACGAGATCGACGGTCCGTTCAAGACCATGCTGTCCTGCCATTGCTCGATCTGCCGCAAACATCATGGTTCGATGTTCGCGACGTTCGTGTCGGCGCCGGTCGATGGCTTTCGCTGGATTTCGGGCGCGGAAAACGTGACGCGCTATCCTTCTTCGGATCAGTTCGACCGCCCGTTCTGCAAGACCTGCGGATCGCCGGTCGCAACGCCGGTGCCGTCCCTGGGGCTTGTCTTCGCACCCGCCGCGGCGCTCGACGGCGATCTCGGCATCGACCTGCAAGGGCATATCTTCACCGGTTCCAAGGCGCCCTGGTACGAGATCACGGACAGCTTGCCGCAATATGCCGAATATCCCGAAAGCTTCCGGAAAGTGCATGCCGTTCCGGGCCCGGAACGTTTGCCGCATCAGGACGGGGTCGTGCGCGGCCAGTGCCTCTGCGGCGACATCGCCTTCGAATACACCTCCACGCCGGCCCGCGTTATGAATTGCCATTGCTCGCGCTGCCGGCACTCGCGCGGCGCGGCGCATGCGACGAACATATTTCTGAGCGCCGATCAATTCCGCTGGCTCAAGGGCGCGGACAAGCCGAAGCGCTACAAGGTACCCGAGGCGGAGCGCTTCGCGGTCAGTTTCTGTCCGCGCTGTGGCAGCAAGGCGCCGGCGGTTTCCGAAGCGGCGAATTTCGCGATGGTCCCGGCCGGATCGATCGAGGACGCGCCGGGCATGGAGCCCATGGCGCATATCTTCGTGGCCTTCAAGGCACCGTGGTTTACGATCACGGACCGATATCCGCAATTCGAGGCATATCCGACGCAGACGTAAGAATCGCTTGATCGCGCAGGGAGGGGAATCCAATGGGCCGCGAACGAAATCTGAAGAAGACGGAAAACGAGATCGAACATGTCGCCGGCGGCGGTTTGCTGCACCGGCGGCTGTTCCTGACGCGAAGCCTCGCAATTGCCGGTGTAGCGGGGGCCGGTGCCGCGGGTATCGGTGCCGCGGCGGGGACGGCGCGCGCGGGCGAGCCGGTCATCGCCAATGCGTTTCCCGAGTGGATGACGCAACAGGGCGACGGGCGTTCGTCCTATGGCAGTCCCTCGCCCTTCGAGGCCGACGTCAAGAAACCGCTCTCGCCGGAAAACCCGATCGCGCCGGGGAACGGCGTCTCGTTCACGCCGCTCGAGAAGATGAACGGCATCATCACGCCGAACGGCCTTCATTACGAGCGCCACCATGCGAGCGTGCCGGTGATCGATCCCGCCAAGCACAAACTGATCGTGCATGGCCTCGTGCGCCAGCCGCTGGTGTTCGATACCGAGGCCCTGCTGCGCTATCCGATGAAGTCCGGCATTCATTTTCTCGAATGCTCGGGCAATAGCGGCCGGAGCTTCCTTCCCAAGCCGCTGCAGGGCACCTGCGGCTCGCTGCACGGGCTTGTCTCCTGCGCGGAATGGACCGGCGTGCCGTTGTCGGTGCTGTTCGATGAGGCCGGGCTCGATCCGCGCGCGAAATGGGTCATTGCCGAGGGCGCGGATGCCTGCAGCATGGTGCGGAGCGTGCCGATGGAGAAGGCCCTGGACGATGTGATCGTCGCGCTCTACCAGAACGGCGAACGGTTGCGCCCCGAAAACGGCTACCCCATGCGACTCTTCGTGCCGGGCTATGAAGGCAATATCAGCGTCAAATGGCTGCACCGGCTGAAGCTGAGCGAAGGGCCGGCGGATTCGCGCAGCGAAACCGGCGAATATACCGACCTGCTGCCCGACGGAAAGGCGCTGCAATTCACCCTGCCGATGGGCGTCAAATCCGTGATCACGCGCCCCTCGCCGGGCCTGACGCTCGGCGCGCCGGGCTTCTACGAGCTTGCGGGGCTTGCCTGGTCCGGCCACGGCACGGTGACGCGCGTCGAGGTCTCGGCGGATGGCGGCAAGAGCTGGGCGGAAGCCGCGCTCGACGAGCCGCGTTTGCCGAAATGTCTCACGCGGTTCCGGATACCATGGGAATGGAAGAACCAGCCGGTGCTCCTGCAAAGCCGGGCGACCGACGACAAGGGCCATGTCCAGCCGACCCGCGCGGCGCTGATGCAGCATTATTCGCCGGGCAATATCTATCACTTCAACGCGATCACGACCTGGTCGATCACGGCTAACGGGGAGATCAGCCATGTCTTTGCCTAAAGCATCGCTTGCCGGTCTCGCGGCGATCCTGGCCCTGGCCGCACCCGCCGTCGCGGCCGACGACACGACTCCTTCGCCCCATCTCGGCCATAAGGTGAGCGAAGCGGATCTCGCCTTCTGGGACCGCTCGATCCAGCCCGATGGCCGCAACCTGCCCAAGGGCTCCGGCAACGCGCGCGAGGGCAAGAAGGTCTTTGCCGAGCGCTGCGCCACCTGCCACGGCGATACCGGCGCGAACAGCCCGTTCCATCTGCCGGCGCTGGTCGGCGGGGTGGGCTCGCTCGCCAGCGACCATCCGGTGATGACGACGGGGAGCTTCTGGCCCTATGCGACGACAGTGTTCGATTATGTCCGCCGGGCCATGCCCTATGACGCGCCGAAATCGCTGACGCCGTCCGAGCTCTATGCGGTGACGGCGTTTCTGCTCAACCGAAGCGGCATTATCAGCGAGACCAAGGTTCTGAACGAAAAGACGCTGCCCAAGGTGAAAATGCCGAACCGCGACGGCTTCATCCCGAAGGATTCGGACCTCAACTAGGCTTCGAGACAGGATGGCGCCGGGCGCCAAAGCGTCTTTGCCGCCCGGCAAATTAGGTTAATATGGCGCGTCATTCACGCGATTGCCGGGGCCGCAGCGGATCGGCAACGCCACAGCACGGAGGGGACCATGTGCGACGACAGTACTTATGACGATATCGAAAAATACGAGCGAGCCGGCAAGCTGACGCGGCGGCATTTCACGGCGTTGACCGCCGGCGCCGGGCTGGCGTTCATGCTGCCCCGGGCGGCGAACGCGATGGATGTGACCGGCACGGACGTGACCATCACGACGCCCGACGGCACGGCCGACTGCTATTTCGTGCATCCGGCGAGCGGCAAGCATCCCTCGGTCCTGATCTGGCCCGATATTTTCGGTCTCCGGCCGGCCTTCCGGCAAATGGCCACCCGCCTCGCCGAATCCGGCTATGCCGTTCTCGTGGTCAATCCGTTCTATCGCAAGGAAAAGGCGCCGGTCGCCGAGAGCACGAATCTCGGGGACGAGAAATTGCGCACCAAGCTGTTCGGCCTGATGCAGTCGCTGACGCCCGAAGGTGAAATGTCCGACGCCAAGGCCTTCGCCGGCTGGCTCGACAAGCAGGGCGCGGTCGATACCTCGAAGAAGATGGGCACCACCGGCTATTGCATGGGCGGGCCGCTCGTTTTCCGCACCGCGGCCGCTCTGCCGGACCGGGTCGGTGGCGCCGCCACCTTCCACGGCGCGGCGCTGGTCACCGACCAGCCGGACAGCCCCAATAAGCTGATCCCGGAGATGAAAGCCCAGTTCCTGGTCGCCATCGCATCGAACGACGACGAAAAGCAGCCCGACGCCAAGACGGTGCTCAAGGACGATTTCGCCAAGGCCGGAACTCAAGGCCGAGGTCGAGGTCTATAAGGGCGCGCTGCATGGCTGGTGCCCGCCGGACACGCAGGTCTACAACATGGAGCAGGCCGAACACGCCTGGGCCCGCCTGCTCGTGACCTTCAAGGAAGCGCTGGTCTAAGAACGCCTGTCGCGGAATACAGGGTGTGATGGGGATCCCCATCACACCCAGGACAGTTGCGCGGTGATACGACGTCCCTATTCCTCGAACACCGCCACCACCCGCGTCTCGATGCTGCGGCGAAGGATGGCGTGGGAGGGTGGATTCGGGAGGTCGAAAGCGACGTGGGGGACCTGCCGGTAAACTGGTCCGGCCGCCGGGGCGAAACCCGAAAAGATCAGCGCCTCGCCGGGCAGCATGTCGGAGAAATAGTACCAGCGGTGTGCCGGATTATGCCGATAGAAAGTCAGGCCGATAATCTTCTCGATGTCGGGGCTGATGCGGCCTTCGCCGATCAAGATGTCATCCGGTGCGACGGTGCTCGAATCGCAAAGGGCGAGCGGCGTGTCCTGCGGCGGCGGTGAGATCTGCTGCCAGACATTGAAGGCCTGCCATCGTCTTGGCGTCCGGTTGCCAAGCCGACGCTCGACCTCCGCTGCCGCCGCTGCCGAAAATGGTTCCTCGCCGACCTTCGCCGGATCAAAGTCGGGCCTGAAATCGGAATGCGTCACGCGCGCCGGCGCGGCGACGGGCGTGCTGTTGGAGAGTTCGTCGTTCTCCGAGAAACGTGTGTTGAGCGCCCAGGACATGGCCCATTTCGCGCCTGTGGCGCGCCTGACGCATTCGGCCGCGGCCGGTGCCCAAAAAGTCTCCAATTGCGACCAGTCCCGATAATCCGTTACGCCACTCACGATGCGATCAAGGATGAAGCCTTGGTTGTCGAGCGAGAGCGATCCGGCGATGGGCCGAGCATCGGCGACCTCGACCGTCGCCGGCACCCGGGTCGCACCGGACCATTGCCGATCGAGGACGAACGATACGATTCCGTCGCCGCGATCCTGCGCATAGTTGAGTGTGATCTTCATGTTTGTCGGGCTTTGGCTACCGGCTTTCTCAAGTCCTCCTGCTCGAGCAGCGGAAAAACGTCACGCACGAAGGTGCGCAGATCGTTCTGGTAGTCCACGAAAGTGAGCACCATGCCGTCGAGACCGACATTTGAGTACGCCTTGAGCTTGTCGGCGATCTGCTCGGGCGTGCCGATGAGGTGGCAGCCACCGAAACCGGCCAGAGCGCGATACTGAAATTCCTTCAACACCTCTGGGGGCGTGTTCTCCGGTGAAGGAATGAGCTCCGGCGGCAAGCCCTTGAGCGCCGCGAAATCGCCGTGCTCATGGATCGCGTAGCGGTAATAGTCCTGCGCTTCCTTCTCGGTCGGGCGGCAGATGACCCAACTCGCCGTCCAGACCTCGAAAGCCCGCTGAAAATCCTCTCGGCCGATCCGACGCACCTCGCCGAAACGCGCACGGGTCTCTTCGAGATCCTTCTCCAGGATGTCCTGGAACACCATGTCGGCATATTGCGCGGCGAAGCGCATGCCCGCCGGCGACCGGCCTGCATTCATGATCGCGGGATGCGGCTTGCTGAGTGGTTTGGGATCCGAGACGGCCTGGGCGATCTTGAAGAATTTCCCTTCGAAGTCGAACGGTTCCTCGCGTGTCCATAGCATCCGTACGATCTCGATCCATTCCGCGGCGTATTCGTAGCGCTCGTCGCGGCCCAACATGTTCGGGCCGAACATTTTGAACTCGGCCGGATTCCACCCACATACGATGTTGAGCCCGAAGCGCCCACCGGAAATGTGGTCGACGGTCGCGCATTGCTTAGCGGCGACGATGGGGTGAATCGTCGGCACATGGACGGTGGAGAAGACGCCTGCATGATGGGTCGACGCCGCCAGTCCCGCGGCCCAGGTCAGGGTCTCGTAGTTGGTGCCCTGAAAATTGGTCTCGCCGCCGAGGCCGCGCCAGCGTGCCAGCGGGATGAGCGCTTCGATGCCCGCCTCGTCGGCGATGGCAGCGACGTCCTTGACGTTGTCCCAGTTCAGCCTGAAGCGCTCGGGCACGGTCGTCGCGGTGAAGCCGCCGTCCAGATTGAACGCGAAGACCCCGAGTTTGAGTTTGTTGCCAGCCATCGAACGCCCCTATGCCTCGTTCAAAGCCTGTTTCAGAAAGCTGGTCAGGCTCTGCCAGTGCTTTTCGGCCGCCGTTTCGTTGTAACCGGCGTCCTTGATCGCGAAGCCATGGTAGGTGCCCGGATAGACCTCGGCTTCGAAGTCCAGTCCGGCGGCCATCAGCCGTTCCTTGAGAAAGTCGATCATCGCCGGTTTCATAAAGGGATCGGTCTCGGCGAGCCCGAAATAGAACTGCGCCTTGGTTTTGGCGACCAGCTTGTCGGCGCTGTCCGGCGCAGCCGTGGAGAGGTGGCCGCCGTGAATCGACGCGACGGCTTCGATGCGGTCCGGATTGGCGGCGGCCGTCCACATCGCCATCGCCCCGCTCATACAATAGCCGACGCATCCAAACGGGGCCTTTTTTACGGAAGGCTGGGCGGCCAGCGCCTCGAGATAGGCCTTGGAATCCCGTTCGAGCAGCGGACGGTTCAGCGTGGTCGAGATATTCAGCAGCTGGCGGAAGTCCGACGAGTTATTCACGGAGAGCGGCGGATCGAACGGCCGGCCAACGCGGTAGAACAGATTGGGCAGAAGCACGACGAAACCGGCATCCGCCAATCGCTGGGCCATGTCCTTGAAGAGCGGCCGCACGCCCATGATGTCGGTATAAAGCAGGATACCGGGCCAGGGACCATCGCCGGCCGGCTTGAAGAGATACGCGTCAGCCTCGCCGTCATCGGTCTTTATGCGGATTTCCTCACCGGGATGAGCGCCGGGCCCCTGGGGGACGCGCGGCCGAACGACATGCCGACGCCGAGCGTCTGGCCTCCGTCGACGACGATATTCGTGCCGGTGATATAGGCCGATTCGTCCGAGGCGAGGAACAGGGCGAGCGGCGCGACATCCTCGGGGCGGCCGACGCGCCCGAGCGGCGAGGTCCGGACCTGCTTCTGCATGTTGTCGAAGGGATCGACCAGATGGGCGGCGGTCGCGCCGGATTCGATTAGACCCGGGCTGATTGTGTTGACCCGGATGCCGTCCGGGCCACCCTCCAGCGCCATGTGCACGGTCAGCGCGTGGACACCTGCCTTGGCCGCGCCGTGGGCGGACATCGGCATATCGGTACCGCGTTCCGCGATGATTGACCCCGTGTTGATGACCGATCCGCCGCCCCGTGCGACGAGATGCGGCCATGCCGTCCTGGTGGTGAAGAGGATGAGATCGAGCTCGTTTCTCAGCGTGAAATGCCAGGTCTCGGTGGTCATGGTGAGGAGTGGGCCGACCCGCCCCGTAGAAGCATTGTTGTAGAGAACGTCGATCCCGCCGGCCTTGGCCACCGCTTCCTCGACCCAGGCCGTCGCCTGTTTTTCGTCCGAGAGGTCGACGGGCGCCATCGACATCATGTCGAAGCCCGCCTTGCGCACGAGATCCACGGTCGTCTTCGCGCCGGCTTCATTGATGTCGCAGCCGACGACCTGCGCGCCCTCCTTCGCGAAAAGCACCGCGGCCGCGCGGCCTTGACCGCTGCCAATGCCGGTGATCAGAACAATCTTTCCATCGAGACGTGCCATGACAAAGCCTTTTAACGGGTGGGGTGTCGACTTGAAATGAGCGCTGCCGATCCGGTCGTTCAGCCGCCGGAATTAGTTATCAGACTACAAAATTGTATACTTAATCGTATCAAAAACAACCGGCTCGGCGCGCCGACCGGGTCCAGGATCGGACCGGCTGGCGCGTCCAGGTCGGCGTCAAATGTCGCTGTATGGCCTCAGGAAAGTTTCGCCAAGCCTCAATGATCCGCCTTCAGCCTCGGATCCGTCTCGCCGAGGCCGGGATAGAACAGCGCGCGATTCGGCATGGACTCGTTGTAGACGACGCGCTTCTTGAACAGCCAGTGGCCATCCTTGCGCACGAGTTCGTCCTCGTAATGGCCGAAATACAGAAGCTGCACGTCGTGCTGCGGCGTCGCGTTGGTCATGGCGAACCAATAGGCGACGGTGTGCGCCGTGTCGCCGTCCACGTCGATCACATGGTTGATGATCTGGTGGCGCGTGCGGGGCCGCGAGGTGGCGGTTTCCGGAATATGCGCCCGGCGGGCCGCGCCGCCGACGAAACCGGCCATCGCCTTGTGGATCGCCTCCTTGCCGACTTCCTTGCCGCCGACCCATTCGAGCACGCCGTCATCCGCCCAGGTCTTCATGACCGTGTCGATATCGCCGGCATCGACCGCCACCATGTAACGGTTGGAGAGGTTCACGATCTCGGCGCGGTCATTGGCGTAGTCCGCCAGGGCCATCCCCGGGAACGCCAATACGAAAAGCAGACTCAATCCAAGTGCCACCGTCTTCATTCTTAAGTCTCCCATCGATTGTTTCGGCCAGATCGCGACTGCTGACAGGCGATGTCTCACCCACGCCGTGCGTTCCGCGGGCAACGGTTCGTCGGCTCCCCCTTCGTCCGTGCCGGCCGCGAATCAGATTAGGCCAAAAATGCGGCCGGGCAAAACCGCGCCCTCCGTCGATAGGGAAATCGACGGCGGGTATCAGTCTTTCTTGGATCGCTGGGCCGCCGGGCCCGGCATTCCTGTGTCGTCAGGTAAGCGGCAGTTCGTCGGCGCCGGCCCAGACGCCATGCACCTGCGAGCTCAGGCGGAACGGCAGGATGACGCGCGCCACGTCGCGGTCGCCGAGATGCTCCGCATCCGCGATTACGAGCTCCGAGCGATTCTCGGCATAGTTCGACGCCACGCCGACGAGATAGCCAGAGCCTTCGCCGCCCTTGCGCGGCACGAAGCTCACTTCCTGCAGGCTGTGGGTCGGCCCGGCGAAATATTTATCGACGGCGCCGGTCTTGACGTCGAAGCGGCCATAGGAGTTCACCAGCGCGCTGATTGGCGTTGACGCCCATCTTCGCCTTGTCCACCGGCTGGTCGGGATCGTTGAACGAGGTGTAGAGATAGCGCGACTCCTGGCTCACCACGCGCGGATCCACCTTGCCGAGATCCACGATGCTGGTCGGCCACATCACTTCCTCTTCCCAGCTATCGCTCTTCGACTTCATATCCAGCGTGATCTTCCGGATGAAGGATCTCGCGAGCTGCGGCTCGAAGGGCGAACCGTCGATATTGGGGAAGAAGGGGAAGAAGTTGCCATCCCAGAACGGCGCGTAGAGCGTGATCTTGTCGCCGTTATCCTCGGCGTTGAACACGTGCATCATGCAGCGCAGCGGCCCCTTGAACCAGCGCAGGTCCTTGGCGTCGCCGTCGCGCGGCAACACGCCGATATAACTCGGCCGGCTCTTGTCCCACCACCAATGGATCTTGCCGTTCTTGAGAATGCTCCATGCTGGTGATGTAGCCGGCGAACGGGATCAGGATGTATTTCTGGGTGATCGCCATGTCGTGCACGAGGCGACATAGGGCACCTTGATCCGCACCTCGCGCGTCACCTTGCCGGACTTGTCGACCGTGTAGACGAAGAGATCGTCGCTCGCGAGGCCGGTCGCTTCGTAGCCGAAGGTGACCATCTCGCCGGTCACGGAATCGATCTTGGGATGGGCGGTGAAGGTCTCGCTCTTCCAGTCGCCGTTGAAGTCCCACGGTCCGATCGTCTCGAGCGTGTTGGGATCGATCTCGTAGGGCAGGCCGTCTTCCTTGGTCGAGAACAGCTTGCCGCCATGGGCCACCGGCGCGGTATTCGACACCGTGCGCTTGTTGGGATGCTTCGGATCCTGAACCGAGAGATCGTCGGTGAAGGGATTGCGGTAATAGCCGTAGAGCTGGCGGCCGGCCTTGCGCTGTTCCTTCAGACGCTCGCGTCTCGACATACCGGCCCTTGAAATCGACCTTGCCGTTCTTGAATTCGGAACATGCTGATATAGCCGTCCGAGTTCAGCGGTGCATCGTCGGCGAATTTCGGCGGATAGTACCACTCGCCGCCGACGCGGATAGAACGCGCCGTCCATGTCGGTGGGGATTTTGCCGACGACCTCGCAATCGTCGATGCTGGCATTGAATCTGAGAGGCGAATTGAAGCCCCGGTCGGCCAACGCGCCGGACAGGTCGTTCGGTTGCGCGCTGGCTGGTTTCGATCCCCCACTGGTCATTGCTGCTGCACTCCCCGCCGCTGCGATCGCGCCGACAGCGGTCGTTACAAAGTCTCTGCGGTTCATTGCCTGTTGCTCCGATGGATTTCGTGCCGTGCCCCGCTCCCTTGGCGACAGCATAAGGAAAAGTACTGCTGCCGATCGGGCGGGATCTTGACGGAAATCATTGTCGGGGGCGTTGCTAGACGCCGAAGGCCTTCATCAGGCCGTCGAATCGACCGGTGATTCGATCGACCTGTTCGGGATGGGTCACGGCATAAAGATCCCCGTTCCGGAGCGCTTTCACGACGATCTCGGCAGCGAAGGCAGGCTCCTTCCAGGGTACCGCGTTCTTGTATCGGGCAAGGCCCGTCAGATCGACGTCGGCGAGCCTGCCGTCGGCGAGCGCGGTGGGCCGGTTGCGCGAACTGGTGCCGAGATTACTGCGGATCGGGCCGGGGCAGAGCAGCGTCGCGCCGACCTTCGCGCCATCCTCCTTGAGCTCGATTGCCAGCGTTTCCGTCAGACCCGCGACGCCGAATTTCGCGGTCGCGTAGGCGCCGAGCGCAGGCAGTGCGGCAAGGCCGCCCATGGAGGCCGTGTTCACGATCCAGCCGCCGTCGGGATTGCCAAGGAGGATCGGCAGGAAGACGTGAACGCCATGGACGACGCCCCAGAGATTGACGCCGAGCATCCACTGCCAGTCCTCGATGGTGAGATCCTTGATCCGCGCCATCGGCCCGATGCCGGCATTGTTGCAGACGAGATGGACCGCGCCGAACTTGTCGAGCGTGGCATCGGCAAGCGCTCGAACGCTGTTGAGGTCGGAGACGTCGGTCATCACGCCATACGCGCCGATTTCGGCGGCGGTCGTCTCCAGCGCGCCTTTCTCGATATCGGCGATGACGACATTCATGCCCTCGGCGATGAAGCGTTCGGCGAGTCCGCGTCCGATGCCCGACGCACCGCCGGTGACCACGGCCGTCTTGCCCTTGAAGCTGTCGAAGACTGCCATCGCCTGGTTCCTCTTACAGAGCTGCCGGTGTTAGCGCGGGCTTGCCGAGAATCATGTCGGCGGCCTTCTCCGCGATCATGATGGTCGGCGCATTGGTGTTGCCGCGCACGATCACCGGCATGACCGATGCGTCGACGACGCGCAAGCCGTCGAGACCGCGGAGCCGCAATTCGGAATCGACCACGGCGTCCGGCCCCTCGCCCATCGCGCAGGTGCTGGTCGGGTGAGCTGTCGTTGTGACCATCGAGCGCACATAGGCGTCGACCGCCGCTTGGTCATCGTCGGCGACTTGCGCGCCCGGCATGATCTCCGGCCCGACCATGTCGCGGGCCGGCGGCGTGCGGAAGAAGCCGCGTAATATCTCGAAGATGCGGCGGAACTCCGCCGGTCGTGCTCCTCGGCGAGATAGTTGTAGAGGATGCGCGGCGGGTCCCTCGGGTCTGATGACCGCAAGGTCACCGCGCCCCGGCTTTCGGGATTGAGCAGCAGCCCGGAAATCGACAGCACATGCCCCCCGCCCTTGCGCCACAAGGGATGCCAGACCCGCGCGAGATAGGACGCCGTCGTGATCTGCATCTGCAGATTGGGACGGTCGAGATCAGGCGTCGTCTTGAGAAATCCCTGAAGCGCGAGCGGCGCGCCGGCAATCGGGCCGGTGCCGAAAAGATGCCAGCGCAAGACGGACACGATCATTCGATCGATCCGCAGCTCGTTCTCGAAGGTGATCGGTTCTCTCGTCGGATAGACGAGCGCGATCATCGGGTGGTCCTGCAGGTTCCGGCCCACCCCCGGCAGATTCAGAACGGCTGCGATGCCGAGCCCGGACAATTGCTCCGCCGGTCCGATGCCGGAGAGCATCAGAAGCTGTGGCGAGTTGAATGCGCCGCCCGCGAGGATCACCTCGCGTGTCGCCGATGCCTGCTTGGCGACACCGTCCTGTTCGTAGGCGATGCCGGTCGCGCGGCCGTTCTCGATCAGGATGCGGGAGGCCAGCGCGTTGATCTCGATCTTCAGATTCGCGCGGTTCCTCACGGGATCGAGGAAGCGTTTCGACGTCGAGGCGCGGCGGCCCCGATGGGTCGAGAAATCGGGCAGGCCGACGCCCTCGGGATTGGCCCCGTTGCTGTCCGGGTTATAGGCGTGGCCGAGATTTTTCGCGGTCTCGATCATCTTCGGATAGATCACGTCGTCGCCCGCGAATTCGGATGCCGTGAACTCTCCGGACGCGCCGTGATAAGGGCCTTCGCCGCGCCAGCTGTTCTCCGAGCGCTTGAAATAGGGCAGGACCTCCGCGTAGCTCCAGCCCTTCGCGCCCCGTGCGCTCCACGCATCGTAGTCGCCGCGCATGCCGCGCACATACATCGCGCCGTTGATCGAGGAACAGCCGCCGAGCACCTTGCCGCGCGGCGTCGGGATCTGCCGCCCGTCCGCATACGGCTCCGGCTCGCTCATATAGTTCCAGTTGATCCCGGGTTCCTGGGAGAGCGGCAGCCAGGCAAGCGGCATGGGCATGCGCGGATGGTTGTCCTTGCCGCCCGCTTCGAGGAGCAGCACGCGGTTCTCCGGATCCGCCGACAGCCGGTTGGCGAGAACGCAGCCGGCCGAGCCGGCGCCGACGATGATGTAGTCGAACGACTCCATGCCCTCACTTCATCATGATGACGATCTTGCCGACCGCCTGCCGCCCCAGCAGCAAATCGAGGCCCTCCCGCGCCCGGTCGAGCGGCAGACGCAGCGCGATGCGCGGGCGAATCTTGCCGGCCTTATAAAGCGCCAGAAGCTCGTCGATGGCCTTCTTGTAGGCGGGCAGGTCCTCCGCCACGACGGCGCCCCACGGTGCGCCGACGACCTGGGCATCCTTGAACAGGACGAGATTGAACGGCACGCGCGGAATGCCCGCCGTGAATCCCGCGACGACGTGCCGGCCTTTCTTGGCGATGGCGCGGAAGGCGGCTTCCGCGTAGTCGCCGCCCACCGGATCCAGAATGACATCCGCGCCGCTGCCGCAACCCTCCTTGAAGAGCGCGGCGAGGTTTTTCTGGCCGGCCGCATCGAACGGGCCACGCGGATAGATGATCGTGCCATCCGCACCGGCTTCCCGCGCGATTTGCGCCTTCTCCTCGCTCGACACGGCGGCGATGACGCGCGCGCCGAGCGCCTTGGCGATCTCGACGCCCGCAAGGCCGACGCCGCCCGCCGCGCCCAGAATGAGCGCGGTCTCGCCGGCGCTCAGGCGGCCGCTCTCCTTGAGGCCGTAATAGGCGGTGCCATAGGTGAGCTGGAACGCAGCGGCTTCATCGGTCGGCATCTCGCCGGGAACGGGCAGGCAGCGCTCGGCCGCGATCGCAAGCTGCTCCGCCATGCCGCCCCAGCTGCAGATCGCCATCACGCGATCGCCGATCTTGACCGACGTCACGCCCTCGCCGACGCTCTCGACAATGCCGGCGACTTCGGCGCCCGGCGCGAAGGGCCGGGGCGGACGGATCTGATATTTGTCCTCGATCAGCAGCACGTCCGGAAAATTGGCGCCGCAAGCCTCGACCCGGATGACCGCCTGACCGGCCTTGGGCGTGAGGTCGGGCACGGTCTCGATGGCGAGCGTTTCGGGCGGTCCCGGTTGGCGGCTCAGCAGGGCCTTCATGGTCAATCCTTATCGGCTTCAGGTGACGATGTAATAGTCGAAGACGGAATGCGAGCCGCGCCGCTCGCCCTTGCCGACCATGACGGTGCGCACCATCCATTCATGCGGACCGGCCGGCACCTCGAAGCGCGGGGTAATGCGGACATAGGTTTCGTTATTCTCCAGCACCTCGCCGGCCTCGATGCGCTTCAGGGTTTCGGGCGAGGAATAGGCGATGCCGCGATTCCAGATATAGATCGGCGCGCCGTCCGAAGCCTCCAGCATGTAATGCGCTTCGAACTCGATATAGCCGCTCTTCCAGATCCGCGGCCAGTCGCCGCCGGTCTGCGGCACGACGCGGCCGGTCAGCTTCGGGCCCGAAATCTCGCCGGACATCACCGGAACGAATCCGCGCGTGAAGTCCTGGAAGGCCGGGGTGAAGCGGGTGCGCGGACCCTCGCCGAAATGGAGCGTGAGCCGGAACGCGAATTCGAGCCCCGGAGGCGCGAGGTCCGTCGGGAAAGTCACGGGCGTCGTCATATGGATCTCCTTGTCTTCGCGGTCTTGTCCGTCCAATAGCGTTCGCGCACCGCGCGCTTGAGAACCTTGCCCACCGGGCTGCGCGGAATTTCCGGCCAGATCTCGAAGGACTTCGGCACCTTGAAGCCCGCGAGCGACGCGCGGCAGATCTCCTCGAGGCTCTTCTTCAGTTCGTCCGGCTCGGCGCTAGCATCCTTCTTTAGCTCGACGACCGCCTTCACCGCCTCGCCCCATTCCTCGTCGGGCACGCCGATCACGGCGCAATCCTGTACCAGCGAATGCGTCATCAGCACGCGCTCGATCTCGGACGGGTAGACGTTGAAGCCGCCGGAAATGATCATGTCCTTCTTGCGGTCCGAGACATAGACATTACCGGCCTCGTCCTTGTAGCCGACATCGCCGGTGTAGAACCAACCGTCGCGGAAGCACCGCGCCGTCTCTTCCTCGTTCTTGTAATAGCCCGCGGCGTTGCCGTAGCTGCAGACGGCGATCTCGCCCGCCTCGCCGGTCGGCTTCGGATTACGGTCGTCGTCGACGATCTCGACGCGCAGCACCGGGGCGGGTTTGCCGCAGCTCAGCAGCAGATCCTCGTTGTCGGCGTCCAGCGCTTCCATCATGTCGTGGCCCGAAAGCCAGCACACGCCGCCGCCGATTTCCGTGCCGCCGAAACCGAGATGAAGCGCCGAGCCGAATGCGGCGAGCGCCTCCTTGACCCGGTCCGGCGCGGCGGGCGCGCCGCCGCAGATCAGATACCGCAACGACTCGTAGTCGCTCTTGTGCAGGTTCGGGTGCGACAGCACGCGGTAGAGAGCGGTCGGCGGCAGGAAGATATGGCTCACTTCGTAGCGGTCGATCGCGCGGAGAATCTCGGCCGGATCGAATTGCGGCATCACGACATGGGTGGCGCCCATCGCCATCAGTTCCAGCGCGCCGGCGCCCGCGCCATGCGTCATGGGGGCGGCGACGAGATGCACCGGCTTGGGGTGGGCGAGGCGCACCATCACTTCGGAAATGCGATAGGCCCAGTTCCGGTTCGAGGTCATCACGCCCTTGGGAAGCCCGGTCGTGCCGCCGGAGCAGGAGAGTGTCGCCAGCGCGTCCGCCGGGATATGGATCTCGCGGCGTTCCGGCGAGGCCGAGGCGCACATCGCGGCGAGAGTTCTGACGTCCGTCCGCGCCGTCGCCGTCGATGCTCACCGGCAAGACGAGCTTCGGGCAGCGTTCCAGGAGCGTCGGGATCTGCGCGGCGAAGGCCTCGGTGTAGAACAGAACCTCGGCATCGGTGTGGTCGAGGATGTAGATCGTTTCCTCGAGCGCGTTGCGCGCATTGACGGGCACCCAGGTGCAGCCCGCGCGCAGCGTGCCCAGCACGCATTCGAACGGCGTGATCGCGTTGTGGCTCAGCACGGCAACCTTGGCGCCCGGCTTGATGCCGGCATCCATCATCGCGTTGCCGATGAGATAGGAGCTGCGCTGCGCTTCCGCATAGGTGCGGACCTCGTCGCCGAGGATCAGGCAGGGGCGATCCGGATCGATCGCCACGCCCTTGTCGAAGAAGTCGATGAGGCTCATGCCCATGTCGTACGCAACTCCCTTTCGCCGTTACCCTCGTTTCGCGCGGCCGAACGGCACGACCGTCGCACAGGACAGGATCAACATCACGGCCAGCAAAACAATAGCCGGCGAAAAGCTGCCGGTGCGTTCCAGGATCGTGCCGATGATCATGGGGCCGATGATACCGCCGGCCGTGCCCAGAATGCTGACGAAGGCGATCACGCCGACCGGCACCTTTCCGCCGCCGATGCCATAGGCGGCCGGCACGGTCCAGAACACGCCCTGAGCGCCGCCGATGGCGAGACCGGCGACCATCAGCAGCGCCATGACCGTCCAGCCAACCGGCAGCATCACCGCCGTGATCAGGGCCACGCCGGCCAGTATGCCGGCGAGCCCGACATGCCAGAAGCGCTCGCCCGTGCGGTCCGAATGCCAGGAGTTGACGAGCAGCCCGGTGACGAGACCGGCCTGCGGCAGCACGGCGATCACGCCGATGGCGAATTCGCTGTGGCCGAGATCGAACTGGCGCACCAGCTGGGGCAACCAGTAGACCAGGGCATAGGCGCCCGTCATCACCAGCATCCAGGTAAGCGCGGCGCGCCAGACATCGGGATTCCGGGCCGCTTCCGTCCAGTGCATCTGGGGCGCGCGCTCGTCCTTGCCCTCCTTGAGTTCTTCAAGAAGCTGGGCGCATTCACTTTCGCTGAGCCAGCGCGCCTGGCTCGGGCGATCGACGAAATAGAAAAAGCCGACGATCGCGATGATGAAATTCGGCACCGCCGAGATCAGGAACATCCAGCGCCATTCCGCCAATCCGAGGGGGTTGGACATGCCGAGCAGCCAGCCGCAGATCGGACCACCCAGCACGAGCGAGACGGGCACCGCCGCCAGGACGAACGCCATCGCCTTGGCGAGCGATCGCCGCGGCACCCAGTTGCTGATGAAATAGGTCATGCCCGGCGCGAGCCCGGCCTCTGCGAGCCCGAGGAGAAAGCGCGCGGCATAGAACTGGAACGGGCCCTGGATATGGGCCATCAGCAGGCCCGAAACGCCCCACAGCGACACCGACACCAGCAGCCAGAGCCGGATGCCGACATAGCGCAGCAACAGCGCGTGAGGATATTGGAACAGCATATAAGCGACGAAGAACATGCTGACGCCGAAACCGAAGGCGGAGGGCGTGAGCCCGATGTCCCGCTGCATCGCAGAGGCGGCGAAGCTGATATTCACCCGGTCGACGGCGTTGACGAATGTGAGCAGGGCAAGGGGCAGGATCAGCCAGCGGACCAGCTTGCCGAACAGCGGGTCGCCCACGAGCTCGGCCGCAGGCGCGGACCCGGATTCGTCCCTCATATTCATGCCGTCCCCCCGATCGTCGCCGATCAATTCCGGGCGTTCCATTCGGCCCGAAAAAATAGTTTATTTAATAAAATAAATCATCGACAATCCGGCTTGTAAAGTAGATTCAATAAGGCGAAAGCGCGCGAATCGCCAGAGCCTGGCGTCGGTTTTCCGCCGATTTGCTGCGCGCATGATGGAGGGTGATCGGTTGAGCCGTCCCGCGACCGCAATATCCCGGACGACCACCTCGGCGTCGACACCGGCGACAGGTTCGGCGGCCGAAGATCTCGATGTCGCGCCGCTCGTCCGTTCGCTCGGCTATCAGTTGCGGCGGGTGCAGCTCGCCTTCAAAAAGCACTATCTCAAGGAAGCCCACGCTACGGGTCTTCAGCCTCAGGATGTCGGCGCGATGTTCCTGATCGGCCTCAATCCCGGCGTCACGCCGACGCAGATGAGCGCTGCCCTCGGCCTCGACGTGGCGCAGGTCGCGATCATGCTGAACAAGCTCGAGCTCCGGCGGCTCGTGACGCGGCGGGTGTCGAAGACCGACGGCCGCTCCCGCGCCGTCCATCTCACGGCCAGCGGCAAGAAGGAATTCGAGACGCTGCGCGGGATCACCGCGACGGCCGAGAAGACATTCGTCGCCGGCAGCCTGACAAAGGATGAAGCCGAGTTGCTGATCTCGCTGTTGGCGCGTCTTCCTTCCGGTCCGCGCGACTGAGCGCTATTCCGCGGCGCGGATTTGAGTCTCGGCTGCGGCTTCCGGCGCGGGCTCGATGACCGTTTCGGCCGGCAGGGTCACGGTGACGCGCAGGCCATTGAGCGCCTTGCTCTGGTCGAGAACCACGGTGCCACCGAGCTTGGTGGCGATCTCTTTCACGAGCGAGAGCCCGAGGCCCGACCCATAGCTGGTGGCGGGCGCGAGACGGACGAACCGCTCGAGCACCTCGACGCGTTTGTTCGCGGGAATACCGGGGCCGTTGTCCTCCACGACGAGTTCAGCCTGTCGCCCTCGTGATCGAGCGTGACAGCGATCTCCGCCTTGTCGCCGGCATATTTCACGGCGTTGTCGACGAGATTGGTGAGAACGATCTCGATATCGCCGGGCTGGCAGGTCAGCCAGGTCTCGCCGTCCGGCGCGTTCAACGACAGTCGTGTCGGATCGCTGATCGAGCCGCTATTGATCAGGTCCGTCAGCTTCTCCCCGATGAAGGCGCCGAGTTCGATCCGCCGCTCGCCGGTCGGCGCGCGGGGCTCTTCCGCCCGCGCGAGGTCCATGAGCTGGTTCACCAGCCGGGTCGCGCGCTGCAGGCCGAAATGGACATTCGTCATGCGCCGCTGCTGCTCACCGGAAAGACCGGACCAATCGCCGGCCTCGATCTGGGTACGGATGGCGGTCAGGGGCGTGCGCAGTTCGTGGGCCGCGTCGCGCACGAAACGGCGCTCGAACGCCACCGACGCCCTGACCCGGTCGAGCATCCGGTTCACCGCCGAAAGGACGGGGCGAACCTCGCTCAGCGCGCCCTCGCCGTCGATCGTGCCGGTGCCGTAAGGTGAGAGGTCGCCGATCTTGCGCGCCCATTTCTCCAGCGGCTTCAAGAGATGCGATACGAGCACGAGCGTCAGCAATGTGCTGAGGACGGCGGCGCCGGCGAGGGGCACGAGCACGCTCGCGAGAGTTGTGATGATGGTCGTGTCGACCTCGAAACGCCGGACCGCGACGATGACGGTGTCGCCGTTTTTCGCATCGATCTGCCGCAGCGCCTTCCAGCGGTCCTCGCCGATGGCGACATTGTGAATGCCCACGGGCATCTCGATGCGGGTGGTCGGCGCGGTGGGCGAGCGGAAGATGACCCGGTCGCCGTTCGAAACCTGCACGAGATGATCCTCGAAATCATCCGATGAGATACCGCGCGGGAGGTCGCGCTCGGCGAGCATTTCCGGAGTCTTCTGGCGGCCGCGACCGACGGCGATTCGTTGTCGAGCACATCGCTCAGCGCGCCGACGGAAAAGGCGAAATGGGTCAGCTGGACGTCATAGCCTTCCTCCAGTTCGCTCCACAGATGCGTTCCGCCGACGCTCAGAATGGCCAGCCAGGCGAACAGCTGCACGGCACCGATGGCAAGTCCGAGCCGGGATCGAAGCGAACCGGGCATCACGATTTCTCCACCACATAGCCGAGGCCGCGGATGGTCCGGATGAAGTCCGGGCCAAGCTTGCGGCGCAGCTGATAGATATAGACCTCCAGCGTATTGCTCTCGACGCCGTCCGACCAGCCGTAGAGCGTATCCTCGAGCTGGCGCTTGGACTGGACGCGCCCGGCATTCTCCATCAGATGCAGCAGAAGGGCGAATTCCTTGGCCGACACGGACACCACCTCGCCGTTCCGCGTGACGCGGCCCGCCGCAGGTTCGAGCACCACGTCGCCGACCGTGAGCTGCGCCTCCCGGCGGCCGTGAAGACGGCGCTGAAGCGATCGTAATCGCGCTTTCAGTTCCTCAAGGTCGAACGGCTTCACGAGATAATCGTCGGCGCCGCTATCGAGCCCGTTGACCCGGTCCTCGACACCGTCACGCGCGGTCAAAATCAACACGGCGGTCGGCTTTCCGGTCTTGCGCAACGCGCGCAGAACCTCGAGGCCCGAAATGTCCGGCAGGCCCAGATCGACGATCGCGAGTTCGTAGTCGTTGGTTTCGAAGGCGGCGATCCCGGCCTGGCCATCCTCGACCCAGTCGACGACATAGCCCTCGCGCGACAGGCCGGAAACCAGCCCGTCGCCGATCAGGGGATCGTCTTCGATAACAAGGAGCCGCACTCAATCCCTCCGCGCCATGATTGGCTTCCGGCATTGTATCAGGGCAGCATACCCCCGAACCTTAAGCATGGCTTAAACCGCGCCGGCCTGCGGGCATAGCGGAAATTTCGCGGACTTCAGCTCCATTTCAGCTTGGCCTCATCATGGCCCCCGGGAGTAAGCAGAGTATCGCCATGTCCTCGGTTCCTTGGGGGAAACGCGGCATTTTACCATGCCCGGCCGACGATGACATGAGTCCACGGGGGACTGCCGTGCCGCGTTTCAAGTTTGCACATCTGGCCCTTGCCGGCGCCTTGGTCGCTCTCGCGTCCTGCCGTCACGTGCCGCAACAGCCGATCGATCCGGCCGCGAATGCCGAAAGGCTTTCGGCGCGGTCGCTCGGACGATCCGGCGGTCGATGCGGCGCTCTCCGCCTACGGATTGGCCAAGCCATCGGGATGCCGGCTGGTCGCTCGATCAGTTGACGGTCGCGGCCTGGGCGTTGCGTCCCGACGTCGTGCTCGCGCGCTCGGCGGTCGAGGCGGCACAGGCGAATGTCCGGGTGCAGGGCAAGCGGCCGAATCCGACCCTCTCGCTCAGCCCGGAACGCGTCTTCAGCAATGCGGGCGGAGCCAACCCGTGGGTCCTGGCGACCGCCCTGGCCTTTCCGATCGAAACGGCAGGCAAGCGCGGCATCCGGCGGAGCCGCGCTGAAGCGTCGGCGCGGTCGGCCGAATGGCAGCTCGGCGCGGCGCTCTGGACGGTTCGCGCCGGCGTGCGGAACGCGCTTTTCGCCCGGGAATTCGCGGCCGATGCCGTCACACTCGACGATCGGGAAGCCGCGCTCCGGTCGAGCTACCGCGACTGGATCGAGACCAAGATCAAATTCGGCGCGGCGACGTTGCAGGACAGCCTGACCGCGAACCAGGCGCTCGCGGACGCCGAAAGCCGGCAGGGCACGGACCGGGCCGATCTCAGCGCAGCGTCGGCGAGTTTGGCGGCGGCTATCGGCATTGGTCAGCCTGCCCTGGAAAAGACCCGTCCGGCCTATCCGGCGCTCGACAAACTGAGCGATGCCGGACTCGGCGATATTGCCGCCGCGCGCGATTTGGCGCTGGTCAATCGCACCGATATCCGGCAGGCGCTCGCCGATTACGACGTTGCTGAGCAGGACCTGAGGGCGGCCGTCGCGAAACAATATCCGGATATCGGCTTCGGGCCCGGCTATCTGTTCGATCAGGGGGCGCACAAGATCACGCTGGCGCTCGATTTTCCCGTGCCGCTGTTCGACAATGGCAGCGCCGCAATCGACGCCGCCATCGCGGCGCGCAAGGTGGCCGCCGCGAAATTCGACGAAGTGCAGGCCGCGGCGCTTGCCGCGATCGACTCGAGTTACGCCCGCTATCAGGCGACGCTCGGGGCGCTGGCGGCGGCGAGTAAGGCTGAGAAGGAAGCCCGACGCAATTATGAGACGGCGGCGCAACTTCTGAAGGCGGGCGGCGCCGACAAGGGACAGGTGCTGATCGCCGAAATCGATCTCGTGGTGCGGGAACGCAATACGCTCACCGCCCGCCGCGCGGTGCTCGACGCGCTGACTGCGCTGGAGAACGGCATCGAGCGCCCGGTCTTCCCCGCGTCCTCTCTGAAACCCATCGGCGATCTCGCCAACCTCAGCCGAAAGCCAACACCGTGAACCGCACCCTGCGCCATATCCTGATGATTGCCGGTTGCGTGTCGCTGCTTGCCGCCTGCGGCAAGGGCGCCGACGCGCCGGCGGATAAATCCTCCACAGCGTCGGACGAGGCCGAAGCCATCGGCATCGAGCTCGATGCGGACCAGCAGGCCAAGCTCGGCGTCACCATCGCGCCGCTCGCCGCGACGGAATATCAGGATGAGATTACCGGTCAGGGAGCGGTCGTCGACGTGCAGTCGATCGCGCAGGCCATCGCGGACCTCACGACGGCTGAAGCCGCCGCGACCGCGAGCTCGGCGGCACTCGAACGCGCGCAGGGCCTCTACAAGGCCGATACCGCGATCTCGCGCGAAGCGCTGGAGGCCGCGAAGCGTCAGGCGGTTTCCGATCAGGCCAATCTCGCGCTCGCCAGGACCAAGGCATCGATCGCCTTCGGACCCGGCGCGCCGTGGCTAAAGGCGAACCGCGCCGGGGAGATCATGAAGCGGCTCGCGTCGGGGACGGCTGTCGTCTTTCACGCGGCGTTCCCGTCCGGCCTCGACGGCACCGAGCCCTCGGCGCTCACCATCCGGAAGATCGGTGGCGCGCTCGATGGACCCTCCTGGACGACGGCGGACGTTTGGGCCGGGCCGGCCGATTCCACGGTGCCGGGCCCGAACCTGTTCGGCTATGTCGAGAACGCGAAGGGCCTGTCTTCGGGCGATCATGTCACCGCCGCGATCGCGGCCGGCGCCAAACAGGCCGGGGTCATCATCCCGAATTCGGCGATCGTGATCGCGGGCGGCCAGGCCTGGTGCTACGCCGTGATGGATGGCAACCGCTTCGTCCGCGAGCCGATCGATCTCGGTCATCCCGCGAGCGGCGGCTATTTCGAGCCGTCCGGTGCGGCGAACGGCTTCAAGCCGGGCGGCAAGGTCGTGATCGCGGGCGCCGGGTTGCTGCTCGCGCGCGAAACCGGCGGCGGCGAAGAGGAAGACTAGACCGTCATGGAATGGCTCGTATCCCTTTGTGTCCGCCGACGCGGTGCCGTGGTCGCCCTCGCGGCGATCCTGCTCGCGATCGGTATCTGGGACGCGCGCGATACGCCGCTCGATGTCTTTCCGGACTTCGTGCCCGCGCAGGTCTCGATTCAGGCCGAGGCGCCGGGCTTCACGCCCTCCCAGGTCGAGCAACTCGTCACGCGGCCGATCGAGGCGGCGGTGAACGGCGCCCCCGCGCTGGACCGGATGCAATCTGAGTCGATTCCGGGCCTTTCGGTCATCACGATGTTCTTCTCGCAGGGCACCGATCCCAATCGCGCCCATCAGGACATCGCGGAACGCATTCAGCGTCTCGCGGGATCCCTGCCCCAGGGCGTTCACGCGCCGCAACTTTCGCCGCTCGTATCGAGCACCATGGATCTTCTGAAGATCGGCCTCGTCTCGGACAAGCTCGATCCGTATGAGATGCGCGATCTCGCCGACTGGACGCTGAAACCGCTCATTCTCGGCGTGCCCGGCGTGGCGCGGGTCAATGTGTTCGGCGGCGAGGTGCGTCAGATCCACGTGATTCCGAAGCTCGATCTGCTTTCCTCCTACGGCCTGACGCTGACCGATCTCGGCGACGCCGTCCGCTCGGCGCTGGCGCTGCGCGGCGGCGGCTTCATCGACTTCAAGGCCCAGCGCGTGCTGATCGAATTGCCGGTCCAGAAGCCGGATCCCAAGGTGATCGGCAATGCGGTCGTCACGGTTCGCAACGACGTGCCCATCAAGGTCAGCGATATCGCCACGGTCCAGATCGGACCGGCGCTCAAGGCGGGCGATTCCAATATCATGGGGCGGCCCGGAATCCTGCTGACGATCTCGAGTCGAGTATGGCGCCAACACGATGGACACGACGCGCCGGCTCGAAGCCGCGCTTCACGAAATTTTCCCGCGTCTCGAAGCCCAGGGCATCACGATCTATCCCGAGATGCACCGCCCGGCCAATTTCATCGAGCGCGCGCTGTCGAATTTGCGCGACGCGCTCGCCATCGCCGCCGTGCTGATTCTCGTGATCCTGTTTGCGTTCCTGCGCGACGTGCGCTCGGCGCTCATTTCCTTCATCACGATACCGCTGTCGCTGCTCGCGGCGATCGTCGTGATGAAATATATGGGCCACACGCTCAACACCATGACCATCGGCGGCCTCGCGGTCGCGATCGGCGTGCTGGTGGACGACGCGATCATCGACATCGAGAACATCATGCGGCGGCTCAGCCTTAACGCGGCGTCACCCAATCCGCTGCACCGGCTCGAAGTGGTGCGCCGGGCATCGATCGAAATCCGCTCGCCGGTCCTCTTCGCGACGCTCGCCGTCATCGTCGTCTTCGTGCCGGTCTATCTGATGACCGGCGTGCAGGGACGCTTCATCGGGCCGCTGGCGCTTTCCTTCATGCTTGCGGTCGTCGCTTCGCTCATCGTCGCGCTCACGGTGACGCCCGCACTCTGCGCGCTGCTGCTCTCGGCGCGCGACAGCCATGCCGAGTCGCGCTGGATCGCCGCCCTGAAGCGCTTCCAGACGCGGGCCGTCGCCGCGATAGCGGATCGTTTGATGCTGACCGGCGCGGTGCTCGCCGTCGCGTTCGTCGGCGCTCTCGTGTGGCTGCCATCCCTGGGCGGGCAATTCATGCCGGACTTCCGCGAAGGCCATTTCGTGGTGCAGACCTCGAGCGCCGTTCCCGGCACGTCCTTCGACGAGATGATGGCCCTGGGCCAGCGCATCAGTAAGGAGATCCTCGCGCTGCCCTATGTGAAGACGGCCGAGCAGCAGGTCGGCCGCGCGGAGCTGGGCGAGGATACCTGGGGGCCGAATCGCAGCGAGTTCCATGTCGAGCTCAAGCCCGATGCCGTCGTCGATCAGAGCGTGGCGGAGGAGGCGATCCGCAAGATCGTCGACTCCTATCCGGGTCTCCATACCGAGGTGGTGACCTTCCTCGGCGACCGCTTCAGCGAGAGCCTGACCGGCGAAACGGCGGATGTCGTGGTGAATGTCTTCGGCGATGATCTCGACGCGCTGGACCGGGAGGGCGCGCGGATCGCGGGGCTGATCGGCCATGTGCCGGGTGTCGTCGATCTGCAGTTCGAGCATCAGAGCGCCGCGCCCGAAATCATGATCCGCCCGATTCCCTCCGCGCTCGCCCAATACGGACTCAAGCGCGGCGACGTGCTCGATGTCGTCCAGACGAGCTTTGCCGGCATGACGGTGGGCCAGAGCTTCGATGGGGCGCGATCGGTGGATGTCGTGGTGATCCTGCCCGCGTCCGAACGCAACAAACCAGAGACGATCGGGCGGCTGACGGTGAACAGCCCGTTCGGTCCCGTGCCGCTGTCCAAAGTGGCGCAGATCGCGCCGGCGGTCGGCCGTTCCACGATCCGGCATCTCGATGGCCAGCGCCGCGCGGTCATCACCTTCAACGTCTCCGGCCGCAACATTCAGGACGTCGTCAGCGATGCGCGCGCCCGGGTCGACGCGCTCGGTGCGCTTCCGGGCGGCATCTATGTACGCTTCGCGGGCATCGCCGAGGCGCAGCGCGCCGCCCAGTTCGAGATGACCGTCTATTCCTCGATCGCGCTCGTCACGGTCGTGCTGATTCTGTTCATGGGCTTCCGGCGCCGGGCCTATCCGATGCTGGTGCTCGTCAATCTGCCATTCGCGATGATCGGCAGCATCCTCGCGGTCGGCCTCACCGGCATCGGTCTTTCGATCGGCACGCTGGTCGGTCTCGTCACCGTGTTCGGCATCAGTTCGCGCAACGCGATTCTGCTGCTGGCGCATTACGAGCATCTGATGGATGAAGAGGGCGAGCCGTGGACGCGGGACACCATCCTGCGCGGCGCCCGCGAGCGGCTCGTGCCGATCCTGATGACGGCGCTCGTCACCGGGCTCGGCCTCGCGCCGCTGATCGTCGGTCTCGGTCACGCCGGTTACGAGATCGAGGGGCCGATGGCGATCACCGTGCTCGGCGGTCTGTTCAGTTCGACGATCCTCAATCTTCTGGTGATGCCCGCGCTCGCCGAACGGTTCGCGCGGGCCTGATCGCCAGCCTCAGAAGCTTGCCGACAAGCCGACATTTACCGACCGCCCCTTGCCGGGCACCGGCCGGATCAGGGTGCGTCCGCTATATTTGTAGTCGCCGAGCGAAATGCCGCCGAGCGGCAGGTCGTAGCCCTTGTCGAACAGGTTCTCGACGTCGAGGCTGAGCCGCCAGATCTTCCAGCTATAGGCCGTGCGCAGATTGACCAGCGCGTAACTATTGGTCGTCGGCTCGTTGCGGGTGAGATCGACCCGGGTCTTCTCCGCGACCCATTCGAAATCGACCGCGCCTTCGAAACCGCCGATCTTGTGCGCGAGGGTCAGCCGGGCGTCGAACGGCATCTGGTGATAGAGCGGCCCGTGATCGGTGAGGTTCTGGCCGCGCACATAGCTGGCCGAGGCGGTGAGGTGCGTGACGCCGGCCGCGCCGCCGTTCCAGAGAGGCGTACTGCCCGAGAGGTCGACGCCGTAGAACGCGGCCTCCTGGTTGGCGAACTGGAGCTGCACGAATCCGGTCGGCATGCCCATGTTCATGAAGGCACAGAAGCTGCACCGCGTCGATATAGTCGCTGACATGGGTGTAATAGGGCGCGATCTTCACCGCCCAGCCGTCTTCCCCGGCGCCGTGCAGATCGATGGCGGCGCTGATCGTGTCGGCGCGCTCGGGCTTGAGCGCGAGATTGCCGACATAGCCGTTTCCGTCGCCATACCAGCCGATCATGCTGCTCGCCATCGAACTCCGGCCCCAGCTGTACCGTTCATAGAGATTCGGCGAGCGGACCTTGTGGGCATAGCCGAGCTCCATCGCAACCGCGTCCGAAAGCGCATAGCTCGCGAGCAGCGATCCGCTCCAGTTGTCGTCGCGCCGCTTGTGGCTCGCGGCATTGAAGGCGGTCGCGGCGGGCACGTCATCCATCGCCAGCATGCCGGTCGGCGAATAGGGCTGTACGTCGCCGGTATTCATGGATACGCGGTCGAAGCGAATGCCGGCGAGCGTCGAGAACTTGCCGGTCCATTCGGTTTCCCATTCGCCGAAAAAGGCGAGCCGGTCGCGATGGGCGTGGTTGATGTTGATGTAGGTGTTCGGACCCATCATCATGCTGCCTGCGACCGGCGGCCACCAGTCGTTCAGAAACTGGTGATGATATTCGTTGCCGAGCCGCAGCGTATCCCGGTCCGACATCTTGATATCCGCCTTGACCGTGTAACCGCCAGACCGCACCCGCGTATTCATCGGCATGCCGCCATTCGCGATGCCGCCTTTGTCGGCGAGGAAATTCATCTCGTGATCGGTCGCCCGGTAGTCGCCCTTGATGTCGAGCTTGCCCCAGTCGAACGTGCCCTCATATTCGCCGTTGACGAACCATGACGTGTTCGAGGTCATGTCCATGTACTGGTTCACGAAGCCCTCATAGGGCGAGAAGTGGTATCCGCCCTTCAGCTTGAACAGGCCGAGATCGTTCCGGTAGGCGAGCGCGACGGCATGATCGGTCTTGGCATATTCCGTCGAGCGCACAAGGCCGCGATTGCCGCCACCCTTGTAATTGTCGGCCTGGATATAGGACCCGGTATAGGTGGCGCTGAGGTTGCTGTTCGCGAGCGTCAGGGACGCGGCGCCGCCGAAGCCGTCATCATTGCTGCGGTAGAATGCCGAAGCCTCGCCGGCGACGAGAAGCCCGTCGCCCATGGCGAAGCGAGGCGCCGGACCTTCGACCGAGATCACGCCGCCGATGCTGTCGCCCCCCATGCTCACCGGCGAGACGCCGGTTATGACATGAATGCCGCCGACCGACTGAGGATCGGTATAGGACAGCGGCGTGTTCATGTCGTTCGGGCAGGCCATGTCGATCGAATGACCATCGACCAGAATGGTGAGTCTTTGCTCGCTCAGGCCGCGAATGGTGGGCATGGAGGAAAATCCACCGCCCATATTGGCGCTGACGCCGGGGATGCGGGACAGCAGGCCGGCCGTGTCGCTGGTGTCGTGCTGGTGGTCCCGCACGTCGTCGCGCGACAGGGTCGATGTGGTCAGCGGCGAGGACGAAAGCGTCGGCGGAAACGACTTTACCTCGACGATCATACGCTCCGTGTTGTCGTCCGCCGGCGCGGCCTGGGACGCGACGCCGATCAGGGAGGTGAAAAGCGGCAGGGTGTATCGGGCGGCGGTCGAGGCCCTCAGAAGCTTCGCCGCACGCGTATTGGTCTTGTCGTTGGTCATGAAACGCACTCCACGTCATGCGCGCCGCCCGGCCTTGGAGGGGCAGGCGGGGCGCGATCTGATTCCGGTGATGGATTAGGTCAGGCGTGGAGCGTGGCGGGCGGGGCGCGCAGCGGCGGCGTCATGCCGGTGCGGAAGGCGATCAGATAAGGGACCAGGGAGCGGAAGCCCGCGACGATGATATAGGCGATCGCGAGGGCGACCAGCGCCGGCGTGATGGCCGAGAGGGCCGCGCCGACGCCCGAGAAAACGCAAGGCGAAACGTGATGCGCGGTCTTGACCGGCGCCAGCGGCGTGCCGTCCGAATCGAGCTGGATGGTGGCCGGACCGTAGCCCGAGCAAATGGTGATCGTGAATCCGTCGGCGGTGTGAACCGGCATGAAGCCGGGCGGAAAGACGATGCGAAGCGCCAAGGCCAGAATCGCGAACGCGACGAGGCACTCCCGCAACACCTGCGAGCGCCAACCGGATTTCCGAGACGTACCCATTCCAGACCAGCCCATCGGGGGCCAATAGCAGGTCGTCACGGTTCATTCAACGTGTCGTTCGGTCGCAATGTCGTGATGAACGCGGAGAGGCAGGCGGCCGGCCGTCGCGATTGCGAATTGTGCTTCGGTATTGGCCGTAGTACTTTGCAGGCAAAATAAATAGCAACAAATGTAAGCAGATGGGGGCTGAATGACCGACGAGGCGTCGAGCGCCCGGAGCGCTCCCGCGGGGCAGGGCGCAACCGCCGAAACCTCTGTCGAATCCGCCGCAAGCCGGTGGCGCGCCAAATGGGCGTGGATCGTCGCCGATGCGTCGAAGATGCCCTATTTCGCGCTCGTCAACCTGTTCGTCTTTTCCGCCTATTTCACCACGCAGGTCGCCGGCGATCCGGTGCGGGGCCAGGTTCTGTGGAGCCAGGTCTCGACGATCGCGGCCGTGGCGCTGGCGATCGGTGCACCGATTCTGGGCGCGCTTGCCGACGCCACCGGGCATCGCAAGCGCTGGATCGGGCTGTTCAGTATCGTCGCGGTTCCCGGCATGATCTGCCTCGCCTTCGCGACGCCCAATATGGGCTCGGATATTTACTGGATCATGGCTGCGCTTCTGGTGGCGGCCGTCGGTCTCGAATTTCTGCCGATCTTCATGAACGCGATGCTGCCGAGCGTCGCGCGGCCGAATGAAGTAGGGACGGTCAGCGGTCTCAGTATGGCCGCCAGCAACGTGCTGAATTTCTCCTCCGTCCTGTTCTTTCTCTTCGCGTGGAGCTGGAATCCGAGCCCGCTGTTCGGGCTGGATCTGTCGGCCGGTGGGCCGCAGCGCGCGGTGGGTCCATTGGCGGCTATCTTCTTCGTGGCGCTGAGCCTGCCCTTCTATTTTCTCACGCCGGATATGCCAGGCACCGCGGAGAATGGCCGCGCTGCCATCGCCAAGGCCTTCCACAGCATCCGCACCACCTTCAGCAAGCTGCGCAACTATCCGAACATCGCGATGTTCCTGGGCGCGCGGATGGTCTTCATGGACGGCTTCATAGCGCTGACCATGTTCACCGGCGTCTATGCCGCCGGTATCATGCACTGGTCCGCCACGACCATCGCGATCCAGGGGCTGATCAACAGCGCGGGAGCGATGCTCGGCGGCCTGCTGGCAGGTTTCTTCGATCGCGGTATCGGAACGCGGCGCAGCCTCATGGTGGCGGCCTTCGGCGGGCTGGTCGCGAATATCGCGCTCTGCTTCGTCAATCCGAACGAGATCTTCTTCATTGCCGTCACGCCCGATCCGACGGCCACCGGATTGTTCCCGACTCTGGCCGACAAGATTTTCTCGATCGCGCAGGGCAGCATCGCGCTCTGCTCATCGACGGCGGTCGCGGCCAGCCGGACGATGGTCGTCAAGCTGGCGCCGGCGCGGATGCTGGGCGAGTTCTTCGGGTTGTTCGCCCTGACGGGCATGGCGACGTCCTTCCTGGGACCGCTCGCCATCGGACTCGTCACGGCCTATTTCCACAGCCAGCAGGCGGGCGTGGGTGTCGGCGTCGTCTTTCTTACCGTCGGGCTGATCTGGCTGTTCTTCGTCCGGGAGCCGAAGGCGGCATAAGACGCGCGTCCGCGCTCCCGTCCGAAGAGCTCTGCGATCAGGGCAGGGCCGACACGATCATGTCGGCGGTTTCCTTCACGGCCACATGCTGGAGATCATGCGTGTAAGGCATCTCCTCGACGCGCCAGTCCTTGCGCTTGCGGAGTTTTTCGGCGATCGGCGCGAAGGTGTCGTTCTTGTAGCCCGTGGCGATCACATAGGTCTTTTGCGGAATGCGTTCGCGTGCGCCCGTGAGCCGCGCCTTCTCGTTGAAGCAGTGAACCGACTGCGCTGTCCGCCGGTCCTCGTATGATGCCCGCGCCTCGGTGGTCATATGCGCGTTGAAGCCGACCAGGTTTACGCGCGGCGGCGGCACGAGATAGGCCTCGCCTTCCGGCGGCAGGTGCGGCGGTCCCGGTACGAGATCGTTCAGCGCTTCGCCGTTTTCGGGATAGAAGGCGTCGAGATAGAGGATCGACTGGATGATGCCCTCGGGCACGAGTTCGGTCGCCTGCGAGACCGGCATGCCGCCATAGGAGTGGGCGACGAGCAGGATGTTCTCCAGCCCCTCGAATTTGATGACATTGGCGATGTCCTGGGCATGCAGCGACAGGTTGACGTTCGGGCTCGTCAGATGCTCGCGTTCGCCGAGCCCCGTGAGCGTCGGCGTGAACACATAGTGGCCCCTGTCCCGCAGGTCGTCCGCGACCGCCCGCCAGCGCCAACCGCCGACCCATGCCCCATGGACGATTACAATCGTTGCCCGCTTCTTTGCCATTGCTTGCTCCTTTGCTATCCCGCAGCGACGGTGCCTGAGTGCTGCGGCTCATTCAATCCCCGTTGCCAATCCCCGTTGCGGCCGGGCCTTTCGGCCGGCTTGCCCCTTGCGGTCCGCTCGCGACCGGGGTCGCCATTTCGGACGTTATTCCGTTTTTCGATGCCGTCCCCGATGCGGCCCTATTGGTGCTGTTCAGCCGTCGGGCGTCGGTCCGGTTGGATGCTCCCTGATCATCCGTTCCACCCGCTCGCCCATGTTGCGATGGTATAACGATATTGTTAGACTCTTACGGTGTTTAGATCGATAACAATTTATCGATGCGGGGGAGCGTCATGGCATCAGCACAAGCCAGTCAGGCCACAACTCCGTCTTACGTGGATGCGGTAATACGCTATTCCGAAAAGGCGGCGGACGGCGGCACCATCTTCGAGAACGGCAAATATACGTTCGAGATGGAAGATCATCCGATGCGCGTTCACAACGCGCGGCTCGCAGACATATCCTTCGAGAAGAACGGCTTCACCCTGGTGCGGCAAAAGACCAATGTCGATCTGACCGATCAGGCGGCGGCCCAGGAATACTACTATCCCGAGGTCGAGGCGCTCGTGAAGAAGCTGACCGGCGCGACGGACGTCATCGCCTTCATGGGAATCCTGCGGGGTGGCGAACAGAACGCCGGCGGCGGTCCAGCGTTGAGCGCCCATGTCGATTTCACCGAATACGGGCTGCGCAGCGCGCTTGAGCGTTTTGCGCCGGCGCGCTTCGAGGGCACCAAGGGCAAACGCCTCGTCAACATCAATGTCTGGCGGCCGCTGAAGACCGTGGAGCGCTCGCCGCTCGCGGTGTGCGACAAGTCCTCCGTCGATCGGAGTGATTTCCTGCGCATCAATTTCGGCAACGCGACGCAGACCGGCGCGGTGCGGGAGCCCGCCGGCTTCAACTGCGCCTTCAACCCCAAGCACCTCTGGTACTATTATCCGCATATGGAGCCGGACGAGGTGCTCGTGTTCAAGCTGTTCGATACCGGCGAAACGGATTGGAAGATGACCGCGCATACGGCGTTCGACGACCCGACATCGGCGCCCGATGCGCCGCCGCGCATCAGCTACGAAATCCGAACCGTCGCCGTCTTCGGCTAGCCGCCCGCCAAGGGCCTGCCGGAGCCGTGGGGCTAGATATTTATTTTTCCGATTTTGAGGGCCAGTTGTTCAACGCGATCGATACAGACCTTGCCATCCTGTTGCCAGGGGTCCTTCCCCAGGGTGGCCCGGACCTCGGCCTCGCTCTCGGCCTCGAAGATGAACAGGACGTCGTTGGACGTCGTCATAAGACCGGCGAGAGCGATAATGCCGCTCTTCTCCAGTCCGCCCATAAATTCGAGATGCTTCGGAAAGCCGGACTGCTGGTCCGCCGGGATCGACTGATCCCATTTCGACGTTCTGCGAACGATTACCGCAAAGTGCTGCTTCATTGTCGTGGCCTCAATGCTTGATTGTTTCGTCACCCAACCCGGCTTCTATGTCCTGACGCTACAGTCATCAGATCGAAAAATAGAGGGGAAGTAAATGGAAGTCTTCATATTTGACTGGTTAGCTTACGGCGAAAATGTCGACAAATTCAAGGTAAATGGACAGGTGCCGAAGCTCGGGTCGAAGCACTTTAATCCGCAAGTCGCCATGGACACCTATTCTGAACATATAGCGGCATGGGTCGAAGCGGATCGCCTTGGATTCGATGGCGTTGCTCTGAACGAGCACCATGCGACGCCATATGGTCTTATGAATTCGCCAAATATACTCGCCGCAGCCCTGGCGCAGGCCACCGAGCGGGTGAAGATCCTGCTCTATGCGAACCTGCTGCCCATTCACGAGCCGCTGCGGCTGGCCGAGGAGCTGGCCATGCTGGACTGCCTGTCCAAGGGCCGTCTGATCGCCGGCGTAGGCCGTGGCGCGCCGCGCGAATACAAGATCTTCAACGTCCCGATGTCGGAATCCCGCTCGCGCTTCGAGGAGGCCTATGAAGTGATCCGCCGGGCCTGGACCGAGGACAGCTTCTCCTTCGAAGGCAAGCACTACAATTACAAAGACGTGTCGATCTGGCCGCGTCCGGTGCAACAGCCCCACCCCAAGGTCTGGGTGCCGGTGACGAGCTCGAAGGAAACGATCGAATGGGCCGCCGCCAATAATATCGGCATCACGCCGGGCGTCATGGCCGGCTCCGCGCGCGTCGACACGCTCCGCTATTACGCCCAGTGCCAGGCCCAGTACGGCCGCAAGGTGAAGCCGGAAGACCTCAACATCATGGTCGACTGCTACGTCGCCGATTCCAAGGCCAAGGCGGTGGAGGAATACGCGCCCTATCTCATGTATTTCTTCAATACGCTGCTGCTCTACGATCACGTGACCCAGCAGAACATCCAGAAGGGCTACTACAGCTCCAAGTCGTTCCAGCATTTGCGCGAGGGCAAGAAGGGCACGCTCGCCGAGGACGCCACCGTGTTCCACGAATGGACCGTGGACGCCGTCCGCAAATATGTCGATCAGATGCCGATCGGCACGGCGGACGAGGTCGTCGAAAAGATCATCGCCGAATGCGAAGAGGCGGGCGCGCAGAACGTCCTTCTGGTCTGCAATCGGGGCGGCATGCCGCAGGAGATGTTCATGAATCAGGTCCACCGGATCGGCAAGGAAGTGCTGCCGCGGCTCCAGAAGCACAAGGTCGCGCGGGTGAAGATCGCCGAGGAAGCCGTCGCCTAGTTCGCGTCGGCAGTGGTCGAAAAAGGGGCCCGGAGGAGCAATTCTCCGGGCCCTTAAATTTTGCGCCGAGCCGGGGGTAAGTAAGACTTGTTCAGCTCGACGAACCATGGCCTGCGATGGGAATAGAAGATGTCCACATAGCCGGCCGAGATGGAGAATGAGGAATTTCCGGCGACCGCGCTCAAGGCGCAGAACGCAGTCGCCTCAAACACTTTCTATGATCGTTTCATCCGCATTTCTCCCTATATTCAGTTGCTTCCGCGCCCGGTCCGTGCACTGGATTGCGGGTGCCTTATGGGGGTAGGGTGCGTGATGCCGAGGGATGGTCGGTAATCCGAAGGGCATGATTAGCGAGCTAAAGGAACCGAATGTCAGGGGCCGGACGAAAGATTACCAAGCCAGTATCCAGAGAGGTCGATTTCGGGATGCTGAGCAACCTGATCGGGTTTCGCATCCGCATGGCGCAGAACACGATGCATCGCCATTACGTCGACGGCACGGCGAAACTCAGGCTGGGCCAACGGCAATTCGCGGTCATGGAGCTGATCGACAGTAATCCCGGAATTTCGCAGGTCGATATCGCGGCCGTCCTGGGCGTGGATCGTCCGGCCATGATGGTCGTCGTCGACCGGCTCGAAAACCGCGAAGTGGTCGTGCGCAAGCGCTCCGAGACCGACCGGCGGCGCCAGGAACTTCGTCTCACGCCGAAAGGCAAAGGCTTTCTCGACAAGGTGCGAGCGATCGTGCGGGACCACGAGGAGACATTCTCATCCCTGTTCACGAAGCAGGAGGCGGCGCAGCTGAACGCGATGCTGCAGAGGATTGCCGAGGGCACGGAAAAAACCGGGCAATCCCGCCGGTCCGCCAAGAAGGCCTGACGACAGGATCCGCCAGTTGAGGCGGTCCGCTTGTCACCCGGAACGGGCAAGCGGCAGGATGAGTGATCGGCTCAGCGGATACCTTGATCTAACGGATCGGGGCAGCGCATATTCCAGCGCTAAACCCATTTGAAAGGACCCAGATAAACAGCCGAAAGCCGCACGATACGAACCCCAGCATAAGTCGCCGGAAATTGATGGTTGGTTCGGCTGCATTCGCCGGTCTTGCGCTGTCCTCTTCATCTGCCGGAGCGGCTCAGGAGGCGGCGGACAATATTCCGGCACCTTCCGTGCAGACGAAAGCAGCTGTCGAAAACGGCCTCCGGCTCGGGCCCATCGTCGAAACGGCCAACGGGAAGGTCAGAGGCTACGTCTCCGGCGGCATTCATACCTTCCGCGGGCTGCGCTACGGCGCGCCGACCGGTGGCGCAAATCGATTCAAGCCGCCTGTCGCGCCGGAACCCTGGACCGGTGTCATGGAAACCTATGTCGCGGCGGGGGGCAATATTGCGCCGCAGGCCGCGTCGCGTCCGGATGCGGAACGACCGTGGACCAATGCGCTCGATCCGGACAGCCCGCCGATGTCGGAGGACTGCCTGTTTCTCAATCTGTTCACGCCCGGCCTCAACAACGACGGCAAACGGCCGGTGATGGTGTTCCTGCACGGGGGCGCGTGGGCGACGGGGGCCGGTACGGGATCGATGTTCGATGGGACCCGGCTCGCGCGGCGCGGCGACACCGTCATTATCTCGATCAATCACAGATTGAACCTTTTCGGCTATCTCTATCTCGCAGAGATTCTGGGCGAAGACTATGCAAACTCCGGCAATTCCGGCGTGCTCGATATCATCGCGGCCCTGAGATGGGTTCGCGACAATGTCGCGAATTTTGGCGGCGATCCTCAGAATGTGACGGTCTTCGGCTGGTCGTCCGGCGGATCCGAGGTCTGCCAGCTTCTGGCCATGCCCGCCGCCACCGGTTTGTTCCACAAGGCGATCGTGCAAAGCGGGGCTCTGCTGTCGCTGCGAACGCGCGATGTCGCCGCCCACGCCACGGAACAGGTCCTCGCCCGGCTGGGCCTGTCGCAGGCCGACGCCGGCAAGGTCCTGACACTTCCGGCCGCGGCCTTCCTGAAGAACGCCGCCGGCGGTGCCCCGACTTTCGACGGTCGCTCCGTGCCGCACCAGATCTGGACTCCCGACGCGCCGCCGAGTGCGGCCAACGTGCCGCTGATCATCGGCGGTACCAATTCCGAACTCGTCATCGTTGCTTCGGACAAGACGTTCGATATGGACGAGCGCGATCTGTTGTCGCGACTGGAAAAGTTTCTCGGGGCAAACGCGAAACCAGTCCTCGCGGCCTACCGCCGAGGCTATCCGGACGCGACGCCCGGCGATCTTCTGATCTTTATCGCGACCGGCCTCTGGACGACACGCCGTACGACCCAGTTGGCGGAGCGGAAAGTCAATCAGGGCGGCGCCCCGCTCTACTTCTATCGTTGGGAGTGGCGGTCGCCTCTCCACGACGGAAAATATCTCAGCCCGCACGGCGTCGACTTGCCCTTTGTCTGGGATAATCTTGACCGGGCCGGCTATCGTGTCGCCAACGGAACCGGTGGTCAGGCGCTCGCCGACCGGATGAGTGCCCGTTGGCTTGCCTTTGCTCGAACCGGCACGCCGAATGTCGAGGGGCTGGTCAACTGGGACCCTTACACGACCGAGCGGCGCTCCACGCTCGTCATCGATCAGACCGACCGGTCGATCGACGATCCTCACAAGGATGAGCGCCTGGCTCTCGCCGAGGTTCCCGATTCTGCGATCGGCGGCATCTTCCGCGCGCTTAGGTCTTAGTTGCGGTCATAGTTCTAGAGGGGGGAACGAGAATGCGAAAAAGCACGCTGCCTATTGCCATGGCTCTTATCTTTGCCGGCCTCGCTCTGGGCGCGCCTCTTGCTCACGCAGGTGAAGCGAGCATCAAAACGGCAGAAGGGCCGGTCTCCGGCGTTACGACGGGCGGTGTCACGGCCTTTCTCGGAATCCCTTATGCCGAGCCACCTGTCGGTGATCTTCGGTGGCGGGCGCCCAAGCCCCCGCTTGCCCATTCCGGCGTCATGCAGGCTGATCATTTCGGTAACGACTGCATGCAGAACGATCCGGGCCGCGCCGGCGCCCAGCCGACCAGCGAGGATTGTCTGTATCTGAACATCTGGGTCCGCTCGGCCCCGAAGCCGCGCAAGTTGCCGGTCATGGTCTTCATCTATGGCGGCGGCTTCAACATCGGATCGGCCTCGAATCCGAAGTATGACGGAGCGAAGTCTCGCCCGGCGCGGCGTGGTGCTCGTGACCTTCAATTACCGGCTCGGCAAATTCGGATTCTTCGCCCACCCGGCCCTGACCAAGGAGGATCCGTCCGGCTTGCTCGGCACTATCAGGTCCTCGACCAGATCGCCGCGCTGAAATGGGTCAAACGCAATATCGGCCGGTTCGGCGGCGACCCCGACAACATTACTCTGTTCGGCGAATCCTCGGGCGGGATGTCGGTCACCTTCTTGATGACCTCGCCTTTGGGCAAAGGCCTGTTCGAGAAGGCGATCATCGAATCCGGTGTCCGCGATTTTTCGATCAAGACCTTGAGCCAGGGGGAAGCCGCCGGTGTCGCGGCGGCAAAGAAATGGGGCGTGGAGAACGCAGATGCGGCGGCCTTGCGTGCGGTACCGGCTGAAACCGTGCTCGGCAAATCCACGCTCGGATTTGGCGGCGGCGGCCCGGTGATCGATGGAAAAATTCTCCGGCAGACGCCGCTCGAAGCGTTCCGCGACGGCCATATCCCCCGGATGCCCGTGCTCATCGGAAGCAACAACTATGAAGCGGGGAGCTTTGCTGGTCTTGCCCGGGGGCTCTCGAAGAAGCTATCGCAGCAGTGGCCCCGGATCGTCGGCCTGTATGACGGATATGGCACGGGAAAGACCGATCTCGTCGAAGGCGAGCTCTTGACCGACATTCTCACTGGCCTACCGACCCGAGAGGCCGCAAAGGCCGCGGCAGAGCATGGCCTGCCAACCTACCTCTATCTTTACAGCTATATTCGTCCGTCTGAGCGCGGCAAGGTGCCCGGCGCCGTGCATACGGACGAGCTGTACGCCGTCTTCGGCACCATGAATGTCGCGGAGCCCCACGAGACGCCGGATATGACCGACGTCGTCAACGCGGTTCAGACAAATTGGGTGACCTTTGCTCGGACCGGCCGCCCGACCGCCCGGCCGGCTGACTGGCCGCGTGTCACGCACGATAGCGAACCGGTTTTGGAATACGGCCAGAATGGACCTGTTCTGCACGAGGTTTATCGTGAAGAGCGATTCAAGCTCGTCGATTCGTTGCCCTCCATTTTCCCCCACTGAACCGCCCGTTGGTCCGTCGAAAGCTGCGGGAAGAGCTGTGCCGGGGCCTCCTTGAGGGCGGAAGATGAAGGCACGGATCGTTCGACCAAGGGCCCGCCACAAGCCGACGACCAGCTTCCTTCTTTAAAAGCGAACTGAATCGAGCGATCCTGAGTGGCGGTCCAGATTCGCCGGGCGGATGCGTGCCCGTTTTGGCCGATCAATAGGGGGTTCAGCGATGAGTGAAGACAGCGTCGATCGGAAGAAGCAGGCCTCCGGCAAAGGTCACGGTGGCCTCAACAGGCGGCACTTTATCGGCGCCAGCGTCGCTGCGGCCGGATTTATCACGGCGGGCGCGAAGGCCGAGAGCCCGGCGACGCAAGCGTCGGGAGGCAGCCAGCCTTATGCCGACGGCGCGGTGGATTTCACGAAGAAGGTGACCGAGACCGCCGCCAAGGTGAGCTATGACGATCTCGACAAGGAGACGGTGACGCGCACCAAGAACCGCGTGCTGGATCTGGTCGGGTGCCTGATCGGCGGCGTCGGTGCGCCCGGCAATGCGGAGCTGGTTTCGGTTGTGGCCGGATGGGGCGGAAAGCCCGAATGCACCATTGCCGGCTATCCTGATAAGCTCCCTGCGCTCAACGCGGCGATGATCAACGCCATTTCGGCGCGGTCCTATGACTTCGAGGTCATGGACACCTTCGTCGAGGGCCGGACGATCGCCTCCCACACCTCGCCGACGACCCAGATGACCGCCCTGGCGATCGCGGAACGGAGCCATCGCTCCGGCAAGGAATTCATCACCGCGCTCACCGTTGGCGACGATCTGGTGGCGCGGCTGATCGCGTCCGCCGGTTTCAATTTCGCCAATGGCTGGGATGCGGCGTCGGTCCACAGCGGGATGGGCGCGGCGCTGATCGCCGCCAAGCTGATGGGGCTCGACGCCGTGGGCATCCGCGATTCCCTGGGGCTCGCCGTCAATCATCTCAGCGGCACCATCCAGGCGGCGTTCGATGGCTCGACCGACTGGAAGCTGCCGCAGGGCGCGGCGGCCCGGAACGGTATCGTCTCCGCGGAGCTCGCGGCCGCCGGCTGGACCGGCATGGACGATCCTCTGACCGCGCCGTTCGGCTTCTATCATCAATATACCGGGGGCCTGACCAAACCGGAGATCCTGATCGGATCGCTTGGCAAGAAGTTCTACGCCGAGGGCTATTTCAAACCCTATCCGGCCTGTGCCGCGACCCATGCCGGCATCGAATGCGCACTGGAGCTGGTCGAAAAGAACGGCCTGAAACCGTCGGACATCGATCATGTCCTGGCGGAGATCACCGCGAGCAGCATGAAGATCTTCGTCGGCAAGCCCTATGTGCCCCGGCGCTATCCGCAGGCCGACGCAAATTTCAGCATGCAGTTCCAGGTCGCGAACGTGTTTCTGAACGGCCGGACCGTGCAGGAACATTACGACGAGGCCGCCTTGCGCAGCACCGAGCTGGCAAACATGGTCAAGCGGGTCTCGCTCAAGGCGCTGCCGGCGGGCGAGCCCGGCGCGCGTCTCCATGTCACGACGAAAGACGGGCGGACGCTGACGAATTACAAGGCGACGCCGGACCGCTGGCCCACAGTGCGGTTCCCGACGCGCAAGGAGATGCTCGACAAATTCATGCAGCAGGTCGATTTCTCCCACCGCCTCAATCATGAGCGGGCTCAGGAAATCATCGCGATGGTCGACAACATCGAAAATCTCGACGACATGTCGAAGCTGACCGCGCTGTTGCCGGCCTGATCGCCGTCGGCTCCCCCGTGGGCTCCCCGTTGGCTCCTTGTGGGCCGTCCCGTGAAAATCCTGGTTGCGCTCGCAACGCTTCCCGATTATTGATCAGTTGCGCTCGCAACGTTTGCGTCTCTCCCACACCCTGCGAGGAAGGGCGAGGCGCCGGCGGGACGCGCGGGAGGCAGTTGGTAGTGTTCCTTTTTCGTTTGGGATGAGCGGTGATGGCTGGCAAGAGTTTCGAGAACAAGACCGTATTGGTGATCGGCGGCAACAGCGGTATCGGATTGGCTACGGCCCGGCGCTTCGCCGAGGAAGGCGCGCGCGTCGCCATCGTCGGCCGCAATGCCGAAACCCTGGAAACGGCGAAGGCGGAAATCGGCGACGGAACGATCGCCATTCAGGCCGATATGTCGACGCTTCCGGAGATCGAACGCGCGCTCGGTGAGCTTAAGCGGCACACGGACCGGCTCGACGTCCTGTTCGCCAATGCCGGCATCGGCGCGATGGTGCCCTTCCCCAACGTCACCGAGGAGATGTGGGACAGCATCATGAACGTCAATCTCAAGGGCATGTATTTCACGGTTCAAAAGGCGCTGCCGCTGCTCAAATCCGGCAGCAGCGTCGTGCTGTGCAGCTCCGTCGGCGCGGTTCGAAGCTGGCCCGGCTCCAGCGTCTACAGCGCCACCAAGGCCGCCGTGAACGCCCTTTGCCATGCGATGGCGACCGAGCTGGTTCAGGAAGGGATCCGGGTCAATGCGGTCATGCCGGGCGGCATCGATACGCCGATCATGGCCAGGACGGCCGGTGTCGGATCCGAGGCGGCGGACGCGGTCAAGCACGCCATGGCGGAACACACCCCGATGAAGCGTCTCGGCACGCCGGAGGAAGTCGCCAACACCGTCCTGTTCCTGGCTTCGAGCGCGGCGTCCTATATCACCGGAACCGAGATCATCGTCGATGGCGGTGTCGTGGGGTGCTCGTCATGATGAGACAAGCCAGATATACCGCCGTGCCGTTGCCGAAAGTTGGTGCGTCGACGAACCCGCTGACCGATACCGAAGGTTCGGCTTTCGAGGATATGCCGTCCTTCCTGCTGACCGCACTCGGCAACCGGCTCATGGTCCGCATCGAACGGCACATCCGGCGCGAACTGGGCCTCGGGCTCACCGAATGGCGCATCGTGATGGTCGTCGGGTCCGAGCCCGGGGCTTCATCCAGCCGGATTTCGGGCGTGACCGGCGTCAACAAGGCCAATGTCAGCCGCGCCGTCAGAGCGCTGGAGAAGCGCGGCATCCTCAAACGCCGTTCCGAGCCGGATCACGCGCGGCGATATACTTTCGTGCTCACCGCCCGGGGACGCGAGATGTTCCGCCATGGCAACGAGTTGCGCGTGGCGGGCGAATACAAGCTGCTCATGGGATTGGGCGAGATCGGACGGACGTCGTTTTGCGAGATGCTGCGGCATCTCATGCGCAATCTCGACGAGATGCCGGATCTCGGCGATCCGGAACTGGATGCGATCGCCGCCGGTAAGAAGCGTCGGGCGGGAAGCGCACGATGAGCGAGATCGAGGATCTGAAGAATACCGTCACCGAGCTGTCGAAACGTCTCGGCACCTTGGAAGATATCGAAGCGATCCGGCGGCTCCATCATGCCTATGGCTATTTGATGGATTACTGCCGCTACGACGACGTGATCGATCTGTTTTCGGAGGAAGGCGAGGCCGTCTTCCTGTCGGGCGTCTACAAGGGGCGCACGAGCCTGGAGCGGCTCTACAAGACCTTCCTCGGCAACGCCTATACCCAGGGAAAGATCGGGCCGATCTATGGCTTTCTGGTCGATCACATGCTGCTGCAGGACGTGATCACCGTCGCCGACGATCGCAAGACGGCGAAGGCCCGTTCGCGCGCGCTCCTCATGCTCGGCAGTCACGAGACCCGGCCCGACAAGCCAGCCTTTCTGCCGGAGCAGGTCTACGAGGCGGGGCTCTATGAAAACGATTATGTTCGCGAGAATGGAGTCTGGAAGATCCGGCGGCTCGAATATGCGATCCAGTGGCAGGCGCTTTACGACAGAGGCTGGGCCCGAACCTCGACCGATCTGAAACCGGCGACGGAAACCTTTCCCGCCAATCCCATCGGGCCGGATTACATCCTCGAGGAAAAGCGCGGTCTATGGCCCGACCGGACCCCGGTCGCGTTTCACTACGCCCACCCGGTGACCGGCCGCCGCCTCGGTTGAGACGAAGCCCGCGAAAGGAGATGGGGCCGCGAAGATCATCGCCCCCGGCCCTCCACCACCGTCAGCTTGGGAAAGCCGGTCTTCCGCAGCGTTCGGGCGGCGCCCGTCGCCTTGTCGAGAACCTCGGATCCGATAACCAGGGATATAGCGATCGTGGTGTATCGCTTGCCGCTTTCCACCAGCCCGGCGCCGACGCGGATTTGAGGGAGAATTTCGGGCTCCGTGGCCCGTATCGCCCGTATCAGCCTGTTCATGGCGTTCAACTTGGAAAATTCGAGGCTCCAGCAAAAGCCGCCGGCGGCGCGCGGAGTTTTTCTCACCTCGATTATGAAACCGCCGAAATCTTGAATTGCCTGAACGAGCGGAGCGATCTCCTGATCATACTCAAGCTCGATCCCCAGAATGGGATCGATCAGAACTACAGTGGCCATCGTCATACCCCAGCACAACCTCCAGCCGGAACGCTAACCGATTGCCATTAAGCCGCTGTTAACGTCCGTAAATTTTTCGTTGCCGGGGCGTAACGATCGGCCGGAACGGAGGCGGGCTTGAACGATGAGGCTCCCGACCCCGCCTGGAGGCGGTGGATCAATTCGACGCGCCGTCCTGTTTCTGAGTTTGTCGTCAGGCTCTCCGGCGGATAACTTGATCCCGATGGACAGTTGGTGGGAGCCGCGCTGGTGACGGCCTTTCGGAAGTGCCTCGGAATTCTTCTCGTTGGGCTGGCTTGTTTCTCCGGCGGCGCGATGACGTCCGTGCCATCGAGGGCGTCCGAGGTTTCCGAATCGGCCTCATCGTCTCGCTTCCGTGACGATTGGCGAACCTATAAGGCCGCCTTTCTCGCGCCCGAAGGCCGGATCGTCGACGCCTCCCAAAAGGGCGCCAGCCACAGCGAAGGACAGGGCACCGGCATGTTGCTCGCCGCGGCGGCGGGCGACCGGGAAAGCTTCGACCTGCTCTGGCGCTGGACGCGGAGCAATCTCCAGCGCCCCGACGGGTTGTTCTTCTGGAAATACGATCCCGCCGCCGCCGATCCTATCACCGATCCCAACGATGCCTCGGACGGCGATCTGTTGATCGCCTGGGCGCTGTTGCGCGCCTCCCGCGACTGGCGCGATGGCGATTACGGCAAGGAATCCGGGCGGATACTCAACGCGATCGAGGACAAGCTGATCCGCAAGATCGGCGGCTACACCGTCCTGCTGCCGGGTGCGAAATACTTCGATTCCGATGCCGGGGCGACGATCAACCCCTCCTATTTCATCTTTCCGGCCCTGCAGGACGCCGCCGTCGAACGGCACTCCCGGAAATGGATCGAGCTTTACGAAAGCAGCCTGAAATTCCTGCGGGCGGCGCGCTTCGGCCGATTCGACCTGCCACCGGATTGGGCTTTTCTGAGCACGCGCGGCGCGGTGCGGCCCGTGGAGGGGCGCATGCCGACCTTCGGTTATGACGCGATGCGTATCCCGCTTTATCTCGCCTGGGCCGGCCATGTTTCCGATCACCATCTGAAGCCGTTTATCCGCTTCTGGGATACCTATGGCGGGTCCCGGGGTGCGCCGAGCTCGATCAATCTGGAGACGGCCGACTTCTCCAAATATGCCCCGGAGCCGGGCGTTGTCGCGACCCGGGACTTCGTGCTCGCCGCGTACCGCGCGCGCAACAGCCGCGCCGGCCCGCGCGACATCTCCGCCTCGCTGCCGCGCGTCTCGCCCGAGGACGGCTACTATTCCGCGAGTCTCATCATGCTCTCTCGTCTGGCGCTTCTCGACAGCCGACCCGCGGCCGCGCCGCGCTGAACCTGGGCGTCAAATCGCCACGCCGTCCTCCAGCTTTAATCCGGTGTTAAGCACAATCGGGAACAGTCCCGAGATGTCGGCCGCGCGGTTCCCGCGTCCGCTCGACCGGCCCCCGAACACGCTCAAACAAGGAATGCGCGACATGGTCGACACGGAGAACTCGAACGACAATCCCTCCAGCCCTCGGCGGCGGCGCCGCTCGGATGTCGATGGCCTCCGCGATCATCTCGGCCACCCCAACTACCGCTACTACCATTTCAGCCAGGACAAGGACCTCGAGGTCGCGATCAAGCGCTGGCCGCTGATGGAGGAAGCCTGGCGGCTGTTTTCCACGGGTGCGCAAGGCTCGAGGCACCGCCCGGCATTTCGACCGGCCAATCCGGCGAAATGACGAAGATTTAATTCAATTTGTAACTATTTCTTAAGTCTGGCCAACCAATCTCGACGTCGTGATCAGTAACCCTTGCGTGCCTTTCCGGGACGCTTTCGGTTCCAGTAGGTGCACTCCGCGTTCCCCGGTAATTCGCCGGAATTCCAATAAGAAATAGCTCAAATGCCTATTTTATGCGTCTCTTCAGCGGCCGGTGGGGCCGGAAAGACAACTCTCGCGGCCCACCTTGCCTCTATGCTGTTCGACCTAGACCAAAAAGTGGTTCTGGTCGAACTGTCCGATCAGAACCTTCTGTCGGCCCATTTTGGCGGGCGGATAGACGGCGCTGGCGGGATCGGCAGCTACGCCGGATCGAAGGACGCCGATCTCCTGGACATCATGGCCCGTCAGGCGCACCGTCTGCACGACGACTTTCTGCTGGTGCCTTTCGGGGCGCATCTTCCGGAAGCGGCCGGTCCTGACTGGATCGATCGCGCGCTCGGCGAACTCAGCGTCGCCGCGCCGCAGACCGAGATCCGTGATCACATCATCATCCTCGATATGCCGCCGACCATGGCGCCGGAGCGATACGCGCGGCATGCGGATATGTTCCTTTATGTTCTCGACTGCGACGCGAAATCGCTCGCCCTTCTTTCCGCCGTTGCGGCGCGGATCGGCGCGTCCGAGCCCGCGGACAACACGTTCTCAATTCTGAACAAGGTCGATCACCGGCGTCCTATCGCCGCCGACATTCAGCTTCTCGCGGAGACAGTTCTGGCGGGTCAGCTGATCGGCTCCGTGCATTACGACGAAGCGGTCTCCGAAGCCTTCGCGCACAAAATGCTGGTCACCGAATACGAACCGCAAGCGCAGGCCGTCCGGGATCTGGAGTCTCTTGGGGGAAATATTTTGCGGCACTTGAGAGGGAGTTCCGCAAGCGTGGGGAAATCAAAAGCCGCAGCGCCTGAGATCCGTGCAACCCGGGACGTTTAGAAATGCCAAGGGGTACGACGTTTTTGGCCCGCTGGGTCGCCACCCAGACGTTCCGCTGGGTTTCGATCGCATTCGGTCTCGGCTTTCTTTATGTCTGCGCCTCGACGCCCCTGTCGGCGATCGAGCAGATTCTGTTCGGCATCGTGATCGTCGGTTTCGTCTGGGCGATCTCGCGCAATTCGTCGCGCTGGGCGACGATCGGCCTTGCGGTCGCCACGCTTTCCGCCGCGTCGCGCTATCTGTACTGGCGCGTCACGCAGACGCTTGATTTCGCCTCGCCGCTCGAATCCTTTCTCGGCTACGGCATGTTCTGCGCCGAGCTGTTCTTCCTCACGATCCTGATCTTCAGCTATATCCAGAGTCTATGGCCGTTCCGCCGCGATCCGGTGCCTCTGCCGGACGACGTTTCGCTCTGGCCGACCGTCGATCTGATGATCCCGACCTATAACGAGCCGCTCGAGATCGTGCGCACCACGGTCCTCGCCGCGACCCGGCTCGATTACCCCGCCGACAAGCTCAAGATCCATGTGTTGGACGACGGCAAGCGCAAGGAAGTCGAGGCGATGGCGGCAGAGCTCGGCGTGAACTACATCACCCGCTCCGACAACAAGCACGCCAAAGCCGGCAATCTCAACAACGCGATGAAATACACCTCGGGCGAACTGGTCGCGATCTTCGATTGCGATCACGCCCCGACGCGCGGCTTCCTGCAATTCACGGTCGGATGGTTTCTCAAGGATCCCAAGATGGCGATCCTTCAGACGCCTCACTACTTCTACAACAAGGATCCGTTCGAGCGGAATCTGGTCGCGGGCGACGGCCTGCCGAACGAAGGCCTGCTGTTTTACGGCCTCGTTCAGGAAGGCAACGATTTCTGGAACGCGAGCTTCTTCTGCGGCTCCTGCGCCGTCCTCCGCCGCAAGGCTATCGAATCCATTGGCGGCTTTGCCGTCGAGACGGTCACCGAGGACGCTCACACCTCCCTCCGCATCCACCAGAAAGGCTGGAACACGGGCTTTATCCGTGTGCCGCTGGCCGCGGGTCTCGCGACGGAATCGCTCGGCGCGCATATTCGCCAACGTCTGCGTTGGGCGCGGGGCATGACCCAGATCTTCCGGATGGACAATCCGTTCCTGATCCCGGGTCTCACGCTCGCACAGCGGCTTTGCTATGCGAACGCGATGCTGCACTTCCTGTTTCCGATTCCCCGGATCGTGCTGCTGACGGCGCCACTCGCCTTCCTCGTGTTCGGCAAGCACATCATCGTCGCGGACGCGGTCCAGGTACTCGCTTATGTGAGCCCCTATATCGCCGTCGCGGTCGCGACCTCGCTGCGGCTCCATCGCGGTCACCGCTATATCTTCTGGACCGAGATCTACGAGACGACGCTCGCCTTCCACCTCCTTTGGCCGACGCTCAAGACGCTGTTCAAGCCGAAGGGCGGATCGTTCAACGTCACCAACAAGGGCGAGCTGACGGCCCAGAGCTATTTTAACTGGCGTGTCCTGCTGCCCCAGATCGCGGTAACGGGCATCCTGCTGGCTGCGATCGGCGACGGGATCTGGACGCTCTATCAGGGCTCGCTCTCGGGCGACATTATCTTCACGACCGTGCTCAATCTGATCTGGGCCGTGATCAGCGTTCTCATCCTGCTGATGGCCGTCGCTGTCGGTCTCGAATCCCAGGAGCTGCGCCTCACGCCGCGCGTGAAAGCCGTCCTCGACGGCACGCTTCAGCTTGAATCCGGACATACCTTTCCGATGCAGACGGTGGACGTGTCGACCACCGGCGCGCATCTCAAGGTCCGCAAGCCGGCGAGCTGGGCCGGCGGTCCGGTCTATCTCGAACTGCCCTGCGGCGGCGGTACGGCCGTCTTCAAGGGAACGGTCATCGACTGGACCGACGAGAAGCTTCGGGTCCGTTTCGAGATCGCCGATTTTGCCTCCCACGCCCGGCTGGTTCAGACCGTGCTCGGCCGCGCCGACGCCTGGGTCGAGTGGGACGCTGTCGCCACCAACACGGTCCGCCACTCGCTCCGCCTGGTGCTGTCCTCGGTCGGCTATTTCGTCGGCTGGGCGTTCCGTCGGATCACCCGCCGTCCCGCTTCGCACCGTCCGGTCAACCGCGCCGTGCCGCGGCTGAAGGCCAAGAAACAAAACGAGGGATTCCCCGAGATGCTGCCACGCACCGCCCGCAAACTCGCCCGCATCGGATCGGCGGCGCTGCTGCTCGGTCTGTTCACCATCACCGTGCCCCACGCCCGCGCCCAGAACGACACCCCGTCGACCGATACCGCATCGGCAACCCCGCCGAGCCCGCAAACCGGCGAGGCCCGCACGCTGACCATGCAGCTGAAGGATCTCGGCATCGCCGATACGATCCGGTTGCAGGGCGGAGAGGCAGCCTATGGCACGGCATTCACGCTACGTTCGGACGAGGTGGTGAACGGCGCGCGCATGCGTCTCCGCATCGCGTTTTCGCCCAATCTCGATCCGCAGGAAAGCCAGTTTACGGTCACGTTGAACGGCGAGGCCGTCTATTCGATGACGCTCGATCCCAAGAACGGGACGACCGATGTCGTCGAGTTCGATATCTCGCCTTATCTCTTCGTGCCCGACAACAATCTTGTCTTCTCGGTCGTCGACAAGAAGGTCGGCGTGATCGACCGGCCGCAGTCGAGCGACAAGACGGTCTGGGTCCAGATCAGCAATACGAGCGAGATGCAGCTCAATGTCCGGCGCTTTTCGGTGGTGCCGGATCTCAAGAATCTGCCCGCGCCGTTCTTCGACCGCCGCGACAATACCGAGCTGACATTGCCCTTCGTGTTCAGCTCGGCGCCGACGAACGAGGTCGTGACGTCGGCGGCGATCGTGGCGTCCTTCTGGGGTTCGCTCGCGACCTATCGCAGCGCGCGCTTCCCGGTCTATGTCAGCGATATTCCCGCCGGCAATGCGGTCGTCTTCACCACCGATCCCGATTGGGCCAAGCGGCTCGGCATCGACACCGTCGAAGGCCCGACGCTCGCCGTCGTGCGCAATCCGCGCAGCGCGACTGGACAGTTGCTTCTGGTGCTCGGCCGCAACGACGAGGAACTCAAGGCCGCCGCGAAGACGTTGAGCGTCGGCTCGAATCTCCTCAGCGGCAAATACGCCGTCGTCGGCGATCCCAAGCTTACGCCGCGTCAGCCCTATGATGCGCCGGGCTGGGTTTCGACCACCCGTCCGGTCAGCCTTGGCGAGCTTGCGCCCACCAACCAGCTCGAAGGCCGCGGTTTCGCGCCCGGCGTTCTCGGCGTCAATTTCAAGGCCACGCCCGATCTCTATGTCTGGCGCGACAAAGGACTGCCGCTCAATGTGCGGTTCCGATTCCCCGGCAAGGAATGGCTGGACCTCCGGACGTCCCGTCTCGACGTGTTGATCAACGACCGGTTCCTGAACAGCTTCCCCCTGCGGGAGAGCGATGCCGGCGTGATCGAGCATACCCTCGGCGCCGATTTCGTGCAGAGCGAAGGCAAGGTTCTGATCCCCGCCTATATGATCTATGGCCAGAACCAGCTACAGTTCTATTTCGATCTCCATCCGAAGGTCGGCGACAATCGCGTCACCGAGACGCCGTCGCAGATCCGCGTGGCGATCGACTCCGATTCCAATTTCGATTTCACCGGCGCCTATCACTACGCCCGGATGCCTAATCTCGCCTTCCTGGCGCAGGCCGGTTTTCCGTTTTCGCGTATGGCGGATCTGAGCCAGACCGTCGTCGTGCTGCCGAACAATTACGGCGACGGCGAACTCGAGGCGTTGATGAACACGATGGGCGCGATTGGCGCGAAAACCGCCTATCCGGCCGTTGGCGTTCGTGTCGTCGGTCCGGCGCAAGCTAAAAGCATCAAGGACGCGGACTTCCTGCTGATCGGCACCGTCGATAATCAGCCGTTGCTCCAGGAGTGGGGCAAATACGCGCCGGTCGATCTCACCGGTACGACGGTGCACGCCCGGACCCGAACGCCCTTCGAGCGTCTGCAGAGCCGGCTGTCGACCGAGATCTTCGGCCGTCCGATGTATGACGAGGTGACGCTGCCCTCGTCGACCATTTCGTCGGCCCTGATGAGCTATCAGTCGCCGCTCGAGAAAGGCCGCACCGTGGTCGCGATGATCGGCAAGACCGGCGATGATCTGGTGCGGATGTCGAACGCGCTGCGCTCGAATGTCGAGAGTCCGCAGATCCAGGGCGATTTCGTCGTCGCCAACGGCAAGGAGATCCTGAGCTTCTCCGTCGCCGATCCTTATTACATCGGCCATCTGCCGGCCTTCGTCTGGCTGCAATGGTACCTCTCGACCCATTCCTGGATTCTCTATTTCGCCTTTGTCGGCGGCGTCCTGCTTCTTGCCACGGGCATTTTCTGGACCATGCGCCGCCGCGCCGCCCGTCTCGCCTTTTCCGGTTCGAGCCTAAATTGAGGACCTCAAAGATGCTGCCCAATCCGGCAACACCCGTCTCCTTGACCTCTCCCGCGGCGTCGAAACACGCCACGCTTCGGAATAACCCGAAAAGTGGGGCCCACAACCCGCTTGGCGGCATTTGTCTTGCGGCTCTGGTCGCCGTGGCTGCGCCCGTGCACGCCGCGACGAATGCTCCGGACGCGGTTTCCTCGGCGCCGGTTCAAGGTGCCGATGCCGGCCAGTCCGACGCTCAGGCCATCGCGACCCTGTTCGAACAGGCGCGGTTCTGGGAAGAGAACCGGCGCGGCGATCTGGCGATCAGCACCTATCAGCGCGTCCTCACCAACGATCCCAACAACGCCGCCGCCGTCTACAATATCGGCCGGCTCCTGATCCTCGACGGGCGGCTCGACGATGCGCGCAAATATCTCGCGCGGCTCAAGGACCTCGACGACAGCACGGGACTTGCCGATCGTCTCAGCGCCGATATCGAAAACTCCCAGATGGACGCCGCGATGCTCGGCGAGGCGCGTGAACGCGCCCGCAAGGGGCAGACGGAGCAAGCGGCGGACACCTACAAGAAACTGTTCGCGGGCCGCGAGATTTCAGGGCCGCTCGCCATTGAATATTACCAGACCCTCGCCGGCCTCGACGAACATTGGGACGAAGCCCGCGCGGGCCTCGAGAAGATGGTGAAGGACGAGCCCGCCAACATGCGCGCCAAGCTTGCGCTCGGTGAGGTGCTGTCCTATCGCCCATCGACCCGCCGTGAAAGCCTGTCTCTCCTGATCGACGTCGCCAAGGACAAGGACTATTCGGCGCGTGCGCTCGATAGCCTGAAGAACGCCCTGCTCTGGCTCGACGGTTCGGAAGAGGATATGGCCGCGTTCGATTTCTATCTGGGCAAGCGTCCGAACGACCGCGAGGTCGCGCAGAAATATTCCGTGGCGATGGCTCCCTACGATCCGAAGTCGCCCGCCCGGTCCAAAGCGACCGCATTCCGGCTGCTGCGGCAGAACAAGGTCACCGAAGCGGAGGACGAGTTCAAGAAGCTCCTCGTGGACGATTCGAAGGACGCGGACCTTTATGCCGGTCTCGGCATCGTCCGGTTGCGTCAGGAGAAATTCGCCGAGGCGGAAGGCCTGATCGAGAAGGCGATCAGGATCGATCCGAAGCTCGCGAAGAGCTATCAGGCCGCGCTCGACTCCGCCGAGTTCTGGGGTAAGTTTCGCAAGGCGAGCGACCTCGTCGAAAAAGGCGATTACGATCAGGCCCGGGCAACGCTTGCGACCTTGAAGCCGGCCGCGCCGGACGATCAGCGCGAGGTCGACCTTCTGAAGGCGACTCTCTCGTTCAAGGATCACGACTATCGCGGTGCCGTGACGACCTATCGTCGCGTGCTGGACAACAATCCTCGGAACGATCGTGCGATCGCCGGCCTCGTCGACCTCTATATCCAGACCGGAGACTTCCGGGCTCTGTCCGATTTCCATGCCGAGCTCGCCGCTTCGGGCGGCGCGCAGGGACTGAGCAATCAGGGCGCTGCCGCCTTCTGGCGCGCGACCGCCCATCTCGAAGAGCGCAAGCATCGCTACGATAATGCGGCCGCTGCCTTCCGTCAGGCGATTCAGGCCGATCCGGAGAGTCCGTGGCGGCGTCTCGAATTCGCGACCTACTATGTCGATCGCGGCCAGACCGCCGGCGCCGACAATGTGATGGCTGCGATTACCACAAAGGCGAAGCCGACGCCGGACGAGGCCTATGCGAGCGCGATCTATTACGAGCGCCTGAAAAACTGGCCGCGCGGCATCGCGGCGCTCACCGGTATTCCGCTCGACGAGCGCAGCGCGGATATGACGGCGGAGATGACCCGCCTCCGTTTCCTGCGCGATGTGTCGGCCGCCGTCCAGCGCGGGCTCGTGGGCGACCGCTCCGGTGCGGCGCGGCAGCTTCTGGCCCTGAACAGCGATGGCCCGGCGCTTGCGGACAAGACGGCCCTGATCGCGGCAGCGTTCGAGCAGATGCAGGACTATGATCCGGCCGTCCGTCTGATCCGTCAGGATCTCTCCAGCGGTGTCGCCATGACGCCCGATGTCGGGCTCACCTACGCCCGGATTCTGATCGCCGCCCAAGAGTTCGGTTCGGCTCAGCGCGTGCTCGATGGGCTTGCCTCCAAGCCGGACACGCTGACGGCGCGCCAGGGCGACGATCTGACCGATCTTCAGAATGCCTTCTTCCTCAAGGCGGGTCTCGCCGCCATGGCGAAGCTCGACTATCCGCGGGCCTATTCCTATCTCTCGGCGGCTCACGACGCGCAGCCGAAGAACGCCGCGATCCTCCGCGCGCTCGGCGAATGGGGCGACAAGACCAATCATGATGTCGACGCGCTCACCTATTATCGTGCGGCAATCGATGTGAACGGCAAGGATATGGACGCCGTGCGCGGTGCCGTTGGCGCCGCTCTCCGGGCGGACAAGATTTCGGCGGCGGTCGACGTGCTCGATCGGGCGCTCGACAAGATGCCGAAAAATCCCGAGCTCTATGAGCTCGTGGCGAATGTGGCGCGCGCGAAAGGCGATGTCCGTATGGCGGTGGACGCCCTGGCGCGTGCCCGCGAATTGCGCCGCCGTCCCGGCCCGCAGGGCTCAGCCGTGCAGGTTCGCCCGTCTGCCCCGTTCCAGCCTGCCCGTGTCATGGCCGAGGCGAGGGATGGGACGATGTCCGCGGCGGTCTATCGCCCCGAGATCGATGGCCCGATCTTTACGAGGACCTCGGCGTCGGCCTCGGCCCCGGATTCTGAAGGATTGACGACCCAGGGACTGATGTCCGGCGAAGGCATGACGGACGATCTCAATGCGGAGATCGATTCCTTGCGTGACCAGCCGAAGGCAGAGACGCAAGCACCGACTCATTCGGCCGCGGGCAGCGCGGTCGTGCAGTTCGGATCGCGTTCGAGCGAACTGGCCATCGATGCCGACATGCTGGTCGATCTCGGCGAGACCTATCTCGCCAAAGGCCGCTACGCTCAGGCGGAGAAGAGCATGACGGTCCTCGACGGCGCCGAGCTCTCCGACTCGCTCCGCCGCCGCGCGGATGCCGTGCTCTACCAGTCGGCAATGACGCTCGCCAAGACCGCGATCGACAGTAAGGCGCTGGATGCCGCCAAGCCGCATCTTGCCATTCTGGCGCAGCACTTCCCGAAGGATGCGCCGGTGCTGCTGCTGTTTGCCCGCACCGCGGAATTGACCGGCGATCACGATAAGGCCGCCGGATTCTATGTCTCGGCCCTGCAGGAAAAGCCCGACACGCTCGAAGCCTATCTCGGCGCGGGGGCGAATTATCTGGAATCGGGCAAGACCGCCGAGGCCGGCAAGATCGTCTCGACCGGTCTCGAGAAATTTCCATCCGCTGTTTCGCTCAATTATCTGAACGGCAAGATCGCGAAGGCCGATGGCCGCAAGAAGGATGCGCTCGCCTCGTTCATCAAGGCGAAGCAATTGATGGCGTCGGCTCAGCCGGCAGCACCCCAGGCCGCGCCGGCTAAACCGGCTCTTCCCGAGTCCAAAACCGTCCTCGGTTCGGCCGACGAGTCCAAGCTTCAGGCGATCGCGCCCGCCGCCGGTGCCGCGACGGACGAGTCTTCGTCCGATCAGAGTGATGCCTCGGCCTTCGCGCGCGACCTGGAGAAACCCGATTCCACGGCCGCGAGGGGAAACCGGGCAGGGTTCGACAGTCTGCGGGACCATCTCTATGGCCGCAGCGACAACCAGATCGCGCAAGCGGACGGCGCGGATGACGGGGCCGGGGATTCCGCGCAATCGCTGCGCGATCGGCTCCGCAGCCTGGGCGGCGACGAAGACTCCACCCGGCCGGCGCAGGATAACCGGCGCGCCCCGGCGCCGGATCCCTATGCCGATCGCGCCCCGCGTCCGTCCACGCCGTCGCCGCGTTACCGGGATTCCCGTACCGGCGACGTGGATTGGCAACTCGCCGAGCTACAGGCCCAGATCAATCCTTATCTCAAGCAGGGCTTCCAGATCCGCTGGCGGAGCGGCGATTCCGGCATGAGCGAATTGTTCGAGGCCAAGGCGCCCTTTGCGTTCAATGTCAGCCCGACAGCGGGACGGCTTCAGTTCCAGGTCGAGCCGGTGTTCCTCAATGCGGGCACCATCGGGACGGATCCGTTCAAGATCCGCTATTTCGGGACGCTCGCGCTCGTTCCCGAGGCAAGCCGCACCGAACCCACGAATGTCGACAGTGCGGGCGGCGTCGCCTTCAATCTGAACTACACGGTCGGCGGCTTCGAAGCCGAGGTCGGCGTCACGCCGCTCGGCTTTGAGACGACGGACATCACCGGCAAGCTGAGCTTCAGCCACAGCTTCGATAGCGGCTTCAATTTTGGCCTCAGCGCCTCACGCCAGCCGGTGACCGACAGCATTCTCTCCTATGCGGGCCTCAAGGATCCCGTCACCGGTCTCGTCATGGGCGGCGTGCTGGCCAATACGCTCGGCATCCATCTCGGCGTCGATGCGCCGGATTTCGGCTTCTATACCGACGTCAAATACGGCATCTATGACGGCCACAATGTGCAGCAGAACGAAGGGCTCGAGGCCAATACGGGCTTCTACCTGACGCTGTTCGGCGACGACGAGTCGACGTTGAAGACCGGCTTCAACATCACCTATCTCACCTTCCAGCATAACCAGCGCTATTTCACCTTCGGTCAGGGCGGCTATTTCAGCCCGCACCAGTTCATCAGCGCGACGTTGCCGCTCGATTACAAGAGCACCAGCGATCGGCTCGATCTGGTGATCGGCGGCGCGATCGGCGTGCAGCACTATACGGAGTCGGCGACGGTCTTCTTCCCGACCCGGCCGGATCTCCAGATCGCGCTCAACGCCTTCGAGCTGGTGCAGCCCAATGTCTTCGACAAGGCCAGCAAGACGTCCCTCACCGGACGCGGAAATGCCTCGGTCGATTACAAGCTGACCCCATCGCTCATCGTCGGTGGCGGATTGAGGGTGGAGCGCACAAGCGGCTGGACCGAGGCCACGGCCAATTTCGGCCTGACCTACCGCTTCGGCATCGTCCCTTAGGACCCGCGCGTTTCGCGGAAGTCAGATGCACTGAAGGCCGGCACGGCCGCCTCACCATTGAGAGCCCGGAAAGGCGTCGCGAACGCGTCTAGTCCGGGTTCGGCCCTTCCTTGGCGTTTTCGAGGACCTTGCCGGTCTTGGCGTCGACGCCGACTTCGTAGGTGACTCCCTGCGAGCGAATGTCGAAGGAGTAGCGAAGCCCGCTTCCGCCGCTTTCGCGTTCCAGCTCCTTGTCGGTGATCTTGCCGGGACGCGCCTTGAGCGCGACCTGACTTGCCTGATCGATCGTGAGTTTGGCGTCCTTGGCGAGCTTCTGTCCCGCGTAACCGAACGCGGTTCCGGCGGTCATCAAACCGAGCGTGACTGTGGCAAGGGCCATCGCGGTTAATCCGGTTTTCTTCATGGTAAGCTCCATCGTTTTCAGGTTGACGAAAGGTGTTGGCCTTCGTGCCCCGAATGCCCCCGATGCGCTATTTCACGGGATCGAGAAACAGCAGTTCCGTCGAGCCCGGCCTAATCTTGAAGCGATGGCGAAAGTCGTTTGGCGCCGCATCCTTGTTGATGGTCATATCGGCAGCGACGACATAGAGCCGTCCTGATTGAGGATCGACCGCCATCGTGCGCGCCCCGAGCCTGGTCTTCACATTGCCGAGGACCTCGTAATCATCCGGGCCCTTTTCAGAGATCACGGTGAGCGTGCCGTCGAAGTTCGAGCTGAAGACGCGCTTGTGCTTGGGATCGAACTTGGCGGCATCGGTGCCGCTGCCGATCGGCAGCGTCGTGACGATCTTTCCGTTATCGGCATTCATGACGACGAGCGTGCTGTTGCGGCAGCTGGAGAACAGCCGGTGCGCTTCCACGTCGATCGCGAGGCCGTGCGGGCTCTCGCACATAGGCTCGGCCCAGTGATCCTTGACCTCATTCGTCTTCGTATCGACATGGACGATTTCGCGCTTGGCCTCGCCGCTCGCGTAAAGATTTCCCTTCCCGTCGACCACCGAAAATTCGAGCTTCCCGCCGGCGTCAATGGTTGCCACACCGGTGTCGGTCCTGGGGTCGATGACGGTCAGATGGCCGGGATCGCTGTCGACCACGAAGACATGTCCGCTCGCCGGGTCGTAGACCATGCCGTCGGCATCATCCTCGGCCTTGATCTTTTTGATCGTCTTCAGGGTTTTGAGGTCGAAGGATCCGGCTTCGCCAGCCTCGCCGTCATCGGTATAGCCCCGGCCTACGCTGTGAACGATGGCAATGCCGTGCGTGCCGCCCGGAAATCCGTCGACCTCGCCGATCTTGGCCCCGGTGCGGCCGTCGATGACGTTCAGATGATCGCCGTGGGAGATGTAGACCCGATGCGTCGGCGCGTCGAAATACAGATAGTCCCAGCGTTCGGGGGAGCCCAGCGAGATGGTTTTGGTTATGGTGTAGAGCGGCTTGGCATTGGCGCCAGGCGTCAGCAGAAAGGCTGCGCCGGCGATGGCCAGGCAAGCAGCGAGTGGTGAGCGAATTTGTGGCATGGCGATAATCCCCCGATATGCGTGCCAGTGAATCAGGCGCCCTCATCCGGCATCGTATCGCCTGTAACGGAGGCGCGCTATTGCCGCATATTAGAGGTCTAGATTAAGCCAACCTGAAGCCCAAACCAGACTGATCGGCCTATTTGCGGCGGCCCTTATCCCAGCGAGCGGCTGTCAAATTGGCAGTCAAGGAGACGGTGCCGTCGTCGCCGGAATTCACGGCAGAACGACCGAGTGCTGCCAAGCCAATTCCAGGTAGCGAGCGAACCCAAGACGCGATCGAGACCGAAGAGAGTCCAAGCGTGATTCAGAAAATAGGAGAGACGCACTCTCCTGGATCAGACGCCAACCGCCTTGAATAGACCGTTATCGGGCTCCGGCTTGGGCATCGACTGCGGGCCGCCCGTCCCGATGCCCCATTGATCCATGATTTGCGGGCTGGGTTGATAGACCTGCGGTTGCCACGTTGCCTCGTTCACCTTTTCGAGTTCCGCCGTATATTCGACCGCGAAGCCGTTCGGGGTCGTGAAATAACTGAAGGTATTGTCGCCGGCGGTGTGGCGGCCCGGACCCCATTTGATGTCGACGCCCAGCTTCTTGAGGCGCGAGATGCCCTTCATCATGTCGTCCAGGCCCAGCATGTCATAGGCGACGTGATTAAGGCACGGCGGGCCGGGAAGGAAGGCGATACGGTGATGCCATTCGTTGCATCTCAGAAACGCCATGAAGTCGCCGAGCCAGTCGCTCAGGCGGAATCCGAGGACGTCGGTGAAGAATTTTACGGCGGCCTTGTGATCGGGCGAATGCATCACGATGTGGCTGATCCTCCGCGGGATGCCTTCCCATCGTTTCAGTTCACGGGCTTTGCCGCGCTCGACGCCGCTCGAAATTTCGAATGGCAAGCCGTCATGCGTGAAGAAGCGGAAACCATAGCCTCCTCCAAGACTTTCGAGTTCCTTCGGCTCGAAGATGATCTGGCATCCGGCGGCCTTGACCTTGTCGTGGAGCACGTCGACGTCGCTGCTGCTGTCGGCCGCGAGCGCGATAACGTCGATCCGGTTCTCTTCGGATTCGCGCAAACGGACGACGTAAAGCTCGTCATGTCCTTCGGCTGCGAAATAGACCATGCCATCGCGTTCGGCGACCTCGTGCAAACCCCATACGTCGCCGTAAAACGCTCTCTCCGCCTTGAGGTTGGACGTACCGTAGCCGACATAGCGAATCTCGGTGATGCCACCCATTGCGTGCTCCTCGACAGTTCCGAACCGATGACGTGCAGGCCAAGGCTTAGGCGTCTGGTGCGATTTGTAAAATCTATTCTCTTTATCGTCATCCAGAAGATTCGCTTATCGTACCGCCGCGATCTCCAGAAGCTGCCGCCGGAGCCAGGTCAACCCGTCGTCGTCGCTTCGCGCCTGATGGTACTGCATCATCTCTCGCATCGTCGGGAAGTCGAACGGCAACGGCGCCGAAATGATGGGGAACGTGTCGCTCATCTGGCGAAACAGCCGCTTATGCATGATGGCGAGTCTGTCCGTGCCCTGCACCAGCCAGGGGACCATCGTGAAGGAGGGGACTGCCACCTCGATCCGACGACTGGGATCGATCCGCTGCAACTCCCTGTCGCCGAAGGCGAGCGCCCTCTCGCGGCTGATCAGCACGGCGACGTGTCCCTGGGCAAAGAAGATCTCGGACGTGATCTCTTTCTTGAAAAGCGGGTTCTTCTTCCAGCCCACCACAACATGCTGCTCTTCGACGAGAAACTCGACCGGGTGGTCCGGAATGACATAAATGTCCGGTACCAGAAGCAGATCGATCTTCCCGTCTTCCAGCATCTGAAAGCTGTCGAACTCGGGAGCCAAGATTTCGATCCTGATACCCGGCGCGATCTCGGCGAGCCTCATTATGAGCGGCACCAAAATCGCGGCCGTAATGTAGTCCGAGCCGACGATACGAAAGGTCCGTTGGGCTTCTTCCGGATCGAAGAAGGAGGAAGCCGTAAGGAGACCATCGATACCGCGAAGTGTCTGCCGGATTCGTGGACGTAGAGTGTCGGCCAGCGCCGTCGGATACATCTTCTTGCTTCGGGTAACGAGGATGTCGTCGTTGAAGTACTCGCGAATTCGGTTCAGGGCGGCACTCACGGCCGGCTGACTCAGGTGCAATTTCTCTGCCGTCCGCGAAACGCTTCGCGTCTCCAACAACACATCCAGCGTTGCAAGCAGATTGAGATCGAACCCTTTAAATCGCACTCATCCATTCCCTTGATTTCTAGATATCGCTCTAGAACAGCAATTCGAATTATGGATGAAATTTGCTCGGCTCTCAACGTCTGCCCGGGAACCCGGCGGCGGTTATGCGCCCGTATCGGCTTTGAGCCCTGCCGCCTCGATAGCGGCGACGGCGCAGATCTCGTCTTTGTCCGACGTGTCGCCGCTGACGCCGATCGCACCGAGAAGCTCACCGGTTTCGTCGCGGATGAGCACGCCGCCCGGCACGGGTAGTATTCCCTTGGGGAGGACGTTGGTGAGAGCGGTAAAGAAATGGGGCACATGCGCGGCCCTTTTCGCGAGCTCTCTGCCGCCGAGTCCCATACCGATGCAGCCGGCGGCTTTGGCGGTGGCGATCTCGGGCCGCGAAATGGAGGCGCCATCTTCGCGCAGGACGACGACAGGATGTGCGCCCGCATCGAGGACGACGACGCATAGTGGCGCGAAATCGCGCCTTCGCCCGATCCTCAAGTGTGGCTTTTGCGATGGCGAGTGCCTGATCAAACGTGAGCGGCATTTTCCGGTCCCCCTGTCATTCGTCCATTTCAGTGACGCATGAGGCGGATTTGGCCGTCAATAGCGGCCCAAATCTTCGGCGACGACGACCGGGCCATCGAAGACGGCGTTGACGCCGGGAACGAACAATTTCTGCGCGACTGCTTCAGGTGGAGCAGGTCCAAGATGTGTGAGAACCACACGTCCAACCCCGGCAGTTTTCGCGATGTCGCCGACGTCTTCAGGAGACAGATGGTGCTGCCGAAGATGGGCCGTCAGGTTGTTCCGGACGACTGCCGGCATGTTCGGCGCCGCTTGACGGATGATCTTCTCGAGGGCTGGCAGGTCCTGCACCTCGCTGACGAGCAGATCCGCGCCTTTGGCGAGGCCGGTGACAGCGTCGCTTGGTCCTGTGTCGCCGGTGTAGACGATGGTGCGGCCTTCGCCATCGATGCGGAAGGAAAACGACTTGTACCGCCTTGCGTCCTCGCTGCCGGGTGAGAAGGTATAATGCGTGTTCTCGACGGCCCTGACCGTGATGTCCGGCAAGACGTCGAACGGTGTCCCGGCCTCGATTTCCTGTACTCGAATCTCGACTGGATCCTTCCCAAAGTCGTTGTCGAACCCGTAGCCTGCCCCGATCGATGGCTGCAGAGCCGCGATGATCCCGTCGACCATCGCTTTCGTTCCCGGTGGGCCGTAGACCGTGAAGGGGCCTCTCAAGCTGTTCTGCCAGCGCAGGCCGATGACGCCCTCGAGACCCGCGGCGTGATCCATATGAAGGTGACTGAGAACGACGGCCTTCACGTTTTCGAGCCTGAGTCCGGCTTGTGCGAGCTTCTCGACCGCGCCGTCTCCGACATCGAACAGCACGATATTCTGGCCTGCGAGGAGGGCGTTGGCCGGTTGGGAACGAAGCGGGTTCGGCATTGGTCCGCCGGCTGTGCCGAGGGTCACCCAGACCGGCCTATGACTTGCCGGCTCGGCGACTGTGCCGGCCATGCCGATAACGAGCGCGGCGAGAACCGTGACCAGATAAAATGCGGCTCTCACCGGCGCGAAGCTGCGAGTCAGCGCGGAACGCGGATGGACGAGAAGGTTGAGCAGAGCCGCCAAGGACGACGGCCTATTCGTTTTCGACATGGCGTTTCCCCTGTTGGCCGAATCTCTCGCGAGAGCGGGGGATCAATGGCGATGGCGATAACGCGCCATCATGCCAAAGGCGTTGAGAACATTCACATCTATATGGGCGCCGAACTCGCGATAGAGTGCCGCGACATTGGCAACGAGTTGCTCTGAGTTCGAGCCAATCGCTGTAAGGGTCGAGCGAAATGTCCCTCGCGGCTTCCTCGGGATCGAGTCCGGCATCGAAACGTTTGCGGGCCTCATCGCGGATATAGACGAGATAACCGCGGAACCGGCGCACGCCAGCCTTGTCGGTGATCGGGCCGTGGCCCGGTACGACCGTCTCCACATCCCAGGACAGAATCTTGTCGCAAGCGGCAATCCAGTTCGTGATCGGCCCGTCCCAGATCACCGGATGGCTCTCGATGAACAGAATGTCGCCCGTGAAGACCGTGCGGTCTTCGGGAACATAGACCATCGTATCGCCGCCGGTGTGCGCGGGGCCGACATTGACGAGCTCAAGAAGTCTTGGAGCCCAGGCGCAGGCTCAGTTCCCGGTCGAACGTCCGGGTCGGCAATGTCGCGATGACTCCCGTCCAATCGAATTTGGGAGGGCCCATCAGTTCGCGGAGGAATTTTGCGCCCTCACCGAGCTCCGCCGCCTTGGCCATCATGCCGGCCATCATCGCGGGATCCTGGGCCTTCATCTCCTCGAAGCACGCCTCGGATGCGATGATCTCCGCGCCTTCCACCAGCTGATTGCCGAAGGTGTGATCGGGATTGGAATGCGTGTTGACGAGCGTGCCGATCTGTTTGCTCTCCGGCACTTTGCGGCGCATCTCGTCCAGCATCGCACCGGTAAGCTTGAGATCCATCAGCGTATCGACGAGCAGTGACTTGCCGTCGCTGACCACGAGCCCCGCATTGCTAAATCCCCACGAACCGTCCGGTTGCAGATAGGCGAAGCAGCCGCTGCCCAGATCGTGCAGTCCGCGTGTGTATTGCCAATTGGCCATGATCCCCCATCAAGTGCTCAGGCTTCCCTTTAAGCCGAGAATAGTCCACTCCACCGGAACCGCCTAATCGATTGGCCTGATATTTTCTATCAGGCCAACAAATAGCCAAGCCCGTTGTCCATCCGGTGGAGTTATGACCTGGTTCATGAAAATCGATTGGTCTGCCCCGGAAGACGGCGTTTAAGATACGAACGCGACGGTGGGGAGAAACGATATGAAACTCGCGACGCTCAAAAGCGGAAGACCTGACGGCAAGCTGGTTGTCGTCTCAAGGGATCTGTCGAAAGTCGTTTCCGCAGAAGAGATCGCGCCGACGCTGTTGCAGGCACTCGAGCAATGGCAAACCGTCGCGCCCGCGCTCCGGAAACTGTCGGATGAGTTGAACGCCGGTGCCGCGAAGGGCGCATTTGCCTTTGATCAAGCAGCTGCGCTCGCGCCGTTGCCGCGCACATGGCAATGGCTCGACGGTTCGGTCTACCGCACGCATGCCCAATTGATGGCGACGGCCTTCGGCATGGAGCCGGCGGCGGAGGACGTGCTCTTGATGTATCAGGGCATGTCGCATCACTTCATCGCCCCCACCGAACCTGCGCCGTTTCCTTCCGAGGACGATGGGATCGATTTCGAAGGGGAATTCGGCGTAATCCTCGATGAGACGCCGATGGGTGTCTCTCCGGATGAGGCGGCCAAACACATCAGACTTGTGGCGTTGGTGAACGACTGGTCGCTGCGCGCGATTGCGCCCATCGAGATGAAGACGGGATTTGGCTGGATTTCCGCCAAGCCGGCCTGCAGCATCGCGCCCGTCGTGGTGACGCCCGATGAACTCGGGCAATCATGGCGCGACGGCCGGGTCGATCTTCCGCTCCAAGTCTTCTGGAACGGCGAGCAATTCGGCCGCGCCAACGGCTATCCGATGGCGTTCAATTTCCCGAAACTCGTCGCGCATGCGGCTCACAGACGCCGACTTTCCGCCGGTACGATCATAGGCTCCGGCACGGTGTCGAACAGCAATTACCGCGAAGTCGGATCGAGTTGCATCAGCGAACGGCGCGCGATCGAGATGCTCGACAACGGCAAGCCCGAGACCGGGTACATGCGCTTCGGCGACCGGCTGCGCATGGAGGTTCTGGATGCCGACGGGATATCGGTATTCGGCGCCATCGATCAGACCGTCGTGGCGGCCGACGTCTGACCTCGCTCAGTATCGTTGGGCGAGCGTCATGGCGGCGGCCTTGTTGGCTTCCGCCATCTTTGCCTGACCACCGCGCTCCATCTGTGCGTGAGAGATGGTGATGCTGGCGTCGACGATGGTCTTCACGCGCTCGTAGCGACGCTTCATGAACGCATCGAGACCGGCTGAGAGAGACGTCGTCCCCGCGAGACATTGGGCGAGCACGACGCCATCCTCGATACCCATCGCGGCGCCCTGGGCGAGCGTAGGCGGCCCGGCATGGGCGGCGTCCCCGATGATCACGATGCGGCCGGCGTGCCAGGGCGCGGGAAGCCAGACGCTCGCCAGCGGCCGGTAGGTTACGTCGCCCGGACGGTGCGAGAGATGCGGCAACAGGAGCGCCGGGAATCCGGGAACCTTGCCGATGCGTTCGATCAGCCGCGCGGCTACATCCGGTTCGTCCCGCGCCGGGGCGTTGCCGTCCTGATCGACGACATAGAGATAGATGTCGCCTTGAAGCGGCGTGTAACCGATGGTGCCGACCGGTCCGCCGAACATCATCGAAACATCGTGCAGTTGAACCCCTTCGATCAGCCCGCGCCACACGCCCTCGCCGAGTGAAACGGGGCCGGCCTGATCCGGAAATACGGCTGCCCGGATGCGCGAGTGAATGCCGTCCGCGCCGACTATCAGATCGGCCGAAAAGCTTCGTCCATCCGCTAGAACGACCGTCGCACTGTTCGCACGTTGCTCGAACGTTCGTGACCTCCGCATCCACGACGAGGTCGACACCGGCGTCGCGGGCGCCATCGACCAGAATGCCGTGCAACGCGGCCCGGCTGATTCCCGTGAACCCGGGCCAAGGCGAATTGCAATGACGTTCCGGCGGGCGCGACATCACAAGCGAGCCATCCGGTGCGAAGATGGAGATCGTGTCGACCGGCACGCCCTTGTCGACGCAGGCCTGCGCGAGTCCGATCTCACCGAGCGCATTCAACGCATTCGACTGCATGCCGATCCCGATGCCGCCCTCGTCGGTTATCGTGGGCTTGCGCTCCAGCAGCGTGACCTTGACGTCCTTCAACGCCAGAGCGCGGGCGGTGACAAGCCCGACGATCCCGCCGCCCACGACCAGTGCTGAAGAAATGGCGGTCACGCGCTACCCTCCGTCTATGCCATCACATCCGCGAGAGGCTTGCCGTCGTGAACATAGGGCTTCGCCTCGATCAGGATGAAAACGATCCGGCAAATCTCGCTCTCGCTCGGATTGCGCCAGAGATGGATGGTGCCGCGCTGGACGATGATGTCGCCGGGACCAAGCAGCGTCTTTACGCCGTCATCGAGTTCCAGTTCCACATGACCGGACATGACGATGCCGTAGTCGACGGAACTCGTGCGATGCATGGGCGAGGTGCCGCCCGGCAACATGTCGACCACGCGGATAACCGATCCTTCGTGAAGCGTGAGGCCAGCATCGCGGTCGCGGCCGTCCACCGGATCGTTGGTGTCAGCGGGAACGGTGGCGGTCGTCCACATCAGCGCGAAGGCGGCGTCCCCGTCCGGGAATATCTTCCGTGGCGAATCGCTGATCGTCGCAAACGACGGCTTTGCCCTTTTTGTCGTGCCCGGTGACGACCCGGCGTACCGGCGGCAGACGGCTGCTATCCATGACTGCGTTCGTCCTTTTCGATTCGGCCTAGGCTTGCTCGGCGATGCAACGCACGAGTTGAACGCCGACCAGGCCGTCGATTTCGCCCTTCATCACGTCGCCGTCGCGTAGGAAGCGGCCGTAATGCGTCCCGTTGCCCGAAGGCGATCCGGTCAGGATCACATCACCGGGATGAAGCTGAACATAGTTCGAGATGAAGGCGATGATCTTGGCTGTATCGAAGATCATGTCGTCGGTGCCTTCGTCCTGCATGGCCTTGTCATTCAACGACAGGCGGATATGCAGCTTCTGCGGATCGGGCACGAAGCGGGCCGGTGTGATATAGGGCCCGAGAACCTTGAAGCCCGGCGCGCCTTTGCAGGCCATCCAGTCCATGCCCATCTGCGGGACGTCCGGTCGGGCGACGAGTTCGCGCGCCGTGATGTCGTTGGCGATGGTGTAACCGGCGACATAGCCGAGCGCGGCCTCCCTGGAAACGCGCCGCGCCGTCTTGCCGATGACGACCGCCATCTCGAGTTCCCAATCGGGTTCGGTGTGATCGTAGGGCACGACCAGCGGCTCGTCGGGACCGGCGATGGCGCTCCGCACGCCGACGAAGACGAACGGTTTTCCCTCGGCCGCGCGGCGATCCATCATCGCGGCCGCGACCTTGCGGCGTTCTTCCTTGTCGGTCGATTCGCCGTGTCGCGGAGCTCTGATCGACGATCAGATCGATGACATGCTTGCGGTAATTGGCCCCGGCACAGAACAGGTTTTCCGGCTTGTAGGGCAGGTGTGCCACGAGATCGGTCTCCGCGCGCCAGCCCTTCGCGGGCAGTTTCGAGGCCGCCTTGTCGATCTCGTCGCCCCAGACAGGCCATTCCGCGAAGATGGTTCCGAGATCGGCCGGCGCTTCCGGAAGAATATCGGCCAGAGGGATGACCTTGCCGTCCTTCACGAGGCCCGGCCAGCGAGATCCGCCCGCTTCAGAAAACGTCCCGAGTGCATAGGGGCCAGTCATTTTTGAAGTCGTATCCTTTATCCAGAATTTCGCACTGGTTATCCGGTCACACCGGCTTGTCCACCTTGAGTCCCAGGAGCGCCGCGGCATTCAGTCCGAGGATCTTCGCCTTGACGCTCTCGTCCAGCCGGTCGTGGAACCCGACCGGATCGGGCTCCGCCATATCGAAGGGATAGTCCGTGCCGAGACACAGTTTGTCGGGCCCGTGGGTATGAACGAGACCATCGAGTTCGTCCTTGTCGAACACCAGGGTGTCGAGCCAGATCTGCCGCAGGTAAGTCGAGGGTTCACGATCGATGTGCTGGCGGCAATCCTCCCGCGCGCGGAAGGCATGGTCCATCCGTCCCCAATAGGCCGGCAGGTAGCCGCCGCCGTGAGCCACGCAGAGCTTGAGCCCGGGATGGGCATCGAGAACGCCGCCGAAGATCAGGTGGCTGAGCGCGATCGTGGATTCGATCGGATTGCCGATGATGTTGTTGAGATAATGCTCCGACAACCGGTGACCGTGGGTGAAACCGAGCGGATGCAGGAACAAGCAGAACGCCCAGTTCCTCGGCCGCGGCGAAGAACGGCCGGAACTCGTCTTCGGCAAGCTCGCGCCCGTTGACATGGGAATTGATCTCGATGCCTCGGAGATCGAGATCCTTCACGCACCGTCGCATTTCCTGGATCGCCATTTGCGTGTTCTGCAAGGGCACCGAGCCCATGCCGACGAGCCGGTCCGGATGTTTCGCGACGGCCGCCGCCATCCCGTCATTGATCGTCCGCGCGACGTCGCGTCCAACCTCCGGCGGCGCGAAATAGTAATACTGGCCGGGCGACGGGCTGATCGCCTGCACGTCCACGCCGAGCGCGTCCATGTCCTTCAGCCGTTCGTCGACACCGTTCAGCTTCGGCCCGATCTTCGCAAACAGCTTGCCCATGACCGCGTTCGACGCGGGCGAGGAAAACTGAAAGGCGTCGGGCGGTTCCGGCATGGCCGCGCGGATGATTTGTCCGCCGCGCCGATGCTCAGATGACAATGGATATCGACGACAAGATGCCGGCCGCGTTGCGAGACCGGGATAGGCTTTCTCGCATGCCCACAGGTCGAGATCGTATCATTCACTCGGCGTCCCCCTCTTCGAGTCAGATCGGTTGGGCAAGAGCGTGCGCGGCCTTGCCCATCAGCATGCCGATCTCGTCTGCCGGCGCATGCGCCAATTGCCGCTCGCCGATCCTGACACTGCTTTCGACGATAAAGCGACAGCGTTCGAAGCGGCGCTTCGTGAAGGCGGCGAGGGCGGCCGGAATATCGCTCGCATGTTTGCTTATCTCGTCCGCCAGCACGATCGCATCTTCGACCGCCATGCCGGCGCCGCTTGCAAGATGCGGCGTGGTGGCATGCGCGGCGTCGCCGATCAGAACCACCCGGCCGACATTCCAGGGCTCGGGCTGGATCGCGGCTTCGAAAGGCCGCGGCACGATCGAGGACTTGGCGGTAATGCCATCGCGCAAAACCGCCATTCGTCCGCCGAAATCGGCGAGGAGTCCGCGTACATAGGCTGGCTGCTCGTCGTCCGGAACGCGTGTCGGATTCGGCTTGGGCTCGAGAATGAAGGAATACATCTCGGTCGCGGAACAGGGCACGATTCCCGCCGTAACCGCGTGACCGAAATAGAACTCGCTGAAGTCCATTTCGGGCGGCCGGGGAGCCACCACGCGCCAGCAGATCTGCCCGGTATAGGACGGCGTCACGGCTTTCGGGCTGATCATCGACCGGACCCTGGAATAGATGCCGTCGGCGCCAATGACGAAGGCATAGTCGCCGGCCGATCCGTCGCTGAACGTCACCGACACGCCGTCCTCCCGGTTGTCGATAAGATCGACGGTGAGCCCGAGCCGCACATTGGCGCCCGATCGCCGCACTTCCTCCGACATGATCTGATGCAGTTTCGGGCGCATGATGCCGCCGGCCGACGGCAGGCCCGTCTCGACGGGCCGCTCGATGTTTTCGGCCAGGAATGTTCCGTTGAACAGGAACATCCGCCCGCCCCGGCTCAAATATCCCGCCTTGCCGATCGCATCGAGCAGGCCGAGATCGCGAAATGCCCTGAGTGTCGGTCCCGTGATCGTCAGGCCGGTGCCGTAGACCTTCCAGTCGGGATCGATATCGATGAGATCGACCGACACGCCAGCTTTCTAAGCGTGATCGCGCAGGCCATGCCGCCGATACCGCCGCCGACGATCAGCGCTTTTCCGGCTCTTGTTTGCCTCTTGGGAACTCATTGGCGCGCATCCGGCGCGCCGGCCATCGCCTCGAATTTCACCGCCAGTCCTTTCGCCTCGAGATCCGCTTCGGCCTGCGCCTCGCGCGCCAGCGCGCGTTTGACAGCCGGGCGTTCTTCCATCCGCATCGCATGTTCCGCGATGCTCGGGAACTTCTCTCCCGGAAAGCCCGCCCCCGTGATTCGAAACCATACCCAATAAAGATAGGCATCCAGAATTGACCACGCGTCACCGAGCAGCCAGGGCTGGCTCGCGAGACGTAAATCGAGCGGCCCGAGTTGGAGGCTCATGGTCGCGTCCGCCATCGCGCGCACCCGCTCCGGCCCTCCGGCGACATCGCAGAAGAACTGAGGTATCCGAATACGGGTCACGATCGGATGCAGGTCGGCCGAGAAGAAGGAGAGCTGGCTTACCAGCCGCGCGTCATCGAGAGCATCGCCCGTGAACGGCAGCAGGCGGGCGCCAGGAAATGATCTCGCAAGAAAACTCAAGATAGCGACGTTCTGGGTCAGCGGCTGGCCGTCCACCACGAGGGTCGGGACCTTGCCTGCCGGGTTGAGCGCGAGATAGTCGGGCGACCGATGCTCGCCTTTCATGAAAGTGACGAGTTGCGTGTCGAATAAAATCCCGATCTCTTCAAGCGTGATCAGTGGCACGCGCGAGCATGCACCCGGGGCAAAATAGAGCTTGAGCTTCATCTTCGCGTTCCTCGTTGGTCGCTTGGGAAGTCAAACGTCTCTCCAACGCCTCCTGAGACCATCTCATTTCATTCACGTGGCTCGCCAGCAGGCGTTCGAATGGAAACCGCGATAGAAGTTCTTATGTCCTCTTGGTCCTTTTGTGAAATCGATTGATTGGAACGCGTCTATCCAAAAGGATGATGTCGATTCCGGGTCCTTTCAGAGCCGATCGAGAGTTGATCTCTACTTGAAGAAACGCGAGTTCTTCAAAGCGTCCTCGCCAAAAGAGGCATTATCCGGGTCAGCCAAAGGACACCTCAAATCGACTATACCGGGTAGCCTACGGCGCTACGGATGCAGAACTTTGTATTAACCCCAGGCTGTCAATTTGGCTGTCAAATGCCATTAGGAACGAACGATCCGTTCCCCTCAAATCCACCTAATGTCTTGAAAATCCAGTGGTGCCCCCGGTCCGAATCGAACGGACACTCCCTTGCGAGAACCAGATTTTGAGTCTGGCGCGTCTACCAATTCCGCCACGAGGGCCCGTGATGACTGGCGGCGGGCATGATAGCGGCGGGTTCCGTCCGGTCAATAGATCCTTCATCAACATGCACGAAAGTGGCGGCCGCTGTTCACAGGCCGTTCTTCGGATAATATCGCGCCATGCTTCGACGTCTTTATGACTGGACCCTGAGCCTCGCGGGCCGCCGCCACGCCATGCCGGCGCTGGCTTTCGTGGCCTTTGTCGAGAGCTCGGTGTTCCCGTTGCCGCCGGATCTCCTGATCCTGCCCATGGTGCTGGCCAAGCGGGAGCGCTGGTTCCGAATCGCGACCGTGGCGACCGTTGCGTCCGTTCTCGGCGGGCTCGCCGGCTATGGGATCGGCTATTTCCTGTTCGATGCCTTCGGCCGCCCCCTTCTGGATTTCTACGGCTATACCGAGCAGTTCGCGCGATTCCAGACCCTCTATAACGACTGGGGCGCGTGGATCGTCGCGTTTTTCGGGCTGACGCCATTCCCCTACAAGGTCATTACCATCGCGAGCGGCGTCACCCAGCTCGACGTGGTGGTCTTCATGGTGGCGAGCGTGTTGTCGCGGGGCCTCGGATTCTATATCGAGGCGGCGCTCCTGTGGCGCTTCGGCCCGCCGATAAAAACCTTCATCGAAAAATATCTGGGCTGGCTCGCAGCCGCCTTCTTTATGCTATTATTCGGCGGCTTTCTCGTTCTCAAATACATCTGAGACCTAAAGACGCCCTATGAGTTCCTTTCTTCAACGCACGGCGCTGTTCGTCGTCGTGGCGAGCATGGCCATTCTCGGCGGTGCGCTCGCCTTCCAATATATCGGCGGGCTTGCCCCCTGCGAGCTGTGCATCCTGCAGCGCTGGCCGTATGTCGCCACCATCGTTCTGGGGCTCGCGGGCTTTCTGGCCGCGGGATCGAACCAGACCGGCGCGGCGCGCGCCGTGATCGCGCTATGCGGCGTGATCTTCCTCATCGGCGCCGGGATCGCGGCCTATCACGTAGGCGTAGAGCAGAAATGGTGGCAGGGACCGACGACCTGCACGAGCCTCAGCAATTTCAACGGCGGACTCGACGATCTGCTGAAGCGCATCCAGAACGCGCCGGTCGTGCGCTGCGATGAGATCGCCTGGTCGATGTTCGGCATCTCCATGGCGGGCTATAATTTCATCCTGTCCGTCATGTTGACGGGGATCTGTGCCCTCAGCCTGAAGGCCCGCAAGCAATGACCACCGATGCCAAAACAACAGGCGCAAGACGACACCCGGCGGCGGAGACGGACCGGGCGGTCTGTCGCGCGACGCGCTTATCGAACGGATGATCCGGGTGGATCATGCGGGCGAATATGGCGCGGTGCGGATCTATGCGGGCCAGCTGGCGGTTCTCAAGGGCACGAAGTCCGAAAAAGTCATCGCCCATATGGCCCGCCAGGAGGACGAGCATCTCGCTGCCTTCGACAAGCTCGTGGTGGACCGCAAGGTGCGCCCTACCGCGCTGGGCCCGCTCTGGCACGCCGCCGGTTTCGCACTGGGAGCCGCCTCCGCGCTGCTCGGCGAGAAGGCTGCGATGGCCTGCACGGTCGCGGTCGAGGAAGTCATCGACGAGCATTATGCCGGTCAGGCGGAGACGCTGGGCGACGACGAAGCCGAGCTCCGCGATACGATCGAGAAGTTCCGCGCCGACGAAATCGGCCACCGCGACGAGGCTCTCGCCCAAGGCGCCGAACAGGCGCCCGGCTACCGGGTGCTGTCCGAGGCCGTGAAGGCCGGCTCGCGTCTGGCGATCTGGCTTTCCGAGCGGATTTAGGCAGGGCTCCAGCTCGCTATCCCAATAGAGATAGTCGGCCCAGCTTTCGTGGAGATAGTTGGGCGGGAAGGAGCGGCCGCAGTTCTGCAGCTGCTGCACGGTCGGCTGGTAGGGCATGATCTGCGGAAACATCTGCGCCTCGCGCATCGTCCGGCCGCCCTTTCGCAGATTGCAGGGGGCGCAGGCCGTCGTGACGTTCTCCCAGGTGGTGCGCCCGCCGAGCGCGCGGGGGATGACGTGATCGAAGGTCAGGTCCATGTGCTCGCCGCAATATTGGCAGTGGAACTTGTCGCGCAGGAACACGTTGAACCGCGTAAAGGCCGGATAGCGCGCGGGCTGGACATAGCGCTTCAGCGACACCACGCTCGGCAGCCGGATTTCCCGCGTGGGGCTGTGCACCGCGCGGTCGTATTCGGAGACGATATTGACGCGGTCGAGAAAGACCGCCTTGATCGCGTCCTGCCAACTGAGGAGCGATAAGGGAAAATAACTCAGCGGCCTGTAATCGGCATTCAACACCAATGCCGGACAGGTCTCTAACGCCGGTCGCGTACCGATCATGGAGCGATTCCCATCACCTAGTTACGCCGCACTGCCCTTCTGGCAGCGAACTTTACAGCATAAATTGTGACGGTTCCAAGCGGAGAAGCTATATCTCGATTCCGGGTGCACTCGCCCATGCAAACCGGCGCCCATGCCAACCGGCGCCCAAGCCAACCGGGACCCGTACAAACCGGCCGGTGCGCGTCAGCCCTTGAGAAGCGAGCCGAGGATACCCCGGATCAATTGGCGTCCGACCCGCCCGCCGACCGCGCTCCCGACCGAGCGCGCGACCGATTTGGCAAACGCCTCGCCGACGCTTTGGCGGTTCGATCGGCGTGGCGCCGGCGCGCTTCTCGTGGTCTGGCGGCGGCTCGGCGCGGGTTCGGGCGACGGTCTCTCGGGCCGGCTGCCCCAAGGCGATTCCGGTATGCCGCTGTCTGAACCGGGGGCGGCGCTTTCTCGGCCGGTTTGGCGGCGAGACGCTCATAGGCGGATTCGCGGTCTACGGCCTTGTCGTAGACGGTGCCGATCGGGCTCGTGGCGATGGTCATCCGGCGTTCTTCCGGCGTCACGGGGCCGAGCCGGGAAGAAGGTGGCCGGATAAGCGTGCGTTCCACGATCGAGGGCACGCCCTTGTCGTCGAGCGTCGAGACCAGCGCCTCGCCGACGCCGAGCTCGGTGATGACGCGCTCGGTGTCCAGCGCCGGGTTCGGCCGGAAGGTCTCGGCGGCGGTCTTGACCGCCTTGGCGTCGCGCGGCGTATAGGCGCGGAGCGCGTGCTGCACCCGGTTGCCGAGCTGGCCCAACACCTCGTCCGGCACGTCCTGCGGATTCTGGGTGATGAAATAGACGCCGACCCCCTTGGACCGGATCAGCCGGACGAGATTGGCGACCCGGTCGAGAAGCGCCTTGGGCGCATCCTTGAACAACAGATGCGCCTCGTCGAAGAAGAAGACGAGCACCGGCTTTTCCGGATCGCCGATTTCCGGCAGCTCCTCGAACAGCTCGGACAGCAGCCACAGCAGGAAGGTCGCGTAGAGCTGGGGCGACTGGATCAGTTTGTCGGCGGCGAGCACGTTGATCATGCCGTAGCCGTGCGGATCGGTGCGGCGGAAGGCGGAAAGCTCCAGCGCCGGTTCGCCGAAGAATTTTTCGGCGCCCTGGTTCTCGAGCCGGAGCAGGGAGCGCTGGATCGTGCCGACCGTGGCCTTGGAGACATTGCCGTAGCGGACCGTCAGCTCGTCGGCGCTCTCGGCGACATGGGTCAGCATCGCCTGCAGATCCTTGAGGTCGAGGAGCAGCAGGCCCTGCTCGTCCGCCAGCCGGAAGGCGATGTTGAGCACGCCCTCCTGGGTATCGTTCAGTTCGAGCAGGCGCGAGAGCAGGATCGGCCCCATTTCGGAAATCGTCGCGCGCACGGGATGGCCCTGCTCGCCGAACACGTCCCAGAACACGGTCGGGAAGGGGCGGAAGGCGTAGTCGGTCAGCCCGATGCTGTCGGCGCGCTTGGTGAGAAAGTCCTTCGAGATGCCGGCCTGGCTGATGCCGGACAGATCGCCCTTCACGTCAGCCATGAAGACCGGCACGCCCGCCGCCGAAAATCCCTCCGCCATGATCTGCAGCGAGACCGTCTTGCCGGTGCCGGTCGCGCCCGCGACGAGGCCATGCCGGTTGGCGCGCTTCAGCACCAGATATTGCGGCTCGATGCCCGCCGGATTGAGCGCGGAGCCATTGAGCGCGGAGCCTAGGAAGATCGAACCGGGTTTTTCTGTAGCGGGGCTGGTCATGGGCCGTCGGATCGAAAAGGAAGGACAAGGGGCCGCTTGCGCGGCGTCGCCTGAAAGATTAGCCGAGGTTCCGGCCGCGACCTATGCAAAATGCGCGCGTGGCGGCACTATGGCCCGCGATGATTCCCTCGACCGCCCATGACTGACTCCGATCCGATCGTCACCCGATTCGCCCCAAGCCCGACCGGCGAGCTTCACGTCGGGCATGCCTATTCGGCGCTCATGGCCCATGAGGCGGCCATCGAAGCGGGCGGGCGGTTTCTCCTGCGTATCGAGAACATCGATATCACGCGCTGCCGCCCGGAATACGAGGAGGCGATCTTCCGGGATCTCGCCTGGCTCGGCATTCGCTGGGAAACGCCGGTACGCCGACAGTCGGAGCATTTCGACGACTACCGCGCGGCGCTCGCGCAGCTCGACGAGATGGGGGTGATCTATCCCTGTTTCTGCACCCGCGCGGAGATCGCCGCCGAGATCGCCCGCAGCCCATCCGCGCCGCACGGGCCCGAGGGGCCGCTCTATCCCGGCACCTGCCGAACGCTCGATGCCGCAGAACGCGCGCGCCGGATCGCGGCGGGAGAGCCCTATGCTTTGCGGCTTGATGTGGCGGCGGCGGTGGCGCGTGTCGGAAGCGCGCTCAACTGGCATGACCGCCATGCCGGAAAGGTGATCGCCCAGCCCGAAAGCCTCGGCGACGTGGTCCTCGCGCGGAAGGATGTGCCGACGAGCTATCACCTCGCCGTCACGGTCGACGATCATCTCCAGGGTGTGACGCTCGTGGTGCGCGGTGAGGATCTTGTTCGCGGCGACGCACCTCCATCGCCTGTTGCAGGAATTGCTCGATTACCAGACGCCCGATTATGCCCATCACCCGTTGCTGCTCGACGCGGAAGGCAAACGCTTCGCCAAGCGCAACAAGGCTGTTTCGCTCCGTGCACTTCGCGAGCAAGGTGTGACGCCAGAGGCGCTCAAGGCGGAGTTGCGGGCGGGCCGATTTGCGACAGTCGTCTCGTCAGCATGACAGGGCAAATCACGCCGCGTGGGTTTCCACCAGCGTGATGATGTCGCCCATGATTTCGTCGAGCTGGTAGTCCTTCGGCGTGTAGACGCCGGCGACGCCGAGGGACTTGAGCTTGGCTTCGTCCTCGATGGGGATGATGCCGCCGGCGACCACCGGCACGTCGTCCAATCCGGCCTTGTGCATGCGGGCCATCACGTCGCCGATCAGGCTCACGTGACTGCCCGAGAGGATCGACAGCCCGACCACGTGGACGCCTTCCTCCATGGCGGCGTTGACGATCTGGGCGGGGGTCAGGCGGATGCCTTCGTAGACGACCTCCATGCCGCAATCCCGCGCCCGCACCGCGATCTGCTCGGCGCCGTTGGAGTGGCCGTCGAGGCCGGGCTTGCCGATCAGGATCTTGAGGCGGCGGCCGAGCTTGTCCGAGACGGTCTCGACCCGTTTCCGGAGCGTCGCGATATCCTTCACGCCCGCCGCTCCGGCCGCTCCCTGAGCGCCGCCGATGCCGGTTGGCGCGCGATATTCCCCGAAGACCTCGCGTAGCACGCCCGACCATTCGCCCGTCGTCACGCCGGCCTCGGCGGCGGCGATCGACGGCAACATGATGTTGCGGCCTTCCGAGGCGGCGGAGCGCAATTCGGCGATCGCCTTTTCGACCGCCTTCTTGTCGCGCTTGTCGCGCCAGGCCTTCAGCTTTTCGATCTGTTCGATCTCCGCATTCTCGTCGACCGTCAGGATCTGTTCGTTGATGCCGGTTGTGAGCGGCGAGGGCGCGGTTTCCGTGAACGCGTTGACGCCGACGACGATCTGCTCGCCGGACTCGATGCCAGCGAGGCGCGCGGCGTTGGAGGCGACCAACTGCTCCTTCATGTAACTCGATTCGACGGCCGCCACCGCGCCGCCCATGGCCTCGATGCGGGCGAGCTCTTCCTTCGTCTCCGCCATGAGCTGCTCGACCTTCTCCTCGATCACCGGCGAGCCATAGAAGATGTCGTCGTAATCGAGGAGATCGGTCTCGTGGGCGACGATCTGCTGGAGCCGCAAGCTCCATTGCTGATCCCAGGGGCGCGGCAGGCCGAGCGCCTCGTTCCAGGCGGGGAGCTGAACGGAGCGGGCGCGGGCATCCTTGGAGAGCACGACCGCCAGCATCTCGAGCAGGATCCGATAGACGTTGTTTTCGGGCTGTTGCTCGGTGAGGCCGAGGCTGTTCACCTGCACGCCGTAACGGAAGCGGCGGTATTTCTCATCCTCGATGCCGTAGCGCTCTCGCGTCAGCTCGTCCCAGAGCGTCACGAAGGCGCGCATCTTGCACATCTCGGTGATGAATTTGAGCCCCGCATTGACGAAGAAGCTGATGCGCCCGACGACCTTCGGGAAGTCGGCCGGGCTCACCTGACCCGAGTCGCGGACCGCATCCAGCACGGCCATCGCGGTGGCGAGCGAGAAGGCAAGCTCCTGCACCGGCGTCGCGCCCGCCTCCTGCAGGTGATACGAGCACACATTCATCGGATTCCATTTCGGAATCTCTTTGTAGGTGTAGGACGCGATGTCGGTGATGAGGCGAAGGCTCGGGCCCGGCGGGAAGATATAGGTCCCCCGGCTCAGATACTCCTTCATGATGTCGTTCTGCACCGTGCCCGAAAGGGCGGAGGGCGAGACGCCCTGTTCCTTGGCGAGCGCGACATAGAGTGACAGCAGCCACGCGGCGGTGGCGTTGATCGTCATCGAGGTGTTCATGCGATCCAGCGGGATCTTGTCGAACAGCGCCCGCATGTCGCCGAGGTGCCCGATCGGCACGCCGACCTTGCCGACCTCGCCTTTGGCAAGTTCGTGGTCGCTGTCGTAACCGGTCTGGGTCGGCAGATCGAAGGCGACCGAAAGGCCGGTTTGGCCCTTCTCCAGATTCATCCGGTAGAGCGCGTTGGAGGCGGCGGCGGAACTGTGACCCGAATAGGTGCGGATCAGCCAAGGCCTGTCCCGCTCGCGCGATCGAGGGGGCATCTCCGGATCGTTGTTGTTTCGCACCTGCGTAATACCCAACCGCTCCGTTTACGGTGCGCCGCACAAAATCGGCGCCGCCGGTTTCATCTCAGCTTAATCGAGTCGCCCGAAAGGCCAAACAATATTTAAGTAATTTCGGTTACGGAATTGACTCTGGACCCTGTAACCGAAATATCATATGAAATGGTGCAGCGCAAAAAATTCTGCGTTGGTTTGGGTCGTCAGCGATAGGCCGGGGCGCTTGCCCCCGATTATTCGTCGGTGGAACGGGTTCCACCGCAGCCCGACGGGCTCCTACCAGACTGCACCTCCGGCGGATCCGGGCAGCATGGAGGAATAGGGGTAACGACATGGTGAAATCGGCGGACGCTAAGCGCGAAACGGACAAGGCGGAGCCAGAGGCCGAGCCGAAGGATCTTTACGAGCTCGGCGAAATTCCGCCGCTCGGTTATGTCCCGAAAAACATGCATGCCTGGGTGATTCGGCGCGAGCGCCATGGCCCGCCCGAAGAGGCGATGCAGCTCGAAGTCGTCCCCACCCCCACGATCGACTCCGATGAGGTTCTCGTCCTCGTGATGGCCGCCGGCGTGAATTACAACGGCGTATGGGCCGGCCTCGGCATTCCCATCTCTCCTTTCGACGTTCACAAGGCCCCCTTCCACATCGCGGGCTCCGACGCCTCCGGCATCGTCTGGGCGGTCGGGCGGCGCGTGAAGCGCTGGAAGGTCGGCGACGAGGTCGTGGTTCACTGCAATCAGGACGACGGCGACGACGAGGAATGCAATGGCGGCGATCCGATGAATTCGCCGTCTCAGCGGATCTGGGGTTACGAGACGCCGGACGGCTCCTTCGCCCAGTTCGCGCGCGTGCAGTCGCGGCAATTGATGGCGCGGCCCAAGCATCTCACCTGGGAAGAGAGCGCCTGCTATACGCTGACGCTTGCCACCGCCTATCGCATGCTGTTCGGCCACCGGCCTCATATCCTGCGGCCGGGCGATCATGTGCTGGTCTGGGGCGCTTCGGGCGGTCTCGGCTCGATGGCGATCCAGCTCTGCGCCACGGCGGGCGCTCATGCGATCGGCGTGATCTCCGACGAGAGCAAGCGCGACTACGTTCTGAGCCTCGGCGCCAAGGGCGTCATCAACCGCAAGGATTTCGATTGTTGGGGCCAGTTGCCGCCGGTGAAGGACGTGGCGGGCTATGCCGAATACATGAAGAAGTGCCGCGAATTCGGCAAGGCGATCTGGGAAATCACCGGCAAGGGCAATGACGTCGATTTCGTCTTCGAGCACCCCGGCGAGCAGACGTTCCCGGTCTCCTGCTTCGTGGTGAAGCGCGGCGGCATGGTCGTCATCTGCGCCGGCACCACGGGCTATAATCTCACCATCGACGCGCGGTTCCTGTGGATGCGCCAGAAGCGGGTGCAGGGCAGCCATTTCGCCAATCTCAAACAGGCGAGCGAGGCCAACCGTCTGGTGATCGCGCGGCGGATCGATCCCTGTATGTCGGAAGTGTTCTCCTGGGAGGACATCCCGCGCGCCCACACCATGATGTGGAAGAACCAGCACAAGCCCGGCAACATGGCCGTGCTCGTCTCCGCCAGATATCCGGGCCTCAGAACCGTCGAGGACGTGATCGAAGCCAATAAGGACTAACCTCAACCGCCGAGCCAGGAGCGAACCCGGGCCATGAACGTGATGCCAGCAGAGACGAGACAGGGTGCGGATACGGGTCGGCCTTCTGGCCCAGGCGAGCGAGGCTCTGGCAAGTGCGGAAAAGCTGCTCGGCGCGGCCAAGGCGGGCGTCGCGAAAATGGTGGTGCGGGACGGCAAGGTCGACCGCGCGCTCATGGAGAAGTTCCAGTTCGAGGTGCACGGCTATGCCTGGATGGCGACCTATGTCGAGGCGCTGCGTCAGGCGATCTCCTGGGCCGAGCGACTCGAAGGCGACGGCAAGTTCGGCCGCACCGAACGGCTGATTCTCGAAGCCGGGTTCGGCGAGTACCTCTCGCAGCTCAAGGGCGGTATCCCGATGAGCCAGGGCGAGATCGTGCGGCCTCAGTCCCTCGGGCTGTCCCCGAGCGTGATCGAGGCATTCGAAACCGGCGCGGTCGCCGCGATGATCGCGGAAGGCTGCCGTCCCGAGATCAAGGCGCAACTCGCCGAGCTGATCGAGCACACGAATTCGAGCGGCCATTACGGCGACGCGGGCCTCGACGAGATGCTGGAGATGATCCGCGATCAGTTCCGCCGTTTCGCCGACGAGAAGATCATCCCGGAAGCGCCCAACTGGCACCACGACGACAAGCTCATCCCGATGGAGATCGTCGAGGAGATGGCGGGGCTCGGCGTGTTCGGCCTCACGATCCCCGAGGAATATGACGGCGCCGGGCTCGGCAAGCTCGCCATGTGCGTCGTCTCGGAAGAGCTGTCGCGCGGCTATATCGGCACCGGCTCCCTCGGCACGCGGTCCGAGATCGCGGCGGAGCTGATCATGTCCGGCGGCACCGAGGAGCAGAAGAAGACCTGGCTTCCGAAGCTCGCGACGGGCGAGATCCTTCCCACCGCCGTTTTCACCGAACCCAATACGGGCTCCGATCTCGGTTCGCTCCGCACGCGGGCGGTCAAGGCGAAGAACGCCGCCGGCGAGGATGTCTACAAGATTCAGGGGAACAAGACCTGGATCACCCATGCCGCGCGCTCGGACGTGATGACGCTGTTGGCGCGTACCGATCCGAGCGAGACGGGCTATCGCGGCCTTTCCATGTTTCTCGCCGAGAAGCCGCGCGGCATCGAGGGCAATCCGTTTCCCGCCGAAGGCATGACCGGCGGCGAGATCGAGGTGCTCGGCTATCGCGGCATGAAGGAATATGAGCTCGGCTTCGACGGCTTCGAGGTCAAGGCCGAGAACATTCTCGGCGGCGTCGAGGGCCAGGGCTTCAAGCAGTTGATGGCGACCTTCGAATCCGCCCGCATCCAGACGGCCGCCCGGGCCTTGGGCGTGGCGCAATGCGCGCTGGAGCTTGGCCTCGCCTACGCGTTGGACCGCGTCCAGTTCGGCAAGCCGATCTATTCCTTCCCGCGCGTCTTCGGGAAGATCGCCTCGATGGTGGTCGAGATCATGTTCACCCGCCAGCTCACCTATTTCGCCGCCCGCCGCAAGGACGAGGGCCAGCGCTGCGACCTCGAGGCCGGCATGGCGAAGCTCTTGGGCGCGCGCGTCGCCTGGTCCTGCGCCGACAATGCCCTGCAGATCCATGGCGGCAACGGCTACGCCCTCGAATATCCGATCAGCCGCGTCCTCTGCGACGCGCGCATTCTCAATATCTTCGAAGGCGCGGCTGAAATTCAGGCGGAGGTCATCGCCCGGCGGTTGCTGGAGACGAATTGACGCTCAAAAGAAAAAGGCCGTGTCGAGGACACGGCCTTTTCGATCTCACGTCGTCCGCCGGAAGCGGCGGTCATTTCGCCGAAGCGGTGGTCTCCTTGGAGTCCTTGCTCGACGTCTTTTTCTTGTCGGCTTCGGGGGCGGGATATTCGACGAAGATGTTCGAGAACACCTTTTCCTCGCCGGTTGCCTGCCAGGTGAAGCCATGATTGGTCGTCATGTAGTAAACCGGCATCAGGCGTCGGTCGACGAATTCGATGGAGCCGAAGTCGCAGGTTTCGTCAAAGCTGCGGTACCACTGGTTGTTCCAGTTCGCGAAATCGCCCGGCTTGAAGATCGTGCCGTCGGACCAGATCAACTGGCGGGAATCGCAATGATAGGCCAAGCCGAACCAGGCCTCGCTCGCCATCTTGTATCCGAAATTGCGCAACAGGAAATTGTTCGTGGCGCGGTCCTTGACCACCGCCATCCGGCCCTTACGGCCCTTATAGGTACGTCCGTCGACAGCCTGGACAGCTTCGCCCCAGGTACCTTCGCCGTCACCCTGAAAGCCGACCATTTCGTAATAGCTGCCGTTTTGCTTGTCATAGACCGGCGGAGTGAACTTGGTCTCGGGCAATGTAGGCGCCGGATTCGTTTCCTTGAGGTCTTGCGCCTTGACCACGGAAATCGGAGCCGCAACGAAGATACCGAGTGCCGCGATGGCCACCGCGCCGATCGTCGAGATGGTGCGATTATATGTTACGCCTGCGAAACGATCCATGGTCTTCGAGCTCGAAAAACCCTGCCAGAACTTCAACATTGTAGACTCCGAAAGCCGACATCAAATATGGGGGCGGCCAAACCACCCCCATGAATCCTATGATTTCAATAATCGGCTCAATTAAGTTAGGATTCAGTGAATAGCGGCGATTGGCGCCGCTTTCTCACGCCGTTTGGCGCGCGCGCCAACGTGCCGGGGAGGCCGGAATGGCCGGGCCGAAGCCCTGATTTCCGCGCCGTCCGATTGGCGGAGTTTCCTGTGACACCATGAGTTTTTTCACCGTACTCATCTCACTCGCACTACTCGCGTTACTGTTCGTACTGATCACCGGCATCGTGTCGATGTTCCGGGGAGGCGAGTTTAACACCAAATACGGCAACAAGTTGATGCAACTCCGCGTGATCATCCAATTTGTCGCGGTAATGCTCATCGGCCTGGCCTTCCTGTTCCGGCACTGATTTTCCCCGGTCGTCACAGCTTGCGTGGAGCGGCTCATGGTCAAGCTCAACAAGATCTATACCCGCACCGGCGATGCCGGAGACACGGGGCTCGTGTCCGGCCCGCGCCGCGCCAAGCACGATCTCAGGGTCGAGGCCTACGGCGCGGTCGATGAGGCGAATGCCGTGCTCGGCATGGCCCGTCTTGAGGCCGATTCCGTCATCGACGCCGCGCTGGCGCGCATTCAGAATGATCTATTCGATCTCGGCGCTGACCTCGCGACACCCGGGCAGCCCGGCGACGGCGCCTTGAGAATCATGGCGGCCCAGGTCGAGCGGCTGGAACGGGAGATAGACGACGTCAACCAGCATCTAGCTCCGCTCACCTCGTTCATCCTGCCGGGCGGGACGAGGCTTGCGGCCCAGCTTCATCTGGCACGGACCGTCGTCCGCCGGGCCGAACGCCGCATGACGGCGCTGGCCGCGGGCGAGCCGGTCAATCCCGAGGCGATCAAATATGTCAACCGGCTGTCGGACCTGCTTTTCGTGCTGGCGCGTCATTGCAACGGGGACGGCGCGAAGGACGTCCTCTGGGTGCCCGGCGCAAATCGTTGAAAACTCGGCGTATTGACGAAAAGCCGTTTTGCTTCAAGCGGTCAGCTTCGTTGACAGCTTTATGACCATCGTTTAAGCATGCGGTAATTGTGCAATGCGATAAAGCTGTGGCGGGTGACCATCCCATAACGCGGAAATCGGCTGAAAAGACGCTTTCCGCAGGCGCGAGGGTTAGGGATACCGGTCAGCCTCGGAGACTCGGGGAGGAGACACTGGAAATGGGCGCGCGATGAAGATTCTTGTGCCTGTGAAACGCGTGGTCGACTACAACGTCAAGATCCGCGTCAAGCAAGACAATACCGGCGTCGACCTCGCTAATGTGAAGATGTCGATGAATCCCTTCGACGAAATTGCCGTCGAGGAAGCGCTCCGCATCAAGGAAGCCGGCAAGGCGCAGGAAGTCATCGCCGTGTCGATCGGCGTCCCGCAATGCCAGGAGACGATCAGAACGGCGCTCGCGATGGGCGCCGACCGGGGCATTCTCGTAAAGACCGACGCCGTGGTCGAGCCGCTTGGCGTCGCGAAGATCCTCAAGGCCATCGTCGAGGCGGAACAGCCTCAGATCGTGCTTCTCGGCAAGCAGGCGATCGACGATGACTGCAACCAGACCGGACAGATGCTCGGCGCGCTGCTCGGCTGGGCCCAGGGCACTTTCGCGTCGAAGGTGACCGTGGAATCCGACAAGGTCGAGGTCATGCGCGAAGTCGATGGCGGTCTGGAAACCGTCTCCCTCAAGCTGCCGGCGATCATCACCACCGATCTCCGCCTCAATGAGCCGCGTTACGCATCGCTCCCCAATATCATGAAGGCGAAGAAGAAGCCGATCGAGGAGAAGACGCCCGAGGATTACGGCGTCGATATCGCGCCGCGTCTCCAGACCCTCAAGGTTGAGGCGCCCGCGGGCCGCAAGGCCGGCGTCAAGGTGGCCTCGGTGGCCGAACTCGTGGACAAGCTCAAGAACGAGGCGGGAGTTATCTGATGGCAAGTCTGGTTGTCGCGGAGCATGACAACGCCTCGCTGAAGGACGCGACGCTCAATACGGTGACTGCCGCCGGCAAGCTTGGCTCGGATGTGCATGTTCTGGTCGCGGGCTCGAATTGTGGCCCCGCCGCCGAAGCTGCGGCGAAGGTCGCGGGCGTATCGAAGGTGCTCGTCGCCGACGCGCCGGACTATGAGCATCCGCTCGCCGAAGCCGTCGCGCCGCTCATCGTGACGCTTGCCGCCGGTTACGACGCGGTGCTCGCCCCGGCGACGACGACGGGCAAGAACATCATGCCGCGGGTCGCCGCGTTGCTCGATGTCTCCCAGATCTCCGATATCATCGAGGTCATTTCTGGCGATACCTTCAAGCGGCCCATTTATGCCGGCAACGCGATCGCGACGGTAAAGTCCGCTGACGCGAAAAAGATCATCACGGTGCGCGCCACCGGGTTCGAGAAGGCGGCTGCCGAGGGCGGCTCCGCCGCCGTCGAGTCGGTCTCAGGCGCGGGCAATCCGGGACTTTCGAGCTTCGTCGGTCAGGAACTGTCGAAATCCGAGCGGCCGGAGCTCACCTCGGCGCGGATCATCATCTCCGGCGGCCGGGGCATGGGCAGCGGGGAGAATTTCGTGCTGCTGGAGAAGGTCGCGGACAAGCTCAACGCCGCCATCGGCGCCAGCCGTGCTGCCGTGGATGCCGGCTTCGTGCCGAACGACTATCAGGTCGGCCAGACCGGCAAGATCGTCGCGCCGGAACTCTATATCGCCGTCGGCATTTCCGGTGCGATCCAGCATCTCGCCGGCATGAAGGACAGCAAGGTCATCGTCGCAATCAACAAGGACGAAGAAGCGCCGATTTTCCAGGTCGCCGATTACGGTCTGGTGGCGGATCTCTTCAAGGCTCTACCCGAACTGGCGGATGCACTATAATGGTTGATCAGATGACGCTGGAGCGGGGCGAGAGCAAAGACGGAACGAAGGTCATGATCAAGAAGATCGGAATCATCGGGGCCGGACAGATGGGGAACGGTATCGCCCATGTCTGTTCCCTTTCGGGCTTCGACGTTCTCATCTACGACGTCGCGCCCGATGCCGTGGACATCGCTATCAAGAAGATCGACCACAATATGGAGCGTCAGGTCTCCCGCGGGATGATCAAGGACGCCGATCACAAGAAGGCGATGAGCCTGATCAAGCGCGCCGGCAGCATGGCGGACTTCAAGGACAGTGATCTCGTCATCGAGGCCGCTGTCGAGAACGAGGAAGTGAAGCGCCGGATCTTCAAGGAGCTTTGTCCGAATCTGAAGCCGTCCGCGATCATCGCGTCCAACACCTCGTCGATCTCCATCACCCGCCTCGCCTCGTCGACCGACCGTCCCGAAAAATTCATCGGCATGCATTTCATGAACCCGGTGCCCCTGATGCAGCTCGTCGAGCTGATCCGCGGCATCGCGACCGGCGAGGACACCTTCAAGGTGATCCGCGAGGTTGTGCAGAAGATCGGCAAGACGCCGGCCAACGCCGAAGATTTCCCGGCCTTCATCGTCAACCGCATCCTGCTGCCGATGATCAACGAGGCGATCTATACGCTGTATGAAGGCGTCGGCACGGTGGAGGCGATCGACACCGCCATGCGGCTCGGCGCCAATCACCCGATGGGGCCGCTGCAGCTTGCCGATTTCATCGGTCTCGACACCTGCCTCTCGGTCATGCAGGTGCTCTACGAAGGCCTCGCGGATTCCAAATACCGGCCCTGTCCGCTGCTGGTGAAATATGTCGAAGCCGGCTGGATCGGCCGCAAGGTCGGCCGCGGCTTCTACGACTACACCACCGACACGCCGACACCGACGCGGTAATCCGCTCAGCTCTTCCCGATGATCTTCTGAAGCGTGGCGATCGCCGCCGGGCTGTCCCATTCCGCGCCGCCCGTGTGGCGGCCGATGACGTTGCCGTTGGGGTCGATCAGTACCGTCGTCGGCAATTCGTTGGCGCCGAGCGCGATTGAAAGATCGAGCGAGGGGTCGGTATAGCTGTCGAGGCCGGTGAGGTTGTTGTCGGCAAGATATTTCGCCGCGACGGCGGCGCTGTTGTCGACCGATACCGTGACGACCTGAAGCGTTCCGCCGAGATTGGCCTTCAGGGCCTGAAGCGCAGGCAGTTCCAGCTTGCAGGGGCCGCACCAGGTTGCCCAGAAGTTCACCAGTGCATATCTACCCTTCAGGTCGGTCAGCTTGTGGGACCCGCCGTCGGCGTCCGTGAACACGGTGTCCGGCACTGGTTTCGGCGGTTCGGAAACGATAAGATCCGACGCGGATGCGGCGGGTGACTCTGTGACGGGACAGCAGATGGCGTATTGCCTCCCATCTCATGGAGGGCGCTGTAGCCGAAGATGGCGAGCGCAGCGACGATGACGACGCCGAACAGCGCAGTGCCCCAGTTGAAATTTCGTGCGGCCATATGCTCTTAACGGCCTTCTATCGCCAGGATATGCAGGCCGCCTCGTGATGTAATTTTCGGACCTCATGTCCCGGGACCGGTGATGACGCAACAGACACGCAAGACCGACCCTCAGGCGGATAATGCCACCCCGGCCCCGGCGCCACAAGCCAAGGCCGCGCCGGCGGATGCCGCCAATTCGATGTGGGGCGGGCGCTTTGCCGGCGGTCCGGCCGCCATCATGCAGGAAATCAACGCCTCCATCGGCTTCGACATCCGGCTCTACAAGCAGGATATCGCGGCGTCGAAGGCTCATGCCGCCATGCTGACAAATCAGGGCATCATTCCGGCTGAGGACGGCGCCGCGATCCAGCACGGGCTGGAGCAGGTGCTGGCCGAGATCGATGCCGGCAAGATGGCGCTCGATCCGACGCTCGAAGACATTCACATGCATGTCGAGGCGCGGCTTTCCGAACTGATCGGCGCCTCCGCCGGACGGCTGCACACCGCGCGCTCGCGCAACGATCAGGTGGCGACCGATTTCCGGATCTGGGTGCGGGATACGCTCGATACGCTGGATACGGCGCTCAAGGCCCTGCTCGTCGCGCTTATCGATCAAGCCGAGGCCCATGCCGGAACGGTGATGCCAGGCTTCACCCATTTGCAGGCCGCGCAGCCGGTGACCTTCGGTCATCACCTGATGGCCTATGTCGAGATGGTCTCGCGCGACCGGGGCCGGTTCCGGGATTGCCGCGCGCGGTTGAACGAAAGCCCGCTCGGCGCCGCCGCGCTCGCCGGGACGTCTTTCCCGATAGACCGCAACCGGACAGCGAAGGCGCTCGGGTTCGACCGGCCGATGCGGAACTCGATCGACGCGGTGTCCGACCGGGATTTCGCGCTGGAATTTCTGTCGGCGGCTTCGATCGCGGCGATGCACCTCTCGCGGCTCGCCGAGGAGATCGTCGTTTGGTCGAGCGCGCAATTCGCCTTTGTGAGATTGTCGGATTCCTTCTCGACCGGTTCGTCGATCATGCCGCAGAAGCGCAACCCGGACGCCGCCGAGCTGACCCGCGCCAAGGCGGGACGGATTTTCGGCGCGCTGCAGGGGCTGCTGGTCGTCATGAAGGGCCTGCCGCTCGCTTATTCGAAGGACATGCAGGAAGACAAGGAACCCGTGTTCGACGCGGCGGATTCGATCGCCCTGTGTGTCGCCGCCATGACCGGCATGATCCGGGACCTGAAGGTCAACAAGGAACGGATGGCGACGTCCGCCGGGGCCGGTTTCACCACCGCGACGGATCTCGCCGACTGGCTCGTCCGCACGCTCGGCATGCCGTTCCGTCAGGCCCATCACGTCACGGGGCGTATCGTCGCGCTGGCCGAAGGCAAGGGCGTCGGGATCGAGGATCTGACGCTTTCGGAGATGCAGGGCGTCGAGCCGGCGATCCGTCCCGATATCTTTGAGGTTCTGGGCGTCGAGAATTCGGTGAACAGCCGCACGAGCCTTGGCGGAACCGCGCCCTCGCGGGTGAAGGAAGCCATTGCCGCGGCGCGGCGCGATCTGGAGTCGGGCGCGTGAAGAGACTGATCGCCATTCTGCTCTTGTCGATCATGGCCGCCTCGACGCTGGCGGCCTGCGGCAAGAAAGGCCCGCTCGAATTGCCGGATGGCCGGACCGCCAATCCGGGCCAGCAGAAGAAGGAAAAGAACTCGTCCGGCTTCTAGATGTGAGCCGTCGAGGGTCCGACCGGAACATATAAGAGAGATCGATGGATCATTTCGATTATCGCGACGGCCGCCTGTTCGCCGAAGACATTCCCCTTGAGCGGATCGCCGCGGAGGTCGGCACGCCGTTCTATTGTTATTCGACGGCGACGCTGGAGCGCCATTACAAGGTGTTTTCCGGCGCATTCCGCGAAAACAATGTCGACGCGATGGTGTGCTATTCGATCAAGGCGAATGGCAATCTCGGCGTGGTCGCGACACTGGCGCGGCTCGGCGCCGGCGCCGACGTGGTTTCGGGCGGCGAGCTGAAACGCGCCATGCTGGCCGGGATTCCGGCGGAGCGCATCGTCTTCTCCGGGGTCGGCAAGACCCGCGAGGAAATGGCGCTCGCGCTCGAGGCCGGCATTCACCAGTTCAATGTCGAATCCGAGGCCGAGCTTCTGGCGCTCGATGAGGTCGCGCGCTCACGCGGCACCACCGCGCCGATCACGCTTCGGGTCAATCCGGATGTCGATGCCAAGACCCACGCCAAGATCTCCACCGGGCTCAAGGAAAACAAGTTCGGATTCCCTGGGACTGGGCGCGCGAGATCTATCGCCGCGCCGCCACGCTCTCCGGCATCCGCATCGTCGGCGTCGACGTCCATATCGGCTCGCAGCTCACCGAGCTCTCGCCCTTCGAGGCGGCCTTCGAGCGGGTGACCGAGCTCGTCCAGCAGCTTCGCGAGGACGGCCATTTCATCGAGCGGCTCGATCTCGGCGGCGGGCTCGGCATTCCCTATTCCGCCGAAATGCCGCCCTCGCCCGCCGACTACGCCCGCATGATCGCGCGGATGGCGAATCGCATGGTCGGCTGCCAGATCATTCTGGAGCCCGGCCGGTTGATCGTCGGCAATGCCGGCATTCTGGTGTCGCGGGTGATCTATCTCAAGGACTCGGAGCACCGCAGCTTCGCGATCCTCGACGCCGCGATGAACGATCTCATCCGTCCGGCGCTTTATGACGCGGTTCACCGAGATCGTGCCATTGATTGCGCCGGCCTCCGATGTCACTCTTAGAGAGTATGATGTTGTCGGACCGATTTGCGAGACGACGGACACCTTCGCGCGCGACCGCGAATTGCCGGAGCTGCCGAGGGCGATCTGGTCGCCATCCGCTCGGCGGGCGCCTATGGCGCGGTGCTGTCCTCGACCTATAACGCGCGGCCGCTCGTGCCGGAGGTTCTGGTCAAGGGCGATCGCTACGACATGGTCCGCCGCCGGCAGAGTTTCGAGGAAATGATCGAGCTCGAATCCGTTCCAGGCTGGCTTGATGAGTCGGGCGCCGTGCCCGGCCCGAAGAGGCGCGCGGGGTGAGCCTTCGGGACACGCCGCGCTCGCCGGAGCATGCGGAGCCTCGTCCGCATGACGATGGTGCGTCGTTGTCCCCCGATCTCGAACAGCGGATCCTGGTCACCCGTGCCGCGCTACTCTGGGAAGAGCTTTGCGTCTGCTTCTGGCCGCTCGCGCTCTATGTCGGCGTGCTCGCGGCGCTTTCCCTGCTCGATGTCTGGCAGTCGCTGCCCGGCCTGATCCATGCCGGCCTGTTCTGGGTCGCCTTCGCCGGCTTCCTCTATCTTGCGTGGCGCGGCCTCATGCGGTTCGACATGCCGCGCCGGGCCGACGCCATCGAGAGGCTGGAGCGCGGCAACAGGCTCGCCCATCGCCCGATCGCCGCGCTTGCGGATGTGATGGCCGAGCGCCCCGCCGCGATTCGTCGGACGACGGGATCAGCCGTTCCCTGTGGCGCGAGCATATCCGCCGGGCCCGCGCGCGGATCGGCCGGCCCAAGGTCGGCTGGCCCTCGCCCGAGCTGGCGCGGCGCGATCCGAGGGCGCTTCGGGCCGCGGTGCTGGTGCTCCTCGCGGTTGGTTTTGCGGCGGCCGGATCGGATTGGCCCAAGCGGCTTCTGAGCGGCTTTTCTCCGAGTTTCAGGCTGGCCTCGGCCGCCCCCGTCTCGCTCGATGCCTGGATCACGCCGCCGGCCTATACCGGCCACGCGCCGGTCTTTCTGCATGCCGGCGAATTGAAGGCGGCCGACACGGTGACCGACGGCGAGAAGGTCTTGCGGGTGCCGCAGGGCAGCAAGTTCCACGCCCGTCGCGGCGGCGGAGACGGCGGAACGGAGGTCCTCGTCGACGGCAAGGCGCGCAACTTCCAGGGCGTCGACGGCAAGACCGAGGAAATCGTCTATCCGATCGAAAAGGAGCAGACGCTGGCGCTCCGTCACGACGGCGACGTGGTCGGCAAATGGAAGGTCGAGATCATCCCGGACAGCCCGCCGGCCGTCGCGTTCATGCACGCCCCGGAAGCGACCGTCGGCTATGCGCTTCATGTCCAGTTCGGCGCGGCGGATGATTACGGCATCGAGTCGGTGACGCTGAAGATGAACCGGCCGGGCGACGATAAGGACGTGCTGTCGATCGATCTCCCCACCGCGCGCGGCCAGAAGAGCATTTCCGGCGATCATTATCAGGATCTGACGGATAACCCTTGGGCGGGCGAGAAGGTCATCGGGCGGCTCGAGGCGCGTGACGCGCTGAATCAGGTCGGCGTCAGCGAGCCGGTCGAGTTCACGCTGCCCGAGCGCGAGTTCACCAATCCGGTGGCGAAGAAGCTTATCGCGATGCGCACAGCACTTGAAGGACCACCCCGAAGACCGCTCCGGCGTGAAGGCGGGACTCGCCCAGATCATGGACAATCCGGACTCCTTCGATAAGGACCTCACCACCGCGCTGGCGCTAGGCGACGCCTATTGGCGGCTCAATATGATCAGAGCGCCGAGGCGATCGACGCCGTGCGCGACACGCTGTGGAAGACCGCCATTCATCTGGAGAACGACAAGGTCACCCGCTCGCGCGCCGATCTCAGGGCGTTGACCGAGCAGCTTCGCAAGGCGCTTGCCGAAGGCGCGTCCGAGGCAGAGATCGAACGGCTGATGAACCAGCTTCAGGCCGCACTCGAAAACTATCTTCGGGCGATGCAGGCCCAGGCACAGAAGCAGAATGGCGGCAAGTCGGCCCAGAATCAGCAGTCCGGCGCTCCCAATAGCCAGATGGTCACGCCCGATCAGCTCCGCCGAGATGCTGGACAAGGCGCGTTCCATGAGCCAGACCGGCGCCAAGCAGGCGGCCTCGGAGCTTCTCTCCCAGCTGCAGTCGGTTCTGGAAAATCTGAGCACGCCGCAAGCAGGGGCATCGCAAAACCCGGCCGCGCAGGCCATGCAGCAGGCGATCTCGGAGCTCGACGCGCTTGCCCGCAAGCAGCAGTACCTGATGGACCAGACCCTGCAGCAGAACGGCGAGCAGCGTCAGGGAGGCGCGGAAGGCGGCTCGCCCGGCGGCAAACAGAGCAACGATGGCGCCGGCAAGTCCATGCAGGGGCTCGCCGGCCAGCAGGGCGGGCTCGAGAAGGAGTTGAGCAAGATCCTTCAAGGCCTCGGCGGCAAGGGCGTCTCGATCCCGAAAAATCTGTCGAATGCCGGGTCGTCCATGGGCGACGCGAAGTCGGCGCTCGGCGAGTCGAACGCCGGGGCGGCGCTCGGTCATCAGGGGCGCGCGCTGCAGGGGCTGCGCAGCGGCATCGGCCAGCTCGTCGACAGCGTCAACCGGATGGCCGGTCAGGGTCAGGGCGGCGGCAGCGGCGACGGCTCGGCGCAGGGCTCGTCCGGAGGCTTCGGCAGCGAGCATGTCGATCTGCCGTCCGATGCCGACGTTCAGCGGTCGCGCGAGATTCTCGACGAGCTGCGCAAGCGTTCAGGCGAATGGCAGCGGCCCCGCGAGGAGCTCGACTACATCAACCGTCTGCTCGACGTTTATTGAACGGGAACGGTATCGACTTCGAGATAACGTGCGTCCGCGGGCGGGCTGGCGATTCGGACGGTAAAGGTTGAGGTCTCGCCGGGAGCCAGCGTTCTTGCGGGCAGCTTGTGCACCGTTTCGCTGAGAACCTTGTGGTCCTCGCCGCTGAGCCGGGTGCGGATGTCGGGCACCGGCCCGGCCACCTTGCCGGTGTTCACGACGGTGCCGTTCACGACGCGGTAGTCGACGCCGTCGACCGTCTCGGTGGACGTCGTCACCGATTCCGTCTGGAATTGCGGCTTCTCCTGCTCTGCCGCCGGCTTCGGCGCTTCCGGCGCGGCCGCCTCGTGTGTCTCCACGGACATGCCGAGAGCGTTGTATAGCCGCGCAGCCGCCGGCCAGCCTCTCACGATCGAATCCTTGAACGCGAAGGTGCCGCCGAGCAGGAGAACCACAAGCACGCCGAGCGCGATCCAGCCGAACATCAACGACGGCGGTTCCTTCTCCGGCTCGATCGGCTTCTTCCTGAGGACTTTGGGAAGCTCGTCGTCCTCGTCGCGCTTGGCGGTGAGGTCCGGACCTCCGGAGTCGTCGGCCGCTTTCTCCGTTGCCTCGGTCTCATCGTCGGCCGACGCTTCCCCGGCGACATCGATATCGGCGAGATCGGGAGCGGGCGAATCGTTGGCGGCCTCCTCCTGAGGAGACCAGGGCGGCGTGTCGATTTTTACGTCGCGAAGCGAGGCGGCAGGCGGCGCCGGTTCAGGCTCGGCCTCGGTCTCGGGCTCGAGGTCTTCCGTCGCGGCCTCTTCGGCGGGCTTGTTCTCATGCCATTTCGTTCCGCATTTCGAACAGCGCACGGTCCGCCCGTCCGCCGGTATGGCGGCGTCGGTGAATCGTGAACCGCGTCGAACAATTTGGACAGGAAATGATCATTCGGAGAGCTCTTAGTTAACGCCACTCTATAGAGCGACATACCCCAACGCAAGCCTTTCAAATGCCTGGAATTATTCGACTTTGCGGAGGTGTCTCGAAATGGGATTTTCGGCGGGACTTGGGCTAGACGCGAGGGCGCGGCCTATGCGATTCTCCGGGCCTTGGGAGCGGAACCGGCCGGGCCGCGTCGTCGCCGGGTGCAAGACCGCCGGCACGAGCGAGGGCCAGAGCACCGTGATACGGTTCGAGAATGTGGGCGTGCGCTATGGCATGGGGCCGGAAGTCCTGCGCGATGTCAACTTCGATCTCCACCAGGGTTCCTTTCAATTCCTCACCGGGCCGAGCGGCGCCGGAAAATCCTCGCTTCTGAAGCTCATGTATCTCGCGATCCGGCCGTCGCGCGGATTGATCTCGATGTTCGGCCAGGACGTCACCAAGGCCGAGCGCAAGGATCTGCCGCCGCTGCGCCGGCGCATCGGCGTGGTGTTCCAGGATTTCCGCCTGCTGCCGCATCTGACCGCGCTGGAAAATGTCGCGCTGCCGCTGCGTATCGCCGGCGCGCGGGAGGACCAGATCCGCGATCATGTCGCCGAGCTTCTGGCCTGGGTCGGTCTCGCCGACCGGATCAATGCGCGGCCGCCGACGCTTTCGGGCGGCGAGCAGCAACGGGTCGCGATCGCCCGCGCCGTGATCGCCCGGCCGAGCATTCTTCTCGCCGACGAACCGACCGGCAACGTCGATCCGCAAGATGGGCGAGCGGCTGCTGCATCTCTTCGTCGAGTTGAACAAGATCGGCACCACGATCGTCATCGCGACTCACGATTCGGGCCTCGCCGAGCGCGTCAATGCGCCGATTCTGCAGATCGACGAGGGCAGGCTTGAATCGATCTTGCCGCCGCCGCTCGCCCTTTGAGCCGACGCTGCGCGTGTCGCCTATGGCCGCGGCGAGCGCAATCGACGCGCGCCGGAAAGCGCATCGCCCGCCGATCCCGACGAGGACATCGATGACGACAATGACGACAGTAGCGGCGATGCGGCGTCGTCCGGCCATTCGAGCGATTCGGATTAGGCCGCGCCCATGACTTCTGTTTCGCAAGCCCATCGTCTATCTCGCGGACCATCCCTCGGGCCGGCTGCTGCCCTGGGTGATCGCCGTGATGGCCTATCTCGCGGGGCTCGGCCTCGCCGGTGTGGTGACTCTCGACCAGTCGGTCGCGAACTGGCGCGCGGCCCTGTCCCATACCGTCACCGTGCAGATCACCACGGGCGACGAGGCGGCGGCCGGAGATCGAGCGCGACGCCGTCGTGGCGCTGCTCAAGAAGACGCCCGGCGTCGACAGCGCGCTGCCGATGAGCAAGTCGGAGGTCAAGCAGCTCCTCGAACCCTGGCTCGGCGCCGGCAACGTGACCGACGATCTGCCGATCCCGCTTACTGTCGATGTCAGTTCTCGCGCGCGACGGCGACCTCGATCTCGACGCGCTCCGGAAAAGTCTCACCGAGGTCGCGCCCGACGCCGTGCTGGATGATCACGGCACCTGGCTGCAGCGCTTCATCGGCCTTGCCGAGAATGTCCAGCTCATCGCGGCCGGTATCGTGACTCTCGTCGGCTTCGCGACGATCGCCATCGTCATCTTCGCGACCCGCGCCGGCATGGCGATCCATCACAGCACCATCGAGATCCTGCATCTCATCGGCGCCAAGGACAGTTTCATCGCATCCCAGTTCCAGCGCCATTTCTTCTGGCTCGGCCTCAAGGGCGGGCTGATCGGCATGGGCATCGCGCGTCCTCTCGCTGCTCGGCCTGTCGCGGCTTTCCTTCGGCATGGAGGACGCCTTCATTCCCAAGATGGCGTTGTCCGTTGACGCTTTTCGCGTCGTTGCTGATCCTGCCGGTGCCGCGAGCCTGCTGACCATGGTGACCGCGCGTCAGACCGTGAATCGGCGCTGGGCCGGATGGTCTGACCATGGCCGGCCTGGTCCAAGGGTCGGCAGTCGCGGGCGCAAGCGGCGGATCATCCTTTGGGCCGTCGCTGCTCTGGTGATCGCCTGGCTCGCCGGCTTTGTCTGGTTCGCCGCGTCCCTGCCGCGCGACCGAGCCGGTCATCACCGGGATCGCACCGGCGGCATCGTAGTGCTGACCGGCGGCGACCAGCGGCTGACGCCGCGATGGACCTGCTGGACAAGGGTTATGGCGAGCGGCTTCTGGTCACCGGCGTCAACCGCGCGACTGGCGCGGACCAAGTTCAAGACCTTATGGGCAAGAGCGCGCCGAGGCCTGTTCGATTGCTGCGTCGATCTCGGCCGGGAAGCGCAGGATACGATCGGCAACGCCCAGGAGACGGCGTCCTGGGTGGTGAGCCATGGCTATGCCTCGGTCATCGTGGTGACGGCGAGCTATCACATGCCGCGCGCGCTTGTCGAATTGCGCTACGCCGTGCCGGCCTGCATGCTGGTTCCGTATCCGGTGTTCACCGACACCGTGAAGCTGTCCGACTGGTGGCGCTGGTCCGGCACCACGCGGCTTCTCGCCTTCGAATACACGAAATATCTGGCCAGCGTGGCGCGGGTCGGGCTCATGCGCGCCATCCTGACGATCTCGGGATCCTGAGGCCGCAATGCTCGTTGATCCGATCCCTTGCCTTCAATGTCGCCTTCTATCTCTGGACGGCGGGCATGGCGATCCTCTGGCTGCCGGCGCTTCTTCGGGCCCCGCCCGTGGACGGTGCGCGGCCAGACGCTCTGGGCGCGCGGCGTGATGGGGCTGATGCGCGTGCTCGCCGGAATCCGGATCGAGATCCGCGGCACGCAAGAATCTTCCCGAAGGGCGCCGGTGCTGATCGCCTCCAAGCACCAGTCGGCCTGGGACACCATCGTCTATCACATGGCGCTCGACGATCCCGCCGTGATCATGAAGCGCGAGCTGTTCCTGGATCCCGGTCTATGGCTGGTATGCGAGCAAGGTCGCGCATGATCCCGATCGACCGGCGAGGCGGCCCGGCAGCGGTGCGCGGCATGTTCGCGCGCCGCCAAGGCGGCCGTGAAGGCGGGCCGGCCGATCGTGATCTTCCCGGAAGGCACGCGCGTCGCGCCGGGCGAGCGCGCGCCCTATCGGCCCGGTATCGGCGGGCTTATACGGCAACTCGGCGTGCCGGTGATTCCGGTCGCGTTGAATTCGGGGCTGTTCTGGCCGCGCCGCAAATTCATCCGCCGGCCCGGCACGATCATTCTCGAATTCCTTCCCGCCGATTCGCGCCCGGCGTCAAACGCGCCGAATTCATCACCGCTCTCGAATCGAAACTCGAGCCCGCGACCGACGCCCTGATCGCGGAGGCGCGGAAGGCCGGCGGTTGACGCTGGATATTCCGGCCCGGGCTCCCATCTTGAGGATAAGTGCAACCCTGAACCCTGTGAATTCCGGGGATAAGCTGAAAAGAACTTTCTTTTCATTCCCCTATGAAACAAGGATCGGGGTATAAGACATGGAAACATAACGAGAACAAATCTTTGCGTCTCGGACGCGCGAGGGGTAAAATCCCAGCCCCGCATGGAATCGCGCCCGGCTGGCCGCGCGGGGTAACAACCCAACTCTCGGGAATCTTTCGTATGTCGACCCTGACGACCATTTCCCAGCAGATCTGGGACATGAAATACCGTCTCAAGGATGCGGACGGCACGCCCGGTCGACGGCACGATCGAGCGACAGCTGGCGCCGCGTGGCGACGGCCTTGGCCGCGCCCGAGGCGGAGTCCGTGCGCGCCGAGTGGCAGCAAAAATTCTACGACGCGATGGCCGATTTCCGGTTCCTGCCGGCGGGTCGGATTCTCGCCGGCGCCGGCACGGGGCGTCAGGTCACGCTGTTCAACTGCTTCGTCATGGGCACGATTCCCGGACGACATGAGCGGCATCTTCGACAATCTGAAGGAAGCCGCGCTCACCATGCAGCAGGGCGGCGGCATCGGCTACGACTTCTCGACGCTGAGGCCCAAGGGCGCGCCGGTCAAGGGCGTCGGCGCGGATGCCTCCGGTCCGCTCGTCCTTCATGGATGTCTGGGACGCCATGTGCCGCACCATCATGAGCGCGGGCCACCGCCGCGGCGCCATGATGGCGACCATGCGCTGCGACCATCCCGATATCGAGGCCTTTATCGAGGCCAAGCAGGATCCCGGCCGGCTGCGCATGTTCAATCTCTCGGTGCTGGTGACGCGATGCCTTCATCGAGGCGGTCAAGGCGGACGAGCCCTGGCAGCTCAATTCAACGGCACGGTTTTCAAGACCATGCGGGCGCGCGAGCTGTGGGACCAGATCATGCGCGCGACCTATGCCTATGCCGAGCCGGGCGTGATCTTCATCGACCGCATCAACGCGCGGAACAATCTCCAGCTATTGCGAGACGATCAGCGCGACCAATCCGTGCGGCGAGCAGCCGCTGCCGCCTTATGGCGCGTGTCTGCTGGGCTCGATCAATCTGGCGCGGCTGGTCACGGCGCCGTTCACCGAGGAGGCCGCGATCGACGAGGCGGCGCTCGCCGATCTGGTGAAGATCGCGGTCCGCATGATGGACAATGTGATCGACGTGTCGCGCTTTCCGCTCGAGGCCCAGGATCACGAGGCGAAGGCCAAGCGCCGCATCGGGCTCGGCGTTACCGGACTTGCCGACGCGCTGATTCTGTGCCGGCTGCGCTATGGCAGCGCCGGAGCGTTGAAGATGACCGGGCGATGGATGGCGGCGATCCGCCGCGCGGCCTATCTCGCGTCCGCCGAGCTCGCGGGCGAGAAGGGCGCCTTCCCGCTATACGATGCGAAGGCCTATCTGGCCGCGCCGATGGTCGCCGAGCTTGACGAGGATGTGAAGGCGGCGATCACCAAACACGGCATCCGCAATTCGCTGCTGACCTCGATCGCGCCGACCGGCACGATCTCGCTCCTTGCCGACAATGTGTCGTCGGGCCTCGAGCCGGTTTTCAGCTTCACCTATACCCGCAAGGTGCTGATGCCCGATGGCAGCCGCCGCGAGGAGGAGGTCTCGGATTACGCCTACCGGCTCTACAAGAAGACCTACGGCGAGAATGCCGAGCTGCCGGATTATTTCGTCTCGGCCATGACGCTCGCGCCCGAGGATCACGTGCGTGATGCAGGCCGCCGTGCAGAAGCATATCGACAGCTCGATCTCCAAGACGATCAACTGCCCCGAGGACATCAGCTTCGAGGATTTCAGCAATGTCTATCTCCTCGCCTATGAGAAAGGCTGCAAGGGCTGCACGACCTATCGGCCGAACGACGTGACGGGATCGGTGCTGGAGGTGAAGCCGGCCCGCGCGGATGCCGAGCCCGAATTGCCGCTGGACAGCCCGAAGGCGAAGCCGCGCGATCCCGTATGAAGCGGGTGGCGTCGTCTATCTCACCCAGCCGCTGGACCGGCCGGGCGTGCTGCCGGGCAAGACCTATAAGGTGCGCTGGCCGGATTCCGATCACGCGATGTACATCACCATCAACGACGTGATTCAGGATGGCCGCCGCCGGCCTTTCGAGGTGTTCATCAATTCGAAGAATATGGAGCACTATGCCTGGACGGTCGCGCTCACCCGCATGATCAGCGCGGTGTTCCGGCGCGGCGGCGACGTGTCCTTCGTGGTCGAGGAATTGAAGGCGGTGTTCGATCCGCGGGGCGGACGCTGGGTGGATGGCCATTACGTGCCCTCGATCCTGGCGGCGATCGGCGACGTGATCGAAAAGCACCTGATCGAGATCGGCTTCATCGCGGATCCGCACGGCGACATGCCGCTGCCGGAGAAGCGCAAGATCGTCGTCGGCGACGACCGCGAGGTCGGCGATCCCCGGCTGCGCGCCTGTCCGAAATGCAACGCGCCGGCGCTCGTGCGGCAGGAAGGCTGCGACAGCTGCATCAATTGCGGCTATTCGAAATGCGGCTGATCCGGCCGGGTGCCATCCGCCATCGTTAGAAAATTCCGGACGGAATGTGAGCTAAGCCTCTGATTCCGCCTAGTCCTTCCTTTTATCCTTAGCCATTTCTTAACGCCCTTCCTTTAGACAGGAAGGGAATGTTTCCGATCGCCGTTTGGCGCCGCACCAAGGATAAAATAAGCGATGAGTGGTTCGAGTGTCGGGATGAAGTCCCGAGTGGATTTCTTCAATCTAAGTCTTTCCGATAAGCCCCAACTCGAGAAATTCCGAGCCTATCTCCGGGACAATCTTCCGGACATCCTCGACGGTTTCTACGATCACGTCGGCACGCAGCCCGCCCTTGCGGAAAAGGTCCGGGCCCACGGTCCCGCCGAAAGGTTGAAGGCCGCGCAAACCGAACACTGGATGCAGCTTTTTTCCGGCGTTTTCGACCGGACCTATCACGACCGCGCCAAGCGGATCGGTCAGGCCCACCAGCATATCGGTCTGGAGCCCACCTGGTATATCGGCGGCTATGCCTACATCATCGACCGGATGGTGAAGGTGGCTCTGGCGCATGACGAGGAAACGGCCAACATGCTGGGCGCCGTGATGAAGGCGGCCCTGCTCGACATGGATGTGGCGATCTCCGTCTATCTCGATGAGGCCGAACGCATCCGCCGCAGCGAACATCGTCATCTTGCCGATCAGCTCGAGGAGAAGATCGGCCGGGTGAGCGCCGCGGTGGTCAAGCAGAGCATGGCGATGAGCGGTATCGTCGATGCGCTCGATAATGCCGTCGATGAACTCGGCGACCGGTCGAGCTCGGTGGTCAACGCGTCCGATCAGGCGACCCACAATGTCGAGGCCGTCTCGGCCGCCGTCGAGGAGATGAGCGCTTCCGTCAACGAAATCGGCCGCCGCGCCGAGGCGTCCTCGAAGATCGCGCAGGACGCCGTGTCCGCCGCAGAACGATCCAACACCGTCATTCAGGGTCTGTCGAAATATGCCGGCGAGGTCGATGCGATCGTGAAGACGATCTCCGACATCGCGGCCCAGACCAATCTTCTCGCGCTCAACGCGACCATCGAAGCGGCGCGTGCCGGCGAGTTCGGCAAGGGCTTCGCGGTCGTCGCCTCCGAGGTCAAGGCGCTCGCCAATCAGACATCGAGCGCAACCAAGACCATCGGCTCCCAGATCGGCAAGATCACGAGCGCCATCGAAGAGGCCGCGAAGTCGATCGAGATGATCGGCGTGGTGATCAAGGAAACCGAGAAGAACTCCACGGCCGCGAGCGAGGCGGTCGAGCAACAGGCTCAGGCGACCACGGAAATCAGCAGCAATATCCTGCAGACCGCCGAGCGCGTGCGCGGCGTGCGCGACGATATCAGCTCGGTCGCGAAACAGACCAAGGGCATGAGCGAGATGTCCACCAAGGTCCGGATGTCCTGCGACGAACTCGCGCGCGTGTCCGACGAGCTCGACGCGGCGGTGAACGCCGTCGTTACGTCGCTGCGCACCTCCGAAAAAGCCGCCTGATCCGGTTTTGTCGATACCGGTCTAGATCGGCCGCCGGGCCTTGAGCGCGGCGGCGATGGTGCCGTCGTCCAGATAATCCAGTTCGCCGCCGACCGGCACGCCGTGCGCGATGCCGGAGACCTTCACCGTGTCAGACGCCAGATGGTCCATGATGTAATGGGCCGTGGTCTGGCCTTCGACGGTGGCATTGTTCGCGAGCACGATCTCGCTCACGGAGCCGCTCCGCGCCCGCTCGATCAGCTTCGGGATATTGAGATCCTCGGGGCCCACGCCGTCGAGCGCCGACAGGGTTCCGCCGAGCACGTGATAACGGCCGGAAAACGCGCCCGTACGCTCGAGCGCCCAGAGATCGGCGACCTCCTCGACGACACAGATCAGTCCCGTGTCCCGCTTCGGGTCGGTGCAGATCGTACAGGGATCGGCCGTATCGAGATTGCCGCAGATGCTGCAGGCGTGAACCGTGCGCGCGGTTTCGGAAAGCGCGCGGGCCAGCGGCTCCATCAGCGAATCGCGGCGCTTGAGAAGATGCAACACGGCACGGCGCGCCGAACGCGGCCCGAGCCCCGGCAGCTTGCCGAGGAGCTGAATCAGGCGCTCGATCTCGCTGCCCGTGCCTCTACCGTTCATCTGCACTGAATTTTCCCGAAACCCGGCGCAAATCCTAGAACGGCAGCTTCATGCCCGGCGGCAATTGCAGACCGCCGGTCACCTTGGACATCTCTTCCTGCACATAGACCTCGAGCTTGGCCTTGGCGTCGGTATGGGCGGCGACGATCAGGTCCTCGAGAATCTCGACATCCTTCGGGATCGACGAGCGAGGGATCGATCTTCACGCCCTTCAACTCGCCCTTGCCGTTCAAGGTGCAGGTCACCATGCCGCCGCCGGACTGGCCGGATATCTCGGCCTCGGCGAGCTTCTCCTGCATCTCGCCCATCTTGTTTTGGAGCTCCTGGGCCTGTTTGAGCATCTGACCAATATTCTTCATGCAAGTCCTTCAACTCCTCTCTAAATCGCGGCGCGCCCGGCCATGCATGGTGCCGGTGTCAGTCGTCCTTGCGGATCGCGGTGATCTCGGCGCCCGGAAATGTCTCCAGCACGGTCTGAACCAGCGGATCGCGCAATGCTTCCTCCCGGATCCGTCCCGCCGCCGCCAGTTGCTGCTCGCGCAGTGTCGGCTCGCCGAGATCCCGGGTGAGGCTCAGCATCCAGCGTTCGCCGGTCCATTCCTTCAACTTGTTGCTGATCTGCGCCGCCAGATTTGCCGGTGCCCTGTCCTCGATCCGCAGCTTCGAGATGTCCGGGCGAAAACCGCACCAGATGAACATGGTCGACCAGATGGGTATGCAGGATCATTTCCCGCCGCTCGGCGAACAAAGCGACGAGTTCGGCGAAATTCGACGGCGCCGGAACCGCATCTGCCTCGGGCGAGGCCTGTGGCGACGCCATCATGCGGGCCGCGCTCGACGCGCCGACCCCACCGCCACTGGACCGGCTGCCCGCGTCCCGGGATACGGGATCGCGGGGTGCGGAGTCCTGGGAAACCGGCTCGCGCATGGCCGGCGCGGAGGAGGCGGTCGATTCGGCGCGGGAGGACGGCGGCGCGCTCGATGCCGAATCGCGCGATTCGTCCAGACGCTTCACGAGGTCGGCCGGATCGGGAAGCTCGGCCGAGAAGGCGAGCCGCACCAGCGCCATCTCGGCCGCGGCATCGGGCGAGGGCGCGCGGCGCGTTTCGTCCAGCCCTTTGAGCAGAATCTGCCAGCTTCGCGTCAGTATCGGCATCGAGAGCTTGGTCGGCGAACTCCCTGCCCTTCACGCGCTCGGTCTCGCCGATGGCCATATTGTCGCCGGCATTGGGCGCGAGCTTGAGCCGGGTCAGCCAATGGGTGAGATCGAGGAGATCCTCGAGGATCACGGTCGGATCCGCGCCGAGCCGATATTGCTCGCGCATGATGTCCAGCGCGGCGCGATCTCGCCCGCCATCGCCGCCTCGAAGAGATCGAACATCCGCGCGCGGTCGGCGAGGCCGAGCATGTCGCGCACCCGTTCCTCGGTCACCTCGCCGGCGCCGTGGGCCAACGCCTGCTCCAGCAGCGACTGGGCGTCGCGTACGGAGCCCTCGGCGGCGCGCGCGATCAGGCCGAAAGCGGCGTCCTCGATCGGACACCTTCTCTTTCTCCGCGATCATGCGCAGATTTTCGATCAGCACCGGGATCTCGACGCGCCGCAGATCGAACCGCTGGCAGCGCGACAGAACGGTCACCGGAACCTTGCGGATTTCCGTCGTCGCGAAGATGAAGCGGACATGCTCCGGCGGCTCTTCGAGCGTCTTGAGAAGCGCGTTGAACGCGTTCTTCGAGAGCATGTGCACTTCGTCGATGATGTAGATCTTCTCGCGCGCCGGACACGGGCGCATAACGCACGCCGTCGATGATCTCGCGAATATCGTCGACGCCGGTGCGGCTCGCGGCGTCCATCTCCATCACGTCGACATGGCGCGATTCGGCAATCGCGACGCAATGCGTGCAGACCCCGCATGGCTCGATGGTCGGGCCGCCCTTGCCGTCGGGCCCGACGCAATTCAGCGCGCGGGCGATCAGCCGCGCGGTGGTCGTCTTGCCGACGCCGCGCACGCCGGTCAGGATGAAGGCATGGGCCAGCCGTCCGCTCTTGATCGCATTCGAGAGCGTGCGCACCATGGCATCCTGGCCATAGAGTTCGGCGAAGGTGGTCGGGCGGTATTTGCGCGCGAGCACGCGATAGCCGCCGGCGCGTGCGCCCTGCCGGCGTCAGTCATCGAGTTGCCCTTTGGGTTACGCTTCCCTTACGGATTGCCATGCGCCTCCGATCATTCCGGCCTCGCGCCGGGTCCGATCTTCCGGAGATCGGTGGGAGGTTGGACCAGCGACCCGAGCAAAACTCGTTACGGCTGCTTCCTTCCGGACCTGACCGGGTTGGCGAGGCGCCCGTCCGCCGCCAACCTCCCGACCTCAGTATATCGGCTATTTGACCGGAGGGGGCAAGGGTCGTCGCCCTCGTATCCGGCGTTGCCCGCCGCCTCCCCCTGTGGCAGGCTCGGGCGCCTCGCACGGAAGGAATCCCGCGATGTCCGACGCGATTTACCGTCCCAGCAGCCCGACCGCTTAGGGCTATGTCGGCAATCCGCTGGATCGCACGGGCAATTGCGCGGCGAACGACGACGAGGTCGCCGCGCGGCTTGCGGATCCGCAGCACGCGTTTTCTCCCCGATCTGGCGGCTGCAACCGCTCGTTGCGCGGCGAGCGAGGTGAAGACCCCGCCTGGGTAGGCCGGGGATATCGCGAAGCCGTTGCTGCCGGGGATTCACTCGTCGCGCTCTGGGACTAGATTGGCGAGGTCGCGCATTTCGCGATCGATGTTTCCGCTCTCGAGCGAAGGAAGCCCAAGGCGCGGTTCAGGCGCACGGCGACTTTCGGCGATCTCTGGTCGATGCACTCCCAGGTGCCGATCGGGCCATGCGGCGATCCTCGCGACCGCCCGGGCGATGACCGACTGGCACCGGCGGCACGGCTTCTGCGCGGTCTGCGGCCAGCCGACGCTCGTCAATCAGGCCGGCTTCATGCGGCTGCTGCACCGAACGACGCCTGCAAGTCCCAGCACTTCCCGCGCACCGATCCTGTGGTGATCATGCTGATCTCGAAGGGCGACAAATGCCTGTCTCGGCCGCCAGGAGCGCTTTCCCGCCGGGCTGGTTCTCGACGCTGGCGGGCTTCATCGAACCGGGAGAGACCATCGAGGACGCCGTCCGCCGCGAGGTCATGGAGGAAACCGCCATCGGGTCGGGCGAGGTCACCTATCTCAATTCAGCCAGCCCTGGCCGTTCCCCTCCTCGCTGATGATCGGCTGCGTCGGGGAAGCGTTGTCGGACAAGATCGATGTCGATTTCCATGAACTGGCCGAGGCCCGCTGGTTCGACCGCGCGACCGTGCTGGCCGCGCTCGCCGGCGACAAGGAAGCCGGACTGCGCGTCCCGCCTCCCGTCGCGGTCGCTCATCACCTGATTTCGCATTGGGCGACCAGGCAAGGGCTAGCCGCCGAAACGTTTGGCCGGATAGACGCCGAGAATCTTGACCCGGGTGGTGAAGAAGCCGAGTTCCTCGAAGGCGAGCTTGACCGCGCGCTCCGACGGATGGCCGACGATATCGGCATAGAACTGCGTCGCGTTGAACGAACCGCCAAGCTGATAGGATCTCGAGCTTGGTCATGTTGATGCCGTTGGTCGCGAATCCGCCCAGAGCCTTGTACAGCGCGGCCGGCACGTTCCGGACCTGGAAGACGAAGGTCATCATGGTCGGCCCGTCCTTCGGGTCGGGAATCTTCGCCTCGCGGGCCATGATCACGAAACGCGTCGTATTGTGTTCGGCGTCCTCGATGTCGCGGGCGAGGATCTTGAGGCCGTAGGTCTTCGCCGCCAGCGCCGAGGCGATCGCCGCGACCTTGGGATCGCCGAGTTCCGCGACCTCCCGCGCCGCGCCCGCCGTGTCGGCGTGAATCATCCGCCTTGTAGCGATGCTTGCGCAGGAACTTCCGGCACTGGCCGAGGGCGTGAACATGGCTGCGCACCGTCTTGATCGTTTTGAGCGTCGCGCCCTTGCAGGCCATGAGCTGGTGGTTCACCGGCCGGAAATACTCCCCGATGATATGGAGCTTCGAGGCCGGGAGCAGATGATGATTGTCCGCGACTCGCCCGGCGACCGAATTATCGATCGGAATCATGGCGTATTTCGCCTCGCCCTTCTCGACCGCCGAGAAGGCGTCCTCGAAGGTCCGGCAGGGCAAGGGGTCCATATCGGGGAAGGCATGCAGACAGGCGCCGTGCGAATAGGCCCCCGGCTCTCCCTGAAACGCGATGAGGCGGTCGGCGGCCGCCTTTTCAGCGCTTTGTCCCTTTGTTTTCCTTGTCGCCATGCCTTGTATTCCTTGCGCCCGCGATACGGTGCGGAGCGCGGAGTATCCGGGCGGCGAGGGGCCCTGTCAATCGCACGCTCGGCGGCCGGAAACGGGCTTCGGCCGCTCTTGCAATCGCATCTCACTTGCCGCGATGCAACAGACACGCGCCCGAGCGGGCTTTACAGCTTGCACCGGCCCAAAAGAGACACTAATCTCCCGGCGAAAATTCTTCGGCCCGTCCTAGACACTCTAGAGGCAAAATCTTGTATACATTCGAGATGAATAAGATCGCCGGCGCAGTCCTGGCGAGCATTCTGTTCATTAAGGTCCTCGGTATCGCGGGCGAAAACCTTTTCGAACCGCAGGAGCAGGAAAAGGTCGCCTTCCCGGTCGTGGTTCAGGAAGCCACCAGCTCGACCGGCGGCGGCGAAGAGGAAAAAGGCCCGTCCTTCGAGGCCCTGCTCGCCGCGGCGACGCCTGAGGAAGGCGCCAAGGTGTTCCGCAAGTGCCAGTCCTGCCATACGGCCGAAAAAGACGGCAAGAACCTGACGGGTCCGTGGCTCTACGACGTGGTCGGCCGCAAGGTCGCCACGGAAGCGGGCTACAACTACACCGACGCGATGAAAGAACATGGCGGCGAGTGGACCTATGAACGCCTGAACACCTATCTCACCGATCCGCGCGCCGTGGTTCCGGGCACCAAGATGTCCTTCGCGGGTCTGCCGAAGGTAAAGGATCGGGCCGACGTCATCGCCTATCTGCGCGCTCATACCGAGAATCCGCCGCCGCTGCCGCCGGTACCGGCGCCCGCCGCGAGCGATGAAGGGGCCGCAACGCCGGCCGCCGCTTCAGGCGAATCCGGTGGCGAAGCACCGGCCGCGACAGGGGAAGCCCCCGCCGCAACGGGTGGCGCAGTACATAAGGCCGAGTAGACCCACGATCCACTCTCGTGCCATGACGAATTCGGAACGGCTGGCCCTCAAGGGCTGGCCGTTTTCGTTTGAGCGGTTGGAAGTGTCCCCCACCTCACCCTCCCTCTCCGCCCCATCTTGTGGCGCTTGTCGCCGCGAGCGCCAACAAGTGGGCGGAGAGGGTTGGGGCGAGGTGGGGCGACACGTCGTGCTATTGGTGCTGTTCGTGTTTGCCGCGCTGCCGGTCTTCTCTTTGCGACCAGCATTGGCCGCTGATGCGGCCGACCAGATCATCACCTCGCACGGCGTTTCGGCTTTCGGCGATCTCAAATATCCGGCGGACTTCAAGCATTTCAATTACGCCGATCCGAAGGCGCTCAAGGGCGGCCTCGTGGCCTTGCCGGATCCCGAGCCGCGCAACACCTTCACGAGCCTCAATCCCTTCGTCCTGCGCGGCATCCCGGCCGGCGGGCTCGATCTCCTGTTCGACAGCCTGATGGTTCCCTCGCTGGACGAGCCGGACGCGATGTACGGCCTGATCGCGAAATCGATCACCTACCCCACCGACCGCAGCTGGGCGATCTTCGATCTTCGGCCCGAGGCCCGGTTCAGCGACGGCAGTCCGCTCACCGCCGAGGACGTCGTCTTCACGGTGGAGACCCTGCAGGCCAAGGGGCTGCCGCAATATCAGGCGATGCTGCGCGACGTATCGAGCGTGGAGGCCATGGGGCCGACGCGCGTGAAGGTCGTCTTCTCGGGCGATAACCGGCGCGATCTGCCGATGGTGGTCGCGGGCCTGCCGATCTTCTCCAAGACCTATTACACGACGAAGAAGCAGTTCGACCTGGCGACCCTGGAGCCGCCCCTCGGCAGCGGACCCTATCTCGTCGAAAAAGCGGAGCTCGGCCGCACCATCCAGTTCAGGCGCAACCCGGATTACTGGGCGAAGGATCTGCCGGTGAATGTCGGCCGGCACAATTTCGATACGATCCGGATCGAATATTTTCCGACGCGCGCCACCGAGCTCAAGGCCTTGAAGCGCGGCTTCTACGACTTTCGCGTCGAATGGACCTCCAGCGACTGGGAAAACGAATACGACTTTTCAGCCCTCAAGAAAGGTTGGGTCAAGCGGGACACGATCCGCGATCACATGCCCGCCGGGCTTCAGGGCCTGTTTCTCAATACCCGGCGCCGGAAGCTTCAGGACATCCGGGTCCGGAAGGCACTGACGTATGCTTTCGATTTCGAGCGGCTGAACAAGACCGTCTTCTACGGCCTCTACAAGCGCTGTCTCAGCATTTTCGAGAACAGCCGTCTGGCCGCCGAGGGATCGCCCTCCCGGGACGAGACCGAGCTGCTGACGCCGTTCCGGGATCGGCTGCCGCCCGAGGTCTTTGGCCCGGCCTTCTCGCTCCCCAGGACCGACGGCTCCCGCGACAACCGCCAGTATCTGGACCAGGCGGCGGCACTGCTGAGCGAGGCCGGCTACACGCTCCAGGGCGGCAAGCTCCTCGGGACGGACGGCAATCAGCTCTCCATCGAGTTCATCGTCGAGGGCGAGGCATCGGCCAAGCTGCTCGAAACCTATGTCGGCCGGCTGAAGGCGCTCGGGATCGCCACGGTGGTGCGACTGGTGGACGCGGCGGAATATCAGGCGCGCATGAAGACCCACGATTACGACGTCGTCGAGGCGCGCTTCACGCTCGGGCTGACACCGGGGGAGGAATTGCGCCAGCTATTCGGTTCCGAGGCCGTGGACGAGCCCGATCAGCCCAATCTCGCCGGTATCCGCAATCCCGCGGTCGACGCGCTGATCCGGGACGTGATCACGGCGAAATCGCGCAGCGAGCTGACGACGGCGGCGCGCGCGCTCGATCGCGCCGTGATGTGGAATTACTACGTCGTGCCGGAATGGTATTCCGGCAATTATAACGTGGCCTACTGGGACAAGTTCGGCCGGCCGAGGACGATGCCGACCTATTTCCCGCATTTGAACTGGGTCGTGCGCGATCTTTGGTGGATCGATCCCAGGAAGCAGGCGGCGCTCGATCTGGTCCATCCGCTGCCGCAACGGGAACCGCATTAGGGAAATGGCCGGTATCGGGGCGGGGCGGATTGCCGCAGCAGGCCTAGGTTTCGGCCCGCCCGGTTCGAAACCGGTTGCATCCCAATTACAGGTTGTTGTTTCCTAAGGGCCTCGTGGATTACCGAAGGTGACAATCGAATGAGTGCATCATCGAAAACGGCTGCGGCATGCCCTGGCGTGAGACTGGCGTTCGTTTTCGATAGAGACGGGGATTGGCTGCGGAAGAGTGTTCCGGGCCGGTCGAACGCGGGTTTCCGCCGGTGAAGAAATTCCTGGCGAGTGTCGGCTGCGTTCTGGCCATCTGCTCGAGCGCGGCGGTTCTGGAAGTCCGGGCGGCCGAGCCCCATGTCACGGTCACCCACGGCCTCACGATTTCCGGACCGCTCAAATACGGGCCGGATTTCACGCATTTCGATTACACCGATCCGAACGCCCCGAAAGGCGGCTCGGTCGTGCTGGCGGGGCTGAGCTCCACCTACGACACGCTGAACCCCTATATCGTCAGGGGTACGCCCGCGAGCGGTATTCTCAGCTATCTGAGCCAGAACCTCACGACCGACAGTCTGATGGTGCAGGCCGATGACGAGCCCTTCTCGGAATACGGACTGATTGCTGAATCTGTCGGCGTGCCGGACGACAAGTCCTGGGTCGAGTTCACGCTTCGCGCAAATGCGCGCTGGAGCGACGGCACCCCGATCACGGTGGACGACGTGATCTTCACCTTCAATACCTTGAAGGACAAGGGACTGCCGCTGTTCCGGAATTACTACGCCAATGTCTCGAAGGCGGAGAAAACCGGCCCCAGAACGGTGCGCTTCAGCTTCAACGAGAAGAACAACAACGAGCTCCCGTTCATCGTCGGCGAGATGCCGGTGCTGCCGAAGAAATATTGGGAAGCGCATGACTTCACCGAGACGACGCTCGATCCGCCGCTGACCAGCGGGCCCTACAAGATCGCCAAACTCGATCCCGGCCGGTCGATCACCTATCAGCGCGATCCCAACTATTGGGGCAAGGATCTTCCCGTCAACAAGGGCCGCTTCAACATCGACACGATCCGGTTCGACTATTACCGCGACGGCTCGGTCATCCTGGAGGCCTTCAAGGCCGGCAAGATCGATTTCCGCTACGAGAATTCCGCCAAGCAGTGGGCGACCGGTTACGATTCTCCCGCGGTCAAGGACGGCCGCATCATTCGCAAGACCGGTCATTCCGGCGACGGCGAGACGTATCAGGGCTTTCTCTACAATCTGCGGCGCGGACAGTTCGAAAACCCGAAGGTCCGTGAGGCGCTCGCCTATGCCTATGACTTCGTCTGGACCAACAAGACGATCTTCTACGGTCTCTATGCGCAGCCCCGAAGCTATTTCGAGGGCAAGGAATTCGCCGCGACCGGCCTGCCGAGTCCCGCCGAGTTGAAGCTCCTCGAACCGTTCAAGGCTCAGCTCGATCCGCGCGTTTTCACCGAGGAATACAATCCGCCCAAGACCGACGGAACACAGGATTCGCTGCGCAAGAATCTGCGCATGGCTGCGAAGCTGATGGCCGAGGCGGGCTGGGTCATCCAGAGCGGCAAGATGGTGAACAAGGACACCGGCCAGCAATTCGCTTTCCAGATCCTGACCCGGGATCCGAGCGAGGAGCGCGTCGTCGCGCCGTTCGTCGACAATCTGAAGCTCCTCGGCATCGATGCCTCGTTCCGCATGGTGGATGAGACGCAATATATCCGCCGCCTCCAGACCTTCGATTACGACATGACGATCCTGCCGATCGGCCAGTCGCTGTCGCCCGGCAACGAGCAGCGCGACTTCTGGGGCTCGGCGGCCGCCGACAAGGAAGGCAGCGCGAACTATATGGGCATCAAGAGCCCGGTGGTGGACGCGCTGATCAACGACATCATTTTCTCGAAGGACCGCCAGGCCCTGATCACGGCCAGCCGTGCGCTCGATCGCGTCCTCCAATGGGGCTTTTATTCGATCCCCGAGGTGGACGGGAACGGCTTCCGCTACGCCTATTGGGACAAGTTCGGCATGCCGAAGACCCTGCCAAAATATACGCGGCCGTCTTTCCCGACGAACTATCTCGACAATTGGTGGATGGACTCGGCGAAGGCGACCTCCCTCAAGGCTAAGGACGGCGGATCGGCGCAATGAGAAGAGTTGCGGCCGGTTTCCTCGCCGTCCTCGCTTGCGCCGTCCTGACCGCGGGACCAGCGGGCGCGGAAGAGGGCGTGATCAAGAGCTATGGCCTGTCGAGTTTCGGCGATCTCAAATATCCGGCCGACTTCCAGCATCTCGATTACGTGAATCCCGATGCGCCCAAGGGCGGCGAGATCTCGACGCTGGACTATAGCGGATTCCAGTCCTTCGACACGCTGAACGCCTATTACTATCGCGGCGATTTCGCGAGCGGCCTTGAGTTCCGCCCGGAAGTGCGGAGCCTTCTGTTCGACAGCCTGATGCAGCGGGCAAAGGATACGCCCGACGACATGTATGGGCTGGTCGCCTCGAGCGTCGAATATCCGCCGGACCGCAGCTGGATCATCTTCAACCTGCGCCCCGAGGCCCGGTTTCACGATGGCACGCCGATCACCGCCGAAGATGTCGTCTATTCGATCGAGCTTCTCAAGGAAAAGGGCAGCCCGCGCTTCCGCTTTCCGATCGAGGATGTCGAGAAGTCGGAGGCGCTGGATGCCCATCGCGTCAAGTTCACTTTCCGGAAGGGGGCGAACTCCCGGAGCCTGCCGCTCTTCATCGCCGAGCTGCCGATCTTCTCGAAGGCCTATTATTCCGCCCATCCCTTCGATCAGACGACGCTGGAGCCGCCCATGGGCAGCGGGCCCTACAGGATCACGGACGTGAAGCAGGGCCGCTCCATCACCTATACGCGCGATCCCGATTATTGGGGCAAGGATTTGCCGATCAATCGCGGCATCCTGAACTTCGATACCATCACGTTCCAGTATTTCCGGGACCGCAACATCGCGCTCGAGGCGTTCAAGGCCGGCGTCTACAGTTTCCGTGAGGAATTCACCTCCAAGAGCTGGGCGACCGAATATACCGGCCCGGCCTTCGACAAGGGCATCATCAAACGGGAGGAAATGCCCGATTACGAGCCCGCGCCGCTCTATGGTCTGTTCATCAACACCCGCGAGGACAAGTTCAAGGACATCCGCGTGCGCGAGGCGCTCGACTATGCGCTCGACTTCGAATGGATGAACAAGAATCTGTTCTACGGCGCCTATTCGCGCGATGAATTGATCTTTCAGAACACCGAGATGGCGCAGAAGGGCAAGCCCGGCGCGGCGGAACTCAAGCTTCTGGAGCCGTGGCGCGGCAAGATCCCCGACGCCGTGTTCGACGGTCCCTATGTCGCGCCGAAGACCGACGGCAGCGGCAATAACCGCGACAATCTGAGAAAGGCGATGCAGCTTCTGGCCGCCGCCGGATACAAGGCGAAAAACGGCGTTCTCATCGGACCCGACGGCAAGCCCTTGGCGATCGAGTTTCTGTCCGAGGATCCGAGCAGCACCCGCATTCTCTCGCCTTATGTCGAATCCCTGAAACGTATCGGCATCCAGGCCAATATCCGGCCGGTCGATTCCTCCGAATACCAGTCACGGCTGAAGAGCTTCGATTTCGATATGGCCTTGCAGGCTCTCGGCAACTCGCCGACGCCGGGGCCCGATCTGCGCGACGTCTGGGGATCGAAGGTGGCCGACATGCCGGGCACCTACAATCTCGCCGGCGTCCATTCCGAGGCGGTCGACGCATTGATCGAACAGATCGTCAGCGCGCCGGATCGTGCGTCGCTCGATGTCGCCTGCCGGGCGCTGGACCGTGTCATCATGCAGAGCCATTACATGATCCCTGCCTGGTACCGCTCGATTCATCCTATCGCCTATGAGGACAAGTTCTCGCGGCCGAAGCTGGCCCCCAGATTCAGCCTCGGCGTGCTGGAGACGTGGTGGGTCGATCCCGCCAAGGCGCGCCGCATCAAAGAATTGAGGGGCAACTAGACGATGGGCGCCTATGTCATCCGCCGCCTGTTGCTGATGATCCCGACGCTGTTCGGCGTCATGGTGATCAATTTCGTCATCGTGCAATTCGCGCCGGGCGGGCCGGTGGAGCGGGTTATCGCGCAAGTGAGCGGCATGGATACAGCCGCGACCGAGCGGATCGGCGGCGGTCAGGTGCGCGATTTCAGCTCAAGCTCCGTGAACAGCAAATATCGCGGCGCGCAGGGGCTCGATCCGAAATTCATCGAGGAGCTCGAAAAGCAGTTCGGCTTCGACAAGCCGCCCGCCACGCGCTTCTGGCTGATGATCAAGAACTACACGATGTTCGATTTCGGCAAGAGCTTCTACCGCGATACGCCGGTGGTCGATCTCATCTGGCAGAAGCTGCCCGTGTCCATATCGCTCGGCGTGTGGACCGTGCTGCTGACCTATTTCATCTCGATCCCGCTCGGAATCCGCAAGGCGGTGAAGGACGGCTCGAAATTCGACATCTGGACCAGCGGCGTGATCGTGGTCGGCTATTCGGTGCCGAGCTTTCTGTTCGCGATTCTGCTGATCGTATTGTTTGCGGGCGGATCCTATTGGCAGATTTTCCCGTTGCGCGGCCTGGTCTCGGATAACTGGGACCAGCTGAGCTGGGGCGCCAAAATCCTCGATTATTTCTGGCATCTCTGCCTGCCGATCACGGCGATGGTGATCGGGTCCTTCGCGACGCTCACCATGCTGGTCAAGAACTCCTTCATGGACGAGATTCACAAGCTCTACGTCACGACCGCGCGTGCCAAGGGGCTGACCGAGAGACGCATTCTCTATGGGCACGTCTTCCGCAACGCGATCCTGATCGTGGTGGCGGGCTTCCCGTCCGCCTTCATCGCAATTCTGTTCACGCAGAATCTGCTGATCGAGATGATCTTCTCGCTCGACGGGCTCGGGCTGTTGAGTTTCGAGTCCATCGTGAACCGGGATTATCCTGTGGTGTTCGGTTCGCTCTATATCTTCACGCTGCTGGGGCTGGTGTTGAATCTGGTCGGCGACCTTGCCTACACCATCGTCGATCCACGGATCGACTTCGAAAAAAGGGAGGCGTGAGCGGGAATGTTTGCGCGTCTCAGGAAACGGGATCTCTCGCCGATCACGCGGCGCCGGATCAGAAATTTCAAGGCCAACAGGCGCGGCTATTGGAGCATGTGGATCTTCATCCTTCTGCTGATCCTCACGCTGCCTGCGGAATTCATCGCCAACGACAAGCCGCTGCTCGTCGACTACAAGGGGCACTTCTATTTCCCGGTCTTCAAGAGCTACCCGGAATCGACCTTCGGCGGCTTCCTCGCCGAGACCGATTACCGCGACGATTTCGTCAAGAAGGAGATCGAATCCAACGGCTGGATGATCTGGCCGCCCTTCCGCTACAGCTACGACACGATCAACAAGAATCCGCCGACGCCCGCCCCGTCGCCGCCGTCGCTCGAAAACCCGCTCGGTACGGACGATCAATCGCGCGACGTGCTGGCGCGCGTGATCTACGGCTTCCGCATCTCGGTGCTGTTCGGCATCACGCTGACCTTCTTCTCGACCATCATCGGCGTGCTCGCGGGCGCGGTGCAGGGTTATTTCGGCGGCCTGACGGATCTCCTGTTCCAGCGCTTCATCGAGATCTGGTCGAACCTGCCGATCCTCTACATCCTGATCATCCTTGCGAGCGTGGTGGAGCCGAATTTCTGGTGGCTGCTGCTGATCCTGCTCTTGTTCCAGTGGATGAGTTTGACGGCCGTGGTGCGCGCCGAATTCCTGCGCGCGCGGAATTTCGATTATGTGAGAGCGGCGCGCGCGCTCGGCGTGGGCAACATGTCGATCATCCTGCGCCATGTTCTGCCCAATGCCATGGTGGCGACGCTGACCTTCGTGCCGTTCCTGCTCAATGGCTCGATCACGGTGCTGACGGCGCTCGATTTCCTCGGCTTCGGCCTGCCCCCCGGCTCGGCCTCGCTCGGCGAGTTGCTGGCGCAGGGCAAGGCCAATGTGCAGGCGCCGTGGCTCGGGATCACCGGCTTCGCGGTCCTCGCACTGATGCTGAGTCTGCTCATCTTCATCGGCGAGGCCGTGCGCGACGCCTTCGATCCGAAGAAGACCGGCCTATGACCGCGCCTCTCGTCGATATCCGCGGCCTCTCGGTCTCGTTCCACACGCCCGATGGCGATGTCGACGCGGTCAAGGGCGTCTCTCTCACCATCAACAAGGGCGAGATCCTGGCGCTGGTCGGCGAAAGCGGATCGGGCAAGAGCGTCACCGCGCTCTCGATTCCTCAATTGCTGCCGCCGACCGCGTTCCATCCATCGGGTTCGATCACCTTCGAAGGGACGGAGCTTCTCGGCGCGTCCACCGAGACGCTGCTCCGGTTCCGCGGCAATCGGGTCTCCATGGTGTTCCAGGAACCGATGACCTCGCTGAACCCGCTGCACACCATCGAGAAGCAGATCGGCGAGATCATCCGGATCCATCGCGGCATCGACCTCAAGGCCGCGCGACCGCGCGTGGTGGAGCTGTTGCAACTGGTCGGCCTGCGCGACGCGGAAAGCCGTCTGGGCGCTTATCCGCATGAGCTTTCCGGCGGTCAGCGTCAGCGCGTGATGATCGCCATGGCGCTCGCGAACGAGCCGGAACTCCTGATCGCCGACGAACCGACGACGGCGCTCGACGTCACGATCCAGGCGCAGATCCTCAAGCTTCTGAAACAGCTTCAGGCACGGCTCGGGATGGCGGTACTGCTGATCACCCACGATCTGACCATCGTGTCGAAGGTCGCCGAGCGGGTCGCCGTGATGACCAAAGGCGAGATCGTCGAGTTGGGGCCGGTCGAGCAGGTCCTCAAGAATCCGCAGCATGCCTACACCCGGCATCTGATCGCGGCCGAGCCGAAGGGCGCGCCGGTAACGCCGAACCCGCAGGAACCGGTCGTCATGGAGGCGCCGGATCTCAAGGTCTATTTCCCGATCAAGAAGGGCGTGCTGAAGCGCACCGTCGATTACGTGCGCGCGGTGGACGGCGTGAAGGCCTCCGTCAGACGGGGCCACACGATCGGCGTCGTCGGCGAATCGGGCTCTGGCAAGACCACGCTCGGGCTCGCGCTCCTGCGGTTGATCCGTAGCGAAGGCCGGATCGTCATGTTCGGTCAGGATATTCAGGGGCGGGGCTTCAAGGATACGCGGCCGCTGCGGCGGCGGATGCAGATCGTGTTCCAGGATCCCTATGGCTCGCTGAGCCCGCGCATGAGCGTCGGCGAGATCGTCGGGGAGGGCCTTCGCATTCATGAGCCGCACATGCCGCAGGAAGACCGCCGCGAGTTGATCGCCAGGACGCTCGAGGAGGTGGGGCTGGACCGCGCGATGATGGACCGGCTGCCGCATGAATTCTCCGGCGGTCAGCGTCAGCGCGTGGCGATCGCACGCGCCATCGTGCTCCGGCCTGATTTCATCGTGCTCGACGAGCCGACCTCGGCGCTCGATATGTCGGTGCAGGCGCAAATCGTCGATCTGCTGCGCGAACTGCAGGCGCGGCACAATCTCGCTTATATGTTTATCAGCCACGATCTCCGCGTCGTGCGCGCGCTCAGCCACTATGTGATCGTGATGCGGAACGGCAAGGTGGTCGAGGAAGGCACGACGCAGCAGATCTTCGATTCGCCGCGCGAGGATTACACCCGGGCGCTGATGGCCGCCGCGCTCAATCTCGAAGTCGTCGCGGCCTCAGCCCAGAGCGAATAGCGGTCAGCGCGAATAACGCCTCAGGCCGTCTTGTCCTCGAACTGGCCCTTGGGGCGGAAACGCCACAGATAGGACGGTACGATCGCCTCGACAGTGGTCGGCGAGATGCCGAGCGCCTTGAAGCCCTTGGCCCCGTCCGAGACGACATTGTCATAGGCCAGGAGCCGGACCTGATCGACGGTGAGCATCGGGTTCGGCGCCATCTGGAGGAACCACGCCTTGATCTTCGCGAGGCCGGACGGGACGGCCATCATCGGACGCTTGCGGTCGGTTTCGCGGAGCACGATCTCCATCAGATCACGGAAGCTGTAGACGCGCGGGCCGCCTAGCTCGAAGGTCTTTCCGGCCGTCGAGGTATCCTCGAGGCAGGCCGCGATCGCGGCCGCCACGTCGCCGACATAGACCGGCTGGAATTTGGTTTCGCCGCCGCCGATCAGGGGCATGAAGGGCAACATGCGGGCAAGGCCGGCAAAGCGGTTGAAGAAATCGTCCTCGGGGCCGAAAACGATGCTCGGGCGCAGGATCGTCGTATCCGGGAACGCGGCTTTCACCGCGGCTTCTCCCGCTGCCTTGGACCGGGCATAACGGGCGTCCGAATCCGCGCTGGCGCCGATCGCGGAGAGATGAATCACGCGGCGCACGCCGGCCGCCTTCGCCGCCGCGCCGATCCGTCCCGGCGCTTCGGCCTGGACGGCGGAGAATTTCTGTTTGCCGGACTCGAAGAGGATGCCCACCAGATTGACCACGCTCGCGGCACCGGCCACGGCGGCGGCGACCGAACGGTCGTCGCGCACATTCGCCTGCACGAGCTGGACCTGACCCACGTCGCCCATCGGTTTCAGGAACAGGGCCTCATTGGGCCGGCGCACCGCGACACGGACCCGGAAGCCTTTCGCGCACAGCCGGCGGATGAGATGACGGCCGATAAAGCCGGAGCCCCCGAAAACGGTTACGAGGGGTTGTTGGATCATGTCTGACTCCTCGAGCTGATCATGCCGGGCGCCCATTTGGCCGCGATCGTCTCCGATACGGCTTCCCGGCGGCGCGCATCATAACCCCGCATCCGCGCCGGGCAAAGCATTCCGTCACACGCGCCCGCGGACGGTTCCGGCCCCGGCCAGAAGATGGCCGACAAGGGCGTCGAAGCTGCCGAAGCGGGGATGGTTGCCGTCGAGATCGAAATAGCCATAGGTGACGTGAATGAACGGCACGCCGCATTGCTCCGCCGCTTGCCTGTCCCCCGCCGCATCGCCCACCATGAGAGGCGTTTTCAGATCGTTTCGGGTGATCAACGATCCAAGGTTATCGCCCTTCGGGCGTCCGGTATTGCCCCAGCATTCGTGATCGCGAATCAAATCGCCGAGCCCCGAGAGCTCGAGAAACATCTCGATATAGCCCGCCTGGCAATTGCTGACGATGAACAGCGGATAGCGCGCGGAAAGCCGGGCCAGTCCCTCGGCCACGCCTTCATAAAGCACGCCGCCGCGCTCCCGGATGAACCGGATATCCTCGGTCATGGTCTCGGCGATCAGCGTCTGGATCTGGTCCTCGGGCAGGCCGGCGAACACGTCGCGGATGCAGTCCTCGTGCGGCTTGCCCGCGACCGACTGGACATCCCGCGTCGTGATCTCGCGAAACGGGATGCCGTGTTTGTCCAGAACGTGGTTCCAGGCGACGGCGCAGGCCGGGCAGCTATCCCACAGCGTGCCGTCCAGATCGAACACGATGGAATTCGGGGGCGGAGGCGGGCATTCGCGCTTTCTGCATGGCCGGCGTCGAGGGGCGGGCCCAGTCTAGCAGCCCGGCGTCTATTTCTCTCTGTTGACTTTCTGCCGGACGAACGATATCGACAAGCCCGGCTTCGCTGGAAGCCCTTGCCCAGGTGGCGGAATTGGTAGACGCGCTAGCTTCAGGTGCTAGTGGCCGCAAGGTCGTGGAAGTTCGAGTCTTCTCCTGGGCACCAATTCACTTCCCTTTCGCATCCTTCAACGGGAAGGCCGCATGACCGTATCCTTTCACAAAGGCGATCTTCCGAGCGGCCTCGATTTCGGCGACAGCGTCGCCGTCGATACCGAGACGATGGGCCTCGATCCGGTGCGCGACCGGCTGTGTGTCGTGCAGCTCTCCGCGGGCGACGGCAACGCGCATGTCGTGCAGTTGCCGCAGGGCCGGTACGACGCGCCCAATCTGAAGGCGCTGATGACGAATCCGAAGGTCACCAAGCTCTTCCATTTCGCGCGCTTCGACATGGCGATGATGAAGCGCTATCTCGGCATCGATGTCGCGCCTGTCTATTGCACCAAGATCGCCTCGAAGCTGGTGCGCACCTATACCGACCGGCACGGGCTGAAGGATCTGTGCCGGGAATTGCTGGGCGTCGATCTCTCGAAGCAGCAGCAGAGTTCGGACTGGGGCGCGGCGGAGTTGACCGCAGGCGCAGCTCGACTATGCCGCCTCGGACGTGCTGCATCTCCATGAGCTGAAGCGTGGCCTCGATGCGATGCTGGAGCGGGAGGGCCGGACCGAGCTCGCCCGGCGCTGCTTCGGCTTCCTGGCGACCCGCGTGGAGCTCGATCTTTCGGGCTGGGCCGAGCAGGACATCTTCGAGCACTGATTGAATAACGCGCCCGCGACACCCGGAAGAGGGTCGTTACGCTCGACATTTCTTGGCGTATTTCCCATATATGGCATAGACTTGAGCCTAAAGAGGCTGAAGGATGGGCCGTTCGTGCGGTCCTGCGGCATGGATTTTGCTGTGGCGTGGTGGAGCAACGCGTCGTCGGATGAATGAGAAGCAAGAGTTGGGAACTGTGACGTCGAGCGACGTGACCGCCGCGCGGGCCGCGGAGTTTTTCGCGCGCCGTCACCGCTGGGCCAATGCGCGTAACTCGGCGATCGTCGGTTACCTCAAGGTCGGCATCCCCCTGCTCTCGGCCGTGATCATCGCCCTGATGATCGCCTGGCCGCGTTTCAATCATAAGGAAAGCGGCTTCACGCTCGCCTTTCGCGAGCTCGCGGACTACGCGGGCACGCTGAAGATGGACAAGCCGCGTATTTCAGGCACCGATCCCCACAACCGGCCCTTCGTGATCACCGCCGACAGCGCGGTTCAGCCGTCCGTCGATTCGGAAGAGATCACGCTCGACGCGATCAATGCCGATGTCACCTTCCCCAAGGGACGCTGGCTGTCGGTCAGCGCGGCGACGGGGATCTACCGGCCGAAGCTGATGACCATCTCGCTCACCGGCCGGGTGACGCTGTTCTCCGATCTCGGCTACGAGGTTCATGCCCGCGCGGTCGATGTCGATCTCAAGGCGAGCACGGCCAAGAGCGTGCAGCCGGTCGAGGCGCAGGGGCCGGTCGGCCACTTCACTGCCGCCGGGTTCGACTTCAATCTCGACGCGGATCAGGTCATATTCCACGGTCCTGTGAAGATGGAACTGCTTCCCGGCACGCCGATCCCGCTCATTACCAAGCCACAAGGCTGACAGTTAGATGATTTTGTCCAGGAACGACGCCATGCGAGCCCTCAGATCCTTCCGCCGGTGCGCCTCGATCGCGATCGGCGCCGGTGTGTTGTGCGCGATCATGCCCGCCGCGCAGGCCGCCGAACCCGGCCTCGGCATCAGTCTCGATACCAAGCAGAAGATCGATATCTCCGCCGACAGCATGGAAGTGCGGCAGTCCGAGCGGGTGGCGAATTTCATGGGTAACGTGGTCGCGGTGCAGGGCGACATGACTTTGAAGGCCGACACCGTGAAGGTGTTCTACAGCCTCGACGACAAGAATTCGCAGACCACGCGGATCGACCGGATCGATGCTGCCGGCAGCGTGAATATCCAGTCGCCGCGCGAGAGCGCGACCGGCAACTGGGGCATCTACGATGTCGGGCGCGAACTCCTCACCCTCGGCGGCGCCGTGACGCTCAAGCGCGGAGAAACGCTGGTCAAGGGCAGCCGGCTCGAACTCGACCTCAAGACCGGCAAAAGCCGCATGGTAAGCGCGTCCTCGGCCGACGAATTCGGGCCGCGTCCGCGGCGTCTTCGCGCCGCCCGAGAAAACCGACCAAAATAGCGGGAAAACCGGCAATTAGCGGGTTCGAAACGGACCCGTCCGGACACACACATTGTTAATCGGCAAAAGGTTTAATGGACTGACATGGCTGCCGACGTAAAACAAAAAACCGAGGCGGCCTGGGAGCCGCAAAATGTGACGGAAGAGTCGGGAATCTTCGTCAACACGATCGGGAAGAACTTCAAGAAACGCCCGGTTCTGCGCGGCATAAGCTTGAGGCTCCATCGTGGAGAGGTTGTCGGCCTTCTGGGGCCTAATGGTGCAGGTAAAACGACGTGCTTTTATATCGTCACCGGGCTCATCTCGCCCGATTATGGCTGGATCATGCTTGATGGCGTCGATATCACCGACCGCCCGATGTATCAGCGCGCGCGGCTCGGAATCGGCTATCTGCCGCAAGAGGCCTCGATCTTCCGGGGCCTCACGGTGGAGGAGAACATCCGCGCCGTTCTCGAGGTCGCCGAGCCCGACCGCGAGGCGCGCGAAGCGACCCTCGACAGCCTGTTGAATGAGTTTTCCATCACCCATTTGCGCCGTACGCCGTCCGTCGCTCTCTCCGGCGGCGAGCGCCGCCGCTGCGAGATCGCCCGCGCTCTCGCGACGCATCCGAGCTTCATGCTTCTCGACGAGCCCTTCGCCGGCATCGACCCCATCGCGGTCAACGACATCCGCGAGCTGGTCATGCATCTCAAGGACCGGGGGCTCGGCGTGTTGATTACCGACCATAATGTTCGAGAGACACTCGATCTCATCGACCGGGCCTATATCATCCATGACGGCACCGTCCTCATGGAAGGCACGCCCGAAGAGATCGTCGCCAACAATGACGTCCGGCGGGTCTATCTCGGCGAAAAATTCAGTCTGTAGAGGGACGCCGCGTCATGGCCCTATCTCCCAGACTGGAGCTGAGACAGAGCCAAACGCTCGTCATGACGCCGCAGTTGCAGCAGGCGATCAAGATGCTGCAACTCTCCAATATCGAACTCAACGAATATGTCGAGGGCGAGGTCGAGCGCAATCCGCTGCTCGAATTCGGCGAGGGGCCGGACGTGCCCGCCGAGCGCCCCGATCCGGTCGAAGCCCGTAATACCGAGCGCCTGGAGGCAAGCGACGGCATGGTCTCCGCCGATTCGCGTCTCAGCGAACCCGGCGATGCGACCGCCGGCGACGATGCGCCGCTCGATGCCGATTATGGAAACGTCTTCGATAGCGACGGCCCGGCCATATCGCCGGCGTCCGATTCCGGTGAGGGCCTCACCGATCCCAAGCTCGGCGCCTCGGGCTGGCTCGACGGGCGCGGCGGGGGCGGGGGCGGCGACGGCGAGTCCAGTCTGGAGCAGACGCTCTCCGAAAGCATTTCGCTGCACGATCATCTGGAGGAGCAGCTTGCGCTGGCCTTCGTCGACCCCACCGACCGGATGATCGGCGGCTATCTCATCGATCTCGTCAACGAGGCGGGCTATCTCACCGAAACCCTGGAATCCGCCGCCGATCGGCTTGGCTGCAGCATGGAGACGGCGGAACGGGTGCTCGGCGTGCTGCAGACCTTCGATCCGGCCGGCGTGTTCGCGCGCGATCTCAAGGAATGTCTTGCGATCCAGCTGCGCGAGAAGGATCGGCTGGATCCGATCATGCTGGTGTTTCTCGATAACCTGGAGCTTCTCGGCCGGCGCGATTTCCCGGCGCTGCGGCGGATCTGCAACGTCGATTCCGAAGATCTCGCCGAGATCGTTGCCGATATTCAGTGCCTCAACCCGAAGCCAGGCCTCGCCTTCGGCTCCGAGCATATCCAGGCGGTGGTGCCGGACGTCTATGTGCGCGAAGGATCGGACGGCACCTGGCAGGTCGAGCTCAATGCCGACACCTTGCCCAAGGTCCTGGTCAATTCCCGCTACTATGCCGAGCTCGGCCGCAAGTCCAAGGACAACAAGTGCAAGGCCTATGTCACCGAATGCCTGCATTCCGCGAACTGGCTGGTGAAGTCGCTGGACCAGCGCGCCCGGACCATTCTCAAGGTCGCGACCGAGATCGTCCGGCAGCAGGATGGTTTCTTCGCGCACGGCGTGACGCATCTCAGGCCCCTGAACCTCAGGGCCATCGCCGAGGCGATCGAGATGCACGAGAGCACCGTAAGCCGCGTGACCGCGAACAAGTATCTGGCCTGTTCGCGCGGCATTTTCGAGATGAAGTACTTCTTCACCTCGTCGATCCCGTCGAGCGGCAATGGCGACGCTCATTCGTCCGAGGCGGTGCGGTTCCGGATTCGCGAGCTGATCGACGGCGAGGACCCGCGGTCGATCCTCTCGGACGATCAACTTGTCGAGATCCTGCGCAAGTCCGGCATCGAGATCGCCCGCCGCACCGTGGCGAAATACCGCGAGGCGATGAACATACCGTCCTCGGTGCAGCGGCGGCGCGCCAAGGCGATTGCAAGCCACAGCATGGCTTGAGACTCGGGGGCTTGCGGGGCCCTGAGAGCCGAGAGGGACAAGGTTCGCATCCTGGCGGGAACGAAGTGCCGGCCCGCCGGACCAGCAATCACCCCGTAGCGGTGGACTGCTGTTGACAGGATCTGGGAGGGGCACTATACGGGGCCGCGTTTCGGGGGCAGGTCGCATTGCGCGGCAGCGCACTTGGGGATAGGCTATTATTTCAGTACTAGTCGACGGACCAGCTTTCTGATGGACGTTCTCGTCACCGGCAAACAGATCGACATAGGCGATTCTCTGCGCAGCTATGTTCAAGACAAGCTTGCGGCCGGCATCGCAAAATATTTCGATCAGCCCGTTGAGACCGCGGTGACCTTCTCGCGGGAAGCTCATCTGTACCGTGTGGATTGCACGGTCCATGTGGCTCACAATCTGTTTCTGCGTTCCCACGCGCTCGCCACCGAGATCTATGCCTGCTTCGACGCCGCCGAGGAGCGGATGGAGAAGCGCTTGCGCCGCTACAAGGGCCGCTTCAAGCGCCATCGCGGCGCGCAGCGCGAAATGGCGACCGAGATGGCGCCGGCGCGCGATATCGTGCTTTCCGGCGAGGATGACCATGAGGTGGAGCCGGATTCCTTCCAGCCCGTGACCATCGCCGAGGCCACGACCGAGATTCCGTCCTTCACGGTCGGCGAAGCGGTCATGAAGCTCGATCTGGAGGAGCGGACGGCGCTGATGTTCCGCAACGTCGCGCATGGCGAGCTCAACGTCGTGTTCCGCCGGCCGGACGGCAATATCGGCTGGATCGATCCGGTAGGTAAGCCGGGTGCCGCAAACGCAACGACGAGGGTGCCGGGGCGATGAGCCTGTCGGATCTCATATCGGCTGATGCCATCCTGCCGAAACTGAAGGCCGCGAGCAAAAAGCAGGCGCTTCAGGAGATGTCCGAAGTGGCCGCCAAGCTTACCGGCATGCCCGAGCGGCAGATTTTCGAGGTTCTTCTGGAGCGCGAGAGGCTCGGTACGACGGGCGTCGGCCAGGGTATCGCGATCCCGCATGGCAAGCTCGCCAAGCTCAATCACATCTACGGCGTTTTCGCCCGACTCGAGCAGCCGGTCGATTTCGATTCGCTCGACGAGCGGCCGGTCGATCTGATCTTCCTGCTGCTGGCGCCGGAATCGGCGGGAGCCGATCATCTCAAGGCGCTGGCGAAAGTGTCGCGTCTGCTACGCGATCGCAAGGTCTGCGAAAAGCTTCGCAGCACCGATTCCATTGATGCGATCTACGCGCTTCTCACCGAATCGATCACCCATCACGCTGCCTGAGGGCTTGAGCCGGCTATCGGCGTCATGCCCCGTCGGCAAAACGTCATCGCGAGGCGCATCGAGCGCCGCGGCGGTCCAGCAAGCGTGCGGGGGTTGAAAATTCTGGAATGCCGCGCCCTTAAGGGCTCGCAATGACGATTCTTGGCCGGGTCGAACGCTGCCCGACGGATCGGATTTAGTGGACGCTGAGCGGCTCGACGCCGTTCTGGACGGCGAGCGCGAAGGCCACGTCGCGGCTCGGGGCCACGGCAACCTGCTCTCCGCTCGCGGAGTAGATTCCGAACAGCGACTGACCGTTGACCAGAACCGGCCGGACATAGACCAGCTGATCGGTGCCGATGGCGGCCAGGACCTCAGGCGAGATGGTGGTTTGGCTATATTCTATCTTGTCGTGCATGACACACTTCCTTACTCGGCCGTCTGATCGGCCATGAAACTCAACGAACCCGGGCGACGGACACTGTTCCGGCGTCTTCGATCGCACCGGTATTGCCCTCACCGGTCTCTTTCGCATCCGGCCGTCCCGACGCGATCTTGATCTGACGGACCGCCGTATTCGGCTCCGGCCTCACCAGATCGATCTCCAGGAGACCGTTATGCAAATGGGCGCCGGCGATCTCGATCCCTTCCGCCAGAACGAATGACTTCTGGAACTGCCGGGCGGCGATGCCGCGATGCAGATATTCCCGCGTCGCGTCGTCCTCCGGTTGCTTGCCGCGGATGACCAGCTGGTTCGCCTCGACGCTTACCGAAAGCGTTTCGTTGGTGAAGCCGGCTACGGCGAGCGTAATGCGCAACGCGGAGTTGTTGAGCCGTTCGATATTGTAGGGCGGATAGCCGTCGCTCGATGATTTCGCGACCGAGTCGAGCAGGCGCTCGACGCGCTCGAATCCGAGCAAAAGGGGGCTGTTGAATAAGGAAACGCGCGACATAGGCCTTCTCCTCCGTCTGAGCGAGTTCGCCGCTCGGGACCCATTCAGGCGCCCCGGTTAGTGCTTGCGACGGTCCTCGAGAGGCCCCGTCGCGTCATCCGATATGTAGGAGATGCGTCATAAAATTCAAGGGCCCGGCTTGGTCGGCCGGGCCCCTGGGAAACGAGTATCGGATCGTGCGTCCGTCCGGCTCCGGGAGCCGACTTACCGGACGATTTCGGTGTCGTCGGCGGGGTTGCCCTGATCGGATCCCTCGGGCGCCACGCCATCGGTGCCTTCCGGCGCCTGGCCGTCCTGAGCGTTCGCCGCGCCCTCGTCCGGGCCGCTTTCCTGGGCCGGGCCGCCGACCTGCTGCCAGACCGTCGAGGCGGACTGGACCGGCGGTGCGGTTTCGTTCTTCACCAGCGCATCGACATCCAGCTTGGCCTTGCCCGGCTCGTTCGCGCTGGCCTGCTGCGGCTTGGCTGCGGAGGTTCCCGCGGGTTCCGCCGAGACGGACCGCGCGTCGGCGGGCGGCGCCTTCTCGCCTGGGAGATGGCCCTCGGCCGGCTCCGGCGAACGGACCCAGCACGGACCGCCGCGCTGGATGATCTGGTCGCACAGCGCCTTGGCTTCCTCGAAGGTCGTCAGCGGGCCGGCGTTCAGGCGGTAGAAGAAGCCTTTCGGGTTTTCGTTGCGAGCGCCGAAGTCGACCTCGGAACGGCGCGGGCTCAGGCTGCCGATCAGATCGGCATAGCGCTCATGCAGGAGGTTCCAGCCCGATATCAGCTGCTCGGCCTTGCGATAGGCCGCGATCTGCAGGGCGTATCCCTCGGCGCCGAGCAACGGGGGTACCTCGCTGATCGGCCCGGTCTGCATCGGCTGAACCGTGACCACGGCCGGCTGAAGGCTTGCCTCGTCGGCCTGCGCGACGGGCTTAACCGGCTCGATCGTGGCCGACGGCTTGCCGACGAGCCGGTTGATGGCCGCCTTGGCCTGGGCTTCGTCGCTGCCGTAAGTGAAGTTCGCCGGGGCGTCGATATTCTGCTTTGGCTCGCGGGCGCCGGACAGCAGGGCACGGGTGCGGTCCTCCGGATCCATCGATTTGATCTCGGAGAAATAAGCGAGATTCTGGTCGGCGGTCACCGGATCGAAATCGATCGAGGCGACTTTCGCCGCGTCATCGTTACGGCCCGCCAGTGCGTAGGCCAGCGCCAGATTCTGGCGCTCGCTCGGCCCGGAGCGGGAATCCGTGGCGACGTCCTCGAGCATCTGAATGCTCTCGGAGGCATTCCCGTTCAGCGCGAGCGACAGGCCATAATTGCTCTCGAGCTTGAGATTGTCCGGGCTGGCAGAGAGACCGGCCTGGTATGCGCTCTGGGCGCCGGAGTGATCGCCCGTCGCGTCGAGCGCCACGGCCTTGCCGTTGAGTGCGGCCGCATCGCGGGGATTGGTCGTCAGGGCTTCTTCATAGAGCGGCAGGGCCAGTTCGGGCCGGCTCGTCGCCACGTAAAGATCCGCCAGCTTCACCTGGATCTCGGGATCCTTTTCGTCGCGGTCATGCGCGGCCTGAAGCGCTTCGAGCGCCTCCGAATTCGCGCCAAGCGCCGCGAGCGACTTGCCGAGACCGAAAAGCGGGCCGGCATCGCGCGGATGCAGCGCATGGGCGCGGCGATAGAGCGGGATCGCGGCGTCATATTTGCCCTTGTCCGCCATCGCGTCGGCGAGGAACTGGAGCGAGCTGCCGTCATGCGATTTCACGACCTTGGTATCGATCGCCGGCTTTGCCGCGGTCACCTCCCGCGAGGTCGAGCAGCCGCCCGCGATCAAAGCGCCGGAGACCAGCAGGGCCGTGAGCGGCAGGGGAGACGCCAGAGACGGCGCACGTGCCAGATTCTTGGTCATATTCGACATGGTTTTCTACCTATTGAGGCCTTCTTAAAAGGTGCTGCCGTCGACGCTCTCGATGAGGCCGATGACGGAAACGGGGACTGACTGGCGGTTGGTGATCGGGACCACGGTGCAGGAATAGCTGACGCTGCCGGACAGCATCTGAAACGTATCGCGCTCGAAGATCGGCTCATGCGTCTGGTAGCTTTCGCTGGCGAGGGTCTTGAGCCAGTCGATGAGCATGCCGGCGAGTTCGGGCATCCGGCCCATGACGTCGTTCTGCGCGGGCGAATAGCCGGTCTCGGCAAGGCCCGCGACGCCGTCCAGAATCCGGCCGACCCGCTTGATGCGAAGGTTCCGCGAGCGGAATTCGGGTTCGAACTCGAAGCAGTGGTTCCAGATCCCGGAGAGTTCCGACGTGGAGAAGTCGGCCTGACCGACCCAGCCCTTCTGCGCCTTCGTGGATTTCCAGTGATCGATCAGCTTCTCCGACAGAGTGCGCGGACGCACCGTAATCGTCGGATTGCCGAGCTTCTTGTTGCGGATATTGATCGACAGCAGCGATCCCGCGCCGGTGACGTCGCCGTCCTCCTCGTCGCCGTATTCGTCGTCGAACTCAGGCACGTGTTCTCGTGGCGCCACAGCCGGATCCCTTAAGGTTGCCTTATTTCGCGGTCTGTGATTTGGCGAGGCAGGCGCAGCCTTCGCCGGTCACTTTCGCGGACTCGCATTGCATGTAGCTTTCGAGCGCCTCGGTGAAGATCTCCTGGCTGCTCTTGTTGGTATGAGCGGACAGAAGCCGGAGACGCCGATGGGTGTCGTGGTCGAGCCGGACCGTCATGGCGACGCGCGGGCCGTCACCGACAGGACGCTTCGCGCCGGCGAGCGCCGGCTCGGCGCGTGCGGCCGTCTGGAAGGACGACGGCACGGGGACCCGATTGTTCGTTGGTGTTCGCCGCCGCGTTCGCCGCGGTGCGCGAGAAACTCGCCGGAATGCTCGAATACCGGCCGCTCGGGGAAGGCAGTGCCTGACCCTTGCGGGCGAGCAGCGAGCTGCTGAGATTGGCGGGGCCTTTCGACTGCATGGGACGCCGTTCTCCTGACAGACTAGACCGCTTGGCGGCGGCCGAAGCCGGCGCCCGCCGTCGGGGCGCCCCGCGGCTTGATGGCATTGGACTGGAAGACGGTGCGGCGGAAATTGCGTTCCAGCCGGTCGCCGATATAGGCCCAGAGCGCCTGGATTTCCTCGGCCGACTTGCAGCCGGGATCGAGTTCCATCACCGTGCGGCCGTCGATCATGCTGGCCGCGAAATCGGTGCGCTGATGAATGGTGATCGGGGCGACAGTGCCGTGCTGCGAGAGCGCGATGGCCGCGTCCGAGGTGATGCGGGCGCGCATGGCGGCACCGTTCACGACGAAGACAAGCGGTTTGCCGGCGCGTTCCACCAGTTCCACCGTGGCGCCCGCGGCGCGCAGATCGTGCGGGCTCGGCCGGGTGGGGATGACGACGAGTTCGGCCACAGCGATGACGTTCTGGATCGCCATGGTGATCGCGGGCGGCGTGTCGATGACGGCCAGCTTGAAGCCGCGGCCGCGCAATTCCTCGATGTCGGTCGCAAGGCGGGATACGGTGGTGTGGGCAAAGGCCGGCGCCTGGGCGCGGCGCTCGTTCCACCAGTCGGAGAGGCTGCCTTGAGGATCGGTGTCGATCAGGACGACCGGGCCCGCGCCGGCAAGCTGAGCCTGAACGCCGATATGGCCGGCAAGAGTCGTCTTGCCCGAACCGCCCTTCTGCGAGGCTACCGCCAAAACACGCATCTAGCTGAAATCCTTTCCGTGCCCTCGTCGGCCGGTGTTGGCCTGCGAAATCTCGTCCCGGTCCGGCGCCGCGAATAGCCCCCGCTCCACCCCGCTCCGGATGGGCCAAACCTCCGATCATTCAAGTCGAAACCTGTTAACAATCAGTAAAATGAAGTCCGCTGCCGGCGGCCGGAATCCCGCTCTAACTTGCGGATTTTATTAAATCTTTTTTTGACCCTAGTTTCGGAGCCAAGGCTTGACGGCCCGGTGCCGGGCGTCTATGTGCCATATCGCCCGATGCCGTTGGAAAGTTTACGGATTCTTGGCTTGGGACGATTTATTGCTATGGTTAAAATGCGGAGAACTTCCCAAGGGCGACCGGCGGTTGATCTCTGCGCGGAACCGGGGCGGACGGTCTCGTCCTGTCCGGCTGAATCCTGGAGAGGCCAATGAAACGAACAGGTTCGGTGTTTCTCACGGGCGCGAGACTGCTGGCGGGCGGCCTGGTTGCCGGCAGCCTGCTGGCGGGATCCGGCGCTCTTGCGGACGTCAAGGAAGGGGTCGCGGCGTACAACGCCGGCGATTACAAGAAGGCGATCGACGAATGGATGCCCGACGCCGCAAAAAACGATCCCGCGGCGCTGTTCAATCTCGGACAGGTGTACCGGCTGGGTAAGGGCGTGAAGCCCGATGTCCGTGTCGCAGAGAGCTATTACGAGCGCGCGGCGGAACTCGGCCACGTGCCCGCCCAGGGAAATCTCGCCTCGCTCTATCTCGATCGCAAGGGTCAGCTGTTCGCGCCCAAAAAGGGGATCGAATGGCTCAAAAAGGCGGCTTATCGCGGCAATACGCTGTCGCGCTACATGCTCGGCGTGGTCTATTTCAACGGCGAGTTCGTGCCGCAGGACAGCGTCGAGGCCTATGCCTGGATCAGGCTCGCCGCCCAGCAAGGCTTTCCTGACGCCGTGAAGGCCGAGCAGACCGTCGAATCCCAGATGTCGATGCAGGAAATCGCCCGGGGCAAGGAACGCGAGGCGGCGATCGTGAAGGAAAGCGACGACACCGTTGCCGCCGCTGCGGCGGAACATTCATCCCGGCCAGAGCAGCAACCCGTGGCGCCACAGACGGAACAGGTCGCCGAGGCGGCCCCGGTATCGACACCCGCAAGCGAGTGGGTTCCGCCGGATGAACGTGGAACAGCGGCCGCGCCCGCGAGGCCGGCGCGTGTGCAAACGGCACCCGTCCGTGAGGCAACGCCGCCGCCCCCGCCGCCCTCGGCCGAACGGGCCGGTGCCGATACGGCGCTTTCCGGGTTTGGCATTCAGCTTGCGTCGCTCCGGTCCGAAGACGCGGCCGAGGCGATGTGGGCGTCCGTCACGGCGGCGCATCCCGACCTTCTCGGCGGGTTGAAGCGTTTCGTCGAGCGGGCCGATCTTGGCGAAAAGGGGGTCTATTACCGCCTGCAGGCCGGGACGCTCGCCAGCTACGGCGACGCTCAGGCGCTCTGCGCCAAGCTGAAGGATTCCGGCGTCGGCTGCCTGCCGCTGCGGCGCTAGGCTCTAACGCTTCGCGATCGGGGCCGTCGCGGCCCGCAGCCATTTCGCCGTCGCGCGGTCCAGGCGCGGCGTGAGACGCTTCTTCACCTCGGCATGATAGGCGTTCAGCCAGCCGAGCTCGTCGATCGTCAGCAGTCCGGGATCGATCAGGTTGCGGTCGATCGGCGCGAGCGTGATGGTCTCGAAGCCAAGCATGGGCCGCTCGCCGCCTTTCACATCGCTCGCCGGCGTAACCGCCACCAGATTTTCGATACGGATGCCGTAAGCCCCGGTCTTGTAATAGCCGGGTTCGTTGGACACGATCATGCCCGGCTGCAGCGAGGCCGACATGCCCAACTTCGAGATCCGCTGCGGCCCTTCATGGACGCATAAATAGCTGCCCACGCCGTGGCCGGTGCCGTGATCGTAATCCAGCCCGGCCTGCCAGAGATATTGCCGCGCCATCGCGTCGAGCTGGCTGCCATTGGTGCCCGACGGGAAACGGCTGGACGCGATCGCGATATGGCCCTTGAGCACGCGGGTGAACCGGTCGCGCTCTTCCTTGCCGACATTGCCGATCGCCACGGTGCGGGTGACGTCCGTCGTGCCGTCGGCATATTGCGCGCCTGAATCGACGAGATAGAGCATGCCGGGCGTGATCCGCCGGTTGGACTTCCGGGTCGCGCGGTAGTGCACGATCGCGCCGTTTGGTCCAGCGCCGGTGATCGTCGGGAAGGAGAGGTCGCGGAAGGCGGGATCCTCGGCGCGGAAGTCCTCGAGCTTCTGCGCCGCCGAGAGTTCGTCGATCCCGCCGCCGGGGCCTTCATGGTCCAGCCAGGCGAGGAAGCGCGTCAGCGCGGCGCCGTCGCGCTCGTGGGCGGCGCGCATGCCGGCAACCTCGACCTCGTTCTTGCAGGCCTTGGGCAGCAGGCAGGGATCGTCGCTGCGTACGACCTTGATCTCGGATTTCTCGAGCTGACGGATCACCCAGTACGGGGCCTGCGACGGATCGACGATAACGCCGCCCGACTTGCCGTAACGCTTGAGGCTCTCGCCGAGCGTCTTGACGTCATGAAGCCGGACCTTCTTGCCGAGCGCCCTGGATGCGCCGTTGGCCAGCTTGCGGGAATCCATGAACCAGTCGACCGTGCCTCCCGCGTCGACAAGGGCAAAGGAATTGGGGAGTGGCGTGCAGGGGGCGTCGCTGCCCCGGACATTCAGCAGCCAGGCGATCGAATCCGGCGCGCTCAGGAAGGCCGCCGCGACGCCTCGCTCGCGCAAGGATCTGGCGATACGGGCGAGCTTGTGCGGCGCGGCCTCGCCCGCGAAGCGCGTGTCGTGAACGATGACGCGCCCCAACGGCGGCGGCGGCTGGTCGCTCCAGATTTCGTCGACAGGGTTGCGGTCCACCGCGACGAGCGCCGCGCCCGCCTTGTCGCAGGCCGACTTCAGAGCCGTCACCTGACGCTCGGTGTGAAGCCAGGGGTCGTATCCGAGTTTCGCACCTTTAGGGAGGTTCGCGGCGATCCAGTCATAGGACGACCGGTCCGCGATATGGACGGGCTCGAACAGCTTGGGATCGACCTGCTTGGCGACCTGCAGCACATAGCGTCCGTCGACGAAGACGGCCGCCTTGCGGGCAAGCACGACCGCCTGACCGGCCGAACCCGAGAAGCCCGTCAACCAGACCAGACGCGAGGCGTGCCAGGACACATATTCGCTCTGATGCTCGTCCGAGAGCGGCACGACGAAACCGTCGAGCTTGCGCGCCTTCAGAACCTTGCGCAGGGCCGCGAGGCGCGGCTTTCGGTCGCCGGGCACATTGGCCTTCGCGAAGCCGTCCGCGAGTTTGCGGCAGGCGGCGCGCAGCCTGTCCGCGAGCGGTCCGTCCTTGATATCCGGAGAGAGCACGTCCAGCGGGATCGGCCGCGCGGCCGGCATCGCGGCGGCGGCGATCCCATAGATGCGATCGCGGATCTCGTGCGGCGGCAGATCGATGCCGGCCTTGATGACATCGGCGACCAGCTTGTCGATCGGCGAGCGGTTCGGGGTCTGGCGGACGGTCTTCCTGGCGGTCTTGGTCATACGGGCTCCCTTCGGGGCACAATGTAAGGGCTCGGCAGGGGGCGGCAAGACGGAATTGCGCACGATAAAGAAACGGCGGCCGTTTTACGGGCCGCCGGGGAGACCATGGCACTGTCTCCGAGGGGAGAGCCGTCCAGAAATTCTTACCGCGTGCCGACCGTACCCGGCTGTTCCGGAAGATCGAGGCGCACGGGCATGTCGCCGATGGGCTGCTTGTTGAAGGCTGGCGCCAGCGCCGGCCGTGGCGCGGTCATCTGCTCGAGCCCTGCGATACCGGAGGAGAGCGGCGCGAGAGTCTGTCCCGCGTCGGCGATGCCGCTTCCCGCATCCGCGTCGTCAGCGGCGGCGATCTGCGTTTCGATATCCTCGCGCGCCGAGAGAAGCGCGTTGCGGACCGGCATCTGGTCCTCGCGCAGCCGGAGACGTTCGTCGCGAAGCGCGTCGCGCTCGGGCTTTTGATGGTCGATCAATGTCAGGAGATCGGATTTCATCTTCTCGCGCACCGGGCGCTGCTGATCCTTGACCGCCTGCATCTGGGCGCGGAGCGCCGCCTTGTCCTGTTCGCTCGCGTCGGGATGGAGATTGAGATAGGCGGTCTGCTCGTCGCGCACCGCCTGAAGCTGCCGGGCCAGGGCGTCGCGGGTCTCGTGCTGGGATTCGAGCAGGGCCTGAACTTCGGCGTTCAGCCGGTCGAGCGTTGGCTGTTGCTTGTCCCGCAAGGCCTGATCCTGCTGACGGAGAGTCTCGATCGTCGGCGCCTGCGCCTGGATGAGCTCCATCAACTGTCCATGCAGGTCGCCCGCGCTCACCTGTCCCGCAGCGCCGAGCGGCGGCATCGCGTGAACGACATATTCGGTGTACGGCGTCGTGCTGGCCTGTTGCGCCGACGCGGCTTCCGCTGTCAGCGCGGTGGAAAGACCCGCCGCGGCAAGGCAGCCGGAGAGCAGGATGGATCGACACATACTCGTCGACATGACGGAACCCTCGAAACAAACGCAGTTACACTAAACGACCCGGCCCTCTCCCGAGGCACGCGGGCGGGCGTTTGACGCGCTCCGTACAACACAACGATCTCTGCCTGTCGAATTTTATTGTGGGATTTTTTCCCACTTGATATTACCATACGGAATCCGAGCCTCGAAAGTCAAGAAAATTCCGTTATGAATCCAGCATCTGCACCGGAACATGCGATCCAGCCGCCGGAGGCGCTGGTCAGGGCTTTGAGGCGGGTGTTGCGGCCTCTGGTCCGTGTTCTGATCGCCCACGGCCTGTCCTTTCCCTATCTCGCCGCGATGCTGAAAAGCGTCTATGTCGAGATGGCGGAAGCCGCCTTGACGGCCGAGGCCGCGTTCGGCGAGGGCGAAGGCCGTATCAGCGACAGCCGCATCAGCCTGATGACCGGGGTGCACCGGAAGGACGTCCGCCGGCTGCGCGCCGATCCCGATCATATCGATCAAACCCCGCCCGTCATCGGCCTCGGCGGCCAGCTCGTGCTGCTGTGGACAGGTTCGCCCCGTTATCTCGACGCCGACGGCCATCCGCTCCCGCTGCCGCGCAGTGCCGACAGTCCGGAAGCACCGAGCTTCGACGGACTGGTCGCGAGCGTGAGCACGGATGTGCGCCCACGCGCGGTGCTCGACGAATGGCTGAGGCTCGGCATCGCCCGGATCGACGCGGCGGGCCGGGTCTGTCTCGATCCCCAGGCGTTCACGCCGGAAAAAGGTTTCGACGAGAAGGCCTATTTCTTCGGCCGGGACGTCAGCGATCATATTGCCGCGGCGGGAGATAATCTCGCCGGGCGAATCCCGCCCTTCCTCGAGCGCACGGTCTATTACGATCATCTGAGCGCCGTTTCCGCCGACGCTCTGGGCGAGGCGGCGCGGCGCATCGGCATGGAGGCGCTTCTTTCGATGAACCGCGAGGCCCTCGGGCGCGCCCAGTCGGATGAGGGCGATCCCGATGCGCGCCACCGCATGAGTTTCGGCGTCTATTTCTACAGCACGCCGGAAACGGTGGCGGGCGAGGACGACGAGCCGGTCAGTGCGAGCGGAACGTGATCTGAATGCCGCCGCCCGCATCCGGGCTGCCATCGGACAGGCCGGCGACGCCATAGAAATCCAGCGACCACTTCTGGCTGATCGCCACGGTGACATAACCGAAGAGCTCGCGCGGATCGGTGCCCGTGGGCGAGACGGACTGGCGGTAGTCGAAGGACAGTCCGGTCCCGACCACATGGCTGACCGTATATTGCAGGCCGACGGATGCGTTCCAGGCGTTGCGCAGCCGATAGGCCCGAGGCGTGCCGATGATCCGGTAGGCGAGCGTGACGAAGGGCGTGACGCGCCCCCAGGTCTTGGCGACGTCGAGCTGGGCGGTGAAATCCGTCTTGCCGGTACCGAGACCCTTGGACGCGCTGGCGGTCGGCAGTTTCACCTTGCCGGTGAAGTCGATGAACAGCGCTTTCCGCCACAGCGAGTCCAGGCTGTAGGTGACGCCGAGGAGAACATCGCCGGGGCCGGACCGAGACACCTCTCCCGTGCTGGCGACATTGGTCACGACGCTGCCGACCTCGCCGCCGCCGACCACATTGGCGGGTCCCCGGATATGGATGTAGGACGTCGTCGCGCGGAGCGCCCACGGTCCGGTTTCGTATTTGACCGATACCGGCAGGTAGAGAATGTCGGTGTTCGTCGTCTCGCCGTATTTGCCGGACGAGTAATCGAACCCGCTGAAGATCTTCAACGCCTCCCAGTTCTCGGCGCGCGCGAACGGTATGCCGATGAACTGCGCTGTGAGAAGACAGAGGACGAAATATAGCCGCTTCATCGCTCAGACCATGAAGGTTTGCATCCGCTCGCGTATGTCGTCCGGGATGGGCACGGACTTCTTCTGGCCGAAATCGACGAAGGCATGGACGGCCTTCATCCGCAGCCGTAATTCATCGCCAAGCCAGGCCTCGTGCCTGACGGTGAAGGATGTGCGGCCGATCGCCTCGACCGTCAGACGGAATTCGACGACGTCATTGAGATAGCTCGGCTTCATGAAATCCGCCTCGATATGAAGAAGCGGCGTGCCGACACGGTCATTCTCGTCGAGGATATGAAATTCGTGTTTGATGCCCTCGCGGAACCAGTCCTCCATCACCCGGTTGATGATCTCGAAATAGCGCGCGTAGAACACGATGCCCGCCGGATCGACATAGGCGAAACGAATGCGGACGGGGTCGATGAACGCGGGCATGGGCGGTTTCCTGACGGCGGGTTACTGGTGACGGGTTACCGGCGAGGGGCGCGGACGCGCAGTTTCGCCGCTCGGTCCATGACAGGGAAGATGTAATTCTTCTCGAACAAGCCGGTGAGAAGACCGGCCTCCGGACCTGACGACCAAAGGTCAACCGCAGCCCGCAGCCGATGCAAAGCCTATGGCCTCCCATCAGGTCTTGTCCGCCAAGGGCAGCGTTTCGAAGACGACCGGTGAAGCGAGCGGGTCGGGATCGCTGGAGCGATCAGTTCACCGACGTGGGGTCGAATGCGCGTCTGGCGTCCATCATGCGGTCGAATTTGGTCCAGGCGCTGTCGTCGCCGTGCCAGGATCCGCGGGTCGCGGCCTTGGAATATTCCGTCGCGCGGGCTTCGAAGAAATTCGCGTGCTCGACGCCGTTCAGGATTTCCGTCAGCCACGGCAGCGGATGCGTCTTGACGCCGTAGACCGCGGGAAGCTCCAGCTGGCCGAGCCGCCAGTCCGCGATATAGCGGATGTATTTCTTGATGTCCTCGGGCGTCATGCCCTCGACCGGACCCATGCCGAAGGCGAGGTCGATGAACTTGTCCTCGAGGCCGACGACGGTCTTGCAGCAGTCGACGATATCGTCCTTCACCGACTGGTTCAGGGCGCCGGTTTCCTTCGCGAAGGTGTGGAACAGCTTGATCATGCCTTCGCAATGCATGCTTTCGTCGCGCACCGACCAGGATACGATCTGGCCCATGCCCTTCATCTTGTTGTGGCGCGGGAAGTTCAGCAGCATCGCGAAGCTCGCGAACAGTTGCAGCCCTTCCGTGAAGCCGCCGAACATGGCGAGCGTGCGCAGAATGTCCTCATGCGTGTCGACGCCGAATTCCTGCATATAGGAATGCTTGTCCGCCATTTCCTTGTATTCGAGGAAGGCGGCGAATTCGGAATCCGGCAGACCGATGGTCTCCAGCAGCAACGCATAGGCCGCGATGTGCACCGTCTCGATATTCGAGAAGGCCGACAGCATCATCTTCACTTCGGTCGGTTTGAAGACGCGGGCGTAGCGCTCCATGTAGTTGTCGTTCACCTCGACGTCCGACTGGGTGAAGAAGCGGAAGATCTGGGTCAGCAGATTGCGCTCGGAATCATTCAGGCGCCCTGCCCAATCTTTGCAATCGTCGCCCAGAGGCACTTCCTCCGGCAGCCAGTGCACCTGCTGCTGGCGCTTCCAGAGATCATAGGCCCAGGGATACCGGAACGGCTTGTAGCTGTGCTTGGGCGTGAGAAGGCCGACGGTGCCGGGACGTTCGATAAGCGCGTTCATGACGAATTCTAGACTCTCAAGAATGGGCGGAAGGCGGCGCGGGTTCGGGAATGCGCCTTACTGGCAGGCGAGGCATTCCTCGTAGTCGGTTGGCGCGGAGGCCAGCGGCTTGGTCGGCAGCACTCTCGTATTGTCCGCTTCCACGCCCGCGAAGGATGCCCGCTGAACCGACTTGGAGCGGCAGTAATAGAGGCTCTTCACGCCGAGCTCCCACGCCTTCCAGTGCAGCATCATCAGATCCCACTTGTCGATGTCGCCGGGCAGGAACAGGTTGATCGACTGGCCCTGACAGACATAGGGCGTGCGATCGGCCGCGAACTCGACGATCCAGCGCTGGTCGATCTCGAAGGCCGTGCGGTAGCAGGCCTTCTCGTCTTCCGTGAGGCCGTCCAGGTGCTGGACCGAGCCTTCGTGCTGAAGGATCGACTGCCACATCGCCGGCGTGTCCATGCCCTTTTCGGCCAGAAGCTTCTGGAGATACGGGATTCTTGACCGTGAACGAACCCGACAGCGTCTTGTGCGTGTAGACATTGGCCGGGATCGGCTCGATGCAGGGGCTCGTGCCGCCGCAAATGATGCTGATCGACGCGGTGGGCGCGATCGCCATCTTGTGGCTGAACCGGGCCATCACGCCACGCTCCTCGGCGTCCGGGCAGGGGCCGCGCTCTTCCGCCAGCAGCACCGAGGCGGCGTCCGCGCCGGACCGGATGTGCTTGAAGAGCTTTATGTTCCAGGCCTTCGCCATGGCGCTCTCGAACGGAATACCCTGGGACTGCAGGAATGAGTGGAAGCCCATGAGGCCGAGGCCCACCGAGCGCTCGCGGATCGCGGAATAGACCGCGTTCGACATGTTTTCGGGGGCATTGTCGATGAAGGACTGCAACACGTTGTCGAGGAAGCGCATGATATCCTCGACGAACAGGGGATCGTCCTTCCATTCGAAATAGGTCTCGGCGTTGATCGAGGACAGGCAGCAGACGGCGGTCCGCTTGCGGCCCAGGTGATCCTTGCCGGTATGCAACATGATCTCGCTGCACAGATTCGAGGTCGTGACCTTGAGGCCGAGATCGCGCTGGTGCTTGGCCATGCGGCTGTTCACCGTGTCGGCGAAGATCAGATAGGGCTCGCCGGTCTGCAGGCGCGTCTCGAGGATCTTCTGCCACAGCTCACGCGCGTTGACGTAACGGCGGACCTCATTGGTCTTGGGGCTCTTCAGTGCGAACGGCTTGTCGTCGCGCACGGCCTCCATGAACTCGTCGGTGATGTTGATGCCGTGATGGAGATTGAGGCTCTTGCGGTTGAAATCGCCGGACGGCTTGCGGATCTCGAGGAATTCCTCGATCTCGGGGTGATAGACGTCGAGATAGACCGCCGCCGAGCCGCGCCGGAGCGAGCCCTGGCTGATCGCGAGGGTGAGCGAATCCATCACGCGCACGAAGGGAATGATGCCGGAGGTCTCGCCCGCGCCCTTCACCTTCTCGCCGATCGAGCGGACCTGGCCCCAATAGGTGCCGATGCCGCCGCCATTCGAGGCGAGCCAGACATTTTCGTTCCAGGTGCCGACGATGCCATCGAGGTCGTCGGAAACGGCGTTGAGGAAGCACGAGATCGGCAGGCCGCGCTTGGTGCCGCCATTGGACAGAACGGGCGTCGCGGGCATGAACCACAGTCTCGACATGTAGTCGTAGATGCGCTGGCCGTGTTCCTGATCGTCGGCATAGGCCTTGGCGACCCGCGCGAACATGTCCTGATAGGACTCGCCCGGCATCAGATAGCGGTCGCGCAGAGTCGTCTTGCCGAACTCGGTCAGCAGCGCGTCGCGGCGATGGTCGACGCGAATCTCGCGCGGAATGACCTTGATCTTTGCCGGCGTGTGGGATGGTTGAACTTGTTTTGCTTGGACGTCAGCGACGGCAGCCGTCGGGAGAACGGCAACAGACTCACTCGCAGTAGGCATGGTAAAAACTTCCCCGTTGTACCGTCAGGGCCGCTCTCAAATCCGGCCCCATATTTTGATCCTCGCGCCGCCCCCGGCGTGCCCAATTTCATGACTCCAGAGACAAAAGGACCCCGCCCGGCAAAAACCGGTTTTTCGCGTAAAAATGGAGGGTATCAGCCCGTTTCTGGAGTCTAGTCTCGCGTTAGCCGCCACATTTAGAATGCCCAACGGCGGCGAACACAAGATATAGTGTCGTCAGATCGATTCGCTGTCAATCAGATCTCGTAAAAAAATTGTTAAGTCTGAAAATCAAGCGAATTCAATGGCTTGGAAAACGGGCTTATGGGCGGTTATGAGGCCGGAGCGCGGCCGGTCAGGACCGTTCGGAGAGCGACGCGGCGTCGGCTGATTTGCGTCGCAGCATATTCGCCGGCCTGAACAGCCAGCCTGCGGCCAGTAAAGCCACAAAAGCCCCGGCAAATTGCGCGATAACGAAATTCGGCGTGTCCTGAGGTCTGATTCCCGCAAAAGTGTCAGAGAAGGCCCGTGCGACGGTCACGGCGGGATTGGCGAAGGATGTGGAGGCCGTGAACCAGTAGGCCGCTACTATATATAGGGCCACTGCGGTCGCGATTGCCAACTCCCGGACCCGAATCGTCACCAGGATCGTGAGAACGAGGCCGAAGGTCGCTACCCATTCGGCGAAGCATTGGGCGAGACCGGAGCGTGCCTTGTGGGAAATCTGGAAAACCGGCTCCGCGAACATCAGATGCGCCGCCCAGGTGCCGGCGAGTCCGCCCGCCAGTTGCGCGGCGACATAGGCAAGCGCGATGCCGAATGCGAGATCCCGGCGCAGGGCGAAGACGGCCGTGACGGCGGGATTGAAATGCGCCCCGGAGAGGGGGCCGAACATCGTGATCAGGACATACAGGATCGCGCCGGTCGGGATCGTGTTGCCGAGCAGAGCCAGCGCCACGTTTCCGTCGGCGAGCCTTTCGGCCATTATGCCCGACCCGATCACCGTCGCGAGCAGAAAGGCGGTGCCGAGGAACTCGGCCCCGAGGCGGCGGGACAGATCCATTGCGTCTAGTCCTTGTGCCGGCCGATCTCGTGCAGGCGCTTTTGAAGGGTGAGGTGGTCGATGCTCTTCATCGGCAGGCTGACGAAAATCGAGATCCGGTTGCTCAGCATCCGGTAGGCCTCGAGAAAGGCGAGCCGCCGCTCGGCCTCGTTGCCTGTCGCCGCCGCCGGATCAGGCACGCCCCAATGCGCGGTCATGGGCTGGCCCGGCCATATCGGGCAGACCTCGCTCGCCGCGTCGTCGCAGACCGTAAAGACGAAATCCATCGGCGGCATGTCGGGCCGGGCAAACTCGTCCCAGCTCTTGGAGCGCAGGTCGTCGGTCACGTAGTTGAACGATTTGAGGAGATCGATCGCATAGGGATGGACCGTGCCCTTGGGGTGTGAGCCCGCGGAATAGGCCTTGAAGCGTCCGAGGCCCTCACGGTTCAGAATGCACTCCGCCAGGATCGAGCGGGCCGAGTTGCCTGTGCAGAGAAACAGCACGTTGTAGATTCTGTCGGGTCCGGCGGTGTCAGCCATTGCCTCTATCCTTCTGAGCGCCCGCATCCTTTGGGGCGGTGCGCGCCGGCTGGCAGCCGGAAGGCGCGAGGTCGAAGTCCTGAACCAGCGGCAGGCAGACCTGCGGATTGCCGGCGCAACAATCCTTCATGAGATATTCGAGGAGATCGCGGGTGGTATCGAGATTGACCCGGTAGCGCACCATCCGGCCCTGCCGCATCCCGACCACGAGGCCGGCATGAGCCAGCGTCGCGAGATGGGTCGAGACCGTGTTCTGCGGCGCCTCCACCGATCCGGGCGATCTCGCCGGCCGGAACGCCCTTGGCCCCGGCCTTCATCAGGAGGCGGAAAACCGTCAGGCGCGTGGGTTGCGCCAGCGCGGCAAGTACAGATGTGGCGTATTCGATTTCCATATATCCAGATATCCCGATATATGGATTTGAGTCAATCTCCGATTTACGCCCGGCTTCCGCCGACCACAGTGGCTTTGATCGAGAACGAATGGCGGATGTGAATATTTACCACGAAAATTAACTATAAATAATTGGTGGGGCTATCAAAAATATAGGTAGGCGGGCGAAAAGATAACAACATGTTGTGTAGTTTCCGGCCCCGAATGAAATTAACTATAAAAGCCGGATTAATACTTTGAATTTGTTGTAAAAAATTGACTTCTGCGGTCCGTGCCGGTTAAGTTCTTAATCGACTGTTAATCTGTTTCATGCCGGGAGGGCGTTCTCTGGCCGGCAAGTAATGTAAGCGTTGCGTAAGGGGAAGCGTCCATGAAGGCGTTAATGAAAGTGTTGGCCGGGATCGCGCTGGCCTTCGGAATTTCAAATGCTGCGAATGCGGCAACACTCAATCTCAATTTTCCGACGGTCGATCCCACGATCCATAATCAACTGGATTTCGGCTGTACCTATTTGCATCCTTGCGTGGACAAATATCAGTTCACGCTGGCTGACGCGGTCAACACATCCCTTAAGGTCGATGCGTTCGGTGCCTTCAGCTCCTATTCGTGGGCGCTGAATGGCGCTTCGTCCGGTCTGATCGTCGGTGCGAGCGGTGGTGCAGTGCTGGGCCTCGCGACGTTGGCGGACATTGGCCCGATGCTGCTGCTTCCTGACATCTATACCTTCAAGATTTCATTCACCAACGGTGCCGTAGCCTATCGGCTGACGCTCGCCGATCCGCCGCTGTCAACCCCGATCCCGGGCGCTGCGCTGTTGTTCGGCTCCGGCCTGTTCAGCCTCGGTTTCCTCGGCCGCAAGCGCCGGAAGGCCAAAGCTGCCGCCTGATCGCTTCCACGATCCTGTTTCCCGCGCGCGCTTGCACCCCGGTGCGGCGCGCGCAGTCGTTTCTAAGGCGATGAATCGGCGCATCTATCTTTATGGGAGTGTCCCGGAGAGAAATGGTGCCGCCGGCGTGAATTGAACACGCGACCCCACCCTTACCAAGGGTGTGCTCTACCCCTGAGCTACGGCGGCACGTCTCGGACGGGGGGAAACTGCCATAGCACGGCATCCCGCGCAAGCTGGACATGACCCGACGTGTCGATGAATATACGGCCATGGTAAAGGAACCGGAAAAAGCCTCGGAGACATCCGGCGATAAGCCTGCCGCGAAGGCCGCGAAACCGGACGACCGCAAGGCCCGTCTCGCGGAGGCACTACGGGCGAATCTGCGCCGCCGCAAAGAGGCCCGGAAATCGATCGGCGCCAAGGGCTCCCGGCCCTGAAAACCGCCATCCGCCGCTCCCCGCCGATTCCCTGGGGCTTAATTGCTTCCGGTCCGCCCAGTTTCCTTGTGAAGCACCCCTTCATACATTAAGTAAGGCGGCTGGGAATTCCCGCCGCCCCCGGTCACGCCGAGGGCTCGTTCGCGGGTGTCGGACGGTGTTGAGAAGGATGGGGCCGCCATGCCCGTAATGTCGGATAAATGGATTCGCCAGGCCGCGACGGAACAGGGGATGATCGAGCCCTTTGTCGACGGCCAGAAGCGCGACGGCGTGATCTCCTACGGGCTGTCGTCCTACGGCTATGACGCCCGGGTGGCCAGCGAGTTCAAGATCTTCACCAACGTGAATTCGGCGGTGGTCGATCCCAAGGACTTCTCGATGAACAGCTTCGTCGAGCGCGACACCGATATGTGCATCATTCCGCCGAACTCCTTCGCGCTGGCGCGCACGGTCGAATATTTCCGCATCCCGCGCGACGTGCTGGTGATCTGCCTCGGCAAGTCGACCTATGCCCGCTGCGGCATCATCGTGAACGTCACGCCGCTCGAGCCCGGCTGGGAAGGCCATGTGACGCTGGAATTCTCCAACACGACGCCCCTGCCGGCCCGCATCTACGCCAATGAGGGCGCGGCGCAGTTCCTGTTCCTGCAGGGCAACGAGCCCTGCGAGACGTCTTATGCGGACCGGGCCGGGAAATATATGGGGCAACGGGGCGTTACGCTGCCGAAACTATAGGCGGCTGATCAGGGCAAATTCATGGACAAGATCGTCATTCGGGGCGGCAAGCCGCTGAAAGGAAGCATCACCGTCGGCGGCGCCAAGAACGCTGCCCTGCCGCTGATGACCGCGAGCCTCCTGAGCGACGAGCCGCTGGTTCTGGACAACGTCCCCAAGCTCGCCGATATCGACACGCTGGCCAACCTTCTGCGCGAACTCGGCGTGGTGGCGACGCGCGAAGGACCCGCCGGACGCTTCGTGCTTGACGGCAAGACGATCGCCAGCCGCACCGCGCCCTACGATCTCGTGCGCAAGATGCGGGCGTCCTTCCTCGTGCTCGGACCCTTGCTGGCGCGTTTCGGCGAGGCGCGCGTGTCGCTGCCCGGCGGTTGCGCCATCGGGCCGCGTCCGGTCGATCTGCACATCAAGGCAATGGAGGCCCTGGGCGCCGAGATCCGGCTCGACGACGGCTATGTCGAGGCGAAAGCGCCACACGGCCTGAAGGGCGGACGCGTGCGCTTCCCGACCGTTTCCGTCGGGGCGACCGAAAATGTGCTGATGGCGGCGGCGCTCGCCAAGGGCGAAACGGTGATCGAGAACGCGGCCCGCGAGCCGGAGATCATCGATCTCGCGGATTGCCTGGTGAAGATGGGCGCCAAGATCCGGGGAATTGGTTCCGAACATCTGATCGTCGAAGGCGTCGAGGCACTCAAGGGGACCACTCATTCCGTAATTCCCGACCGGATTGAGGCCGGCTCCTATGCGATCGCCGCGGCCGCGACCGGCGGAGACCTGGAACTCGTCGGCGCGCGGGCGGATATCATGGAAGCCGTGGTTGATTCGCTCCGCAAGGCGGGCGTGCTCGTGACCGTGACCGACAAGGGCCTCCGCGTCGCGGCGGACGGCGAGCCTTACGTCGGCTTCGATGTCATCACCCAGCCCTATCCCGGATTTCCGACCGATATGCAGGCCCAGATGATGGTCCTGATGGCAATGGGCGGCGGCGCCTCGATGATCACCGAGACGATCTTCGAGAACCGCTACATGCACGTGCCGGAGCTCGCGCGCATGGGCGCCGATATCGTGGTGCACGGGTCCTCCGCTATGGTGCGCGGCAAGGGCCGTCTGATCGGCGCTCCCGTGATGGCGACGGATCTTCGCGCCTCGATGTGTCTCGTGCTCGCCGGCCTCGCGGCGGACGGCAAGACCGAGGTGAACCGGATCTATCATCTGGACCGCGGCTATGAGCGGCTCGAGGAAAAGCTCAAGGCCGTGGGCGCGGATCTCGAGAGGGTAAAGGCATGACGGAAGATCCCCTTCCAAAGCGCTTGTTGCTGGAGGCGCAGGATGCCGACGATCTGACCGTGATCGCGAGCTGTCTGCAGGACGCCGTCGTGCTCGTCGGCGACATGGATTACGATCGGACGCGCCGCCGCTTCGCCTTCCTCGCAAGCCGCTTCATGTGGGAAGCGGAGGTTGCCGGGGAGCCCTCCCAGACCCCTGGAGAGAGGGACTGGCGCGTGCGTTGCGGGGTTCATTTCGATGGCGTAATGAATGTCAGCGCCAAATCGATCCCGATGACGCGCAAGTCGTGGCCGCTCGATCTGCTGACCATCGAATGCGAAATGGGCGAGGATGGCGCCGCGACGCTCGATCTCGTCTTCGCACAAGGCGCTCAGCTTCGGCTTGACGTGGAATGCATCGACTGTCATCTGCAGGACATCGGAGAGCCCTATCTTGCTGTGGCGCGGCCGATGCACGAATCGTCGTCTTCCGCGTGACCTTTAGCGAAAGACTGACATATAAGTCCGGCACGTTTAGCGATGCCGGACACGAGTGAGCCGAGATGACTGCCGTAAACGAACCACTGATCCTGGCGGTGCCGAAGGGCCGCATTCTGGACGAGGCGCTGCCTCTGATGAAACAGGCCGGCATCATGCCGGAGCCGGCCTTCTTCGATTCGGGGTCGAGACAGCTCAATTTCGCCACCAATCATGAGTCCGTCCGGGTGATCCGGGTGCGGAGCTTCGACGTCGCAACTTTCGTCGCCTTCGGGGCGGCCCATCTCGGCATCGCCGGAAACGACGTGCTGATGGAGTTCGAATATTCGGAGATCTATTCGCCACTGGATCTCGGCATCGGCAAGTGCCGTCTGGCGGTCGCCGAGCCGATGGAACTGAGCGTCGAGGACGATCCGCGCAAATGGAGCCATGTCCGCGTGGCGACCAAATATCCCAATATCACGCGGGCGCATTTTGCCGCACGCGGGGTTCAGGCCGAATGCATCAAGCTCAACGGCGCGATGGAACTCGCGCCGACCTTGGGCCTGTGCAGCCGTATCGTCGATCTCGTCAGCACGGGCAGCACCTTGAAGGCCAACGGGCTCGTCGAGGTCGAGCAGATCGCCGAGATCTCGTCCCGGCTGATCGTGAACCGCGCGACCTACAAGACGCGTCCGACCGAGGTCATCGGCTGGATCGACCGGTTCCGCGAGGTGCTCGATGCCGCTTGAGCTCTCTACGGCGGACGAGGATTTCTCAGGCCGTTTCAAGATCTTTCTCGACGCCAAGCGCGAGGCGGATGCCGATGTCGCGGAGGCGGTCGGCGGAATCCTGGCCGATGTGCGGCGCCGGGGCAACGCGGCGCTGATCGATTACACCCGGAAATTCGACCGGCTGGACCTCGCTACCGAGGCCCTGAGATTGCCCAAGGCGGAGATCGAGAGCGCACCCGGCCGGATCGATCCGGAACTGCTGGATGCGCTCAAGCTCGCCGCGCGCCGGATCGAGGCCTATCACCGCCGTCAGAAGCCGCAGGACATGCGCTTCACCGACGATGAGGGCGTCACGCTCGGCGCCCAGTGGCGGGCGGTCGAGGCGGCCGGCGTCTATGTGCCGGGCGGGCTTGCGAGCTATCCGAGCTCGGTGCTGATGAATACGGTTCCGGCGCGCGTCGCGGGCGTCGACCGGATCGCCATGATGGTCCCCTCGCCGGACGGCAAGCTCAACCCGCTGGTCCTCGCGGCGGCGGCCATCGCGGGCGTCGACGAAGTCTATCCGATCGGCGGCGCGCAGGCCATCGCCGCACTTGCTTACGGAACCGAAACGATCAAGCCCGTTGATGTGATTGTCGGGCCGGGCAACGCCTATGTCGCGGAAGCCAAGCGGCAGGTGTACGGCGTCGTCGGGATCGACATGATCGCGGGACCGTCCGAGATCGTGGTCGTTGCCGACCGGGATAACGACCCGGACTGGATCGCGGCCGACCTGCTGAGCCAGGCCGAGCACGACCGCGTCGCGCAGTCGGTGCTGATCACGGATGATGCCGCGCTCGCGCGGAAGGTCGTCGAGGCGGTCGAGCGCCAACTCGCCCTGTTACCGAGGGCCGAAATCGCCAAGGCGAGCTGGGCCGATTACGGCGCGGTCTTCGTCCTCCGCTCGATGGACGAGGCGTCCGCGCTCGTCGATGCTATCGCGCCGGAGCATGTCGAGCTTCTGGTCGCCGATCCCGAGGCGATGCTGGCGCGGATCCGCAATGCCGGCGCGGCTTTTCTCGGCCCCTATACGCCGGAGCCGATCGGAGATTATGTCGCGGGCACCAACCACGTGCTGCCCACCGGCCGCCGCGCGCGGTTCTCATCGGGCCTTTCCGTGCTCGATTTCATGAAGCGCACCTCGGTCGTCAAATGCGATCCGGAGAGCTTCGACCGGATCGGTCCCGCCGCCGAACGGCTCGCCCGCGCCGAAGGGCTGGATGCCCATGCGGACTCGGTCGCGCGGCGTCTTGCTTTGAGAAACATTAGGCGCTGAGCGCTATACTCGCGTCATGGCCGATTTGCTCGAAACAGAGAATCGCCGACGTTGCGCTGGACGAAGGCTCCATCATCCGCTGGAATCCGGACGTCGATCACGAGCGCCGCGTCGCGATCTTCGATCTTCTCGAGGACAATCTCTTCGCGCCCAAGAGCGGCATCGAAGGGCCGTTCAAGCTCGGCCTGCGCATGGAGGAAACACGCCTTGCCATGGATATCAGCTCCATGGACGGCGAGCCTCTGGAGACGATCCGCCTGCCGCTCCTGCCGTTCCGGCGGATCATCAAGGAATATTTCGTCGTCTGCGAGAGCTACAACCACGCGATCAAGACGGCGAGCCGAGCCCAGATCGAGGCGATCGATATGGGCCGCCGCGGGCTTCACAACGACGGGGCCGACCTGCTGCGCGAACGTCTGGCCGACAAGGTGGAATGCGACACCAACACCGCGCGCCGGTTGTTCACGCTGATCTGCGTGCTTCAGATCCGGAGCTGACGCGCGTGGCAGAGCCCGATGTACACGCTATCGATGTGCCTGCTCCGGACGCGCCGGATCGTCCGAGGCGCGCCATCCCGGCGAGCGTCCTGTTCGCCTGCAACCAGAACAGCGTGCGCTCGCCCATGGCGGAGGCGCTGACCAAACGGTTCTTCGGCCACCGGATCTACGTTGAATTGGTCGGCGTGCGGGCAAGCGAGGTCAATCCGATGAGCGTCGCCGTGCTCGATGAGATCGGCGTCGATCTCAAGGCCCACAAGTCCCGAAGCTTCACGGATCTCGAGGATCTCTCCTTCGACCTCGTCATTTCGCTGACGCCGGAAGCCCATCACCAGGCCGCGAACCTGACGCGCAGCATGGCCTGCGACATCGAATATTGGCCGACTTCCGATCCGACTCTGGTCGAAGGCAACCGCGAGACCAGGCTTGCGGCTTTTCGCGAATTGCGCGATACGCTTGAGAAGAAGATCATGCAACGCTTCGGGACGGGACCGTCGCCGAACGTTTGACCGTGAATACTCCTTGCAATTCAAGGCCTCCTCGCGCATTTTTGCGCGCGCTGACGATTTAGAAGTGAGATATGGCAAAAGAAGAACTTCTCGAAATGCCGGGTACCGTGGCGGAACTGCTGCCGAACGCGATGTTCCGCGTGACGCTGGAAAACGGCCATGAAGTCCTCGCGCACACCGCGGGCAGAATGCGCAAACACCGTATCCGCGTGCTCGCCGGCGACAAGGTGCTCGTGGAAATGACCCCCTACGACCTTACCAAGGGCCGTATCACCTACCGCTTCAAATAGGCCCGGCCGCCGGGTCGCGAGCCGTGACGCGCAACCCCGCACCAGAACTCATTCTCGCCTCGGCCTCGCCGCGCCGTCTGGCGTTGCTGGCACAGATCGGCATCACGCCGGATCTCGTACTTCCCGCCGACATCGACGAAATTCAGAAGCGCGGCGAAAAGCCGGAACAGATGGTGCGCCGTCTGGCCGAGGAGAAGGCCCGTGCCGTCGCGGCCGGCCATCCCGGCGCGATCGTGCTGGCGGCGGATACGGTCGTGGCCTGTGGGCGCACCGCGCTTCCCAAGGCGGAAACAGAGAGCCAGGCCCTCGATTGCCTGAAACGGCTTTCGGGCCGCGCCCATCTGACGATCAGCGGCGTCGCCGTGATCGACGGCACGGGTACCTGCCGGTACAAGGCAAGCGTGACGAGGGTCAAATTCAAGCAGCTCTCGGCGGGCGAGATCGCCGCCTATATCGCGAGCGACGAATGGCGCGGCAAGGCCGGAGGCTATGCAATTCAGGGCCGCGCCGCCCGGTTCGTCAGCGCGATCAACGGCTCCTATTCCGGCGTTGTCGGCTTGCCGCTCCATGAGACGGCCAATCTGCTGTCGGGCGCAGGCTACCCCGTGGATGCAAGGCTCGCCGGGCCATCCGCATGATAGACCGCATCCTGTTCAACGACGGTATCGGAGAAGCGCGCGCGGCGCTGCTCGATGGCGGCGCCGTGCAGGAAATCCGCATCGAGCGGGAGGACAGGCGCAGCCGCGCCGGCGATATCGTGCTCGGCCGGGTGCAGCGCGTCGTTCCCTCGCTCAAGGCCGCCTTCGTCGATCTCGGTTTCGGCCGCGCCGGATTTCTGGGCACCCGCGAGGCCATGCCGATCGGCCGCGCCAAGGGCCGCGACGCCGATACCGAAACACCGATTGAACGGCTGGTCCACGAAGGCGAGGCCGTGCTGGTGCAGATCACGACGGACGCGCATGGCGACAAGGGCCCGCGCGTCACGGCCGAGATCTCGCTCGCGGGCCGGACGGTCGCGCTAACCCCGATGGAGCCGGGCATCCGCGTCTCGCGCAAGATCGCGGACGCCGGCGAACGCACGCGCCTGACCGGTGCGGTCGAGGCCGGCCTTGCCGACGCCGGCCTTGGAGAAGACCGCGTCGGCGTCGTCGTTCGCACCGCCGCAGAAGGGCTGGACGGCGCGCGCCTCGGCAGCGAGATCGCCTCGCTCGCCGGCGCCTGGGCAGAACTCGCCGCAAAGGCCAGGATGGTGCAGCCGCCGGCGCTTTTGCGCCCGGATGCGGGTCTGTTGGGGCGTCTCCTGCGCGATATCGTCACCGGCGCGGTGACCCGTTTCGAGGTCGATACCACGGACGCGCTGCAACGGGCTCATCGTCTGGCCGCGACCTTCTGTCCCGAGTTCAAGGACCGCATCGTTCTTCATCCCGGCGGTCCGGCCCTGTTCGAGGATGAAGGCGTCGAGGCCGAGATAGAGGCCGCGCTGCAGCCGAAGGTCCTGCTCCCCGGCGGGGCGTGGATTTCGATCGAGGCGACCGAGGGCTTCACGGCGATCGACGTCAATGCCGGCGGCGGCGCCGAGACCGGCTCGTCCAAGTCGCCCTCGATGGACATCAATATGGCGGCGGCCAGAGAAATCGCGCGCCAGATCCGGCTGCGCAGCATCAGCGGGCTGATCGTGGTGGACTTCATCCATGTCGCCGATCGCCCGGCCGCAATGCGCCTGACCCGCGCTCTCGAATCCGCGCTCGCCGCGGATCCGGTGCACAGCCGCGTCTCGCCCATGAGTGATGTCGGCCTCGTCGAGATCACCCGGCGGCGCGAGCATGAATCCCTGTCGGAGATGCTGGAAACGGCCTGCCCGACCTGCGGCGGACATGGCCATGTGCTCCGGGTGGACACCGAGGCGCAGGCGATCCTGCGCTGGGCCGAGCGGGCCGCCCGCCGCCCTGGCGCGGACATCGTGGTGCCGGTTTCCGCCGCCGTCGCCGAACGGTTGACGGTGACGCGCGAGGGCGCGAGTCTGGTCTCCCGTCTCGAAGCGCGGATCGGCAAGCGGGTCCGCCTCGAGACGACGCACTGACGGACCGGGACAGCACGCATGACCAAGCCGAAAAAAGCCAAGACCTGCCCGATCTGCGGCCAGTCGCAGGCCGAACGCTTCAAGCCGTTCTGTTCCAGCCGGTGCGCCGATGTGGATCTCGGGCGCTGGCTCGGCGAACGCTATGTCGTGCCGGGCGACGCGCCCCTCGAACCCGGCGAGGGCCCCGCGCTTCCCGACGATTCGGACGAGGCCTGAAACCGTCCCCTCCGAACAAGCGTTCGGGCCCGGATAGGCGTCTGGACAGACGTCTGGACAGGGGGGCGGATTTCCACTAATAAAGCCACCGGTTTCGGCGCAGGCCGCCCCGCCATGGGGCCATCCCGCGCAGGCAGAAGCACCAAGGCCTCCCGCGATTCCTCATGCCCAGGTAGCTCAGTTGGTAGAGCAGCGGACTGAAAATCCGCGTGTCGGTGGTTCAAATCCGCCCCTGGGCACCATCCTCCTCCCCTAAGACCTGTCGCGATCCCGCCGTGCCCTCGGCCGGGACGGTCCAATGCGTGCTCTTCCGCCCGGATTTCTGCACAGGCGCGCTGCTCCGTTTGGCACGAAACCGTCACATAGCTGTGCTCTAACCGAGGTTTCATAAGGATCCTCGAAGTTTCGGTGAGTCGGTGAACGCCAGGGAAATCGCCGTGTTGGAGGCGGCCGACCGGAAGTCCGTCGAACGTCTTGTCGCTGTACGCCTGATCGCGGGCGGAAAGCTCGACGAGTCGGCGCTGGACCGCGTCCTCAGGCTGCAATCCAGCAATGCCGAGCGCCTGGAGGCCCTTCTGGTCAAGCTGGGGCTCGCTGGCGAGCGGGACGTCGCCGACGCGCTCGCCCGCGAGATCGGGATAGAACTCGCCGCCCCCGCCGACTATCCCGCGAAGCCTGTCCTCGACGGCACGCTGACCAAACGCTTCATGCGCCATTCCGGCGTCCTGCCGCTGGCCGAACAAGGCGATGGCCTGATCGTCGCCATGACCGATCCGCTGGACTCCTATGCCTTGCGGGCCGTCGAGATGGCGTGCGGCCGCCGGGTGTCGCCCCGCCTCGCCGTACCGTCGGATTTCGAGGCCGCTTTCGCCCGGCTCTATGACAGTGCGCCATCGCCGCTCGATTCCTCCACGGGCGCTGACGACGGCGTATCCGACGAGGAACTGCTGGAGGATGTCGACCGGTTGCGCGATCTCGCCAGCGAGGCGCCGCTGATCCGGCTCGTCAATCAGCTCATCGCCCAGGCGGTGGACAGCCGGGCATCCGATATTCATATCGAGCCGCTGCAGAACCGCCTCGCGGTGCGCTATCGCATCGACGGCGTCCTGCGTGAATTCCCGTCGCCGCCATCGCGCTTCAAATCCGCCATCGTCTCGCGCATCAAGATCATGGCGAAGCTCAACATCGCCGAGCGGCGGCTGCCGCAGGATGGCCGGGTCCGGCTCGCGGTGCAGGGCCGCGAATACGATCTCCGGGTCTCCACCATGCCGACGCTGCATGGCGAATCCGTCGTCATGCGCATCCTCGATCGCACGAGCCTCGTGCAGGATCTCGGCGAACTGGGTTTCCTCGACGAGACACTGGAGCCTTTTCTCAAGGTGCTCGATCATCCGCAGGGCATCCTGCTCGTCACGGGGCCGACCGGCAGCGGCAAGACGACCACGCTCTATACCTGCCTGATGCGTCTCAACGCGCCCGAGCGGAAGCTGTTCACGGTCGAGGACCCGATCGAATACCAGCTCGACGGCGTCAATCAGATCCAGGTGAAGCCCCAGATCGGGCTGACCTTCGCCGGCGTGCTGCGCTCCATTCTGCGCCAGGATCCGGATGTCATCATGGTCGGCGAGATGCGCGATCTGGAAACGGCCCAGATCGCGGTTCAGGCGGCCCTCACCGGGCACATGGTGCTGTCGACCCTTCACACCAACAGTGCCGCCGGCACGGTCACGCGGCTTCTGGAAATGGGGGTCGAGGACTATCTGTTGACCTCCACCGTCAACGGGGTTCTGGCGCAGCGTTTGGTGCGCAAGCTATGCGGCCATTGCAGGGAGCCTTACGAGGCGATGCCCGAACTCGCAGCCCAGCTTCGCTTGCCCGAGGGAGGCGTCACGCTGCACCGGGCCAGGGGTTGCGAGCATTGCCGTGGCGCCGGTTATCAGGGGCGCGTCGCGGTGCTCGAATTCCTGCCCGTGACGGACGAAATTCGCCGGCTGATCCTGAGCCGGGCGAGTGTGCAGGACATCCATCGCGCCGCAGCCGGCGCGGGCATGAGATCGATGTTCGAGGACGGGATCGAGAAGGCCCTTCGCGGCATCACCTCGATCGAGGAAGTCCTTCGCGTCACGCGGGACATCTGATCATGGCGCTTTACCGATACGAAGCCGCGGCGGCGACGGGCGAACTCGTCAGGGGCGAAATGGATGCGCTCAGCCAGGAGGCGGTGATCGAGCATCTCCACGGCCTCGGCTATGTGCCGATCCGGGCGGACACGGCGCGGGCAGGGACGCTCGGCCGTCTCGTTGCTTCGCTCGGCAACACGCCATTCTCACTCCGCCGCGATGTCCGGCCCGGCCAGCTCGCCTTTCTGACCCAACAGCTCGGCATGTTGCTGCAGGCCGGTCTGCCGATCGATCGCGCGCTCGAGATCTCGCTCACGGTCATCGCCGGCGAGGTGGAGCGGGAAGCGCTCATGACCGTGCTCGAAAAAGTGCGGGGCGGCAGCTCTCTGGCCGATGCTATGGCTGCGGAAGAAAAGCTGTTCCCGCCTTACTACACCGGCATGGTCCGGGCCGGCGAGGCGAGCGCTTCGCTGGATTCGACGCTCAAGCATCTGGCCGAGCTTCTCGAACGCACCGATGCGTCGAGAGAGCAGGTGAAATCCGCGCTGATCTATCCGGCCGTCGTGCTGGTCACCGGCATCGGCTCCATCGCGATTCTCTTCGGCTATGTCATCCCGCGCTTCCGGCCGTTGTTCGAGCAGGCGGGTGCCGAGCTGCCGTTCTCGACCCGGATGGTTCTGGGTCTCAGCGATGCTGTCCGGGATTACGGCTGGCTGATGGCGATCGTCGCCGTGGCGGCCGCGCTTCTGGCGCGGCGCTCTATCGCCACGCCGTCCGGCCGCCGCCGGTGGGACGGTTGGCTGTTGCGGCTGCCGGGCATCGGCGATCTCGTCACCAAGGTGGAGCTGTCCCGGTTTGCCCGGACGCTCGGCACGCTTCTCCGCAACGGCGTCTCGCCGCTTGGCGCCCTCGGCATCGCGCAAAGGGCCATCGGCAATGTCGCCCTGCAGGATGCGATGTCGGCCGTCGTCGAGAGCGTAAAGGAAGGCAAGGGCCTCGCCGATCCGCTGGCCGCAACCGGGCTCGTCCCGGATCTCGCCGTACAGCTCGTGCGCGTTGGCGAGGAGACGGCGCGGCTCGACGAAATGCTGCTGCAGATCGGCCGGATCTACGAAGACGAGTCGAAGCGCAGCATCGACCGGCTGGTCGCCCTTCTCGTGCCGGCCGTCACCATTCTTCTCGGCGTGGTCGTGGCGCTGGTTATCGGCTCGGTCATGAGCGCCATTCTCGGCGTCTACGATCTGGCGATGTGAGTTTTCAAGGAATGTGCATGAAGCGAATGACCGGCGGGAAATCCATGGCTGCCAAACAGAACGAGCGGGGCTTCACACTGCTCGAACTGCTCGTCGTGCTCGCGATTCTGGGGCTGCTCGCGGCCTTCGTGGCGCCGCAGGTCCTTAAATATCTCGGCCGCGCCAAGAGCGATTCCGCCCATATTCAGATTCAGAATATCGCCGGGACACTGGATCTTTTCCGGCTCGATGTCGGGCGCTATCCGACCAGTGCGGAGGGTCTGGCCGCGCTGGTCGAGAGGCCCACGGGGCTCGCCAGCTGGAACGGCCCCTATGTCAAGGACAAGGGCGTTCCCAACGATCCCTGGGGCCGTCCCTATATCTACAAATTTCCCGGCGATCACGGCGACTATGATCTCTACAGCCTCGGGGCCGATGGCCAGCCCGGCGGCACCGGCGAGAACGCGGATGTCACCAACTGATCCCGAGACCATATCCGAGCGGGGCTTCACCCTGCTCGAGATCCTTGTCGTGCTGGCGATTGCCGGTCTGATCACGGCGCTCGCGCTTCCCGTCATGAGCGGCTCTCAGGCCAAGGCCGACACACGCGCGGCCGCCCGCGAAATCGCCGCGGGCCTCCGCCTGACACGCGAGCTGGCGATGACCGGCGGCGCGACCGAGGCCTTCCGGATCGACACGGCGCAGGGGATCTATCGCGCGGGATCGGCGAAGCCGTCACGGCGTGTGCCGAAGGGCGTCCAATTGCTGCTCGTCACCACTGTCGGCGACCGGATCAACGAGACCGAGGGCGGCATCCGCTTCTTCAGCGACGGTACGTCCTCCGGCGGCGGGGTGGAGCTCGCGAAGGGCGGCGCGGCCGAGACGGTGCGGGTCGACTGGCTGACCGGCCGTGTCTCTATCGACGGGAGCGACGATGCCGCCGCGCGCTGAAGATTCAGGTTTCACGCTGGTAGAGGTACTGGTCGCCTTCACGATCGCGCTGGTGCTGCTGGTGCCGCTGCTGCACAGCTTTTCCACCGGGCTGCAAAGCGGCGCGCGCACGGATGCCTTCACGGACGCGACGCTGATCGCCCGGTCCACGCTCGAACGCCTCGGCACCGAGGTTGCGCTGAACGACAAGGCCGGCAGCAAGACGGAAAGCGGGCCGTATCGCATAGAAACCCGCATTCGCCGTTATCGCGGCGAGGGAACGATCGGGAACTCCGCGCGCGCGGCCATCGTCCCCTTCGACGTGGCGGTGACCGTCAGCTGGCGGGACGGGTTGCGCACGCGGTCCGTGACACTGCAAGGCATCCGTCTCGGCACGCAGCCGGTATCGGAGCAGCCGTCATGACCGCGCGGCAAACGCGATCCCCGCGCGAAAGCGGCTTCACGCTTCTGGAGCTGCTCGTTGCGGTCACGCTCGTCTCGCTTCTGACGGTATTGCTGTTCGGCGGTCTGCGCTTCGGCACCCGGAGCGCGGATGCGGTGGGACGGCGAGCCGATATCTCGTCCGACACGGCACTGGTCTATGACTTTCTCCAGAACCGGTTGGCCGATGCCCAGCCCTTGCTCGCCGAAAATGACCAGAAGGCCCGTTCGATCCGGTTCGACGGCGGGCCGGTTTCGCTCAGTTTCGCGGGCCTGCCGCCGTCCGAGATCGATCTCGGCGGCTATCAGTGGCTGACGATCTCGGTCGCGGACAAGGCGGGGGAGAAACGCCTTGTCGCCGATTGGCGTCAGATGGCGCGCGGCCCTCTGGGCCCGGGTCCACGATCGCGCCGTCCCTCCGTCCTGATGGACGGGGTGAAATCCGTCCGCTTCGCTTATTTCGGCCGATACGCGCCGAATCGGCCGCTTGCCTGGGGCGATCGCTGGACCGACCGACGCACGCTGCCGCAACTCGTCCGCCTCAGCATCACGCTGGCCGATGGAGAGACGATCCCGGATCTCGTCATCGCGCCGCGCCTCGCCGCCCCGGCGCAGCTGTGAACCTGACGTCATGAACCCGAGGATCAGAGAATGTCCGATGCGATGAAAAAGATGGGGTATCGGCGGCAAGCCGACCTTTCGCCGGCCGAGCGGTTGGACGCACTGCGTTTGCGGATCGGGCAGGGCGCGAAGACGTTCCGCCACTGGTGGTTCGGAGAGTTGCTGGGCCTGGTTCCCGAAACCCTGCGCCAACGGATTTCGGGCACGAGAAGTCGGCTCCATCTGGTGATGAAGGATGGTACGGCCGAGCTCGTTTCCAGCACCGGCGGCGAAACAACCAGTCTCGGCGCGATCGATCTGGAGGTCTCTCAAAGCGTGGGGCGTGCGCTCGCGCTTTCCCCGCAGATCATAGAGCGGCCTGCGCCGGTCTGTCTCAGCCTGCCGGCCACCGATGCGCTGCGGACGCGCTTCTTCCTGCCGGCGGCGGCGGAACGCAATCTGGATCAGGTCGTCGGTTTCGAGTTCGAGCGGGTCACGCCGTTCAGGCGAGAGGAAGCCTGTTACGCCTGGCGTATCTCCGCCCGCGACAAGGCCGCCCATCGTATCGAGATCGAGCTCACGATCCTGCCGAAGCCGGATGTCGACGCGATCGTCACGGCGGCCACGAAGGCGGGTCTCAGGATCACCGCGATCGAAGTTGCTGCCGTCGCGTCCGGAGATCCCGCGTCGTTCATTCCTCTCGAGGGAGCGGAAGCGTTGACGAGCCACGGGCGCGCGCGTCTCGTGATCGGTTGGCTCGCGGCCACCGCCGCATTCCTCGCGGTGGTCTGCGTCGTCCTGCCATTCGTCCGGGCCAGTCAGCAATCCTCACGGCTCGACGTGCAGCTCGTTTCAGCACAGAAGCAGGCGGCCGCGAGTCTGGAGGTCGAAAAACAGATCGAGGCATTGACGAGCGACCGGACATTCCTGATCGATCGGCGCCGTCATCTGCCGACGGTCACCGGGCTTCTCGATACGGTGACCCGTCTCACGCCGGACGACGCGTGGCTCACCGAGCTGCAGATCGAGGGCGATCAGATTCACCTGTCCGGCGCGGCCGAATCCGCCACCGGACTTCTCGGCCGCATCGATCAATCGAAGGTCTTCTCCGACGCGGGATTCCGGTCTTCGATAACACAGGACGGCGAGCTCAAGCGCGAACGCTTCGATATCTCGGCCCGCATCGTGCCGGGGAGCGACGGCGAATGACGGATCGGCTGTCTCCCCTGGTGAGCCGCGCATTGGCGATCGTCCTTTTGCTCGCGGCGCTCGGCACGCTCTATGCGGTGATCGCGAATCCACTGGTGGCGCGCTACGAAGACAGGCGCGAGTTCGATCTCCCAAAAGGAAATCCGGCTCGCGCATTACCAGCGCGCCGCGGCGGATCTCGATGCCCGCCAGGCCCGGCTTGATGCGCTGAAGCGCCATCAACTCGGGCAAAGCGGCTTCCTCGACGGCGCCAACGATGCCCTGGCGGCCGTCGGCATCCAGAACAGGATCAAGGAACTGACGGGCGCGTCACGCGCGACGCTGAAGAGCATTCAGGTGATGCCGGCGGTGGATGACGGCAAGTTCCGCCGCATCACCGTGCGCGGCGAGATCACGACGACCATCGGCGGCGTGCAGCGAGTGTTTTATGGGCTGGAGGCGGGCCGTCCGCTTCTGTTCGTCGACAATGTCGATATCCGGGCGCGCTCCGAATCCGACCGTTTCCGCCAGCGCGACGAACCGGACGATCTGCTCGAAATCGATTTCGACGTTTACGGATACACCAATGGGAAATAGTGCAATGACACGTCCGGCCAGCGGGTGGTCCAAGGCTGAGATCGCCGCAACGGCGTGCCTGGCGGTCGTTTGCGTCGTGCTGGCGGCGGTTGCCTATGGCGAGATCCGGACGCCGTTCGGCGAACCGGATGCCGTGCCGCCGTCCACAACGTCGCACTCCACCGACGCGGAGACGCGCGAAGACGTCACCTTGCCGCCCTTGAGCCGGTTCTCGGAGGTCACCGCGCGCCCTCTCTTTCTGCAGAGCCGCCGGGGCTCGGCGGACGACGGCGGTGGCAGCGCGGCCTTCACGGAGCTGAGTCTCGCCGGTCTGATCGTCACGCCGGATACGCGGCAGGCGCTCATCTCGCACGGCGATCCGGCGGAAGTCGTCTCGCGGCGGGAGGGTCAATCCGTCGATGGCTGGCTGGTGATGTCGATCCGGCCGGACCGGGTCATCGTGCGGAACGGAGCCGAGGAGCATGAGCTGCGCATGGTCAAACCGGCCGAGCGGGATCAGAGCCCTGATGCCGGTCCAGGCGCTGATGACGACAATGATGTCGATGCAGGCTTCTTGCCCGAACGCAGCCACGCGCGCGGGCGCTAGGGCGCTTCCTCACTGCCAGCGCAGAATACGATACGGCTTGAAGCGAAGGCTGGGGGAGATCGACACGATCGCGCGGCGCGTGAATGCCGTGCCGTTCGGGGCCGAGACGACGGCCGTTATCGTGACATTGCGTACCGGCGCCGCTTGGGCGAAGCGGTCCGCCCCGGCGAGATCGGCCTTCGTCGCCGGAGACGAGCCGGCCGCGCGGGCCTTGAGATAGAACGCCACCGATTGCGGCGACACGCCGGGGATGCCGAGCAGAACGGCGCGGGGAGCGGTGGCGGGATTGATCGTCGTTGCACCCGAATAGACCGTGAGATAGGGCGCGATGCGCCGGTAGGCGGCGTCGCTCACGCCCGCGAGCTGACGCAGTTCCGACACGTCGGCGAAAGGTTGCCGCGCGACGAGCTGGGCATCCGAATCGATGCCGGGATAAAGCATGCCGATAGCGGGCGGCACATCGGTCGCCGATTCGAACGTTGCGCGCCGCCGCGCGATACCTTGCAGCAGCGCGGCCCGGCTTTGCGGACCGACGCCGACCTCATCCGCAAGTCCCGCGAGAAGATCGGGGGATGCCTGGTTGAGATCGACCTTGCCGCCCTCGTCCTGCAAGGTCAGCGCGACCTCGCCTCCCGGCAGGCGCAGGGTCCGGGGCCTGCCGTCCGCCACCCAGCGTGTTGCGGGGTTGCCGTCGATCAGCCGGAGAATAGCGAGGTTGACGCCTGAATCCGCCAGCGCGGCCGCCTCCGCCCGATTCAGCCGGTTGCGGGCGATGATTGCGTCGCTGCCGGAATCGGCGGCGACGGCGGATGCCAGCACGGCAATGAGCGCAAGCACCCAGATGACCAGAAGCAGCGCGAAGCCGCGCTCGCGCTCCATCCGTCCAGGGGCCGGGTTACCGGCTGGCGGCCTTTCCGAGAGTCTTGGGATCTGTGGTCTCCAATGCCTTAAGCCGGCTGCGAAGCTCTTCCGTCGCCGCGCGCGCCTCGCTCGCGTCGTGGATCACGCGTGGAGAGAGGAGGATCAGAAGCTCGGTCCTTTGCAGCGACCGGTCCGTCGAGCGGAAGGCGTTGCCGAGTATCGGAATGTCGGAAAGCACCGGCATGCCGTTCTTCGCGGTTCGGTTGTTGTCCTGAATGAGGCCGCCGAGCGCGATGGTCTCGCCGTTCTGAACCGTGACCGTGCTCTGAATCCGGCGCTGGGTGATGGTCGGCCCGAGCGAACTGGTGGCGGTGCTGCTCGTGTTGGCGACGCCGCTTACCTCCTGCGATACGTCGAGCGTGATCAGCCCGTTCGCATTGACGCGCGGCGTCACCTTCAGGATCACGCCGGTATCGACATACTGGATCGTGCTCACGAGCGGCGCGTCGCTGCTCGCCGTGCTTTGGACCTGCGCCGTCGGGATCGGGATCTGATCGCCCACGAGGAGCGATGCGGTCTGATGATCGAGCACCAGGAGTTCCGGCGCCGACACCACATGGACATTGGTGATCGACGACAACAGGTTCAGCACCACATTCGTGTTGGTGTGATCCAGGATGTAGTTGAAGCCCGGAAAGGTGCCCGCGATATTCCCTGCCGAGATCACCGAGGACGTGGCGCCGAACATCACCTTGTTGCGGTTCGAGTTGAAATAGTACTGCAACCCGTATTGCAGGTTATTGCCGAGCGTCACTTCCGCGATCGTCGCCTCGATCATCACCTGCAACGGCACTACGTCGATCTTCTGCAAGGCCTGCTCGATCATGCGGTAGGTGCGCGGCTTGGCGAAGATCACCAGCGTGTTGTTCTTCTCATCGGCGACGATGCGCACCTGCGGAAGCTGAAGTCCCTTGGCGCCGGTGGCGCCGGAGCCGAACGCGCCGCCGGCAGACGCGGCGCTATCGGTCTCGGCCGAGTCCGTCTTGGCGAAGCTCGGATTCATTTTCGACGCATTGGCCAGACTGTTCCCAAGGCCCGATACGCCGCTTGTCGTGCCGTTCGCCGCGGAGAGTGACCCGATCGAGGTGGCCGCGGTGCCCGGCGCGGTCGTGAAGGTGCTCGCGTCCGCGGCAGAGGTCTCCGGCTGGACGGTGCTGACGTCGCCGTTCGAGAACAGCTTGGTGAGCACCCGCGCGACATCGGCCGCGCGGCTGTTCTGGACGTGGTACTCGTAGATCTGCGGCTGGTTCTCGCCCTCGCCGCGATCGAGCCGGTCGATCCATTGACGGGCCTTGTCGAGATAATCGCGCTGCGGCGACACCACGAGAATCGCGTCCATGCGGTTGAGCGGCGCGAATTTGAGTACGCCGCCCAAGGGCACGCTGCCATTCGGTCCGAAGATGCCCTGAAGCTCGTCCACCACCGAATCGGGCGACGCCGTCTTTACCGGCACGATCGCGAACGACATGCCCTGCACCCAGTCGATGTCGAAGCTCTGCACCATGTCGATGATCGACGCGAGATCGACGCCGCTGCCGGAGAGAATCAGCAGGTTCCGGTTAGTGTCGACCTGCATGGTCGCGCCCTTGGGCAGGAACGGCGTCAGCGTCTTTTCGAGTTCGCCGGCGGCGACATATTTCAGCGGCAGGATCTGGATGTTGTAGGCCTGTGCCATGCCGGGCCTTCCCCGGCCCACGACGATCGGAACCGGCCCGCTATGGGCGGCCTGTTCCGCCGGCACGAGACTGTAGAGGCCGGATCCGTTCTGCACGAGAGCGAGACCGCTGGCCCGTAACGCCGCCTGAAGCGTCGGCAGCACGTCCTCGCGCTTCAGGGGACGGCTGGTCTGAATTGTGACCATCGCCTGAACCTTGGGATCGATGGTGAAATTGACATGCAACACGTCGCCGAGCACGCGCGGCAGCACGTCATGCACGTCGGCATCGACGAAATTGAGCGTGATATCGCCCTGCTCGCCGCCACGGGCAGCGGGCGCGGGCTGAACCACGACGCCGTTGCCCGGCAAGATTTCGGCCTCGGCGGGCGACGCCTCGGCCTGCGCATTGGCGATATTCGGCTCGCCGGTCTCTGCGGCATTGCCGCTCGCGACCGGAGCGGGCGTTGTGATCGTCGTCTTGTGCGTGAGCGGCCCGAGGCTCTGCGTATCCTGGCAGCCGGAAGAAATGAAAAGCGCGATCGTCAGCGCAACCGGCGCAACGGCGCCTCGCGATCCCCTGTAATTCATAAACGCCTACCCTGAGCCGATCGTCACGGAGGAGCCCGCGATCGGCGCATGTCTTTGAAGCCCGCCATTCTGGCGGCGCTACGAGATACTTTTGTGAAATCGGGCCTGTGGATGAAGCGGCCGGAAACGAAACCGCCGCCGGCAGAACTGCCGGCGGCGGAACGTTCGCGATATATCGTGTCGCGGATTACCAGCCGTGATGGTGATCGTGAACAACCAGACCCGTCTGATCGTCGAGGATCACGGGCTCGAGATTCGGGCGGTGGCCGAAGTCGAACATGTTCATGATCGAGCCGGCGATCCGGTCGTAGGACGCCTTGTCCGGAGTCGGATTCGACGCGCCGTCGATCGTGCCGACGCCCCAGTTGTATTCGATGAAGGCCAGAGTGGAGCTCTGATCCGTCGTCGAGTGATCGATGTAGTTCTCCTTCGACCAGGGCGAGACCACCAGCAGCGGCATGCGCGGGCCGTAGCCGCAACGCGGTGAGTCGGACGTGCCGCCGACGCCACCCTTGTCGACGCTGCCGCAGACCCCCGAGGTCGGGATCGCACTCGGATTGTTCGCCGTCGTGTCGGTGGCCAACGGCAGCGTGGGAACCTTCGAGTCGTTGCTGTTGAACTCGCCGTTATTGCCGCCGGCATTGTAGGCGGTCGGGTTCACGATCGGGCTCGGAACATGGTCGTACCAGCCGTCGGTGTCGTCATAGGCGATGATGACGGCGGTTTCCTTCCATTCCGGCGATTTCTGCAGAGCATTGATCGCGTCGACGATGAAGGCCTGTTCCGTGATCGGATCGGAGTTGCCCGGATGGCCGTCCTGATAACGCGCGGCTTTCAGATAGGATACGGCCGGGAGATTGTGCGCGTTCAACGCATCGTAGAAGTCGCTCAGGTCGTACTGGTGATTCGCGGGACCATCGTGGCCGATCTCCATGACGGAGGCCGGGCGCAGGTGGTGCGGATTCCGCGTCGACTTGTAATACATGAACGGCTCGTGGTGCGACGAGTAGTCGGTGACCGCACCGTGTATATCGGCACCGCCGGGATTGCCGTTCGCCGCGGACGGATTGTCCACGCCGCCATGGCCCGGATGAGACGAGCCGCAGACTGCGGGTGTCGCCGTCGAACCATCGGGATTCACCACGGCCGGAGAGGTCGGCGCGAAGCCGCCCTGGAACCAGCCCCAGGTGATGCCCTTGGCGTTCAGCAGGTCGCCGACATTCTTGTTGCTCTCGTCCATCTGGACGGTTTCCTTGCCGGTGACCGTGCCGCCCTTGTCCTTGCCGCAGTCATCGAGTGCCGCATCCGGATCGCCCGTGACCGAGACCTTTTCACCCTTCTCGATCTCACCGCCGCTGAAGGCTTCCGCGACGTAGCCATTGTCGATCTGGCCGGAGATCAGGTTGATCGCGCCGGTGGTCGATGGACCGAAAGTCGTCCCGAAGGAATTGTCGCTCATCGCGTAATGCTGGGCGTAGTTCCACAGGGCGGTGACGGTGTTGCCGTCGTAGAAGCCCATGACCGTCGCGCCGTCCGGGCGGCAGCCGAGACCGAGATGGGCGCCGGCCTGGACATATTTGTCCATCAGGCCGCCATTCTGGGCCTTCTGCTCGTCCGTGTAGCCGTGATCCTGCGAGCAGGTATAGGCCTCGGACCGGTCGAGACGGTAGGGGTTGAAGAGGTTCGGATTGTTGGTCAGCAGACCGGCCGACTCGAGCGTGTTCGCCGAGGGCGTATCCTTCCGCGCATGAAAGGCGGGTTCTCCCGCCGGATTGGCGGCGTTGGGATAAGTGCCGAAATAGTGGTCGAAGCTGATGTTCTCGGAGAAGATGATCACGACGTGCTTGATCGGAGTCTTGGTCCTGGAGTCATGATGCCAGTGATTCTCGTGGCTGGCGGCAATCCCCGTTTGCGCGGCGCTGGTTGCCAGGAACGTCGTGGCAGCGAGCGCGGCGACGAGGGCCCGCCGATGTCGTCTATGCGTGGCCTTCATTTTTTTCACCCTTGATTTGGAGAATGGTTCCGCTCCATCGGTCACGCTCGATTTCCGGAATCGGCATCTTCCTGGCTTGAGAGAATAGCTGGCTGGCTTTCCTGGAAGATGGCGATTCGTTTGCGACGGCGCCTCGGGAGCGCCGAAACTCTAGTGACGGGAGTTTGCAGTTTTTTTCGGGAATTGTGACGGTGTGCAATTTTCGGTGGATAATTATGGAGACCGCATGAGGCAAAAGGCCTCAAGGCGTTGAGTTTCAATCGTTTCCGCTTTTTTGCGGAATCCAAAAGAGTTTTTTACGTCGATTGGCCGCCGCCATTGTCACAAAAATGAAAAGCGGGATTGTTAGATCTCGGTCAGCCGGCATGGTGAGCGGTATCCTCTTTTGCCGCTCCGATGCTTTGGCTTTCCAACCGATCGGAAACCGGGTCCCTGACGAGGTCGTGCCATGTTGCGTCGTGCCGTTCCATTGCCGGGCATAATCGCTCTGGCGCTTTCAACTCTGGTTTCGGCCGCCGGCAATGCGGCCTCGGGTCCGGTGCCGAGCGTCGATCCCGGCGCGCCGCTGCAGGCCGAAGCCGATAGCTATCGGCCGCTGATGATTCAGGAGATCGACAGCGCGCTCGCGGGAGCGAAGAAGCTCAAGCAGATGGTCGACGCGAACGATCTCGACGGCGCCCGGAAGGCGTGGATCGAATCGAGAATCGGCTGGGAGCGCGCGGAAGTCTTCACCAGCGGTTTCGTTTCCGAGCTCGATGCGGAGATCGACGCCTGGCCCAACGCGCTGACCGGGTTCCATGCGATCGAGGCCAAGCTGTTCGGCGCCGGATCGACCGATGTCGCCGATCAGATGTCGAGCCTGATCCTCAATCTCTCCGATCTGGACGTGAAGATTCACTACACGCCCCTGAACGCCCAGGGCCTGTTCGACGGTGCGGCCCGGCTTGCCTACGAGGTCGGCGAGAGCAAGGCGGACGGCGGCGAGTCGCGATTCAGCGCCACCTCGCTCGACGACATGCGCAACAATGTCGGCGGCATCGACATCGCCTATAAGAAAATCTTCGCGTCGGCGCTGCAGTCCGCCGATCCGGCGCTCGCCGCGACGGTGCAGTCCAAGATCGATGCGATGAACAAGCTGGTGAGCGTGGCCGATCTTCAGAGTCTCGACGCGAACGAGCTGCGCACGGAGAGCGAGGAGCTGATCATCGCCCTGCAGAGCGCCGCGCCGAAGATCGGCCTCCGGTCGCCGACTCTCGAGGTTCTCATAAAGTGACGCCGAATCGTCTGCTGAGCGGTTGCTTTGCCGCCGCCTTGATCGTCCTCTCCCTGCCGTCGTCCGGCGCGGCCTTTCCTGTCGACGGCTATTCGACGGTGCTGCCGAAGGGCACCGAGCTCAATGAGGACGCCCTCGGCAGGCCGACCGAGTTGTTTCACGCCGAGACCATGGGCGGTACGAAGTCCTACCTCGTGAAGCTCGGCGATATGGCGTTCAGTTCTCCCTATATCCTGGGCGACAGGGCGCGCCGCGCCGGCGTCAGCTGCGCCACCTGCCATGTGAACGGCGCGTCGAACGCGAAGCTCTATGTTCCCGGCATGTCGGTCCGCCCCGGCACCTTCGATACGACCGGTCCGTTCTTCAATCCGCCCGCCGATGACGGTGTTCTCGACGCGCTCACCATTCCGAGCCTGCGCGGCGCGCGTTATCTCGCGCCCTATGGTCATGACGGCCGGTTCGGCTCGCTCGGGGATTTCGTGCGGAACGTGATCGTGAACGAGTTCGCCGGCGCCGACCCCTCGCCGCTGCTGGTTCAGGCGATGGTCGCGTATATCCAGAATATCGATTTCCTGCCCAATCCACGGCTTGGTCCGGATGGGCGGCTGACCAAGACGGCGACGGCATCCGAGCGGCGCGGTGAAGCGCTGTTCAACAAGCCGTTTCGCACGCAACCGGCAATGAACTGTGCGAGCTGTCATACACCGTCGGGTGCGTTCGTCGATCATTTGCAGCATGACGTCGGCACCGGCGGCTATTTCAAGACGCCGACCCTGATCAACGCCGACTTCAACGCACCCTATTTCCACGACGGTCGCTTCGATACCTATGCGCAGGTTATCGATTATTTCGACTCCGTGTTTCAGTTGCGGCTTTCGGTTCGGGACAAGACGGATCTGGAGACCTATCTGACGGCGGTTGGCGACGGCCAGACGCCGGTCACGCCGGACGGCGTCGATCCGCGCATGGCCGAGATCGAGGAATTCTCGAGCGTGCTGGACACGGCGATCGCGGCGCACGACACCACCACCGTCAAGCTGACCGTCAATACGGTCGGCGACGAGCTTCGGGAATTCACCGAGCATTTCCCGGATCGCCTGGATACGACCGTCACAGGCGGTGTCGCCGAACGCAATGCCGCACGGGCCGGTCTCAAGCAGCTCGTCCTCGGCCTGCGCAAGGTGGAACTGCTGGCGGCGGGCGGCGCGTTCGACGATGCGGCGGCCGCCTGCGAGAGCTACGAGAAGACGCTGGACGCAATCCGCCCGACCTTGATGGCGGCCGTCCCGTATTCCCTGTTCACGCCGGCAGTCCACGACGCGCATTACGCCGCGCTTCGGCAGATCATCGAAACGGCCGCCAAAGCCGATCGCTAAAGCCGGTCATGGCGTCGCGCGCCGTCCGCTATTTGCCCGCGCCCTTGCAGACGAAATTCGCAGCGTCGTCGGTGCTTCCCTTGCCCGTATAGGCCGCGACCTGCGGATAGGGGCAGAGCGGCCGGGTCATGGCCGGCCTGTTCGGCGGCTGGCTCACCGTGATCCGTTCGGGGGCCTTACCCTTGTCCGCCCAGGCGTCGATCGTGCCGAGGACGTCCCAGACGAACGGCCCGTCGCCGCCGCCGCAATGGCCCATGCTCGGAATCATGAACAGCCGGACCTGTTGCTCGGCGGTCTTCCGGTCGATCTTCGTTTCGAGGCCCTTGTAGAACCGGATGGTATTGCGCGACGGGATGAGGCCATCGGCCCAGCCATGCGTCAGAAGCAGCTTGCCGCCGCCCGCGAAGAACTTCGCGAGCCCGTTGGTCGGCACGTCGAGGACGTTGGACGCCGCCTTGCGCGCGATCGGGATGTCCTTGCCGTAATCGAAGGACTTGAAGTCCCATTTCGGATCCTTGAACACGATGTCGCTCATATAGGTGTTCGCGACCGGGAAGGGCGTCGGACCGCTCAACAGGATGCCGACCTGTAACTCGCTGCCGGGTTCGAAGCCGGGCAGGACGGCCTTGCCGCTTGCCGGATCGACCACCCCGCCATAAACCGCGCGCATGGTCTCGACCTGCGCCGGTGTCAGGCAGTCGGGTCCGTCTCCGGATTTGCATTCAGCGACCTTGGGATCGAAGCCGCAGCGTTCGGGATCGGCCACGAGACCGTCGGTGACGCCGTCCTTCGCATCGCAGGCCCCGATGAAGGCCTTGTGCAACGCCATCAGCTTCTCGGGCGTAAGACCATTCGCCGGGCTCTTGAGCGCGGCATAGCCGGTCCAGACCGACTGGATCATCAGGTCGGTTTGCGGATTGGCGGGCGCCATGGAAGAGATGCCGTCATAGTCGTCGGGATAGCGATAGGCTTCCATCAGGCCCTGCCGTCCGCCGGTCGAGCACGAGGTCCAGAGCGAGAGGCGCGGACCCTTGTCGTAGAACGCCGCGATGAGAGCCTTCGCCTTGACGGTCATTTCGTGAATCGCCCGATAGCCGAAGTCGACGAGCTTCTCGGGATGACCGACCGCGAATGCCGCGTCCATGCCGTTGCCGACATGGCCGGTATCCGTCGCCGTGACCGCATAGCCGCGCGTCAAGGGTTCGGCCATCTGGCTATAGGCGATGGTGCCGGCCCAGATGCCGTTGCCGATGCCGACCAGCTTGCCATTCCAGTTGCCGGGTGTCGGCAGCCAGACTTCGATCTTGATATCGGAGTCGGTGGTCGGCGTCAGTGTCGCCGTTACGCGGCAGAAGGCCGGCATCGACTTGTACGATTCCGGAGCGACGCCCGGCGGGCGTCCGAATGGTGACGGCGGCGGCTCGAAGGCGCCCGCCGGCACCAGCTCGGCCCTGGTGATTTTTGTATTCGGCAAAGCCTGTGACGCGAGGTCGGCGCATCCCGCCGCCAGGACCGGCGTCGCGCCCGCGAATGTCACAAGAATCGCGGCGAGCGCGAAACGAGCCAGTGTCCGCATAGCTAAATCCCCCACCCGAAAGATCGAGAGGGAAAGCATGGCGCAGCGCCGCCCGGACTGCAAGATACCCGACGGCGGCAGTTCTGATCGCCGGAAAGGTTATTTTTCGAGATAGTCGTGCACGACCTTGCCGAAGCCGAGGGTGAGATCGGCGCGGAGATGGATGGCCGAGACGATCTCCCGGACCGGTAGATCCGCCACCGGCGCCAGCGCATGCGGGCGGAGGTCCAGCGCGGCGGGGCCGCCCCAGGCTTCCTTGAGCGTGATGTTCTCCATCGCGTATTGAACGATCTCGCAAATTCGCGGACTTCCGTCGACATGGGGGATGATCTTCAACAGGAAATTCGGCGCGGTCAGTGCCGCAAGAACCTTCTTCTCGTCCATCGAGACATGCTTGAAGCCCATCGTGCCCGTGGCGACCCGGACGGGGCCGTAATCCAGCGTGCCGACCAGCGTGTCGCGGTCGACTTCGAGCTGAGGTTGGGCATATTTTTTCGGGAAGCCCCAGAGCTCGCGGCCGCCGAAGATCGGTGGCCCGTCGTTCAGATACATGGCGTGGGAATAGCCGCCCTTGACCTTGCCGAAACGGACCGGGATGACCTGACCGGCCTCCGTATAATCGCCGAAGCCGGTCGAGTTCGGCATGCGGATGAACTCGAATTTGACCAGCGGATCGTCCTCGATCTCAAGCGGCTCCGGCACGACCTCGCGCAGGCGATCCTTGTCCGTGCGATAGGTGATGACGAGAAACTCGCGGTCGAAGAAGCGATAGGGCCCTCTTGGATAGGCCGGGCTCGTGAGCGGCATCGAATAGGCGGTCTTCACCACATCGCGGGCTTTCATCTGTTTGGGCTCCTTTGGGTTTGGGGAAGGGGACAGCTAATTGCGGCCGTGCGTCGCTTTCCTTGCGGGACCGCCATTGGCGAGGGATAACGTCTTGCGACTTCTATGTGTGTCCCAACGCCGCGCTTTGTAACCCGCTCCACCTGCGACGATCTGTCACCGCCGCCGATATGGTCCCGGTGACGGCCGCGCCGGAAATGGCCGAGGTTTGATGCGAATCAAACCGCTCCTTCGCGTGCTCGTCGTATGGTCGGCGGTACAAGGACATCGCCGGAAGCGGCGGAAAGCGCGGGTCAGGGATGGCACAGGAAATCGAACGGAAATTTCTCGTCACGGGATCGGGGTGGAAGCGTTATGTCGAACGCAGCCTGCGCATCCGGCAATCCTATCTCGCCCTCACCAATTCCGTGTCGATCCGGATCCGCATCGTCGATGGCCGCGTGGCGTGGCTGACGATCAAGAGTGCCGCCCAGCAGATGGACCGCATTGAGTTCGAATATCCGATCCCGCTCGCCGACGCGGAGGAACTCATGGACATGGGAACCGGACGGCTGGTCACCAAACGCCGCCACATCGTGCCGCTCGGCCCGGCGCGTTGGGAGATCGATGTGTTCGAGGGCGAAAAGGCAGGACTTGTCCTTGCCGAGATAGAATTGCCGAGCATAACGGCGAGGGTCGAACGGCCCGATTGGCTGGGTGCCGAGGTGACCGGGGATCCGGCCTATTACAATTCGAGATCTCGCAACGCGGCTGCCGCAACGGCCCGCGCCCGCCGGTACGGTGTCAGCCGCTGACAAGTTGCGGCGCCTGCTGGCGGAAGTTCCGGTGGGACCGACCTCCGCGGCCGTTCCGGACTGATGCCGGCCGGGGGCGTAACGCTTGGCGTGTGCTGTTGTAGGGTCGCTGCCGCAGAGCGCAGGGCAGGGAAGGCGGCGTCCAATATTAGGCGTGATCGTCAATATCTCTTTCGCGGTACCGCAAATAACCGCAAGTGAATCGCGGAGTCTCCGTGTGTGAAAAAATATACGGGATCTACGGCTTTTAGAGTTCGGCAGCCCTCTCCTTTTTGAAATTGCTTTTGCGACAAATTCTTAGAAACAGGATCTTCGCGATATTTGTCCGGTGACTTCATGTACATTTCAGGTGGGGCAATTCATTTTCCGAGCAACGCGGTTGGTGAAGTCACCTTCCGGGGCTAGGATGAGCAGGCGACGAGGTTGGCAATCGTGAAACAGATCCATCAAAAAAAGCGGCCGTCACAATTGGCACGGGCGATGAAAGGCCTGCGAGCCGGACTCGGCGTCGCCGCTTTCCTTGTTGCTGCTGACACCGCCGCAGCGGCCGCCGGCCCAATCGCGGTCACGCCGGAACAGATCGAACGGCTCGGCATACAAACGGCGGTTGCCGAGGTCGCGAAGGAGCAAACGATCACCAGCGTGCTCGGCCGCGTGACGCCGGCCTTGAATGCGCGCGTACTGGTGACGGCGCCTTATGCCGGTACCGTCGTGCGCATCGAAGGCCTCGAAGGCAAGGATGTGAAACCGGGCGAGACGATCGCCTCGATCGCAAGCCGCAGCTATATCGAAGCACGTTCCGCTGTTCAGCAGAACGAGGCCGAATATAACGCCGCCAAGGCCGCCGCCGATCGCACGCGCGAACTGGTGAAGGAAGGCATTGCCGCCGAATCGCGCGCCGAGGAGGCCGACGCCAAGGCAGCTCAACTTAAGGCCGCGCTCGATGCCGCGCGTAATGCGCTGTCAAGGGTCGCATCGGAACCGGGTCAGCCCGGCCAGTACCGCATCGTCGCGCCCTCCGGCGGCACGATCGCGTCGCTCGAAATCGCCCCCGGCCAGATGGTCGAGGAGATGGCCCCGGTCGGCGCGCTCGACACCAGCAAGCAGCTGTGGATCGAGGTGCGTCTGCCCGCCGCTTATGTCGGTAAGGTCTCTGAAGGCAACGAGGTGGAAATCGAACAGAGCGGGGTTCGCGGCAAGGTGATCGCGGTCGGCAATTCGATCGATACTCATCTGCGTTCGGCCATGCTGCGCGCCACAATCCCCGCCGACAGCAGCCTTGTCGTCGGTCAGACCGTGCGGATCTCGATTCTCGCACCGGCCCCCGCAGGCGCGCTCAATCTGCCGCGCAACGCCGTCGTCAATGTCGGCAAAGGGTCGGCCGTTTTCGTCGCCCGTGACGCCGGTTTCGAAGCCGTGCCGGTCACCGTGCTCGCTCAGGGCGCCGAAGAAACCACCATTACGGGCGCGGTTCAGCCGGGCATGAAGGTGGCCGTTTCGGGGCTTTCCGAGCTCAAGGTTCTGGCGGAGCAGGAATAGGCCGATGCTGAAGAGACTGATCGAGTTCTCGCTTGCCCAGCGGCTGCTGATTCTTGTTTTCGCCGCGCTCGTCGCCGGTGGCGGCGGTTATGCCTTCATGAACCTGCCGATCGATGCCTTCCCGGATATTTCGCCCACCCAGGTGAAGATCATCATGAAGGCGCCCGGCATGACGCCGGAGGAAGTCGAGCAGCGGGTGATCGTGCCGCTGGAGATGGAGCTTCTCGGCATCCCGAAGCAAACCATTCTGCGTTCGATGGCGAAATATGCGATCGCCGACGTCACCATCGATTTCGAGGAAGGCACGGACGTCTATTGGGCACGCCAGCAGGTCGCGGAACGCCTCAGCGGCGCGATGGACAATATCCCCGATACAGTTACGGGCGGCCTGGCGCCGATCTCGACGCCGCTGTCGGACGTCTTCATGTTCACGATCGAGGGCGGCAACCTGACGCTTACGGAGCGGCGCACGCTTCTCGACTGGGTCATTCGTCCCGCGCTCCGCACGCTGCCCGGCGTAGCCGATGTGAATTCGCTCGGTGGTTACGTGAAGACCTTCGAGGTGGTTCCCGACAACGGTGCGCTCGTGGGCGCGGGCCTCACGGTCGCGGACATCAAGAATGCCATCATGGAGGCCAACCGCAACGATGGCGCAGGACGCCTGCAGGACGGCGAGGAAGGCCTGATCGTGCGGGCGGTCGGCGCCATCCAGACGCTTGACGATCTGCGCGAGGTCATCGTCGAACAATCCGATGGCCACCGCACGCGACTCGGCGATATCGCGACGGTCAGAACCGGATCGCTGACGCGCTATGGCGCGGTGACCAAGAACGGCGAGGGCGAAGTCGTGGAAGGGCTCGTGCTGGCCCTGCGCGGCGCGGATGCCGCCGCTGTCGTGCGCGAGGTGCGGGGGCAGCTCGAAAAGCTGAAGCCAAGCCTGCCGCAGGGCGTCGAACTCAAGGTCTTCTACGATCGCTCGGACCTTATCGATCGCGCGGTCAGCACCGTGACGCATGCGCTGCTCGAGGCCACACTGCTGGTCGTCATTCTGCTGCTGGCCTTCCTCGGCAATATCCGGGCGGCAATCGTGGTCGCGATCACCCTGCCCTTCGCAGCCCTCATCACCTTCCTGATGATGCACCTCTTCGGCATGTCGGCGAACCTGATGAGCCTCGGCGGTCTCGCCATCGCCATCGGCATGCTGGTCGATGCAGCGGTGGTCGTGGTCGAGAACACGGTCGAGCATCTCGCCCACCACAAGGAGACCGACAAGATCCCGGTTCTGCACCGCGTCTACCGCGCGGCCACGGAGGTTGCGGTTCCGGTGGCATCCGGCATCGTGATCATCTGCCTGGTCTTCCTGCCGCTGCTCGCGCTTCAGGGGCTTGAGGGCAAGCTGTTCCGGCCGGTCGCGCTCACCATCGTTTTCGCTCTGTCGGGCTCGCTTGTTCTCTCGCTGACGCTGATCCCCGTGATCTCGTCGCTGTTCCTCAAGACCGGCCAGCACGGTGAGCCCTGGCTGATGCGCCAGCTCCTGCCGCGCTACGCCTGGGCCCTGCAGCGCGCGCTGCTCCGGCCGGTCTATGTCTATGGTCTCGCCGGTGTGGGAATTGTCGTGGCGGTCCTTGCCTATATGGCCGTCGGCAAGACTTTCATGCCGACCATGGACGAGGGCGCGATCATCATGCAGACCGCCAAGCTGCCTTCGGTCAATCTCGACCGTACGGTCAAGGTCGATCTCTCGGTCGAGCAATCGATCATAAAGAACGTGCCGGAAGTCCTGAGCATGGTGTCGCGGGTCGGCTCGGATGAGCTCGGTCTCGATCCCATGGGCCTGAACGAGAGCGACATGTTCATGGTCCTCAAGCCGAAGAGCGAATGGAAGGTCGAGAACAAGGAAGCGATCCTCGACGAGATCAGAGCCGTCATGAAGGACTTCCCCGGAATCGATTACGCCTTCACGCAGCCGATCGAGATGCGCACCTCTGAAATGCTCACCGGCAGCCGCGGCGACCTCGCGATCAAGATTTTCGGCCCCGACCTCAAGGAGCTCGGCGCGCTCGCCGAACGCATTCAGGAGACGGTCGCGAAGGTGCCCGGCGCATCCGAGGTCTTCACGGTCGCGAACGACTCCGTGCGCTATCTCCAGATCGATATCGACCGCATGGCGGCCGGGACCGCCGGTATTCCGCTCTCAACCCTGCAGGACGAGCTTCGCGCTCAACTCGAAGGCGTCAGGGCCGGCGTCGTGATCGATGAGAACCGGCGCACGCCGATCGTGATCCGCGGCGCGGAAAATCTGCGTGCACGGCCCGAGCTGTTCCCCGAGGTCACCATGTCGACGCCCGATGGCGGCATGGTGCATGTCGCGGACGTGGCAAAGGTCAGCGAGCCCGAGGGGTCGGTGAAGATCGACCGCGAGGATGCCTCGCGCTTCGCGGTGATCCAGGCCTATGTTTCGGGCCGCGATCTCGTCGGCTTCGTCGAGGACGCACAGGCTGCCGTTGCGCAGGCCGTCACGCTGCCGCAGGGCTACCGTATCGCCTGGAGCGGCGAGTTCGAAAACCAGCGCCGCGCGGCGGCCCGGCTCGCGGTGGTGGTGCCGCTTGCTCTGGCACTGATCTTCCTGATGCTGTTCGCGACGTTGCGTTCGATCCGTCAGGCGACGCTGATCATCGTGAACATACCTTTCGCGCTGGTCGGCGGTGTTTTGGCGCTCTGGATTTCCGGCGAATATCTCTCGGTCCCCGCATCGGTCGGCTTTATCGCGTTGCTCGGCATCGCGGTGTTGAACGGCCTTGTGCTGATCTCCTATTTCAACCAGCTTCACGCCGAGGAGACCGATCTGCGGCGGGTGGTGTTCGAGGGTGCCCAGCGGCGTCTCCGGCCTGTACTGATGACGGCCAGCATCGCGGCTTTCGGCCTGGTGCCGCTGCTGTTCGCGTCGGGGCCGGGAGCGGAAATCCAGAAGCCTCTCGCCATTGTCGTCATCGGCGGTCTGGTGACGTCGACGCTTCTCACCCTGTTCCTGCTGCCGATCCTGTTCGAACGCTTCGGCGTGGCGGGTGAGAAAGCAAGCCCTGCGTCCAGGGAAGCGCTCGGGAGTCCCGCGGAATGAGCGATTTTCAGAAACTGACCTTGAGCTGCCCGGAAGAACTCGCGGAACGGCTGATCGATATCCTGCTCGAGACGGATGTCAGGATGAGCGGCTTCACGACCGAAAAAGCCGACGGGCATGGCCACGACTTTTCCAGCGCGTCGGTTCGCGAAAGGGTGCGCGGCCGCGTCGCGCGGCGGCTCATCGTCCTCATCCTGCCGGCCGAAGACGTGGCAGCCCTCCTCGACGACATCCGCCGGCAAGTCAAGAACCCCCATCTCGTCTATTGGATCGAGCCGGTCCTGGCATACGGGCATCTGTCATGAGATTTTTGAAATACACCGCCGTCGCCGCTGTCGTCGTCATCGCCGTTGCCGGTCCGCAATGCTTCGCGCGCGGGACGGGAGAAGGCGGAGACTTCTTTCCGCCCGACGAGATGATCGGCGAGATCCTCAACGATCATCCGATGGTCCTCGAGGCGCAGGCGAACATGCAGGCGGCCGACGCGGATGCCCGGCGGCTGCGCGCGGGCGATCACGAATTCACGGTCGAAGGCGGCTATGTGCGCCGCGACGTGAATCCCGGCCCCGTGTACAACGAATGGAATGCCGGCGTGAGCCGTGCGATCCGCCTCCCCGGCAAGGGCAGAGCCGACCGCAAGATCGGCGAGCTCGGCATGGAGGTCGCCGAACTGGCGCGTGACGATGCGCGGCATCAGGCTGCGCTGATGTTCAAGGATCGCTGGCTCGCCTGGCTGGAGGCGTCGGCTCTTCTCCATATCGATGAGGCGGAAGCGGATACCTACCGCAAGGAGGTCGAAACGGTACAGCGCCGGATCGATCTGAAGGCGGCCGCCCAGCTCGATCTCGAACAGGCGAAAGCGGCCCTGGCACAGGCCGAAGCCTCGGTAATCGAGTCCCGCCGCGCGGTCGACGAGGCGGCGCTCGTCCTGCAGCATGGTTTCAACCGGCTCGTGCTTCCCCACGAGGTTCCGGTCCTGCCGGATCCCGTCGCCATGCCCGGCAATGCCGAAGAGTGGCGCATGAAGGTGGTCGAGCACAGCCACGAAATCGAGCTCGCCCAGAAATCCGCCGAGCGCGCCATGTCGACGGCCAAGCGGGCGTCGATGGATCGCTTCGCCGATCCGACGATCGGCGTGCGCGCCTTTCAGGAACGCGGCGGCGAGGATACCGGCATCGGCGTGACGGTCTCCATTCCGATCGGCATCGCGCGCCGGCAGGCGATCACCGACACCATGCGAGCCGAAGCCGTGGCGGCGAGCGTCCGCGAGCAGGCGACGCGCCGCGAGATCGCGCTCGTGGCCGACCGCGACGTCAGTGACGCTCTGGCCACCTATGACGCCTGGAAACAGGCCAATGCGGCGCGGGATGCGAGCGCGCAGGTGGTCGGCCGCATGCGGCGCGCCCTCGAACTCGGCGACCGCGACTACGCGGAGCTATTGCTGACCTTGCGTCAGTCCTTCGAGGTGAACCGTTCGGAGGAAAAGGCCCGCGCTGCGGCGCATCGCGCCCTGTTGCAGCTCGAGATCGACGCGCACCAAATCTGGGGCCTCCATCATCACGAAGGCTGAGCGTCCGGCGCGGGCGGCTGCCCGGCGGGCGGGTTGCGCGGCGGCAGGGCCAGCGTATACTCCGTCATCGAGCGGGCGATTTCGCGCTCGCCCATGATCACGACATTGGCGCCGTATTGGCGCAGTTGCTCGATCTCCGCATCGAAATGCGCGCGGGCGACGATCTCGAGATCGGGATTGATCGTGCGCGCCAGCTGAATCACCTGACATGCCTCGAAGGCATTGGGAATCGCGACGAGCAGGATCCGCGCCTCGCGCAGATTCGCGGCCGAGATGATGCTTTCCTTCACCGCGTTGCCCCAGATCGCTTCGATATGCTTGGCGCGGAGCTGCTCCATGGCCTCGGGGGCGTCCTCGATCACAAGGATCGGCCAGCCCGCTTGTTCGAGGTTGTCGACCACCAGCCGTCCGACCCGGCCGAAGCCGACCAGCACCGCGTGATTGGTGAGCGTGGTCGGAACGATGATTTCGGGTGCTGGCTGGGGCTCGCTGGCCTGTTCATCCGGTGGGGTCAGGGCCTCCAGCTTGCGTTTCAAGCGGTCCGTCAACGCGAAGACGATCGGATTGGCGAGAATGGTCAGGATCGAGGTGCCGAGCACGAGATTGCGCGCGCGCAACGGCAAGATGCCGAGGCCTATGCCGAGATCCGACAGAATGAAGGAGAACTCGCCGATCTGGGCCAGGCACGCGGCGATCAGGAGCGAGTTGCCGACCGGCTGGCCGAGCCGGCGCGTCACGAAATAGGCCGTGCAGGCGCCGCCGATCATCACGACGAGGACGGTTCCGGCGAGGGGGATGATCTCCTGGAACAACACATACGGATTGAACAGCATCCCGACGGAGACGAAGAACAGCACCGCGAAGGCGTCGCGGAGCGGCAGGGTCTCCTCGGCCGCGCGCTGGCTGAGCGCCGACTCGCTCAACACCATGCCGGCAAAGAAGGCGCCGAGCGCGAAGGAAACGCCGAACAGTTCCGATGCGAGGAAGGCGACACCGAGCGCGATCACGAGCACGGCGAGGCGGAACAGTTCGCGTGATCCGGTATGCGCGACGAAGTGCAGAATCCACGGAATGCCGCGCCGGCCGATGAGCAGCATGATGGCGATGAAGGCCGCAACCTTGCCGAGCGTCATGATCAGGGTCTCGGTCAGCGATCCGGCTCCCGCGCTCGCCACGTCCGGCGCCGGGTCGCCCTTCAGGAGCCCCGCGAGGGGCGGCAGCAGAACCAGCACGATGATCATGAGCAGGTCCTGGTAGACCAGCCAGCCGATGGCGATGTGGCCGCGCTCGGTATCCAGCAGCCGCCGGTCGGTGAGATTTCTCAGCACCACGACCGTGCTCGCGACCGAGAGCGTCAGTCCAAAAACGATGCTCGTGCCGATCGACCAGCCGAGGATCAAGGCGATCGCAAGCCCCAGAAGCGCCGAGACGGTCATCTGCAGGCTCGCGCTCGGCAGCACGATCTTGCGGACGGCGAGCAGATCCTTCAGCGAGAAATGCAGGCCGACGCCGAACATCAGCAGGATCACGCCGATCTCGGCAAGCTGGGACGCAAGCCCCTGATCGGCGACATAGCCCGGTGTGAACGGGCCCACGGCCACGCCCGCAAGGAGGTAGCCGACCAGCGGCGATATTTTCAGGTGATTCGCGATCGTGCCGAACACGAAGGCGAGGGCCAGACCGACGACGATGGTACCGATAAGGGCGGATTCGTGGGGCATTAAATGTCCGGCGTTGGTCCCCCCCGATCGGGATTTACGTTTCGGATGGCTTCCGAGCGGCAGGCCCAGCTTTTCAGAAACCTCGTCATTCTCCAAGGAAAATGACGATCACGGTGGCGTGTCCGAAATCCGCGGATGCCTACTGAGGCTGCTGGATCGCTACTGCGGCAAGGGCCGCGTCATCGGCCGTAAGCTCCGCACCGTCCTTGGCCGGAAACATATTGGCCTTGAGGATGATGGCGAGGGCGTCGGCATATTCCTGATCGGTCAGGCTCCCGACCTCGCCGGGCGGCATCATGGTTTTGATGTAGTCGAACAGCGCCGCCATCGTCATGCCATCCCAGGTGAACAGGAAGGCCGGTCCGGTAAGCGCCGGGGCTCCGGGACTGCCGGTGAAGTCTTTGGCGTGACACATCACGCAGTGATCGGTGTAGATCTCGAGGCCGCGCTCCGCCTGGGCGCTGGAATAGACACCGTCCAGCGTCGAGGTGCCGGCGCGGGCGGCAGGCGACCAGGTAAGGCAGGCGGCAGCCAGAAGCGCGGCAAGGGCGATCGGCACCTGCCGCAATGTGGCGCTACTGAACGTGATCACGCGGGTACGAAGCTCCGTCTCGGGTTTTAGGGCAGGGCGAAAATATAGAGCGAACTGTTCTTGCTGACGCGCAATTCAGGCGTCAAGACCAGAAGCGCGCCGGAGGTCACCGACGTGCCCGTGCTCACCGCGACATATTGCTTGCCGTCTACCGAGTAGGTGATCGGATAGCCGGTCACGCTCGAGCCGAGATTGATCTCCCACAGCACCTTGCCGCTCTTGTCGTCGAAGGCGCGGAAACGGCCGTCGGTATCGCCGCCGAAGAGAAGCCCGCCGCCCGTCGAGACGAGCGACATGGAGCCCGCGCGCTGCTCGTATTTCCAGACGATGTCGCCGGTCTTGGCCGAGATCGCCTGCACGGTGCCGACCTTGTCGGTGCCCTTGGTGATCGATCCGCGGCTCGCCCAGCCATAGCCGGTGTTGCGGGTCCAGTGATCGGTGATCGAGGTCATGGTCGCGCAAGTGTTCTGAAGCGGGTAGTACATCAGCCCGGTCTGCGGACTGAACGTACCGGTCTGCCAGTTCTTGCCGCCCGCCGTGCTGGGGCAGACGAAGCGCCGGTCCCCGACCTTGTCGAAGATCACGTCCTTGTTCATCGTCACCTTGCCGGTGGCGCCGTCGATGCTGGACACGACGTTCTGATAGGTCGTCGGTGTTGCCCAGAGGAACTCGCCGGTCTTGCGGTCGAGCGTGTAGACGATGCCCGTCTTGCCCGGAATGCCGGTCAGCACCTGGCGTTTCTCGCCGGGTTTCAGCCGGGGATTGATCCACGCTACCTTCTTCTTGTCGGGAGCCACTTCGGTGTCGACCACCAGCCGCTCGAAGGTGTGGTCCAGATCCCAATGATCGACCATGTGCTGATAATACCAGATGATCTTGCCGGTATCCGGATCAAGCGCCAGCGTCGAGTTGTGATAAAGATAGGTCTTGTCGTTGCCGCCGAGCGTGAATTTCGGCGCGGGCGAGGTCACCGAGGTGCCGATATAGATCATTCGCAGCTCGGGATCGTAGGTGATCGAGTGCCAGGCGCCGACCTGCCGGCGCTCGTTATACGGCACGCCGCCCCAGGTCTCGTCTCCCGGTTCGCCGGGCTTCGGGATCGTCCGCGTGCGCCACAGCTCCTTGCCGGTCATCGGGTCGTGGGCAGTGATGAAGCAGGGGGCCGGGCCGCCCAGGGGCTCGCAGCCGCGTCCGGTGATCACCTTGCCGTCGACGATGATCGGACCGGAGGTCTGGTGCACGCCGGTCTTGTAGTCGATGACCTCGGTATCCCAGACCTTCTTGCCGGTCTTGGCGTCGAGCGCGAAGACATGGCCGTCCGCGCTGGTGTCGATGATGTAATCGCCGTAGATCGCCAGATTACGGTTGATCATCGGCGCGTTGATGTAATCCGCCAGATCCTTCGGCAGCCGGGCGCGATATTCCCAGATGAGATCGCCGGTCTTGGCGTTGATCGCCTGGATCACGTCGCCCGGATTGGGGAAATACAGCACGCCGTCATGAACCAGCGGCGTGCCTTCCTGAAAGCCGTCCTCGAGGCCGCGCGTCCAGGCCAGCCGGAGCTTGCCGACATTCTTCTTGTTGATCTGATCGAGCGGGCTGTAGCCCCAGCCGTTCTGGGTCCGCCGCCACATCAGCCAGTCGGCGGGATTCGGATTCTTGAATTTCCTTGTTCGTAACCGGCTTGTAGTTCTCGACGGTGTTCTGCGCCGCCGCCGGCAAAGTCGCCAGCATCGCCGCCCCGATCAGGGCCGCGCCCCACCTGAAGTGCTGCATAATATCTCCCCCGTCCCAGTCATATCGCCCTACCCCTCCGGTCGTTGCCGGCCGCGCGGGCGCCGCACGTGCTGGCAACAGTCTTTGTCGCGACGTGCCGCCCGTCAAGCATTCTTCACAGATGTTAGGGCCATGTGCGAGTTCCAGGGCGAAGCGCCGCCACATCCGCAGATCCCGCCCGAGCGTCGGCAGCCAACGGCTTTCGCGTTCCTTTCATTTGATTTTGCTCATGTAAGCGGGCTAAATGCTGTGCTGTTGTTGCAGCGCAACAGTGAGACACCTATATCGGGTAAGCGGGGGCGTCAGCCACTTACGTCCCGGTCGGAACCTCGTCACAAATTCGCGGGAGCAGATCGTCATGACAGAAGTTGTAATCGCCAGCGGCGCGCGCACGCCGGTCGGATCATTCATCGGCAGCTTGAGCGGCGTGCCCGCGCACTATCTGGGCGAGGTCGCGATCAAGGCCGCGCTGGAGCGCGCCGGCGTCGAGGGCAAGGACGTGTCCGAGGTCATCTTGGGCCAGATCCTCACCGCCGCTCAGGGCCAGAATCCGGCGCGCCAGGCCGCCGTCGCCGCGGGCATCCCCTATCGAGTCTCCCGCCTGGGGCGTCAATCAGGTCTGCGGCTCCGGCATCCGATCGGTCGTGCTCGGCTATCAGGCGATCCTCAACGGCGACAGCAAGATCGTGGTCGCGGGCGGCCAGGAGAGCATGTCCAGGTCGGCCCATGCCGCACATCTCCGCGACGGCAAGAAGATGGGCAATCTCGAATTCATCGATACCATGATCACCGACGGCCTGTGGGATGCCTTCAACGGCTATCACATGGGCACGACCGCCGAGAACGTGGCCCAGAAATGGCAGATCACCCGCGAACAGCAGGACGAATTCGCCACCGCCTCCCAGAACAAGGCCGAGGCCGCCCAGAAGGCCGGCAAGTTCAAGGACGAGATCGCGCCGGTCACCATCAAGGGCCGCAAGGGCGACACGGTGGTTGCCGATGACGAATATATCCGCAAGGGCGTGACGGTGGAGAGCCTCGCCGGGCTCCGTCCGGCCTTCGCGAAGGACGGCACGGTCACGGCCGGCAATGCGAGCGGCATCAATGACGGTGCGGCCGCGGTCGTGCTGATGTCCGCCGAGGAAGCCAAGGCGCGGGGCATCAAGCCGCTGGCCCGGATCAAATCCTGGGCGCAGGCGGGTGTCGATGCCGCGATCATGGGTTCGGGTCCGATCCCGGCCAGCCGGGCGGCGCTCGCCAAGGCGGGCTGGAGCAAGGACGATCTCGATCTCGTCGAAGCCAACGAGGCCTTCGCGGCGCAGGCCTGCGCGGTGAACAAGGATCTCGGTTGGGATACGGCGAAGGTCAATGTCAATGGCGGCGCGATCGCCATCGGTCACCCGATCGGCGCGAGCGGTACCCGCATTCTGGTGACGCTGCTGCACGAGATGCAGAAGCGCGACGCGAAGAAGGGCCTTGCCACGCTGTGCATCGGCGGCGGCATGGGAATCGCCCTCTGCGTCGAGCGGTAGGCTTTCGGAAGATTACTCCGCCGCCAGGCGGTCAGGGCTTTGAGCGGGCCTGCGTCGCCAGGTTGTCGAGGGCCGGGTGCGGATTCTTATCCGCGCGCGGGCACGAAAAAGGGCGGACGCTGCAGCGTCCGCCCTGCAAAAGAAGGCCGTGGGGCGGTGAGCTACCTCCCGTGAATGGGATCTTCAGGCGAGGTAATGGCCGCCATTGATGGTGAGGGTCGAGCCGGTGATCCAGCCGGCCTCCTCGGCGCACAGGAAAACGACGCCGCGCGAGATGTCGTCGACCGAGCCGAGCCGGCCGACCGGGATCTGCGCAACGATCGAATCCAGGATTTTCTGGGGAACCGCCGCCACCATCTCGGTCTCGGTGTAGCCCGGCGCGAGAGCGTTGACCGTGATGCCGAAGCGCGCGCCTTCCTGGGCGAGCGCCTTGCTGAAGCCGATCATGCCGGCCTTGGCGGCGGAGTAATTCACCTGACCCAGCTGGCCCTTCTGGCCGTTGATCGAGGAAATGTTGACGATCCGGCCGAACTGCCGCTCCCGCATGCCGGGGAACACGGCCTTGGACATGTTGAAGCAGGAGCCGAGATTGGTATCGATGACGGCCTGCCAGTCGTCATGGCTCATGCGCATCAGAGTCGCGTCGCGGGTAATGCCCGCATTGTTGACGAGGATATCGATCGGCCCGACATCGGCCGCGACCTTGGCAACGCCTTCCTGGCATGCCTCGTAGTTCGCGACATCCCATTTGAAGGAATGCACGCCGGTTTCCTTGGTGAAGGCCTTGGCGGCCTCGTCATTGCCGTGATAGGTCGCGGCGACGGTATGGCCAGCCGCTTTCAACGCCAAACAGATCGCCTTGCCGATCCCTCTTGTGCCCCCAGTGACGATCGCCACGCGTGTCATCAAATCCGCTCCTGTACCGTGAAATAGCTTGAAGAATTAAAGGTGAGTTGCCCGCCCGTCCAACTGTAACGCGTTTCCAGCGGCCGGGCCAACTGGTAAGGTCGCGACCGGCCCGACCGGCTTGGCGATTTACCGCTTAACCTTTTATGGGCAGATCGCAGCGAACTCTTTGTCTTGAATCATGTATCTCGATGTTACGGAACTGAGGGACTTTTATGACGGTTCGCTGGGGCGCATCGCGGCCCGGCACATTCGCCGTCAGGTCCGCCGGATCTGGCCCGACGTGCAGCAAATGTCCGTCCTCGGGGCCGGCTATGCGCCGCCCTATCTCGAGAAATTCCGCGACGATGCAGAACGTGTCCTGGCGCTGATGCCCGCGCGGCAGGGTGTCGTGCATTGGCCGAGGGACGGGCGAAACCTCACCGTCATTTCGGACGAGCTGGAACTGCCCTTCATGGATGCCTCGATCGACCGGATATTGCTCGTGCACGCGCTTGAATTCACCGGTGATTCCCATGAGCTTCTGCGCGAGATCTGGCGCGTGCTGGCGTCCGGCGGCCGGCTGCTGGCCATCGTGCCGAACCGGACCGGCATCTGGGCCAGGCGAGAGCTGACGCCCTTCGGCCACGGTCATCCTTATAGCAAGGGCCAGCTCACGAGGCTGCTGACCGACGCGATGTTTTCGCCGCTTCAATGGTCGACGGCGCTTCATGTGCCGCCGAGCCAGTGGCGGGTCATGCAGCGGCTTCTGGCCAATCTGGAAACGGTCGGCGAGACGTGGTGGCGCAATTTCGCGGGCGTCCACATCGTCGAGGCGGAAAAGCGGATCTATGCGGCGAGGCCCACCGGCCAGAAGCGCCACTTCGTGCCCAAACCGGCGCTGATCCCGTCGCCCTAGACGCCCGTCTCCTTGCGGCGCAGGACGAACAGTCCTTCCGCGCCGAAGAAATTTGCGATCCACAGCTTGGTGAATTCCGGACGCGGCCGCCCCCGGTAGTCGAGCGCGACATAGCGTTCGATCACGATGCCGAGTTCGTCGCACAGGATCTTGAAATCCCGGATCGAGCAGAAATGGATGTTCGGCGTCTCGTACCATGGAATGGGCAGCGTGCGCGTATTCGGCATGCGGCCGTAGAACGTCAGCAGGAAGCGCATGCGCCAATAGGCGAAATTCGGGAAGGAAACGATGGCGCGCCGGCCGATCCGGAGCATTTCCATCAGCACTTCCCTCGGCCGGTGCGTCGCCTGGATCGTCTGGCTGAGGATCACCCAGTCGAAGGCCTGATCGGGATAATTGACGAGATCGGTATCGGCGTCGCCCTGCACGACCGAAAGCCCGCGCGCGACGCAGACATTCACGCCCTTCTGACTGATCTCCAGTCCACGTGCATCCGCGCGGCGCTCGTGGACGAGGTAATCCAGCAGCGCGCCTTCCTCGCAGCCGATGTCGAGCACGCGCGCATCGGGCTCCACCATGCGGGCGATCTCCAGGAGATCGACACGCAGATCTCCGTATTTTGCCCCCGGAACGACCACCGTCAGACGAGTCCCCGGTGTTCTGCGGCGCCGGCGAGGAAACCGCGTAAGGTCATGTAGAATTCGGGTACGTCCAGCAGGAACGAGTCGTGACCCCGGTCGCAATCGATCTCGACGAAGCTGACATTCGCGGCGACCGCGTTGAGCGCGCGCACGATCACCCGGCTCTCCGAGGTCGGGAACAGCCAGTCGCTGGTGAAGGACACCACGCAGAAGCGGGTCCGCGTATGTTCGAAGGCGCGGATCAGCGTGCCGTGGTCGCGCGCGAGATCGAAATAGTCCATCGCGCGGGTCATATAGAGATAGGAATTCGCGTCGAAGCGCTCGACGAATGTGGAGCCCTGATGGCGCAGATAGCTCTCCACCTGGAAGTCGGCGTCAAAACCATAGGTGACCGCGTCGCGATCCTGCAGGTTGCGGCCGAACTTCTTCTGCAGCACCGGCTCCGAAAGATAAGTCACGTGAGCCGCCATGCGGGCCACGGCAAGTCCGGCATGCGGCTTGACGCCCTGAACCAGATAGTCGCCGCCGCGCCAGTCCGGATCGGCCATGATCGCTTGCCGCCCGACCTCGTGAAACGCGATGTTTTGCGCCGAGTGATTGGCCGCGGTCGCGATCGGCACGGCCGCGAAGACGCGGTCGGGATAGCTCACCGCCCATTGCAGCACCTGCATGCCGCCCATCGAGCCGCCAATCACGCAAAACAGATTATCGATGCCGAGATGGTCCAGCAGCATCGCCTGGGCGCGCACCATGTCGCCGATCGTGATGACCGGGAAGTCGAGGCCGTAGGGCTTGCCCGTCGCCGGGTTGATTTCCTTGGGGCCGGTGGTGCCGATGCAGCCGCCGAGAACGTTCTGGCAGACGATGAAATAGCGATCGGTATCAAGCGGCCGGCCGGGCCCCACCATATGGCTCCACCAGCCGGGCTTGCCCGTGATCGGATGAGGATTGGCGACATGCTGGTCGCCGGTCAGGGCATGACAGACCAGAATGGCATTGGTGCGTTCGGCATTGAGGGTGCCGTAGGTCTGATAGGCGACGGTGAACGGGCCGAAATCGGCGCCGCAGTCGAGATGCAGGGGCTTGTCCGCGCCGAGCACGGCCGTCTGGCCGGTGCCGTCCTGGCCCGGACTGCGGCTCGCGCGTGCGGTGAGTTCCTGCGTCTTGTTCATAAAGGTCCCGCTGCCCCGAATGTCCCTAACCCTAAATTCCTTGGGGAGCATAGCTTATGTGTGACAAACACATCGGATCGCATAGCTATGGGCCCCCCCACGCACTGTCAATGCTTTCTTTGGGTCTGAACCCTAGCATGCCGAGCCGGTGATTCGGCAGCACGGAATAACTTCTATTTCGCCGAATCATGCACTAGTACTTAGTCAAACATACGCCGTTCGCGAGTCTGTCTCCGCTTTCGAGAATCCGTTTCATGTCCGAACAGAAGCCCCTGCTCGACGAGGTCCGTCGTCAGATCGATGCAATCGATACGGAATTGCATGACTTGATCATGCGGCGTTTCGAGCTGTCGAAGCGCATCGCGGACGCCAAGGCGGGCGGGGCGGCGAACGGGGCGATTCCGCTTGCGAACGCCGTCCGGCCGGGCCGCGAGGCCGAGATCATCCGGCGGCTCCTGGCGCGTCACGACGGCGCGCCGTCGGCCGCCGTGATCGTCCGGCTGTGGCGCGAAATCATGACCGCCTCGCTGATGCTGCAGTGTCCGATCCGGGTGGAACTTTTCGGCGGCGAGGCACCCACCGACATCTGGGATCTGACGCGGAACTATTTCGGTGCGACGGTGCCGGTCTTCGAACATGCCAGCGCCAAGGAAGTCTTGCGCGACCTCAGCAACGGCGAATGCAATTTCGCGGTGCTTCCGGCGCCGCAGCAGGACGAGCGCGAGCCCTGGTGGCCGCAGCTCAGCACGCTTCGTGCCGGCACGCCCAGAATCATCGCCCGTCTGCCGTTCGTTGGCCCCCAAGAGGGGCCAACCGCTTTTCTGGTGGCCGCCGTGGAACCCGACAATGTCGGCGAAATGATCTCGGTCTTCACGCTGGTCTCGACCGAGGCGCTGAGCCGGAACCGGGTCAATGGCTGGCTGGAAAAGCCCGCGCTCAAGGGCCATTGCCTTGCGACGATAGGCTATGACTCGGCCGATCAGCAGTATCTTCATCTGATCACGTTCGAGGGAATGCGGGACGCCAGGGATCCTGTCTTCGAGGAGCTCAAGCATTTGAGCGGCGGGGCGCTGAAGGAGCCGACCTTTATCGGCGCCTATCCGGCCCCGATCCTGACCGAAGCGACGGGCCGCTAGCCGGCCCCCCTCTTTACGGTCCCCCGACCTGCTTCCTCGACCGGTTTCATCGAAGATTTGGACGTGAGCGCCGTTTTGCGGTAGGACCGGGCGTCCAAAACAATGCGAAAACGCCAATCCGTTTGCCGAAAGGTCATCGAAGGTGAGCCCACTAACGCCAAGACCGGGGATTCTGGATATCGAACCCTATAAGCCGGGGAAGTCCAAGGCGACGGGCAATGTCCCGCCGATCAAGCTGTCCTCCAACGAATCCGCCATCGGGTCGAGCCCGAAGGCGATCGAGGCGTATCATGCGGCGGCGGACGCATTGTTCCGCTACCCGCCGGGCGATCCCGTCGATCTGCGCGAGGCGATCGGCCGGAAAGAGGGGCTTGATGGCGGCCGGATCATTCTCGGCGCCGGCTCCGATGAGCTCTTGCAACTGCTGTGCCGGGCTTATGCCGGGCCGGGCGACGAGGTGCTGTATCACGAATACGGCTTCGTCATCTATCCGCTGGCGGCGCTCTCGGCGGGTGCGACGCCGGTCACGGCGCCGGAAGTGAACATGACGGCGAATGTCGACACGCTGCTGGCGGCCGTCACCGAAAACACGCGCATCGTTTTCATCGCCAATCCGTCCAATCCGACGGGGACCTATCTTCCCATCAAGGAGATCGAGCGCCTGCACGCGGGCTTGCCGGAGACCGTCCTTCTGGTGATCGACGGCGCCTATGCCGAATTCTGCCAGAAGGAGGATTACGCGGTCGGGCTGGATCTCGTGGAGCGCGCGCAGAATGTCGTCGTCACGCGGACCTTTTCCAAGCTCTACGGTCTTGCGGGCGTCCGTCTCGGCTGGGCCTATGGCCCGAAAGACGTGATCGACGTGCTGAACCGCATCCGCGGGCCGTTCAATGTCGGCTCCCCGGCGCTGGCGGCGGGCATGGCGGCGATCCACGACACGGACTTCATCGAACGGGCGCTCGCGCATAACGAAGAATGGCTGCCCTGGCTGGAGAAGGAAGTGGCCGCGCTGGGCCTCGACGTCACGCCGAGCGCCACGAATTTCATCCTGATCCACTTTCCGAAGGAAAAGGGCCACGATGCGGCCGCCGCAAACGACTATTTAATGGCCCGCGGTTATATCCTCAGGAAGCTGGATGAATACGGCCTGCCGGACTGCCTGAGATGCACGGTCGGGCTGGAGCACCAGAACAAGGGCTTCGTCGCGGCCCTGCGCGACTTCGTAACGCACGCCCGGGCGGAGAAATGACCGAGACGACCACACCGCACCTGTTCGATACGCTGACGATCATCGGCCTTGGCCTGATCGGCTCGTCGGTTGCGCGTGCGGCCAAGAAATACGGTCTGGCCCGGGAAATTCGCGGCGGCGACGTCTCGGAGAGCGTCTGCCAGATCTCGAAATCCCTGGGTTTCGTCGATTCCGCGACCACCGATCTGGGCGTGGCGGTCGAGGGCGCGGATCTCGTGGTGATATGCGTGCCGATCGGCGCTTTTCAGGCGGTCGGCAAGGCGATCGGCCCGAAGCTCAAACCCGGCGCGATCCTGACCGATGTCGGTTCGGTCAAGCAGGCGGCGTTCACGCAGCTCGATCCGCTGCTGCCGGAAGGCGTCCACTTCATTCCCGGCCATCCGGTTGCAGGCACCGAGTTCTCCGGCCCCGAAGCGGGCTTTGCCGAGCTGTTCGAGAACCGCTGGTGCATTCTGACTCCGAAGCCCGATGCCGATCAGGCCGCGCTTGAGCGGCTGACCGTGTTCTGGGCCCGCTTCGGCAGCAAGGTCGAGATCATGGATGCCGAACACCATGACCTCGTGCTCGCGATCACCAGCCACGTGCCGCACCTGATCGCCTACAACATCGTCGGCACGGCGTCGGACCTCGAGGAGGTCACCCAGTCCGAGGTGATCAAATACAGCGCCGGCGGTTTCCGTGATTTTACGCGTATCGCCGCCTCGGATCCGACCATGTGGCGCGACGTCTTCCTCAACAACAAGGAAGCCGTTCTCGAAATGCTCGGCCGTTTCATGGAGGATCTGACGGCCCTGCAGCGGGCGATCCGCTGGGGCGACGGCGACGCACTGTTCTCCCACTTCACCCGCACCCGGGCGATCCGCAAGAGCATTATCGAGGCCGGTCAGGAAACGGCCCGGCCGGATTTCGGCCGCGGCGGCAAGGCCTGAGCCTAATTGGTGGCGGGCGGCGGTGCTGCGGGGGCCCGCGGGCCGATGATCGGCGGTATCGACATCACGGGAATCGGACCCAGATAGAGCGTGCCTTCCTGCAGCGAGAAAGGCAGGGTCAGCGCATTTTGCGGCTGGCCGCTCGCCTTCACGAGTCCGTCGAGAAACTTCTTGAGTCCGGGGCCCTCTCCGGTATCTGCGGAGCCGGTGACCGCATCGATCAACTTGTCGTAATTGGTGATCTTCGCCGTCAGCGCGCCGACCGGACGGTTGGAATCGTCGAGCGCGACGGATCCGTCGAGCTGCATGTCCAGCGGCCCCCATTTGAGGTCGACCGATTTCACCTCGAACGTGCCGCCGGCGTCGCGCCAGGCCTCGATCTCGGGGATCGTCTTGCCCAGCGGCTTGTCGCCATGCACCTCGATGATCGTGTTGAGCTTCTGAATCGTCGGGCCCAGAGGCTGTTCGACCGCGCCGGGAAAAGTCAGATCCGTCGCTTCCAGTGCATATTCGGACCGGGCCGGCTGATCGATGCCGCCCGGATCCTCGGGCGAGCCGGGATGCATCTTCCGCACATGCAACTGGAGATCGGCGGCAGAGAGCGGGGCCTTCGCCGTCCGCGCCTGCATCATGAGCCCGGAAAATTCCGCATCCGCATGGTCCCAGACACCGTCCTTCCAGACCGCGCTCGCCCCGGCGGTCTTGGATTGCCCGGTCAGATCGATGGCCCTGTCGCCGTCCGCCGCGGTCTTCGAACGATAGTGAATCTCGAACGGGCCCTCGTGATAGGCGACGATGTGGCCGAGGTTCCAGGGCGCCGCGATGACATGCAGCATGTCGCCCTGAATCGTCCATGACCGGGATGCGTCGACCCGGCCGAACACCGGCTTCGTGACAGCGGCCTCGATGCGGAACGGATAGCCGCCGATATCCAGCGCGGCATAATCCACGGTGTCGCCGGCCGCCCGGCGTTCCTGGACCCAGGCGGCGATATTGGCCTCGGCTTCCCCTTTGACGTGGAACCAGAAGACCGAATAGGCGGCGACGCCGATCAGAATGGCCGCGACGAGGACGATGTAACGCATGACGGAAAGCTCTAATTTTCGCTTCGAAAGCTTGTGCGTCTTATATCGGTCATAACACTATCCTGCCAGAGGCGGCGGAAAAGTGTTGTCTTCGGGAGTTTGCGCGTGAACGGCGATCTGTGGGTGTTCGGCTATGGCTCGCTGATGTGGAATCCGGGTTTCGAATTCCTCGAATCGCGCCGTGCCCGGCTTCACGGCTATCACCGGTCGCTTTGTGTGCGCTCGCTCACCTATCGCGGAACGGCGGACGATCCGGGGCTCGTGGTCGGGCTCGATCGCGGAGGATCCTGTGTCGGCCTGGCCTTCCGGGTGGCGGCGGAGAGCCGCGAGGCGGTCATCGCCTATCTCGACGAACGCGAATCGGTCGGCACCGTCTATCAGCCCCTTGAGGCGTCGGCGGTGTCCGGCGGGGAGCGCATTCCGATCCGAACCTATGTCGCCTATCGCGCCGGCACCGAATATATGGGCGTGCTGCCGAAGGAGCGCCAGGTCGAGATCGTGCTCCGCTGTGCGGGGACCTCGGGCACGAATGTCGATTATCTGAGGAATACGGTCTCCCATCTCGATGCGCTCGGGATTTCGGACGGGCCGCTTCATGCGGTCTGGCGCGCGGTCGAGGCGCGGCTGCCCGCCGGCCTGATTACCAGACCTGTCTATTCAGCCGGAATCTGTCGTTTCGCTTCCGGAATAACGAGCACTGTTTCCTCGCCGTTCTTACGAGCTGAACCTCCTCGATCCGTTCGGCGCGGGTCGTGATCTTGCCGGCGGAGATGGTGATCTGGCGGATGTCCTCATTGGCCTGATCGAAATGCCGGCGGAAATTCAGACACGCGGCCGTCGAGTCGGGCGACGTCCTGAATGAGCGCCATCATCTCGCGCTGGATGACATGCGCCTGCTCGCGCATCTGGGCGTCCTTCAGGACCGCGCGCACGGTGTGCAACGTCGCCATCAGGGTGGTCGGCGAGACGATCCAGACCCGCTCGCGGATAGGATTTATCCACCACGTCGCGCGAAATTGGCGTGCAGTTCGGCGTAGACCGCTTCGGACGGCAGGAACATCAGCGCGGATTTGGCCGTCTCGCCGCCGACGATGTATCTCTCGGCGATCGCCTTGACGTGTTTCAAGATGTCGGCCGAGAAGGCGCGGCCGGCCTGAATTCGCTCCGCATCGTCCTTGGCCGCGCGAAGCATACGATAACTTTCGAGCGGGAATTTAGCGTCGATCGCGATCGGCCCCGGCGGATTCGGCAGGCGGATCAGGCAATCGACCGCTCCGGCCATTCGAAAGCGTTGCCTGGAACTGATAGGCCGACGGCGGCAGCGCGTTCCGGACGAGATCGTTGAGCTGAATTTCGCCGAAGCTGCCGCGCGCCTGCTTGTTCGACAGAATGTCCTGGAGGCCGACCACCTCGGTCGAAAGCTTGGTGATGTTCTTCTGCGCCTCGTCGATGATCGCCAGCCGGGTCTGGAGATCGGTCATGGTCTTGGCGGTTTTCTCGGCGGTCTGCTCCAGACTGTCGCCGACCCGTTTCGAGACCTTGTCCAGACGTTCGTCCAGGGTCTTGGCGAGCGTGGCCTGAGACGACCGGCTTTCCTCGGCCAGTTGCGCGATTCGGCCGCCGAGTTCGCGCTGATTGGCGTCCATTGCGTCGACGGCCCGCGCGAAGGCGTCGTCCGGCGCCGGACCCGCGCCGCTTCGACAGCAGCACGATTGCCGCCGCGACGAGCAGAGCGATCAGAACGGCGATGATACCGATCAGAATAACAGCGCGGTATCGATCAACGCCAAACCTCGATCCCTATGGGGATCGAGCCTAGCATGGCACGAGATCTGTGCCATGCCGCCATGGAGCCGGGTGTCTACCGGCGGCGGTTGACGCCCTTCTGGCGGGCGAGGCGGCGGGCCTTGAACAACTCGATCTGATGGACGCCAGCCAGTGTGATGATCGCCAGAACGCCGATGGAAACAATTGCGTCGATACTTGCATGATCCGGACCTTCCTTAACCTCTTAAGAGTTGGGCTGTCCGGTGATAATGTCAACAGCAAGGCTGACTTGACGGGTAAGCGCTGTCACATTACTTACATTTAGAGAAGTTCTTATGTGATAGATAAGGTTAACTGGCGGCCATGGCGATCCGACCGATCATCGACCGCGCCCGATCCGAGGCTGAAAGCTGTTTCCGAGCCCGTCGACACGGTCGATGACGGATATCCGTGCGCTTGTCGACGACATGTTCGAGACCATGTATGCGCGCGCCGGGTGTCGGCCTTGCGGCGATCCAGGTCGGCGTCGCGAAGCGGATCATCGTCGTGGATTGGCCGATAAGGACACCGCCTGCCGATCCCAGCTGCTTCATCAATCCGGACGTGATCTGGACCTCGGAGGACTTGGCGACCTTACGAAGAGGGCTGCCTGTCGGTGCCGGACTACTATGCCGACGTCGACCGGCCGGCCGAGGCGAAGGTCAAATTTCTCGACCGCGACGGCAAGGCCCACGAAATCCACGCCGAAGGCCTCGCTCGCGACCTGCATCCAGCACGAGATCGACCATCTGAACGGCGTGCTGTTCGTCGATCACCTGTCGAGCGTCCGGCGCAGCATCATTCTGCGCAAGCTCACCAAGGCCAAGCGGCTCGCCGCCGCCGAATAATCCTTCTCCGGCGCCTCGCACCGCCGCCGGCGGGAAGAAAGGGACGCATTGGCCGATCGCACGACGCCCCTTCGCCTCGCCTTCATGGGCACGCCGGATTTCGCGCGTTCCCGCGCTCGAAACCCTGATCGCCAGCCCGCACGAGATCGTCGCCGTCTATACGCAGCCGCCGCGTCCGGCCGGCCGCGGCCATAAGGAACGCAAGACTCCGGTCCATCTCGCGGCCGAAGCGGCGGGATCTTGAGGTCCTGACGCCCAATTCTCTTGAAATCGGCCGAAAACAGAGCCTTGTTTCAATCTCTTCATTTGGATGCGGCCGTGGTCGTGGCCTATGGGCTGATCCTTCCGAAAGGCCGATCTTGACGGCGCCGCGCTTCGGCTGCCTCAACATCCACCCTTCGCTTCTGCCGCGCTGGCGCGGCGCGGCGCCGATCCAGCGCGCGATCCTGGCGGGCGACGCGGAAACCGGCGTCGCGATCATGAAGCTCGATGAAGGCCTGGATAGCGGGCCGATTCTGCTCAACCGAGACGGTGCCGATCGAGCCGACGGCAACGGCGGGCGATCTGCACGATGATCTCGCCGCAGCGCGGCGCGCGGCTTATGCTGCGGTCGCTCGACGGTCTGGCTGACGGGTGCGGCTCAAGCCGCGCCGCAGACGGAGACGGGCGTCACCTACGCCGCCAAGATCGGCCCTGACGATCAGCGCATCGATTGGAGCAACAGGGGCGGCGGAGACCGAATGGCAGGTCCGGGCGCTTGTCGCCGATGCCGGGGGCCTGGTTCGAGTTTGCGCGGCGCGCGGGTCAAGCTATGGTCGGCGGTGGTCACCGAAGGGAACGGCAAGCCGGGCGAAGTGATCGACGACGGCTGACGATCGCCTGCGGATCGGGCGCGCTTCGGCTCCTGACGCTTCAGCGCGAAGGCAAGAAGGCTATGTCGGCGGGCGAATTCCTGCGCGGCAATCCGGTGCCGAAGGGCCTGCATCCTGCCGTGACGAACGCGCTATCGCCTTACTATCGAATATGACGGACGACCTTTCGTCGGCTGGCAGCGCCAGGAAAACGGCCCGTCGGTGCAGGCCGCGCTCGAAGAGGCGATTTTACGGTTTTGCGGCGAGCGGGCGACCGTGTTCGCTGCCGGCCGGACCGACGCAGGTGTCCATGCGCTCGGCCAGGTCGTGCATATCGATCTCGATCGCGCGACGACGCCGGCCGAAGTCCAGGGCGCGCTCAATTATCATCTGAAACCCGCGCCCGTCGCCGTTCTCGATGTCGTGGAAGCCGCGCCCGGGTTCCATGCCCGGTTCGACGCCGATCGCGCGGCATTATCGCTACCGCATCGTCAATCGGCGCGCGCCGCTGACCGTCGAGGCCGGGCTTGCCTGGCACGTCCGTGTCGCCGTTCGATATGGAGGCCATGCAGGCGCGGCGCGGATGTTCTGATCGGTCAGCACGATTTCACGACCTTTCGCTCGATCCAGTGCCAGTCCAAGTCGCCGATCAAGACGCTCGACGAATTCGATCTTCACCCGAACCGGAGAGGTCGATCGAGGCGCGGCTCAAGGCGCGCTCGTTCCTGCATCATCAGGTTCGGTCGATGATCGGCACGCTGAAGCTTGTCGGCGAAGGGCGCTGGAGCCCAGCGGATGTCAGGCGCGCCCTCGAGGCCAGGGACCGCGCCGCACTCGGCCTCAACGCGCCGCCCGACGGGCTCTATCTCGTCAAGGTCGATTACTGAGCCATCGATCGCATGCGATCGTCGGGATGTGGCCGAACAGGCTGGTCAGGCCGCGCCGAGAAAGCGTCCCAGCACCTCGTCCATCACCATCACCACGAGCGGGATGAGCCATGCCCGCATTGATCGCCACTTGGCGACGAACCAGCGGTAAAGCGCGGAGACGATCCGGAAGGCGAGCGAGAGCGACGGCCCGAGCGAGTTGTCCGATGGATAGAGCAGCGTAGTGACGAGCGCGAGGCCGTACATGATCACGCACGACCAGTTGTATGCGACGATCAGCGGTATGTAGGTCTTCTTCGAGCTGTCGAGCGCCATCACGACCGGCACAGCATGATGGGCAGCGAACAATCCAGACTGCGCCGTAGCCGAGCGCGAGATTGAGGTAATGGACCGTCTCTGTCGGCCGGTAGGTCAGCACAGCGATGGCGAGAAAGAACGGCAGCGAGACAAGCGCAGCGAGAAACGAGCGCCAGAGGCCGTCGTGGGTACGTTGAAGATAATGCATGCCGCGCGCGTCGAAGCTCGCGAACCGCGCGGCGCCCCAGATGCTGCGCCGGATCTCCTGCCGGATATCCTGATGCGGGTGCTGGCTTCGCCGGCCTCACTGGGGGAAATAGCCGTCGAGCACGGCCTTGTAGATCTCGGCCAGGCTCTCGATATCGGCGACCGGCACCCGCTCGTCGACCTTGTGCATGGTGCGGCCCGCGAGGCCGAATTCGACCACCGGGCACATATCCTTGATGAAGCGCGCGTCGGAGGTGCCGCCCGACGTGCTGAGCTCGGGCTCGATTCGGGCACGGCCTAATTGACCGCCGAAATGAGGCTGCTCAACGGCCCCGGCGGCGTCAGAAACGCCTCGCCCGATCACCTGGAAGGCGAGCTCGTATCTGCGTGCCCTGGGCCCGCAGCACCGTCTCGCATTCGTCGCTGAATCCAGCCCTTGAGGGTCTTCGGACGTGTGACGGTCGTTGAAGCGGATGTTGAGCATGGCGCCGCGCGCTTGCCGGGATGACGTTCGTCGCGGTGTTGCCGACATCGACGGTAACGACTTCGAGATTGGACGGCTGGAAGTCGTCGGTGCCCTCGTCGAGCGTGCGCGGTCGTCAGCCGCTCCAGCAGCTTGATGAGCTTCGGGATCGGGTTGTCCGCGCGGTCGGGGTAGGCGACATGGCCCTGGACGCCGTGGACGGCGATCCGGGCCGAGATGCTGCCGCGCCGGCCGATCTTGATCATCTCGCCGAGCTGCTCCGGATTGGTCGGCTCGCCGACCAGGCAGGCCTCGATCGTCTCGCCGCGAGAACTGAAGCCAGTCCAGCACCTTGACGGTGCCGTTGACGGCCGGGCCTTCCTCGTCGCCGGTGATCAGCAGGCTGATCGAGCCCGGAACCTTCGCCCCGCTCGATCAGGAACCGCGAAACCGCCGCGACGAAAGCCGCGATGCCGCCTTTCATGTCCGCCGCGCCCCGGCCGTAGAGCATGCCGTCCGTCGATCGCTCGCGTCGAAGGGCGGCTTGGTCCAGCCCGCGGCTTCGCCGACCGGCACGACGTCGGTGTGGCCCGCGAAGCAGAAATTCGGCGCTGGCCGTTCCGAGCCGGGCATAGAGATTGTCGACCCGGTCCTGCGCCCTCGCCGAACGGCAGGCGCGTGCAGGCGAAGCCGAGCCCGCCGAGCACGCGTTCCAGCACATCGAGCGCGCCGCATCGTCCGGGCGTCACGCTCGGGCAGCGGATCAGCTCGCGGGTCAGCGCGACCGGGTCGACGGCCTGCGTCGAGGCCTGTCCGGGGTCGTGCGGGCCAGCTCAATACCTCGCCTCAGGATCGCAGCAGTTCGTTGATCGAAGTCTTGGAGCGGGTCTTCGCGTCCACCCGCTTTACGATCACGGCGGCATAAAGGCCCGGTCCCGGCGATCCGTCGGGCAGAGGCTTGCCCGGCACCGTGCCCGGCACCACGACCGAATAGGCCGGCACGCGGCCGTAGAGTACCTCGCCGGTCTCGCGGTCGATGATCTTGGTCGAGGCGCCGATATAGACGCCCATGGAAAGCACCGAGCCCTCCTCGATGACCACGCCTTCGGCCACTTCGGACCGCGCGCCGATGAAGCAATGGTCCTCGATGATCACCGGGCCCGGCCTGCAGGGGCTCCAGAACGCCGCCGATGCCGGCGCCGCCCGAGATATGGCAGTTCTTGCCGATCTGGGCGCAGGAACCGACCGTCGCCCAGGTATCGACCATGGTGCCCGGAATCCACATAGGCGCCGAGATTGACGAAGCTCGGCATCAGCACGACGCCGGGCGCGATATAGGCCGATTTGCGCACGATGCTGCCCGGAACCGCGCGGAAACCGGCTTCCCGGAAGCGATTTTCGCCCCAGCCCTCGAATTTCGAGGGAACCTTGTCGAACCACGGCGTCGCCGCGCCGGGACCGCCCGCGATCAGGGCCATGTCGTTCAGACGGAACGACAGCAGCACGGCCTTCTTGGCCCACTGATGGACGGTCCACGTGCCGTTTTCCTTGGCGGCCACGCGCAGGGCGCCGCCGTCCAGCTGTTCGAGCGTCGCCTCGACCGCGTCGCGGATTTCGCCTCGGGTGGCGCTGTTGACGCTGTCACGCTGTTCCCACGCGGCGTCGATGACCGGCTGCAATTGTTGTGTCGTCATTGTCTCTCAAGCGCTTTCGATGATGTTCGGGCAGACAATACAAGGGGGGCGGGGGCTGTCAACCGGGCTGTTTCAGGCTTTGATGCCGGTATCGAGACCGCTGATCCATGCGCCCAGATCGTCGATCTCGTGATGCGACGACGCCCTCGGGCGCGGGCTCGCTGCCCCAGGGCGTCTCGGTTCTCAGCCAGACGGTCGTCATGCCGAGCGCGGCGGCGGGCGCGAGGTTGCGGGCGATGTCCTCGACCATGACGCGCTCGGGCGGGATCGATGCCGGTTCGGGCGATCATGCGCGCATATGTTTCCGGCGCGGGTTTCGGCACGTAGCCGGCGTCGCGGATATCGAAGATGTCGTCGATAAGCGCCGTGGAGCCCGATCCGCTCCAGGATGCGCCGGGCATAGTTGCCGCTCGCATTGGTGAAGACATATTTCCGGCCGCCGAGCCGCCGAGGCCGCTGCGACGACGCTTTCGTCCGGCGCGAAGCGAGGACAGATCGATGTCGTGGACGAATTCCAGGAACGGCGTCCGGGTCGAGCCCGTGCTCGTTCATTAGGCCGCGCAGCGTCGTGCCGTGATCGAGGAAATATTGCCGCCGCCGGCGCGCCGGCTTCCTCGTCGTCGATACCGAGATGCTCGGCGATATAGCGGGTCATGCGTTCGGCGACGAGCGGCGAACAGGCCCGAAGTCCGCAGGATATAGCGTGTTGTCGAGATCGAAGATCCAGGCTTCGACTCTCCGCGGGTCGATTTCGGTTGCGGGGAAAGGGCATGGATGTCATGGCTGGAATGTGGCATCGGCCCGCGCCCGCGGCAAGCAGCCTATGGCTAACGGCTAAGCGAAATTCAGCCCGATCACGGTTCTGCGCCCGCGATTTAACAAGGATTTAAGGCTCGCCGCTAGGGTTCTTTCGGCTTGGCCCCTATGGGGGTTAGCAGCCATGTGCGTCACTGATACGCGGATAGACATCCGGTGCGAAATCCGACGTCACTGCAATCCGAAGACCCGTCGCGCCGCCGCATCTCCCGTTCCGGCCGAAACATCTGGCGGCGCGAGGATTCGGGTCGCGCGGACCCTGGCGCTGGCCCGCGCCTATCCCGGCCCCGCCCTGTTGGTCGATGCGGCGGGCGAGCTGGTCCTCGCGAATGCCGCTGCGCCGGCGCCTTGTCGACTTCCTGACAGAGCGCCGACGGCGATGCCTTGCGAGCCGGATCGCAATCGTATCGTCGGAAGCGGCGGCGGCAGATCTTCGCGTCAGTTTCCGATGCTGAACGGCACCGAACGCACGCTCGAACTCACGCTGACCCATATCCTGTCGACAGCGCCGGCGTCCGAAGAAGGCGTTCTGGTGCTCGGGCGCGACATCACCGGCGAGCGCAACGTCATCAATGCCCTGGTGTCCTCGCGCCAGCTTTATCGCGATCTCGTGGAATGCTCCGCCGATTTCGGCTGGGAAACCGATGTCAACGGCGCGTTCACCTATGTTTCGCCCCAGGGCGGCTTCGGATACACCGCGCGCGAACTGACCGCGACGCTTGCCTCCGATCTGCTCGACGGATGCTAGCTGGCGGCAACGCCTTCAACGTCCAACACCGCTATCGCAATGTCGAGACCTGGATCCGGCGGAAGGACGGCAGCCGCGCCTGTCGTCGTCGTTTCGGCGGTTCCGATCCACGATGCGCATGGACGCTGGACCGGCTCGCGCGGCATGTGCCGCGACGTCTACGGCGGTCAAGGCGCATCTGCTTCAGGAAGAAATTCTCTCCCGCATCGTCGATGCGATCCGCGACTGCGTCGATCCGCGTCGACGCGCTGGAAATGGCGGCGCTGCACATCGTCGAGGTGTTCTCGCCGGCGCGCAGTCTGGTGGCGAAGAAGACAGGCGACGGATTCGAAGCTTGCCGCCCATAGCGGTTTCGACGACGCCGGCGCCGAAATGGCGCTCCAGCGATTTCGCCTCGGTGCTGGACGAGATTCAGGACCAGAGGACGGACGCTCATCGAATATTCCGACAAGGTGAACCGCGTACTGACCGCGCCGGCCTATCACCACGGCCTTGTGAACGGCGTCGTGCTTGCCGAGCGCGCTATCGACGACGGTGCCTGGAGCGATCAGGAACGCCGTCTGCTGCATGGCATCGCCGATCAGTTCGGCGTGGCGATCGAGCAGGTGAACAATTACGAAGCGCTCGAGGATCTCTCGCGGATCGACGAACTGACGGGCCTGCTGAACCGCCGCGCCTTTTCATCCGATGGTCGAGCCCAGCATCCTGCATCAGCGCCGGTCGGGCCGTGCCGCCGCGCTACTCTATCTCGACGTCGACAACTTCAAGATGGTCAACGACCTCCTGGGGCACCAGGAAGGCGACCGCGTGCTCAAGGAAATCGGGGCGATCATCGCCCACAAATCGCGCGCCGGCGATATCGTCGGCGCGGATCGGCGGCGACGAATTTCTGCTCTGGCTCGAGGACACCGAGGTCGACGGCGCCGGATCAAGGCGCGCTCGCTGATCGCGCGATGTCGAAGCGCTCAATGACGAGCTTGGCAAGAGCGATGGATGGCTTGGGCTTTCCGTCGGTATCGCGATGAGCATTCCGTCCGAGGGCGATAACGCTCCGCGATCTGATGCACCGCGCCGACGAGGCCATGTACGACATAAAGCGCGCAGGCAAGTCGGGATTTTCTGTTTTTGATCGAGGGGACAAAGCCGAAGCATGCTGAAACTCTTCTCTCGGAAATTAGGCGACAAAGGTAGCCTTCCGGATACACTGAATTACGAGCAGGCGCGAGACCTGCTCATCGATACGACGACGAGATCCGCACCGAACTGGCGCGGCGCGAGGATATCGAGCCGGAGATCCTTTATTACCTTGCGAGCGACGGCTCCTCGGCCGTCCGGCGCGAGGTTGCGGCGAACGCCCATACGCCGCGCAAGGCCGACAAGATGCTGACGCAGGACGACGATGCCGAGGTGCGCTTCGAGCTCGCGCGCAAGATCGGGCGTATCCTGCCCGATCTCGACGACGAAAATCGGGTCCGTGTGCGCGAGCTGACGATCGAGGTTCTCGAAGCATCTGGCCCAGGACCAGCTGCCGCGGGTCCGCCGGATCGTTGCGGAAGAGATCAAGCTCGCGACCAACGTGCCGCACAACATCGTCATGACGCTGGCGAAGGACGTCGAGTTGATCGTCGCCGCGCCGATCCTCGAATACTCGCCGCTGCTGAACGACGACGATCTCAAGGAAATCATCGCGACCTCGACCGTCAAAGGCGCCCTCGAAGCGATCGCGCGGCGTTCGTCGCTGAGCGAAAGCGTGGCTGACTTCAATCGCGGCGACGCTTGATATTCCCGCCGTGGCGGCTCTGCTCGCCAATCCAAGCGCCCAGATCCGCGAGGATACTCTCGACGCCATCATCGAGAACGCGGAAGACATCGAGGATTGGCACGAGCCGCTCGCCTTGCGGCCTTCGCTATCGGTCCGCGCGATCCGGCGTATCGCCACCTTCGTCGGCCTCGTCGCTGGTCAACACCATGCTCGAACGCAACGAGCTGCCCGACCAGATCGGCGCGGAGATCACGCCGCAAGGTGCGGTCGCGCATCGAGGAGGAAGTGGTCGTTGAAGATCCGCAGCTCGTCGACCCATCCGCATTACGATTTCGACCAAGCTGATGTTCGACGGTCAGCTCGACGACACCTTCATATGCGACCTGATCGACAGAAGCGCCGCCCGGCTGTGATCGAGGCGCTCGCGTGCTCGCCAACAAGCGCTATGAAACGGTCAAGACCATTCTGGAGTCGCGCAACGGCATGGCCATTTCGGCGCTATGCTGGAAATCGGGGCTCGCCATGCGCACGGCATTGAGGCTGCAATCCGATTTCGCCCTTCTTAAGTCCGGAACAGATCCTCAACGCCAAGAACGGTGTCGATTATCCGCAAGTCCGTCCGAGATGGAGATGCATCTCTCGCTCTTCGGCTGACGCGGACCCCGGCCGCCGTCGGGCGGCCGGACGCTGGACTCAGCGCCGCTCTATGAGCGTGCCGACGCCGGCGTCGGTGAAGATTTCCAAGCAGGATTGCATGAGGCACGCGGCCATCCAGGATGACCGCCGCGGCGACGCCGCTCTCGACCGCATCCAGGCAGGTCGTCACCTTCGGGATCATGCCGCCGCTGATCGTGCCGTCGGCGATCAGTGCCTTGACCTCCTTGGCGGTCAGGCTGGTCAGCAGCTTCTTGTCCGCACCGATCACGCCCGGCACGTCCGTCAGCAGCAGCAGGCGGCTCGCCTGGGTCGCCGCCGCGATCGCGCCCGCCATGGTGTCGGCGTTGATGTTGTAGGTCTCGCCGTTCTTGCCGGAGGCCACCGGCGCGACGACCGGAATGACGTCGGATTTGACGAAAGTATCCAGTACGCGCGCATTCACGACATCCGGTTCTCCGACGAAGCCGAGATCCGAGAATCCGCTCGATATTCGAATCGGGGTCGCGCTGCGTGCGGTGGAGCTTCTTCGCGGTGACGAGATCCGCGTCCTTGCCGGAGATGCCGATCGCCTTGCCGCCCACGCGATTGATCGCGGCGGCGATCTGCTTGTTGATGCTGCCCGAGAGCACCATCTCGACGATCTCGACCGTTGCCCGGTCGGTCACCCGCAACCCGTCGATGAAGGAGGCCTGGACGTTCAGCCGCTTCAGCATTTCGCTGATCTGCGGGCCGCCGCCATGCACGACGATCGGATTGATGCCGACCTGCTTCAGGAGCGCGACATCGCGCGCGAAGATTTCGGCGAGCGCCTCGTCGCCCATGGCATGGCCGCCATATTTGATGACGAAGGTTTCGCCGGCATATTTGTGCATGAACGGCAGCGCCTGAGACAGGGTCTCGGCCGTTCTCATGGAATCTTCATTTGCGGTGGTGATGGGAACGGACTTGGCCATTGCGAAGCGGCTCTCGACGGTGCGGTTGGAGGTCGATCGGCCTTATAGCCCAATCAGGCCCCAGCGGCTAGCGCGGCGATGGCGGCCCGGAGCCTCGTCGATCCCGGTACCCTTGACCGAGCTTGTGGCGATCACGTCCGGGTGGGACGCCGGGTGCTTTTTCAGAGTGGCGAGCGTCTCCTTCAGGCATGCCGCCAGTTCGTTCGCGGTGATCTTGTCGGCCTTGGTCAGGACGGTCTGATAGGAGACGGCCGCGGTGTCCAGCTTCCGCATGATCTCCTCGTCCACTGGCTTCACGCCGTGACGGGCGTCGACCAGCATGAAGACGCGCCGCAAGGTCGGCCGGCCCTTGAGATAGCCGTTCACCAGCCGGGTCCATCTGGCCACGGTTTCCTTGGGCGCCTGGGCGAAGCCGTAGCCGGGCAGATCGACCATATAGAGATTTTCGCCCTCGGCAGGTCCGAGCCGGAAGTAATTGATTTCCTGGGTGCGGCCCGGCGTATTCGAGGTCCGGGCCAGCGTCTTGCGGCCGGTGAGTGCGTTGACGAGGCTCGATTTGCCGACATTGGAGCGGCCCGCGAAGGCGATCTCGGACCGGTCGGCCTCAGGCATATCCGAGAGGCTGACGACGCCGCGCAGAAAATCGCACGGTCCCGCGAAGAGCAGGCGTCCGCGCTCGGCCCACGGCTCTTGCTGGTCGTTCAGGGGGGGCTCCGCCTCGATCGTCAGATCGCTCCCTGGCGTTTCATGATGAACCATTGCTGCGTCATCGTGAGCAGGTTGTTCCAGGTGTAGTAGATCACCAATCCGGCCGGCAGATGCGCCAGCACGAAGACCATGAAGATCGGCATCATGTTCATGATCCGGGCCTGAACCGGATCCGGCATCTGCGGGTTCAGCTTCTGGGTCAGGAAGATCGTCAGGCCCATCAGCACCGGCCACACGCCGATGGCGGCGAAGCTCGGCGGATTCCACGGGATGAGACCGAACAGATTGGTCACCAGCACCGGATCCGGCGCCGAAGGTCCTTGATCCAGCCGAAGAACGGCGCGTGCCGCATCTCGATGGTGATGAACAGAACCTTATAGAGCGCGAAGAAGATCGGGATCTGGATGAAGATCGGCCAGCAGCCGCCGAGCGGATTCACCTTCTCCTGCTTGTAGAGATTCATCATCTCTATCTGCTGCTTCTGCTTGTCGTCGGGGAAACGCTCGCGCAGCTCCTTCATCTTGGGCTGCAATTTGCGCATCTTGCTCATGCCGACATATTGCTTGTTGGCGAACCAGAAGAGCGCGAGCTTCACGCTGACGGTCAGCAGCAGGATGGCGATGCCGAAATTGCCGGTCAGCTTGAAGAAATAGTCGAGGATGAAGAACAGCGGCCGGGTGATGAACCGGAAATAGCCCCAGTCGATGGCGAGATCGAAGCGCTGGATGCCGAGCTTGTCGTAATAATTGTCGACGACGGCGACTTCCTTGGCGCCCGCGAAGACATGGTCGGTGATCTCCTGCGTGCCGCCGGCCGGAATGGTGACCGCGTCGCGCAGATAGTCCACCTGATAGTGGTCGGTGCCGCTCGCCGAGCGATAGCTGTAGCGCGCGTCGCGCGTGAACCTTCTGGTCCGGGATGAGGGCCACGAGCCAGTATTTGTCGGTGAGGCCCATCCAGCCCCCGGTCGAGCTTTCCTTGACCAGATTTTCCTTGCGGAGATCCTTGTACTTGATCTCCTTGAGGCTGCCGTTGAAGACGCCCACCGGGCCTTCATGCAGAACGGCGTAACCGAGCACGTTCGGCGTGCCGCGGCGTGAAATCAGGCCATAGGGCGAGAGCGTTACCGGATCGGCGCTGTTGTTGGTGACACGCTGGGTCACGGTCAGCATGTAGTTGGCGTCGATCGTGTAGATGTTCTCGAAGGTCAGTCCCGCGCCGTTATTCCAGGTAAGGGTCACCGGCTTGCCGGGCACCATCACGGTGTTCGAGCTCTGCCACAGGGTGTTCTGGTCCGGAACGGCGACCGAAGATCCCGTGCCGGCCGCCCAGCCGAACTCGGTGTAATAGGCCTTGTCGACGCCCGGCGGCGACAGCAGCGTGATCTCCGGGCTCGTGGGATCCGTGGTCTCGCGGTATTTCACCAGATGCAGATCGTCGAAGCGCCCGCCGTCGAGCGAGATCGAGCCGGTCAGTTTCGGCGTGTTGATCTGGATGCGCGGCGATTCGGCAATCACCTCGGGCCGCGGCTTGACCGTCGCGGCGGCCGTCGCTGCCGTGTTCGGGCTGCTCACCTGCCCCGATGCCGTCGGCGCCGGGGCGTGCTGCGGCGTATTGTCGGCGGCCTGCTCGCTCGTCTGCTGGGCCTTTTCAGCGGCCTCTTGCTGCGGCTTCGCGACGAAATACTGGTAGCCGAAGAGAATCGCCCCGGACAGGACGATCGCAAGGATCAGATTACGGGTTTCTTCCTGCATCACGCGCCCCGTTTCGGCAGGATGTGGGTGGAATGGGAATGACAGTCGTCGTGGGCCGGCGGAACCGGATCATAGCCGTGACCGCCGAAGGGGCCGCAGCGCATCAGCCGGCGCAGCGCGAGGTAAAGTCCCTTGAACGGACCATGGACCTTGAGCGCCTCGACAGCGTAGTCCGAGCAGGTCGGCAGATAGCGGCAGCGCGGCGCGATCATTGGCGAAATCAGATAGCGATAGGCCACGATCGGCGCCATCAGAAGCTTGGACAATAACGTCGTCATCATTTCGGCTGTTCCGCGCGTGTCGCCTTCACGCGCCGCAAGGATTCCTCGAGATCGGCGATCAGGCCCTCGTACGGACGGGTCAGGGCCGCCCGCCGGCCGATCAGCACGTAATCGTATCCGCGTTTGGCGGATGACGGTAGCACGGTCCTGGCGACGTTTCTGAGGCGGCGCCGGACCCGGTTGCGCTCCACGGCCCCGCCGACCTTGCGGCTCACGGTGAACCCGACGCGCAGATCGTCGTCCCCGGAGTTGGTCTGCCGGGCTTCAAGAACGAGTCCTGGCGCGGCCCACCGCTTCCGGCCTGCCGCGACCTTTAGGAACTCCGCTCTCTTGGTGAGTCGGCCCAACTGAGTGGACCTGCTATCCTTGACCACGGTCGGTCTATCCCCGACCGGCGCGAGAGTCACGCCGACAGCCGCTTGCGGCCCTTCGAGCGCCGATTCTTCAACACCTTGCGGCCACCCACGGTCGCCAGGCGGGCGCGGAAGCCATGCCGGCGCTTGCGGATGAGCTTGCTTGGCTGATAGGTGCGTTTCACTGGTTGATCTCCGTCTGTCCGGGTGACCAAGCCATAATGATTTCCACCCGAATTGCGAACAAGGCCCGCTGTATAGAGAGTTGATAAAACGAAGTCAATCCGGTCATCCGGCTATCTCTTGGGCCAGCTTCGTGACAGAGGAATGACCCTGCCGCGCGGCCGTCTTGGTTAACGCTCCGGCGGTTTGGCGGCGCGGAACATTGCGGACGGGCGGTGCGGTTGTATATCCTCCCCTCCTTGCGGTCCCGCCGGATGTGATCCGGGGTGGCTCGGGGCGCGATTCCATCCGATTCCCGAGCAACCGGCGCCCGACCGCGTGACGGAGACGAAGCTCCTGACAGCCAAGGTCATGACCGCCAAGCGCCTCGCGCCCCTTATCGTGATCATTGTCGCGGTGGCCGCCTTCTTCGCGACGGGGCTCAATCACTACCTGTCGCTCGAGGTGGTCCGGGATCATCGGGCCGCATTGGTCGATTTTGTGGATCGGTGGACGATTCTGGCGGCCATCGTCTATGCCGCAGCCTACGCGGTCCTGATCGGCCTCTCGATTCCGGTCGGCGCGGTCGCGACGATCACGGCCGGTTTTCTGTTCGGCGCGGTCTACGGGACGATCGTCACCGTTGTCGGGGCGAGTCTCGGCGCGATCGCGATCTTCATGGTCGCCAAGTCGTCCTTCGGCGATCCCCTGGCCCGCCGGGCTGGGCCGGCGCTGCGCGCCATGGAAGACGGATTCCGCGAGAACGCCTTCAATTATCTGCTGGTTCTCAGGCTAGTGCCGCTGTTCCCGTTCTGGCTGGTCAATCTGGCGCCGGCCTTCCTCGGCGTGAGCCTGAGGGCCTATGCGCTGGCGACGGTCATCGGGATCATTCCGGCCACGCTGGTCTTCGCCGGCGTCGGCAACGGGCTCGGCGCCGTGCTGGATGCGGGCCGGGAGCCGGATCTCCACGTGCTGTTCCGGCCGGAGATCCTGCTGCCGATCATCGGGCTCGCGGCCCTGTCCCTTGTGCCCGTGTTCTACCGGCACATCAAGGGCCGTTCAGGGCAGGCGGCCGAGCCGCAGACGTCGCGGGACGGCGTTCTGGCGCCGGGCGTGACGCGGGGGCTTTCGGCACAACTTCTGGCGCTCACGGTCCTGTTCGTGATGATCGCGGAAGTCTTTATCTATGTGCCGTCCATCGCCAAGTTCCGTCGCGACTATCTGACCGAGCGTCTGGAAGCGGCCCAGATCGCAACCCTCGCCCTTGAAGCCACGCCCGACAATATGGTCGACGACCCGTTGCGGAACGAATTGCTGGCGACGGCGAATGTGCGGGCCGTCATCCTTCAGCGCACCGATTCGCGGCGTTTGATGTTGGCCGAGAAAATGCCGTCCTCGGTCGTCGCGATCTACGACCTGCGCACCAGTTCCGCGCTGGATCTCATCGTGGACGCCTTCGAGACGCTCGGCCGGCACGGGCGCGGCGCGGTCCAGGTCACCGGCCTGCCGACCGGCAATGCCGGCGAATCGATTGAGATCATTCTCGACGAATCGGGGCTCTACAAGGCAATGGTAAGCTATTCGACCAACATCCTGACCCTGTCGATCGCGGTGTCGCTTTTCGCCGCATGCCTTCTTTATATGTCCGTGCATTTCATGCTGGTGCGGCCGATGCGGCAGATCGCGACCAGCATGGTGCGGTTCCGCCGCGCCCCGGAGGATGTCTCCGGCAATATCAAGCTTACCGGCCGCCAGGACGAGGTCGGCATGGCGATGCGAGAGCTCGCCCAGATGCAGGCCGAGCTCCGTGCCGCGCTCCAGCAGAAGACTCATCTCGCCAATCTCGGGACGGCAGTCAGCAAGATCAATCACGACCTCCGCAACATTCTGGCCAGCGCCCAGCTCGTCTCTGACCGGCTTGCCATGCTGGACGATCCGGCGGTGCAGCGGCTCACGCCCACGCTCATGACCTCAATCGATCGAGCCATCGAGCTTTGCCGGCAAACTCTGAAATACGGCCGCGCCGAGGAACGGGTTCCCGAGCCGCGGTCCGTCCCTGCCCATGAGGCGGTCGAGGAGGTCGGGCGTTCGCTGGGTCTCGGTGCGGCGGGTCCGGTGCAGTGGATCAACGCGATCCCGGAAGACTTCGACCTTTATGCCGATCCCGATCAGCTTCACCGTGTCTTGCTGAATCTCTGCCGCAATGCCCATGAGGCCATCGGCGACGAGGGAAAGCTGACGGTGCGGGCGATTCACGCCGGCCGCTTCGATCAGGTCGAGATCGAGGATACGGGCCCCGGTCTGCCGGCGATCACGCGCAAACACCTGTTCGAGCCCTTCAAGGGAGGCTCGCGGGCGGACAGCACCGGCCTCGGCTTGTCGATCTCGCGTGAGCTGATCCGCGCGCATGGCGGCGACATAACGCTTGTCCGGTCCGACGCGCAGGGCACGATATTCAGGATTACCTTGCCACGGGAGGCCAACTAATGGCGTGTATCGTCCTGTTTACGGATTTCGGCCAGGATGGCCCCTATGTCGGCCAGATCAGGGTGGCGGTGGAGGCGATGGCTCCCGGAACACTCGTGATCGACCTGATGCATGACGCGCCGCGCTTCGATCCGAGAGCCTCCAGCTATCTGCTGGCGGCTCTCGTCCAGAAATTCCCCTGGAACGCCATTTGCGTCGGTGTCGTGGATCCCGGCGTCGGCAGCGACCGCGCAGGCGTCGTTCTCGCGGCCGACGGCCGGTTTTTCGTCGGTCCGGAAAACGGCCTCTTCGAAATGATCCGCCGGCGGGCCAAGACGAACCGGCTCTGGGTTCTGCCGAAGGACCAAAAGGCGTCGCCGACATTCCACGGCCGCGACATCTTCGCGCCCGCCGCGGCGCATCTTGCAAATGGCCGCGCGCCGGAGGATATCGGCGCCCGCCCCGCCCAGATCGGCGAACTCGTCCTGCCGAGCTGGCCGGACGACCTGCCCGAGATCATCTATTTCGATCATTACGGCAACGCAATGACCGGCCTGCGGGCAGAAGGGTCTCATCAGAAGCGCCACGTTGAGGGTGGCGGGAACCAAGGGCGCAGTCGTGTGCCACTGGGCGCTGACGTTCGCGGCCGCCGAACCCGGCAAGCCGTTCTGGTACGAAAATTCGAACGGTCTCGTCGAGATCGCCGTGAGCAAGGAAGCGCCCGCGACGAACTCGGCCTCGAACGCGGGATGGCGGTGGAGGTCCTTTAGGCGGTCAGTCGCCGAGCGCCTTGCCTTCACGGCGCGGATCGACGCCGCCCCACAGCACGCGGTTCGCGCCGTCGCCGTCGATCTCGATGCCGTGCAATCCGCTTTCGAAGGGCCGCTCGTCGAGCTTGTAGCCCATGGCCATGAAGCCATCGGCGTAGTGGGCGAGCGCGGTGCCGGTCTCCAGCGTCAGGGCCTTGTCGGTGGCGAAGAAGTGAGGCGCGGCGACCGCCTGCTGAATGTTGCGGTCGAAGTCCAGCACCCCGAGCACCGCCTGTACGACATAGGAAATGATCCGCGTGCCGCCCGGCGAGCCTATCACGAGATGCAGATTGTTCTTGCCGTCGAGCACCATGGTCGGGGCCATGCTGCTCAAGGGATGCTTGCCGCCCTCGACCCGGTTCGCCACCGGCTTGCCGTCACGCTCCGGCGCGAAGGAAAAGTCGGTCAGCTGGTTGTTGAGGATGAAGCCGCCCACCATCAGCTGGCTGCCGAACGGCCCCTGGACCGTGGTCGTCATGGAGACCGCGTTGCCCCACTGATCGGTGATCGAGAGATGGCTCGTGGACGGTCCCTGGCGGGAATTGTCGGGAGCGTAGTTCCAGCCATGCATTTCCGGCGGCGTCCCCGGTTCGGCGGTGGCCATCGCCTTGTCCGGATCGATCAGCTTGGCGCGCTCATGAAGATAGGTCGGGCTCAGAAGCCCCGCGACCGGCGCCTTCACGAAGGCGGGATCCCCGAGATACTGGTTCCGGTCTGCATAGGCGAGGCGCATCGCCTCGGCGACCAGATGGACGCGCTTGACCGGATCGTCCTTCACTGCATTGAGGTCGAAATCGCGCAAGAGGCCGAGCGTCTCGAGCAGCGTCACGCCGCCCGAGGTCGGCAATTGCGCGCCGCAGACATTCCATTGGTGGTAGGGCAGGCAAAGCGGAGGGCCTTTATGCGCCTTGTAGGCCTTCATGTCCTCCAGCGTCAGCAGGCCCTTGGGCAAGGGCGTATTGTGGACCGCTTCGACGATCTCGCGCGCCAGCTTGCCGGAATAGAGCGGCGCGACGCCGTCGGACTGCAACAGCTTCAGCGTCGCGGCATAGTCCGGATTTTTCAGGAGGTAGCCCTCGGGCAACGGATTGCCGTCGGCGTCGTAGAAATATTTCCGGAACGACTTCGCCTTGGCGAAGTTCTTGAACCGCTGGAGCAGCGTGTGAAGCCGTGGCGAGACGATGAAGCCGTTTTCGGCGAGCGCGATGGCCGGGCCGAACAGATCGCTCCAGGGCAGCAGGCCGTGATCCTCATGCGCCATGAAAAGCATCTTCATCGCGCCCGGCACGCCGACGGCGCGGCCACCGATGCCGACATCGAAAAAGGCCCGGGGTTTGCCGTTCTGATCGAGGAACAGGTCCGGCCCGGCGGCCTTGGGCGCGACCTCGCGGCCCTCATAGGCCGTGATCTCGGGCTTGATGCCCGGCGCGTCCGGCGCGGCGTAATAGAGCATAAAGGCGCCGCCACCCACACCGGAGGACTGGGGCTCCACGAGCGAAAGCACGAGCTGTGCCGCGACCGCCGCATCCACCGCGTTGCCGCCTTTACGCAGGATCTCGGCCGCCGCGTCGGTCGCGTAGGGGTTGGCGGTGACCGCCATATCCTTGGTCGCGCGTACCGGCTCGGTCTGGTCGGCGGCGAAACCGGGCTGGGCCAGACAGACGGCGGCGCCTGCGAAGGCGGCAAGAATAGCGATATGGCGGTACAGCACTTTCATCTACGGCGTCCTCGTTCGGATAGCCCCAGGGTGAGGGGAAAGGAGGCGGACAGGTCGATAACCCTCGCGAACACCCGTGGGGTGGTAGGCGACCGCGAAACATAACACAAGTTTTTCGGCGATTGACCACGCTGTATGCGGCCCGATAGCCTGCTCGGGTTTCGCCCGCGAGCGGCCCGGAACCCCGCGCTTTTCCGCGGCGTTTCCAAGATGAAAGCAGGCCCCATGAAGAAACGTGACCGCCTGACGCAGCCGGACTCATGATCGGGCCCGGTCCGCGCAATCTCATCACGGACGTCCCCGGGCTGCTGGTCGGCAATGCCGAGGACAGCGCCGTGCGCACTGGCGTAACGGCCATTCTGCCTGAAAGCGGCGGCGCACTGATGGCGGCCGTGGACGTTCGCGGCGGGGCCTCGGGCACGCGCAACACGGCGGCGCTCGAATCCTCCGATATCGCAACCGGCGCGCACGGGATCGTGCTTTCCGGCGGTTCCGAGTTCGGTCTCGCGGCGGCGGACGGCATGGTCGAATGGCTTTCGGCGCAGGGGCGCGGGCTCGATCTCGGGCCACGTCCGATCCCGGTGACGGCGGCGGCGATTCTCTTCGATCTCCGGAATGGCGGCGACAAGGGCTGGAAAGGCGAGAGCCCTTACCGCCGGCTTGGACTTTCCGCCTGCGCCGCGGCGGCTTCCGACTTCGCGCTCGGCACCGCCGGGGCCGGCTACGGCGCGCAGGCAGGGCAGATCAAGGGCGGATTGGGCAGCGCCTCGGCGGTGGATGACGCCACCGGCCTCGTGGTCGGGGCCATCGTCGCGGTGAACTGCGTCGGTTCGGTCACCATGCCGGGATCGCCGGTTTTCTGGGCCTGGCCGTTCGAGAACGGGACGGAGTTCGGCGGTCTTCGTCCTCCGGCCGCGCGGCCGTCCGGCGATCAGATGATACCCTTCAGGGACGCCAAGGTCGGCGCGAATACGACCATCGGCGTGATCGCGACGAATGCGAAGCTCAACCGCCAGGCGGCCCGCCGCGTGGCGATCATGGCGCAGGACGGCTTCGCCCGTTCAATGCGTCCGGCCCACACGCCGTTCGACGGGGACACAATCTTCACCCTTGCGACCGGCGCCATTCCGTTCGATCCCGAGGGACCGATGGGCGTGGCCTGGCTCGGCGCGATGGCGGCCGACTGCATGGCCCGTGCCGTGGCGCGCGGCGTCTACGAGGCGACGGCGATCAACGAAGTGCCGAGTTACAGGGATCTTTTCGGCAAGGGAGCCTAGCGGCGGCCGGATCCAAGTGGCGGCCGGCTCCGAGCGGATCAGCGGATATAGATCCGCACCTCGGGCGATGTCTCACGGGCCAGCCGGATTTCCGTCAGGCTGATGCGGGATTCGTCCACGCCCATGGACCGGATGATGCGCCTGATATCCACCGCCCGGTCCTGCGCCCTCACATCGTCCTGCGCGTTGCCGGCGACGGCGTAGAGATCGAACATCATGTCCGGTTTGCGGGCGAGCGCCTGGGTGACCGCGTCCCGCACTTCCTGTTCGTAGCCCGCGGTGTCGCGGTCCAGATGGAAGACGATATAGGCTTCGCGGTCCTTCGGCAGCGCAGGGGCTTTCGGCTCCGGGGCGCCGGGATTTTCCTGCGCAAGCCGCGCCTGGGCGCCGTCGATATAGCGTTCGCCCTCGGCGCGTTCCGTCCGGATGCGGTCGAGCAGGCGGCCTGCCTGCGCCATCAGTTTCTGCATCACCGTGGTGTCCGACGGCGGCTCGGACGTGTCCCCGGCGACGCTGGCATAAAGCTCCGCGAGCTGGCCGGTATCGGATCGCACGCTCTCGGCGAGATCGGCCAGACGGTCGACCTGCGCCGTGAGCCGGGTCAGTTCGACCTGCGCCTCGTTCCAGCGGTCCTTGCGGGCGGAGCTGCCGGGAGCCGCGGATTCGGCCGCGGCGGCGGCGGTTTCGAAGCGCATGCGTTGATCGACCACCAGCGACTGCACGGAATCGATGTCGCTCGCGCGCAGATCGAGCCGCGCGCCGATCGACGCAATCCCGTCGCGGATGTCGTCCGGCGATTTGCGCACGGCATCGGGCTCGGCCGTCGCGGCCGGGGCGGGAGCCTCTGTGCTCGCCGCCGGCTTCTCGGGCGGCATCTGCAGCTTCGGCCATTTGGCGTCGCCCGCGAACAGGCAGCCCGAGGTGAGAACGGCCGCGGCCGCCGCCAGAATCAGAGGCTTTGTAGACGCCATAAGGTGAGACTCTTTCCTGATCTTGGCTTTTCCCGAGACATGGCCGAAACCCGGAGTCCCGGACAGGCAGGCGGGGCCGGGCAGGCGGGCGACAAATCCGGGCGCGATCTTATGAGATAGCCGGGAGCCGGACAAGCCGCCATCCCGTCCCGAAGGCCCGCCGCCGCCCGCGCTCAGAAAACCGTGTCCACCCCCTACCGGCACGCTTGCCAAAGCCGTTCGATCTGAGTAGGGTCCCTGCCGTCTCAAGCCGGGCTGCCCCAGATACAGGGAACAAGCCCACGGCCACTGGACCCAGGCGCCCGTAGCTCAGCTGGATAGAGCACTAGACTACGAATCTAGGGGTCGGGAGTTCGAATCTTCCCGGGCGCGCCATTTCCTTTACCTATGCTGAGAAATACTGAGCACACGGTTCCGCCGGTCGATGCATGCCGGGGACCGGCAACATCTTCTTGTCGCCGGGTTCAGTGCGGCCTCTTTCAAAGCGTCGTCGCATCGTGGCGGCGGTCTGTGGCGTTGTCGCAACCATTCTAGAAGTCGCGACGCTCAACGGCATGCTGTAGAATGTCATAGTCGGCCCCTTAAGCGCCAAGATCCGATAGGAGGACCCGAACATGACGACGCGTCGCCCGGGAAGGCTTCCACAAACTTCCGCCGAGGAAGGTCGGATTATGCGGAACAGTGACAGGCAGTCTCTCTCAAGACAGGTGATTGGCATGCGCGCCGTCCGTGCCGAAGCTATCGGTGCGTCGGCCGTCGGCTCCTCCCGGATCGGCGCGATTGCGCTTGGAGCTGTTGCAGTGGGTGCCTTAGCGATCGGGGCGCTGGCCATCGGGCGACTGCTGATCGGTCGCGCACGGATCCGCCATCTTCAAATCGACGAACTCGACGTTCATCGGCTGCATGTGCACGAGTTGATCCAGGATGACCAGGAGCCCGCACCCCGTTTTCCGGAGAGGCCACCAGCCCACTAGAACAGCGAGCGCCGCTCCGCGTCCCGTTACGGGTGCATCACGAGGTTCTGGCTGATCGGGAAGTTGCCTTCATAGGGCGCCCAGTTCGGCAGGGGCTGGGTGGACGGGGCGTAGACCATGGCGGCGTAGACCGAGCGGATCTTGCCGCCATCCATGAAGAAGATCTCCATGAAGCAGTTGCGCCGCTTCGGGCTCAGGGGTTCGCGGACGAAGACCGCCGAGGCGACCACCACCTGGGCTTGCTCGTCCACCATCAGATAGCGCCGCGAGGCCACGTTGATAATGCCGAGATTGGCATAGCCCGAGCGGCAATCCGTCTGGCTCTCGAATTCGGAATCCACCTTCGAAACCGGGCGGCTCGTCCATTGCGGGCCGCCGACGCCGTTTTCCAGCCGGTAGCACCCGTCATGGGCCTGAACGTGGCGGCCGGTGCCCGCAACGATCCCGTCGAAATAGCTGTTGACCGCGGCGACCAGATCCTCGCGGTTGTGCCGGTCGGCCTTGGGGACGACGCGGTCGGGCGGCGGATTTTTGAGAAGATTGTCCAGATCGTACACGGTATGCGCCGTGCTGCCCGAAATATCGGGATCATTGGGACGCGCGATATGCCACTCGGCCTCGCCGATCTGTTCGCCGTGCAGTTTCAGGCGGAGCGAGGCGATCGCGGTCGACGCCCCTTCCTTGATCGTACCGTAGAACTCGGCCTGACCCGTATCGGCGTCGAAAAAGCGCCGGTCGAGCGAGCCGAGGCCGGTATTCGATTTCCAGATCCCGTCGCCCGGAACGCTGAGCCGGGCATTCTCGGTCTCGCGGAAGCCGACCCAGAGATTGGCCTTGGACGGATCCTTGGCGACGACGGCTTTCAGAAACTGGTCGAGTTTCCCGTTCAGGCAAGTGCGGTCGCAATTGCTCCTGGCGCTGGCCGGAACGCTCAGCGCGGCAAGTCCGACCGCCAATACGGCGGCCATCCAAATTCTGTTCATGATCCCCTCCATATCGGCTCCCGATCCCAAATTAGTGCGGCTTCCGGGAAGATTTGGCAACCGTTGGCAGCAAGGGGTATCCGCTGTTCCGCCTCGACAAGCGGTCGGAATTGCGCGGCGTGGCCAAGCGCACTACGCTAAGCCGGGCTGGGTTGAGCCGGGCATTGGGGCGGCGCAATTGGGGGGGCGAAACGCCATGACACCGATCGGGCTTGGATTTCGGGCGGGACGGGGCGGCAGTGTCGTGGTCGGCGTTGCCGTCGATAGCGGTGAGCCGCGCGTCGTGCTTTCGAGGGTCCTCGAAACCGCCACCGAGGGCGATCGTCTCTCCTTCGAGCCTTATCATGTTGCCTCGGAGATGGAGCGCGGCCCCGATGGCGAGGTCACTTCCGCTGCCGCTGCCGCGGTTGCCGAGGGACGGGAGCGTCAGGAACGGCTCGCGGCGCAAGGCCTCGCGGACATCATCGCCAATCTTCGCAAGGCGGGGTTCGATCCGGCCGTCGCGGCGCTGCTGGTCAATCGCGCCGGATGGATCACCGATCTTCTCGGCTACAGCCTCGAATTCAAGGAGCACGCGGCGGTCGCCGAGGGACTAGCCGTGCGGGATGCCCTCCGGTTTGCGTTCGGCCGGTGCGGAATCGAACTCGACGAGGCGGACGAGAAATCCCTTCACGAGGTCGCGTCCGGCGAACTCGGCCTCTCATCCGCCGACATCGATGTCTGTCTGGGCGCACTCGGCGCGAGTGCCGGCAGGCCCTGGCGGAAAGAACAGAAGCTCGCCGCGCTCGCCGCCTGGGTCGCGATCAGGAGACGCGGAAGCTCCGGCCGATAGGCGTCGGGAACCGGCCTGGCGGGCTTACGAGGGGACGACCTTGGAGGTCATTTTTCGGAGCCCGTTGAGCAAGGCGGTCCGCATTTTCGGATCGGCGTCCGCTTCCGGCCGGCGCAGAGATTTCATCGCATCGATATGGACGCGGATCATGCGCGGGTCCACCTTGGTGGCCTCGTCCGGCACGGACGTCAGCTCGCACAGGCTGCGTCCGACAGTGCTCAACTCGATCAGGCCCAGCGCACCGGCCTCGCCCAGGATCTCGTTGCCGAGGGTGTAGATCCGGTTCAGGCTTGCCTGATCGGGGGACACGGTGGCGCTGCCCGCCGCCTTCTCGATGGCGGCGATCTTGCCGTCCAATTCCACAAGGCAAGTATCGCGAATGTCGTCGAGATTGCTGTTGGCGCGCACAAGGGCGTCGCTTATCGAAATGCCGCCCGGCTTCTTCATCGCGTTGCCGAGCGTATTTGGCGGGTAGAAAAACTGTATGTCTTTTGTCATCAGACGGCGCCCTTCCCTTCCGGCGTTTCTGTTTCTAGAGGCGGATCCGTTGCGAGCCGGGGCAGGGCGATCTCGCCTTCCTGGTCTTGACGCCGCTTGTCGTCAGTCACGTCGGTTTCCTTGAAGCGCCTGTCCGGACCCGCATAGGATCCGACCTCGACATACGGTCGCCGATCCGACCCGACGCGCATGATGCGCTTGAGCAGGGTGCTCGACGAATAGGGCTTGGCGACGACCAGATTGGAACCCGCGTCGCGCGCCATCGCGACCTCCGACGGCGTCGAATGTCCGAGCAGCAGGATCACCGGCACGAAGCGAATCGGGCACTCTTTCTCGCGCCTCAGCCAGCGCAGGAATTCCACGCCGCGCCCTTCGTCGAAACCCGGATCGACGATCGCCAGCTGAACCTGTTTGTGGCCCGCCAGCACGGTCGCCTCGTCAAAGGTCCGGGGGCCATAGATCTTCTTCACCCCGAAGCCGTGCAGGACGGAAGTGAGGATGCTGAAGCCCAGTTGGCTGCTTTCCAGGACCAGTATGGCGACGTCGGATAGGTTTAGAGGTTGCTTGGTTTCGTTACGTGACCACGTCACGGTGTCTTTTCCTTATCTTTACGCAAAAGCGACTAAGCCCTGTCCCGTAATAGCGGTTCAAGATTTAACCCGGCGTTAAGGCGCTGAAATTCGTTTTGCGGGCCGCCGGCCAGCCTTCGGTGGCGCGGCGGAGATCGGACAGGTTACCGTGTGCCGTGTCGGAGAGCCGCATATCCGCCTTGATGGCGGGCAGAACGAGGGTGTCCGTTTCCTGGCTGTGGTGAATGGCTCTGCGTACCGGCAATTTAACACTGTTAAAGGGGCTTGGGAAGATTTCGTCTGGGGGCGAGAAAATAGCAGGCGGACTCGTGGCGGATGCGGCTATGATGACAGCCTGGGGTTGTGGCCGAGGGGGGCTGACATGACCGCTTCCGTGACATTGCCGGAAGGCTTCGAGATCGGGCCTATGACGCGCCCTGAGGCGTCCGTTCTCGAATCCTGGGCGGCGGCCGAAGGCTGGAACCCCGGTCTCAACGACATGGATGTCGCCTGGGCCTCGGATCCGGATGCCTTCATCGCGCTGCGCAAGGCGGGCGAATTGGTTGGCGGCGGCACGATCATCGCCTATGGCCGGAAGGCCGGCTTCATGGGGCTGTTCATCATGCGCGCCGATCTGCGCCGGCAGGGGCTGGGGCGCGTGTTGTGGCACGAACGACTGCGCCGTCTGCGCGCCCGGCTGGATGCCGACGCGCCCATCGGCATGGACGGCGTGTTCGACATGGTGCCGTTCTATGCCTCGGGCGGTTTCGAACTGCTGTACCGCGATCTCCGCTTCGAGGGCGTGGCTTCCGGCACGCTCGATCCGGGCTCGATCCCGCTGGAGGACGTGCCGTGGCCGGAAATCGCCGCCTATGATCTCGCCGTCTCCGGAATTGATCGGCCGGATTTCATGCAACGCTGGATCGGCCAGCCCGGCGGCAAGGGCTTCGCGATGAAGCGACGGGGCGCGCTCGCGGGCTTTGGCTTCGTCCGGCCGTGCCGCACGGGATACAAGATCGGCCCGCTCTACGCCGACGACGAGCACGTCGCTAGGGCCCTGATCGAAAGCCTGCTGTCCGGGATCGCCGGCAGCCCCGTCGCGCTCGACGTGCCGGAGGTCCACAAGATCGCCGTCTGGCTCGCCGAAGACAGAGGCTGGACCCAGTCCTTCGGCTGCGCCCGCATGGTGAATGGAGTCGAGACAGCCCCGCCGCCGGACCGTGTGTTCGGGGTTACATCATTCGAGTTCGGGTGAGCGAAAGGTCGATACCGCCGTTTGTCCGTCCGGCCCCTTACCATCGGTCTTCCATCGGTGTTAGGCTCTCCGCTAAAGTTCCGCACGAACGCAATACATCCATAAAAACGGCGCACACCGAGGGGGTTCCAGTGGACGTTAACGAGTCAGTCAAGGCGCGGGGCGCCGAGTTTCCCATTCGCGGCAAGGTAGATCCGCGCTTCACGACCGTGCTGGACGCGTTCAAGGAGAATTATCGGGTCGAGGACGAGACCGGTTCGGCCGTCTCCGTGGTCGTGGATGGCGAGACACTCGTCGATCTCTGGGGCGGGTTCCGCAACGCGGACAAGACCGAGCCGTGGGACGCCCATACCACCGTCTGCATGATGTCGGTCGCCAAGGGCGTCACGGGCATCTGCTTCAACATGCTGGTAGACCGCGGCAAGATCGATATCGACGCGCCCGTCGCTACCTACTGGCCGGAATTTGCGAAGAACGGCAAAGGCAAGATCCTCGTCCGCCAGATCCTCGATCATACGGCGGCGATTCCGGTGCTCACCAACAACCGTATGTGGCCCGGCGGCATGTTCGACCGCGAGGCTTACGTCAAGGCGCTGGAGGACCAGGAGCCTCTGTGGGAACCCGGGACGGTCGCCGCCTATCACGTCCATAATCAGGGTTATCTGCTGGGCGAGATCATGCGCCGCGTGTGCGGCAAGACGGTCGGTCCGTTCCTCCGTTCGGAGGTCGCGGGGCCGCTGCATGCCGAATATTACATCGGCGGCATGACCGAGGAGGAGCAGAGCCATGTCTCCGAGGTGATGCCGAACATGAAGGCGCGGCTGTTCGCGGCGAAGGATGTCCAGATGCCCGAGAAGGGCGCCGATTGGGACGGCTCGATCCTGCGCCCGCTCGCCTTCCTGCAAAATCCCGACGAACCCTGGCACACGACGATGAACTCCAAGGTCTGGCGCGAGGTCGAGATCGCGAGCGGCAACGGCCACGGCAATGCGCGCGGCGTGGCCCGCATCTACGGCGCCGTGGTGCGTCCCGAGGAAGGGCTGGATGGTGTGAAGCTCATGTCGCGTGCGGGGCTGGAGCGCATGATCACCGAGCAGCACAATCAGACCGAGCTGCTGCAGGAGCGGCCCTATCATCAGGCGCTGGGCGTGCTGCTGAACTCGCCGGAGGCGGTCTTCATGGGGCCGAACAAGCGTTCCTTCGGCCATCACGGCATCGGCGGCTCGATCGGTTTCGGCGATCCGGACGCGAAGATCGGCTTTTCCTATTCGATCAACCAGATGCATTCGGTCGGCACCAACGGCCCGCGCGCGGCGCGGCTGATCGAGGCGCTGTATTCGGCGCTGTAAGCGACATCGGGAGGGGGAAGATGGCCGGAACAACAGGCGGATTCTGGAGGGAACGGCTCGATCATCTGAAGTCGGTGATCGAGGCGGATGTAAAGGCCGGGGCCTATTACGGCGCGGTAATCAAGGTGGCGCGCGGCGGCGAGATTGGCCTCCATGCGGCCATCGGCGCGGAGGATGGCGCGGGCAAGAAGCCGCTCAAGACTGACAACGTCTTCAGCATCTTCTCGACCACCAAGGCCTTCACCAACATCCTCACCCTGCGCGCGATCGAGATGGGCCGCTATGCGCTCACCACCCGCATCGCCGACATCATCCCCGAATTCAACGGCGCGCCGCGCGACAGGATCACCTTTTTTCATCTGCTCACCCATACGACGGGCATGCCCGGCGTGTGGACGCCGAAGCCCGGCATGTATTTCGACCGGCTTGACGAGTTGCTCGAAGCGGTGATCGAGAACGTGCACGGCGTGATCGAGCCGGGGCAACGCTGCGACTACGCACCGCTGGTCAATCACGTGCTGATGGGCGAGGCGCTGCGGCGCACGGATCCCAAGGGGCGCCGGTTCCGGGACATCCTGCGCGAGGATCTGTTCGAGCCGCTCGGCATGAAGGACACCTCCATGGGCCTGCGGCCGGATCTGAAGAGCCGCCACGTGAAGCCGGACATGCGCGGCACGGTGCCGATCAAGCATCTCAGCCGCACGCTGCCCGGCGATCATGCGTTCTTCGAGGATCCGGACGTCGAGGCGCCGCATGTCGGCTGCGCGGCGAGCTGCGACAATATCTGGCGTTTCGCCGAGATGCTGCGGCGGGGCGGTGAGCTCGACGGCGTCAGGATCCTGTCGCCGCGCACGATCGAGGTGGCGCGGCAGGTCTGGACCGGCGATCTCTACAACGAGATCTATCGCGGGGTAGCGGTGCGTGCCGGATGGGAGCCGCCGCCGGCCTATATGGGTCTCGGCTTCAATGTGCGCGGGCCGAAGATCTGCCATCACCAGCTCGGCACGCTGACCTCGCCCGAGACCTTCGGCAATTACGGCGCCGGCAGCGCGCTGTTCTGGGTCGATCCCAAGCTCGATGTCAGCTTCGCCTGCCTCACCGCGGGCGTGATGACCCAGGCCGCCAATATCGAACGCTTCCAGAAGCTTTCGGATATCGTCGTCTCGGCCGCGATCTGACCGAGGCTGCGGTTACTTCTCCGCGACGCCGGTGACGTCGCGCGCGGCGTCGGACATGCCGTCGGCATAGCTGCTCCAGCCCGACAGCATGCCGTAAGGCGAACGCTGCAGGACGGCCTCGATCTGATCAAGCTTGCCGTTCTCGATCTTGAACACCTCGCCGAGATACCACGTCCAGGGCTGGGCCGGACCGGCGGTGACCGTCTTGCCGTTCGGGATCTGGTAGGTCCGCGTGTCGCCGGCCTCGTGATCGAAGAAACCGAAGGCCATCACGATGCCGCGCTCCCGGTCCACGGCGACATAGCGGCGGTCGCGGATCCGGGTCACGAAATGCAGCAGGCCGGACTTGAACTGGTCCATGCAGCTCCAATGCGCGGAATACATTGTCGCCGTCTTCGGGTCCGGCATGGTCTCGCCATCCTTCAGGGGCGTGTTGGTGGTCTGCATGCCGTTCTCGATCCGCTCGCAGGTCTTGGCGAAGGGATAGGTGCCCTTGCCGTCGTTCGACTGCATGCCGGAGAAATACTCGTTTGCCGTCATCACGAGATCGTGCCGCGACATACGTTCCTTCGCCGGGATTGCAGTGAGAAACTGCTGGCGTGGCTGACCGAGCGCCTCGATGCGTTCGGCGGCTTTCGGATCGCGCACCACGTTCTGCTCGATCTCCGTGATCTCGCCGTTCACGATCTTTAGCCGAAGCGCGATGGCGGCGGGCGTGCCCTTGGCCGGATCGCTGTTGTCCTCGACAACCGTGCTCAGGAGGCCGATTACGCCCGCCTCGGGGTCGGCGACATAGAGACGGTATTTTCCGGCCGCCTTCATGCTCTTCCAGAGCCCCTCGCCGATCGGAAGCTGCTGGCCGTCCTCGGTAAAGCGGACATTGACCGAGAGCGGCACTTCCTTGGGCGCGTCGTCGATCACCGCCTTGAAATATCTGTCGACCCAGCCTTCGAGACAGGCGCGGTCGCAGGTTGGCATCGCCTTGGCCTTGGCGGCCGGCGACAGCATCAGTAGGCTCGCGGCAACGGCCGCGCAGCCACTCATCAATATGGACTTCATCCCGATATCCCCCCGGATCAAGGTCTGAGGTTCCCTAGCCTAGGCCAGAGTGGGGCGAATAGTCGAGCGGTCGAGCGTCCGTATTGTGGGACGATCAGTATCTCGGGACGGTCAATCGGGCAGGAAGCGGACGGCAAGCTCGGCGCCGCTGCGGCGCACCACCATACAGCTGCGGGTTGGACCGTGCTTGATGCGGAGCTGGAAATAGACCGGGCAATCCCGGGCACGTAGCGGCTTCAGCTTGGCGCCATCCACCGAATAGTCGATGACGGCGCAGTCCATGGTGCAGAAGCCGTCATTATAGACGATCATCCCTTTGTCGAAGATTGCTTCCCGCTTGGCGCGGCGCTTGTCGGCCCCGGCCGGACTGGGCGGGGGTGCCGGTTCTTCTATAACCTCGGCGAACTCGACGCCGACCTCGTTGCCCTTGCGCCAGCAGACGCGGCAGATTTTTGCCGGTCCGGCGCCGATCGAGAGCTTGAAGCTTTCGGGGAGGGTCATGGGGCCGCGCAGTAGAAGGCGTGCGCCCTTGTCCGAAAGGTCGAACACCGCACATTCGGTTTCGAGCGAGATCACGGCGCGCTTGATCGTCGCTTGCCGGGAACCGTTCCGCCGGTCTGTCTCCGATGCGACTTTGCGTTTGATAAGGCTCATCTCGTTCCGTCCGAAACTCAGCATTGAAGGAAGCGGGGCGCTCCCTGACGCCTGCCGGGTCATCCAAGCAGAATTCTGTTAACCAAGCCCTTACAATGGGCATGCGACGGCCGCGACGTTCAGCTTCCGCCGCTTGTTGACACCTCAAGCCCTGTCGCGGAAGATCGGGCGGGCGCTGGTGCAGCGCGATCCTTCCTGTAGCCGTCAGCGATTGTTTGGGGGACAAAGTCATGGTCGAAACCGTCAAATTTCCGGATATCCCGCTCTATCGCGGCTGGGGTGCTCCGATGCGCACCGAGAGCAATCTCATCGATCTCGAGGTGATTCAGGGCGAGATTCCGCAGGATCTGAACGGGACGCTCTATCGCGTCGGGCCGGACCGCCAATATCCGCCCATGACCGGCGACGATGTCTTCATCGACGGCGAAGGCATGGCGCATATGCTGCGGTTCCAGAACGGTCACGCCGATTACCGTAGCCGCTGGATCCGCAATGAGCGCTTCCTGTTGCAGGAAGCGGCGCGGCGGTCGCTGTTTGGCCGCTATCGCAACCGATACACCAACGATCCGAGCGTCGAGGGCAAGAACCAGGGTACGGCGAACACCAACGCCGTCTGGCATGGCCGGAAGCTTCTGATCCTCAAGGAGGATTCTCTCCCCCAGGAGGTCGATCCCGACACGCTGGAGACCATCGGCGAATGGGATTGCAACGGCGCCGTGAAGGCGGTCAGCCTGACGGCCCACCCCAAGATGGATCTTCACCGCAACGAGCTTCTGATGTTCTCCTATCAGGCGCGCGGCGACGGCACGACCGACATCGCCTATTACGTCTTCGACGTGAACGGCGAGATCGCGCATGAGGTCTGGTTCCACATGCCCTATGCCGGCATGGTCCATGATTTCGCCGTGACCGACGAACACGTCATCTTCCCGTTCTGGCCGCTCATCACCGACATGGATGTCGTGAAGAAGGGCGGGCCCTATTACCAGTGGCATCCCGAACAGGAGACGGTCGTGGCGATCATGCCGCGGCGGGGCAAGGCGGAGGACATCCGCTGGTTCCGCGGTTCCGCCTTGAGCGCCGGTCACATGATGAACGCGGTGACGGAGGGCTCGAAGGTCCATCTCGACGTGTGCCTCTATCAGGGCAACTGCTTCGATTTCTTCCCGACCCATGATGGTTCCCCCTACATTCCGTGCGGGCCGCAGCTCACCCGCATGACCTTCGATCTCGATCGCAACGACGAAGGATTCGACACGAAGCTGCTGGTGGGCTCGCCCGGCGAGATGCCGCAATGCGATCCGCGCTACATGGGTAAGGATTATCGCTATGGCTACATGCTCTGCCGGGCACCGAGCGCGAAGGCCGGTGAGATGGGGCTCGGCTCGATCGGCCGCTATGATCACAAGACCGGCGATCTCGCGATCTGGACACCGGGGGAGGATTCGAGCGTGCAGGAGCCTCTCTTCGTGCCGCGTCATGACGGGGCGGCGGAGGGCGACGGCTATCTGATCACGGCAGTCAACCGTATCGCCGAAAACCGGAGCGACGTCGCGATCCTCGATGCCATGAAGGTGGAGGCCGGGCCTGTCGCCCTGATCAAGATGCCGATCCGCATCCGGTCGACCTTCCATGGCATGTGGGTGCCGGCGGATGCCTTGAAGACCGGCCGCTATACGGCCTGACGCCTTTCTTCCATACGGTCATCGCAGGGGGAGCCAATGACCATGTTTTCGATGCGTGCCGCGACGGGGCTGGCCATCGGCCTGCCCCTTTTGCTTGCCGCGTGCAGCAAGGACGCCAATGAGGTGAAGCCGGCCGATGCCGGGAAGCTCGACGGTCTCGCGATGAAGGTCGCGGTGCTCGAGCACGAGGCCGGGCGTCTCGCGGATTCGAACGCCATCAAGAAGCTTCAGCGGGCCTATGGCTACTATCTCGACCAGGGCGATCTCGACAATGTCTTGGACCTGATGACCGAGGACGCCACGGCGGAATACGGCCATCGCGGCGTCTATGTCGGCAGGGATCACATCAAGGCCTTCTATTACGCCGCGAATGGCGGCGGGCCGGGCCGCAAGGAAGGCCAGCTCATGGAGCTGATGCAGCTCCAGCCGGTGGTCGATGTCGCGCCCGACGGTCTGACGGCCAAGGCGCGCTGGCGTGAACTTGGGATGCTCGGCCAATATAAGAAGTCCGCCGAGTGGGAAGGCGGCATCTACGAGAACGAATACCGCAAGGAAGGCGGCGTCTGGAAGATCAGCAAGGTCCACTGGTACGAGACCTACCGCGTACCCTATGAGGGCGGTTGGGTCACGAAAGAGGATGCGAATGCCGAAGCGGCGCGCCTCCCCAATCTGCCGAAACCGGATCTGCCGCCGACGGAGGATTACAAGTCCTGGCCGGGCGTCTACCTGCCGCCCTATCACTACAGCAATCCCGCAGTGGCGCCGGCCGAACCGGCATTCACGCCGACCGACGTCGGAGACGCAAGTTTCGCGAGCCTGAAGGCCCGCACGGCGGCGCTATCAGATGAAACGACGCGGCTCGAGGATCTGAATGCGATCGAGAAGCTGCAACGGTCCTACGGCTTCTATGTCGACAAGGCCATGTGGCACCAGATTGCCGATCTCTTTGCCGATGACGGTACGCTCGAAATCGGTGGACGGGGCGTGTTCGTCGGCCACAAGCGGATTCTCGATTATCTTGGGTTCCTTGGGCCGGAGTTTCCGCTCGAAGGTCATCTATACAACCATATGCAGATCCAGCCGATCGTCGATGTCGATCCCGACGGCACGACCGCCAAGGGGCGCTGGCGCTTCGTCGCGATGGTCGGACAGTGGCAAAAGTCCCAGCGCTGGGGCACCGGCGTCTATGAAAATGAGTACGTGAAGGAGGACGGTGTCTGGAAGATCAAGACGCTGCATTCCTATTTCCGCATGTACACGCCCTATCAGGATGGCTGGGGGAAGACGGCAAACGCGAATACCCGGCCGGAGAAGAACTCTGGCGCCGGACCGTCCGCCGACGGTGGTGACCGATAACTATCCGGCCCAGGACTTTGCACCGTATCACTATGCAAATCCGGTAACCGGGGACCAGCCGGTCGCGCAGCCAAGTCCGGCCGCGGAAGCCGCCGCGGGCGCGACGGCCGAGGATCTCGAAAAGGCGGTCAACGCGCTCGAAACGCGGATCGCCCGGCTGGAGGATCACCGCGAACTCGAAAATCTGCACTCGATCTACGGCTACTATCTCGACAAGTGGCAATGGGATGATCTGACCGATCTTTTCGCCAAGGACGGCACCATAGAGATCTCCCGGCGTGGTATATACAAGGGGCGTGACAGCATCCGTCGTAGCCTGGATCTATACGGGACGCAGGGCATCCATCAGGAGACCCTGCATAATCAGCTTCAACTCCAGCCCATTATCGATGTCGCGCCGGATGGCCGGACGGCAAAGATGCGCTCGCGCGACTTTAGCCAGCTTGCCTATTACGGCCGAATTGCGCTTTGGGGCGAGGGTACTTACGAGAATACCTTCGTGAAGGAGGACGGCGTCTGGAAGATCCAGACCGACCATATCTACACGACCGTTACCGCCAACTACGACAAGGGCTGGGCCTTTGGCGCCCGGCCGGCGCCGGGACCGAGCGCGGACATACCGCCCGATTTGCCCCCGAGCGTCAAATACGAGGCGTTCCCGAAGGTGTTTCTGCCGCCCTATCACTATAACAATCCGGTGACCGGACAGCCGGCCGTGATCCCGGCTTCGGCTCAGTAAGACCAGCCACAAAAAAGAGCCGCCGGATCACTCCGGCGGCTCCCTCATTTTTACAGCAGTCCGACGCTACGCGCCGGCGCTGGCCTACTGCATCTTGGCGACGTCCCAGTGCTCGACGATCTTGCCGTCCTTCACGCGGAACATGTCGGCCCAGGTCGTGGTGTAGTCCTCGCCCTTGGAGTTCTTGTAGTGACGGACGAAGAACAGGGTCACCATGTCGCGGTCACCGAGGATCGAGACCAGGTCCGGGATCGTGTCGGGGACCGGGGTCGGCTTCACGCCCATCGCCTTGAAATAGGCGATCACGCCGGCGCGGCCGGTTTCGGCGTTCGGATTATGCTGGTGATATTCCGGCGCCAGATACTTTTCGGCCGCCTCGAGGTGACGGGCGGTCAGGAATTCGCGCCACATGTTGTAGACCAGCTTCTTGTTGGCGACCTGCTCGGGCGCGCCGCTGTTCAGCTGTTCCATCTGCTGTTCGGGAGTTGCCGCAACCACCGGCTCGGCCGCGCGGGCCACGGTGGAGAGGGCGAAGAAAGCGATAACACAAGCGAGTAGTCTCATCTCATTTGCCTCCAGTTTGTTTTTCGGGAAGTTAGAAAAGGTGCTGAACTCGACGCGCATTATACCATGTCTCTCTATCAGATGCAGTTCACTGTAACGAGAGATAGAATCCGGTTTCGAAATCATCGTCTCAATTCGACCGGGTCAGTTGCAGGAAAATATCCTCCAGATCGGCTTCCTGTGTCGATATGTCGACGATGGTGAAGCCGCTGCTCTGGACGGCGGATAGAATCTCGGATGCCGTGGTGACCGCCCGGTTGAACTGTACCGCGAGCGTCCTCGGGTCGATAAGCCTCACATTATAAGGTGCAAGCGCCGGCGGGATTTCCCGGACGTCGGCGTCGACCACGAAGATGAACTCTTTCTCTTCGATCCGGCGCAGCAGCCGCTCGGTCGGCTCGCAGCAAACCACCTGACCGTGATTGATGATGGCGATCTCGTCGCAGAGCAGCTGCGCTTCCTCGAGGTAATGCGTGGTGAGCACGATGGTCATGCCGGCTTCACGCATCGCCTTCACATTTTCCCAGAGCTGCTGGCGGAGCTCCACGTCAACGCCCGCCGTCGGCTCGTCGAGCACGAGAATCGCGGGGTTGTGGACCATCGCCTTGGCGACCATGAGGCGTCGTTTCATGCCGCCCGAAAGCGAGCGGGCATAGGCGTTTCGCTTATCGAAGAGCCCCACCTGCTTCAGGATCTCGTCGGTCCGGCGCTGGGATTTCGGCACGCCGTACATGCCGGCCTGGAATTCCAAAGCCTCGGCCGGGCTGAAAAAGGCGTCGAAATTGATTTCCTGCGGCACGACGCCGATCGACGCGCGCGCGTTGCGGGGATTCTCGTCGATATCGAAGCCCCAGATATTCACCTTGCCCGAGGTCTTGTTCACGAGCCCGGCAAGAATGTTGATAAAGGTGGACTTTCCGGCCCCGTTCGGCCCCAGCAGGCCGAAAATAGAGCCGGACGGGATCGTCAGGTCGATATGCTTCAGGGCCTGAACGGGGGCCGCCGAGCCGCTTCGCCGGTATTGCTTGAACAGCGAACGCGCCATAATCGCCGGGCGCGCACCGGCGTGGACTTCGGCAACGGGATCGGCGGTTTCGGCAAGCGCCATGCGGATTCCTTCGCGATCGGTTGATTGCGGCGGCGCAATGGGTATCATCCGGTCAGCCGATCGGTCAATCTCCTGCCGTCCGCCGATTCGGGCGGCATAACAGCAACTGGATTACGGACATGTCCATGGAAGCGCCCGAAACCCTTGAGGTCGAATCGAAAGTCGTCGCCTGCGACGGAGGCGAGGGGGCGCTCGGCCATCCGCGTGTCTATCTGAATATGGGCGCCAAGCAGGATGTCGAATGCCCCTATTGCGGGCGCCGCTTCGTCCTGAAGGCCGGGGCCAAGGTGCCCGCCGGGCATTGAGCGCCGAGAGCAAAAGCGAGACCGGACAAAAGCCCGACCACGTCTATCTGATCGACGGTTCGGGCTTCATCTTTCGCGCCTATTACGCCCTTCGCATCGCGCCGCGCAGCGACGGCACGCCGATCAACGCCGTGCTCGGCTTCTGCAACATGCTCTACAAGCTGCTGGAAGACAGCCGCGACGGCGACAAGCCAAGCCATGTCGCGGTGATCTTCGATACCGCGCGCAAGACTTTCCGCAACGATATCTATCCCGAGTACAAGGCGAATCGCGACGCGCCGCCAGAGGATCTCATTCCCCAATTCGACCTGATTCGCGATGCCGTCCGGGCGTTCAACGTGCCCAGCATCGAACTCGCGGGCTTCGAGGCGGACGACCTGATCGCGACTTACGCCAAGCATGCGCGCGAAAAGGGCGCGATGGTCACCATCGTCTCGACGGACAAGGACCTGATGCAGCTCGTCGGCAACGGCGTCGACATGCTCGACACGATGAAGAACCGCCGCATCGGCCCGGACGAGGTGGTGGAAAAATTCGGCGTGAAGCCGGAAAAGGTCGTCGACGTTCAGAGCCTCGCGGGCGATTCGACGGACAACGTACCCGGCATTCCGGGCATCGGCATCAAAACAGCCGCCGAGTTGATCAACCAGTATGGCGATCTCGACAATCTTCTGTCCCATGCCGAGGAGATCAAGCAGCCGAAGCGCCGCGAGAGCCTGATCGAGAAGGCCGACATGGCGCGGATCTCGCGGGAGCTGGTGCGTCTGAAGGACGACGTGCCGGTGCCGGAACCGCTGGACGACTTCAAGGTCCGGCATTTCGATCCGGACAAGCTGATGCCGTTCCTCGACGAGATGGAGTTCAAGCAGCTCAAGGAACGCGTCATCGCGCGCCACAATATCGATGTCTCGGGTGCGGTGTCGCACAAGAGCGAGGAGACGGCGAAGGAACCGGCCGGGCGCGACTATGAATGCGTCCAGAGCATGGACCGTCTGGAAGCCTGGATCGAGAAGGCCCGAAAGGCCGGCACCGTTGCGGTGGACACCGAAACGACGTCCCTCAATGTGATGAAAGGCCGGCTCGTGGGCGTGTCGTTGTCGGTGGAGGCGGGCTCGGCCTGCTATATCCCGCTGGGGCATGGCGCGGCGACGGGTGATGGCACGCTCGATTTCGACGGCGGCAGCCGCCCGGACCAGATCCCGCTCGACAATGCGCTCGGGAAGCTCAAGGACCTGCTCGAGGATCCGGCGGTCCTCAAGGTCGGCCAGAATTTGAAATTCGACATGCTCGTGTTCCTCAAACACGGCATCCGGGTCCATCCGATCGACGACACCATGCTGATGTCCTATGTCCTCGAATCCGGGCTTCATGGCCACGGCATGGACGAACTCTCGGAAATGCATCTCGGCATCCGCCCGATCAAGTTCGAGGAGGTCACCGGCACCGGAAAGTCCAAGATCACCTTCGATCAGGTGCCGCTCGACAAGGCAACCGAATATGCCGCCGAGGACGCCGATATCACCTTGAAGCTATACGGCGTGCTCAAGCCGCAGATCCTCGAAAAACGGATGACGCGGGTCTATGAGACGCTGGAGCGCGAGATGCCCTCGACGCTCGCCGATATGGAATTCGCCGGCGTGAAGGTGAATCCCGATATATTGCGGCGATTGTCGAACGACTTCGCCGAGGAGATCGCCTCGCTCGAGAAGCAGATCCACAAGCTGGCGGGCCATCCCTTCAATGTCGGCTCTCCCAAACAGCTCGGCGAGGTTCTGTTCGACGAGATGAGCCTGGAGGGCGGCAAGAAGACCAAGACCGGCGCCTATGGAACGGGCGCGGACATTCTGGAAGGCTTGGCCGCGCAGGGCCATGATCTGCCCGCCCGCGTGCTCGACTGGCGGCAGCTTTCGAAGTTGAAAAGCACCTATACCGATACGCTGGTGAACGAGATCAACGAGGACACCGGGCGCATCCACACCTCCTATTCGCTCGCCGCGACGTCCACCGGCCGGCTCTCCTCGAACGAGCCGAATCTCCAGAACATCCCGATCCGCAGCACCGAAGGCCGCAAGATCCGCACCGCCTTCGTCGCCGAGAAGGGCCACAAGCTCGTCTCGGCGGACTACAGCCAGATCGAACTACGGCTGTTCGCGGAGGTCGCCAAGATCGATGCGTTGAGAAAGGCGCTCGCCGAGGGGATCGACATTCACGCCATGACGGCGAGCGAAGTGTTCGGCGTTCCCGTCGAAGGCATGCCGACCGAGGTTCGCCGCCGCGCCAAGGCGATCAATTTCGGCATCATCTACGGCATCAGCGCCTTCGGGCTCGCCAATCAGCTCGGCATCTCGCGCGGCGAGGCGAACGACTATATCAAGGCCTATTTCCATAAGTTCCCGGGCATCCGGCACTACATGGATTCGACGATCGAGTTCTGCCGCAAGCATGGCTATGTGGAGACGATCTTCGGAAGGCGCTGTCATATCCGCGGCATCAACGAGAAGAACCCTTCGATGCGCTCTTTCTCCGAGCGCGCCGCGATCAATGCGCCGTTGCAGGGTTCCGCCGCCGATATCATCCGGCGCGCCATGATGCGTCTGCCCGATGTGCTTGCCCGGAAGAAGCTGAAGGCCCGGATGCTGCTCCAGGTTCACGACGAACTGATCTTCGAGGTCCCGGAAGCGGAAGTGGAGGAGACCAAGAAGGTCGTGAAGTCGGTCATGGAAAAAGCGCCAGAGCCGGCGATCACCCTGTCCGTGCCGCTCACCGTCGAATGCGGCTCGGGGGACAATTGGGACGAGGCGCACTAGGCCTCGGGCGGCCTCACGCTAAAGCTTGCGGATCGCCGCCGCCGAGATCAGAACCTTCGCGATGTGATCGCCCAGAACCTTGTCCGTCGTGCGCTGAAGCACGGCATTGATCTGTGCGATATTCACCGGCTGGCTGACATCCGTCTGCAAGCCCGCATAGCGCGTCATCGCGCGGAAATAGGCGTCCTGAAGCACGGGCTGCCGCGCCGTCACCTCGCCGTGTTTTTCGGCGTCGGTCACTTCGAGGCTGAGTGCGACGGTCATGATGCCGCGCACCCGGCGATCGGAGAAGATCGTGACGTTCAGATCGTCGAGCTGAATATAGGGAGACTCCGCTGCCTTCTCCTCGCCGCCGCCGTGGCCTTCGGCCAATGCCGTGGCATCGGTCAGAACGAGACCGGTCAACGAGACGCCGGAGAGCAGAAGCGCAGAGGCAATCGCGCGCGACACTGATTTCATGATGTGGTTCCTCGGGCGGTGGTCACGCCGTGAGGCGCGTCAGGGCCGCCTGATAGTTGGCCAGTTGCTTCTGAATTTCCGCCGGCACGGTACCGGACGTCTTCTTTTGATTGGCGAGCGCGGCCAGCGCCGGATCGGGGTTCAGTTTGCGGTAGGCCGACTGGATCACGCCGATCGCGGCATCGATCGATTTCATCGCCGCCTTGGCGTTGTCCTTGCTCAGCAGGTTAACCTGGCTCGTCAGGCCGAGGCCGAAGACGAAGTCCGAAGCGCTGCTCGACGAACTGCTGCTGCTTGAACTGCTCACGAGCGTGTCTTCACTTTGCAGCTTCGTGGCTTCCAGGCCGAGGCCCTTGAGCGCGTCATGGGTACCGTCGCCCGGAATGAGATCGATCGAGCCGCCGTGGAGCGCCTTGATCACCAGCGAGGCGCCGGCCGTGCTGGACGGGCTCGAATAGGAATTCACATAGAGGAACGAGGCGCGTTTGACCTTGGCGGCGAGGGTCGTATAGGTGTCGCCGGAATCGATGGTGATCTTCCGCTTCGCGCCGCCATTCACCGACACATAGAAATAGTCGCCTTCGCGCAGGCTGGTCTGTGAAATGATCGAGCGGTCCTGGTCGGCATTCACGGTTCCCGAGGGCAGGCCAAGCGTCGAGAGCACCGACGAGCCCTGCGCGGTGTAGCTGATGCCGGTCGCCGAATTGCCCGTGGCGGAGGTGCCGAACTGATAGAGCCAGTCGGTCGCGCCGGTGCCCGCATCGACCGAAGCAGCAAACGCGTCGGTCGCGCCGATCTTCGTTTCGCCGGGAAGCGTGCCGTCGGTGCTACCGGTCAGATAGACCTTGCCGCCGCCGACATCGAGGCCGGTGACGCTGTCCGAGGCGGAGGTGCCGATATAGTTTGTCCAGTTGGCGCTCGCCGAACTGCCGTTGTCCGTGATCTTGGTAACGAAGCCGTCATTGCCGCCGCTATAGGCGCTGACGGCGGATCCGGCGAGCGAGCCCGAACCGGTGGTTCCGGCGACGAAGATGGAACCATCCGCCGCAACCTTCACCCCGGCGGCGGTGCCGCCCTGCAGATCGCCCAGATCGACCGACCAGAGCTGGTTCGTAAGATCGGTCGCGTCGAGCTTGCGCAGGACGGCGTGGCCGTTCTCGGTTCCGACGGTCAGGATGTTGCCGTCCGACGCGACCGCCAGTCCCGACGAGCGGTCCGAGCCCGCCGTGCCGTACTGGGTCGAGGACTGTTCGCTGCCCGATGAGCCGTCGAGCTTGACGACATAGGCGTCCGCGCCGCCGGCATTGGTGGCCGAAGCGTTGATGTTTCCGGAGACGTAGCCGCCGAAATAGACATTGCCGGCGGCGTCTGTCGTAAGGCTGGAGGCGCGGTCCGGCGCGACGGCATTGACCTGATGAGTCCAGAGGTTCTCGCCGGTCGAGGAGTATTTCGCGACGAAGCTGTCGACACTGTCGATGACCGCCGCGGGAGTCAGATTGTCCGGCGTGTAGCCCGCGATAATGACATTGTCATTGGCGTCGACCGTGACGGCGCCCGGCGAGGACTCCGTGCTCGCGCCGACCAGACGCTGCCAGATCAGCGAACCCTGCGAATTGTATTTGCTGAGATAGACGTCCTGGCTGCCGTCCGTCCGGTTGATTTCGGACCCGAGGTCGCCGGCCGTGGCGCCGAGCACATAGACATTGCCCTGCGAATCCGTCGCCGTGGCGGCGGCGCTGGTGTCGGCGGTCTTCGGGTCGACCGGGATATTGGCGGTCGTGCCGGTATTCGTCGTCGAGGATGAGCTCGAGGAACTGGAGGATTTGGTCGTCGTTGACGTCGATGTCGTGGCCGCTGTTTCACCGGGCGCAAGCGCGGCGATCGTTTCGCCGAACGCCCGCGTCGGGTCCGTGTTCGAGAGATCGTCAAGCTTGGTGAGAAAGCCGGATTTTGTCCCGCTCGTCACCGGCGTGGTGGTGCCGGTCACATAGACCGACGGCGTGGCACTTGCCGCGCTCAACGTCACTTCCTCGCCGATAGCGGGAACGATCTTGAACGAGAACAGATTGTCGGCCTGCTGTTGGACCGAGAAATAGGATGTGTATTTCTGGACCGGGTTGCCGTTGTCGTCGAAGACCAGATTGCCGCTCGTGTCCGTGGCCTGCTCGGCGTGGATCACCTGGTTGATGTATTTGTTGATGTTGTCGAGATTCAGCGGCCCGGAAACCTGCGACAGGTCGATATTGAAGTTCTCGGTCGTGGTGCCCTTCTTGATAGCGACCTGGAACTGCTCGTTTCCGGTGAGTCCGGCGATCGGATCGGTGCGGCTGCCGACGACGGCCGTGCGGCCGACATAGTTCGTGGCCGGTGCGCCGAGCGTCGCGGTGGATTTCGACTGATCGGACTTGTCGCCGTACAGCAGCGTCAGCTTGTCCGACGAATAGGACGAAATGAAGTTTCGGACCTCGGTGAGCGCGGACTGAAACTTGTCGTTGATCTTGCCGAGCACGCCGGAGGTCACCGTATCCTGGGTCGCGTATTCGGCCAGCGAACGCAGCGAGCCCATGGCGTTGAAAAGCGCGAAGAGTTCCTTGTAGTCGGCGTTGCCATTGGCGTTCGTCACGCTATCGGCATTGAGATTGATGAACTTCGAGAGGTTCATCGCGTCGAGGTAGGCCCCGCTGATCGTCGAGGCCTTTTTGCCGAGCTCCCAGGGAGCCTTAATGTTGTTCGTTTTGGAGGAGGAGGCCGAACTCGACGTCGATACCGTGTTCGACGTGCCCGCGCCGGAAAGCGCCAGTTTGGCCGAGTAGCTCGCGGTCAGCGTATCGGCCGAGATCGTGATCGGCGTGAAATAGCTCGTCGTGTTCGATGAACCCGACGAGTTGAACATTGATAAACCCGTGAGCGCGCCACTCATCGCTCGTTCCTCGGTCCCGTTTTGCGCCAAGGCGCACTGCCGTCTGCCTTAGGGCCGAGTCTCGGGGATCGGGATTAATGAAGGTTTAAGAATCGCCCGCCCGCCCCGGGAAAACCCGAGAAAAAGCAATGAGTTAACTAGGCAATTTCTGCCTAGTTGGCGGTGCTTGTCATTGGCGTCGGCTAGTGGCGATTGTCGTAGGCGATCCCGGCCTTCACCTCTTCGATGGCCCGCCGCACGAGTTTCAGGGCCTTCTCGCGATGGCCGCCCTTGTCGTGGCTGGCGATTTCCCCGGGCCGGCGTCGTTCGCCAGCCAACGGGGTTAACAATGAGGGACTCTCGGATTTGGCGGCAACATCAAAGGCTTGCTGAATATCGGTGCACTGAGCGGAAAGCCGTTCCGGATGATATTGTTGCGCGTTGACAATAGCGGCAGCCTTGACGTTATATATCGGATCCGAAAAAGTATGCAAAATTAACACGGCGAAAGACCGCCTCAATAAAGTAGCGCGGAAGCGCGGTTCGGGCGCTAATATCCGATCAGGGGAGTACTGGCGTGAAAGTGGGGTGGGGCCAATGAAGTCCGGGGCCATTATTGGCATTTCGCCGCTGCGGATTTGCGCCGTGGCCGCAGTCGTTTCTCTGCTGTCCGTTGCCAATGTTCGGGCCGCAGATCAAAAGAGCGTTGGACGCGGCGCGCCGGACCCGCTGCATGTCGACTGGATCATCGGCGCAGACGGCAAGGGCATGTTCACCGGCGCGGGCGTGCCGGACGATCTCGTCGCCGTCGTCGCCGCACGCGACGGCAACGCGCCGAAAGGCATCACGCCGCTGCCGGTCGATGTCTTCACGTCCAAGGATTTTTACAAGGACCGGAAGCTCTGGTCGGACCCGCGCTATTTCCGGTGCAATTCGCCGGCCGCCATGGAGGTCCAGTGGGGCGCAACCGAGGTTCCGGTGATCGGCAATAATCCGCCGGCGTCGGGGGCCTGGGGCTATTGCGACCGGGACTATCCGCGCAAGGAGATCGTCAGCCCCTATCCGTTCCGTACCGCCAAGGCGCATTATGAGGCGCTGCTCGCCGAAGCGAAGGCGCATGGCGGACCGACGGTCTACACCCAGGCGACGCTGCCGCAGTGGAACGGCCGCTATCAACGCCGGAACGCCGAAGAACTCGTCCTGGTATCATCGGCGCGATCACGCAGATCCCGACCTATCTGTCTCTGCTGACGCCGGAATATCAAACCCGGTTCGTGCAGCAGATGTATCACGACGTGGCGGACAACACGCCACAATGGCCGGGCTCCTATTGCTGGCCGGACGGCTTCATGCGCCGCTTCGCGCAATACGGCGCGTCTGCGATGAACCTGATCGTGACGCCGACGCTGGTTCAGGATCTACGCGAGACGACCTACAACTATCTGACCCAGATCCATATCGGCCGCACCTTCAAGGAAGACGGGCCGGTGCCGCATCTCGGCGTTCAGGTTCCGCGCTGGTACGGAGAGACCATCGGCTTCTGGGACGGCGAGGCGCTGATCACCTGGACCTCGAATATCCAGGGCTGGATGGCGCACGGCTCGTTCGAATACAGCAACAAGATGCAGTCGATCGAGATCTACACGCCGGTAAAGAACGACAAGGGCGAGATGACGGGCTTCCGCAAGGAGACGATCCTCTATGACGAGGATGCGCTGGTCGACCCTGTGCGCATCGTTCACTATTGGGACAAAGCTGGAGACCTCGGCAGCGGCGAGCCGATCCAGTATGTCCACTGTTTCCAGACCATCTTCCCGATCAACGGCCAAGCGACGCAAAAGCTGCCGGGCGATACGTTCGAGTTCTCGCCGCCGGACATCTATGGCCGTCCGTGGGCGCAGATCTGGGAGAAATATCACGAGAAGGGCATGGAGCGCCCCAAGCAGAAGGCGCTGTTCGGATTCCAGTGAGCGGCAAGTCATGGGCGCCGGGATCCGGAACGGCGGCGATTTGGCCAGCCTGAGGAAAGAGCGATGGCAAAGAAGCGATTGAAGTCTATCAAACTGGGAGCTGTTTTGACGGGGGCGGGACTGCTGCTGGGGACGGCGATCGTGCCGGCCGTGGCGCATCACTCCTTCGCCATGTACGACTCCAACAAGATCTACGTGTTCACGGGCGTCGTGACCCGGGTTGATCCCGCACCGACGCATCTGATGATCCATTTCGTGCCGCTGGACAACTCGCGGCGTAAGATCATGCGGGACAAGGACGGCCAGCCGGAAGAGTGGTCCGTGGAGATGATGGGCTCCGGGCAGTCGGCGCGCGACGGCATCAGCGTCAGCGCCTTCCCGCCGGGAACGATCTTCAGCGTCGGCCTGCATCCGCTGCGCGATGGCGGTCACTCGGGCGGCCGGGGCACGTCGGGCCTGTATAAATGCCCGCCGAACACGCCGCCGGATCGCGGCAAGAACTGTGATTCCGTTCCGGGAGCCACGTCGCACGGCAAGGGCGCCCTTACGGGCGCAACCGGTACGCCGTACAAATGAGCCGCCGATCACGATAAAATGAAGGGCCGACGCCACCATCGATGCGACGTCGGCCCGTCTGGCAACTAATTTCGCGTCGGTCCGCTAATTGTTGGCCGGGACCGGCGTGTATGGCTGATTCCAGAGGTCGCGGTCGAGCCGCCACTCGCCGTTGTCGGCCTGCATCCAGATATGAGCGAACCGACCGAAGCCGAGTTGATGACCGTCGTTCCGGCTCACGACCTGATAGTCGCCATGGACCAGAATCATGTCCACGCCCGATACCGAATGGGTCACGTGCAGGATCGTCAGGGGGTCGTCGACGGTGAAGTCTTTCGCCCAGAAATCGCCGATCGCCTTATGTCCGGCAATCGTCTCCGCGCCATGCATCATGAGTTTGGCGTCCGGCGCGTAGACCGCCTCAAGCGCATTTCGATCGTGAGCGTTGTAGGCCTTTACCCACTTGTCGGCGAGTTGCTGCACGTCGCTCTCGGCATGAGCCGCCGTCGCGCCCAGCGCTACCAGACAAGCGAGACCGATTTGTAGTATGGTTGAACGGATCATCTCTTTTCTCTCTCCAGCTCCAGTGTTTTGGGGTACTTCGCAAAACAAGCCTCCTACTAGAATGCAAAGGTTAGGAAACGGGCGGACCAGTGAAGATGATCGAGATCATGTCCGATGCACGGCGAGGTCGCCGGGGGAACGGACTGGCGCGTTGACAGGAACCGTAACAAATGTGACTATATTTCGTGTGAAATAATAGAAGCGGCGTGGAGCAGCGCCGTGCCGCTTAAACAATCCAACGTAGCGATACAGTCGGCGCGATCCTTTTTAATGGCAATCCAAGAGGCGAGCGTCTTTCCAAGGGTGGGGAAATGAAGTCCGAGACGAATTTCGAGTTTTCGCCGAGACGATTTGGCGCGGCGGCCATCGCGATCCTTCTTTTTGCGTTCGGTCACGCGCAAGCGGCCGAGCAGAAAAGCGTCGGGCGCGGCGCGCCGGACCCGCTGCATGTCGACTGGATCATCGGCGCGGACGGCAAGGGCATGTACACGGGCGCGCGGCGTGCCGGCCGATCTCGTTGCGGTCTATGCCGCGAAGGACGGCAACGTGCCGCCGGGCGTCAAGCCGCTCCCGGTCGATATCTTCACCACCAAGGACTTCTACAAGGACCGCAAGTTCTGGGCCGATCCGCGCTATTACCGCTGCAATTCGCCGGTCGCGATCGAGGCGTCAATGGGGCGCCTATGAAGTGCCGTTGATCGGCGACAACCCGCCGAATACGGCGGCCTGGGGCTATTGCGACCGGGACTATCCGCGCAAGGAGATCGTCAGTCCCTATCCGTTCCGCACCGCCAAGGCGCATTACGAGGCGTTGCTGGCGGAAGCGAAGGCCCATGGCGGGCCGACGGTCTACACCCAGGCGACGCTGCCGCACTGGAACGGGCGCTATCAGCGCGACGGAACGGAAGACCTCGTCCTGGTATCTACGGCGCGATCACCCAGATCCCGACCTATCTGTCGCTGCTGACGCCGGAATATCAGACCCGGTTCGTCCAGCAGATGTATCACGACGTGGCGGACAACACGCCGCAATGGCCGGGCTCCTATTGCTGGCCGGACGGCTTCATGCGCCGCTTCGCGCAATACGGCGCGTCACGCGATGGACCTCATCGTCACGCCGACGCTGGTGCAGGATCTACGCGAGACGACCTACAACTATCTGACCCAGATCCATATCGGCCGCGCCTTCAAGGAGGACGGCGCGGTGCCGCATCTCGGCGTTCAGGTGCCGCGCTGGTACGGCGAGACCATCGGCTTCTGGGACGGCGAGGCGCTGATCACCTGGACATCCAATATCCAGGGCTGGGTCGCGCATGCCTCGTTCGAATACAGCAACAAGATGCAGTCGATCGAGATCTACACGCCGATAAAGAACGACAAGGGCGAGATGATCGGCTTCCGCAAGGAGACGATCCTCTATGACGACGAGGCGCTGGTCGACCCGGTGCGCATCGTCCACTACTGGGACAAGACCGGCGAACTCGGCAGCGGCGAGCCGATCCAATATGTCCATTGTTTCCAGACCATTTTCCCGATCAAAGGCGAGCCGACGCAGAATCTGCCGGGCGATACCGTTCGAATTCTCGCCGCCGGACATCTACGGCCGTCCGTGGGCCCAGATCTGGGAGAAATATCACGAGAAGGGCATGGAACGCCCCAAGCAGAAGGCGCTGTTCGGCTTTCAATGAGCGGCGGCAATAGGGTGGCGCAATCTCTATGTGGAGGCGAGTTTTAGGAAGATGCAAATGAAGCAAAGAAACACCTGAAATCGATTAAACTGGGAGCCGTTTTGACGGGGGCGGGGCTGCTGCTGGGCGCGGCGATCGTGCCGGCCGTGGCGCATCACTCCTTTGCGATGTACGACTCCAACAAGATCTATGTGTTCACGGGCGTCGTGACCCGGGTCGATCCCGCGCCGACGCATCTGATGATCCATTTCGTGCCGCTGGACGAATCCCGCCGGAAGATCGTCCGGGACGAGAATGGCCAGCCGGACGAATGGTCGGTCGAGATGATGGGCTCCGGGCCAGTCCGCGCGCGACGGTATCAGCGTCAGCACCTTCCCGCCGGGAACGATCTTCAGCGTCGGCCTGCATCCGCTGCGCGACGGTGGCCACTCCGGCGGCCGGGGCACGTCGGGCCTGTTCAAATGCCCGCCGAACACGCCGCCGGATCGCGGCAAGAACTGCGATTCCGTTCCGGGCGCCACGTCGCACGGCAAGGGCAAGCTTCCGACCCCGACCGGGACGCCGCCCAACTAAGGCGTCCGACGAAATCCGCAAGAAGTGCAGCGGGCCGGCGCAGTCACCGTCAAGGGGCTGCCTGGCCCGCTGTCTTTCTGAAGATCCGTTTCCCAAGGACGGACAACGGGGGACGGACAACGGCAAAAAAGGTCAGTCCGGATTCGCCTGGCGGCGCTCATGCGGCGGTTATTTCCGATCAGGGATAGGCCCTCGGGCCCGGGCCCGCAGGGCGGGCGGCGAATGGTGGAGCAGAGGGGAATCGAACCCCTGGCCTCGACATTGCGAACGTCGCGCTCTCCCAACTGAGCTACTGCCCCACATTCGCGGTCCGCAGCCTCGAAGAGGCGGCGGTCAAGCGGGCCGTAATGTGTGGCGGTACCGGGCAACTGTCAAGCCCTCCTGAACGGCCGGTCGGCGAACTCTTAAATCCATTGTAGTCTTGCGATTTAAACCCCGCCCGGTTACATGAGGAATGGCATTCAATTGGGGCGAAACTCATGTATGCGCTGCTGAATCTAATCGCGACGGTGATCTCCCTCTATATGTGGGTTCTGATCATCTCGGTCATCATGAGCTGGCTGGTGGCGTTCAACGTCATCAATACCCGCAATCAGTTCGTCTATCAGGTGATGCACATCCTGAATGTTCTGACCGAGCCGGTGCTTGCGCCGATCCGCAGGATCATTCCGGTCATCGGGGGTATCGACTTCGCGCCGTTGATCCTGATCCTGTTGCTGGTCTTCCTGCGCAATCTCGTCCTGTATGACCTCGCCCGCGTCCTTCTCTGAGACCTCGCCGTTTCACATGATCGAGGGGGGCGTAAGGGTGGCTGTGCGGCTGCAGCCGAAAGCATCCCGCGACGAGATCGTCGGTGTCGAGGCCGCGTCCGGACATGCCCCGCATCTGAAGGTGCGGGTGACGGCGGCGCCGGAATCGGGCAAGGCCAATGCGGCGCTCGAAAAGTTGCTGGCGAAGACCTGGCGCATCGCGCCGAGCCAGGTGTCCGTCGTCAGCGGGGGCAAGTCGCGCGAAAAGTCCGTGATGATCTCCGGCGATGGCGCGTCGCTCAGCCGGAAGATACTGGAGTGGCAGGCCGCGCAGGCGCGCGCCGAAGACGCAAAGAACTGATTTACGAGAAGCATCAAGAAAAGGAAGACGATATGGCCGAGGCACGGATCATCGATGGGAAGGCGTTTGCCGCCGGGCTCAGGGCGCGAATCGCGAATGAGGTCGCGGAACTCAAGGCGAAACACGGCCTGACGCCGGGCCTCGCCGTCGTGCTGGTGGGCGAGGATCCGGCGAGCAAGGTCTATGTCCGCAACAAGGGCGAGCAGACCAAGGAATCGGGCATGAATTCCTTCGAGTACAAGCTGCCTGAGGACACCAGCCAGGAGGCGCTTCTGGAACTCGTCGGCAAGCTCAATGCCGATCCCGCCGTGCATGGCATTCTCGTTCAGTTTCCGGTGCCGAAGCAGATCAAGGAGCAGGTGGTCACGGTCACCATCAGCCCGGACAAGGATGTCGATGGCCTCAACGTGGTGAATGCCGGGCGGCTCCTGTCCGGTCAGGATGGCCTTTTCCCCTGCACGCCTGTCGGCTGCGTCATGCTGATCGAGGATGTGCTGGGCAAGGATCTCTCCGGCAAGCGTGCGATCGTCGTCGGCCGGTCGAATCTCGTCGGCAAGCCGGTGGCGCAATTGCTCCTGCAGCGGAACGCGACCGTCACCATGGCGCACTCCCGTACGGACGCGCTGCCCGAGGAATGCCGCCGGGCCGATATCGTCGTGGCGGCGGTGGGCCGGCCTGAAATGGTGCGCGGCGGCTGGATCAAGCCGGGCGCGACCGTGATTGACGTCGGCATCAACCGGGTGCCCGCGCCGGAAAAGGGCGAGGGCAAGACCAAGCTCGTCGGTGATGTCTGCTACGAGGAAGCGGTGAAGGTCGCTGGCGCGATCACGCCGGTGCCGGGCGGTGTCGGCCCGATGACCATCGCGTGCCTGTTGAACAACACGGTCATCGCCGCGAAACGCATCGCCGGAATTGCCTAGGGCGCGCGGCATCCGCGTTAACCCAAAATTGCTTGGCGGCTCCGAAGCGCTGACTTAACCTTTCAGCTCGGGGACGGGCGGCAACTCGCGTTGACGCCGTATTCATAGCTTGGAGGTGTCACGTGTCTGGATTCGTCAAGGAATTCAAAGAATTTGCGATGCGGGGGAATGTCCTCGACATGGCGGTCGGCATCGTTATCGGTGCCGCCTTCACGGCGATCGTCAACTCGCTGGTCAAAGACGTCATCATGCCGCCGATCGGCTTGCTCACCGGCGGCCTCGATTTCTCGAATCTGTTCGTAAGCCTGAACGGCGAGCATTTCGACTCGCTCGCGGCGGCGACCGAGGCCGGGGCTCCGGTACTGCGCTACGGCATGTTCATCAACGCGGTGATCAATTTCATCATCGTCGCGCTCGCGATCTTCATCCTGATCAAGCAGGTGAATCGCTTCAAGAAGAAGGAAGAGGCCGCGCCCGCCGCACCGCCCGCGCCGCCGGCGGACGTGGTTCTACTCACCGAGATCCGCGATCTTCTGAAGTCCAAATAGGTCCGTCGCGGCTTTCCCGGTTGCCTCGCTCCTGTCGGCGGCAGTATCACTGACGTCGATGGGGGCCGGCATAGGGGGAAGCCATGACCGACAATTCGACCCGAATCGACGAGATCGCCGACGGAATCTATCGCATTAGCACGCCCGTGCCGCCCGAGGCGTTTCCCGGCGGATTCACCTTCAACCAGTTCCTGATCAAGGACGACGATCCGCTCGTCTATCACACCGGGCTGCAAGGCATCTTCACCGCAACCCGCGCGGCGATCGAGAAGGTGATGCCGGTCGAGGAATATCCGCTACGTGTCGTTCTCGCATTTCGAGGCCGACGAATGCGGCGCGCTGAACGATTTTCTCGCGGCCGCACCAAAGGCGCAGCCCGCTTTGCGGCCGGGTGGCGGCGATGACCTCGATCGGTGACTTCGCGATCCGCGAACCGGTCGTGCTGCAGGACGGCGAGACGCTCTCGCTCGGCAAGCACACGGTCAAATGGTTCGATACGCCCCATCTGCCCCATGCCTGGGAATGCGGCAGCCTGATGGAGTTGACGACGAAAACGCTGTTCTGCGGCGATCTCTTTACTCAGCCCGGCGACTCGCCCGAACCGGTGACTGAGGGCGACATCCTGGCGTCCTCGGAGGCGTTCCGGCGCAGTGAAGACTATTTCGCCCATCCGAAGAACAACCGCGCGATGATGGAACGGCTCGCCGCCGAAAATCCCCAGCTCCTCGCCTGCATGCATGGCAGTTCATGGCGTGGCGACGGGGCGGCACTGCTTCGAAAGTACGCCGACGTTCTGGAAAGCTGACCGCCTATCGATTCTGCGACAGCCAGCCGACCCATAGCGTCAGCGTTGCCACGGCGAAGATGTTGGCGAGCAGGAACGCGGTCGCGATCCGCGCGGAGCCAGTTGGTTGGCGGCGGCGAAATTGAAGGCGACGACGCCGGTCGGCATACCGGCCATGAGCACGGCAACGCCTTGCCAGAGAGGCGGAACGCCGAGAAGCGTCGTGGTCAGGAACATCGCGCTTGGCAGGATCACAAGCTTGGTGAGGGTGCCGATGGCGGCCTGAGGCAGATCGCCCTTCACTTCCACTTTGCTCAAACTCGCGCCGACCGCGAACAGTCCCAGAGGGATCATCGCCCCGCCGACGGTCGCGAGGATCTTGTCGAAGAAGGGCGGCACGGTGACCCCGATCGCGGAGGTGATCACGCCCAGCACCAGGGCGACGATCGGCGTCTGACGCACCAGTGAAGCGGCCGTCTTTTTGATCGTCGTGATCACGGCGGCGCGCTGGCCGCGCTCTATTTCCATCCAGATCGTCGAGGTGGTGACGAAGATCGGGGCGTGGAAGGCGATCAGCATAAAGAGCAGATGCAGCGCCTTGTCGCCGAAGGCGCCGCCGATGATCGGCGCGCCCAGCATCATGCCGTTCGCGAAGCAGCCGCTGAGCGCCAGCGCCGGGCGTTCGCCGGGCTTGAGCTTGAAGAGCTTGCCGACCACAAAGCCGAGTGTGAAATAGACCGTCAGCGCCGTCGCGTAATAGAGCACGACGAGGCCAAGCTCGCCGAAGCCCGGCAACTCGTTCCGCGCCATGGTGCGGTACATGTATGCCGGTATCGCGACATGCCAGACGAATGCGTTGAGCGCGGTGACGATGTCCCCGCTGAAGAGCTTGGTCCGCCCCAGAACCGCCCCGAGCGCGACGATCAGAAAGATCGAGAGGATCAGCTCGAAGGCGGACGCCATCCCGCTTAGTTGCCGCCGCGCTTGTTCAGCAGCTTGAGCCTCAGCGCGTTGAGCTTGATGAAGCCCTGGGCGTCGCGCTGGTCATAGGCACCGGCGTCTTCCTCGAAGGTGACATGCTGCAAGGAATAGAGCGAGTTCGGCGATTTGCGGCCGACGACGCGAGGCGCTGCCCTTGTAGAGCTTCAGCCGCACCGTGCCGGTGACCGGCTCCTGGCTCTTGTCGATCAGGGCCTGCAGCATCTCGCGCTCGGGCGAGAACCAGAAGCCGTTGTAAATAAGCTCGGCATAGCGCGGCATGATATCGTCTTTCAGATGCGCCGCGCCGCGATCGAGCGTCAGGCTTTCGATGCCGCGATGCGCCGCATAGAGGATCGTCCCGCCCGGGGTTTCGTAGACGCCGCGCGACTTCATGCCGACGAACCGGTTCTCGACCAGGTCCACCCGGCCGATGCCGTTGTCGTGGCCGAGCTTGTTCAGGGCCGTCAGCAATTCGGCGGGCGACATCCGCTTGCCGTCGATCGCCACCGCATCGCCCTTCTCGAAATCGACCTCGATATAGGTCGGCTTGTCGGGGGCGTCCTCGGGAGCGAGGGTCCGGCTGTAGACATAGTCCGGCGCTTCCTGCCAGGGATCTTCCAGAACCTTGCCCTCGGCGGAGATATGCAGAAGGTTTGCATCGACCGAGAAGGGCGCTTCGCCGCGCTTGTCCTTGGCGATCGGAATCTGATGCTTCTCGGCGAAATCGATCAGCTTGGTGCGCGAGGTGAGATCCCATTCGCGCCACGGGGCGATCACCTTGATATCAGGATTGAGCGCGTAATAGCCGAGCTCGAAGCGGACCTGATCGTTGCCCTTGCCGGTCGCGCCGTGGCAGACCGCGTCCGCGCCGGTGGCCTTCGCGATCTCGATCTGGCGCTTGGCGATCAGCGGCCGGGCGATCGAGGTGCCGAGCAGGTAAATGCCCTCGTAGAGCGCGTTGGCGCGGAACATCGGGAAGACGAAGTCGCGGACGAATTCCTCGCGCAGATCCTCGATGAAGATCTCCTTCACGCCGAACATCTCGGCCTTCTTGCGCGCGGGCGCCAGTTCCTCGCCCTGGCCCAGATCGGCCGTAAAGGTCACGACCTCGCAGCCATAGGTGGTCTGAAGCCATTTGAGGATGACCGAAGTATCCAAGCCGCCCGAATAGGCCAGCACCACTTTCTTGATTTTGTCCGCCATGATCCTCTCCCGCGAGCCATGCCTCGAAGGCCGCGCAGTATAGGGTAAAGCCGGCGCGGGACAAGACGATGACTATGGAATTTAGAACAGCTTCTCGGTGAAACGCGGCTTGCCGCTCACCAGCACCTGCTTGATGGCGGCGTTGCCGAACCGGTCCACCGCGGCGACGATCGAAATCCGGCCGATCTGGCTCGGATCCTCGAGTTCCCGGCCCTGGCCCTCCGGCACGAAATAGCTCTCTATCCCGTAAGTCGCATCGATCTGGTCGCGCGCCGGGCGGTTGGCGAAGCCGGTTTCCCGCCAGTGATAGGCGACTCGGCCCTTGATCACGACCTCGCCCCTTGCCGCGTCGGGCCGGGAGCGATGGACGGAAACGGCCACCCAATAGGGATCGGCCTGCTTCAGCACCACGTAGATCGTGTCGCCCATCTCGAAATTCTTGTCGCCGGGGAGATCGTTGAGATCGAGCAGGGAGATCACATAGCGCAGCCGGACATAGTCTCCCCGGAACAGAGAGCGCGGATCGACCGGTCGGGTCTCGAGCTGGACGAGCGTGCCGGACTCGAGCGTGTATTGCTTCGCCCCGACCATGACGAGCAGCGCCACCGTCATCGCCGCGGCGGCCAGCATCAGACGCAGCGTGACGGAAAGCCGGCTCATGACCCGGCGCTCCAGCCGGCGAGGATCCGCCGGCGCTGGCGCTCGAGGATATAGCCGCCGCCGAGCAGCAGGATGCCGCCGATCATCAGGGCGACCGAACGGCTCATGAAGCTCCAGAACGTGTCGAGATAGAGGGCGGCGAGCCCGAGCGCGAAGAAAACGAAGCCGATATTCACCATCGCGCGGCGTTGTAGCTCATAACCCCGCGATATGAACCAGAGCGTCGCGGCAAACAGAAGCGCCTTGAACAGGAAGACGGCGCCCGTCACGCCGATCCGGTTGAGAAAGATTCCGGCGATTCCGGCGAGGCAGACCGACGACACAACCCAGCCGACCGTCATGATCGGCCGGCTGAGATCCTGCCGTCTGAAACCCTGACGGGCGAAGAGCGCGATGAAAACGGCGACCGCCGCCGCGTAGATCACGATCCAACGGATGCCCGGTCCGAGAACCAGCGCACTGCCCTCGATAGAGCGGATGCCGAGGGCGTAAACCGCGCCGAGCCCGAGGATCATGGCATAGCTTCTGAGCGTCGCCCCGAAGCCGGCCTTCCAGCCCTTTTCCTCGAGCAGGCAGCCGACAACCGAGAGCGCCATGGCGATCGGGACATATAAGCCGATCAGATAGACGGAGAGGTGGAAATTGCGCCCGACGATCGAGATCGCGCACCAATAGAGCGCGACCAGTAGCCCGACATGCCGGGAAACCTTCCAGTTCCGGATGACGGCGAGGGCCATGAATCCGCCCCAGAGAATCAGGAACGGCCAGTGAATCGCGCCCCAGAATCCGAAGGTTTCGGTCGAGCTCCACAAGCCGGTCAGCACCAGCCCGAGGACGGCCACCGGCTGAGACGCCACCAGCAGCGTGAGCACCAGCGCCCCCAGAGCCCAAAGCAAGATGCCGTCGGGATAGTGATTGCCGATGTGATAGGCCTGCCCGATGAGCTGGATGTTCGCGCCGAAGATAAGCGCCGCCAGAAGCAGCAGGGCTTGCCCGATCAATGACGACGCCTCGCGCCGCAAGGCAAAGGCCGCCGCGCCGAATGCGATCCACAGCGAGGCCAGCAAGATGCCGAGCTTCGCGATCTTCGGGATTTCCTGCCAGTTGGCGGCGAAGAAGGTGATGATGCCGGCGGCGAGCGTTATCGCACCGAGGATACCGAAAGCCAGCGGCGCGATATTGCCGGCGCGGATTTTCTCCCGCGTGTCGGCGAGAATTGCCTCCTCGCCGCCGGGCGAAATCCAGCCCTTCGCCGCCCAGTGCGGCAGGTCCTTCGTGAGTTGTTTCAGATAAAGCCGCGTGCGCACCATGCCTCTCCCATTCGGACTTTAGCATAGGATCGCGGGGTGCTTCTCCTTCATTGTCATCGCGGATCAATTCCGGGATGACGTCGGAGAGGAATTCAGGCGGCCGTCTGGGACCGGCGCAGTTTCACGCTTGCGGACTTCAGTTGACCGCAGGCGGCCATGATGTCCTGGCCGCGCGGCGTGCGAACGGGTGCGGAGATGCCGCGCTCGAAGACATAGTCCGAGAAGGCCTTGATCCGCTCCGGCGTCGAGCATTCATAGGGCGAGCCGGGCCAGGGGTTGAACGGGATCAGGTTCACCTTCGCCGGGATGTCGTAGGTCCGGAGAAGCCGCACCAGCTCCCTGGCGTCGTCGAGCGAGTCGTTCTTGTCCTTCAGCATGACGTATTCGAAGGTGATGCGCCGCGCGTTCTTGGCGCCCGGATAGGCGCTGCAGGCGGTGAGCAGCTCGTCGATCTTGTATTTGCGGTTCAAGGGCACGATCTCGTCGCGGATGTCATCCCGCACCGCGTGGAGCGAGACCGCCAGATTGACGTCCAGCTCCTCGCCGCACCGCGCCATCATCGGCACCACGCCGGCGGTCGAGAGGGTGATGCGGCGCTTGGAGAGCGAGATGCCCTCCGCGTCCATCACGATGCGGAGCGCCTGCTTGACGTTCTCGAAATTATAGAGCGGCTCGCCCATGCCCATCATCACGATATTGGTGATCTGGCGGCCATCCGGCGGGCTCGGCCATTCGCCGAGCTCGTCGCGCGCCATCATCACCTGACCGACGATCTCGGCGGGCGTCAGATTGCGTACGAGGCGCTGCGTGCCGGTGTGGCAGAAGCGGCAATTGAGCGTGCAGCCGACCTGAGAGGAAACGCAAAGCGTGCCCCGGTCTTCCTCCGGAATGAACACGCTCTCGACTTCCTGGCCGTCGGCGAGCTTCAAGAGCCACTTGCGCGTGCCGTCCGAGGAGATCTGGGCGGTGACGATCTCCGGCCGGGAGATCCTGAAGCGCTCGGCCAACTGTTCGCGCATGTCCTTGGAGATGGTGGTCATGGTCTCGAAGGAGGTGGCGCCGCGAAAATAGACCCAGTGCCAGATCTGCTGGACGCGCATCTTGAGCGACTTCTGGGGCACGCCGGTCTCGGCGAGGGCCTCCAGGAGCTGCTCGCGCGACAGGCCGACGATCTCCGTTCGCTCGGGATGCCCGAGCGTGGGGGAACCGGCGGTTTCCGGTGTATCGAGGGTCAAGGACGACATAGCGTCCTTCTATTTCACGCTACAGGCTTTGTCGATGGCGTTATGAGCCGCGGTGAAGCCGGCCAGCGAGTATGTGTCCTTGGTGGTTGTCCCGTGGCCGGAGGTGCCGGTCACGACCAGCGTCTTGCCGCGCTGCATAGCCTGGACGATGGCGTTGTCGGATTTGGAATCATAGGCCCAGGCGCCGTCGTCCATGGTGAAGAGCTTATGCCGATGGCCATCGATCGTGTAGGAAACCTGGCTGTTCTTCTGAAAAGTGTAACCGATCACCACGTTGACTTCGTTGGCGGTTTCGGTCGCCGGACGGTCGGTGACGGTGACATAGACCTCGCCGCGCGAGATCTTCACGCGCTTGCCTTTTCTGACGACGGTTTTAGGCGACATGTCCTTAGGGACGCTGATGGCATAGCAGACCGTATTGTCGCCGGTGGTCAGCGTATAGGCCTGCCAATCCTTGAAGACGCCGATACGCTTCCGGCCCTGATCCGCGGCCAAAGACGTTTGAGCGAGAGCGACGACAATTGCCATCGCCCCCAGGGCAGCATAAGCACGTGTTCCCATAATAGAGCCGATGATAAAAGCTCGGGCTCGCTTTTTCTACCCCAACTGGCGGGAATCACGGGATTTTTCCCATAAAGTTTCACGGGAATTCGAAGCGCCGCGCCGGTGATTTAACGGTCCTGGCCGGTTCGGAAGATCGGCCCGCCATGGATATGGTCGGCGAGCGGAATCACCCGGGCGTTGGGAGAGACCGGGCGCTCGGCAAACCGGCCGAGCGAGATCATCCGGTCATACATGACGATCGCACCCGCGGTCGCGACATTGAGCGAGAAGCGCGCCGGGATCTTTACGACGTGATCGCACCGCGCCATCAGGGCCGGTTCGAGCGAGCTGCGTTCGCCGCCGAGCACATAGGCGGCCCGCAAGGGATGCCGGAAACTCGGCAGGTCAACGGCATCCTCGGAAATCTCGATGCCGATCAGCGCGCAGCCTTTCGGCAGCGCCAGCTCCGGCGCCGTTTGGTAGCGATACAGCGGGACCTGCTCGTCCGCGCGACTGGTGTCGGATTTCGAGGCAGTCGGCGAATAGGCCGCGTCGATGGTGAACAGAAAGCTCGCGCCGAAAGCGTTCGCGGTGCGAAACAGATTGCCCACGTTCATCGCCTTGTTGACGCGGTCGACACCGATTCCGAAATAGCCACGTATCGACGGCGCGGGCGCCGCCGTTCCTCTCCGTTCCCCAGGTCCTTGTCGTTCCGTCGTCAGGTTCCTTCCTGCTCGATGAAGTTGCGCGCCTTGTCGATATGGTCGGGCGTGATGTAGCCATGAACATGCCGGATCGCCGCGATCAGCACGGTCATGTCGTCCGTATAGCCGATGACGCCGAGCATATCGGGAATGGCATCGGTCGGCACCACGAAATAGGCGAGCGCGCCGAGCAGAATGGCGCGGACATGAGTAGGAGTGGCCGGATCAGTGGCACAGTAATAGGCCGATAGAAGCTCGGCGGCTAACGGAACGCGCCGCAATACTCTACGCAGCTTCGGGAAGAAACCGTGTGCTACAACGGCTTCGTTCAAAGGCCGTGCGATTGTCTCTCTCATAAGATTATTTGATCCCAACGAGTAAACCTCGTCCCAAACCGATATGGGGTCGCTGTTCCGAATCTCAATACGATTCAGGCGGGTTTTTTCGTCGCGGGGGATTATTCGGCGAAGGCGTTCATGGCCTCGGCAAGCGCGATGTCTTTGCCTGTCACGCCACCCGCATCATGGGTGCTCAGGGTGACGTCGACCCTGTTGTAGACGTTGAACCATTCTGGATGATGATCCATCTTCTCCGCGACCATCGCGACCCGGGACATGAAGCCGAACGCTTCGTTGAACGTCTTGAACTTGAAGCACTTTGCGATGGCGTCGCGCCCGTCGACCTCCGTCCAGCCCGTGAGCTTTCCGATCGCATCCTTGCGCTCCGCGCCGCTCAGTTTCGTGGCCATGCATGCTCCCGTGATTGGATCCAACGGCAATCGACGAACAGGCCCAAGATGAACCAGTCTGGACGTCTGTTCAACCCGCACGAGCCGCGCTAAGGTGGCCCATGAGCTACGCGATGCCCATCACCGGCCCAGCGCCCGATGCGGCGGATCTCGAACGCCTCGCCAAAGTCGCGTTCGAGACCGTGCCCGATGTGCTGAAGGAGCGGGTGCACGACGTCATTATTCGCGTCGACGAATTTCCCGAGGACGACGTGCTGGACGAGATGGGAGCCGAGAGCGAGTTTGAGATCCTCGGGCTCTATCAAGGCGTCAGCCTCGACAAGAAATCGAACTGGGACGTTTTGCAGGGCCCCGATGTCATCTATCTCTACCGCCGTCCGATCCTCGATTTCTGGTGCGAGACCGGCGAGCGCCTCGATGCCGTCATCCGTCATGTGCTGATCCACGAGATCGGTCATCATTTCGGCTTTTCGGACGAGGATATGGAGCGCATCGAGTTCGACGACTGAGGCTTTCATAGAGCCGCTAGGGCCGGAGTATCATCTCGTTGACGAAGCGCGGCACGGTTTCGGTTGCTGCACCGTAGATCCGCTCGTTGAACAGCGAATGGCCGTCGCTCGGTTCGAGATTGATTTCCACCGTCCGAGCGCGGCCTAACGCGGCGACATGCCGCACGAAGCCGGCGGCCGGGTAGACGGTTCCCGACGTCCCCACCGCGACGAAAAGATCGCAGGCGTCGAGCGCCGCGCCGATCCGATCCAGGCCAAAGGGCACTTCGCCGAACCAGACGACATGGGGCCTAAGGCCGCCGGCTACGCCGCAGGCAGGGCACGTCATGGCCGTGGTCAGGTCGTTCGGGCAGGGCCGGATATCGCCGCAATGGGCGCATCGGCTCTTGCCCAACTCGCCATGCATATGAAGCGGAGACGGACTGCCCGCCCGTTCGTGCAGGTCGTCGATATTCTGCGTCACCAGCAGAAAATCTCCGTCGCCGGCCGCGCGATCGGCGGCTTCCCATCGCGCGAGGGCCTGATGCGCGGCGTTGGGAATCGCGCCCGCTACACCGGCCCGGCGCATATTGTAGAAGGCATGGACGCGGCCGGGATCCTCCTTGAAGGCGTCGGGCGTCGCCAGCTTGTAGGGCTCGAATTTGGTCCAGAGCCCATCCTTGTCGCGAAAGGTACCGAGCCCGGATTCGGCCGAAATGCCGGCGCCTGTGAGGATGACAACATTCGCGTGGCGCGTCATAATCTTTGCCCTGACTAACAAGGCGAGCTAGTCTGTATTATTTAGGCTCCAAGGCTCGCCATTCGGGGAAGCGAAACGTCACGATAGAGAGGGTTTTATTGATCCGGATTCTTTTTGTCTGTCTTGGAAATATCTGCCGCTCACCATCCGCCGAAGGCGTGTTTCGTTCGATGCTGCAGCGGGAAGGGCTGGAAGGCAATGGCGCGCCGATCGAGGTGGACTCGGCCGGTACCGCCGAATGGCATGTCGGCAAGCCGCCCGATTCTCGGGCGATCAAGGCCGCCGCCCGGCGCGGAATCGATATCTCGACCTACCGGGCCAGGCAGGTCGCGCGCGAGGATTTCCTCTCCTTCGATTACCTGCTTGCCATGGATCAAATGAATCTCGAGGCGCTGGACGCCGCCCGTCCGCGCAAATGCAAGGCCCGTACGGAACTGTTTCTGCGCTATGCGCCGGAATTCGCGCTCCGGGACGTCCCGGATCCCTATTACGGCGGGCCGCAGCAGTTCGATTTCGTGCTGGATTTGTTGGAGAAGGGATCGCGAGGCTTGCTTGCCTCATTGCGCGCCTTGCATCCCGAGCATTTCGCGGCCTGATATGGCGGCGGAGCCTCCGCGCTGGTTCAACCGGATCGAGATCGGTCTCGGCTCCCGTCCGGTAAGTCGTTCCCCGCTGTCCGGCGGCAGCATCGCGCATGTGGATAGGATCGAACTCGCGGACGGGCGACACGTCGTGGCCAAGACCGATTCCGGCGGGCTACTACTCGAGGCGGAGATGCTCGGCTTTCTCGCCGATCATTCCGACCTGCCCGTGCCTCGGGTGCTGCTCGCGAGCGACGACCTCCTGGTCGTGGATTATCTCCCGGGCTCGACGCGGCTCGGCCCGCGCGTGGAAACCCACGCGGCCGAGTTGCTGGCGGCACTTCACGACCATACTGCCGATCGCTTCGGCTTCCACCGCGACACGGTGATCGGCGGGCTGCCCCAGCCAAATGACTGGAGCGGCGAGTGGATTCCGTTTTTCCGCGACCGACGGTTGCTCCATATGGCGCGGGATTGTCACGCTGCCGGCAGGCTTTCGGATGCGATGCTCGGGCGTCTCGAACGGCTCGCGGACAGGCTGGAGACTCTTTTGGAGGAACCGGATCGTCCGTCGCTCGTTCATGGCGACATGTGGAGCGGGAACATCCTGAGCGACGGAGGACGCGTCACCGGTTTTATCGATCCGGCGATCTATTTCGGCCATGCCGAAATCGAGCTTGCCTTCTCCACCCTGTTCGGGACGTTCGGCGATGCGTTCTTCGAGCGCTATTCCGCACTGAGGCCGATCAGGCCGGGATTTTTCGAAATCCGCAAAGACATCTATAATCTCTGGCACCTCTTGACCCATGTGCGGCTTTTCGGCGCCAGCTACCTTGGAGGCGTCGAGCGCGTGCTCGCGCGGCATGGAGTGTAGGCGTGGATATCAGGCAGGCGGTAGAGCAAGGCAAGGCGGAAATCCGCACTCATGCGAACGAGGCGGATGCCGCCGTGCAGAAGGCCTATCTCAAGATTCCCTATCCCTTGATCGGCCACCGCGTTCCGCAGCTCCGGGCCGCGGCGCGCGCCGTCCGGAAGGCCTGCCCAAAGCCGCCTCACCACGATCTCGTCGCGGCGTTGGACGCTCTGTGGCATTCGGATCTCTACGAGGACAAACTGTTCGCGATCTTGCTCGCCGGTTACTACGAGAAGTTCCTCGGGCTCAGCGATGCCCGCACGGTGTTTCTAACCTGGGCGCGTTCCCTCAGCGGCTGGAGTCTTCTGGACGGGCTCGCCTCGGACGTGATGGGGCGGATCGCGCTCCGCGAACCCGCGCTGTTCGAAGAATCCGCCACCTGGGTCTCGGAGCCGTCCTTCTGGACCCGCCGCGCGGCCTTGCTCATTCATCTCCCCGCGATCAGAACCGATACTTTGCGTTTCGATGTGTTGCGGCGGACGGCCGAGGCTCTGGTCGACGAGCGCGAGTTCTTCATCACCAAAGCGATGGGCTGGGTGTTGCGCGAGATGTTCGACCGCATGCCGCTCGAGGCCGAGAAGCTCTATGTCATCGTTGCCCCCCGAGCCGCCGCGCTGACCCGCCGCGAGGCGCTACGCAAGCTCGAACCGGAGCTTCGGGAACGGCTTCAGATGACGGGAGCCCCCGGCCACTGAATTCCTGCCGACTGTTCCCGCCGAGGAGTGGCGCGTCCAGCTGCCGATTGACGGCGTATCGCCGCGGCGTAGCATGGGCCCCTCGTTTTTCTCCTGGGGGATCCATTCCGATGTCCGCTCCTCGACCCGGCCCTGCGCCGCTCGACTCCTTCCGCAAACTCGTAACCGGCTTCTGGGCGTCGCAGATGATCTTCGCCGCCGCAAAGCTCAACATCGCCGACGCTCTGGCCAAAGGCCCGATGAAGCCGGAGGCGATCGCGAAGAAAGTTGGGGCACACGCGCCGAGTCTTTTCCGTGTCCTTCGCACGCTGGCGAGCCTCGGCATCTTCGCCGAGGATTCGAAGGGGCGGTTCAAGCTGACGCCGATGGCGCAGTTCCTGCGAAGCGACCATCCGACCTCGCTGCGCGATTACGTGCTGATGATCGTCGACGACTATAATTGGCTGTCGTGGGGAGAGTTGACCCATTCTGTGAGGACGGGGGAGACGGGCTTCGAGCACGTTTTCAAGATGCCCGGCTTCGACTATCTCGCCCGGCATCCCGAGAAGGAGCGCGCCTTCTCGGCGGCCATGGCGAGTGTGACACGCACCAGCGATCAGGCGATCGCCAAAGCGCTCCCGCTGGCGGGCGTCGAGCATCTCGTGGATGTCGGCGGCGCCCACGGCAATCTCCTGACGAGTGTTCTGCGGCGTCACAAGAAACTCAAGGGCACGTTGTTCGATCTGCCGCAGGTGGTCGCCGCCGCGCCGGACGCGGGCTTCGTCAGCGATCCGAAAATCGAAGCGCGTTGCACGCTTGCGGGCGGCAGTTTCTTCGACTCCGTGCCGGAGGCGGACGCCTATATGATGAAGTCCATCCTCCACGACTGGGATGACGACAGCGCCGTCCGGATCCTGAAGAGCTGCCGCAAGGCCATGGCGAAATCGGGCCGGGTTTTCATCATCGATTTCGTGATACCCAAGGGCAATGCGCCGCATCCGGGCAAGTTCATGGATATCAACATGATGGCGGTGGCGGGCGGCAGGGAGCGCACGAAGAGCGAATTCGAAACCCTTCTGAAGCGCGCCCGGCTCAAGCTCAATCGGATTATCGACGCGGATATGCCGCAGAGTATCGTCGAGGCGGTCAGGGCCTAGCCTTCGAGCGGATAGGTTTCTTCCACCGTGTAGATCGAGCCCTTGTGCGTCACGAAGCTCGAGAACAGCACGAAGTGATCGACGGTGAAAGGCGGCACGACGAGTCCGTCATGGATTTGCAGGAAATCCTGCAGCCGGACGCGCTCGGGATTGCGGAGACGCGCGAGGGTGATGTGCGGGTGGAATTTGCGGGTCTCCGGTGCGATGCCAGCGCGCACGACGGCGGATTCGATCTTGGCCTGGAGATGATCGAGCCCGGGATTGCCGGTGACGCCGGCCCATAGCGCATGGGCGCGTTTCGCGGGGCCGAACACGCCGACGCCTTTTATCTCCAGGTCGAATCCCGGCGCGTCGATGAAATCCAGCGCCTGAGTGATATCGTTTGCCGTGGGATTGTCGACGTCGCCGATGAAGCGCAGCGTGAGGTGAAGCTGCTCGGCGGTCTGCCAATGGGCGCCCGGAATGCCGCCCGCGCAGGCGAGCAGCACGTCCTTGACCGCGCGCGGAAGCTCCAGTCCGACGAAGAGTCGCGTCATGGCGCGGTCGGCGCGTGGGCTCCGAGCGCCCGGGTCACATAGGGCGCGATCTTGCCGACGATGATCTTTACGCCTTTGGGGTTGGGATGCATCCCGTCGTGCTGGTTGAGGCGGGGATTGGCCGCGACGCCGTCGAGGAAAAACGGATAGAAGGCGACGCCGTATTTCTTTGCGAGATCGGGGTAGATCGCATTGAACTCCGTCTCGTATTCCTGGCCCATATTGGGCGGCGCCATCATGCCGACGAACAGGACCGGAATGCCGCGCTGCTTGAGTTGCGCGAGCATCCAGTCGAGATTTTCACGCGTGAGGGACGGCGAGATGCCGCGCAGCGCATCATTGGCGCCGAGTTCGAGAATGACGAGATCCGGCTTCTTCGGCTGTCCGTCGATCGTCCAGGCAAGCCGGGACCGTCCGCCCGTCGTCGTGTCGCCGGAGACGCCCGCATTCACGACCGTAGCGTCGATCCCTTGCGCTTTCAGCGCGGCTTCAAGTTGCGCGGTGAAGGAGTCCTGCTGATACGAGGCCGTAGCCCGCCATCAGGCTGTCTCCGAAGCCGACGATGGTTTTGGTCTCGGCGGCGCTCAATGCCGCACTTGCCAGAATTGTGACCAGCAAGGCCAGCAAAAGCGAAGACAGGCACTGGCCTAAGCCGTGAAATGCGTGAACAATGCCCCGCTTCGATAAAAAGGCTGTGAGTAACCGCATGGCGCAAGAACTCTAGTGCCCGCGAGCGGGCGATACAACTCCGCGGCGTGCGGCTGACGCTCCAGAGCGGCGCCGGGCCGGTCGAGATCCTCGAAGGGCATCGATCTCGATGTCGGCCAGGGCGAGGCGGTAGGCCTGGTCGGGCCATCGGGCTCCGGCAAATCGACGCTTCTTGCCGTTATGGCCGGACTGGAGCAGCCGAGCGCCGGTTCGGTTCTGGTCGCGGGCCAGGAATTTGCGGGGCTCGGAGAGGATGAACTGGCGCTCGCGCGCCGCCGCAATATCGGCATCGTCTTTCAGGCCTTTCATCTTATCCCGACCATGACCGCGCTTGAAAACGTTGCCGTGCCGATGGAGCTCGCGGGAGACGCGGATGCCTTCGACAGAGCCGCGGCGGAGCTCGAACATGTCGGGCTTGGCCACCGGGTGACGCATTATCCCGGGCAGCTTTCCGGCGGCGAGCAGCAGCGCGTCGCGCTTGCCCGCGCCCTCGGCACCGGCCCGCGATCCTGCTCGCCGACGAGCCGACCGGCAATCTCGACGGCGCGACCGGTCACTCGATCATCGATCTCCTGTTCGAACTCCGGCAGAAGCGCGGCGCAACGCTGATCCTGATCACCCACGACGAAACGCTCGCCGAGCGTTGCGGCCGCATCGTCCGCCTCAAGGACGGTCGGATCGATCAGGACACGGTGCGGCGGATGGCGTGGCGGCCGGGGCATGAACGGCGCGCTTTCCAGCCATCGCACGGCCGCGCGGTTCGCTGCGCGGGAAATGCGTGGCGGGCTCAAGGGTTTTCGCGTGTTTCTCGCGTGCCTGATGCTGGGCGTCGCCTCGATCGCGGCGGTCGGATCGCTGGCGAGCGCGATTCTGGAAGGCATTCAGGAAAACGGGCAGGCGCTTCTCGGCGGCGACGTCGAGGTCGAATCGCAGCATGGCGATCTCGGGCCGAAGGCGCGCGCCTATCTCGCCACCCAGGGCAAAGTGTCGCGGGTCGTCGAGATGCGCGCCATGGGACGGGCAACGGAAAAGGGCTCGCGCACGCTTATCCAGCTCAAGGCGGTCGATAACGCCTATCCGCTTTACGGCACGCTGACGCTCGACCGGCCGATCAGTATCCCGGACGCGCTGGCGGAGAGGAACGGTGTCTGGGGCGCGTTGATCGACGAGGATCTCGTGCGCCGGCTCGGCGTGCACACGGGCGATCACATTTCCGTGGGCGATCTGACCTATGAAATCCGCGCCGTCATCACCGACGAGCCTGACCGCAGCATCAACAGCATCAGCTTCGGCCCGCGGGTCATGGTCTCGGAGGGGAGTCTCGCTGCGACCCATCTGATCCGCATCGGCAGCCTGGTGGATTACGATTATCGGCTGAAACTCCCTGCGCGCGATCGATCTCGACAAATGGAAGGAGACAGGCGGGCGCGGCCGTATCCCGACGAGGCCTGGCGGATTCGCGACCGGCGCGACGGGGCGCCGAGCGCCAGACGCTTCGTCGACCGCATCGGCACCTTCCTGACGCTTGTCGGCCTGACCGCGCTTCTGGTCGGCGGCGTCGGCGTCGGCAACGCCGTGAAAGGCTATCTCGACAGCCGCGCCGAGACGATCGCGACCTTGAAATGCATCGGCGCGCCGGCCGGCATGGTGTTCGAAATCTATCTCATCCAGATCATGACGCTGGGGCTGCTCGGGATCGCGGTCGGCCTCGTGATCGGGGCGGGCGCGCCCTTTGTTCTGGCGGATCTGATCAAGGAATATCTGCCCGTCCCGACCAGCCTCGGCATTTATCCGAAGCCGCTTCTCGCCGCCGCGCTCTATGGCGGGCTGACGGCGCTCGCCTTCACCATCTGGCCGCTGGCCCGCGCGCGGGAAATCCCGGCCGCCGCCCTGTTCCGCGATCTCGTCGCGCCCGGCCCGGCGCTGGCCGCGGCCGCGCTTCATTCTCGCCGTGGCGGCCATCGCCCTCATTATTGCGGCCATGGCGGTCGCTGCTCGCCGAGCAGCGCCGCGTCGCCGTCTGGTTCGTGATTTCGGCGGCGGCGAGCTTCGCGCTGCTTAGGGCGTCGCGGCGGCGTATCGCCTGGGTCGCCGCGCGGGCCGGCCGGCCGCGTAATCCGCGCGTCCGGATCGCGCTCGCCAATCTCTACCGGCCGGGCGCGGCGACCGGCAGCGTGGTCCTCTCGCTCGGGCTCGGGCTGACGCTGTTCGTCTCGGTCGCGATGATCGAGGGCAATCTCGCGGCCCAGATCGACGAGGAGATCCCGAAGGACGCGCCGGCCTTCTTCTTCCTCGACATCCAGTCCGACCAGATCGACGCGTTCGACAAGGCGATCGCGGCGATTCCCGGCGCCAGGAACTTCACCCGCGTGCCGACGCTTCGCGGCGCGATCACCAAGATCAAGGGCGTGCCGGTCGAGGAGGCCGAGATCGCGCCGGATGCGCGCTGGGCGGTGCGCGGCGACCGGAATCTCACCTATCTCGCCGATCTTCCCGCCCATAACGAGATCGTGGCCGGCGAATGGTGGCCGAAGGACTATTCAGGGCCGCCGCTCATCTCCTTCGATGCCGGTCTCGCCCAGGGCATGGGCGTCGGTGTCGGCGACACGCTCACCTTCAACATTCTCGGGCCGTCGAGATCGAGGCAAAGATCGCCAGCCTGCGCGCGATCGACTGGTCCAACGCGACGCTCAATTTCGCCGTCGTCTTCGCGCCCGGCACGCTCGATTCCGCTCCGCACAGCTATCTCGCGACGGTCCAGGCGGAGGGCAGCGCCGAGCCGGCGATCTTCCGCACGATCACGGACGAGTTCCCGAACGTCACCACCATCCGGGTCAAGGACGTGATCGATACCCTGGCGAAGCTTCTGGGGCCAGATCGGCGGCGCGGTCCGCGCCGCGGCGGCCGTAACCCTGCTCACCGGCATCCTGGTGCTGGCGGGCGCCATGGCCGCGGGCCAGCGCCAGCGCATCTACGACGCGGTGGTGCTGAAGGTGCTGGGCGCGACCCGGCCGGACGTGCTCAAGGCCTATCTTCTGGAATACGTGCTTTTGGGGCTTCTAACGGCGGTCGTGGCCATGGCCCTCGGCGCGGCGGCGTCCTGGGCCGTGATCGACCGGCTGATGGAAGGCAAATGGGTGTTCCTGCCGAGCGTCATGGTGATCACGGCGCTCGCCAGCCTCGCGGTCACGGTCGGCAGCGGGCTTTTCGGCACCTGGCGGGCCCTGAGCCAGAAGCCGGCGCCAATTCTACGGTCGAATTAACCTGACTTCTGGGAGGCGGATTCGCCTATCTTAAGGGCTCCGGATTTGCTTGAATTGCGAATTCAGCCATCCAATATATGTACCGAGTTTCGTCACTCGAGGAGAAAGTGAGATATGGCAGACGGTTTTGACAGACGCGCAGCGTATGACGCCACGGCGCTACAGCGCGGCCATCGACGAGGGCCTGCGCTCCTATATGCTGCGCGTCTACAACTACATGGCGGGCGGCCTCGCGCTGACCGGCATCGTCGCGTACCTGACGGCGCAGCTTCGCCGGCCGATGCTGCACGCCGATCTTCGGCACGCCGCTCGCTCTGGGTGGTGATGCTCGCGCCGCTTGGGCATCGTGTTCTATCTGAGCGCGCGGATCAACAAGATGTCGCTTCAGCGCGGCGCAGACCTGGTTCTGGGTCTTCGCGGGCGTCATGGGCCTGTCGCTTGTCGTCGATCTTCATCGTCTACACCGGCGCCAGCATCGCCAAGGTGTTCTTCATCACCGCGGCCTCCTTCGGGGCGCTGAGCCTCTACGGCTACACCACGAAGAAGGACATCTCGGGCTGGGGCTCGTTCCTGTTCATCGGCCTGATCGGCATCATCATCGCCAGCATCGTGAACATCTTCCTGGCACTCGTCGGGTCTGAGCTTCGCGATCTCGATCATCGGCGTGCTGGTTTTCGCCGGCCTGACGGCCTACGACACCCAGCGTATCAAGGAGATGTATGTCGTCTCCGATGGCAGCGAGGTCGCCGGCAAGAAGGCGGTGATGGGCGCGCTTGCGCTCTATCTCGACTTCATCAACCTGTTCCTGATGCTGCTGCGCCTGCTCGGCAACCGCAACTAGCACGGCGAACAGAACATCGATATCAAAGCCCGGCAGGTTTCCTGCCGGGCTTTTTCGTCTGTTTCAGAATCCAGAGGTCGGCATGCCTGTTTCATCTTCGCCGTCGGTCGATCTCGACGCCTATTTCAAGCGGATCGGCTATGACGGGCCGCGCACGCCGACGCTCGAGACGCTGCGCGCGCTGCATGAACGCCACCCCGCCGCCATTGCCTTCGAGGCAATCGACGTCATGCTGGACCGGGGCGTGGATATCGCCCCGCCGCGGTCGACGCCAAGCTGATCAAGGCTCACCGCGGCGGCTATTGCTTCGAGCAGAACGGCTTGTTCAAGCGTGTGCTGACATCCCTCGGATTCGAACTGGATGCTCTCATCGCGCGCGTGAAATGGCAGGCGCCGCCGGACGCGCCGACGCGGCCCGCGCACTCATATGGGGCTGCGGGTGATGATCGACGGCGTGCCGTGGCTCGCCGATGTAGGCTTCGGTGGCTGCGTCTCCAGCGCGCCGTTGCGCATGGATACGAGCGAGCCGCAGAAGACCCGGCACGTCACCTTCCGTCTCGTGCCGTCGGACGGCGCCATGCGCGTCGAGGCCCTGATCGGGGACGCATGGGCACCGCTCTATGAGCTTTCGGACTCGAGCCGCAGCATGACGTCGATTACGTGCCTGCGAACTGGTTCACCGCCACGCATCCCGATTCGCATTTCCGGCATCAGATGATGGTGGCAAGGACGACGCCCGAGGCCCAGTACGCGCTATCCAACAACCGGCTGACGATTCGTCGGCCGGATGGAGGGGAGGAGCGGCGCGTTCTCTCGGTCGACGAATTGGCGGAGGTCTTGCGCGATATCTTCGGCCTGCCGGCGGATCCCTCCTGGCGGCCGGCTCTGGAACGGGCCGTCGCGGCCGGAAATTAATCCGTTGCGGCGGACAATTTTCGTTGGCATCGCGGCTCACTCGTGCGAGGTCTAGAACCGTTCTACGACCTCCAGGCCAGATGGAGAGACGCATGTTGCCTCAAAAACTGATCGACGGTTACGCAAGCTTTCTGCAGGGCCGTTTCTCGCAAGAACACGAGCGCTACGACCTGCTCGCCGAGAAGGGCCAGAGCCCGGACACTCTGATCATCGGCTGCTGCGATTCGCGGGTCTCGCCGGAAGTGATCTTCGATGCCGGGCCGGGCGAACTGTTCGTCGTGCGCAACGTCGCCAATCTCGTGCCGCCCTATGAGACCACCGGCCAGTTTCACGGCACCAGCGCGGCGCTGGAATTCGCCGTTCAGGGGCTGCAGGTGAAACATATCGTCATTCTTGGGCATGCGGGCTGCGGCGGCATCCGGTCCTTCGCGGAGAAACGCGCGCCGCTGTCCTCCGGCGATTTCATCGGCAAATGGATGTCGATCATCGCGCCGGCCGCCGACACGCTGGAGGATCCGGGCGATTCGCCGAGCGAGGATTATGTGAAGCGGCTGGAGCATGCCGCGATCGAGCAGAGCCTCGCGAATCTCATGACCTTCGGCTCCGTCCGCCGCCGGGTCGCCGCCGGCGAGCTTGCGCTCCACGGGGCGTATTTCGGCATCGCCCAAGGCCGCCTGATGATTCGCGATCCGGCAACCAAGACGTTCAATGTATGGCCGCATGAACACGCCCACGCATAAATGCGGGACGAGCGGGGAAGGCGTTTGTGAGGGGGGCGGCGGGCCTAGTGCTCGGTGACCAGCTTCAGAAGTTTCCGGTCGAAAAACCGCAACATGGTGTCGAGGGACTGGCCCCGCTTGAGGATCTGGCCTGAGGCCGAGCGAATGGCATACGCGCCCTGTTTGCGGGCAAGCCTCGGCTGCTTTTCGATCTGATAGAGCGGCATCTCGCTGGACCGGCGATAGACCGAGAACATGACGGAGTCGCCGTCGTCATCGATCGCGTAGTCGCGCCATTCGCCGGCGGCGACCATACGGCCATAGAGATTCAAGATGAGTTTGAGTTCGTGCCGATTGAAAAAGATGTTCGGCGCGTTTGAATTTGTCGGGACCGGGAGGTTCTGTTTTCGTCCGCCCTGGCCTGTGGACGGACGAAAAAACGCTATGGGCGTTTCATCGTTCATAGAAAAAGGATTCGCCCATCCGCATCGAAAAGCAAGGGGCTTGATCGGGGGCGCGGTTCGCACCTCAATTCGCGCGCGATGAGATGTGTAAAATTCCGCGTTCAATTGCCTCATTTTTGCCCAGATTCGGACCCACTGGCGCCGCATTGAAATTTGAATTTATGACCGTTGGCCTCGTCGGCCCAGTCGTTGCCGTGACGGGAACTATAGCCCCCCAGCCCCCCTTCCCAATTCGGCGCGACTGGGCCTCAAAGGCCCCTCCCAGAAATTTAGTTCCGAGTCGCGTCCGGCGAGATTTCATGCCGGATGAAATCGTTCGTGTGACAAATTGCCGTTCGTATAGACCCTTGCGGCCTTCCGGGCCTTTGGGTATGAACGAGTCCTTGTCCCCGCGGCTCTCGGGCAAGCCCCTCTCTGCGGCTTGTTGCGTAACCGGCGGGAATTCACAGATCGACAGCGCAGAGAGCGGATCCGTATGACGGCCATGCTCGAAGTCAGCGGCTTGATCAAACGATTTGGCCCGATTACCGCGGTTGACGGTATCTCTTTCCACATGGAGCGCGGCGAAGTGCTGGGCTTCCTGGGGCCGAACGGCGCGGGCAAGTCCACCACAATGAAAATGATCACCGGGTTCCTGCGTCCCGACGCCGGTTCGATCACGGTGTGCGATTACGACGTCGTCGCCGATCCGCTGGCCGCGAAGCGGTCGCTCGGTTACCTGCCCGAAGGCGCGCCGCTTTATCCGGATATGACGCCGCGCCAGATCCTCAAATTCATCGCCGAGATACGCGAGCTGAGAGGCGTCGGCCGTGAGGCCGCCATCGAGCGCGCGGTCAACGCCGTGCATATTGAAAGCGTGCTCGATCAGCCGATCGAAACCTTGTCGAAAGGCTTCAAGCGGCGTGTCGGCCTTGCGCAGGCGATCCTGCACGATCCGCCGGTACTCGTGCTCGATGAGCCGACGGACGGTCTCGATCCCAATCAGAAATTCGACGTCCGCACGCTCATCCAGTCGATGGCGCCGGACAAGGCGATCATCATCTCGACCCACATCCTGGAAGAAGTGGATGCCGTCTGTAACCGCGCCATGATCATCGATCAGGGCCAGGTCGTCGCCGACGGTACGCCGCGGCATCTTCAGTCACAGTCGCCCTATCACAACGCGGTGTCGATCCGGGTCAGTGCGTCGACGGCGGAACTCGCCCGGCGCGAGCTCTCGGCCTGCAACTTCGTCGCGGCGGTCGAGCAGCGCAGTGCGGATGCCGGTTCGGTGCATTTCATCGTCATGGCGACCGACCGCCAGCCGATCCTGAACGAGGTCGGCGCGCTCGCGAACACCGCCCAATGGGAAGTCGACCAGCTCTACGTCGAGCCGAGCCGCCTCGACGACGTCTTCCGCGCGATCACGACTGGCGATACGAGTGACCGGTGACAGGAGGACCTAGACGTTGATCCGGAGTACCTGGAGCATTCTGAAGCGCGAATTCGCCGGCTATTTCGCGACTCCGCTGGCCTATGTCTTCATCGTGATCTTTCTGCTCGCGACGGGCGTCTTCACCTTCTATATCGGCAATTTCTTCGATCGCGGTCAGGCGGACCTCAAATCGTTCTTCTCGTTCCATCCCTGGCTCTATCTGTTCCTGATCCCGGCGATCTCGATGCGCCTGTGGGCGGAGGAACGCCGCGGCGGCACGATGGAACTGCTGATGACGCTGCCGGTGCCCCTGGCCGCCGCCGTGCTCGGCAAATTCCTCGCGGCCTGGGCCTTCACGGCGATTGCTCTCGCGCTGACCTTCCCGATCTGGATCACGGTCAATATTCTCGGCAATCCGGACAATGGCGTGATTCTGGCGGGCTATATCGGCAGCCTCTTCATGTCGGGTTCCTATCTCGCGATCGGCGCGTGTATCTCCGCGACCACCAAGAATCAGGTCATCGCTTTCGTGGTCAGCGTGGCGGTCTGCTTCCTGTTCCTGGTCAGCGGCCTGCCGATCGTGCTGGACGTGTTCCGCTCCTGGACGCCGCCCTTCTTCACCGACGTGCTCGCCTCGTTCAGCTTCCTCACCCAGTTCAACGGCATTGTCGACGGCGTCATCACGGCGAAGAGCGCCATTTTCTTCGCCTCGCTCATGATCGTCTGGCTCGTCGCCAACGGTCTGGTCGTCGAACTCAAGAAGGCGGATTGAGGGTCCTATGAAAGCGAGAACCTACACCGCTTTGACCCTGATTCTGTGCGCGATCCTGTTTTTCGCGGTCAATATCATCGCGGCGACGACACTCAGCTCGAAACGGCTCGATCTGACGCAGGAAAAGCTCTACACGCTGAGCGACGGCACCAAGCACATCCTCAAGAATCTCGACGAGCCGATCACGCTGCGCTTCTATTTCTCGTCGGAAGCCGCGTCACGCTATCCTGCGCTCCGCACCTATGCCGGCCGTGTCGAGGACCTGCTCCGGGAGTATGCCGCGCTGAGCCACGGCAAGCTGACGCTGGAGATCATCGATCCCGAGCCGTTCACGCCGCAGGAGGATCAGGCGGTCAGCTACGGTCTTCAGGGCGCACCCGCCGGAGACGGCGATACGATGTATTTCGGTCTCGCGGGCACCAATTCCACGGACCGTCAGGAAACGATCGCGTTCTTCGATCAGAACCGCGAATCGTTCCTCGAATATGATCTCACCCACCTGGTCGACAAGCTGTCCAACCGTAAGCGCACGGTGATCGGCCTGATGTCGACCATCCCCCTGGCCTTCGGGCCCGGCGGTCCGATGGCGGCCCTGCAGGGCCAGGGACGGCCCTATCAGCTCTATCAGCAGATCACCGAAACATACGACGTGCGCGCGATCGATCAGGAAGTCGACTCGATCGATAAGGACATCAGCGTCCTGATGATCGTGAATCCGGGAGAGTTGAGCCCGCGGACCCAGTTTGCGATCGACCAGTTCGTGCTGCGTGGCGGCCGCGCGCTGGTCTTCATCGATCCCTATTCCGAGCTGGGGTCCGAGGCCGCGATGCAGGCGGCGGCCAGTCGGGCGCCGTCCTCGAATATTCCGGATTCCTCGAACCTCAAGAAGCTTCTGAATTCGTGGGGCGTCGACATGGCGCCGCATGAGGTGGTGGGCGACCTGGGCCGCGCGCAGCGCGTCCAGATGAACACTCCCGAGGGCGGCCGCAAGGTTGTCGACTATCTGGTCTGGGTCGGCTTCCGGAACGACGATTTCTCCAAGGATGACGTCGTCACGTCGGATCTCGGTTCGATCAACATGGCGAGCGTCGGTCATCTCAACCGCACCGCCAACGCATCGACGAATTTCGAGCCGCTGATCAGCACCAGCCGCGACACGATGATCCTCGACCCGGCCAAGCTTCGCATGCACCCGCAGCCCGACGAACTGACCCGCGATTTCGTCTCGACAAATTCGTCCTATGTGGTGGCGGCAAGGATCTCGGGCAATGTGAAGACCGCGTTCCCCGATGGTCCGCCGCCCGAAGCCGAGAAGCCGGCCGATACTAAAGACGGCAAGGATGCCACGGACGCCGGGAAAGATGCCGCGGACAACGCTGCGGGTGACAAGTCCAAGACTGATTATCTGACCCAGTCGGTCCAGCCGATCAATGTGATCGTCGTCGCCGACACCGATCTCTGGGATGACAAGTTCTGGGCGCAGACTCAGAATTTCCTCGGCCAGCATGTCGTCGTTCCCATCGCGGACAATGCGAGCTTCGTGATCAACGCGCTCGACAATCTGAGCGGTTCGAACGATCTGATCTCCTTGCGCAGCCGCGGCATTTCCTCGCGTCCCTTCACGCTCATCGATTCCATCCGCAAGGACGCCGAGCACCAGTATCTGGCGGAAGAACAGCGTTTGCAGGACAGCCTCTCCGAGGCCAAACAGCGGATCGCCGAGCTGCAATCCCAGAAGCCCGGCGATACCGCGGGCGCCGCTCTCCTGAGCCCTCAGCAGGAACAGGAGATCGATCAGTTCCGCGGCAAGATGGTGGTGATCCGCAAGCAGCTGCGCGACGTGCAGCACAATCTTCGCAAGGATATCGAGACCCTGGAGAACTGGACCAAGGTGATCAATATCGGTCTGGTTCCAATTCTGGTTCTCTTAATTGCGCTTTTGGTCGCCTTTAGCCGTCATCGCCGCCGGACAGGCCCGTCCTCCCCGGCGGAGTGACGGCGTCCCGGCGCGCACAGGGGAGCACGCTTAATGAAGGCAAACCGTCTGCTCATACTCTCCGCGGTGACGATGCTCGTGGCGGGCGCGGCGATCTATTCAGTGCATATGCAGACCGAGCACACCGCAGCGATGCCGGAAGCCCAGTCGCTGTTCCCACGGCTGAAATCGGAAATCAACGACATCGACGAAGTCAGTGTGCAGGATCACGCCGGAACCTTCTCCGTGAAGCGCAATGCCGACGGCAGTTGGGTGGTGCCGAGCAAGTATGACTTCCCGGCCGACTTCAAGATGGTGAAGAAGGTCATCCTCGATTTTGCCGACATGAAGACGGTCGAGGCCAAGACCGACGATCCCAAGCTGTTCGGGGAACTCGGTCTGCAGGATCCGACGGCCGATGGCGCCAAATCCTCTCTCGTCACGTTGAAGAGCGGCGACAAGACGGTCGCGAGCCTGTTGTTCGGCGAACGGAAATACACGCCGGGCTCGGCGGATGCGCGCATCTATGTTCGCAAGCCTGAAGGCGGGCGCGCCTGGCGCGTTGATACCGCCCCCGATGTCCAGGGCGACATCAAGCGCTGGATGTCGTCGGAGTCGGTCGCCCTGCCGCGCGAACGCGTGAAGGAGGTCGAGATTTCGGGGCCGGACCGCGCGACGCTGACCGTCTATCGCGATGCGAAGACCGATACCAATTTCCAGGTGCGGGACATGCCGAAAGGCGCGAAGCTCGAATATCCTTCGGTCGCGAACGCGATCGGCGGCGCGCTTTCCTATGTCGGCTTCGATGACGTCAAACCGGTGGGCGATGTCGATTTCAGCAAGGCCGATACGGTCCGCTATCAGACCTTCGACGGCCTCCAGGTGACGGCCTCCGTCGCGAAGATCGACGGCGCCAGCTGGATCAAGTACGAGGCCGAGGCTCTCCCCGGTGCCTCCACGCCGGCCGCGCCCGTCCAAGCGACCGACGATGCCGCCAAGGACGCCACCACAGCGGACAAGAATAAGGACGCCAAGGACAAGACGCCGGATATCCCGGCCGAAGCCAAGGCGATCAACGAGCGCGTCTCGCGCTGGGCCTACAAGATCCCCGACTACAAGGCGGGCGATCTGACGAAGCAATTGAGCGATCTTCTGGCCAAGGACAAGAAAGAGCCGCCCAAAGGCGGCAAGGCCAGCACATCGGGCACCTAAGAGGGCGCGCCTGACCCTTTCACTTCACTCGGTAAGGCCGTTCGCGGGGCTTGACGTTACGGCCCTCGCGCCACATATGGGGCGCGACGATTTTGCCCGGCGCCGTCGCCGGGTCGGGAAAGGCCTGGGGCCTGCGGCGCCTGGGGAACGGAACGCCGCGGACCTGCGAACCAAAGAGGATCGAACGGAATGACGGAAAGTCAGAAGGCAGCTGACGGCGAGGAAAAACTCGGCTTCCAGGCGGAGGTCGCGCGTCTGCTCCATATCATGACCCACTCGGTCTACAGCGAGAAGGAAGTGTTCCTTCGCGAGCTCATCTCGAACGCCTCCGATGCCTGCGACAAGCTGCGCTATCTGTCGCTCACCACGAAGGGACTGGTGCCCGATGGAAATGATTTCGCCGTCACGGTGACGATCGACGCCAAGGCCGGCACGCTGACCATCAGCGACAACGGCATCGGCATGAATCGCGAGGACCTGATCGAAAATCTCGGCACCATCGCGCGGTCCGGCACGGCCGCCTTCGTCGACCAGCTCGCGAAGACGGAAAAGGACGACAAGGCTAGCAAGGACAAGAGCGCCAAGGACGCCGTGTCGCTGATCGGCCAGTTCGGCGTCGGCTTCTATTCGGCCTTCATGGTGGCGGACATGGTCGACGTGCTCAGCCGCAAGGCCGGAGAAGACACCGCCTGGCACTGGTCGTCGGACGGTCTCGGCACCTTCACGATCAAGGCGGCGGAGAAGCGCGAGCCGGGAACGGACGTGATCCTGCATCTTCGCAAGGCCGACAAATCCTTCCTGGAGCCGAACGAGCTCCGCCGCATCATCAAGACCTATTCCGATCATATCTCCATGCCGATCCGGCTTGTCGAGGTAAAGGACGGCAAGGAGGGCGCGCCCGAGACGGTCAACGAGGCGTCGGCCCTCTGGGCGCGGCCCAAATCGGAGATCACGGCGGAGCAGTACACGGAGTGCTACCACCATCTCGCCCATGCCTTCGACGAGCCGTGGCTGACGCTGCATTACAAGGCCGAGGGCAAGATCGAATACGACGTGCTGCTGTTCGTGCCGTCGACGCGCCCGTTCGATCTGTTCGATCCCGAGCGTTCCAATCACGTGAAGCTCTATGTCCGGCGCGTCTTCATCACGGACGACTGCAAGGAGCTGCTGCCGCCCTATCTGCGCTTCCTGCGCGGCGTGATCGATTCCGCCGACCTCGCGCTCAATATCAGCCGCGAGATGCTGCAGAACAATCCGCTGCTTTCCACGATCCGCAACGGCGTCACCAAGAAGGTGCTCGCCGAGCTCGAGAAGAAGGCCAAGAAGCAGCCCGAGGAATACGCCAAGTTCTGGAAGACCTTCGGCGCGGTGCTGAAGGAAGGCCTCTACGAGGATTTCGAGCGCCGCAAGGAACTGCTGGGCCTCAGCCCGGTTCAACTCCACCAAGGCGGACGGGCTCACCTCGCTCGAGGACTATGTGTCCCGCATGCCGGCCGGCCAGAAGGAGATCTACTACATCACCGGCGACGATCTCGATGGCCTGAAGCGCAGCCCGCATCTCGAAGGCTTCAGCGCCCGCGGCGTCGAGGTCCTGCTGCTGACCGATCCGGTGGACGATTTCTGGCTGTCGCAGGTCACCGAATTCGACGGCAAGCCGTTCGCGCTCCATCACCCGCGGCGCGCCGGATTTCTCCGGTATCGAGACCAAGGAAGAGAAGGCTGACGATACGGAAGCCAAGGAAGACGCGCCGAGCGATTCCGCGGTCGCCACGCTGACGGCGGCCTTCAAACAGATCCTCGGCGAATCGGTGAAGGACGTCCGCGCGACGGACCGGCTGAGGGAAAGCGCGGTCTGTCTCGTCGCCGACGAAGGCGATCTCGATATTCACCTCCAGCGGATGCTCAAGAGCCATGATCGGCTCGATTCGCTGAAGCCCAAGATCCTGGAGATCAATCCGCGCCACGCGCTGATCCGCTCGATGGCCGAGCAGGTGCAAACACAGGGCGGCGTCGACAAGATCGCCGACCATGTCCATCTGCTGTTCGATCAGGCGCGCATCGTCGAGGGTGAGCCGCTGACCGATCCTGTCGGCTTTTCGAAGCGGCTGGCCGCGATGATGGCGAAAGGCCTGAAGGCGTAGCCTAGTTCGGGCTGCTCCGGGACGTGATCGCCGTAGCCTTGGTGTCCGGCTCCATCGCCCGGGCGAAATCCGCGGCACCGATGATCGGCCCGGTCTCGCCATATTGAACGATGACGGCGGTGCTGCTCGCCCGGCATGGTGCCGAGCAGGCGGCGGTTCATCGGAATGGACAGCGGCTCGCCTGTCCACGCGCCGATCGACTACATGCTGCGTACGACGTTGTGATAGGTGATGTGGCGGCCGTTATTCTCGCCGGAACCGATCGCCACCGTGTGCTTGGGATCGTAACGCACCAGCCAGATCGTCGCCGGTCTGATCGGCCTTGCCCTTGCCGATCTGCACGGTCACGGTATCCGGCGCGATCTCGACGCCGACGGCTACATGCGAGGCGTCGCGCGCCTTTGCGTTCGCGAGCGTCGTGTTCACCTTGTTCCGGTCAGACCCGACGACATCATAGGCGCCGTCCACGACCATTTCCGGCGTGTAGATGCTGCGGTGATGCAGCGAATGAGCGTAGCCCCGTTGCCGCGCCGTGTTGGCGGCGGAGGCGAAGGTGTCCTTCCAGCCGATATAATCCCAATAATCCACGGGCAGGCTGAGCGCCAGAACGTCAGGCCGCCTGCCGATCTCGCCGAGCAATTCGTCGGCGGGCGGGCAGGACGAGCATCCCTGGCTCGTGAACAGTTCGACGACCGTCGGGCGCTGAACTTCGGCGGCAGTGGCCGCACGGGTTCCAAGCAGGGTGACACCGAATCCGCAAAGCACCGCCAACCCCAGCACGAAGGCCGGAATTCGAGGGCGACTCTGGACGGACAACGATGTCATGGCCAAGAGGTTAGCATCCGAAAAGCCGTTTGCGAATCACTCTTCGGTGAAGGTTTGGTTGTGCTTTGGAAACAGATCGGCCACCGGGACGCCAAGTCCCGGTGGCCGATCTAAAGTCAGGTTCCAGCGGATTTACTGACGGGCCAGATTCCGGAGCACGTAATGCAGGATGCCGCCATTCTTGAAATATTCGACCTCGTCCAGCGTATCGATCCGGCATTTGAGGGTGGCCTTGTCCACCGAGCCGTCCTTGCGCGTGATCGTCATGGCCACGTCCATGCCCGGCTTGATGCCGCCGGCGATGCCCGTGATGTCGATCGTCTCGGTGCCGTCGAGCTTCAGCGACTTGCGGGTCATGCCGTCCTTGAACACCAGCGGCAACACGCCCATGCCGACGAGGTTCGAGCGGTGGATACGCTCGAAGCTTTCGGCGACGACGGCCTTGATGCCGAGAAGGATCGTGCCCTTCGCCGCCCAGTCGCGCGACGAACCGGTGCCGTATTCCTTGCCCGCGATGACGACGAGAGGAACCTTCTCGTTCTTGTATTTCATCGAGGCGTCGAAGATCGACATCTGCTGGCCGTCCGGCATGTGCAGCGTGACGCCGCCTTCGGTGCCGGGAGCCACTTCGTTCTTCAGACGGATATTGGCGAAGGTGCCGCGCATCATCACTTCGTGATTGCCGCGCCGCGCGCCGAACACGTTGAAGTCCTTCCGCTCGACGCCGTGCTCCGAGAGGTATTTCGCGGCCGGGCCGTCCTTGGCGATGTTGCCGGCCGGCGAGATGTGGTCGGTCGTGATCGAGTCACCGAGCAGCGCCAGGATCCGGGCGCCCTTCACATCGGAAAGCGCGTCGGTATCCATCGACATGCCCTCGAAATAGGGCGGCAAGCGGACATAGGTGCTTTCGTCATCCCATGAATAGGTGAGGCCCTTCGCGACCTTCATGCCCTCCCAGGCGTCGTCGCCCTTGGACACGTCGCTATAGCGCGACTTGAACATTTCCGCGGTCACGCTGTCCCGCACAACCTTCTGCACTTCCGCCGTCGAGGGCCAGATGTCCTTGAGATAGACCGGCTTGCCGTCCTTGCTGGTGCCGATCGGATCCTTCGTGACATCGATGTTCATCGAGCCGGCCAGCGCGTAGACCACGACGAGCGGCGGCGAGGCGAGGTAGTTCGCCTTCACGTCGGGATTGACGCGGCCTTCGAAATTGCGATTGCCGGAGAGCACCGAGGTACAGACCAGATCGCCTTCCTTGATCGCATCCGAAATCGGCGCGTTCAGCGGACCGGAGTTGCCGATGCAGGTCGTGCAGCCATATCCGACGAGATTGAAGCCCAGCGCATCCAGATCGTCTTGCAAACCGGCCTTTTCGAGATAGTCCGTCACCACCTTGCTGCCCGGGGCGAGCGAGGTCTTGACCCACGGCTTCACCTTCAGGCCGAACTTGTGTGCATTGCGCGCGACGAGACCGGCCGCGAGCATGACCGAGGGGTTCGAGGTGTTGGTGCAGCTCGTGATCGCCGCGATCACCACGTCTCCGTGGCCGATCTTGTAGTCGGTGCCCTTCACCGCCGCCTTGGTGCCGGTGGCATCGCCCGTCTTGCCGAAACCGTCGCCCAGAACCTTCGCGAAGTCCGTTGATGCGTTCGACAGGGCGACACGATCCTGCGGGCGCTTCGGCCCGGCGAGGCTCGGCTCGACGGTCGAGATGTCGAGCTCCAGCGTGTCGGTGAACACCGGATCCGGTCCGTTATCGTCGCGCCACAACCCTTGAGCCTTCGCATAGGCTTCGACCAGCTTTACGCGATGTTCGTCGCGGCCGGTGAGGCGGAGATAGTTCAGCGTCTCGCCGTCGACGGGGAAGAAGCCGCAGGTCGCGCCATATTCCGGCGCCATGTTGGCGATGGTCGCGCGGTCGGCGAGCGGCAGGTCGTCGAGACCCGGGCCGAAGAATTCGACGAATTTGCCGACCACGCCCTTCTTGCGGAGCATCTGCGTGACCATGAGCACGAGGTCGGTCGCGGTCGTGCCTTCCGGCAGCCTGCCCGTCAGCTTGAAGCCGACCGTCTCCGGGATCAGCATGCTGATCGGCTGGCCGAGCATTGCGGCCTCGGCCTCGATACCGCCGACGCCCCAGCCGAGAACGGCGAGGCCGTTGACCATCGTCGTGTGGCTGTCGGTGCCGACCAGCGTATCGGGATAGGCGATGTTGCGGTTGCCGGCGGTCGACGTCCAGACCGTCTGGGCCAGATGCTCCAGGTTGACCTGGTGGCAGATGCCGGTTCCCGGCGGCACGACGCGGAAATTGTTGAACGCGGCCTGACCCCAGCGCAGGAACTCGTAGCGCTCCTTGTTGCGCTCCATTTCGAGTTCCACGTTCTGACCGAAGGCCTTGGACGTGCCGTAGGCATCCACCGCCACCGAGTGGTCGATGACGAGATCGACCTGGGCCAGCGGATTGATCTTGGTCGGATCGGCGCCGAGCCCCTTGAGCGCGTCGCGCATGGCGGCCAGATCCACCACCGCCGGAACGCCGGTGAAATCCTGCATCAGCACGCGGGCCGGGCGGTAGGCGATCTCGCGGTCCGACGTCCGGGTCTTGAGCCAGGCGCCGAGCGCCTTCATGTCGTCGACATTGACCGTGCGGCCGTCCTCGTAGCGGAGCAGGTTCTCCAGCAGCACCTTCATGGAATAGGGCAGGCGCTTGACGTCGCCGATACCGGCCTCTTCGGCCGCGGGAATGCTGAAATAGTCGTATTCCGTGCCATCGACGGAGAGGGTCCGGCGGGTCTTGAGGCTGTCAGTACCAAGCGTGGTCACGTTGGCGGCTCCTTATTATTTATGAAATGCGGCCTTGCGCGGGTGAGGGCGCCAGGAACGCTCGCATCGACGGGAACGGCGGCGGCTAAACTGGACAAACGGGGCTTCGCGGCGCCTTTTGCATAGCGAATTCATAACATATCGGCAAGCAACGGTTAACAATGGGATAAACGATGTGCCGTCTTCAGTGTTCCTGGTGGCTTTCGCACAATCCCTGCGGGCCGTATAAGGGACTTTCGAGGGCGCCAGGGGGCCCTCTACCGTAACCTTCCACCGAGCGGATTTAGTGACACTCCCAAGACATGATTTGGGGCCCGCGGAGAGCCTGACCGGAACCAAGCTGGCAGCCCGCCGCGGGGACCGGATCATTTTCAGCGGGCTCGACTTCCGGCTCGACCCGGGCGGCGCGATCGTGCTGAAGGGGCCGAACGGCTCCGGCAAGTCGACGCTTCTGCGCATCGTGGCGGGATTTCTGTCGGTGCTGAGCGGAACGCTGGCCTGGGACGGCAAGCCCGTATCCGAGGAACCCGAAGCGCACCATGCCCGGCTCTGCTATCTCGGTCATCTCGATGCCGTGAAGCCGGTCTTCACCGTCTGGGAGAATATCGCCTTCTGGGCCAGGATGGCCGGAATCGCCGACATCGATGCCCGGATGGCCGCGGCGCTCCGCCAGTTTTCCCTCGAAGATCTGGCCGATCAGCCGGCCCGGTTTCTGTCCGCCGGACAGAAGCGGCGCACCGCGCTCGCCCGTCTCGGCGTGACGCCGGCAAGGCTTTGGCTGCTGGACGAGCCGACCGTGTCACTCGACACCGCGTCCGTCGCGGCGCTGGCCGGACTCATTGCCGAGCACAGGTCGAGAGGCGGCATGGTGATGGTCGCGACCCATATCGACCTCGGCTTCACGGACTATCAGGAACTCGATCTCCGGGCGTTTATCGGCGGCACCGTCGAGGAGGCGTTCGCATGAACGGGTTCTTCGCCCTCGTGCGCCGCGATGTGGTGCTGAGCGTGCGCCAGGGCGGCGCCAGCACGATGGCGGTGGTCTTTTTCGTCATGGCGGTGACGCTGTTTCCCCTGGGCGTCGGGCCCGAAATCGAGGTGCTCCGGCGGATTTCCTCGGGCGTGATCTGGGTTGCGGCCCTCTTGTCCTGCCTTCTGAGCCTCGACCGGCTGTTTCAGGCCGATTACGAGGATGGCAGCCTCGACGTCATGGTCCTTTCGCCGCTGCCGCTCTGGGGCCTCGTGCTCGCCAAATGCCTCGCCCACTGGATCACGACCGCCCTGCCGCTGATTGCCGCGGCGCCGGTTCTGGCCATTCTGCTGCATATGCCGGCATCGGGCTTCCTGGTGCTGGTGGCCGCCATGGCGCTCGGCACGCCGGCCCTGAGCCTCATCGGGGCGATCGGGGCGTCCCTGACCGTGGCGATGCGCCGCGGCGGCGTTCTTCTGTCCCTTTTGGTCTTGCCGCTTTACGTTCCCATCATTATTTTCGGCTCAGGTGCGGTGGATGCGGTCGTTGGCGGATTTAGTGCGGCTCCTTACCTGTTGATTTTAGGGGCTTTGGCACTGTTCGCTGTGGTGCTCTCGCCCGTTGCGTCGGCGGGGGCGTTGAAGCTTGCATTGGCGTAAGGGCCAAGCTTGCCACTGAGTGCGACGTGGATTACACCGTACTATGCACAGATTTGCAAATCCTGCGCGTTTTCTCCGGTTGAGCGCCGCGATCCTGCCTTGGGCCACGGGTCTGACCGTGCTGTTGCTTGGCGTCGGGCTTTATATGTCCCTTTTCGTTGCGCCGCCCGATTATCAGCAAGGTGAGGCCGTCCGGATCATGTTCGTCCATGTGCCGTCGGCCTGGATGGCGCTTGAGGTCTATGTGCTGATGGCGATGGCCAGCGCCATGGGCCTTATCTGGCGGCATCCGCTGGCTGATCTGATGGCGAAGGCGGCCGCGCCGATCGGCGCCGGCTTCACCGCGATCGCCCTCGCCACCGGTTCGCTCTGGGGCGAGCCGATGTGGGGCACCTGGTGGGTGTGGGACGCGCGCCTCACCTCCGTGCTGATCCTGTTCTTTCTGTATCTCGGCTATATCGCGCTCTGGCAGGCCTTCGACGATCAGGAGAAGGCGGCCAAGGCGGCGGCGATTTTGGCGCTTGTCGGCGTGGTCAACGTGCCGATCATCCATTTCTCGGTGAACTGGTGGAATACCATGCATCAGGCCGCCAGCATCGTGCGCGTCGACGGGCCGCATATCTACAAATCGATCCTGATCCCGCTTCTGGTGATGATCGTGGCATTTCAGGCCTATTTCATCACGGTGCTGCTATGGCGTGTCAGAGCGGAGATCGCCGAGCGCAAGGTCCGCACGCTGCGCCTGGCGAGGACGAGCCAGATATGAGCCCGGTTATGCAATTTCTTTCGATGGGCGGTTATGCGGTCTATGTGTGGTCGTCCTATGCGGTCGCGGCCATCATCCTGATTGCCCTCGCCATCGTGAGCTGGCGGCGCACCAGGACCTATGAAGCCGAACTGCAGTCTCTGCAGGATGCGAGCCCGCATCGCCGCCGTCGCGCCGCGCAGATGGAGGAAGCCACGTGAAGGCCAAGCATCGCCGTCTCGTCGCCGTCGTCGCGGGTGTCGCGATCCTCGGCACCGCTGCGATCCTCGCCTTGTTCGCGGTGCAGGACAATATCGTCTTTTTCCGCGAGCCCACGGCCGTGCTTGCGGGCAAGGTGAAGCCGGGCCAGCGTTTCCGTCTCGGCGGTCTTGTCGAGATGGGCAGCGTCAAGCACGAGACCGACAAGGCCACGGTCGACTTCAAGGTCACCGACCTGACCAATGCCGTGCCGGTCACCTATACCGGCCTGCTGCCGGATCTTTTCCGCGAGGGCCAGGGCGTCGTCGCCGAAGGCCACATAGACGACAAGGGCGTGTTCCACGCCGATACGGTCCTCGCCAAGCACGATGAGAATTACATGCCGAAGGAAGTTGTCGACGCCCTGAAGAAGAGCGGCAAGTGGCAGGAATACGCGGACGGAGCGGTACAGGATGTCCGCTGAACTCGGCCATTTCACGCTGATCCTGGCGCTCGCCGTCGCGCTGGTGCAGGCCACGCTGCCGCTGTACGGCGCGGCCAAGCGCGATTCCGGCCTGATCGCGCTCGCGCCGCAAGGAGCGGTCCTCCAGTTTCTCGCGATCGCCTTTTCGTTCGGCTGCCTGACCTACGCCTTCGTCGTGTCCGACTTCTCGGTGATGACGGTGGCCGCGAATTCCAACAGCGTGAAGCCGATGCTCTACAAGGTGGCGGGCGTCTGGGGAAACCATGAAGGCTCGCTGCTGCTCTGGGTTCTGATCCTGTCGCTGTTCGGCGCGGCGGTCGCGCTTCTCGGCAAAAATCTGCCGGAAACCCTGCGCGCCCGCGTGCTCGCCGTGCAGGCCATGATCGCGGTCGGCTTTCTCTCCTTCATGCTGTTCACGTCCGATCCGTTCCTGCGGGTCAATCCGGCGCCGCCGGACGGCAACGGCCTCAATCCGCTGCTGCAGGATCCCGGCCTCGCGTTCCATCCGCCGTTCCTCTATCTCGGCTATGTCGGCTTCTCGATCGCTTTTGCCTTCGCGATCGCCGCGCTGATCGAGGGCCGCGTCGACGCCGCCTGGGCCCGCTGGGTGCGCCCGTGGACTCTCGCCGCCTGGATTTTCCTCACCATCGGTATCTCCTTCGGCTCGTACTGGTCCTATTACGAACTGGGCTGGGGCGGCTATTGGGCGTGGGATCCGACCGAAAATGCGTCCTTCATGCCCTGGCTCGCGGGCACGGCGCTGCTGCATTCGGCGATCGTGGTCGAGAAGCGCGACGCGCTCAAAGTGTGGACCATTCTGCTCGCGGTGCTGACCTTCTCGCTGAGCCTGCTCGGAACCTTCCTCGTGCGATCCGGCGCGGTCTCCTCGGTCCATGCCTTCGCGACCGATCCGGCGCGCGGCGTTTTCATTCTCGCGTTTCTCGTGTTGGTCGTCGGCGCCTCACTGACGCTTTTCGCAATCCGCGCTCCGAGCCTCAAGACCGGCGGGTTGTTCGCGCCGATCAGCCGCGAGGGCAGCCTTGTCCTCAACAATCTGTTGCTCGCCGCCGCAACCGCGACGGTGTTCTTCGGCACGCTCAATCCCCTGTTCGTCGAGGCGTTGACCGGCGAGAAGATCTCGGTCGGCCCGCCCTATTTCGACGCCACGTTCATCCCCCTGATGATCCCGCTGCTGATCGCGACCGGCGTCGGCCCGTTCCTCGCCTGGAAGCGTGGCGATCTGCCGGGAGTCCTCTCGCGGCTCAAGGTAATCGCCGGCGTGAGCTTCATGGCGTTCTTCGTCGTCTGGTATCTGTCCGACAGCCACTCGGCGCTAGCCGGGCTCGGCGTGGCGGTCGGGATCTGGCTGCTGGGCGCGACGCTCGCCTATTTCGGCGACCGCATCAAGCTGTTCTCGGGACCGCTCGGCGACAGCCTGCGACGCGCTCGCGGCCTTCCCCGCTCAGTCTGGGGCATGACCGCTGCCCATGCCGGTGCTGCGATTTTGGTGATCGGCATCACCGTATCGGGCGGCTGGCAAAAAGAAGAATTGAACATCATCAATCCCGGCGACAGCGTCATGCTCGGCGCCTACAAGTTCGAGCTGAAGGACGTGCGCGAAGTGCCGGGCCCGAATTACACCTCGATGCGCGGCACTTTCGACGTCTATCGGGGCGACAAGCTCGTCACGACCATGGAGCCGTCGGTGCGTCATTTCACCGTGCCGCCGATGGATACGACCGAAGCCTCGATCTACACCATGGCTACGGGCGATCTCTATGCGGTTATCGGCAAGTCCGAGGCCGGCGGTTATGCGGTCAGGCTGTATTGGAAGCCGCTGGTGACGTGGATTTGGGGCGGCGTCCTGCTCATGGCGTTCGGTGGCGGTCTGGCCCTTTCCGACCGCCGGCACCGGGTCGGCGCGCCGGTCCGTAAAACGGCGCGCGGCGCCAAGGCCGCGGCCTCGGCCGCATAATCCGGATCACGCCGCCCATGAGGCTAAAATATTTCCTGCCCTTGCTGCTTTTCGTCGCGGTCGCTGCCGCGCTCGGTGTCGGGCTGACGATGGACCCCTCTCAGGTGCTGCCGGCCATCGTCGGCAAGCAGGTGCCTGAATTCGATCTGCCGCCCGTCGACGGCCGGACCGAACGGCTCACCAGCGACGACCTGAAGCAGGGCAAGGTCACCATCGTGAACATCTTCGCATCGTGGTGCGCGCCCTGCCATATCGAGCATCCCTTCCTCATGGAGCTGAAGGAGAAATACGGCGTCACCGTTTACGGCATCGATTACAAGGACAAGCCGGCGGATATCCGGGCCTTTCTCGATACGCGCGGCGATCCCTATGCCAAGGTCGGCGCGGACCTGAACGGACGCGTCGGCATCGACTGGGGCGCCAGCAAATATCCCGAGTCCTACATCGTCGACGGCAAAGGCAAGGTGCTCGATGTGATCGACGGCCCGATCACGACCCGCGAGATCAACGAGCGCATCCTTCCCGTTCTGAGAAAGGCGGGGCAGGCGTGATCCGAGGCCTTTCCCGTTGGGCGACTTCTTCTATGCGCAGGCCTGTTGATCGGTCATGCGGCCATGGCCGATATCGTCGATCCCGACCGGCTGACCGATCCGGCACAGGAGGCGCGTGCCCAGAGCATTATGCGGGAGCTGCGCTGTCTGGTCTGCCAGAACGAGTCCATCGCGGAATCGAATGCCGATCTTGCCGCCGATCTCCGCCGTCTCGTACGCCAGCACGTAGCGGCGGGAGACAGCGAGCAGGAGATCAAGAACTTCATGGTCGCCCGCTACGGCGACTGGGTGCTTCTGAAGCCTCCGTTCAAGCCGGTCACCTATGTCCTGTGGATCGCGCCCTTCGCCTTTTTGTTCGGCGGCGCGATCGGGATCTTCTTCTATTATCGGCGGCGGCGCGTGGATCACGATCCCGAGCCGTTGAGCGACGCAGAGAAGTCCGAGCTCAAGAACTCTCCTTAAAGGCGGTGAGAGCCGGTGACTGTCGAGATCTTTATTGCCCTGATCAGCGTCGCCGCGGCGGCGTTCCTCATCCTGCCCTTGATCAAGAAGCGCAAGGACATCGCCGACCGCAGCGAGTATGACCTTGCGGTCTATCGTCAGCAGCTCGCCGACGTGGATGCCGATATCGCCCGCGGCGTGATGTCGGCGGAGGAAGGCGAGTCCGTGAGGCTCGAGATCGAGCGCCGGATGCTCAAGGCCGCGCGCCAGAAGAACGATGCAAAACCGGTCACGACGCAGCGCAAGGCCGTGGCCGTGTTGGTGCTGGTCGCCGTGCCGGCGCTGTCGATCGCGCTTTATCAGTATCAGGGCAGTCCCGATCTGCCGGGGCAGCCCTTCGCCGAGCGCGCGCCGTCAAAGACGCCGGACCGCGAGCGCGTGGCCGCCCTTCTCGATAGGGTCGCCCAGCGCCTCAAGGACAATCCGGAAGACAAGCGCGGCTGGCAGCTGCTGGGGCAGGGTTATCTGAGCCTCGGCGAGACCGGCAAGGCGGCAGAGACCTTCAAGCAAGCGGTGAAGGTGTTCCCCGGCGATCCCGAACTGATGTCGTCCTTCGGCGAGGCGCTGGTGCTGGACAGCAACGGCGTCGTGGGGCCGGAAGCGCTCCGAATGTTCCAGTCGGCCCTGCAAGCCGATCCCAGTCAGGTGGCGCCGCGCTATTATATCGGGTTGGCGGCACTTCAGGCCGGCGACGCGCAAAAGGCCTATGACCAGTGGCGCGCACTCGCGGCCGATTCTCCGGCCGATGCGCCGTGGCTGGTGACCGTTCAGCGCGGACTCGACGAGGCCGCAAAGACGCTCGGCCGGAAAGCCGAGGACGTCACGCAGCTCGCCAAGGCGGCGCCGCCGAGCACGATGCCGATGCCGTCGAAGGATGCGGTCGATGCGGCCCAGTCCATGACGCCGGAACAGCGCCAGGATTTCATCCGCTCCATGGTCGGGCGTCTCGCGGAACGGCTCAAGCAGTCCCCCGGCGATCTCGATGGCTGGCTGCGGCTCGGCCAGTCCTACACCGTTCTCGGCGAGCGTGCCGAGGCGGCGGACGCCTATCGCAAGGCGATGGCCCTGATGAAGGACGATGATCCGAGGCGGTCCGAGATCGAGAACCGGATCAACGCACTTTCCAAGTCCTGAAGCGAATATCGACGCAGGGGCAATCGGTTAACGGACTGCGAAAATTTTATTTACTTTTGATTAAGACCTTCGACGCATAGTTGTTCCCACAAGTACCGGAAGTCTAAGGAAGAAGCGGTTTTTGGGACGCGTATGAAGGTACCTGCTCAATCATCTCTGATACATCAGTCGATACTTTCCCTTCAGGACGTTGCGAGGGCCTCTCAACTCGCGCCGTCCAGAAGTGGCCGTCCTGCTTCGGCCACTCAGACTTCCAGCCAAGCCAATGACATCGGTGTTGATACGGGCGGCCGGTCTTCCAGGGACCGTGCCGTCCGGCCCAACCCTACCGAGTCATCCGACACACGCTTCGAAACCCGCGACGCGGGCGACGCTCCCAGACGCCGGGTGAGCGCCAGTCAACGCGAAGTGCCGAACACCACCGCGCGCAATTCCGGCACGCGTAATCAGCCGCTCGGGCAATTCATCGACATTCTGGTCTGATTAACGCGTCCCGAGAGATTTCGCGTTACGAGCCCGCCAACTCCTTCGCTTCCGCCTCGTCCACCCTTGCGAGTTCGGCCTCGGGGATCTGGTGCTGCATGATCAGCCGCAGCTGGGCCAGCGAGAAGGCCAGCGTGATCGGCGTCAGGGCGAAGACCTTGAAGTCCACCCACGCATTGGTGCTGAAATTTCGCCAGACGATTTCGTTGAGGATCGCGAGGAAGACGAAGAACCACGCCCAGCGAACGTTGAGCTTGGCCCAGCCCTCGTCTGTCATGGGTGGCAGGGCGGCCTCGAAGGGCAGGCGGATCAGCGCGCGGTCGAAATACATGCCGGCAAACAGTGTTGCTGCGAAGAAGCCGTTCACCATGGTCGGCTTCAGCTTGATGAAGGTGTCGTTGTGCAGATAGAGCGTCAGCCCGCCGAAGATCAGCACGAAGACCGCCGTAACCAGCGGCATGATCGGCAGTTTGCGCGAAACGGCATAGGAAACCGCGAGCGAAACCAGCATCGCGATCATGAAGGCCGAGGTGGCGGGAAAGATCCCGAATTTGTAATTGCTGAAAAAGAACACCCCCAAGGGGCCCAGCTCCAGCACGAGTTTTAGAATCGGGTTCATGTCAGCCCACTATCATACCCGGCCTTGTGGCCATATTAAGGAACAGCGTTAAGACGCCGTTTTTTCGCCGTCCAGCCCGGCAATCGCCCGGGCAAAGCCCACTGCGTCGAAGGGCTGGAGGTCCTCGATTCCCTCGCCCACGCCGATGGCATGGATCGCGAGGCGGAACTTGTCGGCACAGGCGACCAGAATGCCGCCGCGCGCCGTGCCGTCGAGCTTGGTCATGATCAGGCCGGTGATCCTGGCGACATCGCCGAACGTCGCGACCTGGCTCATGGCGTTCTGGCCCGTCGTGGCGTCGAGCACCAGCACCGTGTCATGCGGCGCGTCGGGTTCGAGCTTGCGAATGACGCGAATTACCTTCGCGAGCTCCTCCATCAGATGGGCCTTGTTCTGCAATCTTCCAGCGGTATCGATCAGAAGAACGTCGATGCCCTCGGCCTTGGCCTTGCTCACGGCATCGTAGGCGAGGCCGGCAGGGTCGCCGCCGATCTTGGTGGTCAGGACCTCGGCGCCGACGCGCTGGCCCCAGACCTGCAATTGCTCGACGGCAGCGGCGCGGAAGGTATCGCCCGCCGCCAGCATGACGGACTTGCCTTCTGTCTTATAGGCCTTGGCGAGCTTGCCGATTGTCGTGGTCTTGCCGGTACCGTTCACGCCGACCATCAGAATGACATGCGGCCTGTGCGCCGGGTCGGGCGTCAGGGGTTTGGCGAGGGGCGCGAGAACCTTGGTGATCTCGTCGGCGATGATCGCGCGGACCTCTTCGGGCGAGATCGCCTTGTCGTAGCGCTCACGGGCGACGCGGGCGGTGATCCGGCTCGCCGTGTCGAGCCCGAGATCGGCCTGTATCAGCAGGTCCTCGAGATCGTCGATGGTTTCCTGATCGAGCTTCGCCTTGGTGAAGAGCCCGGTTATGCCGCCGGAAAGCGCGCCGGTTGTGCGGCTCAGGCCTTGCTTGAGCCGCCCGAACCACCCGCGGGCCTGTGTGGTCTCCGAGGCCACTATGCCGCCGCTCCGATCAACTGGCCGTTCTCGACGCGGTGAATTCGGGCCGGCACGATCGTGCCGGGCTCACGCGTGGCGGCCATCCGGATCGGCGCGTAATGACGCGTATGGCCGACCGACGCGCCGGTCTCGGCATCGGTCTTCTCGACCAGAAGTTCGGCCATGCCGCCGACATGGGAGTCGAGAAAGGCATTGAAGGCTTCCTTCCCCGCCTGCCGCAGCCGTGCGGCGCGCGCCTTGCGCACCTCCATCGGCACTTGCGGCATTCGTGCGGCGGGCGTGCCGTGGCGTGAGGAATATGGGAAGACATGGAGGTGCGTCAGCCCGCAATCGCGCACGATGTTGAGCGTGTTCTCGAACATCTCGTCGGTCTCGGTCGGGAAGCCGGCGATGAGATCGGCGCCGAAGGCGATATCGGGCCGCGCGGCGCGGACGGTCTCGCAGAAACGGATCGCGTCGTCGCGGCTGTGGCGGCGTTTCATGCGCTTGAGGATCATGTCGTCGCCCGCCTGCAGGCTCAGGTGCAGATGCGGCATGCAGCGCTCTTCGCCGGTGATCACGTCCATCAGCGCCGTCGTCGACTTCCGGCGGATCGATCGAGGAGAGGCGCAGGCGCGGCAGGTCCGGCACCTTGGCAAGGATCCGCTGGCACAGCGTCCCGAGGCTAGGGCGTCCCGGCAGATCGCCGCCATAGGAGGTGATGTCGACGCCGGTCAGCACCACCTCGCGGTAGCCTTCGTCCACGAGCAGCCGGATCTGATCGACGACCTCGCCCAAGGGCACGCTCCGCGAATTGCCGCGCGCGTAAGGAATGATGCAGAAGGTGCAGCGGTGATCGCAGCCGTTCTGGATGCGCACGAAGGCGCGGGTTCGGCCGTCGAGCCCGTCGATCATGTGCCCGGCGGTCTCGCGGACGGCCATGATGTCGTTGACCCGGATCTTCTCCGTGCCGCCGGGGCGATAGCTTTTCGCCTCCATTTTCTCGGCATTGCCGAGCACGAGATCGACCTCGGGCATGGCCGCGAAATTCTCGGATTCGAGCTGCGCCGCGCAGCCCGCGACGATGATCTTGGCTTCGGGCTCCTCGCGCCGCGCCCGCCGTATCGCCTGCCGGGCCTGCCGCGTGGCTTCCGAAGTCACCGCGCAGGTATTGATCACGATGGCGTTGTTCAGCCCGGCGGTCTCGGCATGGCCGCGCATGACCTCGGATTCGAAAGCGTTCAGCCGGCAGCCGAAGGTGATGACGCGTGTTCCGCTCATGCGCCTTCGCTCCGCTTCGGCGTCATTGACGCGGACAACCGCGCCGTAGTGAAACGAAGGCGGGTCATGCGGCGCGCCCCCGGCTCAGGGCCGCGAGATCCAGCGTGCCCTGAAAGCTGGTCTCTGCCGGGCCGGTCATGATGACATGGCCGTCCTCGCGCCAGTCGAGATGCAGCACGCCGCCGTCGAGCTGGATATCGGCGGGGCCGTCGATCAGCCCTTTGCGCTTCGCGGCGACGATGGTCGCGCAGGCGGCGGAGCCGCAGGCCATGGTGATGCCCGCGCCGCGCTCCCAGACCCGCAGCCGGATCGAGGCCGGGCCGGTGACCTCGGCGAAGCTGATATTGGCGCGTTCGGGAAACAGCGTGTCGTGTTCGAGGCCGTAGCCGACCTCGGCGATGTCGAGGCTCTCCACCTTCTTCACGAAGAAGACGGCGTGCGGATTGCCGATATTCACGCCGACCGGCCCGCTGCACCTTGCGGCCGTCCCGGAAGGTGGCGCTCAAATCCATTTTCGCCGTATCCATCTCGCGCGACAGCGGAATTTCGTTCCAGCCGAGCCGGGGCACGCCCATGTCGACGGCGACCTCGCCGCCCTTGGAGGCCTTCACCTTCAGCACGTCGAACAGCGTTTCGATGGTCGCGCGTGCGCTTGCCGGTCTCGCCCATCAGGATCTTGGCGACGCAGCGCGTGACGTTGCCGCAGGCACCAGCCTCGCTGCCGTCGGCGTTCTGGATCCGCATGAACACGTCGGCGCGCTTCGAGGGCTGCATCGTGATCACCTGATCGCAGCCGACGCCCAGGTGACGGTCGGCGATCGCGCGCGCGGCATCGCCCGTCAGATCGAGGGGCTTCTTCCGCCCGTCGAGTATGACGAAGTCATTGCCCAGACCCTGCATTTTGACGAAGGGCAGGCCTTTTCCTGGCGCGCGCTTGCTCATGACAGGCGTTATATGGGCGAGGGCGGCCCAAAGTCCACTGGGTAAAGGATTCTCTTGGTAAACGCGCCTAGTGCTTGCCGAAGACCAGGGGAACGAGGATGTAGCTGAGCAGGGTGATCACGATGATGCCCGCGATATTCAGCCGGAAACCGGCCTTTACCATCTCCGGCACCCGGATATGGCCCGCGCCGAACACCATGGCGTTCGGCGGCGTGGCGACCGGCAGCATGAAGGCGCAGGTCGCGGCCAACACGCCGGGAACGGCGATGACCATCGGATCCATATGGCCCTGGGTCGCGATCGCGCCGAGAATCGGCAGGATCGCGGCGGTGGTGGCCGCGTTGCTGGTGAGCTCGGTCAGGAAGATGATGAGCGTGCAGATCGCGGCGGCGAGCAGGATCGGCGGCCAGGTCGTGAGGACGGCCAGGGCCTGACCGAGCCAGCCGGCAAGCCCGGTGGCCGAAACCGCTGCGGCCAGGCTCAGCCCGCCGCCGAACAGAATGATCACGCCCCAATTGAGCTTGGAGGCACTGGACCAGTCGAGGAGGGTCCGCCCGCGTCCCTCGGTATCGCCCGACGGAATCAGGAACAGGGCCAGCGCGCCGGCCATGGCGATACCCGCGTCCGACAGGCCCTTTACGCCGAGCCACGCGTTGATTTGCGGCCGGAGGCACCAGGTGATCGCGACCACCGCGAACAGGAAGGCGGTGCGCTTTTCGGGCCGCGTGATCGGGCCGAGCGCCGCCAGCTGGTCGGCGATCATCGCTTCCGCATTCTCGACGGAAGCTTTCGGCAAGTGAAAGGTGAGCTTGGTCAGGATCACCCAGGCCGTCGGCAACATCACCGCGACCACGGGGATACCGATCAGTAGCCAGCGATTGAAGGCCACCTGCTCGTGATAGGTCTCCCGCATATAGGCGGCGAGCATGGCGTTGGGCGGCGTGCCGACCAGCGTCGCGAGCCCGCCGATGCTGGCTGCGTAGGCGATGGAAAGCAGCAGCGCCACGGCGAAATTGTGCCCGGTCTTGCCCTTGAGGCCGATCACCGCGATCACCGACATGCCGATCGGCAGCATCATAGCCGTGGTGGCGGTATTCGACACCCACATGGAGAGGAGCGCGGTCGCGACCATGAACCCGAAGATGATCCGGCTCGGGCTCGACCCCGCCCGCGCCAGGATATTGAGCGCTATACGACGGTGCAGGTTCCAGCGTTCCAGGCTCCTCGCGATCATGAAGCCGCCGAGCAGCAGGAAGATCACCGGGTCCATATAGGGCGCGGCCGCATGGTCGACCGTCGTGACGCCGAGCAGAGGGAAGGCGATGACCGGCAGGAAAGCGGTCGCCGGGATCGGGAGCGCTTCCGTCGCCCACCAGATCGCCATCAGCGCGGCGACGGCGGCGAGCCGCCAGCCTTGCATCGAAAGGCCTTCCGGGATCGGCAAGGCGAGAAGGATTGCCGCCGCGATCGGACCGAGGATCAGGCCAACCGTCTGGTAACGCTGGCGGGTCTCGCCGACACCGCTGTCGTCCTCGCCGGCGTCCTGCGGCGCGTTCGTCTCGTTCATAATCGCTTGTGATCCCCCCGGAACATCTCGCCGATCACCTTACCCTCCGGCCGCGAACCGGGGCAAGCGCGACGCGCGCAGAAGTTAAGGCCGCCTGACCCAAGGCGACTTGCCTTCCGGCACGATCGATACCATGATTAAGGAGGGAGCTAGTATAGAGCCGAAGCTCGGGGGAGCCTGGCATGGGCTGCGGTGTTGCACGGTTTCGTGAGCGCGCCGCCCTTCGATTGCCAAATCAACCGGATTTCGGTGATAATCAGCCATCTTGCCACAACAAATTTTGGATCAGCCAATGCTTCGTCTAAAAGTCAACGGCCAGGAGCATGAGGTCGACATTACCGATCCGTCGACTCCGCTTCTGTGGGTCCTTCGTGACAGTCTCGGTCTCGTCGGTACCAAATTCGGGTGCGGAATCGCACAGTGCGGTGCCTGTACCGTCCATGTGAACGGCATGCCGGTTCGGTCCTGCATCACCGCCGCGTCGGACGTCGAAGGCCAGGAAATCACCACCGTCGAGGGCCTCGCCGCGCCGGATGGCACGCTTCACGCGCTGCAGCAGGCCTGGATCGATCTGGACGTTCCGCAATGCGGCTACTGCCAGGCCGGCCAGCTGATGAGCGCCGCCGCGCTTCTCAAGCAGACCCCGAAGCCGACCGACGCCGATATCGATGCGGCAATGTCCGGCAACATCTGCCGTTGCGCGACCTACAAGCGCATCCGGAAAGCGATCCACACGGCCGCTGCCAGCGTCGCTAAACTCGGAGACACGGCATGAAGAACCTCAGCAAGACGCAGTCGTTCAACGACCCGCTCGACGCCTTTGCTGCGCGATGCGGACATGAACGCGTATCACGGTCTCGCTCCGTCGAATGTCAGCCGCCGCAGCTTCATCAAGACGGCGGGCGTGACGGGCGGCGGTCTGGTGCTCGCCTTCACGCTGTTGCCGAAGCTCGGAATGCAGTCGGCCAGCGCCAAGGAAATGGCGAAGGCCAAGAGCGCCGACGTCGATCTCAACGCCTATGTCCAGATTCATCCCGATGGAACCATCCGGCTCTATTCGAAGAATCCGGAAGTCGGTCAGGGCATCAAGAACGGCCTGCCGATGATCATTGCCGAGGAGCTGGATGTTCCCTGGTCCAAGGTGATCGTCGAAAACGCGCCGACCGATGGCAAGCGCTTCGGCGCCCAGTTCGCGGGCGGATCGCTCTCGACGCCGTTCAATTTCGAGCCGATGCGGATCGTCGGCGGCACCGCCCGGGCGATGTTGATCGCCGCGGCGGCCAAGCAGTGGAAGGTTCCGGCGTCGGAACTCACCACGGGCGACGCGATGGTGATGCATGCCGCCTCCGGCAAGAAGGCGAGCTATGCGGAACTCGCGGAAGCGGCGGCCAAGATGCCGGTTCCGGACCCGAAGACGCTTCAGTTCAAGGCCAAGAAGGACTGGAAGCTGCTCGGCACCCGGTGTGACCGGCGTGGACAACCACAAGATCGTCACCGGCCAGTCGGTGTTCGGCATCGATATGGTGGTGCCCGGCATGCTGTATGCGACCTACACCAAGGGGCCGGCCGTCGGCGCCACGGTGAAGAGCGCCAATCTCGATCACATCAAGTCGCTTCCTGGCGTGAAGGATGCCTTCGTCCTGCCCGGAACCGGCACGATGATGGCGTTCGATCCGGGCGGAGAGACCTATCTCCCGGGCGTCGCGATCGTCGCGGAGTTCGACCTGGGCCGCAATCAGCGCCAAGCGCGAGCTCGATATCGTGTGGGACGAGACCAATGCGTCGAAGGACAGCTGGACCGGTTTCGTCCAGCAGGCCGCCGATCTGGTCAAGCAGGACGGCAAGGAGACCGAAGCGAAGGGCGCCGTCGCCGATGCCCTGAAGTCGGCGAAATCGACGGTGGAGGGCTACTACACCTTCGCCTATATCGCCCACGCCCATCTCGAGCCGCATAACTGCACGGCCCATTACAAGGGCGATACGGTCGAATTCTGGGCGCCGACCCAGACGCCCGGCAATGCGGCTCCCGGTCTCGCGAAGCTGCTCGGTGTCGCACCCGAGAACATCATCATCAACCAGCGCCGTGGCGGTGGTGGCTTCGGGCGCCGTCTCGAAAACGACTACATGCGCGAAGCGGCCCTGATCTCGAAGCAGGTCGGTGCGCCGGTGAAGCTGCAATGGGTCCGCGAGGACGACTTCGCCCACGATTATTTCCGTCCGGGCGGCTTCATGAAGCTGAAGGGCGGCGTGGACGACAAGGGCAAGCCGACGGCATGGGACATTCACGTCGTCACCATGACGCCGGACGGCAAGAATCCGGTCAGCGCCGGTGGCCTCAATGCCCTGAACTTCCCGAAGGACATGCTCGACAACTACCGGGCGTCCCTGTCGCTCATGCAGTCCGGTACGCCGACGGGACCGATGCGCGCTCCTGGCTCCAACACCTATGCCTGGGTCGAGCAGAGCTTCGCCCATGAAATGGCCGTGGCGGCGGGACGCGATCACCTCGAATTCCTGATCGAGATGATGGGCGAGCCCCGTCAGCTGATGGCTCCGGCCCGTGGTGGCGGCGGGATGGTTCCCGCGCTTCACACCGGCCGCGCGGCGGATGTGATCAAGGCCGCGGCCAAGGCCGCCGGCTGGGGTCGCGAAATGCCGAAGGGCCGTGGACTGGGTATCGCCTTCTTCTACAGCCATATGGGCCATATCGCCGAAGCGGCGGAGGTCAGCGTGGATGGGAACAAGAAGGTGACGGTCCACAAGGTCTGGGTCGCCGCGGATATCGGTCCGGTGCTCAATCCGAGCTCGGCCGAGAACCAGTTCGAGGGCGCCGTGATCGATGGTCTGAGCACCATGATGGATCTCGAGATCACCATGGAGAAGGGCAGGATCGAACAGCACAATTTCGATTCCTATCCGATCCTGCGTATCGAGCACGCTCCTGAGGTCGAGGTGATGTTCCTCGAGACGGAATACAGCCCGACGGGCGCCGGCGAGCCGGGTCTTCCGCCTCTCGCCCCGGCGGTCTGCAACGCGATCTTCGCGGCGACGGGCAACCGGATCCGCACGCTGCCGATCTCGAAAGAGGGCTACAGCATCTAGCGCTGCGATCTTCTGAAGATACGAAGGGCCGGGAGTTGTCTCCCGGCCCTTTTCGTTTGTGGGGCAATTCTCATCAGCGTAATTCCCGCAAACGTGGGAAGCCCGGCTCGACCGCCGATTTTAGATCTCCGCTTTCGCGGGGATGATGTCCATACAGGAGCGAGCTAGGTCACCCCCTCGGTATCGATGTGCAGCACCCGGCCGCAATGCTTGCAGTGGATGGCGTCGGAATCGTGCAGGTGGAGCCCGCAGTCCGGACACTCGACGTTCACTTTCGAGCCCCGGAAAAGCACCTGGATCAGGCGCAGGAACAGCGAGACGCCGAAGATCATGATGACGACGGAGAGGATCCGGCCGCTGGTTCCGGGCAGTGTGATGTCGCCGAAGCCTGTCGTGGTCAGGGTTGTGACCGTGAAATAGAGCGCGTCGGCATAGTTCGCGATGGCCGGGTTCCCGCGATGCTGGGTTTCGAACACGAGCGCTGTCATGACGAAGATGAAGATCAGCAGGTTGATCGCGCTGAAGATCGTGAGTTCGTTGCGCTTGAAGAAGGAGAAATCGCCCCGGAGCCGGATCAAGAGTTGATAGGACCGCAGCAATCGGAGCGTCCGGACCGCGCGCAGAAAAGCAAGGCCCTCGCCCACGACCGGCGCCAGAAGCGATCCGATGACGATAACGTCGGCGACGCCCGCGGGATGGAACAGGTCGTGCCAGCGATGGCGGCTGATCCATAGACGCGCGCTGAGATCCAGCAGGATGCCGATGCCGATCAGAAAATCGATGGTTTCGGTAATCAGCGACGGCTTGAAAAAGGATGACGTGATCAGAAAGGTGATCGTCGAGAGATCGAAGACGATCAGCATATAGCGGAACCGGTGCGCCTCCTTGCTGCGGCCCTCATAGAGCTCCCGGATACGGTCCTTGCTCGCCTTATGTCGTGCGCTTCGCGTCATGCGCGCCTTTCCATGCCTGCGTCCGCCCAGATCCCGATCCGGCCTCATATTTATGGACGCCAAAGCGTAACGTCTAATTGACCGGGCTCAAACGGTAGTGAATCCGATGGCCCTATAAATCACGCTCATGAACCAGTCCGTCGTGTGACGAATGAGGAAAAGGGAGGCCGCCGTGCTCACTCCAAAAGGCGTGACGATCATCGTCATTGGTGCGCTGCTCTTGATCTTCATGGTCCAGAACGCCGAAGTGCTGCAGGTCAATTTCCTGCTCTGGTCGTTCCAGACCCGCCGCATCGCCCTGATCGTGGTCGTGCTGATCGCCGGCGTTCTGATCGGCCGTCTGACGGCCGGCTGGCCGCATCCGAAAAATCCGCCGGACGCGTGACGCTTGATCTCATCCGGGACCGTCAATGGCCCTCCGCGATCCGGTTCAGCAGGGCGGCGAGTTCCTCGGGACAGGTGATGTGCGGGTTGTGGCTTGCATCCAGCTCGTAGACCGGCCATTCCGCGGCCCGTGCCTTGTCCGCGAAGCGCCGGAAGGCATCGCTCCGCGTGCAAAGAATATATCGCCGTGGCAGGCTTAGCGGCCCGTTGACCAACTCCAGAGGCTGTTCCAGCGTTGCGAGCGGCTGATAAACCCGGCGCGCCATGGCCCACATGACGTCCTCTTCCGGCGTATCGGGGGGAAGAGGATTGGGGGCCACCTTCCAGCCGTCGATCGCCTGGTCCCGGTGGCGAATGCCCTGACCGGCGAGATCGAGCAGCGACTGGCCTTCCTCGGGCACGAAAGCATCGAGATAGACGAGTTTCCGGATGCGGTCATGCGCCCGGTCGGCGATGCCTGTCGCTACCATACCGCCGTAGCTGTGCCCGACGAGGATGACGTCGGTCAGATCCTCGAAGCGGAGCACGTTGACGATGTCGGTGATATGGGTGACCAGATCGACTTTCGGGTTCGCGAGGTGTTCGCGCTCGCCGATGCCGGTATAGGTCGGCGTGAATAATTCATGACCCGCCGCCGCCATCAGCGGGTGCATCTTCTTCCATGCCCATCCTGCGGACCAGGCGCCGTGCGCCACGACGAAAGTCGCCATTTCAGTTTCCCCCGGGATCTTGGAAACGCGCTCGAAGTCAACAGTCGGTGGATTGTAGGGCTGCCATGCCCCGACGTCCACCGGACACCCTGGCACTGGACAAGAGGCCGGTGCGGCTCCATGTTGCGCGCACGGATCGATTAAACCGAGAAGAGACAAGCGCGAGATGCCGCCCCGCCCGTCCGATCCCGATAACATGGACGACCAGACGAAAAGCCTCGTAGTGCCGCTGATCGTCGGGGGCGCGCTGTTCATGCAGATGCTGGACACGACGGTCATCACGACCGCGTTGCCGGCGATCGCGCGGGACATGCACCAGAACCCGGTCAGCCTCAATCTCGCGATCACCTCCTATCTGCTGAGCCTGGCCGTCTTCATCCCGGTCAGCGGCTGGGTTTCCGACCGTTTCGGCGCCAAGCAGGTGTTCCGGCTCGCCATCGTGGTTTTCGTCATCGGCTCGATTCTCTGCGGCATGTCCAGCACGCTGCTCGAACTCGTTCTGGCCCGCGTACTGCAAGGTGTCGGCGGCTCGATGATGATGCCGGTCGGCCGGGTCGTCGTGCTGAAGTCGGTCTCGAAGGCCAAGCTCATCGACGCCATGTCCTATTTGACGATACCGGGCCTGCTGGGGCCGATTCTTGGGCCGCCGGTCGGCGGCTTCATCGTCACCTACCTGAACTGGCAATGGATCTTCTTCATCAATGTGCCGATCGGAATCGCCGGCGTGATCCTCGTGACGCGGTATATCCCGAATGTAGCGCCCGACGAGGCGAGGCCGCTCGACTGGATCGGCTTCATCCTCTCCGGTGTCGGATTTGCGGTGCTGGTATTCTGTTTCGAGCTGCTGGGACGCAGCATCCTGCCCTTTCCCGTTGTGCTCGGAATGCTGGCCGGAAGCCTGGTGCTGCTCGCTGTGTTCGTCTGGCACGCGCGGCGCACGAAATATCCCATTGTCGATCTCTCGGTTCTGGCGATCCCGACCTATCGCGCCGCGACCATTGGCGGCGGCATGATCCGCCTCACGCTCGGCGCCACGCCCTTCCTGATGGCGATCCTGCTGCAGGTCGTTTTCGGGCTCAGCCCGTTCGAGGCGGGATCGATCACCTTTATCGGCGCGGCGGGCGCGCTCACCATGAAATTCACGGCGGCGCCGATTCTGAGGATGTTCGGCTTCCGACACGTGCTGGCCTGGAACTGCTTCATCACGGCGGTGAGCCTCGCCCTGCCGGCGCTCTTCACGGCGTCGACGCCGCATCTCGTCATCATGGGGATTCTGCTGGTATCCGGCTTCTTCCGCTCGCTGCAGATGACTAGCATGAACGCGATGGCCTATGCGGATATCTCGTCGACCCTGATGAGCCGGGCGAGCGGTCTTGCGAGCCTCGCCCAGCAAATCTGGATGAGTTTGGGCGTCGGCATTGCAGCATTGGTGCTTCATCTCGCCACGAGTATCCGGGGTGAAGCCGATGTCAGCCGGGGCGATGTCGCGTTCGCTTTCATTTTCAATGCCTTGTTCGCGCTCGTATCGATCCTGTTCTTCATTTTCCTGCCGTCCGATGCGGGTTCGGAAGTCAGCGCCCATCCGGGCCGCCGGGCCGTCGCTCGCGATGCGGGTTCGACGGAAGCAGCCGACGTTTGATATGCAGAGCTATTGGGCTATTATCCACGCGGCCGCATTCGCACCCAGGCCGGCACTACAGTCATAGCAGTCATTATTCTCCGGGGGACGTGTCGTGATTATCAAATCGATATCGCATCTTGGCGTTGTGAGGCCGTTCGCATTGAGCGCCGCCTTGGGCGTCGCCCTTCTGGCCAGCGGTTGCGGCCAGAACGCTTCGAATGGCTCGGCCGAGACCGAAAAGCCCGCGGCGCCCGCGAAGTTCACGGCAGGAACCGGCGTGGAGGCTGTCGACGGCGCGCGCATCATCAATGCGGACTCCGAGCCCGGCAACTGGATGACGACCGGCCGGACCTATACCGAGCAGCGTTTTTCTCCCCTGACCCAGATAAATGACGGCAATGTCGGTCAACTTGGTCTCGCCTGGTATGTCGATATCGATGTGAAGCGCGGTCAGGAAGCCACACCGATCGTGGTCGACGGCGTGATGTATGAGAGCACCGCCTTCAGCAAGGTTATGGCGATCAACGCCAAGACCGGTGAGGTGCTTTGGAAATACGATCCGAAGATCCGGCTGGAATCCATGCGCGACGCCTGCTGCGACGCGGTCAATCGCGGCGTCGCGGTCTGGAAGGGCAAAGTCTATCTCGGTGCGCTCGACGGGCGCCTGATCGCGATCGACGCGAAGACCGGAAAGCAAGTGTGGGAAACCCAGACGACCCCCGTGGACGAGCCCTATACGATCACGGGCGCGCCGCGCATCGTCAAAGGCAACGTCATCATCGGCAATGCCGGTGCCGAGGAGAACACCCGCGGTTACGTGTCGGCCTATGACGCCGAGACCGGCAAGATGGTCTGGCGCTTCTATATCGTCCCGACAGACCCCTCCAAGGAGAAGGGTAACAAGGCCATGGAAATGGCCGCCAAGACCTGGGGCGACGAATGGTGGAAGCATAGTGGCGGTGGCGGCAACTCCTGGGATGGCTTCGCCTATGATCCGGAGCTGGATCTGCTCTATATCCCCGGCGGCAATGGCGGCCCGTTCGACCGCAGCGTCCGCAGCCCCGGCGGCGGCACCAACCTGTTCCTCGGCTCGATCATCGCGGTCCGGCCCGAGACCGGCGAATATGTCTGGCACTATCAGGCGACGCCGGGAGACAGCTGGGACTACGACAACACCCAGCAGATGATCCTTGCCGATCTCACCATCGACGGGAAACTTCGCAAGGTGTTGATGCAGGCGCCGAAAAACGGCGTCTTCTATGTCATCGACCGCGAGACCGGCAAGTTCATCTCGGCCAAGCCGTTCATCCCCATCACCTGGGCGACGGGCTTTAATCCCGATGGTTCGCCGATCATGAATCCGGCGGCCTTCTACATGGATACCGGCAAGCCCGAACTCCAGAACCCGGGTCCGGCCGGCGGCCATAACTGGATGCCAATGTCGTTCAATCCCAAGACGGGCCTCGTCTATTTCCCGGCACAGGATACCCCCTGGATTTTCCGTCCTAGCCCGTCCGAGGCGAAGGCCCAGAAGGGCGCCGGCCTCGGCCCGCAGGAATCCGCAGGCTTGCCGAAGCCGAAGCCGTGGAGCGGTTTCCTGGTCGCGTGGGATCCCGTCAATCAGAAGGAGGTCTGGCGCGTCGATCGTCCCGGCCCGTCGAATGGCGGCACCCTGACGACGGCGGGCAATCTCGTGTTCGAGGGCGACGTGAACGGCGAATTCTTCGCTTACACCGCCGATACCGGCAAGGAGCTGTGGAAGACCGATCTGCAATCGGCGGCCATGGCCGGACCGGTCAGCTATACGGTCGACGGAGAGCAGTATATCGCCGTCTCGGTCGGCCTCGGTGGCGCCAGCGCGCTGGTGTCGGGAGCGGAGCTCCTGAATTCCGGCCCCAAGCAGAACATCAGCCGCATTGTCGCGTTCAAGGTTGGCGGCAAGGTAACGCTGCCCCCCGCGCCGCCAATCGACCGCGAGCTGAATCCGCCGCCGCTGACGGCCTCGCCGCAAACGGTGGCCAAGGGTGCGGGGCTCTTCGGAGCGAACTGCGCGGGTTGTCACGGCATGAACGCGATCGCCGGCATCCTGCCGGATCTGCGCTACACGCCGCATCTCTCGAGCGACACCTTCTATGACATCGTCATGGACGGCGTGTTGCAGGACAATGGCATGCTCGCCTTCAAGAATCTGAGCAAGGATGATGTGGACGCGATCCGCGCCTATCTGATCTCCCGCGCTCACGAGACGTTGGCGGGCACGCAGACCAAGGATCTCGGCGCCGCGGCCGGCACGCTGAAATAAGCGCCGGGCAGTAAGGAGTAACGCTTTGACCTCCATCGATCGGAGAACGTTGATCGGCGCAGCCGGCGCCGTCGGCGCGGTTGCCGCGATGTCCAGCGGTTCCGCGCGGGCGCAGGCCAAGTCGACCGCCAAGGTGATCGACGTCCACACCCATATGTTCTCGCGCGGCTGGATGGACGTGGTCGATGCCAGCAACGATCCAACCTTCCGGCTTGGCAAGGGTGATGACGACGGGTCGTTGATTTACCGGGGCCGGTCGGTCGGCCGCATCGTCCGGCCGATGCTCGACTTCGATCTCCGCATCAAGGACATGGATGCGGCGGGCGTCGATATCGCGCTGATCAGCCTCACCGCGCCCAACGTCTATTGGGGCACGCAGAAGCAAAGTGCCGCGGCGGCGCGCGCCATCAACGACGACTTCCGGGCGGCGGAGCAGAAGCATGACGGCCGCATCCGCTGGATGGCCTCGCTTCCCTGGCAATATGCCGATGATGCGGTCGCCGAGCTGAAGCGCGCCAAGAAGAACGGCGCCATCGGCGTCTGCATGCTTTCCAATATCCTCGGGACGAATCTGACCGACGATCCGTATAAGCCGATCTGGCGCGAGATCGAGGCGATGGGCCTGCCGGTGTTCATCCACCCGACGACGTCCTATGTCGATTATATCGGACAGGAGCCGTGGGGACTCTTCAACTCGATCGGCTTCATCACCGACACCACGCTATGCTTCGACAGGATGATCAATTCCGGCTTCATGGACGAGTTTCCGAAGCTGAAGATGATCGCGTGCCACGGCGGCGGTTACCTGCCTTATCTCTCGGCCCGGATGGATCAGATCTGGGATCGGGCCATCCCGCCCGAATACAAGGCGAAGGACGCGCCGAGCAGCTATATGCCGCGCCTCTGGTTCGATTCGATCGTCTACGACCAGGAGACGCTCGACTTCCTGATCAAGCGGGTGGGCGTCGACAAGGTGATGTACGGCTCGGACTATCCGTTCAGGATCGGCGACATGCCGGGCAACCTGAAGCGCGTCGATGCTCTTCCGGCCGCGCAGAGAGACGCCGTGCGGAGCGGCAACGCGCTGAAGCTTTTCGATCTCTGACGCGCGTCAAGGCTTGTAGAACACCAGCCCTGCGCCGCAGGCGATGAGGGCGAAGCCGGCGAACTGGCTGAGCGTCAGGGGCTCCTTCAGATAGGTGGCCGAGAAGATCGCGAAGACGCATAGCGTCACGCATTCCTGGATCGTCTTGAGTTGCGGCGCGGAATAGACCGCGCTGCCGAGGCGGTTCGCCGGGACCGCCATCCAATATTCGAAAAAGGCGATGCCCCAGCTCACCAGCACGGCGGCGTAGAGCGGCGTCGACTTGAATTTCAGGTGTCCGTACCAGGCGAATGTCATGAATACGTTCGAGGCGATCAGCATCAGGGGCGGCAGGAAATAGGGGGTCAAGCGCAACATCGGTCAGTGACTCGGGTGAGAGGAGCGAGTCGGGGCTCGGGAAGGTGATAAATCAACATTTTTGGCGTGGATTCCGACCGGTTTTCCTTCTCCTCGGCAAGCGGTCGTACTATGCTCATGTCCGAAATTTGCCGGGTTGATCCGGAGGGCGGGTCGTGACGCACCGGGCCTGCACCAAACGAAAGGTCACCCGTAGCACAGGGTGCCCGAAACGATGTAACCGTCAAGATGGGGGACAGTGTTGATGGCTATACGAAACGCGATCCTTGCGGCAGGGGCCGTGATAGGCCTCGGCCTCGGGACGCTGACCGCCGGGGCGGCGCCGATCGATACCACCGGCTGGTGGGACAATCCGGACGGCCAGCTTGGTTCGCTCGCGAAGGACAATCTGGACAAGCCGCGCCCGAAAGCGCCGTTCGATCTCACCGGCACGTGGATGATCTCCGGCCAGTGGCAATTCCTGCCCTTGCCGAAATTCAAGCCCGCCGCGCAGAAGCTTTACGACGAGGCCATGGCGGCGCGGAAGGAAGGCAAATCCTTCAACGACAAGATCGGTCATTGTTGGCCTCCGGGTATGCCGGTCATGATGACCCGCGTCTGGCCGATCAACATGATCCAGTTGCCGACCGCCATCGTGATGGTCAGCAATTTCGAGAATCAGATCCGTTGGATCTTCATGGATGGCCGGGGTTTCACCGATCCCGATCTCTATGTGCCGAGCTATAACGGCCAGTCGATCGGCCATTGGGACGGCGACACGCTGGTGGTCGAGTCCCGGAATTTCGAGACCAAGAACCATTTCATCGACGCCAGCATTCCGATGAGCGACCAGTTCAAGATCGTCGAGCGCATCCATCTGACCAACAAGGGCGAGGGACTGCAGATCGACTATACCATGACCGATCCGGTGAACTGGGAAGGCGAGTGGAAAAGCACCAAGAATTACCGGCGCGAACACAAGGTCGATTTCCTGGAGGTCCATTGTCTGCCGGATACGAATGAAGGTATTCCGGCGACCTTCGACCAATATCAGGAAACGTCGGATAAATAGCGTCCGGCATTGAGGCTTCGAGGCGGGACGGGTCGTCAAAGGCCCGTCCCGTTGGCTTATGGACAATCTCACCCACACCCTGATCGGCACCAGTATCGCCAGCATCGCGATGGGGCGGCGCGGCGGCGCCCGCGCGCTGGTGGCCGGGGCGCTCATCGCCAATCTGCCCGATATCGACGTCTTCATTCCCCACGCCAACATCATCGACGTGATGACCTATCATCGCGGCTTCACCCATTCCCTGCTCGTGGAAACGGTGGCGGCGCCGGTGGTCGCCCTCGCGGCGGGTTATTTCGTCCCGGCCGCGCGCGAGTGCCGTCTGCGGTTCCTCGTGATGGTCTGGCTCTGTCTCGTCACGCATGCGCTGCTCGATTCGCTGACGACCTATGGAACGCAGCTGTTCTGGCCGCTGAACGCCGGTCCGCCGGTGGCGCTGGCCTCGATCTTCATCATCGATCCCCTGTTCACGCTTCTGCTTCTGGCGGGGGTGCTGATGCTCGTCTTCCGGCGCAAGCGGCCTGACAAGGGCGTGCGGCTTCATCGCGCGTTCTTCACCGCGGCGATGATCTATCTCGCCGCCGGTATCGCGGGGCATTTCAGCGTGCGGGCGCGGGCGGCGGACAACCCGGCTTTTGCGCGGTCGAGGATCTTCGTCCAGCCCGGGCCGTTGACGATTCTCTACTGGCAGGTGCTCGGGCTCGAGGACGGCCATTACGTGACCGGGGTCACCAGCCTGGTCCCGACCTGCCCGGTCACGGATATCGGGCATTACGAGCGCGTGGCCGAACCGCCGGACGGCGTTCAGTTGTCGCCGTCCGTCACGCGCCTCGAATGGTTTACCGGCGGCTACTATGGATTCGGCACCCGGGACGACCGGCTCACGATCACCGATCTTCGGATCGGCGTGCCGCCGGCCTTCGGTTTCGCCTTCGACGTGGCCGAAAAGCGCGACGGCCAATACCGGCGCGTCAATCCCGTGCGCGCCATCGCGGGTCTGCCGCGCATCGATTCCTTCGGCGAGGTCTATGAAGTCGGTTGGGCCGGACTCAAGCAATGTCTTGGAGGCGGCGCGTCCTAATCCTTCGTCACGAAGCAGTGCAGCCAGTCGATCTGTCCGCCTTCGTAGGAACCGCCCGGCTGAACGGTGATGATGATGTCGCGCCAGCGTCCATTCGCCTGGAACAGGTCCATCATCACGTCTCTCGACGGGTAATTGTAGTAGCGGCCGAACACATCGCGGTGACCGCCGTCGCCGGCCTTGAAGCTCGCATAGAGCAGGCCGCCGGGACGAAGGGCCGCATGGATGCGCCGGATGACGCCCGGCAGCGCGTCGCGAGGCGCGTGAAGCAGGGCCGCGTGGGCCCAAACGCCGTCAAAGGCTTCCCGTTCGTCGAGTTCCTCGAACAGCATCACCTTGACCGGCCGGCCGAGCCGCGCCTCAGCCTCGCGCGCCATCTCCGGCGATCCGTCGGTCGGGAACACGTCGAAGCCGCGTTTGATCATGTCCGCAGTGTCACGGCCCGCGCCGCAGCCCAGCTCCAGAACGCGGGGATGCGGCGGCAAATGCTGCTGGAAATAGTCCATCTTCGGAGATGGCGGCAGCCTGACGGAATCGGCGGCATATTTCACCGCGTTCTCGGCGTAGTAGCCGAGCGTGTCGTCGTCTTTCGAGGAAATCGTGTCGTCCGCCATGTGGCCCCCTTGTCGTGCGTCACGAAGACTAGCGTTGTGGTTCCCGGACGCCAAGGCATCTCCCCCCCATCTCGTCCATTTGATAGCGAGGTTACGTGCAAGATGGGACTGTAGGCCTTATATTATGTCCATGACTTTGCGACTTGCCCGTTTGGCGCGCATCGGTTCGGGCGGCGGTCTGCTCTTTTTCGTCACGCTTATCCTGCTCGGCCTCGCGCTGCATATCGCCGGAGCCCAGCCGCAACAGCCGGCCGGGCAACCGGCCGTCGTGCTCACGCTGGACGGCGTCGTCGGACCGGCAAGCGCGAGCTATATCCGGCGCGGCCTGGAGAAGGCGGCGGCGGAAGACGCCCCTATCGTGGTGTTGCGCATGGATACGCCGGGCGGGCTCGATACCTCGATGCGCGAGATCATTCATGCGATCCTCGCGTCGCCGGTCCCGGTGATCGGCTATGTCGCGCCCAGCGGGTCCCGTGCCGCGAGCGCGGGCACCTATATCCTCTATGCCTGTCAGCTTGCCGCCATGGCGCCCGGAACCAATCTCGGCGCCGCGACGCCGATCCAGCTCGGCGGGGGCGGCATCGTGCCGGGGCTCGGCGGCGGAGACGAAAAACAGCCGACGCTCGGCGCACAGGCGACGAGAAAGCCGGAAAGGGGAACGAAAAGCAGGCCGCGCCCCAGCCCTCGACGGCCGAGGAACGCAAGACTCTCAACGACGCAATCGCCTATATCCGCTCGCTGGCCGAACTGCGCGGCCGTAACGCGGACTGGGCCGAGGCCGCCGTGCGCGACGCGGCCAGCCTGCCGGCGTCCGCCGCGCTCGAGAAGAATGTCATCAATCTGATGGCGGACAATGTCGATGATCTCCTTGCCAAGGTAGATGGCCGCACGGTCAAGGTCGACGGCCGCGAGGTCACGCTCCACACCAAGGGCCTTGTCAACAGAGACCGTGGAGCCCGACTGGCGCACCCAGCTTCTCGCTACCATCACCAATCCCAATATTGCGCTGCTGCTGCTCGCCATCGGCGGCTACGGCATCTTCTTCGAACTGCTCAATCCGGGCTCGGTCCTGCCCGGAACGATCGGCGCGATCGCGCTCATCATCGGGCTCTACGCCCTGAACTTCCTGCCGATAAACTATGCGGGCCTTGCCCTGATCGTCCTCGGCATGGGTCTGATGGTGGCGGAGGCCTTTGCGCCGTCATTCGGCGTGCTCGGAATAGGAGGCATCGTGTCCCTTGTCATTGGCTCCGGGGTGCTGATCGATACCGACGCGCCCGGCTTTCAGATCGCCTGGCCCGTGATCGGCGGTTTCGCCGTGGCGAGCGCGCTCTTCCTGATAATGGTGGTGCCCATCGGCATCCGTGCCCTGCGGCGAAGGGCCGTGACCGGCGAGGAGGAGATGGTCGGCGCTGCCGGCAAGGTAGAGCTATGGGGCGCGGAAGGCGGCACCGTCTTCGTGCACGGCGAACGCTGGCGAGCGGTCAGCGATCAGCCGCTCGCCCCCCGGCAACCTATCCACGTCGTCGCGCTGGACGGCCTGACGCTTCGGGTCGCGCCGGGCGACGCTCCGAAACCATGAAATTCATACCTGTCAGGGTCTGGCAAACCAACGGGCCCCGCAAACCAAAGGGAAGGCCGATATCATGTTGAGCTTACCGTTCCTGACTCCGATCGCCATCGTGGTGGTCATTTTCCTGTTCTATTCGATCAAGGTCATGCGCGAATACCAGCGCGCCGTGATGTTCACCCTCGGCCGGTTCACCGGCGTCAAGGGGCCGGGACTCATCATTCTGGTGCCCTTCCTCCAGCAGATGGTGCGGGTCGATCTGCGCGTATTCACGCTCGACGTGCCGACCCAGGACGTCATCTCGAAGGACAATGTCTCGGTGGCGGTCAACGCGGTTGTCTATTTCCGGGTGATGAATCCGGAAAAGGCCGTAATTCAGGTCGAAAACTTCATGCAGGCCACGAGCCAGCTCTCACAGACCACGTTGCGGTCGGTTCTCGGCAAGCACGATCTCGACGAGATGCTCTCCGAGCGCGACAAGCTCAATCGCGACATTCAGGAAATTCTCGATCAGCAGACCGATGCCTGGGGCATCAAGGTGACGATCGTCGAGATCAAGCAGGTCGATATCAACGAAAGCATGATCCGCGCGATTGCCAAGCAGGCCGAGGCCGAGCGTGAGCGGCGCGCCAAGGTCATCACGGCGGATGGCGAGTATCAGGCCGCCCAGAAGCTTTACGAAGCGGCCGAAATCATGGGCCAGAACTCCGGCGCCATGCAGCTCCGCTATCTCGGCTCCCTGAATTCGATCGCGGGCGAGAAGAATTCGACCATTGTGTTCCCGTTCCCGGTTGAATTCGCGAAGTGGTTCGCGAGCCGCGGCGATAAATAGGCAGGCCGGCCAACCAGTTGACTCCGCGGGGCTTTGCGCTTAGCTTCCGCCCGCTCTTATAGCTCTTGGCCAGATTCGTGCCCGAGGGTACCCACCAGTCAGCGAAGGTTCGCCCACTGGTGCCTTTGGCGTTTGTCTGAACCAAGTCCTTGATTTGGAACTGAGATCGACCCGTGTTTGACACGCTGACAGGGCGCCTGGGCGACGTTTTCGAACGCCTCAAGAAGCGCGCGGTTCTTAAAGAAGCCGATATCGACGCCGCCATGCGCGACGTCCGCGTCGCGCTTCTGGAGGCCGATGTCGCGCTGCCGGTGGTCAAGGATTTCGTTGCCGAGGTCAAGAAACGGGCGCTCGGTGGCGAGGTCCTGCGCAGCGTCACGCCGGGCCAGATGGTGGTCAAGATCGTCAATGACCACCTCGTCGAGACGCTGGGGTCCGAGGCGAGCGAGATCAATCTGAACGCGCCGGCCCCGGTGCCGGTCATGATGGTCGGCTTGCAGGGCTCCGGTAAGACGACGACCACCGCCAAGCTCGCGCTGCGCCTGAAGAACAAGGACAAGAAGAAGGTCCTGATGGCGTCGCTGGACGTCCGCCGTCCGGCCGCGCAGGAGCAGTTGAAGGTTCTCGGCGAGCAGGCGCAGGTCGCCACGCTGCCGATCATTCCTGGCCAGATGCCGGTCGATATCGCCAACCGGGCGATGCAGGCGGCGCGGCTGCAGGGCGTCGATGTCGTGCTGCTCGATACCGCGGGCCGGCTCTCGATCGATGAAGCCCTGATGGCCGAGCTGGTTGCCGTGCGCGACGCCGTGCGGCCCACGGAAATCATGCTGGTGGCGGACTCGCTCACCGGCCAGGACGCGGTCAACACCGCCAAGCGCTTCAACGAACGTGTCGGCCTCACCGGCATCGCGCTGACCCGTATCGATGGTGACGGGCGCGGCGGTGCGGCGCTGTCCATGCGCGCGGTCACCGGTTGCCCGATCAAATTGATGGGTACGGGTGAAGCGCTCGACAAGCTCGAGGACTTCCACCCCACGCGGATCGCCTCGCGCATCCTCGGCATGGGCGACGTGGTGAGCCTTGTCGAGAAGGCGGCCGAGACGATCGACGCCGAGGAAGCCGAGAAGATCGCCCGCAAGATGAAAAAGGGCGAGTTCGATTTCGAGGATCTCGGCAGCCAGCTCCGCCAGATGCGCAAGCTCGGCGGCATGCAGGGCGTGCTCGGCATGTTGCCCGGCGTCGGCAAGATCAAGAGCCAGCTGGCCAACGCCAATATCGACGACAAAATGCTCTCGCGCCAGGAAGCGATCATCAATTCGATGACGCCGAAGGAGCGCCGTAACGCCAAGCTTTTGAATGCGTCCCGCCGCCGCCGCATCGCCGATGGCTCCGGCACCTCGGTCCCCGAGGTGAACAAGGTCATCAAGATGCAAAAGCAGATGGGCTTGATGATGAAGAAGATGGGCAAGATGGGGAAATCCGGCCGCATGCCCCCGGGACTGATGGGTTTTAACTGAGACGGTTGGGCCTCGTCGGAGGCCCTATGGAAATCGAACGAGACAAGACCACTTATCTGGAGAAGGACTGTTCATGGCTTTGAGAATTAGACTGGCCCGTGCCGGTGCGAAGAAGCGTCCCTACTATCATGTCGTCGTCGCGGACTCGCGGGCCGCGCGCGATGGCCGCTATATCGAGAAGGTCGGCAACTTCAATCCGTTGCTGCCGAAGGACCATGCCGAGCGCGTGCGGCTTAAGGTCGATCGCGTGACGCATTGGCTGCAGTCGGGCGCACTGCCCTCGGATCGCGTGGCGCGCATCCTGGACGCGGCGGATCTCTTCAAGCGCGAGGTCCGCAACAATCCGGAGAAGTCGAAGCCCAAGGCGAAGGCGCAGGAGCGTCTGGCGGCTCAGGAAGAAGCCCGGAAGGCGAAGGAAGAGGCTGAAGCGGCTGCCGCCGCGGCGCCCGCCGAAGAAGCACCGGCCGAGGAAGCCCCGGCCGAGGAGAGCGCGGCATCGTAAGCCGGTCGGCTTGACGGTCCGCTCCATGCCGTTGGTCCCGCGATGAACGCCGAACGACGCAAAGTTGTTCTGGGGCGGATATCCGGGGCTCACGGTCTCAAGGGAGAGGTCCGGATCCGGCCCTACACCGAACAGCCGGAGGATATCGGATCCTACGGCGCGGTGACGGCGGTTCCGGGCGGCCGGGAGCTGAAGGTCAAGGTGGTGCGGCTCGTCAAGGACGGCGTGATCGCCCGGATCGCGGGGGTCACCGACCGGACCATGGCGGAGGCGCTCAAGGGGCTGGAGCTCGAAGTCGAGCGCGAGGCCCTGCCGGAGCCGGTCGAAGACGAGTACTACCACGCGGACCTTATCGGCCTTGTGGTGGAGGACCAAACCGGGCGGAAGCTCGGCACGGTGAGAGCGGTCCAGAATTACGGTGGCGGCGACATTCTGGAGATCGCTCCCGAGGATGGCGGATCGACGGTTCTGATGAGCTTCACACGGGAATCCGTGCCCGTGGTGGATCTCGAAAAGGGCCGGTTGGTGGCGGATCCGCCGGCCGGTGTGTTTGACGAAGAGCATGGAGATGGTGAAGGCGAAGGGCAGGGTTGAGCAAGACACGGCAGGACAAGGCGTCGCCGCGCCCGTCTGGACCGCGCAAGTTCTGACCCTGTTTCCGGCAATGTTCCCGGGGCCGCTCGGGCACTCTCTCGCCGGAACTGCGCTTTCGAAGGGTATTTGGGCGCTGGAATCGGTGGACATTCGCGACTTTGCGCGCGATAAACACCGCGTCGTAGACGACACGCCCGCGGGCGGCGGACCTGGAATGGTCATGCGCCCGGATATCCTGGCCGCAGCGATCGATGGCGCGCGTGAAGCGCGGCCTGAAAGCGCTGCCTGGCCATTGATCTATTTGTCGGCGCGCGGCAAGCGGGTGACGCAGGAGATGATCGGCCGACTGGCCGGGAAATCGGGAGCGACATTCATTTGCGGCCGCTTCGAGGGCGTGGACGAACGGGTTCTCGAGGCGCGTGGCGTCGAGGAATGGTGCATCGGAGACTTTGTGCTCTCCGGTGGCGAGCCGGCGGCGATCCTGGTGATCGACGCGGTTGTGAGATTGTTGCCGGGCGTGATTGGCGATCCGGCGACGCTGGAGGAAGAAAGTTTCGCGGACGGGTTATTGGAATATCCCCAATACACCCGGCCACAGGAGTGGGAAGGCCGGCGGATACCGGAGGTGCTCATGTCGGGGCATCACGGACGGATCCGGGAGTGGCGCCGCTCCGAAGCTGAGAAGGTAACGCGCGAGCGGCGTCCGGATTTGTGGGAACGCCATCTCGCTCAAAGGAATGAACGCTAAGGACCGTAGGAATGGGAATGACCGCCATGACAATCATCCAGGAACTCGAAAACGAGCAGATCGCAGCGCTGACGCAGAGCGGCCAGCCGATTCCCGACTTCGCTCCCGGCGACACCGTTCGCGTGAACGTGAAGGTCGTCGAAGGCACGCGTGAACGTATTCAGGCGTTCGAAGGGGTCTGCATCGCCCGCTCGAACCGCGGCCTGCATTCGTCCTTCACGGTGCGCAAGATCTCTTACGGCGAAGGCGTGGAGCGCGTGTTCCCGCTTTACTCGCCCCGCGTCGAAAGCATCGTCGTGGTTCGCCGTGGCCGCGTGCGTCGCGCCAAGCTCTATTACCTGCGTGGCCGGACCGGCAAGAGCGCGCGCATCACCGAGAAGAAGGCCCGCGTGCAGGTCCCGAGCGAAGGTGCGGCCGACAAGTCGGAGGAATAGGCGGTATGGCCAAACCCCGCACGCTCTACGACAAGATCTGGGATGACCATGTCGTCGACATGTTGGAGGACGGCAACACCATCCTCTATGTCGACCGCCATCTGATCCACGAAGTCACCAGCGCCCAGGCCTTCGAGGGCTTGCGCATGAATCACCGCAAGGTGCGTCATCCAAGCACCACGGTCGCGGTGGCGGATCACAATGTCCCGACCTCGCATGACCGTCTGACGGCCAAGAATGAGGCCGAGTCCGAGAAGCAGCTCGCGCAGCTGGAAACGAACGCCAAGGAATTCGGCCTCGAATTCTACGGCATGTCGGACATCCGGCAGGGCATCGTGCACATCATCGGCCCCGAGCAGGGCCTGACCCTGCCCGGCATGACGATCGTGTGCGGCGACAGCCACACGGCGACGCATGGCGCGTTCGGCTCGCTCGCCTTCGGCATCGGCACGTCCGAGGTCGAGCACGTGCTCGCCACCCAGACGATCCTGCAGAAGCGCTCGAAGAACATGCGCGTCAATGTCGAGGGCGATTTGCCGTTCGGCGTGACCGCGAAGGATGTGGTGCTCGCCATCATCGGCAAGATCGGCACCGCCGGCGGCACGGGCCATGTGATCGAGTTCACCGGTTCGACGATCCGGTCGCTCTCCATGGAAGGCCGGATGACGGTCTGCAACATGACGATCGAGGGCGGCGCCCGCGCCGGCCTGATCGCGCCGGACGACATCACCTTCGAATATCTCAAGGGCCGTCCCCGCGCGCCGAAAGCCGGTCAGTGGGAGCAGGCGGTTTCCTTCTGGCGGACCCTGAAGTCCGATCCGGACGCCGTGTTCGACCGAGAGGTCGAGCTGCGCGCGTCGGAGATCGAGCCGCAGATCACCTGGGGCACCAGTCCGCAGGATGTGGTGCCGATCAGCGGCGTGGTGCCGGATCCCGCGAAGGCGCGATAACCAGCATCGCCGCGAGGCCATGGAGCGTTCGCTCCACTATATGGGCCTCGAAGCCGGCACGCCGATGAAGTCGGTCAAGATCGACCGCGCCTTCATCGGCTCCTGCACCAATGGCCGCATCGAGGATATCCGCGCCGCCGCCGCCGTCGCCAAGGGCCGCAAGGTCGCGAGCACGGTCGGCGCGATGGTCGTCCCGGGCTCGGGTCTCGTGAAGGAGCAGGCCGAGGCCGAAGGGCTCGACAAGATCCTGATGGAAGCGGGCTTCGACTGGCGCGAGCCGGGCTGCTCGATGTGCCTCGCGATGAATCCGGACAAGCTCGCGCCGCATGAGCGTTGCGCCTCGAGCACCAACCGGAATTTCGAAGGCCGCCAGGGCTATCTCGGCCGGACTCATCTGATGAGCCCCGCCATGGTCGCGGCCGCCGCGATCACCGGGCACATCACCGATGTGCGCGAGCTGGTGAAGGAGACCGCGTGATGGAAAAGTTCACGACCCTCACCGGAATCGCGGCGCCGCTGGACCTGATCAATATCGACACCGATATGATCATCCCGAAGCAGTTCCTGAAAACGATCGTGCGGACGGGCCTCGGCAAATCGCTGTTCTACGAAATGCGCTTCAATGAGGACGGTACGGAAAATCCCGATTTCGTGCTCAACAAGGAGCCGTATCGCAAGGCGACGATCCTGATCGCCGGCGAGAATTTCGGCTGCGGATCGAGCCGCGAGCACGCTCCCTGGGCGCTTCTGGATTTCGGCATCCGCTGCATCATCGCGCCGAGCTTCGCCGACATCTTCTACAGCAATTGCTTCAAGAACGGCATGCTGCCGATCGCCTTGCCGCAAGAACAGGTCGATCTGCTGCTGGACGATGCGGCACGCGGCGCCAATGCGACGATCACGATCGATCTCGAGCGTCAGGTCATCAATGGCCCCGACGGCGGCGAGATCCATTTCGACGTCGACCCGCTCCGCAAGCGCTGCCTGCTGAATGGTCTGGACGATATCGGCGTCACGATGGAGCGCAAGAGCACCATCGAGTCGTACGAGACGCGGTATCACACCGAACGGCCCTGGCTGGCGGAGGCTGAAGCCGGCGCGTAACTCGCGTCGCCCATCGTCGAACGTTTCCCCTTGTTCCACCTTCTCCCAAAAGGTTCGCATAGATGAGCGCCGACAAGTCCCTGCTGATTCTCCCCGGTGACGGCATCGGTCCGGAAGTGATGCGCGAAGTCCGGCGCGTCGTCGACTGGATGGCCAAGCGTCACAACGTCAAATTCGAAATCGATGAGGAGTCTGTCGGCGGCGCGGCGATCGACGCGCATGGCGTGCCGGTTACCGACGAGACCATGGAAAAGGCCGCTGCGGCCGGTGCCGTGCTTCTCGGCGCGGTGGGCGGGCCGAAATGGGCCAAGGTCGATTTCTCGATCCGTCCGGAAGCAGGACTATTGCGGCTCCGCAAGGATCTCGGCCTTTTCGCCAATCTGCGTCCGGCGATCTGCTTCGACGCGCTGGCGGATGCCTCCAGCCTGAAGCACGAGATCTGGTCGCCGGGCTCGACATCATGATCATTCGTGAGCTCACCGGCGGCGTCTATTTCGGCGAGCCGCGCGGCATCGACGACCTTGCCCGACGGAACCCGGCGCGGCGTCAATACGCAGGTCTACGAGACCGGAGAAATCCGCCGCATCGCTCGTGTCGCTTTCGAACTCGCCAAGAAGCGGAACAACAAGGTCTGCTCTTCGGAGAAGGCGAATGTCATGGAATCCGGCATGCTGTGGCGCGAGGAAGTGGAATATGTCCACGACCACGAATTCCCCGATGTCGAGCTCAGCCATATGTATGCCGATGCGCTCGGCATGCAGCTCGTGCGCGCGCCGAAGCAGTTCGACGTGATCGTCACCGACAATCTGTTCGGCGATCTGCTGTCGGATGTCGCGGCCATGCTCACCGGCTCGCTCGGCATGCTGCCCTCGGCGTCGCTCGGCGCGACGGATGCCTCGGGCAAGTGCCCGGCGATGTACGAACCGGTGCACGGCTCCGCGCCCGATATCGCGGGCAAGAACGTCGCCAATCCGATCGCCACGATCCTGAGCTTCGCGATGGCGCTGCGTTACTCCTTCGATCTCGGCGACATCGCCGATCTGATCGAGCGCGCGGTCAACATGGTGCTGGACGGCGGCCTGCGTACGGCCGACATCATGCAACCGGGCAAGGCCAAGGTCTCGACCTCGGTAATGGGCAATTCGATCCTTCAGGCGCTGGATAAGATCAACTAGCCCTGCCGGTTCGCTGCAACGGCCTGAATCGACGGAGCGACTCAAATGCCCTATTCCCTGGCCATTGTCGGTGCGACTGGCACCGTCGGCCGGGAGATCCTGAACGTTCTGGCGGAACGCGGCTTTCCGCCGAAACCGACGTCACTTGCCTCGCCATGCGCGAGTCCATGGGCACGGAGCTGAGCTTTGGTTTCGACCATACGCTCAAATGCCAAGGCGCTGGAGCATCACGATTTCTCCAAGACCGATATCGCGATCTTCGTCGCGGGTCCCGAAGTCGCCGAGAAATGGGCGCCGGTGGCGGCGAAGGCCGGCTGCGTCGCGATCGACAGTTCCACCTTCTTCCGCATGCAGGATACCGTTCCGCTCGTCGTTCCCGAGGCGAACGCGGCCGCGCTCGACGCGGCGATGAAGCGGCGGATCGTCGCGACCCCGTCGGGTGTCGCCGCCGCCCTGGCGGTCGTCCTCAAACCGCTTCATGACATGGCAGTGGCGAAGCGCGTCGTGGTCGACACCTACCAGGCGGTCTCCGAGGCCGGTCAGGGCGCCATGGACGAGCTTTTCAGCAGACCCGCGGGATCTTCGTGAACGATCCGATCTCCACCGAGGAGTTCCCCAAGCAGATCGCCTTCAACGTCATCCCGCATGTCGACGATTTCATGCAGGACGGCTCGACCCGGGAGGAGCGCCGGCTCGTCACCGAGACGCGGAAGGTTCTTGGGGCCGATATCAAGATCGTGGCGACCTGCGTGCATGTGCCGGTTTTCGTCGGCCATTCCATGGCGGTTCATGTCGAGTTCGAGAAGGAAGTCAGCGTGGCGGAAGCCCGCCGGCTGCTGCGCGCCGCCCCCGGCTGCATCGTCGTCGATAAGCGCGAGGAAGGCGGCTACATGACGCCGATCGAGGCCGTCGGCGAATTCGCCACCTTCATCAGCCGCATCCGCGAGGACAAGACCGTCGAGCACGGCCTCAGTCTCTGGGTCGTCTCGGATAATCTCCGCAATGCGGCTGCGCTCAACGTGGTCCAGATCTCCGAGATCATCGCCGGGCGGTATCTGAAGAAGCCGAATTAGAAGTCTTCAGGCGTCACAGCGCGTTTTTCGTCAGGTCGAATTCGGAACCTCCAGGGCCCCGGACTCGTTCCTCCTTCATGGGGAACAATTCGGAAAGGAGGCCGTGTAAATGACCGATACCACCCTCACCATGGAACGCGATCACGATCTCATTTCGTCCAACCGCGTCGAAGGCACACCTGTCTTCAACGGCGATGGCGAGAAACTCGGCAGCGTGCGCGAAGTCATGCTGAACAAGAAGAGCGGACAAGTGGCATATGCCGTGATGTCATTCGGTGGATTTCTGGGGCTGGGCGAGCGCTATCATCCGCTGCCCTGGGATGTGCTGGACTACGATCCCAAACGTCTTGGCTATGTCGTCGCGCTGGACAAGAAGGCTCTTGAAGATGCGCCGACGGTCGGTCCGGAGGACAACCGTTTGCAGGACCGCCGCTATATCGCCGGCATCTACGAGTACTACGGATTAGCGCCTTATTGGCTTTAGGAGCCTGGGCGTCCCGGACGCTTAGCCCCTATGTCAGTGATCGAGTGCGGCGAGAATGGCCTCGACCGAGGGGCGGGTCTTGAATGTCGCCTCGAACAACTTCGCCTTGATCACGCCCTTCGGGGTGAGAATGAAGACGATCGGCCGGGGCACGCCATATGCCTTGCTGCCTTCTTTATATTGCGGATCGCGCAACCCGTATTTGTCGATGATCGTCGAGTTCGGATCCGACAGCAGCGTGAAATCGAGCTTATGCTTCATGGCGGCGTCCGCCAGAACCTCCGGCGTTTCGTAGGACATGCCGGCGAGCCTGTAGCCGCGTTTCTCGAAGTCGCCCTTGTGCGCATTCAGATCGACGAGCTGGGCCAAACAATAAGGACACCAGGACGCCGCCCGGAAGAAGGCGAAGACCACGCCCTTTTCACCTGAAAGGCTGGCCATCGTTCGAGGCGTACCCGTTTGGTCCTTGGGCGTCCCGACATCCAGCACGGTGCCCACCGCGGGGCCAAGATCGTCCGCGGCCAGGGTTGACGAAACACCGCTAAGGCCGATCGCCAGCATGGCGATGAGGGCTATAGGGAAAGTCTGCTTGCGACGGTTGCGCATGGCTCGGTTCACCTCCTCGTTTGGGGCACCGGTTCATAGATTGCCGCCTGTTCGCCGTCCGGGCGAATCATTTCCTCGTGTTGCGGCGGCGGCCGAGCGGCGGGCTTGTCTTGCCTTCCTGATTGGATATAGTGAGCAGTTGTGTGCGCTGCACAATTCTTTCAGCTCCTGCCAGAAGACGTGACCCGCATGACCGCAGAGATCCGTCCCCGCCGAAGCGTCCTTTATATGCCGGGCTCAAATGCCCGCGCGCTCGAGAAGGCCAAGACCCTTCCCGCCGATGCCCTGATCCTCGATCTCGAAGATGCCTGCGCGCCGGACCTGAAGGTCTCCGCGCGCGAACAGGTCGCGAGCGCCGTCGCGGCGGGTGGCTACGGCAAGCGTGAGTTGATCATCCGTGTAAATGGCCTCGATACGGAATGGGGCGAGGCGGATATCGTCGCCGCGGCCGCCGCCGCCCCCGACGCCGTGCTGCTGCCCAAAGTCGAGTCGGCGGAAATGGTGCAGATCGCCGAGCGTCTGCTCGAAGGCAATGGCGCGCTCGATAAGACCAGGATCTGGTGCATGATGGAGACCCCGCGCGGCATTCTGCGCGCCGAGGAGATCGCCGGGGCGAGCGACCGTCTTGAGTGCTTCATCATGGGCACCTCCGATCTCACCAAGGATCTCCATGCCCGCCACACGCCGGCGCGCGAGCCGATGCTGACCAGCCTCGCGATCTGTCTTCTGGCGGCACGGGCCGAGGGCCTGTCCATCGTCGACGGTGTCTATCTCGATCTCGAAAACGCGGAAGGCTACGAGGCGTCGTGCCGGCAGGGGCTGGACCTCGGCTTCGACGGCAAGACGCTCATCCATCCCAAGCAGATCGAGCCCGCCAACCGCATCTTCGCGCCGGATGACGCCGAGGTCGCCCAGTCGCGCAAGATGATCGAGGCCTTCGCCGAAGCCGAAAAACAGGGTAAGGCCGTGGCCGTGGTCGACGGCAAGCTCGTGGAAAATCTTCATGTGGTGAACGCCCGGCGCCTCGTGGCCATGGCCGAAGCGATCGCCCTGCGGGCCGAGGAGGCAGCGTCGTGACCGTCGCGATCAAAACCAAACCCAAGACATTCGCCGGCAACTTCTTCGACAGTTTCCACGTCGGTCAGGAACTTCGCCACGCCACGCCGCGGACGGTTACGACCGGCGACGTGGCGATCTACAACGCGCTTTATGGCGCGCGCTTCTCGGTCCAGACCTCGGATGAATTCGCCCGGTCCTGCGGCCTGCCGCGTTCGCCGATGGACGATATCTGTTCGTTCCACATCATCTTCGGCAAGACGGTGCCGGATGTCTCGATCAACGCGATGGCGAATCTGGGTTATGCCGATTGCCGTTTCCTGAAGCCGCTCTATCCGGGAGACACGATAAATACCGTCTCCAAGGTGATCGGGCTGAAGCAGAATTCGAACGGCAAGACCGGCATCGTCTATGTCCGCTCCACCGGCTACAACCAGCGCAAGGAAGTCGTGCTCGAATATGTCCGCTGGGTGATGGTCTACAAGAAGGATCCCGCCTCGCCCGCGCCGGAAACCGTGGTGCCGGACTTGCCGACGGCGGTCGCAGCCGATGCGCTTGTTGTTCCCGAGGGGCTCGATTTCTCGAAATACGACACGGTTCTCGGCGGCTCGGACTTCCTGTGGGAGGACTACGAGGTCGGCGAGAAGATCGATCATGTCGACGGCCGCACCATCGCCGAGTCCGAACATATGATGGCGACCCGGATTTCCGAGAACAATGCCCGGATCCATTTCGACGATTACGGCCAGAAACCGACGCGGTACGGCCAGCGTCTGGTCTTCGGCGGCCATGTGATCAGCACCGCCCGGGGGCTCAGCTACAACGGCCTCTCCAATGCCTGCTTCGTGGCGGCGATCAATGGCGGCCGTCACGTGAACCCCAGCTTCGGCGGCGACACGGTCTATTGCTGGAGCGAGATCCTCGACACGGCCGAGATCAAGGGGCGCAAGGATATCGGCGCGCTCCGGGTCCGCACGGTGGCGACCAAGGATCAGTCCTGCGCCGATTTCCCCTACAAGACGCCGGACGGCGAATATGATCCCTCGGTGACCCTCGATCTGGACTATTGGGTATTTATGCCGCGCCGGGTATAAGGGGCGCACAATCCTCGGGGGCCGAAGCGGGCGCAAGGCGGCTATGCGCGCAGCCCGGTTGACGATACCCCGTCACGGATTAATGTATTGTCCGCGAAAAGGCCTCCGGCTCTCCACCGGATCTTAAAGGCTTTACCCATAAGGCTGAACGCATGGCTAACACCAACAGCTCAACTCGCCAGCGGCCGACCTCTCCCCATCTGGGGATCTACCGCTGGACCATCACCATGGCGTCGTCGATCATCCATCGGATGACGGGCGTCGCGTTGGGGGTCGGAACGCTGCTCCTTACCTGGTGGCTGCTGGCCGCCGCGACCGGTCCCGACGAGTTCGATATGGTTCAGGGCTTCCTCTGCAGCTGGTTCGGCCGCCTGATCCTGTTCGGTTTCACCTGGGCGCTGTTCTACCACCTGCTTAACGGCATCCGGCATCTGGCCTGGGACACCGGCTGGGGCTTCGAACTCAAGACGGCAACCGCCACGGGCTGGCTCGTCGTGGTTCTGTCGGTCCTGCTGACGCTCCTTGCCTGGGTGCTCGGCTATCATGTCTACGGCGAGCTATAGGAGAGAGCGCATATGAGTCTCAGAACGCCTCTCGGCCGGGTTCGCGGCCTCGGCTCCGCCAAGAATGGTACCGCCCACTGGTGGATGCAGCGCCTGACCGCCATCGCGCTGGTGCCACTCGGCCTCTGGTTCGTCGCCTCGATGGTGGCGCTTGTCGGCGCGGATCGCGAAGCGGTCGTCCTCTGGCTCGGCCGGCCCGTTCCGGCGGTGCTTATGATCCTGCTGCTGACCGCCGGCTATTATCACCTGAAGCTCGGTCTGCAGGTCATCATTGAAGACTACGTGAAGACCGAATCCCTGAAGCTCATGCTTCAGGTTCTCATCAATTTTGCCTGCGTGGGTCTTGGCTTTGCCTGTGTCTTCGCAGTTTTGAAGATCGCGTTCGGGGGCTGACGCCATGCCGCAATCCTATCCCGTCACGGAACACAAATACGACGTCGTCGTGGTCGGAGCCGGCGGCTCGGGACTGCGCGCGACGCTGGGGCTCGCCGAAAAGGGCCTGCGCACGGCCTGCATCAGCAAGGTGTTCCCGACCCGCAGTCACACCGTCGCCGCCCAGGGCGGCATCGCCGCGTCGCTCGGCAATATGGGCGAGGACAACTGGCGCTGGCACATGTACGACACCGTCAAGGGCTCCGACTGGCTCGGCGACCAGGACGCGATCGAATACATGGTTCGCGAGGCGCCGGCGGCCGTCGTCGAGCTCGAACATTACGGCATGCCGTTCTCGCGCACCGAGGAAGGCAAGATCTATCAGCGCGCCTTCGGCGGCATGACCACCAAATTCGGCGAAGGCCCGCCGGCGCTCAGCGCACCTGCGCGGCGGCCGACCGCACCGGCCATGCGATGCTTCACACGCTCTATCAGCAGAGCCTGAAGCACAACGCAGAGTTCTTCATCGAGTATTTCGCGATCGACCTCATCATGGACGACGAGGGTGCGTGTTGCGGTGTGGTCGCCTGGAATCTCGACGACGGCACGATGCATGTTTTCCGCTCTCATATGGTGGTGCTGGCGACGGGCGGCTACGGCCGGTCCTATTTCTCCTGCACCTCCGCCCACACCTGCACCGGCGACGGCAACGGTATGGTATTGCGGGCGGGTCTCGCCTTGCAGGACATGGAGTTCGTGCAGTTCCATCCCACCGGCATTTACGGCGCGGGCATGCTGATCACCGAGGGCGCGCGCGGCGAGGGCGGCTATCTCGTGAATTCCGAGGGCGAGCGCTTCATGGAGCGTTATGCGCCGCACGCCAAGGATCTGGCCTCGCGTGACGTTGTCTCGCGGTCGATGACCATCGAGATCCGTGAAGGACGCGGCGTCGGCAAGCACAAGGACCACATCTTCCTGCATCTCGATCACCTCGATCCGGCGATCCTGCATGAGCGCCTTCCGGGCATTTCGGAATCCGCGCGCATTTTCGCGGGCGTCGACGTGACCAAGGAGCCGATCCCTGTGCTCCCGACGGTGCACTACAACATGGGCGGCATCCCGACGAACTTCCACGGCGAGGTCATCAATCCGAAGAACGGCGATCACGATGCGGTCGTCCCCGGTTTGATGGCGGTGGGCGAGGCGGCCTGCGTGTCGGTTCACGGCGCGAACCGCCTGGGCTCCAATTCGCTGATCGATCTCGTGGTGTTCGGCCGCGCCGCCGCGCACCGGGCGGCGGAGATCGTGAAGGCGGGTGCGTCGCATCGCGATCTCGGGGAGAAGGCCAGCGAGATGGCGATCTCGCGGCTCGACAAGTTCCGTCATGCGACGGGCGGCTCGTCGACCGCCGAGGTCCGGCTCGACATGCAGCGCACGATGCAGAATCACTGCGCGGTGTTCCGCACCGCCGAAGTCCTCGAGGAGGGCAAGGATCACATGGACCGGGTTGCTGCGCGCATGCCGGACATCAAGACGACCGACCGCAGCCTCGTGTGGAACAGCGACCTCGTGGAGACGCTGGAACTCGACAATCTGATGGGCTGCGCGCTGGTGACGATCGCCGGCGCCGTCAACCGCAAGGAAAGCCGCGGCGCCCATGCGCGCGAGGATTTCCCGGACCGCGACGACGCGAACTGGATGAAGCACACCATTTCGCGGCTCGACGACAAGAACAAGGTCGCGCTCGATTACCGGCCCGTGCACAGCTACACGATGTCGAACGACGTTTCGTATATCGAGCCCAAAAAGCGGGTGTATTGACCTCGAATTTACCGGATTACCGTTAGGATCGCGTCATGGCCGAATTTACGCTGCCCCCGAATTCAAAGATCAAGAAGGGCGTAACCCACAAGGCGCCCGCCGGTGCGAAGAACGTCCGCCGCTTCAACGTCTATCGCTGGACCGAGGAAGACGGCGAGAATCCGCGCATGGACACCTTCGAGGTGGACATGGACGATTGCGGGCCGATGGTTCTGGATGCGCTCATCAAGATCAAGAACGAGATCGATTCGAGCGTGACCTTTCGGCGCTCCTGCCGCGAGGGCGTGTGCGGCTCCTGCGCGATGAACATCAACGGCAAGAATGGTCTCGCCTGCACCACGGGCTCCGACGAGTGCAAGGGCGACGTGACGGTTTCGCCGCTGCCGCACATGCCGGTGGTGAAGGACCTTGTCGCCGACATGAACAACTTCTATGCGCAATATGCGTCGATCAAGCCGTGGCTTCAGACCGAAACCACGGCCCCGGACCGCGAGCGGCTGCAGACCGAGGAAGACCGCCGCAAGCTCGACGGGCTTTACGAGTGCATCCTGTGCGCCTGCTGCTCGACGAGCTGCCCGAGCTATTGGTGGAATCCCGAACGCTATCTCGGTCCCGCCGCGCTGCTGCAAGCCTATCGCTGGCTCGCGAACTCGCGCGACGAGCACACCGGCGAACGTCTCGACCAGCTCGAGGATTCGTTCCGGCTTTATCGCTGCCACACGATCATGAACTGCGCTCAAGCCTGCCCGAAGGGTCTGAACCCGGCCAAGGCGATCGCGGAGGTCAAGAAGATGATGGTGGAGCGGCAAGGCTAGCCCGGCCCCAAAGGACCGGGCGTTTCGCCTGTTTTCTACTGTTTGCCGACGAAGGTGCCGACCGCCTGATCGGTACCGTTGACGAGGCGGAAGCTTCCGCCGATTTCCTCGGCATTGGGGCCGAAGAAGCCGCCGTTCCAGTTCCCTTTATAGGCCGTCGTTATGGCCGGACATGGATACCGAGAAAGTGTTGGACGAGATCGCTTCCTTTGGCGGTGACGACGTCGAACGGCGATGTCACGCGTGCTGACGCACGCCCCTGGATGACCATGCTGAACGCTTCCGGTCCACGCCGCCTGTCGCGAAATCTGGCGTTGATGTTTGCCGCGCCCGCCGAGGCTCGGATAGACCGAGGCTGATCTGATCGACGCGCCGTCGATCGATGCGGAGTATGTCGCGCTGCCGGTCGTCGGCATGTTCGCCGGCCGAGCGTGGAAATGCCGCCGACAACGAAGGAATGTCTCGAAATCGCCACCGAAGCCCGGCGAGCGTGATCCGCTGCCATACCCCGTAGGTGACGTATGAAAGGTCTTTGATCGAATTGCCGGGAATGAAAAGGAGGAAGTCCGGTTTCGCCATTCTTCGTGGTGTGCTTGTAGGCCCTGACCGACGGAGGTCCGTGTTTGTCGGAGTCGACGTCGCCTGACGAGAAGGTCTCGTTACCTGAAATGCCGCCCTCATTGACTGTGAACGTATATCGGTCCTTGCGATCTGATCGTAGGTCATGGATGATCGCCGATTCCCGCCCCGGATTGCGCGGAACTGAGTAGCGCTCGGGAAACCCGAGAACGACGAATAATGGCCCGAGATAGTGGCCGACGCCGTATTGAAGCTTTGGTCGGTGGTCATGTTGGTGAGTGTCGAATTTGTTTGCACCTGTTGGGGCGGTGTCGCTCCCGTTGGCACGCCACCCCCGCCTCCGCTGCCGCCGCCACAGGCGACGAGCCCAAGTCCAGCGAAGCCGATCGTGAAAGCCCGAAAAGTCACAAAAATTTCCCCTCTTTAGACGACTGAGGGAGCCTCCCCCCGATGCGGATTCACGCGTCGGGCGACGGCTCCTAGGTTCGTACCGTTGTCTCGTTTTGGTACATCTAAAAGCTGTAAGACCAGCCAGTCTTTTCAGTCAGCAAGATATATGCCTTTTATCTAGGTCTTATGTTCCTATGCCGACGCTTCAGCGAGAGAATTGATACGGGTCTTGTGGCCCGGCGCGCGTTGTGATAGAACAAAAAGGGAACAAACTGGAGGGCTGCGATGAAGATGGAGCCACGGCTTACGCTTGTGACGCTCGGCGTTCGTGATCTCGCGCGCGCGGTCGCTTTCTATCGGGACGGGCTCGGGCTCGAGAAGGACGGCCGATGGGACGAGATTGCGTTCTTCAAAATGGGCGAGACGATCCTTGCGCTCTTTCCGCGCGAGGAACTCGCGGCGGATGCGCATGTGCCCTCTGAGGGATCGGGCTTTTCAGGGATCACCCTCGCCCATAACGTGGCGACGGCGTCCGAGGTCGATGCCTGGCTCGATTATGTGGGCACGATCGGCGGGCGGGTAGTCGCGCCTGCCGAGACGAAACACTGGGGCGGCCGGTCGGGCTATTTCGCCGATCCGGACGGCCACCTGTGGGAAATCGCCTACAACCCCGGGCTTTAGGTTTCGGTCTCAGGGTTCGACGCGGACGACCGTCTTGCGGTTATGCCAGTCACCCACTCCGGTGCCCTTGATCGGCTCGTCCACATAATTGACGTTGAAAGTCAGCTTGCCCAGGCCGCCGCGTTTCAGAAGATCCGCGACTTCGTCCGCGCGCGTCTTGTCGAGGCCGTCCTTCTCCGTCATCACCGTCCCGTCCGAGAGCAGGGACTGCGCCCGGTAGCCGGTCACCGTCACATGGCTGGCGTGAATTTTTTCCGCGTAGTCGACGATGTTCGTCAGGACGGCGGTGTGCCGCCCCATGACCAGCATGTCGAAGTCGTATTGCAGTTCGAAATCCCGTGGCTGATAGGGCGGCTTCAGCTCCTCCGGCGCCGCGGGCGGGCGCTGATAGGCGAGGCGGCCGCCGCTCGGACCCGGCGGGCGCGGCGCGAACGGTACGGTGTATTTGCCGGCATCGGGCCGGAACTCGTGGCAGGATTCGTCGAACTCCGGCAGCGGCGAGGCCATTACCGGTTTCAGTACGACGCCGCCACAAATTCTCGGCTCGTTCGAGACCGTACCCTCGATCAGCGCCTTGTGCCGGAAAAACGGCGGATCGAAATCCGCGCTGATGTCCGTCTGGATGCCGAGATAGTAGAGCTCGCCGTCATGTTCCGCGAGGTAGCAGGGGACCGTCGGCGTATCCTGCACAATCGGGCAGGCGACGAAGTTCCGCTCCGAGACCGGCGCCTTGGCGGACGGCTGCGAACAGCCGGTGAGGATCGACGCGGCGGCGAGAAGGCAGGCGGTCTGATATCGCATGGCCCTGGTCCCTCCTCACAACGTGCTGAGAAAGTTGACGAGGTCATCCTTCTCCTGCTCGGTGTACTGGATGTTGAAGCGGCGGTCGTAGAAATCGACGATCTCGCGGATATCGAGTGCCGAGCCGTTCACGAAATAGGGCGCCCGCGCCGCGAGCCCGCGGAACTGCTGCATCACGATCGTGCCGACGTCGTTGCATTTGCCGGAGATCAGCGCGCGGCCGGGATCCTGCGTATAGATCACGCGGCCGAGGAACGGATGCGGCGCGACGCTGTCCTTGCAGGTGAGCTTGAACAGCGGCATTTCGAATTTTTGCGTCGACCACGGGCTGTTGGGCGGCTCCTTGGCCCACGGCGCGTTGGTCGTGCCGATGTCCATCCAGCCATTCGCGGTGTCCATGCCGGTCATATGCATGCCGTGGCAGGTCGAGCAGGTGCGCTTTATCGGATCGCCGAGGCCGAGCTCGTTGATATGCATCGCGCCTTCGATCCAGAAGGTGCGGAAGAAGAAGACATCATGCCCGCGCTGGACGGATTCACGGAAGGCGTTCCGCTCGTTGGCCGCCTTGTCGTCCGTGCGCGGCAGCTTCTTCCAAACGTCGCCCATCGGGAACACGTAGTTCGTCGTGTTGTTGCCGAGCAGCGCCGTCTTGTCCCTTCGCGAGGTTCATCGGCCCCAGCGCCGGCGGGCCGCCCGGTTCGGTAAGGTCGCCCGCCCCATTGTCGAAGCTCTGGCCGCGAATAGAGATGGCTTTCGAAATCGACGATCTTCTGGATCATCTCGTCGCTCGGCACGCCATCAAATTCGAGATGGTTGATCGCGGCGTCGATCGCCTGCGACTTGAGCGTCACCAGCCGCGCGTCGGCCATCATGTTCATGTTGATGGGCTTGCCGGTTACGGGATCGCGCGCGGCGGGCTGTCCGTTCTTGGCGATGAACGGGCCGACGCCGAAGCCGGACGCGATCACATATTTGAGGTTGGCCACCGGCCGGGGACGCCGGAAGACCGAGATCCTCGGGTTGGCGCTGTTCAGTCCGTATTTCGGCGCTCGTATTGCAGCCCGTCGGATCGCGCACGACCTCGATCGTGAAGTCGGGATCGATCGTCGAGCCGTCGGCGCGCTTCGGCGGCCAGGGCAGGGCGATCCGGAACAGTCCGCGCTCCAGCAGCAGCGAGTGCGATTTGGGATCGTCCTGCGGCAGGTTCGGGCAGTTCGAGCCGTCGATCGCGGCGAAAAGCGGATCCTTGCCCTTCGTGTCGTGCCATCGCTGCTGGATCGTCGCGACCGACACGCTCATCCCGTTCGATCGGCTGGTGGCAGGTCACGCAGGCGCGGCCATTCGTGCCGATCGGTTCGAAGAACGGATTCCCCTTGGTGTCCACCGGGCCTGCGGTATTGAGAATGCCGACCTTGCCGCTCGGATCGCCATACTGCACATACGCCGGAAAGACGCCGCCTTGACCCGGCTGCCACCAGCCGGCCGCCGGAGACGCCGCCTTCGTGTCGCTCGCGGCGGATACACGTCCGTCCGGCGCCACCAGGACGGTCCCGAGGAACGCGACGAAGAACAGGCCTACGAGCTGCAAGCGCTTACATTTGCAGGTAAAACAAGAACCCCGATGCCGCAAAATTCAATCCCCCTGATCCCCGCGCGCTCGATCTGCACGCCCCGCAACTCTACCGATTTAAATAGTCCCTGGTCCGGAACGTCAAGGAATTACTCCGCCCCGCCTCCCTTGGCTCCGGCCTTTGAAAACTAGCGCGTTGTTCATCACTTCCTGTTATAACCCCGCGCCTATGACGGTAGCGGCGAACACCCAGTCCGAATAGAAAATCCGGACCCTCGAGGCCTTCCGCGCGTTGCGCGAGGCGGGCGAGCTTAAGCCGGATTCCGCTCAGGAATTGGCCGCCGAAACGCTCGATGCCCTGGCCGCGGCGCTCGAGAGCAAATCGTCGTCCGGCGCGTCCGGCGGCCTGTTCGCGGCGCTCAAGGGGCTCGCGCAAAGCCAGCGCCCGTCAGCGCCCAGGGGGCTCTATCTTTTCGGCGATGTCGGCCGTGGAAAATCCATGCTGATGGATCTGTTCTTCGCCCATGTCGCCGTCGCGTCGAAGCGCCGGGTCCATTTCCACGAATTCATGCTGGAAGTGCATGCTCTGCTCCGCGACCGAACGCCAGCGGCTGAAGGAACGAAGGCGGCGACGGCGATCCCGATCCCGCCGGTCGCCCGCGACATCGCGGCGGGTGCCTCGCTTCTGTGCTTCGACGAATTCCAGGTGACCGACGTGGCCGACGCCATGATCCTCGGGCGGCTGTTCACCGCGCTTTTCGATCTCGGCGTCGTGACCGTCGTCGCGACCTCGAACCGCCCGCCGGACGATCTCTACAAGGACGGCCTCAACCGGTCGCTCTTCCTGCCCTTCATCGATCTCCTGAAGCAGCGCGTTGCGAGGTCGTCGAGCTCAGCGGGCCGACCGATTACCGGCTCGACGCGCATGGCCGGCTTGCCGGTCTATTACACGCCGGTCAATCAGGAGACGTCCGACGCGCTCGCCGCGCGCCTTCTTCGCGATGACCGATTACAACATCGAGGACCGCGCCAGCGTGCCCTCCGCCGAGATCGAGGTTCAGGGCCGCACGCTCTTCGTGCCGAAGTCGCTTGAAAGGCGTCGCGGCTTTCTCGTTCAAGCGGCTTTGCGTCAATCCGCTCGGCGCGGCCGACTATCTCGCGATCGCCCGGCGCTATCATACGGTCTTCGTCGTCGCGATCCCGCAGATGGGGCCGGACCGCCGCAACGAGGCCAAACGCTTCACCACGCTTATCGACGCCATCTACGAGCACAATGTCAAGCTCTTCTGCTCCGCCGAGGTCGGCCCGACCGAGCTCTATCGCCGCCGGCGACGGCAGCTTCGAATTCGCCCGCACCGCCTCGCGCCTCATCGAAATGCAGTCGGAGGACTACCTCGCGCGCGGCCACGGCGTCGCTCAACGTATTCCGCGGACATTCGAATCGTGCCCGCCCCTTCGCACTTGCAGCACCTCTCGCAAATCGCGTTAAATCCTGCCGTCGAATCCCATCGGGTAGCCGCTTCTCCCAAGCACTGCCATCCAAATTCGCGGCGCCCCTGACCCTCTCTGGAGGAAATGCATGGCTCGCAAGAAGATTGCCCTAATCGGCGGTGGAATGATCGGTGGAACGCTGGCCCATCTCGCCGGCCTCAAGGAGCTTGGCGACGTCGTGATCTTCGACATCGTCGAGGGGCTTGCCCCAGGGCAAGTCGCTCGATCTCGCCGCAGGTCGTCGCCGATCGAAGGCTTCAACGCGTCGCTCAAGGGCACCCAGAGCTATGCCGACATCAAGGGCGCCGATGTGGTGATCATCACCGCCGGCGTGCCGCGCAAGCCCGGCATGAGCCGCGACGATCTCCTCGGCATCAATCTCAAGGTCATGAGCGCGGTCGGCAAAGGCATCAAGCATTATGCGCCGAAGGCCTTCGTGATCTGCATCACCAACCCGCTTGACGCGATGGTCTGGGCGCTGCGGGAGTTTTCCGGCCTGCCCCAGAACAATGGTCGTCGGCATGGCCGGCGTGCTGGACTCGGCCCGCTTCCGCTACTTCCTCGCCGAGGAGTTCAATGTCTCCGTCGAGGACGTCACCGCCTTCGTGCTCGGCGGTCACGGCGATACGATGGTGCCGCTGCCGCGCTATTCGGCGGTTGCCGGTATCCCGATCCCCGACCTCGTGAAGATGGGCTGGACGACGCAGGAGAAGATGACGAGATCATCGCCCGCACCCGCGGAACGGCGGCGGCGAGATCGTCGCCCTGCTGAAATCCGGCTCGGCCTATTACGCGCCGGCTTCGGCGGCGATTTCCATGGCCGAGAGCTATTTGAAGGACAAGAAGCGGGTGCTGCCCTGCGCCGCGCATCTGAGCGGTCAGTTCGGCGTGAAGGATCTCTATGTCGGCGTGCCCGTGGTGATCGGCGAGGGCGGCGTCGAGCGGGTCGTCGAGATCAAGCTGAATGCGTCCGAGAAGAAGCAGTTCAAGAAATCGGTCGACGCCGTGAAGGGACTTCTGGATGCCTGCCGCAAGATAGATCCGTCCCTCGGTAAATCGAAGGGCAAATAGGGCCGCGCGGGCAAGGAACTCGTAGCGTGGGAAACGGTTGATCAATCCCTTGGCCCATCCGTGCGAGGCACGTTCGCGTTAAGGGATTTTTCAGCCGTTCGTCTCTAGTTCAGAGTTGCTTGCCCATTCTTGGGTGCTATAACCTTAAGACTCTTGTTCGAGCGTGATCCCCCGAACGCCCTTACATAGATTGCCCGCCCTGGGTTCAGGGCGCGGCGAGCTCCAACTCACTTATGAATATTCACGAATACCAAGCTAAAAGTCTTCTGGCGGCCAAAGGCGTCGCGGTGCCCCAGGGGAAAGTGGCCTACACGCCACAGGAAGCCGAACAGATCGCCAAGCAGCTGCCCGGCCCGGTCTATGTCGTAAAGGCGCAGATCCATGCGGGCGGCCGCGGCAAGGGCGGCGGCGTCAAGCTGGTGAAATCGATCGACGAGGTCCGCGAGGCCGCCGCCAAGATGATCGGCATGACGCTGGTGACCCACCAGACCGGCCCCAAGGGCAAGGAAGTCAAGCGCGTCTATATCGAGCAGGGCACCAATATCGATCGCGAGCTCTATTTCAGCATTCTCGTGGATCGCGGCGTCGGGCCGCGATCGCGCTTGCTCGCTTCCACCGAAGGCGGCATGGATATCGAGAAGGTCGCCGCCGAGACGCCGGAAAGGATCGTGACCGTCGATATCGACCCCGCCATCGGCATGCGTCCGTTCCATGCCCGCCAGCTCGCCTATTCGCTCGGTCTCTCCGGCAAGCAGGTTTCCTCCGCCGTCGACGCAGTTCACGGCGATGTACAACGCCTTCCTGGATCTCGACGCGAGCCTTCTCGAAGATCAATCCGCTCGTCGTCACCAAGGAAGGCGGGATCATCTGCCTCGATGCCAAGATGAATTTCGACGACAACGCGCTGTTCCGTCACAAGGATGTCGTCGAGCTGCGCGATCCTGACGAAGAGGATCCGGCCGAGCTCGAAGCCGCGAAGCACGAGCTGAACTACATCAAGCTCGACGGCAATATCGGCTGCATGGTCAACGGCGCCGGTCTCGCCATGGCGACGATGGACATCATCAAGCTCTATGGCGGCGAGCCCGCCAACTTCCTCGATGTCGGCGGCGGCGCGACCAAGGAACGCGTGACCGAGGCCTTTAAAATCATCCTCTCCGACCCAAATGTAGAGGGCATTCTCGTCAATATCTTCGGCGGGATCATGCGCTGCGATGTGATCGCCGAAGGCGTGGTCGCGGCGGCCCGGGAAGTTTCGCTCAACGTGCCGCTGGTCGTTCGCCTGGAAGGCACCAATGTCGATCTCGGCAAGAAGATCCTTGCGCGAGTCGGGACTGCCGATCATCTCCGGCGATGATCTCGGCGACGCCGCCGAGAAGATCGTCAAAGCCGTGAAGGGATGCCACCTGATGGCCGTTCTCGTTGACGCCAAGACCAAGGTCATCTGCCAGGGCTTCACCGGAGCCCAGGGCACGTTCCATTCCGAGCAGGCGATCGCTTACGGCACCAAGCTGGTCGGCGGCGTAACCCCCGGCAAGGGCGGCACGCTGCATCTCGATCTGCCCGTCTTCGACACCGTTCAGGAAGCCGTCGCCAAGACCGGCGCCGATGCCAGCGTGATCTATGTGCCGCCGGCTTTCGCGGGCGATGCGATCCTCGAGGCGATCGACGCGGAAGTTAAGCTCGTCGTCTGCATCACCGAGGGCATTCCGGTTCTCGACATGGTGACGGTGAAGCGCGCTCTGGTCGGGTCCAAGACGCGGCTCGTCGGGCCGAACTGCCCGGGTGTCATCACGCCGGGCGAATGCAAGATCGGCATCATGCCGGGCCATATTCACAAGCCCGGCAAGGTCGGTATCGTATCGCGCTCCGGCACGCTCACCTATGAAGCGGTCGGCCAGACCACGGCTGTCGGTCTCGGGCAGAGCACCTGCATCGGCATCGGCGGCGACCCGGTCAACGGGACGAATTTTGTCGATTGCCTCGAGATGTTCCTCGGCGATCCGAAGACCGAGTCGATCATCATGATCGGCGAGATCGGCGGCAACGCCGAGGAGACCGCGGCGGACTTCCTGAAGCGGTCCAAGATCAAGAAGCCGGTGGTCGGGTTCATCGCCGGCCGCACCGCGCCTCCGGGGCGCCGCATGGGCCATGCGGGCGCCATCATCTCCGGCGGCAGCGGCGGCGCCGAGCACAAGATCGAAGCCATGAGAAGCGCGGGCATCACGGTTGCCGATTCTCCGTCGGCACTCGGAACCACGCTTCTGAAGGTTCTGGGGGGTTGAACCGCAGTTTGCAACCCAATGGAAGAAAGGGCGGACGCGCCCGCTAATGCCAATGTCCACTGATGCAAAGAGCCCGTCGTTCGGCGGCGGCAGCACGGCGTATATGGAAGACCTGTATGCGCGGTTCCTGAAGGATCCCAACTCGGTCGATCCGAGCTGGCGTGAATATTTCGGACAAATCACCGACGATGGCACCGTGATCATGGATGGTCTGGGCGCCTCCTGGGCCCGCAGCGACTGGCCGCGGATCGCGAATGGCGAGCTGGTCTCGGCGCTGATCCCCGGCATGGAGCCGCCGCCGTCAAAGTCGGCGAAGAAGGCGAATGGCGCGGTGCTCAGCAGGCCGATGTCCGCCGCGCGACGCTGGATTCGATCCGCGCCCTGATGATGATCCGCGCCTATCGCGTTCGTGGCCATCTGCAAGCCAATCTCGATCCGCTGGGTCTGGAGTACGCCGGCTATCACCCCGAGCTCGATCCCGCGACCTACGGGTTCAAGGACGATCTCGACCGGCCGATCTTCATCGACAACGTGCTCGGTCTCGAGACGGCGACGGTGCGGGAAATCGTCGAGATCCTGAAGCGGACCTATTGCAGCACCATCGGCGTCGAGTTCATGCATATCAATGAGCCCGGCGAGAAGGCGTGGATCCAGGCGCGCATCGAAGGCCGCGAGAAGGAAATCCACTTCACCGAGATGGGCAAGCGGGCGATCCTGCAGAAGCTTGTCGAGGCGGAAGGCTTCGAGAAATTCCTGAACGTCAAATACACCGGCACCAAGCGGTTCGGCCTCGATGGCGGCGAGTCGCTGATCCCGGGCATGGAGCAGATCATCAAGCGCGGCGGTCAGCTGGGCCTCAAGGAAGTCGTCATCGGCATGCCGCATCGCGGCCGGCTGAACGTGCTCGCCAATGTGATGCAGAAGCCGTTCCGGGCGATCTTCAACGAATTCCAGGGCGGCTCCAACCGGCCCGAGGATGTCGGCGGTTCGGGCGACGTGAAATACCATCTCGGCTCGTCGGCCGACCGGGATTTCGACGGCAATGTCGTCCATCTGTCGCTGACCGCGAACCCGTCCCACCTCGAAGCGGTGGACCCGGTCGTGCTCGGCAAGGCGCGCGCCAAGGAAGCCCACCGCAAGGCGGAGGGCAAACAGGAAGTCATGCCGCTGCTGCTCCATGGCGACGCCGCGTTCGCGGGCCAGGGGCTGGTGGCCGAATGTTTCGGCCTGTCGGGTCTCAAGGGCTATCGCACCGGCGGCACGATCCACGTCATCGTGAACAACCAGATCGGCTTCACCACGAGCCCGCGCTTCTCGCGCTCCTCGCCCTATCCGTCCGACGTGGCGAAGATGGTTCAGGCGCCGATCTTCCACGTCAACGGCGACGATCCCGAAGCCGTGGTGCATGTTTTCAAGATCGCGACCGAATTCCGTCAGGAGTTCCAGAAGGACGTCGTGATCGACATGTTCTGCTACCGCCGCTTCGGTCATAACGAAGGCGACGAGCCGGCATTCACCCAGCCGCTGATGTACCGCAAGATTCACGAGCATCCGACGGTGCGCGAGATCTATCAGCAGCGCCTCGTCGACGAGGGTGTCGTTAAAGCCGGGCGAGCCCGACGAAATGGTCGCGAACTTCCGCGAGGTTCTGGAGCAGGAATTCGAGGCGGGCGAGAACTACCGGCCCAACAAAGCCGACTGGCTCGAGGGCCGCTGGTCCGGTTTCAAGGTCGCGAAGGGCCAGGCCCGGCGCGGCGATACCGGCGTCGAGACTGACCGGCTCAAGGCTCTCGGCAAGGTCCTGACGACGGTGCCGGAGGGCTTCAATGTCCACCGCACGCTCGGCCGTATTCTGAAGGCCAAGGAGCAGATGTTCGAGACCGGCGAGGGGTTCGACTGGGCCACCGCCGAGGCGCTCGCTTTCGGCTCGCTGATCGAGGAAGGCTTCGGGGTTCGCCTGAGCGGACAGGATTCGGCGCGCGGCACGTTCAGCCAGCGCCATTCCGCGTTCGTCGATCAGGAAACCGAAGAGCGCTATATGCCGCTGACCCAGGTCGGCGGCGAGAACCGGTTCGAGGTCATCGACAGCATGCTGTCCGAAGCGGCCGTGCTCGGCTTCGAATATGGATACACGATGGCCGAGCCGAACGCGCTCGTGCTGTGGGAAGCGCAGTTCGGCGATTTCGCCAATGGCGCGCAGGTCATCATCGACCAGTTCATCTTTTCGGGCGAAAGCAAATGGCTGCGCATGAGCGGCCTCGTGATGCTGCTGCCGCATGGCTATGAAGGGCAGGGGCCGGAGCATTCCTCGGCCCGCCTGGAGCGCTATCTGCAGATGTGCGCCGAGGACAATGTGCAGGTTGCGAACTGCACGACGCCGGCGAACTATTTCCACATCCTGCGCCGGCAGATTGCACCGCACCTTCCGCAAGCCGCTGATCCTGATGACGCCGAAGTCGCTGCTGCGTCACAAGCTCGCGGTCTCGCGCCTCGACGAAATGGCGCCGGGCACCAGCTTCCACCGCGTGCTGTGGGACGATGCGCAGCTCGTGCCGGAGCAGTCGGTCAAGCTGAAGGCCGATGACAAGATCCGCCGCGTCGTGCTGTGCACCGGCAAGGTCTATTACGATCTCTATGAGAAGCGGAACGAGCTGAAGCTCAACGACGTCTATATCATGCGTCTGGAGCAGCTCTATCCCTTCCCCGCCCAGGCGCTCGAAAACGAGCTCAAGCGGTTCGTCAATGCCGACGTCGTCTGGTGCCAGGAAGAGCCCCGCAATATGGGCGCCTGGGACTTTGTCGATCCGCGCATCGAACGGCTGCTTGGCTTGCTGCAGAACATGAAGGCGAAGCGTCCGATCTATGTCGGTCGGCGGTCTTCCGCCTCGACGGCGACCGGCCTCGCCAAGGTGCATGCCGCCGAGCAGAAGAATCTTGTACTGGAAGCGCTGGACGGGTGAGCAGGACGAGGCCCGACCCGAGGCCGATACTTTAGGAAATGACGCGCCAATGACGACCGATATTCAAGTCCCCACACTCGGCGAATCGGTTACCGAAGCGACCGTATCCAAGTGGTACAAGGCCGAGGGCGATGCGGTCGCGCTCGACGAGCCCATTGTGGAACTGGAGACCGACAAGGTCGCGCTGGAGGTCAATGCGACGGCCGCCGGCGCGCTGTCCAAGATCATCGCCGCCGAAGGCGCGACGGTCAATGTCGGCGCGCTTCTCGGCCAGATCGATGAAGGCGCGAGCGGGGCAAAAGCCGCTCCCAAGAAGGACGAACCGAAAAAGGCGGCCGCACCGTCGCCGGCCCCGGCCGCTGCGCCGGCAGCCGCTGCGAAGCCGAACGGCGAGGCGATCCTCTCGCCGGCCGCGCGCCGCGTCGTGGAGGAGAAGGGGCTCGATCCGTCCAAGATCGAAGGCACGGGCAAGGACGGCCGGGTGACCAAGGAAGATGCGGTCGCTGCTTCCACGGCCAAGCCTGCCGCGCCCGCCGCGCCGCGTCCCGCATCGGAGCGCGAGGAGCGCGTGCCGATGTCCCGGCTGCGCCGCCGGATCGCCGAGCGCCTGAAGGAAGCCCAGAACACGGCCGCGATGCTGACGACCTTCAACGAGGTCGATATGTCCGCGGTGATGGCGCTGCGCTCCGAGCACAAGGAAGCGTTCGAGCAAAAGCACGGCGTGCGTCTCGGCTTCATGTCCTTCTTCGTGAAAGCCTGCGTGAACGCGCTGAAGGAGCTTCCGGCGGTCAACGCCGAGATCGATGGCAGCGACATCGTCTACAAGAACCACTACGACATCGGCATCGCGGTCAGCGCGCCGAACGGCCTCGTGGTTCCGGTCGTCCGCGATTGCGACGCCAAGGGTTTCGCGACGCTCGAAAAGGAAATCAACGGTTACGGCCAGAAGGCGCGCGACGGCAATCTCGCGGTCGGCGACCTGCAAGGCGGCACCTTCACCATCACCAATGGCGGCGTGTTCGGCTCGCTGATGTCGACGCCGATCATCAACCCGCCGCAGTCGGCAATTCTCGGCATGCATGCGATCAAGAACCGGCCGATCGCAGTCGGCGACGAGATCAAGATCCGCCCGATGATGTATCTGGCGCTGAGCTATGACCACCGGCTGATCGACGGCCGCGAGGCGGTCACCTTCCTCGTGCGCGTCAAGGAAGCGATCGAGGAGCCGCAGCGGCTGCTGCTCGACATATAATTACAAACAGGATTGGTTGAGAGATGGCGGAGCAGACCTACGACCTCGTGGTGATCGGCGGCGGGCCCGGCGGCTATGTCGCGGCCATTCGCGCTGCCCAGCTCGGCCTCAAGACTGCCTGCGTCGAGAAGAGGGGTGCCCTTGGCGGCACCTGTCTCAATGTCGGCTGCATCCCTTCGAAGGCGCTCCTCCACGGGTCGCATCTTTTCGAGGAAGCCAATCACACCATGGCCGACTGGGGCGTGAAAGCCGAGAAGGTCACGCTCGATCTCAAGGCGCTGATGGCCTCGAAGGACAAGGCGGTCACGGATCTCACCAAGGGGGTCGAGTTCCTGTTCAAGAAGAACAAGATCGACTACCTCGTCGGCACCGGCAAGATCGCGGCCAAGGACACGGTCGAGGTCGCGCTCAATGACGGCGGCTCCCAGACTCTCAAGACCAAGAACATCCTGATCGCCACCGGTTCCGAAGTGACGCCGCTGCCGGGCATCGAGATCGACGAGGACAAGATCGTCTCGTCCACCGGCGCGATCGCGCTCCCCAAGGTTCCGAAGTCGCTGATCGTGATCGGCGGCGGCGTGATCGGGCTGGAGCTCGGTCAGGTCTGGCGGCGTCTCGGCGCCGAGGTCACCGTGATCGAGTTCCTCGATCGCGTGCTGCCGACGAATGACGGCGAGATTTCCAAGCAGTTCCTGCGGCTGCTTCAGAAGCAGGGCTTCACGGTGAAGCTTTCGACAAAGGTCACCGGCGCGAAAGCCTCGAAGTCCGGCGTGACGCTCACCTGCGAGCCCGCCGCGGGCGGCGATTCGGAGACGCTCGAGGCCGATGTCGTGCTCGTCTGCATCGGTCGCCGGCCCTATACGGAAGGGCTTGGCCTGGACGCCGTCGGCGTGAAGCTCGACGAACGCAAGCGCGTCGCCACCGACGGCCATTTCAAGACCTCGGTCGACGGTATCTATGCGATCGGCGATGCGATCGCGGGCCCGATGCTCGCGCACAAGGCCGAGGACGAAGGTCTGGCGGCGGCGGAGATCATCGCCGGCAAGGCGGGGCATGTGAATTACGACGCGATTCCGGCGGTGGTCTATACACAGCCCGAAGTCGCCTCCGTCGGCAAGACCGAGGAAGAGCTCAAGAAGGAAGGCGTCAATTACAAGGTCGGCAAGTTCCCGATGACGGCGAACAGCCGCGCCAGGACGAACCGCGTCACCGACGGCTTCGTGAAGATCCTCACAAATGCCGAGACCGACCGCGTGCTCGGCGTGCACATCATGGCGGCCGACGCCGGAAACATGATCGCCGAGGCGGTTCTCGCCATGGAATACAAAGCCAGTGCGGAAGATATCGCCCGCACCTGCCACGCCCATCCGACCGAAATGGAAGCCGTCAAGGAAGCTGCCCTCGCGGCGGACGGCCGGGCGATTCATATCTGACCTCAGCTGGCTTTCAGCTTTCCTCCGTATGCCGGATTGTCCGCCCTATGAAGCGGGCCGGCTTTTGACTATGTTTTAGGCAGCTGGGGTTCAGGGAGGATAGGCTATGGCAACCGGATCTGATGGCGCGAAAATCAAGGTTTGGGACTCACCGGTCCGCATCTTTCACTGGACGTTCGTTGTACTGATTCTGGCCGCCTGGTTCACGGGCGAATGGCGAGGCGAACGCTTCCCGTATCACGCCTATATCGGCTATGCCGCTGGCATCGTGCTGTTCTTCCGGGTCCTCTGGGGCTTTGTCGGCAGTAGCTACGCCCGGTTTTCGAATTTCGTCTATTCGCCCGGCAAGACGTTCAAATACGCCCTCGAAGTCCTGAAGGCCGCGCCGTCCCGTTATGTCGGCCACAATCCGCTCGGCGGCTGGATGATCATGCTGATGATCGTCGTCATCGGCGTCACCATCGTCACCGGCATCCTCGGGCCGATCAATCACGACATGGAAGAAGTCCATGAGTTTCTGGGCGAGAACATCATCCTCATCCTCGTCGGGCTTCATGTCCTGGGTGTCGTGGCCAACTCGATCATGACACGAGAAAATCTCGCCCGTGCGATGGTCACGGGGGACAAGCCCGCCGCGCTTTATGAGGGCTCGCCGAAGAACTACACCGGCGGCGGCGCGAAACGCGCGCTCATCGTCGCGCTGGTTGCGCTGCTCGTCGGAATCGGCGGCGCGATCGCGATCGACTTCAAGGGCATCGTAAATCTCGAGCGGGACCGTCAGGTCGAATTCTTCCAGCGCTATCAGGCACGCAAGGCCGCCGAGGAAGCCGCCGCCAAGGCCGCAACCGAGCAACCGGCGCCTGTCGCGCCGGAAGCGGGCGAAACCCCAACCCCGAACGCGCCGTCTCAGGAAGCGCCGACACAGTAGTTCCCGCCCCGATTGTCCGGTATCATCCAGTAGCGTCAGGGACATATCCGGCGGGGACTGGATGAAGGGTTCGAGCAGACAGCCGCCGTCGGCGCGCGACTTCTCGCTTTATGAGGGCGATCTCGTCAATCGCTTCTTCGGCGCGATCGGCCTCGGGCCGCGCAAGGTGAGCCACCTCACGGGGCGCGCGCTCATCCTCATGATCGCAACATGGGTCCCGACCGCGGGCCTCGCGCTGTGGGGCGGTCAGGCCAGCCTCGTCGTCGACGCCTCCAATTTCTTCGCGGACTACGCCGCCTATGCCCAGTTTCTGGTGGGCTTGCCGCTCTTCGTCGTCGCCGAGGCCGTCGCGTCGAGGGCCACTAGAAGCGCCGGGATCGAGCTTGCGATGTCGGGCGTGGTCAAGGCCAAGGATCTGGCCGGTCTAAAGGCGATAAACGGCACGGTCGCGCGGGCGCGCCGGTCCTGGATCAGCGATCTGGTCTGTCTTTTGATAGCCATCTCCCTCTCGGCGGCCGTGATCGGATCCGAGCTGTACAACCTGCATCAGGCCAACGATCCCATGGCGCTCACATGGCATGCGGTGTTCAGCGCCGGCGGCTGGCATATCAGCAAGCCCGGTTGGTGGGAGTTCGGCTTCGCCCTGCCGCTGCTGAACTACTGGTGGCTGCGCCAGATCTGGAAGATCGTGCTCTGGACCTGGTATCTCTACCGCGTTTCGCGCTTCCGGCTGGATCTCATGCCGACCCATCCGGACCGCACCGCGGGCATCGCCTTCATCAGCACCGTTCAGGGCCATTTCGCCTGGCTGATATTGGCCTACGGCGTCAGCAATGTCGCCGCCACCGTCGGCTACAAGATCGCCGTCGAAGGCGCGCCGATCTGGCTGCCGCCGGTCTGGGGGCCGATACTCGGCTTCATCGTCATCGCACCGACGCTGTTCCTTCTGCCGCTATTCATGTTCACGCGGCAGCTTGCGAGAGCGAAGACCTGGGCGCTGTTGCGCTATGGCGAGCGCGTGCGGGCGCATTCCGCCCTGTTCGAGGCGGAGGTGCTCAAGCGGCAAAAGATCACCGAGGCCACCCAGCCCTCGGTGATCGACGTGGCGGTCATGGATCAGGTCGCCAAGCAATTCGACAGGATCGAGCACATGCGGGTCGTACCCTTCGATTTCCGATCCATCGCGCAGCTCTTCGGCGCGACGCTCGGCAGCGTGACGACCATCCTGCCCGCCCTCAAGATCGAGGTGCCCGCCACGAAATTCCTCGAAGCGCTGGTGAAGTTGCTCGAATATTTCGGCGGTGGGCATTGATCGCACGGCCGGCTCACGCCCTCGGATGGGCCTTTTCGTATATGTCCAGCAGGCGCGAGGTATCCACCTCGGTATAGCGCTGGGTGGTCGACAGGCTGGCGTGGCCGAGAAGCTCCTGGATCGTGCGAAGGTCGCCGCCGCCCGCGAGGAGATGCGTCGCGAAGCTGTGGCGCAGCGCGTGGGGGGTGGCGGAATCCGGGAGCCCGAGCGCGGAACGCAGGGTCTGCATCCGGCCCTGGATGATCCGGGGGCTGAGGCGCCTGCCTTTTACACCGACGAAAAGCGGATCTTCCGGCGCGAGCGCGAACGGGCAAAGCCTCAGATATTCATCGATCGCCCGGCGCACGATGGGAAGGATCGGCACCAGACGCTGTTTGTTGCCCTTGCCCGTCACCGTCATCACGTCACCCTGCGGCGCGTTCTGCCGATCGAGGCCAAGCGCCTCGGAAATGCGCAGTCCGCAACCGTAAAGCAGGGTCATCACGGCCGTATCGCGCGCCGCGACCCAGGGTTCGCCTTCCGCGATGTCGGCGCCCGCCGAGACTGACTTGGCTGCGGCGGCCGTCAGGGGGCGCGGGACCGAATGCGGGATCTTCGGGCTTCTGACCGCGGTGAGGCTGGCGTTCTCGATCACGCCTTGCCTCGCAAGATAGCGGAAGAAGGACCGGACGACCGAAAGCGCCCGGGCCAGCGACCGGCTGGAGAGGCCCTCGCCGCGCCGCTGCGCGAGGAACGCCCGGAAATCCGCGACCTTGAGGTCCCTGCAACGTCGAGAGGCCTACCGGCCCGCCGCTATGCCCCGCGAGGAAATACAGGAAGGCCCCGAGATCCCGCGCATAGGCCGCGCAAGTATGGGCGGATGAACGCTTTTCCGCCGACAGATAAGCCTGCCAGTCCGAAAGATGTCCCCGGACTTGTTCTGTTGCGGGTACGGCGGCGAGCGTGTCAATCAAACGATCGATTGTCCGGTTTTTGCCCAGTCCTTGAGGAATTGATCGAGACCTTTGTCGGTCAGCGGGTGCTGGATAAGGCCTTTCAGCACGGCCGGCGGCACGGTCGCGACGTCGGCGCCGATCTTGGCGGCTTCCAGCACATGGATCGGATTGCGCACCGAGGCCACGAGGATCTCGGTCTTGAAATCGGGGTAGTTGTCGAAGATCACGCGGATATCCTCGATCAGTTCCATGCCGGGCTGGCCGATATCGTCGAGCCGGCCGACGAAAGGCGAAACGAAGGTCGCGCCGGCCTTCGCCGCCATCAACGCCTGAACGGCGGAGAAGCAGAGGGTGACGTTCACCATCGTGCCTTTGTCGGCGAGGCGGCGGCACGCCTTCAGGCCCTCATAGGTCAGCGGCACCTTGATCGTGATGTTCGGCGCGATCGGCGTCAGCTTGGCGGCTTCCTTAAGCATGCCTTCCATGTCGAGCGCGGTCGTCTCGGCGCTCACCGGGCCGGAAATCACGTCGCAGATCTCCTCCAGCACCTCGAAGAAATTACGGCCGGATTTCTGGATCAGCGACGGATTGGTGGTCACGCCGTCGAGGAGGCCGGTTGCGGCCAGATCGCGGATCGCCTCGATATCGGCGGTGTCGACGAAGAATTTCATTCGGAAGGCCTCTCTTGCCCGGAGATTGGATCGCGGATACACGATCGCCCACCAGCTTGTACGGGATCCGCCAGCTTGTTAGGACCCGGTGGTGCTGGCACAGTGTATCGATGGCGGACACCATAGCCAAGCCAGCCCAACAGTCAATTTCCCCGCTCGCGGAACCCTCCGATGCCGCCGGAAGGGCACGGATACGCGTGCTTCTGCCGGTCCCCCTCAAAGGGGCGCTGGACTATGCGGATGATGGCCGGTTCGGCGCACCGCTCGTACCCGGCGATATCGTCCAGGTTCCCTTGGGGCCGCGCCAGATTCACGGCGTGGTGTGGGAAGTCGTGGGCGACGGTGCGGGCGAGGGCGGTCTCGATCTCGAAAAGCTGAAGCCGGTCACCGAAAAGGTCGATCTGCCGCGCCTGCCGCTCGTATTGCGGCAACTGGTTGACTGGGTGGCCGCCTATACGCTCAGCCTGCCCGGGCCAGTGCTCAAGATGGCGCTCAGCATCCCGGAGGCTCTCGATCCCCCGGCTTCGATTCGAGCCTACAGGGCCGGCGGTCCGAATCCCGACAAGATGACCGAGGCCCGGACCCGCGTGATGGACTTGATGAAATCCGGTCTGCCGCGCTCGGTCGCCGACATCGCGCGGGAGGCGGCGGTCAGCGATGCGGTCGTGCGCGGGCTGATCAAGACCGGCACGCTCTTGGCGGTCGATCTTCCCGCCGAGGCATCCGCGGACCATCCCGATCTCGACCGGCCTGGACCGACACTCTCTCCCGTGCAGGCAGCCGCGGCAAAGGAGATCGAGGACATCGTCGCCGCGGATGACTACAAGACCGTGCTTCTCGAAGGCGTCACCGGCTCCGGCAAGACGGAAGTCTATTTCGATGCCATGGCGGCGGCACTCAAGCGCGCGCCCGGAGGCCAGGTGCTGGTTCTCGTGCCGGAAATCGCGCTCACCTCGCAATGGCTCTCGCGGTTCGAGGAGCGATTCGGGGTCGAGCCCGTCCTGTGGCATTCCGAACTGGGGCAGGCCCATCGCCGCCGCGCCTGGCGGCAGATCGCCAAGGGCGATGCGCCGGTCGTGGTGGGCGCCCGCTCGGCCCTGTTCCTGCCCTTTCCGGACCTGCGGCTGATCGTCGTCGACGAGGAGCAGGACCCGTCCTACAAGCAGGAGGACGGCGTACTCTATAATGCGCGCGATATGGCGGTCGTTCGCGCCTCGCTCGCCAAAATCCCGGTGATTCTGGTCTCGGCCACGCCCTCGCTCGAAACCGAGGTCAATGCGCGCAACGGCCGTTATGCCCATGTCAAATTGCCGGTTCGCCATGGCGGCGCGAGCCTGCCGGAGATCCAGGCCGTCGACATGCGCGAGACGCCGCCCGAGCGCGGCCGCTGGATTTCGCCGCCGCTCGTCGCCGCGATCGCCGAAACCCTTCTCGCCAGGGAGCAGACGCTCCTGTTCCTCAACCGCCGGGGCTACGCGCCTTTGACCCTGTGCCGAACCTGCGGTCACCGCTTTCAGTGCCCGAATTGTTCGGCCTGGCTCGTCGAGCATCGCTACGCGGGCAGGTGCAGTGTCACCACTGCGGCTACACCCAGCCCGCGCCGGATACCTGCCCGTCCTGCCAGAATCAGGGCACGCTTGTCGCCTGCGGACCGGGCGTCGAGCGGCTGGCCGAGGAGGTCGCCGAACGGTTTCCCGAAGCGCGTGTCGGCGTCATGGCGAGCGACACCATGACCGGCCCGCGCGCGATCGCCGATATGATCTCGCGAATGATTCACAACGAGATCGATATCGTCATCGGCACGCAGCTCGTGGCCAAGGGGCATCACTTTCCGATGCTCACGCTGGTTGGCATCGTCGACGCGGATCTCGGCCTCGAAGGCGGCGATCTCCGGGCCTCCGAACGGACCTATCAGCAACTTGCGCAGGTATCGGGCCGTGCCGGCCGCGCCGATCGGCCGGGCCGGGTGATGCTGCAAAGCTATATGCCGGACCATCCGGTGATGGCAGCGCTGATCTCAGGCGACCGCGAGGCCTTTCTGGAGCGCGAGATCGAAGGACGGCGCGCGGCGGGCATGCCGCCGTTCGGCCGCCTCGTCGCACTGATCGTCTCGGGCCAGGAACAGAATGCCGTGATGCAGGCCGCCCGGGCGCTCGCGCGCAACGCGCCGGGCCAGAAAGGCCTGAGCGTCTTCGGCCCAGCCCCCGCGCCGCTCGCCCTGCTGCGTGGCCGGCACCGCTATCGCCTGCTGATGAAGGCGCCACGGTCGGCCAACATCCAGACCATCATGCGCCGCTGGCTCAGCATGACGCCCCTGCCGAAGAAGGTGCGCGTTCAGGTGGATGTCGATCCTTATAGCTTCATGTAACCGAGTCGAGGATCGAGACGTGCTCCTCGCAATTGGTGCGTTAACCCTGAGTCCCGGTTAACAAATATGGTTAATATCCCCGGTCTTCCTGTGTGGTTAAATATTTTCTTTCTGAACTATTCCAGTCCAGCGGCGATTTGATGTATTAAACATCGGTTTCCGCTGTTGGGTGCCGGATTTTGGGTCCCGCGGAGTTTTAAGTGACTAGTTGTGGTCGGTAGGGTGATTGTAATGCTTGATGCGATTAAGAGAGCCGTGACGCCGACTTCCGCAGGTACCTTGCATATCAGATCGACCAGGCTGGCTGCCGTCGCGGCCGCGGTTCTGGTCCTGATCGCGCCGATGGCGAAACTCCAGGCCGCGCCCGTGAGCTTCACGACCGCGACTGTCGGCAGCGTCGGGCCAACGGGCCTGAACCTCAGCATTTTGCCCGCCACCTATACCAAGGGTATCTTTCTCTCCCCCGTCGGAAACGGTACGGAGCTCCCCGATTTCGGCGCCGGACCGGTCAAATCCTATCTGGAAACCAATCTCGGCTTTGCGTCCGGTTCGCTGGTCGCCGCCGGCGGCGGCGCTTGCGGGGTGTCGACGGAACAGAATGGCTGTAGCGGGGGCACGACGACCGTCGGGCATTCGAGTCTCAGCGGGAACATCTTCGCCCTGCATATCGGGGGATCGAACGGAGTCTTTATCGCGGTGCTCTTTCCGAACATCGTCACCGGCTTCGATATCAGCTACACGAAACTGAATCCCGGTATCGCCGGCCTCAGCAGCATCTGGGCGTTCGACGCGCCGGTCGGCGAGGCGCCGATTCCGGCGGCGGCGCTTCTTTTCGGATCCGGCCTGACGTTGCTGGGTTTCGCCGGACGCCGGAAGGCAAAGCAGCCTTCGGACGACTGATCGTCTCCGCGCATATCTTTCTCGCACATCTTTGCAACGCATCGCGCCAAAAGCGCCACCGGCCGCAGTTTTTACGGTGGCGTCCTGCCGACTCTGGTTGCGCCTGCGAAATGACTGTGCTAGGTATCCGCCGGACTTCGGCGGGACGGGCTGGATCTTCCGCCATAAGTCATGAAATTTTTGTGCGATATCAATAAGTTGAGAGATGACTCGCGGCCCGCTTATCGGGGCTGAGACAGGTCTTCCCAAGAGGGCTTCCTAAGTGTCAACTGAATCATCGATCGTGTCCGGAGTTCGCTGGACGCTACGCGACCGCGTTATTCGACCTCGCTAAAGGGGCCAAAGCTCTCGATTCCGTCGCCGGCGACCTCGCTCAACTCGGTAAGATGATCGCGGAAAGTGACGATCTGCGCGCGCTGGTTCGCAGCCCGGTTGTCACCCGCGAAGATCAGGCCAAGGGCATGGACGCCATCGCCGAAAAAGCCGGCTTCAGCGACCTGACCCGTAAATTCATTGCGACCGTCACCCACAACCGCCGCCTCAACCAGATCGTTCCGATTTGCACCGGCTTCCGGAAGTTGCTGGCGGCCCATCGCGGCGAGACCTCGGCCGAGGTGATCTCGGCCCGGCCGCTGACCGACGCGCAGATGGCGGCGCTCAAGGCCGAACTGGACCGCGCCACGGGACGCACGGTCGATCTGAATGCCAAGGTCGATGAAACGTTGCTGGGCGGCCTCGTGGTCAAGCTCGGCTCGCGCATGATCGACTCCTCGCTCAAGACAAAACTCAATACGCTGACCGAAGTTATGAAAGGGATTGGATGATGGACATCCGAGCCGCGGAAATCTCGTCGATTCTCAAAGCCCAGATCGCCAATTTCGGCGCCGAGGCGGAAGTTTCGGAAACCGGGCAGGTGCTCTCCGTCGGTGACGGTATCGCGCGCGTCTACGGCCTCGACAATGTTCAGGCCGGCGAGCTGGTGACCTTCCCGGGCAACATCAAGGGCATGGCGCTGAACCTGGAGAGCGACAATGTCGGCGTCGTGATCTTCGGCGACGACCGCGGCATCAAGGAAGGCGATACGGTCAAGCGGACCGGCTCCATCGTCGATGCGCCTGTCGGCAAGGGCCTCCTCGGCCGCGTGGTCAACGGTCTCGGCGAGCCGATCGACGGCAAGGGTCCGATCGAAGGCGCCGAACGCAAGCGCGTCGAAGTGAAGGCCCCCGGCATCATTCCGCGCCATTCGGTGCACGAGCCGATGCAGACCGGTCTGAAGTCCATCGACAGCCTCGTGCCGGTCGGCCGCGGCCAGCGCGAATTGATCATCGGTGACCGCCAGACCGGCAAGACCGCCGTCGCGATCGATGCGATCATCAATCAGAAGTCGGTCAACGCCACCGGCGACGAAGGCAAGAAGCTCTATTGCATCTATGTCGCGATCGGCCAGAAGCGTTCGACCGTCGCCCAGATCGTGAAGACGCTCGAAGATGCCGGCGCGATGGAATACACCATCGTGGTCGCGGCCACCGCGTCCGATCCGGCCCCGCTTCAGTTCCTCGCGCCCTATACGGGCTGCACCATGGGCGAATATTTCCGCGACAACGGCATGCACGGCCTGATCATCTATGATGATCTTTCCAAGCAGGCGGTCGCCTATCGCCAGATGTCGCTGCTGCTTCGCCGTCCGCCGGGACGCGAGGCCTATCCGGGCGACGTGTTCTATCTCCATTCGCGCCTTCTCGAGCGCGCGGCGAAGATGAGCAAGGAATTCGGCAGCGGTTCGCTTACCGCCCTGCCGATCATCGAGACGCAGGCCGGTGACGTGTCGGCCTATATTCCGACCAACGTGATCTCGATCACCGACGGTCAGATCTTCCTCGAAACCGACCTCTTCTTCCAGGGCATCCGCCCGGCCATCTCGGTCGGTTTGTCGGTCAGCCGCGTGGGCTCGGCCGCCCAGATCAAGGCGATGAAGCAGGTTGCCGGCTCGATCAAGCTGGAACTCGCCCAGTACCGCGAAATGGCAGCCTTCGCGCAGTTCGGCTCCGATCTCGATGTCTCGACCCAGCGCCTTCTGGCGCGCGGCGAGCGTCTCACCGAGCTCCTCAAGCAGGGCCAGTATTCGCCTCTGCCGGTCGAAGAGCAGGTCGTGGCGATCTTCGCGGGTGTGCGCGGTTTCCTCGATAATATCGCGGTCGGCGACATCACCCGGTTCGAGCAGACCTTGCTCAGCGATATCCGCGGCAAGCACGCGGACATCCTCGAGACGATCCGCACCGAAAAGGAAATCTCGAAGGCGACCGACGAGAAGCTGAAGTCGATCCTGGAGAAATTCGCGAAGTCGTTCGCCTGATCGGGCGCCTGATCCGGCGATAAACGCGAAGCACCAAAGGGAAACGAGGAACCGGGGCCGAGATGCCAAGCCTTAAAGAACTCAAGAACCGCATCAACAGTGTCAAGTCGACGCAGAAGATCACCAAGGCCAAGAAAATGGTCGCGGCATCTAAGCTTCGCCGGGCACAGGAAGCGGTCGAGGCGGCCCGGCCCTATTCGGAGCGCATGGAGCGTGTGCTGGCGTCGCTGGCGAGCGGCATGGACAATCAGCCCGGCGCGCCGCAGCTACTGGTCGGCACCGGCAGCGAGCAGAACCATCTCCTGATCGTGGCGACCGCCGATCGCGGCCTCTGCGGCGGCTTCAATTCCTCGATCGCCCGCGCCGCCCGCGACAGGGCGCGCGCGCTGGTCCGCGAAGGCAAGACGGTCAAGATCATCTGCGTCGGCCGCAAGGGACGCGACGCGCTGAAGAACGAGTTCGGCGACCGGATCGTCGGCTTCTTCTCCCTGCGCGAGGTCAAGGCCGTCGGTTTCCAGAACGCTCAGGAGGTCGCCAAGAAGGTCCTCGAGATGTTCGAGGCTGGCGAGTTCGATGTCTGCACGCTGTTCTTCAGCCAGTTCAAGTCGGTCATGACCCAGGTGCCGACCGGCAAGCAGCTGATCCCGATGGTTGTGCCGTCGAGCGGCGAGGTTGCGCCGGGGCCGGACCTCAAGGGCGCGGTCTACGAATACGAGCCGGACGAGGCGGATATCCTGAAGGTTCTCCTGCCGCGCAACGTCTCGGTCCAGATCTTCCGCGCGATGCTGGAAAACGCGGCGGGCGAACAGGGCGCGAGCATGACCGCGATGGATAATGCGACGCGCAACGCGGGCGACATGATCGACAAGCTGACGCTCAACTACAACCGGACGCGTCAGGCCGTCATCACCAAAGAACTCATCGAAATCATCTCGGGCGCCGAAGCGCTCTAAGAAAGTACGACCGGAGCACTGATCCATGACCACGACCAACAGAACCGGCAAGATCACCCAAGTCATCGGCGCCGTCGTCGACGTCCAGTTCGATGGCCATCTGCCGGCGATCCTGAACGCGCTGGAATGCAACAATCAGGGCAACCGGCTCGTCCTGGAAGTCGCCCAGCACCTTGGCGAGCAAACTGTCCGTACCATCGCGATGGACGGCACCGACGGTCTGGTCCGTGGGCTCGAGGTTCACGACACGGGTGACGCGATCCAGGTGCCGGTGGGACCCGAGACCTTGGGGCGCATCATGAACGTCATCGGCGAGCCGATTGACGAGCGCGGCCCGATCAACACCAAGAAGAAGGCGCCGATCCACGCCCAGGCCCCGGCCTTCGTCGATCAGTCGACCGAGGCGGAAGTGCTCGAAACCGGCATCAAGGTCGTCGATCTGCTCGCGCCTTATGCCCGTGGCGGCAAGATCGGCCTGTTCGGCGGCGCCGGCGTCGGCAAGACGGTGCTCATTCAGGAACTGATCAACAACGTCGCGAAGGCGCACGGCGGTTATTCCGTGTTCGCCGGCGTCGGCGAGCGTACCCGCGAGGGCAACGATCTCTATCACGAAATGATGGAAGCGAAGGTCATCGACCTCGAAGGTCAGTCCAAGGTGGCGCTGATCTACGGTCAGATGAACGAGCCGCCGGGAGCCCGTGCCCGCGTCGCGCTGTCCGGCCTCACGGTCGCGGAATATTTCCGCGACGAGGAAGGCCAGGACGTGCTGTTCTTTATCGACAATATCTTCCGTTTCACGCAGGCGGGCTCCGAAGTGTCGGCGCTTCTCGGCCGCATTCCTTCCGCGGTGGGCTATCAACCGACGCTCGCGACGGACATGGGCAACCTGCAGGAACGCATCACCACCACGCAGAAGGGCTCGATCACCTCGGTGCAGGCGATTTACGTGCCTGCCGACGACTTGACCGATCCGGCGCCGGCGACCTCGTTCAGCCACTTGGACGCCACGACCGTGTTGAACCGTTCGATCGCCGAGCTCGGCATCTATCCCGCGGTGGATCCGCTCGACTCGACCTCGCGCATTCTCGATCCGCGCGTCGTCGGCGAGGAGCACTACAACACCGCCCGCGAAGTGCAGCGCATTCTGCAGACCTACAAGTCGCTGCAGGACATCATCGCCATTCTCGGCATGGACGAACTCTCGGAAGACGACAAGCTGACGGTCGCCCGCGCCCGTAAGATCCAGCGCTTCCTGAGCCAGCCGTTCCACGTCGCCGAAGTGTTCACCGGCTCGCCCGGCAAGCTCGTGAAGATCGAAGACACGATCAAGGGCTTCAAGGGCATCTGCGCCGGCGAATACGATCACCTGCCGGAAGCCGCCTTCTACATGGTCGGCACCATCGAAGAGGCCGTCGAGAAGGCCAAGAAGATCGCGGCCGAGGCGGCCTAAGGCATAAAGGGCGATACCCATGGCCGACACGTTGACCTTCGACTTGGTTTCCCCCGAGCGCCTGCTGATTTCGGAAGAGGTGACCATGGTCACGGTTCCGGGCTCTGAGGGCGATTTCGGGGTGATGGTGGGACACGCCCCCGTGATCACCACGCTCCGCCCCGGCGTCGTCGAGGTCGAGCCGGTCAGTGGCGACAAGAAGCGGATCTATGTTCGCGGAGGTTTCGCCGAGACCACGGGCGAAAATCTTACGATTCTGGCCGAGGAAGCGATCAATCTCGCCGATCTCGACCGGGCCAAGCTCGAGCAGCGCCTCGCGAATGCCCGCGAGGACGTGACGCTTGCGCGGGACGACGAGGAACGCCGCGCGGCCGAGATCAATGTCACCCAGCTGACGAACCTGATCGCCGCCCTCTAGCCAGCCCATTTCCCTCGACGCTGCCGACGCGGCGGCGTATGGTTGACACCAATTCGTTCTGGAATTGTGTCGACACTATCGGATTTGGCGGAAAGGTGCTGTCATGCTTGGATTTACGCTCCGGACTGTAGTTGCGGCTTCATTCGTGACCGGCGTGATCGTCGCCGCGATGCCGGCCGGCGCCGTGCCGAGCACCGATGACACGCCGTCCAAGAGCAGCGCCAACGACGACACCGCGAGCCATTTTCGTAACGGCAAGAACTATCTGGAATCGGGCATGCTCGATCCGGCGATCACTGAATTCGCCAAGGTTCTGGCCGTGGTGCCGGGCGACGCCGACGCGAACTACTACATGGGGCTCGCGAAGCTCGGGAAGAACGAAAACCAGGAAGCCAAGAACTATCTCGCGAAGTCGGTGCTGATCGACGGCTCGAACGCGGCCGCCCACGAGCAACTCGGCCTCGTCTCGCTGAAGCTGAACGACAAGGATCGCGCGATGAAGGAGCGCGATACGCTGGCCGACATGGTGAAGCAGTGCGGATCGAGTTGCGATCCGCAAGCTTACGGCGTCGTTCAATTCTCTCGATTCCGCGATCAAGAGCGGCGGTAAGGGCAGCAAGAGCAGTTCGCTGATGTTCGATCACAGCGACGGCGACGTCGTCTACAAGCAGGCGGTGGCCGAGATCAATGAAGGGCATTACACGCAGGCGATCGCGTTCCTGAAGCACTCCGCCAAGCAGATCGGCCCGCATCCCGATATCCTGAACTATCTGGGTTACGCGAACCGGAAGCTCGGAAATTACGATACGGCGATCCGCTATTACCGCGAAGCGCTGGCGATCAATCCGGAGCATCTCGGCGCCAATGAATATCTCGGCGAGCTTTATGCCGAACTTGGCGACCTCGACCGTGCCCGCGTGCAGCTCGCGACGCTCGACCGGCTTTGCGCCTTCGGCTGCCCCGAGCACGAGGATCTCGCGCGCCAGATCCATCTCGCCTCATCCAACTAGGCGGCAGCCGGACCACTCCGTTGAAGGGCTTCCGAGTCTAGGCCGGCTTCGCATTGGTAGTGGCGGGTCTGTGCGCCGGCCTACCGGCGGAAGCACGGAGCCTGACGGAGCTCAATTGGCTGGCGCCCGGCGCGGACCCGGCGGCTCAGGTGACACGGGCCCCGGCGGAATGCCTGCGCCCCGGCACGAATGCCGATGAAACCTATCACATAGAGGCCGGCCGGGTCGCCTTTCGGACGCCGGAGCTTCTCGGCGGCCAGGCTGCCCGTGTGGGCATGAGCTGCGACGCGTGCCACATCAACGGCCGCAACAACACGACGTTCCTATCGATGGCGTCTCCGACCTGCCGGGCACTGTCGATGTGTCGACGGCGGTGTTCAGCAAGGTTCGCGGCGACGGCATCTTCAATCCCCGGCCGATCCCCAGCCTCGTCGGAACGGCCTTCGAAGCCGCCTATGGTCACGAAGCCAAGGAAACCTCGCTCGCCAATTTCATTCGCGGGGTGGAGGTCGAGGAATTCCAGGGCGACGAACCGGATCCCAAACTGTTCGATGCGTTGGTGGCTTATGTCCGCGCGCTGGATCCGGCGGCTGCCCTCGGCGACGGAACAGGCGATCACGCTCAAGTCCGCCATGAGCGACATGGATCGCGGCGTGGCGGCCCTCGATACCGCGCTCGCGCGCGGTGATCGGGGCATCGGCCGGATGATGGTCCTCGGGGTCCGGACCATGCTTGGCCGGCTCAACGAACGCTTTGCCTATGCCGGGCTGACGGACGCATCCGCGCGGATTATTGCGGCGAGCCGCGGCCTGGAAGCTCTATGGAATGGCGGCACGGGCGATCTCGGCGCGCGGCGCCCGGCCCTTGCGGACTGGCGGAAGGCTCGATAAACTGGGCGCCGATCTGGCGCCGCTTGAAGCGAAGTCCCTGTACAATCCGGCCGTCGTCACCCGGCTAGAGAGCGCGGCCGGCAACGAGCCTCCTGATCTGATTCGGGAATATGCCCGAAGCGCTCGAGCAGCGCCTGATACACGCCACGTTTGAAGGGCACGATTACGTCGGCGATCCTCTCCAGAGAGAGCCACTTCCAGTCCTCGAATTCGGGATGGTCGGTGTCGAGATCGATATCTGAATCCTTGCCCGTGAAGCGCAGCGCGAACCACTTCATGCGCTGACCGCGATAACGGCCGCGCCAGACCTTGCCGATCAATTCCTCCGGCAGATCGTAGGTCAGCCAGTCGTGGATCTCCTCGATGATCTCGAACTTGTCGGTGCCGATCTCTTCCTCGAGCTCCCGCAACACGGCGTCGCGCGGATCCTCGCCCTTGTCGATGCCGCCCTGGGGCATTTGCCAGGCTTCGGCGACCGTGTCGATCCGGCGCGCGACGAAGACCTCTCCGTGCCGGTTGAACACCATCGCGCCGACACAGGGGCGATAGGGAAGATCTTTCTTATGGGGCATGACTTGCCTTCGGGGTTTAGGGCGGCTCTAGCGGATCGGCTGGCGATTCACGATCGCCGTGATCGGCGCAATCAGGATCCCCTTGGCCTTGAGGGTGGGTATCCAGGCCAGCAGGCGCTCGATGGTCAAGGGATAGGCGCGGGCGAGCCCGACCGCCGCTCCATATCCCTGTGCCACGCTTCTCAGCTCCGCGAGTTGATCGTCGATCGCATCAGCCGTCAGATCGTTGTCTACATAGCGGTTGTTGAGTGCGCGCGGGATATCCATCGTCCGGGCGATTTTGGCCGCGACGCTCAGCCGCGTCGCACTGCTGTCGACGAACAGGAGGCCGCGATGGCTGAGGTCGTCCATCACCGGCGTCAGTGCCGTGGTGGAGGCGGTGAATTTCGAACCCATGGCATTCATCACGCCGACATAGCCGGTGACGCGGCCGAGCACCTTGTGGAGCCGTTCGATATTCTGCTGCGGCCGAGAGCGAGGTCAGCAGGGCGTCGGGGCCGGGATCGTCGCTCGGGATAATTGATCGGCTCCATCGGGATCGCGAGGATCACCTCGTGGCCGGCGGCACGGGCCTTGTCCACCCAGTCCTGCAGGCCCTGGGAATAGGGCGAGAAGGCGAGCGTCACCTCCGGCGGAAGCTTGTCGATCGCATCCTGGGTCCGGTCCCTGTTGAGCCCAAGATCCTCCATGACGATGCCGAGGCGCGGGCCGTCTTCCGTCGGCGTGAAGGGCCGGGCATAGGTCTGCCACGCTGTCTTGCCGTTGGGCCCGACGATGGGCAGCTTGCCGAGAGGCGTATCCTTCACAAGATCCGGGTCGACGCTCTCGACCGAACTGTGCGCAGCCGGCGCCGGGGCATCAGAAGCATCGGCTGTCCGCTGTCGCGCTCCCGGTGCTCTTCCGAGGCGCCGCCGATCGGAACTATCGACTGGTCCTCATGATGGGCGGTGACATCTTGAGCGGGAACCGGAACGGCCGCGGCGTGGTGTTCCTGCGCGGGCGGACCCGCAAGCGCGAGCCAGGCCACCACGCCGCCGACCATCACGAAGAACAGGAGATAGGCGGCCACCAGTGTCGGCAGGCCGCCCGCCCATGGGCTTTTCGTCGCGGAGGTATCCGGCTTGCTTTGCGTCAAGGTGCGGCTTTCGTGCTCACCTCACGCGCGTCTCGGATCCGGCTGATCGCTCTCGCCGCTTATTCGCTCTTGGCGGCGGTCGCGAGCGCGATGCCCCTCAGAAGATCAAGCGCATAGGAGAGCTGATAGTCGTCCGTCTGGACTTGCGGCATCCGTGTCGGTGTCGTCCGCGTCAGAGGTCTTCGGCGGGACCGCCTTCTGAACCGCGGGCGGCACCGGAGGCGCAGCCGGAGTGGCCGGGGTGCCCTGCATCGACCGGCGGCGGCGCGGCCAGATGGCCCCGCAGATCCGCCTCGCTGCAGACGCCGCCCATCCTCGTCGATCGGCTCGACCTTGGCCTGATGGACCTCGATATCCGGCTCGATGCCCTTGGCCTGGATCGACCGTTCCGCCGGCGTGTAGTAGCGCGCGGTCGTCAGCCGCAACGCACCATGGGTGCCGAGCGGAATGATGGTCTGCACCGAGCCCTTGCCGAAGGACCGCGTGCCGAGAATGACCGCGCGGCGGTGATCCTGCAGCGCGCCGGCGACGATTTCGGAGGCCGACGCCGAGCCGCCATTGATCAGCACGATGATCGGCTTGCCGTCCGCCATGTCGCCGGGCTTCGCGTTGTAGCGCTGGGTGTCCTCGGGACGGCGGCCGCGGGTCGAGACGATCTCGCCGTGATCGAGGAAATCGTCGGAAACCGCGATCGCCTGATCCAGCAAGACCGCCCGGATTGTCCCGAAGGTCGAGGATATAGCCGCTTAGCTTCGGGCCGATCTCCTTCGGCAGCTTGGTCAGCGCTTCCTTGAGGCCCTCATCCGTCTGCTCGTTGAACGAGGAAATCCGGATATAGCCGACATCGCTTCTCCGCGCGGAACTTCACCGGCTTGATCTGGATGATCTCGCGGGTGAGCGACACGTCGAACGGCTTGTCCATGCCGGGTCGCGCGATGGTCAGCTTGATGGGCGAATTGACCGGGCCGCGCATTTTCTCGACCGCGTCCGACAGCGTCATGCCGACGACGGACTCGCCGTCCAGCTCGGTGACGTAATCGCCGGCCTTGATGCCGGCCCTGGAGGCGGGCGTATCGTCGATCGGCGAGATCACCTTGATCAGATTGGTATTGGTATCCATGGTGACCTGAATGCCGAGACCGCCGAATTCGCCACGCGTCTGCACCTGCATGTCGCGATACATTTTCGCGTTCATGTAGCTCGAATGCGGATCGAGAGATGCAAGCATCCCATTGATCGCTGCCTCGATCATCTTCTCATCATCGACCGGCTCGACGTAATCCGACCGGACACGCTCGATGACGTCGCCGAGAAGATTGAGCTGGCTGAAGATATCCGACTTCTGCTCCTCGCGCCCGACGCTCGGGAACGCGAAAAGACACCAATACAATCAGCGCGGCTGGGGCTAATCTCCGCATTACCCACTAACCTTTCTTTCACTCGCCGCTAGCCACGGGAGTGGGTTGATTGGCTCACCCTGTTTCCGAAGTTCGACATAGAGCCGAGGCTGGGAACCGGGTAAGCCGTCCGATGAACCATTTCCCATCTGGCCTAACGGCTCACCGGCCAATACCCACTGGCCTACGACGCCGTCAATCCGGGACATTCCCGCAAGCAGGGTATGATATCCCTCGCCGTGGGAGATTATCAATAGTTGGCCATAGTGGCGGAATCGGCCGGCAAACACGATTCTGCCGTCATAGGGGGCGACCACTTCGGCCTTTGCCCGCGTGGCGATCACCACGCCTTTTTCAGGTAGGCCGTTTTCGTGCGTCCTGTCCATAGAGTGTGACGATTTTGCCCTTGGCCGGCAGGGGCAGCGTGCCGCGCACGGTCGAAAAAGGCCGTTCGATCAAGGCCGCCATATCCTGATTGATCTCAGGCTTGGGCTGGTTAGCCCGCTCGGCCGCTTCGCGCGCAGCCTTGTCGATCGCCGCCTGAGCCTGTTCCTGTTCCTCAAGCTTGTCGACCAGGGACCTGAGATCGGTCGCTTCGGCCGCGAGCTTGGCCATGCGCTGATCCGTCGCCTTGGCCTCGGCAAGGGTGCGTTCGCGTTCCTCGGCCTTCTGGGCCAGAAGCTTGTCGATCTCGTCCCGCTTGTCTTTCAAGGTTTCGGAATCCGTCGCCAGCGACAGGCGCTGCATCTCGATGTCTTCCCGCAAGGCCTTGATCGCGGCGACCTTCTGGCCGAGCTCGCGGGCCCGCGTGGAGAGGGTCGGAATGATGCTGGTCGAGAAGCATGCCGGTCCGCGCCGTATCGGTCACCGTGGCCGGGCGGGCGATCAGGGTCACCGTCGGCTGCTCGCTGAAGCGCTGCAGTCCGGCGAGGAGCTTCGCCAGCTCGTCGCGCCGGGAGGCCAGATCCTTCGCCTTGGCGGTTTCCTGTGTGCTGAGCTCGGCGATCCGGTCCTCGAGCGCGGTGACCTTGGTCTCGAGGTCCTGTACCTGCGCTGCCGTCGTCGATCAGCTCCTGGCGGAGCTTGTCGGATTCCTGGCTTGATCTCCTCGGCCTTGCCGGTCAGTTCCTTCTTGCGGTCGCGGCCTTCCTCGATCTGCTTCTCGATGTCCTTGAGCTGCGCGGCCGTATCCGCCTTGCTCGGGGCGTCGTCCTTGGCGCTGACCGACGGGACCGGCAGGGCCGCCAGCATGGCGCCCATCGCGCAGGCGAACAAGGAGGGCGCCCCTAGGACGCGACATGGTATCTCCGCGCATCTGTATCCGCCGGTCGATCCACGGACGATGCCGCAAGCATGAGGCTGTGGCCGGTCATTTCCTGAGGTTTCGGCAAGCCCCATCAGGTCCAGCACCGTCGGCGCGATATCGGCGAGCCGGCCGTTGCTCAAGGACGCCGTCTCGTGCTCGGCGCGGCAATCGACCAGCACCAGCGGCACGAGATTGGTCGTATGCGCCGTGTGGGGCTGCTTGGTGACGGGATCGCCCATCTGCTCGAGATTGCCGTGATCCGCGGTGATCAGCATCGCGCCGCCGACCGACGTCAGCGCGTCGCGCAACTGGCCGAGGCAGGCATCGATCGTCTCCACGGCCTTGACGGCGGCGCACAGAATGCCGGTATGGCCGACCATGTCGGGATTCGCGTAGTTCACGACGATCAGGTCGTAAATGCCGCTTTCGATCGCCTGCACCAGCTTCTCGGTCAGGTCCGGCGCCGACATTTCCGGCTGAAGGTCGTAGGTCGCGACCTTGGGCGAGGGCACGAGAATGCGGTCCTCGCCCTCGAATGTGTGCTCGTCGCCGCCGTTCAGGAAGAAGGTGACGTGCGCGTATTTCTCGGTCTCGGCGATCCGCAGCTGGCGGAGCCCGTGTTTCGCCGTCACCTCCCCGAGCGTGTTGATCACGCGCTCGGCGGGGAACAGGGCGGTCAGGTCACGATTGAGATCGTCGGAATATTCCACCATGCCGCAGCGCGCCGCGAAGGCGATGCGGTGCGTGCGCGGAAAGCCGGTGAAATTCGGTTCGACCAGCGCGGTCAGGATTTCGCGGGCGCGGTCGGCGCGGAAATTGCCCATCAGGATACCGTCGCCGTCGCGCATGCCGGCATAGCCACCGATGACGGCCGGCTCGACGAACTCGTCCGTCTGGCCGCGAGCATAAGCATCCGTGATCGAGGCATCCGCCGTCGCGGCATTGTGTCCCTTCGCCTCGACCATGGCGTTGTAGGCCTTGCCGACCCGGTCCCACCGCTTGTCGCGATCCATGGCGAAGTAGCGGCCGCTCACCGTGGCGATGGTGATCCCGGCGACGCTGGCGATATCGGCCTCGAATTTGCGGACATAATCGGCCGCGCTCTTGGGCGGCGTGTCGCGGCCGTCGAGCCAGGCATGGACGGCGACCGGGATGCCGTGGCCGGCGACGATCCGGGCAAGCGCCGCGATGTGATCCTGATGCGAATGGACGCCGCCCGGCGAGATCAGGCCCATCAGATGGCAGGTGCCGCCAGAGGCCTTGAGCGCCGCGACGAAATCCGTCAGCGCCGGGGTCTTGGCGAGGGCGCCGGTTTCGATCGCGTGGTCGATGCGGGGCAGGTCCTGCATCACGACGCGGCCGCCGCCGATATTCATGTGGCCGACCTCGGAATTGCCCATCTGGCCCGCGGGCAAGCCGACCGCGAGACCGGATGTCTCGATGAGAGAGGTGGGGCAGGTCTTGGTGAGAGATGTCCAGACCGGCGTCGTCGCGCGGGCGATGGCGTTGTCGTCGCCGTTCTCGCGGACGCCCCAGCCGTCAAGAATGCACAAAACGACCGGCTTCGGTCGTTTGTTCTGCGGGCCGGAGGCCTTCTCGGTACTGCTCTGCATCGGATCCGAACGTATCACCGAACTCGTTGAATAATCTCTAATAGCGCTGTTTCGGCACTATCGCGCCAAATGCGCTGGATTTCGAGGATGTTTAACGTAAAAAGGCGTTCTTTTCCAATTGTTTCCAGCGCTATCTTGTCACGCCCGGTGATAGGGGTGCCCGGCGAGGATGGTCGAGGCGCGGTATAACTGCTCGGCCAGCATGCCCCTGACCATCAAATGGGGCCAGGTCATGGGCCCGAAAGAGAGCATCAGATCGGCGCGTTTGCGGACCTCCGGTCCGTGACCGTCGGCGCCGCCGATCAGGAAGGCCACGTCGCCGATGCCGGCGTCCCGCCAGCCCTTGAGGCGGTCCGCGAAGCCAACGCTGTCGAGAGCCGTTCCGTGTTCGTCGAGTGCGACGACCGTGGCGCCTTGGGGGATCGCCTTCAGGAGGCGATCGGCCTCTCGGTCCCGGCGGTCGTTCCCGCTGCCGGCTTCCGCGAAATCCTTGACCGTCACGCCCCAGGGCAGACGCTTCACATAGGTGTCGAAGAGTTCCTGCTCAGGGCCTTTGCGCAACTTGCCGATGGCGGCGATGACTATCCGCATGACCATCCTCCGGCCGGGCGGATGCCTCGCCGCGCAACCGTTCCTGGATCGTGAGGCCGACTAAACGGCGGCGACCAAACCTTGATCGACGTCCGCGGACCACATCTTCTCGAGATTGTAGAAGGTGCGGACTTCGGGCCTGAAAATATGCACGATCACGTCTCCGGCGTCGATAAGGACCCAATCGGCCTGGGGCAAGCCCTCGGCCGCGCGTGTCTCGAAGCCCTGTTCCTTCAATCGCCGAACCACGTGATCCGCCATGGATGCCACGTGACGGGAGGAAGTCCCGTTGGCAATGACCATGTGGTCCGCGATCGATGATTTACCGGAAAGGTTTATGGAGACAGCGTCTTGCGCCTTGTCGTCGTCGAGAGATTTCAGAACAGCGTCCAGTAGACGATGCACTGGCTTCGTCGATTTACGAGCTGGAATAGGCGGATACTCCTGATCTTTCTCCAGTTAATGCCGGACGCTCCGCGCCCGGACACCATGCTAGATTATCTTCTTGACGCTTTTTTTCAACCTAGATCGCAGTTGGCCTTTTCCCTGCCGGATCGCCGTGGCCGAGACGGGGCTCAAGGCGCCGTGCAGGAAAACCCAGGCAGGCGGCGGCATGATTGCGAGGCTGCGCGCGTGAACCTCCGGAATACGGTAGCGCGTGAAGGTGCGTGCGGCTTTGCTGGCGGCGGCCTTTAGCGTGTAGCCGGGGCGGTCATAGACCGCGACGGGAACGCTTTCGAAAATCCGGCGCCAGTTCCGCCATTCCGAAATCTGGATCAGATTGTCCGCCCCCATCAGCCAGACGAAATGGGCCTTGGGCGCCATGCGCCTCAGCGCGGTGATGGTCTCCGACGTGAACCGGGTGCCGAGCCGGGTCTCGATATCGGTCACGATGATGCGGCGGTCGGCGCCGGCGATCCTGCGCGCGGTTTCCGAGACGCTCGGCGAAAGGCGCCATGCCCTTCGAGGGCTTCAAGCGGGTTTTGGGGCGAGACCATCCACCAGACGTAATCGAGCCTCAGGCGCGACAGCAGCTTGCGCGTGATGTGGAGATGGCCCTCATGGGCGGGATTGAACGAGCCGCCGAGCAATCCGATCCGAACGCCGCGCCGTATCGGCGAGGTCGGCGATGCGTGCGGGAGCAGCGGCCTTGCGCGCCGCCGTCAGGGCCGGATCTGGCCCGTGCCCCGGACGACATATTTGAAGGTGGTCAGTTGCTCGACGCCCACGGGACCCGGCGAATGAAGCTTGCCGGTCGAGATGCCGATCTCCGCGCCCATGCCGAACTCGCCGCCGTCGGCGAATTGGGTCGAGGCGTTGTGCATCACGATGACGCTGTCGACCTCGTTGAGGAAACGCTCGGCCGCCGCCGGCGTCCTCGGTAACGATGGATTCCGTGTGATGGGAATTGTGATGCGCGATGTGATCGATCGCGCCGCCGACGCCGTCGACGGTCTTGACCGCGATGATCGCGTCGAGGAACTCGGTATCCCAATCGGCCTCCGACGCGGGCACGACGCGGGAATCGACCGCCCGCGCCGCCTCGTCGCCGCGCACTTCGCAGCCGGCCTTGATCAGATCGTCGACGATCGGCCCGAATGGGTTCCGGCGACCGCCTTGTCGACCAGCAGCGTCTCGGCCGCGCCGCAAATGCCGGTGCGCCGCATCTTGGCGTTGAGCGTGATCTTGCGCGCCATGTCGAGATCGGCCGCGCGATCGACATAGACGTGGCAAAGCCCTTCGAGATGGGCGAGCACCTGGATCTGGCTTTCCTGCTGCACCCGCTCGATCAGCCCGCGCCCGCCGCGCGGCACGATGACGTCGATATGGTCCATCATGCGCAGCATGATCGCCGACGGCCGCCCGGTCCTGGGTCGGCACCATCTGGATCGCGGCTTCCGGCAGCCCGCGCCGACTTGAGCCCGTCGACCAGCGCCGCGTTGATCGCCCGGCTGGACAGCGCGCTCTCCGTGCCGCCGCGCAGGATCGCAGCATTGCCCGCTTTCAGGCAGAGGCCACCGGCATCCGCCGTTACATTGGGGCGGGATTCGTAGATGATGCCGATCACGCCGAGCGGCACGCGCACGCGCGAAATCTTCAGGCCGTTGGGACGGGTCCATTCGGTCGAGCACGCCGCCCACGGGATCGGGCAGGTCGGCGACGTCCTCGAGCCCCTTCGGCCATCGCCTCGACGCGCTTGTCGTCCAGCATCAGCCGGTCGAGAAACGCGCCTTTGACGCCGCGCTGTTTGGCGGCCGCCACGTCCTGTGCATTGGCGTCGAGGATAGCGGCGCGATTGGCGCGGATGGCCGCGGCGGCCGCACGCAGGGCCGAATTCTTCGCATCCGTCGAAGCCGTCGCCAGCACGTGGGCGGCCGCGCGGGCGCGCTCGCCCATCGCCATCATCGCGGCGTTCAGGTCGTTCGCTTTCCGTCTTCGCGGCGATGTTGGTCAGGCTCATGTTTCAGGCTCCAGCGTCGTTCATGGCGGGCTGACCGGCGCTCGCGTCACCGGCGGCGGCGAGCAGCACGAGATCATCCCGGTGAATGAGTTCTTCGCGGCCACGGTAGCCGAGAATCGCCTCGATATCACGGCTTTTGTGGCCGATGATCGGCTCGCGTCGGCGCTCGAATAGGCCGAAAGCCCGCGCGCGATCTCGCGTCCCGAAGCGTCGCGAACCCGCACCGCGTCGCCGCGCTCGAACTTGCCTTCGACCTCGATGACACCCGCCGGCAGCAGGCTTTTGCCGCGCGCCGAGCGCTCCGGCGGCGCCGCCATCGACGACGAGCGCTCCGGCCGGCACGCAGCGTGCCGGCGATCCATTGCTTGCGGGCGGTGACCGGGCGTCGCGTCGGGCAGGAACCAGGTGCCGCGGCCGGTCGTCTCGAAGCGCTGCAGCGGGTGCATTTCCTTGCCGTTGATGATCGCCATAGCGCAGCCGGCCGCGACCGCGATCCGTCCCGCGGCGAGCTTGGTCACCATGCCGCCCTTGCCGAAACCGGTTGCCTTCGGCGCGCCGGCCATGTCTGCGATCTCGTTGGTGATCGCGCGCACCACGGGAATGAATTCGGCGTCCTGGATCAGCCTGCGGGTTGGCGGTGTAGAGGCCGTCGACGTCCGAAAGCAGGATCAGGCAATCGGCGCTGATCATCTGCGCGACGCGGGCGGCCAGCCGGTCATTGTCGCCGTAGCGGATCTCGGCGGTCGCGACCGTGTCGTTCTCGTTGATCACGGGGATCGCGCCGAGGCTCAACAGCGTGTTGATGGTGCTGCGGGCATTGAGATAGCGGCGGCGTTCCTCGGTGTCGCTGAGGGTCAGCAGGATCTGCGCGACGGTGATCTCGTGCTCGCCGAGAATTTCCTGATAGGCATGGGCGAGGCGGATCTGGCCGACCGCGGCGGCGGCCTGGCTTTCCTCGAGCTTCTGGCGGTTCAGATTGAGGCCGAGTTGGCGGCGGCCGAGCGCGATGGCGCCGGACGAGACGATGACGATTTCCTGGCCCCGCTTGCGCGAGCGCGGCGATGTCCTCCGCGAGCGCCTTGAGCCAGTTGCGCCGCAAGGTACCGCTCGAGGATTCGACCAGCAGCGCCGAGCCGATCTTGATGACGATCCGGCGCGCTTCGGCGAGACGGGCTGCGGGAGTGTCCATGGCAAGCACTTTCCGGCACCGGCGACGTGGGGCGAAAGGCGGTGTCCTCGGTTTCCTTGGCCTTCTCGGCGGCGCGGCGGCTGTTGATGGCCGCAAGCAGCTCGCCAAGGGCGTCGGTAACGCCCTCGCCGGTCGCCCCCGAAATCGCGCGGACCGGCTGCTTTGCCGCCTTTTGCAGCGCCTTCAGGCGCTTGGTCGCGGGTCTTCTCGTCCAACGCGTCGCATTTGTTGAGCGCGACGATCTGTGGGTTTCGTCGTCGAGGCCGTGGCCGTATTCCTCGAGTTCATGGCGGATCGACTTGTAGTCGGCCACGACATCCTCGGACGTTCCGTCCACGAGATGCAGCAGCATGTTGCAGCGCTCGACATGGCCGAGGAAGCGGTCGCCGAGACCGGCGCCTTCATGCGCTCCCTCGATCAGTCCGGGAATATCCGCCAGCACGAATTCCTGCTCGTGCACATGCACGACGCCGAGCTGGGGATGAAGCGTCGTGAAGGGATAGTCCGCGATCTTCGGCTTCGCCCGGCTCACGGCCGCGAGGAAGGTCGACTTGCCGGCATTGGGCAGGCCGACGAGCCCGGCATCGGCGATCAGTTTGAGCCGCAGCCAGATCACCATCTCCTTGCCCGCTCTCGCCGGGCTGGCGCCTTGCGGGGCGCGCGGTTGGTCGAGCTCTTGAAGAACGTTGTTGCCCATCCCGCCGCGCCCGCCTTGGAGAAGGCAGGTGCGCTGGCCGACCTCGGTCAAGTCGGCGAGCAGGGTCTCCTCGTCCTCGTCGAAGATCTGCGTGCCGACGGGGACCCGGAGCACGATTCGCCGCCGTCCGCGCCGGTCCGGTTGCGGCCCATGCCGTGCGTGCCGGTCTTGGCCTTGAAATGCTGCTGGTACCGGTAGTCGATCAGCGTGTTGAGGCCGTCGACGCATTCGACGATAACGTCGCCGCCCTTGCCGCCATTGCCGCCGTCGGGCCCGCCGAACTCGATGTATTTCTCACGGCGAAAGCTCACGCAGCCGGCGCCGCCATTGCCGCTGCGGATATAGACTTTCGCCTGATCCAGAAATTTCATCTCGGTCTTCCGTTAAACGCTTTCGTCCGGCTTGCCGGACAGTCTTAGATAAGTCCCGATACGAAAAAAGGGAATGGCCGACCATTCCCTTCATTCAGAACAGCGGGCCATGCATCGGGGCCCTATAGCGGGGCCCGTCAGTCGGACGGGATCACGGACACGAAGGTCCGGCCCAGCCGCCCTTTTCGAACTTGACGCTGCCTTCGGAGGTGGCAAAGATCGTGTGATCCTTGCCGATGCCGACATTCTCGCCCGGGTGCCATTTGGTGCCCCGCTGGCGGATGATGATGTTGCCGGGGATGACCTTCTCGCCGCCGAACTTCTTCACGCCGAGGCGCCGGCCCGCGGTATCGCGACCAGCAATACGTAGCCGCCGCTGAACCGTTGCGTATTACTCAGGGC
>CAWGIZ010000010.1:570000-573288 GCA_963822835.1 uncultured Alphaproteobacteria bacterium | reverse complement strand
GCTTGGCTGGCCTGGCAGTGTCCTACTCTCCCACGCCTTAAGACGCGAGTACCATCGGCGCTGAGGGTTTTCACGGCCGAGTTCGGTATGGGTTCGGGTGGTCACCCCTCGCTATGGCCACCAAGCCGGCAAAGACCGCAGAAGGCTTGGAAATAATTGTATGCGTGAAGATTTGCGCGATCTTTTCAATTGCCGCATCGCCTGCTTTGCAAGAGCATCCGCTCTTCTCACCATGCATGGCGAGAAATCAAGCCAATCGAGCGATTAGTACCGGTAAGCTGCATGCGTTGCCGCGCTTCCACACCCGGCCTATCAACGTGGTAGTCTACCACGGCTCTCAAGGGAAAACTTATTTCGAGGGAGGCTTCCCGCTTAGATGCCTTCAGCGGTTATCCCGTCCGTACATAGCTACCCGGCAATGCGGCTGGCGCCACAACCGGTCCACCAGAGGTACGTCCATCCCGGTCCTCTCGTACTAGGGACAGCTCCTCTCAATTTTCCTACACCCATGGAAGATAGGGACCGAACTGTCTCGCGACGTTCTAAACCCAGCTCACGTACCACTTTAATCGGCGAACAGCCGAACCCTTGGGACCTGCTACAGCCCCAGGATGTGATGAGCCGACATCGAGGTGCCAAACAGCGCCGTCGCTATGGACGCTTGGGCGCTATCAGCCTGTTATCCCCGGCGTACCTTTTATCCGTTGAGCGATGGCCCTTCCACACGGGACCACCGGATCACTATGACCGACTTTCGTCTCTGCTCGACTTGTCAGTCTCGCAGTCAGGCAGGCTTATGCCATTGCACTCATCAGCTGATTTCCGACCAGCCTGAGCCCACCATCGCGCGCCTCCGTTACTCTTTGGGAGGCGACCGCCCCAGTCAAACTACCCACCATACAGGGTCCCGAACCCGGATAACGGGCTACGGTTAGATGCGAACAACCATAAGGGTGGTATTTCAAGGATGGCTCTGCGTCAACTGGCGCCAACGCTTCAAAGCCTACCACCTATCCTACACATATAATCGCCCGCACCACTGCAAAGTTGTAGTAAAGGTGCACGGGGTCTTTCCGTCTAACCACGGGTACTCCGCATCTTCACGGAGAGTTCAATTTCACTGAGTCTACGCTGGAGACAGCGGGGAAGTCGTTACGCCATTCGTGCAGGTCGGAACTTACCCGACAAGGAATTTCGCTACCTTAGGACCGTTATAGTTACGGCCGCCGTTTACCGGGGCTTCAATTCAAGGCTTGCACCTCTCCTTTTAACCTTCCGGCACCGGGCAGGCGTCAGACCCTATACGTCGTCTTGCCACTTCGCAGAGCCCTGTGTTTTTAGTAAACAGTCGCTACCCCCTGGTCTGTGCCACCCCCTCCTGGTTGCCCAAGAAAGGGTACCCCTTCTTCCGAAGTTACGAGGTCAATTTGCCGAGTTCCTTCAGCGTAGTTCTCTCAAGCGCCTTGGTATACTCTACCAGTCCACCTGTGTCGGTTTAGAGTACGGTCTATACGGTGGGGCTATTTCCTGGAACTGCTTGGCAGCAAGGACAATCCAATAAGTCCTCACTACGTCTACAATTCGTCACATCCCACCAGGCTCAGGAATATTAACCTGATTCCCATCGACTACGGCTTTCGCCCTCGCCTTAGGGGCCGGCTCACCCTGCGCTGATTAGCATTGCGCAGGAACCCTTGGACTTTCGGCGTGAGTGTTTTTCACACTCATGTCGTTACTCATGTCAGCATTCGCACTTCCGATACCTCCAGGCGCCCTCACGGGTCGCCCTTCGCAGGCTTACGGAACGCTCCGCTACCGCGTGCACAAAGTGCACACCCGCAGCTTCGGTACATGTCTTGAGCCCCGTTACATCTTCGGCGCAGGACGGCTTGTTTAGACCAGTGAGCTGTTACGCTTTCTTTAAAGGATGGCTGCTTCTAAGCCAACCTCCTGGTTGTTTTGGCCTTCCCACATCCTTTCCCACTTAGACATGATTTAGGGACCTTAGCTGGCGGTCAGGGCTGTTTCCCTCTTGACGATCGACCTTAGCACCGACCGTCTGTCTGCCGAACTGTACTCCTCGGTATTCGGAGTTTGGTTAGGTTTGGTAAGGCTGTAGGCCCCCCTAGCCCATCCAGTGCTCTACCCCCGAGGGTAATCATTCGACGCTCTACCTAAATAGATTTCGCGGAGAACCAGCTATCTACGGGTTTGATTGGCCTTTCACCCCTAGCCACAAGTCATCCGAATCTTTTTCAACAGATACCGGTTCGGTCCTCCAGTGCGTGTTACCGCACCTTCAACCTGCTCATGGCTAGATCACCCGTTTTCGGGTCTAATCCATCGAACTCAATCGCCCTATTCAGACTCGCTTTCGCTGCGCCTACACCTAACGGTTTAAGCTTGCTCGATAAATTAAGTCGCTGACCCATTATACAAAAGGTACGCGGTCACCCTTTCGGGCTCCCACTGCTTGTAGGCATTCGGTTTCAGGTACTATTTCACTCCCCTCATTGGGGTGCTTTTCACCTTTCCCTCACGGTACTAGTTCGCTATCGGTCATGCAGGAGTACTTAGGCTTGGAAAGTGGTCTTCCCATGTTCAGACAGGATTTCTCGGGTCCCGCCCTACTCAAGTCCGCTTGAATCGCTTTACCCATACGGGGCTATCACCCACTACGGCCCGACTTTCCAGACGGTTTTGGTTTCAATTCAATCGGCACTGGCCTGGTCCGCGTTCGCTCGCCACTACTTGCGGAGTCTCTATTGATGTCCTTTCCTCTGGGTACTTAGATGTTTCAGTTCCCCAGGTTCGCTTCCTGCCCCTATGTATTCAGGTCAGGATACCGCCGAAGCGGTGGGTTTCCCCATTCGGAAATCCCCGGATCAAAGCCTGCTCGCAGCTCCCCAGGGCTTATCGCAACGTGCTACGTCCTTCATCGCCTCTGCATACCAAGGCATCCACCAAATGCCCTTATCGCGCTTGATTTCGTCACCATGCATAGAGAGAAAACCGGACACCTGACGCCCTTCCCGAAGGAACGGGAGTCTCGAGCGCCTCTCGCTTCCATGCACGGCAGCATTGAACTCTCACGCAAAAACGCCGCTCAAAATCCACGAGCCAAACTCATCACTGGCTCGAAATCCTGAGCATTCTTTTTGCAATTCCACTTCACGATGACAAAGATCAAAACGGCATTCCGTCAGAACGCCGAAACTTTTTGTTCCTTCCGGAATAGATCTGCTCCACAAGACAAATGGTGGAGCTGAACGGGATCGAACCGATGAC
>CAWGIZ010000010.1:0-567500 GCA_963822835.1 uncultured Alphaproteobacteria bacterium | reverse complement strand
TGAATAACGCGACCGAAGACAACGGCCCGGCAGCACCCCAAAATCCCGAAGCCGACGTAACCGGCGGGGTGAAGCAGTACCCCACATGGACTCCCGATCTCGGGTCGGACATCGGCTCGCGCCGTTGGTTTTTCTCGCTTTTTGTCCTGATTGGCCTCGTGGCCAGCGCAAGCGCGCTCGGCTGGTATGCCTTCAACGGTCCGGACAAGGACGACCTGCTGACGACGACCGTCAACGACGCCAGCGTCGATTCGGGCGCCGACGAGACGGCGGCCGCGAATCAGGATCAGGCCGCGGACACAGCGGATGCCGATTCGGCGACCCCGGCTGACGACACGGCCGAGACGGGTCCGGCCGCGCCCCCGATCAAATCCGTCGACCTCAAGCTTAAGCGCAACAGTACCCTGATCGAGGCCATGCTGAAGGCGGGCATCAACGCGCGCGATGCGCACAACGCCATCGCCGCGCTGCGCAAGGTCGACAATCTCCGCAAGATGCAATCGGGTCAGGTGATCACCGTCGGCCTGACGGACGGCGACGACGCGGTTCTGCAGAAAGTCTCCTATAGACCGGATGTTGATCGCGAGGTCTTCGCGGAGCGCGGTGACGACGGCCAGTACAAGAGCTGGGCCAGCGACATCCCGCTCACCACATTTGCGGTCGCTTCGACGGGTACCATCAACGACAGCCTGTTTCTCTCCGCGCAGCGGTCGAACGTGCCGACCTCCGTCATCGTCGACCTGATTCGCATCTTCAGCTGGGACGTGGACTTCCAGCGCGAGATTCGCGACGGCGACAAATACGAGGTCTATTACGAGCGCTATCGCGATAGCGACGGCAACGTCGTGAAGGACGGCAATATCCTGTATGCGGCGCTGACCCTGAGCGGCACCAAGATCCAGCTTTATCGCTTCCAGCCCAACGGCGAGAAATTCGCCGAATATTTCAAGCCCGACGGACGCAGTGCGAAAAAGATGCTGATGCGCACGCCGATCGACGGCGCCCGGCTCACCTCGACCTTCGGCATGCGGCATCATCCGATCCTCGGCTACAACCGGATGCACAAGGGGATCGATTTCGGCGCGCCGCGCGGCACGCCGATCATGGCCGCCGGCGACGGCGTCGTGGAACGCGCCTCGCGCTGGGGCAGCTACGGCAACTATCTCCGCATCCGCCACAACGGTACCTACAGCACCGCCTATGGCCATATGACCGCCTATGCCAAGGGCATCCATGCCGGCGTGCGCGTCCATCAGGGGCAGATCGTGGGCTATGTCGGTTCGACGGGCGGCGCGACCGGCCCTCACCTGCATTACGAGGTTCTGGTCAGCGGCAAACAGGTCAATCCGCTGAGCATCAAATTGCCGACGGGCTACAATCTCGAAGGCCAGAGGCTCGCCGCGTTCAAGGCCATGGTGCATGAACGCAACATCCGGATCGCGGACGCCGAAAACATCAAGGTGACGCAGAAGGTCGAAAGCGCCACGTCCGGATCCACCAGCAACGCCGTCTCCGCCCCGTCCAACAGCGCCGAGTAATCCGCCGCGTGCTGTGAGCCGAGGTTACGTTCTCCCGCCCGCGCTACACGGGTAACCACCAATTCCTTTAGGTCCCGCTTACCAAGCAGGATCGAGTGTCAATCGCCATGGCTTCAGCCCGCCTCGTCGGCCTGTTCCGATACCCCGTCAAAGGGCTCAGCCCGGAGCCTCTCCAGCAGACGACGCTACAGCCCGGTTTCGAGATTCCCGGCGACCGCCGCTACGCGGTCGCGCGCGCCTCGACAGCGTTCAATCCGGATGCGCCGGTACATCTCGACAAAACGAAGTTCCTGATGCTGATGCGCGACGAACGGCTCGCCGCGCTCGCGACGTTTTTCGACGAGGCCTCCCAGACGCTGGTGATAACGCGCGGCCAGAACTTCGCCATCAAAGGATGCCTTTCCAATTTCGAGGCCCGCGCCCATCTCGAGAAATTCTTCCAGCACTATATGGAGCTGCCTGACGAGGAGCGGCCGAGAATCGTGGACGCGCCGGGACACATGTTCTCCGATGCGCCGGAGAAATACGTCTCGATCATCAATCTCGAATCGGTGCGCGACTTCGCAGCGAAGATGGGCCGGAGCATCGAGGCCCTGCGGTTCCGCGGCAATCTCTATGTCGATGGCTGGAAGGCCTGGGAGGAGTTGGACCTGATCGGGAAGGAACTCGCGATCGGCGGCGCCCGCCTGACCGTCTCCCGCGTCATCACGCGTTGCGCGGCGACAAACGTGAATCCCGTCACGGCGCAGCGGGACATGAACATCCCGAAGGATCTCATGAAGGAGTATGAGCGGAATGTTCTCGGCGTCTACGCCACGGTGACCGGCGCGGGCACGATCACGCTCGGCGACGAGGCATCGTAGCTCGCGGCTGCCAATCTCTATTGCCCGTTAGGGTCGGCCGAAGGTCGCCGGCGAGTCAGGAGTTCGCCGGCTCGGCCGTATCGGCGGAAGCCTCGGTCTCGACGGACGGAGCAGCCGTTTCGCTCCGCGGCCGCGGCGGACGTCCCCGGCGTCTCGGCGCCGGACGGTTGCCTTCCGCTGTCGTCTCTTCGCCGGAACCGGCCGACACCTGAGGCTCGGACGCAGACGCGTCGGCCTGCCCTTGTCCGGGCTCGGCATTGCTCTCGGAATCGTTGTCGACCGCGGTATTAGATCCGTGCGACTGACCATTCGATGCGACGGCCTCGGCTACATGTGCCGGCGCCTGGGGGCGGCCGTTGCCATGCCCGTGGCGATCCTCGCCCGGCTGATGACCCGACTGGGGATATCCATTCGCGGCATGGCCGCTATGGGCACCACTCTGGCCACCACCCTGAGCAGGCGCATTGCCGTTTTCATCGAAGGACTCGTCGTCCCCCTGCTGGCCGGAGCCATTGGGTTGATTCTGCGGTCGTCCCTGCCCCGGATTCATCCGATTCTGAAGCGCCGCCGGCCCTTCGGAAGCGAGCATGACGCGGAAATAGTGTTCCGCGTGCTGCAGGTAATTTTCCGCGATAATCCGGTCACCGCTGGCCTGCGCATCGCGGGCAAGGGACTGGTACTTTTCGTAAATATGAGCCGCGGTTCCGCGGATCTTCACATCGGGACCGCTACTATCGAACGTCCGCCCTGACTGCGATTTACGATTGTTCGGCCGACCGCGCGACCGCTTGTTATTCTGGCCTTGTCTCATCACCAACATGTTCGAAGGGGTTTGCCAATCAATGAGGGCTCACATGACCCGTCATTCATCTTTTGGATTTATATGCGGCCTAATTTTCCTGCTGTAGGCAATGGGGCCGTTCCCAATCCGGGAATTTCTTGATTCGCCGCTATCTCAGCCGCGAGCTCCCTGAACCTGACTGACGTATGTGTAGCCGGATTGACCGCTCTTTCCAACAGGAAATTTTAACCGTCGATAGTTTTTGGCCAAAGCTCAGCCAGGAAAGCGTCCAGTCACGCAACGTTCAATTCCTGCTAAATCCCGATTTGTCGTAACGTTCGAAAATCCATTTTTGGACAATAAGTTAGAAACGTCCCTCGCCTGCCCTTGCCCAACCTCGAACGCGGCGAGGCCGGGACGCCCCGCGCGGTTGCCGAACAGCGGCGCGAGAGCGGGTATTATGCGCCGGTAGGCGTCGAGCCCGTCGCTCCCGCCATCGAGCGCCAGATGCGGTTCGTGGTCGCGAACCTCGGGGGCCAGGCCCGCGATGTCGGCGCGACGGATATAGGGCGGATTCGACACGATGATATCGAAGGTCCCGGAGACCGCGCTCGTCCAGTCGCCTTCGGCGAAATCGGCGCGCGACGCCAGACCGAGCCGCGCCGCATTGGACCGCGCGACGGCGAGCGCCTCCGCGGACAGATCGACTCCCATGCCGGCCGTGCCGGGCAACTCATGCAGAAGCGTGAGCAGCAGACAGCCGCTGCCGGTACCGAGATCGAGGATAGACAGGTTCCGACCGTCCGGCGCCGCCAACGCCCGTGCGTGGGCGAGCACGGCTTCGATCAGGATCTCGCTATCGGGGCGAGGATCGAGAACCGATGACGAGACCTCGAAGTCAAGGCTCCAGAACTCCCGGTGGCCGAGAATTTGAGACAGCGGCTCGCGCGCGGCGCGGCGTTCCACGAGCTCGGTGAAAAGCTGTTCTTGAACGTTGCCGAGAACGCGTTCCGGATCCGCCAGAACCTGTTCGGCCGAGAGACCGGACGCATGCCGCAGCAAGAGCCGCGCATCGAGCTGCGCCGTCTCGACGCCGGCGGCCTTCAGACGATCCGTCGCCCTGCGTGTGAGGTCCCGGGCGGTCTCGCCCATCGTCACTTCTTGTTGACGGTTTCGAGCGCCGCGAGGCGGCTCGCCTGATCCTCGGCGGTCAGGGCGTCGATCAGTTCATCGAGCGCCTCGCCGAGCAGGACATATTCAAGCTTGTGAAGCGTCAGGCCGATCCGATGGTCGGTGACGCGGCCTTGCGGATAGTTGTAGGTGCGAATGCGCTCCGACCGGTCGCCGCTGCCGACCTGGCCCGCGACGGGCGCTGGCGCGCTCCTCGTCGGCCCGTTCGCGCTCCCGTTCGTAAAGCCGGGCGCGCAGCACCTTCATGGCCTTCGCGCGGTTCTTGTGCTGCGACTTCTCATCCTGTTGCTGCACCACGATGCCGGTCGGGATATGCGTGATGCGCACGGCGCTATCGGTGGTGTTGACCGACTGGCCACCCGGTCCGCTCGACCGGAAGACGTCGATGCGGAGATCCTTTTCGTGGACTTCGATATCGACATCCTCCGCCTCCGGCAGCACCGCCACGGTGGCGGCGGAAGTATGGATCCGGCCGCCCGCTTCGGTCGCTGGCACGCGCTGGACCCGATGCACGCCGGACTCGTATTTGAGGCGGGCATAGGCGCCGGGACCCGCAATCGCGATGATCGCTTCCTTGTAGCCGCCGAGATCCGTCTCGGACGCGCTCATGATCTCGAACTTGAAGCGGTGCAACTCGGCGTAGCGCTGGTACATGCGAAGCAGCACGCCGGCGAACAGTGCCGCCTCGTCGCCGCCGGTGCCGGCGCGAATTTCGAGGATCGCGTTCTTTTCGTCCGCGTCGTCCTTCGGCAGAAGCTCGATCTTCACCTGATTTTCGAGCTCGTGAACGCGCTTGCGAACGTCGTAGATCTCATCCTCCGCGAGCGCGCGCATTTCCGGATCGCCGGATTTGTCGTCGATGATCTCCTCGAGATCCTCGAGCTCCTTGTTGGCGCCGCGCCAGGCCACGATACTGTCGATCACCGGCTTGAGCTCGGCATGCTCCTTGGAAAGGCGCACGAAATCCTCGCTCGACAGCTTGTCGCCGCCGGACATATCCGTCTCGATCGCCTTGAAGCGATTCAGCAACTGATCAAGTTTTTCTTGCGGAATCAAAGTTCTGATACCCGTCCGAGCGGCGGAGCTCATTTAAAGGAACCGAGCCTGAGCTCAAGCTCGGCGATGGGTACTTCCGCCTGCTCTCCGGTGTCAAGATCCCGCAGCGTGACGGCGCCACGGGCCAGCTCGTCCGTGCCCAGGATCAAGGCGGCGCGGGCATTGACCTTGTTGGCGCGCTTCATGCGCTTGCCGATATTGCCGCGATAGGCCATGTCCACCGACAGACCGGACTGGCGCAGCTCGTGAGCGATCTTCAGCGCGGCCTTCTGCGCCTCGTCGCCGACCGGGATGACCGCGAATGGCCGGTCCGGCGGCGGGACATCGCCGATCAACATCGACAAGCGCTCGATACCGCTGCCCCAACCGACCGCCGGGGTGGACGGGCCGCCCATCTGTTCGATCAGCCCGTCATAGCGTCCGCCGGCGAGAACCGTGCCCTGTGCGCCGAGCGCCGTCGTCACGAATTCGAAAGCCGTGTGGCAATAATAGTCGAGCCCCCGGACAAGACGTTCGTTGAGCACGAAGCCGATGCCGAGCGCATCCAGCCCTTCGGTCACCTCGCGCGAAGAAGGCTTTCGCCGCCGGGGTCAGATGATCCGACATGCGGGGCGCGTCCTCGATGATCCTGCGGTCGCCCTCGTCCTTGGAATCGAGAATCCGCAGCGGATTGGCTTCGAGCCGGCGCTGGCTGTCCTCGCTCAGATCGGCGCGATACCGGCTCAGATAGCCGACCAGGACATCGCGATAGGCGTGACGGCTCTCGGTATCGCCGAGCGTGTTGAGCTCGAGCGTCACCTGATTGGCGACGCCCAGGCGCCGGATCAGCTCGTGGCCCATCGCGATGATCTCGATATCGGCCTGCGGCTCGGCCGCGCCGAGCAGTTCCGCCGTCATCTGATGGAACTGACGGTAGCGCCCTTTCTGCGGCCGCTCGTAGCGGAACATCGGCCCGTAGCCGAAGAGCCGCAACGGAAGATCCTGCGCAAGCCCTCCGGAAATGAAGGCCCGCGCGATGCCGGCGGTATATTCCGGACGCAAGGTGAGGCTGTCGCCGTTGCGATCCTCGAAGCTGTACATCTCCTTCGAGACGATGTCGGAAGTTTCGCCAAGCGTCCGCGCGAAGACCTCGGTGAACTCGAAGATCGGCGTCGATATCTCGGCAAAGCCGAAATTCTCGGCCACGGCCCGGAAGGTTTCCGTTACCTGCCGGAAACGCCGATTCTCGTCCGGCAATATGTCGCGGGTACCGCGAACCGGCTGCAGCTTGGACATGTTGGTATTCTCTCTCGGCCTCGGATCGTCATCCCCGCGAAAGCGGGGATCTCGAATCGGTCTCTGACGTTATTGGATTCCCGTTTGCGCGGGAATGACGGTTGAGATCACCGATGCTACGACGCCTTGGCGATCTCCGCGCTTCCTTTCGCTTCGATTTCGGCCGCGCGCGCTTCGACCAGTTCGACGATGTGATCGACGATCTCGTCGTCCTTGATCTTGTGATCGGTAACGCCGTTCAGATAGACCATGTGATTGCCGTGGCCGCCGCCGGTGAGGCCGATATCGGTTTCGCGCGCTTCGCCGGGGCCGTTCACCACGCAGCCGATGATCGACAGGGTCATCGGCGTGGAGATATGGGCAAGCCGCTTCTCCAGGGTCTCGACGGTCTTGATGACCGGGAAGGCCTGCCGCGCACAGGACGGACAGGAGATGATATTCACGCCCCGGTGGCGCAGATTGAGCGATTTCAAAAGCTCGAAACCGACCTTCACCTCTTCGACCGGATCCGCCGACAGCGACACGCGGATCGTATCGCCGATTCCGGACCACAGCAGCATGCCGAGCCCGATCGAGGATTTGACCGTGCCGGAGGTCAGGCCGCCAGCCTCGGTGATGCCAATGTGGAGCGGATAATCGCAGGCCTCGGCCAGCCCTTGATAGGCGGCGACGGCAAGGAACACGTCCGATGCCTTCACGCTGATCTTGAATTCGCGGAAGTCATTGTCTTCGAGGATGCGGGCGTGATTGAGCGCACTTTCCACCATCGCCTCGGGACAAGGCTCGCCGTAGCGCTCCAGCAGTTCCTTCTCGAGCGAGCCGGCATTGACGCCGATCCGCATCGAACAGCCGTGGTCCTTGGCAGCCTTAACGACTTCCTTGACCCGTTCCGACGAGCCGATATTGCCCGGATTGATGCGCAGACACGCGGCGCCCGCCTTGGCGGCCTCGATCGCGCGTTTGTAATGGAAGTGGATGTCCGCGACGATCGGCACGTTGACCGATCGCACGATTTCCTTCAGCGCGGCGGTCGAGGCTTCGTCAGGGCAGGACACCCGGACGATATCGACGCCGGCCGCTTCCGCGGCGCGAACCTGGGCGATCGTCGCCGCAGCGTCGCTGGTCAGCGTATTCGTCATCGTCTGGACGGTGATCGGCGCGTCGCCGCCGACGGGTACGGAGCCGACGTAAATCTTCCGGGACTTGCGCCTGTCGATATCCCGATACGGACGAACACTCATGACAAACCTCGTGAAATGCCGCTGTTGCGGACCGGCCGCGGGGCCGAAAAGGCTTTACGGCCGTTCCCGTCATATGCTTCGGCCCCCGTTATACGTCCGGGGCCGGTGGATGTGAAGTTAAGAACGAGGGAAGAAAACGCTCAGTTCCGGGCCGTATTGGTATTGGCCCTGGCTTCGAGAGCTGACGGTTCCAACTGAATGCCGCGCCGCACCGCGCCCAGCGGGCCAAGCGAGCCGATCGACTGACCGTCGACGATGATATCGAGGGCGCCGGCATTGCCGGTCATCATGGTGAGGCCCGTCCGGTTCGGAACCCGATAGGAATCCCCGGCCTTGAGCACGCGGCTCAGAAGAATGTCCTCGTCGCCCGCCTCAACTTGAACCCATGAATCCGTCGCGGCGCGAATGACCACCCGCACGTCGGCGCCGTTGGCGCCATAGGCCTTTGGAATATGAGGCGCTTCGATCGCGGCCGGGGCTGCCTCTTCGGCGGTCGGCGCGGCCTGAGCCGGCGCCGGGAGCCTCGGCGGAAGCGACCGCCTGTTCGGGAGCGACGACCTGATCGGGAGCGGGCTGTTCGGTCCCGGCCGCATCGACCGGCGGGGTCGGAAGCTCGGAGTCCTCGCCCTGGACATCTTCCGCCGTCTGGACCGGAACCTTGGGCGCCACGGCCGCCACAGCGACGGACGCGGCTTTCTGAACGGTCTTCTCCGCCGTAGCCGTTTGGGCAACCTGCGGCTCGGCCACCTTCGCGACGGGCACGGCCTTTGGCGCTTCGGTTACCGGCGCTGCATTCGCCACGGCCTTTTCTTCGGCTTTGGCCAGCGCTGGGGCCGGTGCCGGCGCGGCGGTTGCCGCAGAGACCTCGGCCTTGGAGGCATCGGGAGCCGATGCGGCATCGGTGCCGGCGGTCACGGCCGGAGCAATGCTCTTCGGCCCCACGGCGTCCATCGCCAACCGGTCCGGAACGTCCGGGACGGTCACCATCTTCACGCCGTCATAGGACGAGACGAAGTGCCACACACCGTAAATCGCCAGCGCGGCTGCCAGCGAGAGCGCGATTACCGTTCCCTTGGGAACGCGCGCTTCATCGACCGGCTCGGGAAAAACGAGGCGCTGAGCGCCGGGAACGAGCTGAACCTCTTCCTTGTAGCGGGCGACGATCGCATGTTCGTCGAGCCCGAGAAAATTCGCGTAGGCCTTTACGAAACCGACCGCGTAGGGAAGGCCCGGCAGATCGCTGACGCGGGATTCCTCGATCGCGGCGACATGCTGAACGCGGATATTGAGATTGTGGGAAACCTGCTCGAGGGTATAGCCGGATTGCATTCGGGCGCGCCGCAGGATGGCGCCGACGTCCTCATGCCCATCGGCATGACCGCCTTGCGCTTCTTCAGCCACGAAATCGTTGGCCGGCTCGTGCGGGTCTAGCGCTGAGTCCTGTAACATCGTCCGCAATTTTCACCACCCCCTCAGTCGTCCAAGAATGGCGTACCACCATGGTTTTCCGGCCGATACTGGGCCGACTCCCCTCGGGGATCCGTCGCTTTCCTCTTAGCCCCTCTATCAGCTCGCTGACGGCCCACCGTGCGTCGATCCAAAATAAAGCGCAATCGACACAGATAGTAGAAGCACGCGTATTCTAGCCGTATTCGGTCAATGAAATACTAAAGCAAATAACAAGTTATCCGGCAACCGGCGTTTACCTAAGCGGCCCCGCGCACCCTGATGTTGTGGCCCGCCGTCAGGAAAACCCCGGATCTTGCGCTGTGATGACACTGAAATGTGGACAAAATGTGGAAAAATTTAAGCAAGAATTGGGGCACCGCCCAACTACAGGACGACTCTGTGATCCTGAGCGAACTCTCTCAATTTTCCTTGCACGCTGTGATCGGCGACATTCAGCAGGGTGGAGAGATAGTCCCTGAGCGCCCCCACATCGAGACTACGGATCATCGTCTTGATGGGGCCGACCGCAGACGCGGGAACCGAAAGACTGCGCAATCCCAGGCCGATCAAGGCCATCGCAACCAACGGGCGACCGGCCATCTCGCCGCACAGGCTCACCGGGGTGGTGTGGGCATTGCACTTGTCGATGATCGACTTGATGAAGCTGAGCGCGCTTGGAGCGAAAATGTCATAGCGGCCCGCGAGCGCCGGATTGTTCCGGTCGAAGGCGAAGAAAAACTGAAGTAAATCGCTGCTTCCGATAGAAATGAAATCGGCGAACGGCAATAAAGTATCAAGCTGCCAGGCGAGCGACGGCACTTCCAGCATCGAGCCGACCTTGACGACCGTCGGCATGGGAGCCCCCATTCGGGTCAGCCGCTCCACCTCCCGGTCCACGACGCTGCGCGCCGTCTTGAACTCGCTGACATCCGCGATCATCGGAAACATCATCCTGAGCTCCGCGCCGACGGCGGCCTGGATCAAGGCCCGGACCTGATAGCGGAACAGCGCGGGCCGATCGAGCGCCACGCGGATCGCGCGCCAGCCGAGCGCCGGATTCTCCTCGCGGCTCGAGGGTATGAACCGGACTTCCTTGTCGCCGCCGATATCGAGCGTCCGGAACACGACGGGCCTGCCCGCCGCCGCCGCTGAGACTTCGCGGTAGAGCGCCATCTGTTCCTGCAGTCGGGGCATCTTCGAGCCGACCAGGAACTGGAACTCGGTACGGAACAGGCCGATGCCGTCCGCGCCGGTCTCCTCAAGATGCGGCAGATCGACGGTAAGGCCCGCATTGATGTGAAGCTGGACATGGACGCCGTCGAGCGTGACCGCCGGCAGATCCTTATGGGCGGCGTATTCGGCGGCGCGCTGGGCCGCGGGCGGCCATGGTCTCGTGATAGGACTGGGCGATGTCGGCGCCCGGATTGACATGGACCTGGCCGTTGTCGGCATCGACGATCAGCTCGTCGCCCGGCTGGATCTGGCTCGATGTTCTCGCCGAGCTTGCCGACCATCGGAATCTCGAGAGCCCGCGCGACGATGGAAACATGCGCGGACGGCGCGCCTTCGGCCGAGCACGACGGCGCGCAGACCTGTCCGGTCGTAATCCAGAAGCTCCGCGGGCCCCATGGATCTTGGCGATCAGCACGGTGTTTTCGGGCAAATTCCTCGCGCGCGGCCGTCGACGGCAGGCCGACCAGATGCCGGATCAGCCGGTGCGCGAGATCGTCGAGATCGCTCAGCCGCTCGCTGATATAGGGGTCGGTGACATGGGCCATGCGAGCCTGATTGTCGAGCTGCACGCGCTCGACCGCCGCCTCGGCGGTCAGGCCGGATTCGATGACCTTCTCGATCCGCTGCAGCCAACCCCGGTCGTGGGCGAACATGCGATAGGCTTCGAGAATATCCCGGTGTTCGCCGCCGCGCTTGAGCTCCACGGAGGACAGCATGTCGTCGATCGACTGCCGCAGATCGGACAGGGCCTGGGCCAGCCGATCTTTTTCATCCGCCGGATTTTCGGCGATGAATTTGGTGATCTGGACCTTGGCCTCATGGAACACCGCCACGCCCTCGGCGATGCCCTCATTGAGCGACATACCCTCGAGGAAATGCGGCGCGCCGCGCACGAACGGCCCCTGGGAAAGCTCGTGCGGATCGACCAGATCGCCCGGTTCCGACGAGTTCCGCGAGCGCCATGGCGACGATCTGCAGCGCCTCGATTTCCTCTTCGTTATAGCGCCGCTGGGCCTTGTTCTGGACGACGACGACGCCGACCACCCGGTTGCTGCGGATGATCGGAACGCCCATGAAGGCATGGTAGATTTCTTCGCCGGTTTCCGGGCGATAGGCGAAATAGGGGTCCTTCTGCGCGTCCGAGAGCGACACCGGCGTCGCGAGCGCCGCGATACGGCCGACCAGGCCTTCGCCGAAACGCAGACGCGTCTGGTGGATAGCTTCGGGATTCAGACCTTCGGTAGCGAACAGTTCGAGCATGTCGCCGGCGCGCGCGAGATAGATCGAGCACACCTCGGCGACCATGTTCGAGGCGATGATGGACACGATCCGGTCGAGCCGCGCCTGCAGCGCCCCCGGTGCCGCCATCAGCTCCCGAAGCCGCCGGAGGAGGAGTCGCGGTCCTGAGGCTGCTGTCGACGTGCTCACCCGGCCCGAACCTCCTTCGGACGCCGCGCCGCGTCCTCGCGTTCGAGCACGGCATTGGCCTGCTCGACCAGCTCGTCGAGGATTTCTTCAACGGGTTGCTCGCGCGCCACCATCCCGACGCTCTGGCCCGCCATCAGCGAGCCGTTCTCGACGTCCCCCTGGATCACCGCGCGCCGGAGCGCACCGGCCCAGAAATGCTCGATTTCGAGTTGCGCCTGCTTCTGGTCGAGCTCGCCCGCCTGAAAGCGCGTGATGACGTCGCGCTGATAGTCGAGAAACCGCCGGGACGCCTGATTGGCCAGCGCGCGCACCGGAATTACGGGAAAGCGCGGATCGACCTGAACCGACGGAACCGCGTCGCGCGCCGAGGCACGGATGAAGGCCTTCTTGAAATTCTCGTGGGCGACGGATTCGGTCGCGCAGACCAGCCGCGTGCCGATCTGAACGCCGGACGCCCCCATGCGCATATACATCGCCATGGCCTCGCCGCGCCCGATCCCGCCGGCGACGAAGACCGGCACTTCGGTAACCTGCGGCAGGATCTCCTGCGCCAGAACCATGGTCGAGACGGGGCCGACATGCCCGCCGGCCTCGTTGCCCTCGATGATCAGGGCGTCGACGCCGCTCCGGACCAGCTTGCGCGCCACACCGTAGGCCGGCGCGAAGCACAGCACCTTGGCGCCGCCCGCCTTCAGCCGTTCGATCGCCCAGCCGGGCGGCAATCCGCCCGCCAGCACGACATGGCCGACCGCCTGCCTGAGACAGACCTCGACGAGATCCTCGAGCGCCGGATGCATCGTGATGAGATTGACGCCGAAGGGCTTTGCCGTGAGATCCCGGGTCGCGGCGATTTCCTCGTCCAGGAGATCCGGGGTCATGGAGCCGCAGGCGATGACGCCGAAGCCGCCCGCGTTCGACGTCGCCGCGACGAGATTGCGCTCGGACACCCAGGTCATCGCGCCGCCCATGATCGCATAACTGCAACCGAGCAATGCCTTGCCACGGTGCCAGAGATCATCGAGCTCAGGGGAAATCATCGGCCGGCCCATGTCGTCCCCTATTTAGTGTGGATAGAGAGTCCCGGAGTACGTCGCGGTATCCGGAGCGCCCTAAGCCGCATCAAGATCATAAGCCGTGTGAAGGGCACGCAAGGCAAGTTCCGTGTATTCGGATGCGATCAGGACGCTCACCTTTATCTCCGACGTGGAAATGACCTGTATATTTATACCCTTTTCCGCGAGCGTACGGAACATCCGGCTTGCGACGCCCGCATGGCTGCGCATGCCGACGCCAATGACCGAGACCTTGACCACGTTGGGGTCGCTGCTGACCGCTTTGAAGCCGATCGACGCCTTTTGGCCATCGATCACCTTGAGCGCCCGGTTGAGCTCGCCCCGGGGCACGGTGAAGGTCATGTCGGTCAGGCCGTCCTGAGACACGTTCTGAACGATCATATCGACGTTGATCGACGCGTCCGCCAGCGGTCCGAAGATCGCCGCCGAAATGCCGGGCCGGTCGGCGACGCCGGACACGGTGACCTTGGCGTCGTCCTTCGAGTAGGCAATGCCGCTTACGACTTCCTGTTCCACGATCTCATCCTCATCAACAACCAGTGTTCCGGGCGTGTCCTCGAAGCTGGAGAGCACCTGGACGCGCACATGCTCCTTCATGGCCAGCGCGACCGACCGGGTCTGCAACACCTTGGCGCCGAGCGACGCCATTTCCAGCATTTCCTCGTAGGTGATCTTGTCGAGCTTGCGGGCCTTGGTGACGATCCTGGGATCGCAGGTATAGACCCCCGTGACATCGGTATAGATATCGCATTGATCCGCCTGCAGCGCCGCGGCCATCGCCACCGCCGAGGTATCCGAGCCGCCGCGTCCGAGCGTGGTGATCCGATTGGTCGCCGGAACGACGCCCTGAAAGCCCGCGATGACCGGAACCTCGCCATTCGCCATCCGGCGTAGCAGTTCCTGTGTCTTGATCTCCTCGATCCGCGCGGCACCATGCACGTCGCTGGTCTCGAGAGGAATTTGCCAGCCGAGCCAGGAGCGCGAGGTGATGCCCATGCTTTGCAGCATCATGGCGGTGAGGCCGGCCGTGATCTGCTCGCCGGCCGCGACGACCGCATCATATTCGCGGGCATCGTAGATCGACGAAATCGCGTCGCAATAGCCGACGAGCTGATTGGTGACCCCGGCCATGGCGGACACGACGACAGCCACCTCATGGCCCTCGTCCACCGCTTTCTTGACCTTTTCGGCCACGTTGCGAATACGATCGATGTCGGCAACCGACGTTCCGCCGAATTTTTTTACGATACGCACGATGCAGGTCCCTAGCAGCACGGCTGGCGGCATCCCGTGCCGCTATTCCGCTTCGACACGCGTATGTTTGAGCAGAACTACTTGCCGTGAAAATCGCGGCTATACATACTCGCTCGATGTCGACGACGCAAGCATACGGGCAAGGAACCTCAACCGCTGATCGCGACGAGATCGCGCGGTTTTCGGCGCTTGCCAGATCCTGGTGGGACCCGAGCGGGCCGATGGCCCCGCTGCACGAGTTGAATCCGGCCCGCCTCGGCTATATCCGTGACCGGATCGCCGCTCATTATGACCGCGATCCCAAGGGGACGGCGGCTCTCCAGGGCCTGACGGTGCTCGATATCGGCTGCGCCGGAGGCCTGCTGTGCGAACCGCTGACCCGGCTCGGGGCGACGGTCACCGGCATCGACGCCGCCGCAGAGAATGTCGAGGTCGCGCGCCAGCATGCCCGCGATATGCGTCTCGCCATCGATTACCGGAACGCCGCGCCTGAGGACCTGCTCGGCGGCGGCGAGACATTCGATGTCGTGCTGGCGCTGGAGGTCGTGGAGCACGTCACAGATGTGCAGGCCTTCCTGGATGCGGCGGCTTCCCTTGTGAAACCCGGTGGGATTCTGATCGCGTCGACCCTGAACCGCACGCCCAAGAGCTTCGCCCTCGCGATCGTCGGCGCGGAATACCTGCTGCGCTGGGTCCCGGCCGGAACCCACGACTGGCGCAAATTCCTGAAACCCTCCGAACTCGCGCGGCATCTGAGGAACACCGGCCTCGCCGTCAATGATCTGACCGGCCTGACTTATGACGCCATCCATAAGAGCTGGCAGGCGAGCCGGGACGTCGGGGTGAATTATATCTTGACCGCGACCAAGGGTGGAACCGCCTGAATATCCCAGTTTTGACGCGGGTAAATCGCTTTTTGCACAGGGTCGCAAACGCTCTTTGAAGCAACTCGTCACCCGCTATATCATCCCGCCAGTCTCAGCCAGCACCATCCAGGAGATATTCCGTGACAATCTCGATGTATCAGGCTTCCGTGCCCGTACTGACCCGCAGCATCAACAATCTCATCGCCATTCTGGGCAAGGCGAGGGCCCATGCCGAAGCCAAGAATATCGATCCCGACGTGTTCTGCGGGTGCCGGCTTATTGCCGACATGCATCCGCTGTCGCGTCAAATCCAGATCGCGTCCGACTCTGCCAAGGGCTGCGTTGCGCGGCTTGCCGGCGTGGAACCGCCGGCCTGGCCGGATGAGGAGAAGACGTTGGCGGAACTGGTCGAGCGGCTGAAAAAGACCGCTGCCTATATGGAAGGCTTCAAGCCCGCGCAGATCGACGGCACCGAAGATCGCACGATCACGCTGAAGCTCGGCCCCAATTCGGTGGACTTCAAGGGCCAGCCCTTTCTTCTGAACTTCGTCCTGCCGAACGTGTTCTTCCATGTCACCACCGCCTACAACATCCTGCGCGCGAATGGCGTGGATGTCGGCAAGCGGGATTTCCTGGGCGGAATCTAACACCTAGAGGTCGCAAGCCCCCCGGATTCCGCCGCAATCCGGGGGCGCAGATTGGGGTGGAGGACGGCGGCAATTCGGTCTAGCGTCATGTCAACGACGCGAACGCGAAAATCCGGAGGGGGATAATGACCGATACGCCGAATAAGAAGACGTCCGACCGACGCAGATTTCTGAAGCAGGCCGCCATCACGGGCGGAGCCTCCGCTCTCGTCCTGGGTCTTGGCAAGCAGGCGCTCGCCTTCGCCTCTTATCTTGAGGGACCTGTCGTCGAGATTGAGGGCGGCAAGGTGCGCGGCCTCGTCGACGGCGACGTCACGATTTTCCGCGGCATTCGCTACGGCGCACCGACCGGCGGCGCCAACCGCTTCATGCCGCCGAAGAAGCCCGCCCCCTGGGTCGGCGTCTGGGACGCCTTCGAATACGGCCCCTCCGCGCCGCAAGCCAGGCCGGACGCACCGCCGCCGACGGCGGACGGCATCACCGTCGATCCCGCCGGCACGCCCCAGAACGAGGACTGTCTCCGTCTCAACGTCTATACCAAGGGCACAGACGCCGCCGGCAAACGGCCGGTAATGGTGTGGTTTCACGGCGGAGGTTTCTACAGCGGTTCCGGTTCGATCGGCGCCTATCACGCCGAGGGGCTGGTGCGCACCCAGGATGTCGTGGTGGTGACCGTCAACCACCGTCTCAACGTCTTCGGTTACACCTATCTCGGCGGAGCCATTCCGAATGGCTTCGAGTCCTCCGGCAATGCCGGCATGCTCGATTGCGTCCAGGCGCTGGAATGGGTGCGGGACAATATCGCGAATCTCGGCGGCGATCCGGGCAATGTCACGATTTTCGGAGAATCCGGCGGCGGAATGAAGGTTTGCTGGCTAATGGCATCGCCCAACGCGAAAGGCCTGTTCCACCGGGCGATCGTGGAAAGCGGCCCCGGGCTGACCGTGGACCGCAAGGAAGACGCCGAGAAAGGCGCGGCGGTCCTGCTTTCTGAACTCGGCATCCCTATGAACAAGGCCATCGAGATTCAGAATGTGCCGCAGGTGGCCCTGATGCGCGCCTATTTCGCCTCGACGAAGAAGATGGGCGGCAGCATGGCTTCCGGCGCCTTCCGGCCGATCCTGGACGGCATATCGCTTCTGCGCGATCCCTTTGCACCCGACGCACCGGCACAAGCGGCGGACATACCGTTACTGATCGGCACCAACCGGACCGAAATGGCATTCTTTCTGCGCGGACCGGCCGCCGACCCGAACATGACGGAAGACGGCCTGAAGGCGCGTCTCACCAAGACCCCGCACTTCAAGGCCAGTCATGTCGACGCCGTTATCAAGGCCTATCGCAAGGCGGATCCGCACGGAACGCCGTGGAAGCTCTATCTCACCATGGTGTCGGACGCCGGGATGCGCGCCGGCAGCATCACCATCGCGGATCGCAAATCGGCTCAGAAGGCGCCGGTCTATATGTATCTGTTCGATTGGGAAACACCGCTCATGGGCGGCAACATGTTCACCATGCACACGCTCGAGATCCCCTTCGTTTTCGGCAGCCTCAATAAGACGACCTACATGGTGCCGGACAATGCCGAGACCCGGACTCTCTCGGACCGCATGATGACGGCCTGGGCCGCTTTCGCCCGGACCGGCAATCCCAACACGCCGAAGCTGCCCGCCTGGCCGGCCTATGACGCCAAGTCCCGCAGCACGATGATCCTCAATGTCGAGAGCCGAGTGGAAAAGAATCCGGACCATCAGGCCCGCATGGCCTACGCAAAAGCGACCGGGGCCTGAAGGCGAACCTACATTATATATAGCTGTCAGAGCCCCCGGACGCGGCGACGCCTCCGGGGGTTTTCTTGAGCCGGGCTCCCCAAACATTCGCTCGGGCAAAATTTCTGACCATTTGCCAGCAACAAAGCCCAATCAATCGACCGATTGGGCCATTCCGGCACAAATTCTACCCAAAATCGCCGCGCCGTTTGGCCGGCGGCGCAAGCATTGCCACAATTAACCATGTGACGCTGCCGTCAAAATAGGCGCAATCAATGGCCTATATTTCAAATAAAATGAAATAAAAATAGAATGTGACGATATTCATTTCTCACCAATACTTAAAAATCCAAATGTCGCCACATTCTATTAACAATTCAGTAATCATTTTTTCAAAGCATTGTCTGTCGCAAAATTCCAAGGGATAATTTTTATTCGGAGTCAGACAATGACCCTTCCGGAATCTTTTTACATTTCCTCAAATGCTTTGCTTTCCGGGATCTTCTGGGTGTTCGCCCTTGCCGCGCTTCTCTATCTCGCGCGGCAGCCGGCCCATCGGATGATCCTCAACCTCGCCCAGGCTCTCCATAACGCATTGCGCATCGCCGCCAGGGCGGTGACGCTGGCCCAAGACCGCCTGGCCGCGAGAAACCGCGAGGTTCTGCTGGCCGCCGGCCGCGAAGCCGCCGAACAAACCATCGAACGGGAATTCGAGCGGATCGACGCAACGGTCAAGCGCGACCTCATCCATTATCCGGCCCTGCACAGGGGATTGAGCGACTGCGTCGCCGAGATCGAGGAAGACTACCGCAAGAGCAGCGAGACTCCGCCGCCCCCGCCAGGCTGGTCCGAGGCCGTGGGCGCCGTCGCCAAGATACAGTCCAAGGACAACCCGGCGGTCTCCAAGATATTGGGCCTCATTCATGGTTCCATGGTGGAGGCCGAAGAGGAGGCGATCACGGCCTATCGTCAGGCCAGCAACGCCCGCCACAAGCACCTCAACGACATGATGCCCAAGTGGCGGCAGGTCTCGGAAGGCCTCGGCAAGGTCGATCGCCATGTGAAGAGCCTGTTGAAGCGCTCGGAATCGATCGACCGCCACATGGACGACTATCAGAACATCATCCAGGACACGGAACGCGCCGAACGCACGCTCGCCGCTTCTTCGATGATCCATTTCGTGATCTCGGGCGCCGTTCTCGCGGTTGCTGTCGGCGGCGCGATGATCAACTTCAGCCTGATCGCCCGGCCGATGTCCGAGATGGTCGGCGGCACAAACACTGTCGCCGGGTTCCGTACGGCGGATATCGCGGCGCTCGTCATCATATTCGTCGAGATGTCGATGGGACTCTTTTTGATGGAATCGCTCCGCATCACGCGGCTGTTTCCGATGATCGGCGCGCTCCCCGACAAGACCCGGCGGCGCATGATGTGGGCGACCTTCGCCATCCTGCTGGCACTCGCCTGCGTCGAGGTCGGCCTCGCCTATATGCGCGAGATGCTGCTGCAGGACGAACTCGCGACCAACGCCGTCCTGCGCGGCACCGGCGGCCAAAGCGAGATGCAGAGCTCGTTCGAATGGATCACGATGTTTGCGCAGATGGGCATGGGCTTCGTGTTGCCGTTCGCGCTGATCTTCGTGGCCATTCCGCTGGAAACCTTCGTGCAGTCGTCGCGCAACGTTTTCGGCGCGGCTGCGGCGGCCTTCCTGAGGATGTTCGCTTTCACGCTGCGGCTGCTGGCGACTGCCTGCCGCTATGGCGGCGGCGTACTGGTCGAGGCATATGACGTGCTGATCTTCGGTCCGCTCTGGCTGGAGACCACGATAAAAGCCAAAGTCGCGGACCGGGCGGCGCGCGCGCTCGAAAGGGGGCAGCAATGACCATACGGCAAGCGGCCCTCGGCCTCGCCACCGCCGCCCTGCTGTTCGGCGGCTGTGGTGACAGCCAGCCCCGGGATCAGGGCATCTACTTTCTGATGGATACGTCTGGAACCTATGCCCGTCAGCTCGACAAGGCGCAGCATATTATTGATGTGGTGCTGTCCCGCCTGCAGCCGGGAGACACCTTCGCGGTCGCCCGGATCGATACGGCGAGCTTTACGGAAAAGGATATCGTGGCGAGCGTCAATTTCGACGACCGGCCATCGGTCGCCAATCGCCAGAAGCGCGACTTCCGCGATCAGGTGACGACTTGGGTGAAGACCATTCACCCATCGAGCCATACGGATATCACCGGGGGCATGCTCCAGGCGATCGAGCACCTGGATGAGGTCAAGCCCGGGCGGAAGACGATCTTCATCTTCTCCGACCTTAAGGAAGACCTCCAGAAGGGCTATGTGCGTGACATCCCGCTGGACCTCAAGAATTTCGACGTCGTCGCGCTCAACGTCACCAAGCTGACGAGCGACAACGTCGATCCGCGGGAATATATGAACCGGCTTGCCGCCTGGCGTGACCGTGTTGAGCGCGGCGGCGGCCATTGGCGCGTCATCAACGACCTCGACAATCTCGACGGCGCTCTATCGAGCTGAATTCTGAAAAAAAGGACGGACGGAGCCGGCTAATTTGCCGGCCCCGTCCATAGGTCCTAGCGGAACAGCGAGAGAAGAACCTGCGGAGCCTGGTTCGCGATCGACAGCGCCTGAACGCCAAGCTGCTGCTTGACCTGCAGGGACTGCAACGTCGCACTTTCCTTCGCGAGGTCTGCGTCCACGAGGTTGCCAATGCCCGTTTCGATCGTATCCGACAGCTTATTGGCGAAGCTCCTCTGGGAATCGAGGGCGTTGGCCCCCGTGCCGAGCTTGCCCAGCGCCGCGTTGACATTGCCGATCGAGGTGTCGATGGCGGTGACGATGGCCGTTGCTTGGGTAGCCGTGGTAAAGGTCGATGCGGCCGTGATGGTGATGTTGGTACCGGTCAGACTGAGGTCGACCGCGGTCACCGCCACACTTGCCGTACCGTCCGGGCTCACGAGCGCGGACACACTGTCGCCGCCGTTCTTCAGCATATTGGTGCCGTTGAACGTGGCATTGTTGACGATGGTTGATATCTGATCCCGAAGAGCGTTGAAGTCGTTCTGCAGTGCCGTACGGCTGGCCGAGTCCAGACCGGTATCAGACGCCGCGACGGCTTTCGCCCGCATCTGGTTGAGCAGGTCGGAAACCGACTGCCCGCCCGCGATGGCGATGTCGACGGTGCTGGTTGCCCGATCGAGGCTCTGCTTGACCGCATCCATGCCAGCCAAGTCCGCACGCAGGCTCTGCGCAATCTGATAGACCGCGGCATTGTCCTTGGGACCGGAGACTTTCAGACCGGTGTTGATCCGGTTTTGCGTCTGGCTCAGCTGCATATTGGTGGCATTGAGGTTCTGAAGAGCGACAAGAGCGCTTGAATTCGTGTTCACAGATAGCATGGTAATTTCCTTTCTAGGTGATTGAGCGATATGCCCACAGGCGTTTTGCCTGCCCGCCGCGTCGCAAGTTGCGTGCCACAGCCGGATAGCCGCCCCAAAATGGCCAACACGTTGATCTTTATGGATTTTATCGAGAGTAGGCGCAGTCGGCCGTGACCAGGATCCCAAGCAATTTTTGCCTATTGCTCGCGTCTTGGGAAAATTCTCCCCATCCCGGGATCACCGATTTGACGGCGCGGCGGCGACGTTGTGCGCCGCACACATATGCGCCCGCCGTTCAGGACCGGTTCAGCTTTCCGCTGATAAAGAAGCCGTCAGTAAATGAGCGCCTATTTTGGCCAAACGGAGGAAGAATTGGCGCCGAACCCAACGGCGCGCGGTTAAGAAATTAAAAAGCACTTGCGTGTGAGACTTCAACTCGACGGAACAAATCGGCATTTCGCCGGCATTTTGTCTGAATTCGTGGGTCGATCGAAGAGGTTCACAGATGCGACAGGAATACCTGCTCGACGCTCCCACAACTCTCTCCCGCCCCCTGCGCTTGCTGCAGCGCGATGCGGACAGTCACCAGTAATATGATTGGAATAGTAGGAAGAAAAACGGCATTTTTTCTGTTTTTATCCACAGGGACGCCTTGCCTTCGCCACAATTTTGTTTATAAACATAAATTTAGGTACGTTTTCCAATGAGAGATTGTTCGGTTCCGAGCGTTTTCTCCATGTCTCCGAGGCCAACCTGTCGCGCGTCCACCATTCCGCACTGCGGCAACGGTTAGGTTAGAGGACCATCCGAATAATGCTTTTATCCTACGCACTCTTGGCGATGGTTACGTTTGGCATATGCTTGGCCGCCAGGCCTCTCGGACATATGCTTAAAGTTCTCGACGTACCGCGTAGAAGCGGAAGGAAAACCCATCGTCGCGTGACTCCGTTAGTCGGCGGCCTGGCGATCATGCTGCCATTTATCCTTCTCGCCTGCGTAGAGACGGCTTTATTCGGCGGCTCTCTTTATTTCGGTCTTCTTCTCCTCGCTGTGGCGTTTCTCGCGCTTGGATTTGTCGATGACCGCGGTCATCTCGCGCCCAGCCTGCGCTTGGCGGTGGCGATTTGTGCCGGCGCCTTGGCGGTGACGATCGTGCCGGAATTGCAGCTGACCAATCTGACTTTCGTCTTCGGCGGTGTCGGTCCGATGCCCGCCTTGGTCGGCGGCGCCTTCTCCGTATTATGCCTCGTCGCCCTTCAGAATGCCGTCAATATGGCGGACGGAAAGAATGGCCTTGTGATCGGACTATCGTTGATCTGGATCGGGGCTTTGGCAGTCTATGCTTCCGCGCAACTGACACCCATTCTCGTGGTCCTGGCCACCGGGCTTGCCATCACGATGGTCTTCAATCTGCGCGGCAAGTTGTTCCTAGGCGACGCCGGAAGCTATGCGCTGAGCATCGTGATCGGCGCCTTGGCAATTTATTCCTACAACACAAGAGGGGCCCTTGCCGGAACGCCAGGTCTTACAGCGGATGAGGTTGTTCTCTGGTTCCTGATCCCTGTCTTGGATTGCGGACGCCTAATCGTGTCCCGATCGGTCCAGGGTCGATCCCCCTTTGCCGCCGACCGGAACCATCTGCATCACCTCCTGATCCAGAAGATGAGTTCGAAGCAGGCCCTGATATGCTACTTTTCGCTCGTCGGTCTGCCGATCATCGTCTCGGTTTTTGATCAAAACCTGACCCCGACGCTTCTCGCTGGCGAGGCCATGGTTTACTGGTCTGCGGTCTGGTTCCTGTCTCCGCGCCGCGAGACTCGAAACGGCACGCGTACTTCCCTTCCCGTCCCGGGTCTTGGCCATGACTTATGCCCGATCGGCCTCTTCGGCACCTCGCTCCGGGTTTGTTCGCGCCAGACCGGAGGCTTCCATGTTGGCTCACAAGCAGGCCCCGGAAAGCGTCCCTGCACAGAAGACGGCCGCCGCAAGCGGAAATCAGATGCCTCTATCCAACGTTGGATACTGACGTCTTTTTAGCCAAATCCATCCTATTGTCGTTTGGCCTTTAATGGAAATCCCGGGATTTTGGGATGATACGGACGTCCCGCGGATGTTTCCGCAGATCCGGACGTATGGCGGTGTCGGCAAAAGCCTTCTCGGTTCCGGCCGGGACCGTATCGTTGCCTGCCAAAGTCCATAGTAGAGGCGACAAATCCTCCAGGTGATCCGCGATGACATGAATCACCTTCTCCTGGTGCTGCAGCCTGCCCCGGATCAACACAAGACGGCTCCCGATCACCACCTTGCGATAGCGCTCGAAGGTCCGCTCCCAGACGACGGCGTTAGCGTGTCCCGTCTCGTCCTCGATCGTCATGAAGATCACGCCACGTGCGGTGCCGGGGCGCTGGCGCACCAGAACCACGCCGGCGATCTCGACCGCCGCCCCATCCGGCATTTCCGCCAGCTGCGCCGCCTGAACGATGTTCCGACGGTCGAAACCCGCACGCAGAAACGAAACCGGATGCGCCCTCAGGGATAGACGCAGGGTCTGGTAGTCGGCGATCACATGATCTCCGGCGGCCATAGGCGGCAGATCGACCAGCGGCTCGGCCTCTTGTTCAGGGGCATCCGCATGAGCGAAGAGCGGCAACGGGGCCTGCGCCTTTATGGCGCTGACCTGCCACAGAGCCTCCCGCCGCTCGAGCCCCGCCGAGTGAAAAGCATCCGCCGCCGCGAGCTTGCCAAGCGCCAGCGACGGAACGGCCGCGCGATGCGATAGATCGTAGAGATCGCGATAAGGCCTGCTCCTCATTTTGACGATATTCTCTGCCTGGTCCTTCCCGAGCCCATCGATCTGCCTCAGGCCGAGCCGCACGGCCCGACCGTTCTTGCTCGTTTCGCAAGGCTCAAGCGTACATTCCCACTCGCTGATATTCACATCGACGGGCCGAACCTCGACACCATGGTCCTGCGCGTCACGGACGAGTTGCGCCGGTGCATAAAAGCCCATGGGCTGGGCGTTGAGCAGCGCGGCAGCAAAAAACTTCGGGATGGGCCCATTTCATCCAGGCCGAGACGTAAACCAACAGCGCAAAGCTCGCCGCATGGCTTTCGGGAAAGCCATAATCGCCGAAGCCCTCGATCATCTTGAAACACCGGGCGGCGAACTCTCCGTCATAGCCACGCCGTGTCATGCCGTTGACGAATTTATCGCGGAACTCCCCGATCGTTCCCAGCCGCCGGAACGTCGCCATGGAGCGGCGCAGCCTGTTGGCTTCCTCAGGCGTGAATTCGGCCGCTACGATGGCAAGCTGCATTGCCTGCTCCTGAAACAGGGGAACGCCGCATGTCTTATCGAGGATCCGCCTCAATTCATCCGGCGGCCCATGGTCCGGAGAAGGCGAGGGGAAAATTTCCTCCTCTTCGCCGCTCCGCCGCTTGAGATAGGGATGCACCATCTTTCCCTGGATGGGACCGGGCCGGACGATCGCGACCTCGATGACGAGATCATAGAATTCGCGCGGCTTCAGACGCGGCAGCATGCTGAGCTGCGCCCGGCTTTCGACCTGAAACACGCCGATGGCATCCGCCCGGCACAGCATGTCATAGACTTCCGGCCGTTCCTGCGGCACGGTCTCCAGCGTGTAGCGCGGACCGTAATGCTTCTCGATCATCGCGAAGCCCTTGCGGATGCAGGTCAGCATGCCGAGCGCCAGGATATCGACCTTCAGAATGCCGAGCGCATTGAGATCGTCCTTGTCCCATTCGACGAAAGTACGGTCCTCCATCGCCGCATTGCCGATCGGGACGACCTCGCAGAGCGGATCCTGGGTCAGCACGAAGCCGCCGACATGCTGCGAGAGATGGCGCGGGAAACCGATCAGAGCCCTGGAGAGAACGAGCGTGCGGCCGAGATCCGGATCCGCCGGATCCAGCCCCGCCTGCCGGACCTGTTCGTCGGGAATGCCTTTGGACGACCAGCCCCACACCATGCCGGAAAGCGCGGAGATACTGTCCTCCGAAAGCCCGAAGACCTTGCCCACGTCCCGAACAGCGCTGCGTGCCCGATAACAGATGACGGTCGCGGCGATCCCGGCGCGCTCACGGCCATAGCGGTCATAGATGTACTGCATCACCTCTTCGCGCCGCTCATGCTCGAAATCGACATCGATATCGGGCGGTTCCTTGCGCTCGGCCGAGATGAAACGCTCGAACAGCAGGTCGAACCGGGCGGGATCGACGGCGGTGATGGAAAGGCAATAGCAGACGGCGGAATTCGCCGCCGATCCGCGCCCTTGACAGAGGATCTGGTTCTTCTCGCTTTTCGCCCAACTCACGATGTCATGCACGGTGAGAAAATAGGGCGCGTAGTTGAGCTCGCCGATGAGCTTCAACTCCTTATTCAGCGATACTCGAACCTTTTCCGGAATGCCGTCCGGATAACGTTTTTCCGCGCCCTTCCAGGTCAGGTCGACAAGATGTTCCTGCGGCGTCTTGCCCGGCGGTACCGGTTCGATGGGATAGTTGTAAGCGAGTTGATCGAGGTTGAAGCGGCAGGCCTCGACGATCTCCTGCGTCCGTGCCACCGCCTCCTCATAGCCCGCGAAAAGCCGGGCCATCTCGGAGGGCGGCTTCAGATGCCGCTCGGCATTGGCATGCAGCCGATAGCCCGCTTCCCGGATCGTGCAATGCTCACGGATACAGGTGAGCACATCCTGCAGCGGGCGGCGCTCGGGCACGTGATAGTGAATGTCGCCAGTCGCCACCAAAGGCGCACCGGACGGCCGCGCGATCGCATCGAGCTCGGCGATGCCGCCGCCGGTCATCGCCGCGATAGAGACAGGAGGCCGCGAGATAGAGCGGCGCTTGAGCGAGACTTCGCAATCCGTCCGAGCTCCCTCGTGAAAGTCTCCGGCTCGATGGACTCCGGACGGGATCAGGATGAAGATCTGTCCCTCGGCATGGGCATAGACATCCTCGAGGAACAGCAGGCATTCGCCTTTCTCCGCCCGGCGCTTGCCGAGGGTCAGCAACCGGCAGAGCCGGCCATAGGCGGCACGATCCGTCGGGTAGACAGAGAGGCTCGGTCCATCGGCGAGATCGAGCCGCGCGCCGACGACCAGCCTGATGCCCGCCTCCTTCGCCGCGACATGGGCGCGCACCACACCGGCCAGCGTATTGCAGTCCGCGATCCCGATGGCGGAAAGGCCCAGCTCCTTGGCCGTGGTCACCAATTGCTCGGGATGGGAGGCGCCGCTCAGAAAGCTGTAATTGCTGATGACCTGAAGCTCGGCGTAGGTGCTCATGACGTCCTCATGCGAACAGTCCGTGCATGAACCAGCGCGGCGCGCCGAGCCCGCCCCATTCGGGATAGAGGCCTTCGCGATAGAGCCAGAAGCCCTGCCCACTCTCGCTTTCCACCCGGTAGTAATCCCGGATGCGGCCCATATCCGCGCCCTCTTCGAGCCACCATTCCGGCGCGATCCGCTCCGGCCCGGCGGCATGCACGACGCGATGAGCCGCGTGCCGCCAGACGAACCGGACGGGAGGGCCTTCCGGCACGCCGGCGATCACCTCGATCGCTTCCGGACGCAGCAACAGCCGAGGGGGCCTCTGGACTTTTCCGCTATCCCACACCGTGGCACGCGCCTCGATTTTCTGGGCCGGGATGCAGCGCTCCGCCCTTTCCGGGATGTGCCGCTCCTCGGCGGCGAGGCGATAAACCCGCTCAGGACCCAGCCGGTTCGACAGCCGGTCGACCAGATGCGCCGAGAGCTTCGCGATTTTTTGTCGCGGCGCCGGAATCGAGCGCCGATTGCTCGGGCGGCATCTTCTCCACCCTGTCGGCATTCAGGATCATCATCTCGACGCCGAAGCCGGGATCGATGCCATCCAGCCGCTCGGCGAAAAGCCGCATCAATCTTTCCGGATCGCGCACGCCGCGCCCGGTCGCGATATCGACCGAGGCGGCCGTGCCATCGGTGCGGAAAGCCACGAGCCTCACGCCGCGCGCGCCCTGATGTCCCTTGCCAAGCTGACCGCAGAGCGCGTCGAGCAACCGCCCCAAGGCGGTCTCGATGCCTTCGCGGGTGAGCAAGGGCTCGGCCATCCTGAGATGCGTGCGATAGACGGGCACGGGCTGCAGCGGCGAGATCGGCTCCGATTTGATACCCAAGGCCTGATCCAGCCGATCCAGCGCCGCATCGCTCAGGCGCTCGCCATGTCCCTTCTTATCCTGGGCCTTGAACCGCCGCGCCAAGGCCGCGCGCGGCAGATCGTAAAGCTGGCCGATCCGCTCCAGTCCCAGACGATGCAGCAGGAACGATGCCTCCTTCGGCAGGCGCAATCCCTCGACCGGCAGATCGGCGATCACCCGCCGCTCCGCGCCGGCCGGCGCGATCCGCTCCGAAGCGAAACGGGCAATGGCCCATGCAGCGCCGGGCGTATCGGCGATGCCTGGCGCGGGCAGTGAAGGAAAACGCCTTCAGCCGTTTCGTGATGTCGTCGAGCAGCCCGGCTTCATCGCCGAAGAGATGGGCGCAGCCCGTGATATCCAGCCATAGCCCATCCTCGCCGTCGACATTGACCCAGGGCGTGTAGCGGGTGCACCAGTCGGCGAGCTTGCCGAGCGCTGCCGCATCCGCTTCGGGCTCCAGCGGCCTGGTGATCAACGCCGGATAGATTGCCCGCGCATCTGCCAGCGGCTGGCCGACCCGCAGCCCCCGACGCCGGGCGGCCGCATTCACGGCGGCGAGAAACATCGCGCCGTGATCCGTGCCCACCAAAGCGAAAGCGGCTGCGTCAACCGGCTTGGATGCGGGGAGCGAAGTCGCCCGGCGCCGGGCGCGATTGAACCGCTCGATCGGCCAATCCGGCAGCCAGAGAGAAACGATGCGTCGCATAATTCCATTCCACAGTCCACGCGCCGGGCCGGCCGCCCCGGCATCTGAGAAGCTCGATCCGCCAATGGGGATGAAGCGGCATCCGGGAATCCAGGGGATCGACGGTGCCCGGCTGCGCGCCAATGCGCCAACGGGTGGCCGCCGCACTTCCCGCCGCGGCTTTTGCGGGCGGCCGCAACAGCAAGGCCGGCATCCGGTATTCGAGGCAGGCCAGCGCGAGACGCCGCGTGGCCGTGAAATCGCCGCCATCCACTTCGCCGATCACGGCGGCGAGGCCTTCCGTCCTGAGCCCCTCCTCCATGGCCCAGAGCGCATCCTTCTCCCGATCGGCCGAGACAAGGAGAAGCCGCGCCGGGTCGATCCCGAACGCGCCAAGGCCGTGGCCATAGAGCCGGCCGGCCTCCTGCACCATGCGGCGGCTCTGGCACCACAGCACCGCCTTGTTGTCGGGAAGAGAGAGCCTCCCGAGCAGCGCCAGGCCGAAACCGATCGCAGAAGGCCAGAGCCGCGCCGTCTCGGCGGTGATGTCATGCAAACCATGGGGATCCAGCTGCCCCCGCGGCAAGGCATCATCAATTTCCTCGAGCCCGAACCGCCAGAGATCACCGGCATTTTCGGCAAGCTCGTCAGCCGCTTGTCCGCCCCCAAGGTTCATCGGGCGCTGCTCGATCTCCGCAATGCGTTTTCCGAGCGCCTGCAGAAGCGCGCGCTTGGAACCGGCCCTTTCCGAGCCGCCATCCTGCCCCTGCGAACCGGGCCGCCATGCCGAGACCGTGTATTCCATGGACTCAGTATAGAACAAAACATGAACATTTTGTATAGGGGTCTCCGGATGCTCCGGGAACCGGACGGCGTCACCGGCGTTTGCCAACAGTCAACTATATGGTACCAAAATAGAAATTTCCGCCGGTCCGCCGGATACGGCGCCTTCATGCGGCATCCATCCGCCAGGAGATCGATTTGCGACGAGGGATAATCTTAGCCGGCGGCTCCGGGACGCGCCTCTATCCCCTGACCCGGCCGGTCTCCAAGCAGCTGATGCCGGTCTACGACAAGCCGATGATCTATTATCCGCTGTCGGCGCTGATGCTGGCCGGTATCCGCGAGATCATGATCATCACCACGCCGCAGGATCAGTCCGCCTTTCAGGCCCTGCTCGGCGACGGCAGCGGTTGGGGCCTCGACTTCACCTATGCCGTCCAACCGGAGCCCGGCGGCCTCGCCCAGGCCTTCCATATCGGCCGGGATTTCGTTGAGGGCCGGCCTTCCGCCCTCGTCCTCGGCGATAATATCTTCTATGGCCACGGCCTGCCCGAACTTCTGCATCACGCCAACAGCCAGCCCAGCGGCGCCACCGTCTTCGGATACTACGTTCGAAATCCCTCGGCCTACGGCGTCGTCTCCTTCGACCAGAGCGGACAGGTGGAGACGATTGAGGAAAAGCCTGCGGAACCCAAATCCAATTACGCGGTCACCGGGCTCTATTTCTATGACGAGCGCGTCGTCGATTTCGCCCACTCCATCAGGCCCTCTGCGCGGGGCGAGCTGGAGATCACGGATGTGAACCGGCTCTATCTCGAAGCGGGCGATCTGCATGTCGAGCTGATGGGCCGGGGTTTCGCCTGGCTCGATACCGGCACGCATGCATCGCTCCTGGACGCCGCGCAATATGTCCGCATCATCGAGGAACGCCAGGGACTGAAGATCAGCTGTCCGGAAGAAATCGCCTATCGCCGTGGCTTCATCGACGCGGCGCAGCTCGAGCGCCTGGCCGAGCCTCTACGCAAGAGCGGGTATGGCGAGTATCTGTTGCAAGTTCTGAAAAGCCGCCGGTGAGCCCGTGAAGATCATCGAGACCAAACTCCCCGGCGTGTTGATCATCGAGCCAAAAGTCTTTGGCGACGCGCGCGGCTTCTTCATGGAAACCTGGAACGCAAAGACCTTCGCCGAGCATGGCCTCGATCCCACTTTCGTTCAGGACAATCAAAGCCGGTCCGAGAAGCACAGCCTGCGCGGACTCCATTATCAGATCCGCCAGCCGCAGGGAAAACTGGTGCGTGTCACGGCAGGCCGCGCCTTCGATGTCGCTGTCGACCTGCGCCGGTCCTCTCCTCATTTCGGCAAATGGACAGGTGCCGAGCTAAACGCCGAGAACAAGCGGATGCTCTGGATACCGCCCGGTTTCGCCCATGGTTTTCTGGCGCTCGAGGATGGCACCGACTTCATCTACAAATGCACCGACTTCTACGCGCCGGAACACGAGCGCGCGCTTCTTTGGAACGATCCCGAAATCGGCATCATCTGGCCACTGCCCACACATGCCACACCGATCCTTTCGCCGAAGGATCGCGCCGGGACGCGTCTCGCCGAGGCCGAGACCTATGAGTGACACGCTCCTCGTCACCGGCGGCGCCGGCTTTATCGGCACGAATTTCGTGCGCTATTGGCGCGAGCACCATCCCGAGGACAGGCTCATCATCCTCGATGCGCTGACCTATGCCGGCAACAAGGCCAATCTGGACGGTATCAACGACATCACCTTCGTGCATGGCGATATCCGGGATTACGACCTCGTCGTCGGACTGCTCGAAACGCATCGCGTCGAACACGCTGGTTCATTTCGCCGCCGAGAGCCATGTCGACCGCTCGATCCATGGGCCGGACGCCTTTATCGAGACCAACGTCAACGGCACGCACGCGCTTTTGAAGGCCGCCAAGGCCGTCTGGCTGGACAAGGACGGCGGCAGACCGCATCGCTTCCATCACGTCTCGACAGACGAGGTCTACGGCTCGCTCGGGCCGAACGACCCCGCTTTTACCGAGGAAACGAAATACGCGCCGAATTCGCCTTATTCGGCATCCAAGGCGGCTTCGGACCATCTGGTCCGCGCCTACCACCATACCTATGGGCTGCAGGTCACGACCTCGAACTGCTCGAACAATTACGGGCCTTACCAGTTTCCGGAAAAGCTGATCCCGCTGTTCCTCATCAACGCGCTCAACGGCAGACCGCTGCCGATCTATGGCGACGGCCTGAATGTCCGCGACTGGCTCCATGTCGAGGATCATTGCCGGGGCATCGAGCTGGTGCTCGAAAAAGGCCGCGTCGGGGAGGTCTATAATATCGGCGGCAATTGCGAGACCACCAATATGGAGCTGATCGACCGGCTCTGTTCAGGCATCGACACGGCCTTCGCTCAGAACGACGATCTGGCCAAACGTTTCCCGAAAGCCCCCGCGGCGAAAGGCGAGCCGACCGCCAGCCTCAAAAGTTTCGTCACCGATCGACTGGGACACGACCGCCGCTACGCTATCGATGCGACCAAGATCTCCACCGAGCTGGGCTACCAGCCGGCACACACGCTTCAGCAGGGCTTCAGCGAAACCCTTGATTGGTATTTCCGCCATCAGGACTGGTGGACGGCTCTATTAAATCGCGGCCAATAGCGGAGCCGCAGGGCTGCCAACGTCCTTTATCTGGCATGGGTGGCGCCCTACTCCGTGGAGAAATTCAATGAAGAAGACAGTGGCCGTGATCTTCACCGCCGTGGCCCTCCTTACGCTGAGCGCTTGTGTTAGAGGTCATGGCTTTTTTGGTCAGCCCTATAGCCATGTGACGATCTACTACGACGGTTATTATGGTCCCTATGGCGGCGGCTATTGGGCACCGGACGGATATTTCTACTATCTCGACCGGAACCATAAATATGTCCGCGACGTCAATCGCCATTTCCGCCGCGATCATTTCGACGGCAGCCATGGCGTCCGCGCCGAGGACCGCACCCGGGATCACGATCGCCGATAGCTATTTGGCAGATCCTTCGCCCCGGCAGAACGGCTAGCCGCTCGGTCCGTCGCAGAGCGTAAATCGACCGTTCCTTACGATGTCCTGCCAGGTTCCGCGGCGTCCCTGTTGGAACCTGTCAGGCTTCAGGGCGTTTATAGCTTGAATTCGGGTGGCGCCGCATTCGATGGAGGACAATATGAGAAAAACAGCAGCCATGGTTTGCGCCGCGTCGGCACTGCTCCTGCTCGGCGCCTGCACCACCAGCGACGACTATTACTACAGCCGCCCGCGCGGCGGCGGATCCGTCACGCTCTATTACGATGGCTATTACGGTCCCTATGGCGGTGGTTATTGGGGTCCGAATGGCTATTTCTACTATATGGGTCCGGATCGCCATTATCATCGGGACAGCCGCCGCCATTTCCGTCGCGAGCATTTCAACGGCGGACAGGTGGTTCACGTTCACCCCCGTAACGATCACCATGACGATCGCCGCCGCGACCGGGATCATGATCAAAACCGGGGCCACTACCGGGGCCAAGACCGGGATCGGGATCACGACAACCGCTAGGCACGAAGACCGGCCGACGGCGACGTTCAGTCGCCATCCACGGTTTTCGCTCGCCTGAATAGAAGCGCCAGCAACCAGGTCGATGCCGGAAAGGTCACGGCCCAAAGCGCCGCGATCCAGATCAGCGGATGGAAATAAGTCTGTAGCGCGATGAACGGGATCAGCAGCCCGTTTGCGGTCAGGAACAGACGCGTGGTCTTTTGGAGCCCATCCCCTATGAAGACCCTGGCGGCCATAAGCGTCGCGAGGCTCATGAAGCTGTAGCCGAGGATATCGACCGAATAGAGAAACGAGTCGAACGGCATGAACAGGAACGGTTCGATACCGGCCGTATTTCCTGCGGCAAGACGCGGCGCGACCAGGGTGAGCTGCACGTAATAGACGGCGCTCACCATCACGGCATAGATCGTCGCGAACACGACGGCCAGATGGCTCCAGATCTTGCGATCGGGCGCGGCGAGATAATGAACGCTCACCACGAGCGCGAGGAAGCTCGGCGCCAGAAAGAAAGACGGCGTCAGCAGGATGACGAGACCGAGAGGGGTGCTGGCGCTTTCCGCGCCGCCTTGCGAACCGAGCAGCCCCGCCCATTCGGCAAGCTGCCCGACGTCATAAGCGAGACTGAACAGTGTCGCGAGAACCGCGGACCAGAACCCGACGCACTTCACCGAGGGCGAAATAGCGCCGGACACGACCGCGCTCTCGGCCCTATCCGATATCGACGCGGAACATCGCGCGGTTCAGGCGTTGCTCGCGGAAGGTGAAGCCTTCCTCGCGGGCCAGCCCCTGCAGCACGAAGGCCTTGTCCCAACGCACCATCGCGACCGCCTTGGAGCCTTTCGCGATGCGGTCCCGAAGCTCCCGCCGCCAGTGCGACACGAGCTCGGGCTCGAGCGTGTGGAGCGTCAGAGGTGCAAGCGTCGCACGAGCGGTCTCGGAATCCTTCCGGGAAAGGCTCGCATCGATGAAGCCCACGACGTTCCGGTCGGGCGTGACCGTCTCTCCCGCGAGAGAGACGCGCGGCATGCCGCCGGTCGCCAGAACGCCTGCGGCACCGATGCCGCCGAGAAGAGTTCTACGGCTGATAGGCTGCTTGTTCATTTGTCCCCCTTCGCCAGATAGTGCGCAATGGTGTTCAATTGTTTGTCGCTCACCTCGCCGCGCGAAATCTTGGGCATGTTGCCGATCCCTTCCCGCACGACCTGCTTGATGTAATCTTCGGTCAAATCGTCGCGCTTCTCAAGCATCGCGACGGCAGGGTCCATCCGGCGGGCGAGCAGCACCGTGCCCATGCCGTTCTGGCGATGGCACATGGAGCACTTCTCGACGAACAGGCCCTCGGCCGGTGAAGAGTAAGTACGATCCTGCTGAAAGCCGCCGTAGGCGTTGTTGATCTTAGCGCCACCGCTTCCGGCCGCTTTGTCCTGCGCCAAGGCGGTGGACGCCATGACGACAAGTGCCACCATTGTTACGACGGAAGTCCCGCGGGTAAGGCTCTTGCGATTGCTCATTAGCGGTTCCCCCTCCGATTGGCCGGCCAGATGCCGCTCTTGCCCGGCGCGATGATCCCGTTCGGATCCAGCGCGTCCTTCACCCGTTCGTTGAGACGCCGCAGAGCGCCGTTGTTGAAATCGTAAGTCGAGGCGACGAGATCCATATATTCGATATGGGTACGGTATTCGCCGTATGCCTTCGCCTTGGCATCGGCCACGAGCGCGCGGAAGATCCCATCGACCCGCTTCACCATCTCCGGACTGTCCTTGTCGTACAGGATCTGGTTGACGTTGATCATCGACCGTTCGCCGGTCGTGAAGCTGGCGTGATAATCGATGCCGTATTTCTGATAGAGCGCGTAGGTGCGGCGGAATTGATCCATCGCCAGATCGCCCTTCGGCGGCAGCAGCGGCGAATAGCCGTAGTGACCGCCCCGTCCGCCATACCAGTTGGCGTTCGCCAGCGGGAAGGTGATCGGCGTGCCCGAATAGGGCGAGCCTTCCGGGGGATCCCCTTTGACCCAGCGCGCCGGCTTCATCGCGAGGACCGGCTTGTTGTCGAACGCCTTCTTGAAGATCTTCAAGGACGCCTCGACGACCTCCAGCGGACCATAGAACCGGACCTGAACGCCCCACCAGCCGATATTGAATTTCTTGCGGATCGCGGTGATCACCGACTCGCTCAATGGCGCCCGGATCATCGGTCCATTCCGACCGCGTGGTCATCACCGCGGCGGCGCGGAGCCAGTTTCCGAAGGACGGGGACTGCTGGATGATGCCGGCGCGGCGCATGGGCATGATCGTGTCGATCGCCCATTCGAGATCCTCCGGCTTGTCGAATTCGAGGTCGTAGCCCATCAGCGCCTCGGGCTCCGGCATCAGCCAGAGGCCGAGCTTGGTGACGATGCCGAAATTGGACTGGCAGAACATGCCGTCCCATTGCGGACCGAAGCCCTGTTGATAAAGCTGCCAGACCGGGGAATTGGTCATCGCGCCCATGCCGGTGCGCACCAGATCTCCATCGGGGAGAACCACTTCGAGGCCGCAGATCCGCTTCGAATGCTCGCCATAGGGCGTATAGCCGGCGCCGCGATCGAGCGCGTTGCCCGCGACCGAGCCCCAGCTGTTTCCGGGAACCGACAGCCAGTACGGAATCTTGTTCTTCTGGAGATAGTCGTAGAGGTCGAAGAAGCCGACACCTGGCTCCAGCAGCACGGTGCCATTCTCTTCATCCATCTCGATCTTCTTCATGCGCGAAAGATCGAGCACCACCGAGCCCTTCAGGACAGGGGCGGCGGCGCCATAGCCGAAGTTCTTGCCCCGGCTGATCGGCCAGAGCGGCAATTTGTACTCGTTGGCGATACGGACGATCGCCTGCACTTCCTCGACCGACGACGGCGCAATGGCTGCCGACGGGAGATGCGGCTTCGGATCCGGCGCGAACAGATCCGAGTAATCCAGCTCGTCCTGGTCGGTGGAGAAGACGTTCTCCGGCCCGATGGCCTTGCCGAAGGCCTTGAGAACCTCGTCGAACCGGCTTGCGGACATTCCCGGTGGTGTGATCATGCGATTTTCTCCCCCTGAATACGGAGTTCCTTGTCGCGAACCCGAACGGCCTGCAGGCCGACAATTATCGCTCCGCCTATCATGAGCGTACAAAGATAATAAGGTGAGTCAGGTCCCGCCGCCGAATAGACGAAACCATAGAACGGTGGCGCCACGATACGCGAAAGCGCGTTGAAAGCCATCAGCAAACCATTGACGCTGCCCTGTTCGTGCGGGTCGGTCGAGCGAGAGACCAGCGCGCCGGCGTTCGGGAACGCAAGGCTGTGACCGGCCATCAGCGTCGACATCAGAATGACCGCCGTCACGGGCGTTCTGAGGATCGGCTGCAGCATCATGCTGAGGCCCAGCACCACGAGCCCGCCGACGATGACCCGCGCCTCGCCGAACCGGTGCGTCAAAGGCCCGATCAGGAAGATCTGCACCAGGGCGCCCGCGGCGCCGACGGCGATGAAGGTGAGTCCGACCTCATGGGTCGACCAGCCGAAATTGTGCGCGGTCCACAGGCCGAACACGGCCTCCATGGAGGAGAACGCAGCGATGCCGATGAAGGCAATGATGAAGAGGCGCATGATCAGACTGTGGGTCCCGACGAAGTGCAGCGCCTTGCTCCAGTCCGGCAGCGGCCGGGAGTGCTTTGGCCGCGATTCCTTCAAGATGAACGTCGCCCAAAGCGCCGCGCCGCCCGCGAGCCCGGCGGCGGTCAGGATGGGCAGCCGGAAGCCGGGCAGGCCGAGCTCGGGACGCGCCAGCAACCCGCCGATCGCGGGGCCAAGCGCGAAGCCGCCGTTAAAGGCCGCGCCGAAATAGCCGATATTGCGGGCCCTGTGTTCCGGCGTCGTGACATCGGCGATATAGCTCTGGCACACGCCCATGGTGCCGCTGAAAAATCCGGTCAGCGTCCGGATCAGCAGCGCTAACACCAGATTGGGAGCGAAGGCGAAGGCGACATAGCTCAAGGCCGCGCAACCGACGGCGACGGCCAGCACGCGCTTGCGGCCCACCCTGTCGGAGGTCCGGCCCCAATAGATCTCGCCGAAGATGTTGCCCAAGGAATAGACCGCGAACAGCGTCGTGATCTCGAACGGCGAAGCGTGCAGCGCCGATCCGTAAAACGGCAGCAGCGGCAGGATCAGGCTGAAGCCGGCGATATTGATGAACACGACGACCAGGAGCAACAACAGAGACACGTTGAAGCCGGCCGACGATGGGGCGGTATTACCCGGCATAGCGCGGCTCCGCGATGCCCTTCGCCCCCAGCCCGTCGATCACGAAGGTGCTACCCGCGCCTTCCTGCGCGTCCCGTCCCATCAGGGCGGCAACGTTGATCGTGGTCACGAACAGACGGTCCAGATTCGGTCCGCCGAACATCACGCTCGCGGGCGCCTTTACCGGCATCTGGATGATCCGCTCGATCTTGCCATCGGGCCTGAACGCCACGATCTTGCTGCCTTCGCAAATCGCTATCCAGATCAAGCCGTCGGTATCGACCGTAGCGCCATCGGGTATGCCACCCAATTCGCGCGTATTGGCGAACACCCGCCGGTTCGTGGCCGCGCCTGTATCGATATCGTAGTCGTAGGCATAGACTTCGTATTGCAGGCTGTCGGAGAAATAGAACGTCTTGTTGTCGGGCGACCAGCAGGGTCCGTTGGCGATCGCAATTCCATGATCGAGTTCCGTCAGCCGGTGATCCGCGCCGAGACTGTAAAGAGTGCCCACGGGCTGGGTGTCCTTCAGATCGGAGTCCCCGGACCCGACGACAAATCGTCCCCGCCGGTCGACCTTGCCGTCGTTGAACTGAACGCGGCTCGCCTGCCCTTCCGCGAGGGCCAGCGGCGAAGCCTTACCCGTGCCGAAGTCCAGCGCGTATACCCCTTCCTTCAGGGCGACGATGGCGCCGCCTTTTTCCCTCAGGGCCAGGGAGCCGATCATGCCCGGCACGTCCCAGGAGCGGGTTTCGCCTGTCTCGGGCGAGTAACGGAACACTTTCTTTCCGACGATATCGACGAAATACAGGGCCTGCTCGCGCACGTCCCAAACGGGCCCCTCGCCGACAAGACAGCTCGCGGTATCAAGAAGCGAAATTTTCATTGTTGGAACCCCCGCCGTTTAGCCCTAGGATGCCCATTAATTTATCATTGATAAATTGGTTCCCGGATGCCGTCAAGGAGGCTGATTTGGCCGGACGCCCCAGAAAAGACAGCAGCCATGTGACGGTCGAGTCGATCGTCGAGGCGGCGTGGCGGGTGGTCGACCGGGACGGTTTGGACGCTCTGTCGACGCGCGCTTTGGCCGCGGAATTGAACGTCAAGAGCCCGGCTCTCTACTGGCATATCCGGAGCAAGCAGCAACTACTGTCCCTTATGGTCGAGGACATGCTCGACAAGGCGATCGCGGCGCCGCCCGCAGATCTCGACTGGAAGGAACGAATCCGCGCCATGGTGAGAGCGCAACGCCGCACCTTCCTCGCCCATCGCGACTCGGGAAAGATCCTCTCGATCGCGCCGCCCAGCGAACGCCTGCGCACCGAGATTTTCCCGCGCTTTATCGCGCCCCTCTTGCCGACGGGCCTGTCGGAAAGCGAAGCGGTCGCGGCTGGCGGGTTCCTGGCGGGATTCCTTCTCGGCCGGGTCATCTACGAGCAGCATGACGAAACCCGGGCCTTCATGGCCACGGCCAGCGACCCCGAGGCCGCCTTCGAGTTCGGCCTGGAGGCCTTCATCGCCGGTATCGAGGTCATGGCCAACCGCGCGCGCGGCTGATACCCCGACTCCGACGAAGACTGCGAGCCACAGCTCCACAGGCAACACATTGAGCCAAATCAAGGTTCGTGCGAAGACGAGGTATACCGTATGGCCAGTACGAAATCGAAAGGTCCAGCACCATGGCTCACTATCCCGAAACGCCCGGCTTTACGGGCACGTTGCGCCCGATCCGGCTCGAAGGCGACATCCTCGACATGGAAGTGGAAGGGGAAATCCCGTCCCAATTGAACGGCACGTTCCACCGGGTTCATCCCGACGCGCAGTTCCCGCCCAAGTTCGAGAACGACCAGTTCTTCAACGGCGACGGCATGGTGAGCCTGTTTCATATTCATGACGGCAAGGTGGACTTCCGGCAGCGCTATGCGCAGACCGACAAATGGAAGGTCGAGCGCAAGGCGGGCCGCGCCCTGTTCGGCGCCTACCGAAATCCGCTGACCGACGAGGAAAGCGTAAAGGGCATGATCCGCGGCACGGCCAACACCAATGTGATGGTCCATGCCGGCAAGCTATACGCCATGAAGGAAGACAGCCCCTGCCTGATCATGGATCCGCTGACGCTGGAGACCGAGGGCTACACCAAGTTCGACGGCAAGCTGAAGAACCAGACCTTCTCCGCCCACGGCAAGATCGATCCCGTCACGGGCAATTTCTGCAATCACGGCTATGCGGCGAAGGGCCTGCTCACGCGCGACTGCAGTTATTTCGAGATCGATCCCGAGGGCAACCTGCTGTTCGAGACCGAGTTCGAGGTGCCCTATTACTGCATGATGCATGATTTCGGCCTGACCGAGCATTATGCGCTCTTTCATCTCGTCCCCATCACCTCGAACTGGGACCGGCTCAAGGCCAATCTGCCGCATTTCGGTTTCGACACCACGATGCCGGTCTATCTCGGCGTCGTGCCGCGCGGCCCCGGCGTGACCAACAAGGACGTGCGCTGGTTCAAGGGTCCGAAGACCGTGTTCGCCAGCCATGTGATGAACGCCTTCGAGGACGGCTCGAAGATCCATTTCGACATCCCGCAGGCGGAGAACAATTCCTTCCCGTTCTTCCCCGACATTCACGGCGCGGAGTTCGATGCCGTCGCCGCCCGGCCGTTCCTCCATCGCTGGACGATTGACCTCGGCTCGAACAGCGAGGACTTCACCAGCGTGGAGAAGCTGAGCGACTGGATCGACGAATTCCCGCGGCTCGACGAGCGCTATGTCGGCCAGCCCTATCGCCACGGCTGGATGCTGGTGATGGATCCGGACATGCCGATGGCTTTCGAAAACGGCCGCGCCTCCGGCTTCAAGATGAACCGGATCGGCCATATCGATCACGGCACGGGCAAGCAGGACAGCTGGTGGTGCGGCGAGGAGTCGATCATCCAGGAGCCGTGCTTCGTGCCGCGCACGCCGAACAGTCCGGAAGGCGACGGCTATATCGTCGCGCTCGTGGACAATCTGATGACCAACTATTCCGATCTCGTTGTGCTCGACGCCCTGAAGATGGACGAAGGGCCGATCGGCCGGGCCAAGCTTCCGTTCCGGATGCGCTCCGGCCTGCACGGCAACTGGGCGGACGCCTCGAAGCTGCCGACGGCATCCTGATCGGGTTGCGTCTCGATATGAAAAGGCCGGGCAAATGCCCGGCCTTTTTTCGTCCGTAAAGCTCGCCCTTATCTCGGCGGCAATTTGGTCACGATGTAATTGGCGACGTCCCGCAGATCGTCGGGCGAAAGCGTTCCTTCGAAGGACGGCATATCACCCTTGCCATTGGTAGCCGTGGTGACGACCCGCCGGATGGAAAGGCCGTTCGGCAGCGGCGCCCCTTCCCCGTGTCCGCCCTTGCCCGTCGCGCCGTGACAGGGCACGCAGTTCGAACTCGAAGACCTTCTGGCCATGCGGCACATCGGGCGGTCCGACCGCCAGGGTCACGCTCTTCTCCGCCCCTTTCATCTGCGCCACGCTCGGGTCGAGAGAATCGATCTTGCCGTCGAGCGAGAACAGCCAAACGCCATCACCGTGTTTGCCGGGCGAGAAGAAGGACCCGGCGGCCAGCACCGCGAGATACTGCGTTCCCTTGTATTCAAAGGTACTGACGCTGCCATATACGGGGGCATCGGTCTGGAACGCCCAGAGCGGCTGTCCGTCCCGGTTGTCGAAGGCCATCACGCGGCCGTCGCTGCGGCCGATGAAAATCAATCCGCCGGCCGTCGCTGTCGCGCCGGCGCCGCAGCCGTTGTTCCATTGCCGGCGCCATACGACGCGGTTGGTGGTGACGTCGAGCGCCTGGAAGATGCCGCGTCGCGGCGCATTGACCCGTCCGATCGCGCCGCCGAGGAAGAGATTCGCCCCAAGGCGGGATCTCGAACTTCTCCTTCGCCAGCGACATCACACCGACGAAATCGTTAGCGCACAGAAACAGCTGATGCGACGTCGGATCATAGGCGTTCGGCGGCCATGTCACCGCCGACACCGGCTTATAGAGCACGGGCTCGGTGCCGAAGGGAGTGAAGGTCCGCCCCTGATTGACGAGATTGACGTCCTCGAGCGGCATTTCGATGGAGTGCGGAACGATGTCGTCTCCTACCGGGATCGGCTGGGTCGGCGACGTGGCTTGAGACGGCTCCTGCGGCACCGGCACTTCCGGAATGTCCAGCAGGGGCTTCCCGGTTTCGCGATCCAGAATGTAGACGTAGCCGCTCTTCGGAATCGTCACGATGCCCTTCCGCATCACACCGTTCACCTTCGCGTCGAACAGGATCGGCGGATTGGCGGCATCGTAATCCCAGATGTCGTGATGGATCATCTGGTAGTGCCAGCGGTACTTGCCCGTCTTGACGTCCAGCGCGACGACGGAGTCGGTGAAAAGATTGTCGCCGGGCCGCACATTCCCCGCGAGATCGGGGCCCGGATTTCCCGTAGCGAAATAGATGAGGCCGAGTTCGGGGTCGACGGCGGGCGTGTGCCACACGGCCGCGCCGCCGTATTTCCACATGTCGTTATCCTTCGCCCAGGTGTCGTGCCCCAACTCACCCGGCCCCGGAATCGTGTAGAAGGTCCATTTGAGCTTGCCCGTCTTGGCGCTGAAGGCTTTCACGCGCCCGCGCGCCCCGAGATCGCCGCCGGCATAGCCCACGATCACGAGGCCGTCGTAATAGAGCGGCGCCGCCGTGATGCTATAGGCCTGCTTGGTGGTTTCGGTCTGCTTCGACCAGACGACCTTGCCGGTCTTCTGATCGAGCGCCACGAGCTTGTTGTCGAGCTGGCCGACGAAAATCTTGCCGTCGCCCATGCCGAGCCCGCGGCTGGTCCAGCCGCAGCACTGCACCACATCTTCGGGATTGAGATTGGCCTTGTATTCCCAGGCGACCTCGCCGGACTCGATATCGATCGCGAAGACGTCGTCCGCGCCGGTTACGATATAGAGCGTGCCGTTATAAATGAGCGGCTGGGCCTGGCCCGAATATTTGGTCTCGAGCCCGGATCCCCTCAGCGACGCGCGCCAGACGGCCTTCAACTTGCCGACATTGTCGCGATTGATCTGGGTGAGCGGCGAGAAACGTTGATTGAGGACGTTACCGCCATTGGTGAGCCAGCCGTCTTTCGGCAAGGACTGCAGATCCTTCTTGGTGAAAGCCGGCGAAGCCGAAATGTCGCTTGCCGACGCACCAGGCGCGACGATGCCCGCGAGGGCGGCAAGCCAGGCCACCGTCACGAATTTCCTGGCAGACGTTCCGAAAGTGCAGAACTGCGTTGACCCGAGCGTCCGTCGTATCATTTTTCTTTATCCCTAACTCATCCCTGTCGGGCCCGATATATACAGTTCCGGCTCGAATGAAGAAAGCCGCCTGCGCCAGAACCGCCAGGGTCCGGATCACATACGACATAGCAATATCGGCATAGCCGCATTACGGTGGCAGGGAGAGATATCATGCCGCGGGGAGCCGGCAAATTCATAAATTGCATTTCGGCTCTTTCGCCGAGGCCGGAATGCCGCTCACAATCGGGAAATCGGCGATGGGGGATAAACGTGCGCGTAGGGTTTCGTCGGCTCCCGAGAAAAACCATTTCGGGTTCCTAGGGGCAAGCGATGGACCGTGCGCCCCGTATGTTCGACGTTTCGGCATTTCTGAACGACCGAAAGCTCTCGTCGTTCAATGTGGTGCTGATTGTCCTGTCATGGCTGATCACCGTCTTCGACGGCCTCGACATGACGATGATCAGCTATGTCGCGCCATACATTCAGGACGATCTCGGCCTCAGCAAGGCGCAACTGGGCGATGTATTCTCGGCCGGAATCGGCGGCGCGGCGGTAGGCGGTTTCCTGTTCGCCTATCTCGGCGATCGGTTCGGCCGCCGCCCGGCAATCATCTTCGCGGGATATACCTTCGGCATCCTGACCTGCGTGACCGCCTTCGCGCAAAGCTATGAACAGCTAGTCTGGCTCCGGTTCCTGGACGGGCTCGCGATCGGCGGCACGTTGCCGCTCGCCTGGGCTCTTAACATCGAGCTCGTGCCGAAGAAAATGCGATCGACCGTCGTAACGACGATCATGATCGGCTACAGCGTCGGGGCGGTCGCTTCCGGTCCGATGACCAACTGGATCGCGCCGCTCTACGAATGGCACGGCGTTTTTCTGGCGGGCGGCATCGCGACCATGATCTGCGCCATGATCCTGCATATCGGTCTGCCCGAATCCGTGCGCTTCCTCGTCAGCAAGGAGCGCAGCCCCGAGCTGATCGCGAAGATGCTGAAGCGACTCGATCCGGCACTGGATGTTTCGGCCACCGACAGATTCGAACTGAGCGACGAGCGCAAGGCGCCGGGGCATTTTCCCGTACGTATGTTGTTCCAGGGCGACCTCAAATGGATCACGCCTCTCATCTGGCTCGGCTTCGGTTCGAGCTCGCTCGGAATCTTTTTCATGACATCCTGGGGCCCCTTGTTGCTGGAGGGACTCGATTTCCCGCGCCAGACGGCGGCGCTGGTTTCGTCCCTCAATGGCTTTCTGGGCGCCTGCATGGGGCTCCTCCTGATGCGCTTCACCGATCACTTCGGGCCGCGCGCCATCGCCGTGTTTCCCGCGCTCGCCGTGCCGGTTCTATTGTTGCTTGGACTCGGCTTCTTCCCACACAACGTCTTTCTGATCGGGGTCACGCTCGGCTCGATTTTCGTGACCGGCGGCCATTACGGCATTCAATCGATTTGCGGGATCTACTACCCGAGCGCGATCCGGGCGAGCGGCGGCGGATGGGCCTCGTCGATTTCGAAAATCGGCGGCGTCTCTGGCCCGATCATCGGCGCGGTGATCCTGTCCAGCGGCCTCCCGCTGCAGACCAGCTTCGCCTTTCTTGCCGTTTGCCCGGCGATCCTTGGTCTGTGTGCACTCGGCATCGCCTATGTCACGCGCGAACGCGACAGCGCCCGCCGGCGTTCCGGTTATGGCATTGGATTCAAACCCGCCGGCGGAGAGCAACAGGGAAGCGAGGTCCCATGACAACGTTGGCGATGAGCAAGAGAGCATTCACCGCGATGACCATCGCTTTTTTGTTCGGACTTGGCATTGCCGCCCGCGCCGCTGAAGCGCCCACGGGCGATCTCCGGCTTTCCTACGCGCTGCCCGAGGCGAATGGCGAGACGATCCCCTATCACCTCTATGTTCCGGCTGCGGCCGGCTCGGACAAGAGCCTGCCGCTGATCGTCGTGCTGCACGGATTCGGCGGCAACGCGGACAGCCCGTTCAAGGACGCGACCGGGTTGCTGCAACGCGAGGCCGACCGCCACGGTTTCGTGATCCTCTCGCCGAATGGCTATAACGGGCTAGCCGACTATGGTGCCGATCTGCCATTGCCGTCGGCGGTGCCGCGGCCGAAGCCCGGAACGCTGACCCCGGAGGAGGAATCCAGCCGCGCCGAGGCGGATGTCCTACACACCCTCGACCGCGTGACCAGCCATTACCGCATCGATCCCAAGCGCATCTATCTCATGGGAAATTCGATGGGGATGACGGGCGTGCTGCATTTCGCCGAAAAGTTTCCGGATCGTTGGTGCGCCATCTCCGCGAGCGGCGGACCGCCCTGGCCGAACTATCCGATTAATCCTCTCAAAGGCCTCGCGGGCATCCTCATCGTCCACGGCGGCAAGGACGATATCTCGCGTGTTTCGGACAGCCAGGAAATCGTCGACCGGGCAAAAGCAGCAGGCATAAGCGCACGCCTCAAGTTAATCCCGGACGGCACGCACGGCGATGCCTGGGTCCGTTATCTCCCCGAGACGTTCGAATTCTTCGCCAAACATGATTGCCGCAGCCGGTAGCGCGACAGATGCCCACCGGTCAGCGCCGCCGATCGAAATAGCCGTCGAGGAATGACTGCGCCTCCGCGCGCGGCGTCGGGATCACCTTGCTGTCGGGCGCGAACTCCATCAGCTTCGGATTATCGGGATCGTAATGCGGCCAGACCGGAAGACCTTTGCCGTTCGGATCGCCTGTCCGCGCGAAATTGACCCAATAGCTCGACATCAGATCGGAGATCTTGCGATCGCCGCTTGTCCAGGCCCTGTCCTGCGTGTCGAGGTTCTTGAACACATAGACGATCTCCGATCCGTGGAAAGCGCCCAGCTCTTCCCGGCCCGGTGTGGGTTGCGTGAACCAGTAAAGCCATGCCTTCGAGTGGCCGGTCTTCGCCTGCAGCCGAGCCCAGGTCCGCATCTGCCACTCAATCGCATCGGTGCTCGAGAGGCGCAAGGCATCCTTGGCATCGCCATACAGCTTGTCGTAAGTGGCCTGTTCGGCCGCGTCGGGTTTGACCCAGGGCATCTTCAATGTCGCACCCTCATCGGCATTGGAGCCCACGAGAGTCGGCACGTCGTTCTGCTTGCCCTCGGCGAAGATGTTGTAGACGAGATCGGGCAGGACGTAACCATCCCGCTCCGTGGGCCAGAAGAAGGTCGGCGTCTTGAGTAACGCTGCGGGAGAAAGCGCCCGCAGCTCGGCCGCCGTGTGGGCGCCGAGCTTGTCGCCGAATGCCGCGCCGTATTGCTCCGCGCCGTGCAGATCCTTACGGCCGATGAGGCCGGAATCGGGATCGAATTGCGACGTGCTCTCGCCGATCGCGCGCTGGAACAATCCCTTGGCGAGCGGCGAGGCCTGAAGGATGCTCACGGCCCCGCTGCCGGCCGATTCCCCGAAGATCGTGCACCCGCGTGGGATCGCCGCCGAACTTGGCGATGTTGGCCTGAACCCATTTCAGCGCCGCGATCTGATCCTGGATGCCATAATTCCCGGACGCGTGATGGGGCGATTCGCGCGTCAGATCGGGATGGGCGAAAAAGCCCATGACGCCCAGCCGGTAATTTATCGTGACAAGCACGACATCCTTCTTCGCCAGATTGACTCCGTTGAACATCGGCTGGCTTCCCGAGCCGAACATGAAGCCGCCACCATGAATCCAGACCATGACGGGCAGCGGTGCCGACGCATTCTGCGGCGCCCAGATATTGAGATAGAGGCAGTCCTCGCTTGTTTCGCGCGTCGCCTTGGCTTGCGGCGGACGCGCCTGTATGCAGTCGGGTCCGAATTCGATTGCCTTGCGCTCTCCTTGCCAATGCTTGACCGGCTCGGGAGCCCGCCACCTCAAATCACCGACCGGCGGCGCGGCATAGGGGATGCCCTGGAAGATGTTTAGTCCATCCGCGCTGCGTCCCTGTACGGCGCCAGCACTCGTCGTCACAACGGGATCGGCACCGCCGGTCGCGGCGAAAGATGAAGAATTCGCACCGAATCCGGCAACGAACACCGAAACCGCGCTCACCAGGAAAAGTAATGCTCGCATGGAAGTCCCCCGATTTCTGCCATTCCTGGCTTACGCTTGCGCCGCGCTCCGATCAAGGTGTTGACGCGCGCTTTGCATTAAATATTGTATAATATTTATTAGTGCAAAGCGAAATCGGGACGGAAGAACCATGAGTTACAGTGCCGGCGAGGCAGCCAAGCAACCGACAGCATCGGCAGCCAGAAAGAAACAGCCGCCGTTCCGCGCCGATCATGTAGGCAGCCTCCTTCGCCCGTCGGACGTCAAGGCGGCCCGCGCGCGGCACGCTGCCGGCGAGATCACCGACGCCGCTCTCAAGGAGATCGAGGACGCCGCGATCATCCGCCTGATCCGGAAGCAAGAGAGCCTCGGACTGCAGTCCGCGACGGACGGCGAGTGCCGGCGCGAGGCCTGGCAGTGGGATTTTCTCGGTGGGCTGGACGGGATCGAACCCGCGATCCTGGAGACGCCGACTCCCATCGGCGGAACGAGGCGATCCAAGGTGATGCGCGTAACGGGCAAGATCGGATTTTCCGGCCATCCCATGATCGAGCACTTCACCTTTCTGCGGGACCACACGGCGGTGGTGCCGAAGATGACGATACCCTCGCCGACAATGCTCGTTTCGGCGCTGCGGAACTGGCGCGACATCGTGTCGGCGGACGCCTATGGCGACCTGGAAACGATGTATCTCGATCTCGGCGCGGCATACCGAAAGGCCGTCCAGGCATTCTATGACGCCGGTTGCCGCTACCTCCAATTCGACGACTGCAATCTGTCCTATCTCTGTGATTCAGATGCCCGCGCTAGATTGACCGCGCGCGGCGACGATCCGGACGCGACGCTTGAATCCTGGGTCCGGTTGCTCAATTCGATTCTCGATCAGCGGCCCGAGGATATGGTGATCGCGACGCATGTCTGCCGCGGCAATTTCAAGTCGTCATGGATGGCCCAAGGCGCCTATGAGCCGATCGCCGACGCGCTTCTGGCCCGCATGAATTACGACGCCTATTTCCTGGAATACGACTCCGACCGCGCCGGCGGATTCGAGCCATTGCGCTTCCTGCCCAAGGACAAGAAAGCGACCGTCGTTCTCGGGCTCATCACCACCAAGACAGGCGAACTCGAGGACACGCGGCAGGTCATGAACCGCATCGAGATGGCCACCAAACATGTCGATCTGGACCGGCTATGCCTCAGCCCGCAATGCGGCTTTGCGAGCACCGAGGAAGGAAATGCGATCACGGAAGATCAGCAATGGGCGAAGCTCGCCCTTGCGCGGAAAATCGCGACATCCGTCTGGTCGGACGCCTGACCGCGGTCGAGCGGTGCTCGCCACCACTTGCGGCTAGGCCTTGCTGCGAACGAGCAGGAAGCACAGGGACGTCATACCTGCGATCAGGACGCCGAGCCAAAGGCTGTGATCCGTGACCCAGTTTGCCACGGCCGGCACGAGCAGGCCGATCAGAATACCGGTCCCGAGCAAAATGCTGAGACCCGCAACGATGGCGGTCACGACTCTCGACGCCAGCCGGGCTTGATCCGCGCGGCGCACCAGCCTCGTAAACAGCAAGCCGTTCAGGCCGTCGACCACCGTCATCCCGAGCGTGAAGATCAGCGCCGTGATCAGGACCTGGGCGAGCCCGCCCTGACCGACAGACAACGCCGCGAACAAGGCCGCCAGAACCAGCGTATCCACCGAGATCGCGAAGAACATGCCGGCAGCCGCGATGCGAAGCGGATCGTCGACCTGCAGCATCCGTAGCAGGAACTGCGAGCGGACCCCTTGCGGCGCGACATGACTGGCCGGCGACGCGACCGCGAGCGTGCGGAGATTGATCACCCCCAGACCAGAGCAGTAGGGCGACGGAAACGAACACGCCGCCGGTTTCGAGCCAGGACGGCAGCCGCCACTCGGAAGCGAAAAGAACATCCCCCAACGCGACGGCGACGACCACGGCGCCATGCCCGCCTGAGAAAAGCAGGCCGGACAGTCGAGCGACCCGGGCATTCCGGTGAGCATTCGAGCGCACGATTCCATCGATCACGGTCAGATGATCCGGGTCGAATCCGTGCCGCAATCCGAGCGTAAATGCCAGCCAATAGAGGGCCCAAACGGGCGTTACGTAGTCAGCCATGCCGCCTTATCTTTTCGCGCCTTCTCCCGACGATCCCAAGGCCGCCGATGCTGGATATAAACTCAATATTTCAATGGCTTGAAACACTATAAGCGAGGCAAAATCATATGCGCCTCGGATCTTGCGGCCAACGAGGCTGCGTGTCATATTTCGACATAAGCGACGATTTGTCTAGGCACGATTGAATTACATTTTTGGATTCAAAATGGCATACTGGGATCGGACGATTCGATCTGCAGTGCCCGCCGCTTCACCCGCAGGTATCGCGGATAGCTGTCGCCGGATCGCCACCACATGGGCGGCGACGCTCAAAGACCGATAAGGACGTGAAATCGTGATCGTATGCCTGTCTCCAAACGGCCGAACAGAAACGACCGGATCGACACCGGCGGATACGTTGTTCGTCGGCACATTGAGGGGGGTTCATATCTTCCGGCGTGAAAACGCGGCTGCGCCCTGGCGGGCGGACGGGGCCTGTCTTGCGGGCCTGCACATCAGCTCTCTCCTTTATGAAACCGGATCCGGAACGCTGTTCGCGGGCTGCCACGGCTATCGCGAAGAAGGCGGACTTTTCGCGAGCCTCGATGAAGGCAAGACCTGGGAACCCCGCATGGAGGGTCTGGGCAGCGAACACATCTACACGCTGGCGGCAGGGCCGGCCGGCGGAAAGACCGTCCTCTATGCCGGCACGGAACCGCCGGGCCTCTATCACAGCTTCGACCTGGGCCGGTCATGGGAAGAGCTGCCGAACGTGAAGAAGGTGCCCGGCACGGACAAATGGACCTTCCCGCCCCCGCCGCACATCGCCCATGTGAAAGTGGTGGTGCTCGATCCCAACCTGCCCGACCGGGTCTATGCCTTGGTGGAACAAGGGGGGCTCTTGAGGTCGGACGACAGCGGCAGCACCTGGCGGGAGCTCGATGCTTATTCGAGCGATAACGACAGCTTCTATCGCGACGTTCACCGGGTCGCGGCCGCGCGATCGGACTCCAGCAAATTGTATCTTGCGACCGGCGACGGCCTTTACGCGAGCGACGACGACGGCGACAGCTGGTCGCACATACAGCGCCGGACCGACCGCGTCGGCTATCCCGACACGCTGTTCATCGATCCCGAGGACGACGACACGTTGTACATGGGCGGTGCGGGCGACGCGCCGGAAACCTGGCGCACCGAAGGCGGCGCCTTCCCGGGCTTCATCGTGAGCCATGATCGCGGCCGCACCTGGACCGAACTCATGGACGGCCTGCCCAATCCGGTTCCGGGTAATATCGAGGCCATGTCCATGCACCACTGGCCGACGGGCGTCGCCTTCTATGCCGGAACCGCCGTGGGCGACGTTTTCGGATCGGAGGATCGCGGCCGGACCTGGAGCAAGATCGCGGGCGGCCTGCCGCCGATCTCGAAAGCCCGGCACTACCGCCACTTCCTGTCGGCGGAGGAAAAGGCCAGTATCGAGGATCAGGCTCGCGCCGAACGCGCCGCCGCCCGTTTCACATAATGCGCGGTCGGATCGAAAAGCCAACCGGAGGGATGGCGTTCCATGCATGACGTGCCGTGGGAACACTTCCACGACCCGGTCGGCGGGCACGACGATCTCATCGTCTGGAAGACGGTAGGGCTCGATGTCGGCTCGTCGACCTCGCAGATCCTGTTTTCCGAGGTGACGCTTGCGCGACGCGACGCGGCCTATGTGGTCGCGGACCGCAAGGTCTTGCATGAATCCGAGGTCATCCTGACACCTTACGCGTCGCCCGAAACGATTGATGGCGATAGGCTGGCGGCGTTCGTCGACGGCGAATTCGACGCGGCGGGCCTGTCCCGTTTTCAGATCGATGCCGGCGCGGTCATCCTGACGGGGCTCGCCCTGCTGACCCGGAATTCGAGAGCGATCGCCGATGCTATTTCCGATGATTCCGGACGGTTCGTCGCGGTATCGGCGGGCGATCATCTCGAGGCACGGCTGGCGGCGAATGGCGCCGGTGTACCGTGGGTTTCCCATGCCCGCGACGGCCTGATCGTCCACATCGATATCGGCGGCGGCACGACCAAACTATCCGCCTGGCAGCGTGGCCATCTGAAGGGACTGGCGGCCGTGGATATCGGCGCCCGGCTCGTGACACTCGACGCGTCCCGACGCGTTCTCAGGATCGAGCCACCAGCAGCCGGCATCGTGTCCGACCTGAACCTGAATATACGACAGAACGAGCCGCTCGATCCCACCCTGGAAAGCCGGATTGCCGGTGCCATGGCCCGCAACATCCTGCGGTATGCGGGCGTTCTCCAGGAACCACCGCGCGGCGACTCGCTGCTTCGCACCGAGCCGTTGTTCGCGAGCGCCGATCATCCGCCGGTGGAGGCGGTCATCCTGTCCGGCGGCGTGTCGGAATATGTCTATGGCCGGGAAGCACGCACCTTCGGCGATCTCGGCCTGCCGCTGGGTCTCGCCTTGCGGCAGGAGATTGAAAAGTCCGGCGTCGAGCTGATCCCGTTCGACCGGGGCATTAGGGCGACCGTGCTCGGCGTCTCCCAATTCAGCGCGCAGCTGAGCGGCAATACGATCTTCGTCTCAGACAGGGGCCTGCTGCCGCTTCGCAACGTTCCCGTCGTCATTCCGCACCTCCATCTGGAGGCGGAGCATCTGGACGGCGCGAAGATTCAAGGCGCGATCGGCAACGCGCTCGCCAAGCGCTTCGAGCCCGGGCAGACGGGGCCGACCTCAATCGCCATACGCTGGCAGGGCTCCGCCACCTACGACCGGCTGACCGCTTTGGCCGGAGCGCTAAGCGGTGCGGTAACGCCTCAGCTGCGCCCGCAGGATCCCGTCATCGTCATTTGCGACGGCGATATCGCGGGCGTCCTCGGGGCACGCATCGCAGAGATGGTCGGCGAACGGCGCGGCGTCATCTGCCTCGACTCCGTCCATGTGCACGAATTCGATCACGTCGATATCGGCCAGTTCGTCGACAAGACTCAGGCCTTGCCGGTGATTGTCAAATCGCTGCTGTTTGCCAGTTCAGGACAAAGGGGAACGCATGTCCGACATTAAGCTCGAGGAATATAACGAGCCGAAAGGCGACGAAAACACGGGGCTGAAGCGCTGGGAACGCCAGAAGACCGGCTATGAAAAGTTCATGGCCGAGGAAGCCATCCCGGTGTTTCGCGGCATCGGCGTGCGCGACACGCGCGATCTCGAGCTGAAGGATTGGGCGCGGCGCGAAGCCCGCGGCAGCTTCCTTCTGCTGGATGGCCTCGAGGGCTCGAAAGGGATGTATGTCATAGAGGTCGGCGCGGCAAAGGCGACGGCGCCGGAGCGCCACCTCTATCACGAGTTCTTCATCGTCATCGAGGGGCGCGGAACCACCGAGACCTGGATCGAGGGAGAGCCCGACAGCCGCCAGCATTTCGAATGGAAGGCGGGATCGATGTTCCGCGTCCTGCCGAATGCCCACTACCGGCTGGTCAATGCGACGAACAAGCCGGCATTGCTTCTGTCGGCCAACAATGCGCCAGGCATGTTCAACATGTTCGGCGACCGCAGCTTCATTTTCGACAACGACTACAAGTTTTCCCAATTTCACGGCGGCAAGGGCTTCTACGATTTCGACGACCATGTCGTCGCGACGCCCTATAACAAGCGCGCCGCCGTCCGCAGCAATTTCTTTCCCGACGTGGCGAATATGGATCTGCCGCTGGATAACCAGCGCGCGCCCGGCTACCGGCGCATCACCCCGATGTGGCATGGTTTCGAGAACGAGCACACCGGCTTCGTGGCGCAATATCCCATCGGCCGCTACTCGATGGCGCATTATCACGAATCCGGCGCGGTGCTCGTTTGTCTGAAGGGCGAAGGCTATACCTATAACTGGCCGCGGGAGTTCGGCTTCACGCCCTGGAAGGACGGCAATGGCGACCAGGTCCGGATCCAGGAATATGTTGCGGGCGGCCTCGTCGCCGCGGCGCCCGGCGGCGGCCAGTGGTTCCACCAGCATTTCGGCGTCGGTAACCAACCGCTGCGCGTCAGCAATTTCTGGGGCGGGCCAAACGCGGTACCGAACGAGTTTCTGAACAAGAAGACGGGGGTCAGCGCCCTGGCGACGACGCGCGAAGGCGGCCAGACCATCGACTACCGGGACGAAGACCCCTATGTCCGTGAACAGTTCGAGCGACGGCTTGCCGAATCCGGCATGAAATCCACCATGCCGCCGGAGGTCTATATCGAGGGAGCGCCGCAGGGCAAGGACGTCCTCTGAGCGAGGGCAGCCACCCTGCACTTCGGCGCAGACGAGAGAGGCGTCATATGGACATCATTCCACCGCGGGCCATCGGCCCCATGCTGCTGGTCGCGCGTTTTCTGATGGCTACCGAATTCGTGCTGTTCGGCACGATGAAGATCTTCAATTCGACGAATATGCGGGCCTATATGGAATCGCACGGCGTTGCCGGGAAACCTGATCTGGCTTGCCATCGTCGTGCAGATCGGTTGCGGGGTTCTGGTCGCGATCGGCTTTCAGACCCGGCTTGCCGCGCTGCTTCTGGCAGGCTTTTGCCTCGTCGCGACGACGATCTTTCACACCAATTTTTCCGATCTGGGCGAAGTGTCGGACTTCACCAAGGATCTCGCCACGGCCGGCGGCTTCCTGTTCGTCGCGGCCTTCGGACCGGGCCCGCTTTCAGTGGACGCGCTTCGCGGCGGATCGCCGAGGTAACGCGCCTCTGGCCGTCAGGCCGACTGCCTTGCTGCGGGACGACCTGTCGCCTCGCGATTGCCGGCTCACTCTCCGCTGTCCGCCGGCGGCACATGATCGCGAACGACCAGTCCACCGACGATCAGACACAGCGTCAGCAGAATGGCGATAGACGCGAAATAGGCGTCCGCGCCACCCAGCTCGAGGGCGATGACCCCGGTATAGGAACTGAGGATCGCACCGATACGCCCGACCGTCGACGCAGCGCCAACGCCGGTGGCCCTGATGAATGGCGGATAGGCGTGGGCCGCCATGGTGTAGACGACGTTATGAATGCCGGCGATAAAAATACCCTCGATCACCATCAGGGCGATCATGAGTGCCGCTGCGGGCGATGCCCCGGAGACCACGATCTGCAAGACCGACGGCGGCGGCGATGCTGCCCAGCGCCAGGACCGTGAGGCTACGCCTAGATCCGTATTTCTCGATCAGGAAGCCGCAGGACGCGCCGCCCAGCATGCCGCCGAAATTGAACGCAGAAATCGCGATGCTGGTCACGACCGAATCGAAATGGAGCCCCGCGAGCATGGTGGGCACCCAGCTGAACATCGTGTAGCTGGCCATCAGGCAGAAGAAGAAGGCGCCCCAGATGCCAAGCGTGTTACGCAAGACTTTCGGGCCGAGAAGCGCCTTGACCGGGGCACGCTCCGCTTGCGCGTCATCCGTATGATCGACGAACTCCGTATCGGACTCGAAGCGATGACCGAACCGCCCGAGCAGCGTCAGGAGTTCTCCCTTTCGGGCCTGCCTCAGCCTCATGAAGCGGGGTGATTCCGGAAGCAGGAACAGAAACAGGACGGCAGCGACCAGCGGCAGAATGCCGGCTGCGAGAAAATAGGCGCGCCATCCGAGCCCGGGCAGAATGATCGATCCCAGCGTGCCCGCGAGAAAGCCGCCAACGGGTATAAACACCATACCGAGCGCGATGGCGCGGCTGCGGCGTCTGTGCGGTGTGAATTCCGAAATCAGGGCTGCGCCACTCGGAATCGCTCCACCGATCCCGAGACCGTCTAGAAACCGGAGCGCCATCAGGGCATCGACACCGTGGACGAGCGACGTCGCCACGGTCGCCAGCCCGAACAGCGTCATGGCGGCGATCAAGCCCCACCGGCGACCGATCCTGTCGCCCAGAACACCGCCCCCGACGGTTCCGAGGGCCACGCCGAGCAGTCCCGCCGCCGCAACCGATGCAAATTCGGCCCTCGGCACACCCCACGCCGCGACCAATGACGGTATCGCCACGCCAAGCACTTGATTGGCGAGCCCGTCAACCGCAAATGCGATTGCCGAGAGACCGAGAACCCACTTCTGATAGGTACTCCATGGCGCCGTATCCAGCAGGATCCCTAAGTCGACCGGGGTCCTCGATCGGTCGTTCGTCGTCACTGTTCCTAATCCCCCAACTCGGGCTCAAGCCCTGTGCCTAGCAAAATGATATTCTTTTTCAGGCCACGGTAGCACACGCATTCGCGTTCTTAAACGCTCCATGTAATGGTCCCGAGGAGGGTGATGTCGAACCTCGGCTAACGCCGGGAACCGGCGAAGGGACTCCTGGGCAGATCGAGAACCGCTCGGGCAAATTCGGCGGATGCGCTGGTCCAGTTGAACGCCGTATGCGCGGTCGCGGAACTGCCGTCCCGCCAGAAGCGCTGGTCGACGGACGTGTTGTAGATCCCCGAGCCACCCGACACTTCGAAAAGGCTGGTGACCACCTTGCGGCAGGTTCGCGCCGCATAGGCAAAGTCACGCTGAATTCTCGTACGGTCGACCCGGGTGAAATCCCCGAAGGCATCGACAAGCGCGCAATCAGCCATGATCAATCCCCGAGCGGCATCGCAATCGGCGGCGGCTTCCGCAAGCTTGTCGAAAATCAAGCCCTGCTCGCCGATCTGCTCAGAAGCGTAGCCCGAGACTTTCCTCTTCAGCGACTGCGTGAACGCTTCCACGGCACCCGCCATGATACCGAGCGGGGTGCCGACCAAGGAGAACGGCTGGGCAATCGGAAACGGCACGGAATAGATCGATTTGGGCCCATGCAGGCGCGCGCCCGGCGTCGTGCCGCCGACGGCATCCGACGACCTGATCGTCCGGTATTCCGGGATGAAGGCGTTCTCTATCCGGATGGTCCGGCTGCCGGTGCCGCGCATGCCGACCGTGTGCCAGTCGTCGACCACCTCGACGTCGCTTCGTGGAACGAGAAGAAAACGATCCTCGGAAGTACCGTCAGGCAGCTGTACGGCGTTGCCCACGATGACCCAATCCGAGTAGTCGATGCCGCTGCAAAAACGGCCCTCGCCGCCGGTCAACCGATAGCCGCTGCCTTCCCTCACCGTGGTGCCCTGAAGGCGGAAGACGGTCGCCGTCAAAGTTCGCGGATCGGCGAAGACCTCGCGCTGAGCCTCCTCCGGAAATAGCGCCACCATCCAGTTATGACCGGTCAGCACGCCGAAGACCCAACCGGTCGAGCCGCAGGCCGAGGCCAGCGCCGCCGACACGTCCACCAGCGCCCCGAATCCGAGCTCCGAGCCGCCGAATTTTTTCGGCGTGGCGATGCCGAAAAGGCCACTGGCCCTCAGCGCCTCGATCGTCTCGTCCGGCAAACGGCGGTGTTCGTCCGCATATCGGGCACGCGCCCGGATATCGGGCAGCAGGCGAAGCGTCCGCGCCAATGCTTCCGCGCCATTCACCAAGGGGCGGACCGCTCCGGCGGTATCCGGGGTCTGACTTTTCTCGGATGTGGCTGTCGGCACCATATTTACTCCTGAATGACCAACCGGAACCGACCCGATCCCCGTGGCCTGTCAACCTTGCGGACGCCCTCGTTTGCACGCCATCCCGGGCACCCTTTATCGTAAATTCTCTCCGACAGCCGTGTTTTGCGTGATTATCGTGCTAGACAATATTGTAATACAATCGATCTCTCAATCAAGAGAGTCTGGCGTCTCGACAGCGATAAAGAGGAACTCAAAAGCGTGGCGGCGGATCCGGTCAGCGGGTCCGCCACATCATATGAGATGCCCGCTGCCCAAACCACCGGAACCGCCGCCACAGATCGGCGACCAACCGCCGCCCCCTCGGCTTGCTCGAACGAGCCGAGGGGGCTGACGGCTTACCAGCTCTTCGTCAATTGTAGAGTGACCAGCCGTCCAAGCGGGCTCGCCGAAGACGGATCGAACTTGATGCCCGGTGCAGAGCTGTTCAACACGAGGGGGGGATTCGTGTCGAACAGGTTCTGGACCGAAAGAACGAACTGGATACCCTGCAGCACCTTGTACGAAGGCTTGTCGCCCGTGCCGTAGATCAGCGAAAAGTCGACGGTCGTATATGCGCCAACTTTCAGATATTGGGCCGGCGCCGCCGCAGGAATGTACTGCCGATCGATATTGTAGCTGCCGGCATGATTGACGAAGACCGTGCCCGACCATTGTCCGACATCCGCACCGACGTTCGCCCGCATGCGATAGCGCGGCGCATAGCCGAAGAAGTTGACTTTCTCGATGATGGCGGCGCCCGGCACGTCGGCGGTCTTGTAGTTGAAGACGTAATTGCCGGTGAGCCCGCCGTGGATATCGCCGAAGCTCGTCATCTTGACATAGTTCAGACCGATATCGAGTCCGCTCGTCTTGATGATGCCGGTGTTGTGGCGGCGGCCGTCCAGGATGAAGGCCGCGTTTAGCGGATCGCCCGCAGGTCCGCCGATCACAAGACGATTTCCCTGCTCATAAGGCGAATAGGAGGGCGGCGTGCTGCTGTTCACCAGGGCGTCCCGGATCGCCTGGTATTCAGCCGCGGTGTATTGCGAATTCGAGAAGAAGGCCGGATTGAGCACGATGAAGGGCGAATATTGCGCGCCGTTCACCGCCCCGGCCGGTCCCGCGTTGTAAGCGGGGAAGTCGATCTTACCGGTATATTTGATGTTATAGTAATTGATCGTCGCGGTCAGGCCTTCCACCGCCTCGGGCGTCCAGTCGAAACCGGCCGACCAGGTGGTTGCCTTCTCGGCCTGAAGCTGGGAATTACCGCCGACCACGGCGACGACGCCCTGCGTGCCGGCGGGACCGATATAGCCCGGATTAGCGATATCCGCGGCATTGATGGTCCGGGGTAACAGCGCCGCCGTGGCGTCGGGATTGACGTCGGCGAGGCTGGGCGCCCGGAACGACCGGCCATAGCTGCCATGGAATTTGAGGTCATTGGTCGGCTTGTAATTCAGGCCGAATTTCGGTTTGAAGGTGTTGCCGAAATCGCTGTAGTGCTCGTAGCGCGCGGCGGCCGTGACCTCCAGCAATCTGATGCCCGGGACGGCATTCGAATCGCCGATGACCGGGATATAGATTTCGCCATAGCCTGTGGAGACCTTGCGCGTGGGCGTGCGGTTCGAGACGACCCTGGCGGAGTTCTCATTCGTGTTCAGATAATCGTCCGTCAGATATTCGGCGCCCACGGCCAGCTTGACGTCTCCGCCCGGCAACGACATCAGCGGTCCGCTGAAGCTGGCGGTGAGATGATCGCGATTGAGGTGGAACGTCGTCAGGGCGAAGTCCTGAATATAGGAAAGCGTCGCCGCATCCTGACACGCCGCCGAACCGTCGCAGAACGGGTTGAAATAAGGCACGCCCGAGGGAGGCGCCGACACCGCCATCTGCAGATTGACACCGCGGTTGGCGAGGTTCTGCACGTTGTTCGAGTGGTCCTCGGAAATGCCGTGTTCGTAGGACACGTCGCCGACCCACTCATGCGGCAGCTGGAACTTCACGCCGCCATCGAGATACCACATCCGCTCGTAGCCGCTGCGGATGTTCGGCAGATCTTCGGCGAGGCTGTACTGCACCGCCAGGCTTCCGGTGCAGGTGATGCCGAGCGTGTTCGTGAACGGCGCGTGCGCCGGATTGCAGGGGCTGAACGGATTGGTATCGGGTACAGTCAGGGTCGCGGTCGGCCGCTCCTGAACCGCGCTGAAGCTACGATCCGCATACAGGCCTTCGGCATGAATCTGGATATTCGGCGTGATGTCCTGCTCGAAGCTCGCGAACACGCTTTTGCGGTTCGTCTTCGGCAGCGCATCGCGGCCTTTCCAGGCGTTCTCGCGGTTGATCGTACCGGCCGCGCCGAGGTCCGAAAGCTGCAGATCGGTCGCGTGTCCGGTCGGGATCGCATAGGACACGCCGCCGATCACGACATTGCCGGGCGCCGCGAAGGAGCTGAACGGAGCGCCGCCATAGGCGGAGAAATCGTCATTATAGAGATTCGGCCGATCGGCGGCGGCCAGCCGGTCCTGGTGGCCGTATTCGGCCGCGATCAAAAAGCCGCCCGTATCCCACTTCTGACTGACGAGCTGGCTGCCCTTCCAGCGCTGGGTACTGTCTGCGAAACCGAAACTGCCCGAGCTGATGGCGCCATTGAAAGGACGGCGCGTGACATAGTTGACGACGCCGGCCATCGCGTCGGAGCCGTAAATCGCCGATGCGCCGTCGGGGATCACATCGATCCGCTCAAGAGCGATCATCGGGATGGACGAGCTGTCGAACAGCTGGAGATTGGGACCCTGCGGAAGAACGCGATGGCTGTTGACCAGCGACAGGGTCGAGGCGGACCCGAGGCCACGAAGGTTCACGCCGCTCGCGCCGGTCGTATTCAGGTCAGCGCCCTGGAACAGCGCGCCGGCCCTCGTGTCGTCGCCGGTGCCGAATTTCAGGACCTGGGGAAGGGTGCGTAGCATGTCCGACGTATTGGTGATGCCGGTCTGCGTCATCTGCATCTGATCGAGCCCGATCACGGCCGAGCCCACCGGTCCTAGGCCCTGAATATGGGTTCCCGTGATGACGACCTCGCTCAACGGCTCGTCTTTGTTTTGTGCGGCAGCGGCCATCGCGCTGCTCGTCGCAAGGCTCAGAATCGTCGTACCGAGAAGTGCCGACAGCCAGCGCCGGCGCGCCAAAGTCTCGCGACTTGGATGTGTGATAGTCATTCCTGGAATCCCCCAAGTTTGTGCCCCGGCCCATTGTATCGAACCGAAAGCCGTCCCTGATGCCGCGCTCTTAACGGCCTCGGGCGAACCGCAGTGACCGTGTGAGCGCTTATCGTGTCTTTGCAAAAATTTATACTATTTGAAATATCATTTTGTCTAGTCTACCGGCATGCAAAATGCCGGTCCAGGCGCATGAAACCCCTCGCCCCCGCCGCGCGGACGCGTCCCTCTTTAAATAAAAACAATATGTTATGGCGCGACAGAATACCGCGCTGCCACGCGCCTCCAGACGCCGCTCAAGGCGATTTTTCATCCCCAAGCGCGGCGAAAGTGCGCCTCGATCCGCCGTTCAAACCCGTGTCCGAGGGCTCCAGGCGGGTTTATTTCATATAGCCGACTTCGCGGTAATAACGCGCCGCGCCCGGATGGAGGGGAACGTCATACGCCTTCCAGACATTGTGGATGTTGTAGGAAAGCTTCAACTGGCTCCATTGCAGAAGCTGCTGCTGCTGATCGAGAGCCTTCGCCACGTCATAGGCAAATCCGTCCGGAAGATCCGCCCGGCCATAAATCGCGATTCCCGAAACAGCAACCGTGGGGACCGGCGCGGTGACGCCGCGAAGAAATCCGATCGGCAAATCCACGCGTTCGAGTTCGCCTTCCTTCGCCAGTTTATCGAGCAGCGCATCGGGCAAGGTCAGATAGGTCAAGTCGACCTTCTGGCTGGTCTCGTTCCAGAAGGCGAATTCGGGCGCCGTGGTGAAATCCGCCTCGCCGATCAGGATATCGAAATCAGCCGTCGACGGATGCTCGAATGCCGGTTCGATCGTCCCGCCTGCCGCCTCGACGGCTTCTCGGGTCAGTCCGTAATAGTTCAGAACCTTGGTCGCGGAATCGCCGAAGCCGATCCGGATCCGCACGGGCCAGTGCTTCTTCTTGATTTGAGCCAGATCCGTAATGTTCAGATCCTTGCGCACGGCGACGACGAAATAGACCGGGGACTGGATCATCGCGAGCAAACGCAGATCCTTATACGGCCCGTCCTTCGCATAAATTCCCGCCCCTCGATAGGCGTCCCGGAGAAAGGCGACCCCGACGGCGCCGAAGTCGAGCGGCGCATCGGGCGGCCGTGGAATATAGGCGCGCAGCTCCGGCGAGTTTGCCCAGGTTTTCTCGACCGGCGGCGGATTTTTGCGGCCCGCGATCAGCCTGGGCGCTTCCCCGGTCGAGCAGTTGTAACAGATCTGCACATCGTAGCCGTAAGGCGCCATCGCCTTCCGCACGACGGTCGCCGCCGCCCCCCAGGGACAGAGCTTGCAGGCGCCGCCGAAAACCGGCCTCTTCGCTTCAACCCCGAAGTCTGCACCGTTCGCCGCCTGCAAGGCGACGGACGCGGTCACAGTCGAGAACAACACGAACAGACATACAAGTCCAAGGAATCGCCGCATCATCGCCCCCACTGCGCTGCTGATTGCATACGTTTTTGTATAAAGTCTCGGCGGGCAAACTGCAACCGTGAGCACGACCTCTGGTTCCGGATCGCCGTCGCCGGACTGCCTAAGCGCAGGGCCGGCGGATCCGAGACCTTAGAGGCCCCTCGCCTTCAGAACGCTCTGGAGATGATCTTCAATATAGGCGTGGTCTTCGTGGAAGACGCTCAGCAGACGGTCGCGGTCGCGATTGGCCAGGGCCTCGACGATGTTGGTTTCATGGGATGCGTACAGATCGTTTCCCGTCATCGCATGCAAGGCCAGCGAACGGTACCGGTCGGTATGACGCAGCAAACGAAGGACCTCCCGGATCAGGACATCCTGCGGCGAGAGCTCGATCACCGCCTGATAGAATTCGCGGTGTAGCTTGACCCACTCGGAATTGTTCCGCTGGCTGGCGCTCTTTTCGATCTTCGCCACGATGCGCCGCAAGGCGTTCAGCTGTTTCGCATTCGGCCATTCGACCGTCGACAACAGTTCGGTCTCGAGCAGCCGACGAATGCGATAGAGCTGCCGGGCTTCGTTGGAGGAAAGCGTCGCAACGAAGAAGCCCCGGTCCGCGTGATGCGTGACGATACCCTCGGCGGCCAGCAGGCTCAGCGCCTCGCGCACGGGAACACGGCTGACATCGAAGCGTTGCGCCAGCTCAGTCTGCCGCAACTGCAGTCCCGGCGGCAGTGCTCCCCGGTTGATCAGCTCGCGGATCTGGTCCTTGATGCGATGAGCGAGAGCGTCAGAATGTTCGTCCGATGCGACCATTTTCATCTCTGATGATGTTCACGCATTTTCTATTGTTATCACGCCCTTGCCGCCCGCCGGTCTATACCGACCAACCGTCCCCGGCCACAAGGACCCACCGCGAAGCGAAAGCCACAGACGGCCTTCCGGAAGATAAAGCTTTTGGATTAACGGTTCGGCTTCTAGCACAGTCAGCCAGCGTCTGCCACTCCGGTCGTCGCTGTTTGTTGAGTGACGGCGCGCGGCGGACGCATTGCCTTCAGGAGGTCTTGCGCATTCCGTGCAGGATCATGTCGGCGACGAAGTCCACGAATTGCACATCGACCTTATCGCGGTCGAGGGGCGCGCCCGCGGCCGTTTCCGCGAGTTTAAAGTTGGAGACATAGGATTCGCCCATGCCAATCAGGGCGAGATGAAGCAGGGCGGCTTCCAGGTTCGGGTTGCCGGTCTTGGTTTGCTCGTTGCCCCGCAACAGGGTCAACATGGAGCGGGTCCGCGCGATTTCGAGGCGAAGCGCCTCGGAAAATACTTGCTGCGATTCCGCCGATTTCATGTTCACGATTTCATTGAAGACGAGCTCGCGAAACGACGGATATTTGCGATGCAGTTCGATCAGCGACTGAAGCGTCCGGCGGATCGTGCGCTCGGCGCTTTCCGGCGAGGTCGGGATCTCGTTGAGATCCGCCCGTTCCTTCATCAGGTGGCGCGCCACCGCCGTCATCAGGGAAGCCCGGTCTCCGAAATAGTAGCGGATCAACGCCCGGTTCACGCCCGCATGCCGGGCGACGGCGGCAATCGTGATCTTGTGCGGGCGCTCCATCCGCAGAAGCTCGCATGTCTTCAGGATCAGCGTCTCGGCCCCGACTTTCGGATCGTCCGGACCGGGCCGCCCCTTGGACCGCCGCACCCGCCTCGCCGTCACCTTGGCACGCCCCTTGGCGGCGGATGGTTCCGAGACCGGCTTCTTGTTTGTCATACGCGTCAAATCATGCACCCACAGAATCGAACCCCGCGGGATCACGGCCCCGCCTTCATGAGCACTATACTAGATCGCGCGCCGGGCGGCAGAGGGCGCTTACCGGAGACTCAATCCCGCTGTCTGGCCGCGATTACGGCCTCGCGATAGTGCCGCCGCGCATACCAATAGCATGCCGCCGACACCCACAAGAACGCCGCCGCCAGCGCGAGCGAATAACGCAACTTGGCTTCGTCATGGAAGACGACATCGGTGAGCGTCGCGATCACCGTCGGCCCGAGGCCCGTGCCCAGCACATTGGCGATAAAGAGATAGAGCGCGCTCACGCGGCCGCGCATCTCGTTCGGCGTAATCAGCTGAAGCGCGGCGGACATCGGAGCGGCCGCGATTCCGAAAAGCAGGTCGCCGATTCCCGACATCGCGACGGCGAGCCACGGCGACGGCATCAAGGGCCCGAGGATCGCCCAGGGAATGTAAAGGGTCGTCGCCCAGGCCACGACCCGCATATTTGCGTCGGCATAGCCACGCGCAGACAGCCTTTCGACGAGCCACGCACCGAGCATCATGCCGATGGGCGATACGATGAGAGCGACGGTGCCGATCGTATAGCCGGTCTGAACCGGGCTCCAGTCATAGGTGCGTTGGAAAAAGACGATGCTCCAGCCGCGCGAGCCAGCAACGACGATGGTGCTGAACCCCATGGCGCCGAACATGGGCAAATAGCACCGCCAGTTCGCGCCGACGAATTGCAGGACCGCCGGCCACGGCGTCTTGGCGCCGGACAAACTGAGGCGCAGGCGTCCGCGGCGTGGCGGCTCGACCACGGTGAGCATGAGCGCCGCGACGATCAGCCCGGGCAGGCCCACGACGAAGAAAACCATCTGCCAGTTATGGATCGTTCCGAGGATCGGTACATGGAAATCGGGCACGCCCTGGAGAGACTGCACCACGCCCGCGCCGATCACCCGGGCGAGCCCGACGCCGGCAATTCCGCCGAAGCTCATGAATGCGATCGCGCGCGTCAGCTTGGCCGGAGGGAAGAAATCCGCGAGCATCGAAAGCGTCGCGGGTCCCGTGCAGGCCTCGCCGACGCCGACGCCAACCCGGCAGAGAAAAAAGCTCCAGAAATTCTGCGCAACGCCGCAGAGCGCCGTCATGCCGCTCCAGCAGAACAGCCCGAAGCTGACGATGCCACGCCGGCTCCTCGAATCGGCCAGCGATGCGATCGGAAATCCCAGTAGAATGTAGAAGATGACGAACGCGAAACCCATCAACAGGCTCACCTGCAGGTCGGTGAGGTGAAGGTCGCGTTTGATCGGTTCGATCAGCAGGTTGATGATGCCTCGATCCAACTCGTTGATCAGAAGCGACAGGGCGAAAATGAAAAGCCCCCAATAGGCCTGACCGCTGGACGGATAACCCGCCGTGGATCCAGCAGATCCTGCCGAGCCGGCCGCGGTATCGGCCGCAGCCGGCATAAAGTCCTCAGGCGATGACGCCATTCCCCCCTCCTCTGACCGCCCCACCGGGCGGGAGCCCCCAATTCGCAAGTCGAGTTATCGACTACCCCGGACGAGTTTAGCAGGATCGACGAAGGAAAACTCCTCCGCCGTCAAACAAGTCCGCCGTCAAAAAGATCCGCCAGGAGCCGGCGCACGAAACGGCCGCCGAAAGGCAAGGCTCGCGACCTGCGGAAATCGAAATCTCTAGCCGGCGGCACGCATGGCCTCGATCGCCGAAACCTCGGGTCCGGATTCATTGATAGTCGCGCGGCGCAAGTCGCGTTTGTAACGATAGCGCTCGAAGGACGTCGCACTGTGCATCGTGCAACGATTGTCCCAGATCACCATGTCGCCGGGCCGCCACTTGTGCGAATAGATATATTTGGGCTGTGTCGCGAAGGCATAGAGCTCGTCGAGGAGCTTGAGAGCTTCCTCTTCCTCCCAACCGATAATGCCGACCGCGTGCCATCCCATATAGAGCGCCTTGCGCCCGCTGACCGAAGTGCGCACCAGCGGATGCGACATCCGGGGATAGGATTTGCGCAGCGCGTCATCGCCGAATTCGACGCCATTGCGCTTGAGCGCCTGGAAGAGGTCGTGATCGGCAACGAGATTTTCGACCCGGTCCTTCATCTCCTGCGGTAGGTCCGCATAGACGGCGCGCGTATCGATGTAATCGGTGTTCGCGCCTTCAGGCGGCGTGACATAGCACAGCAAAAGCGACCATTTGGTCGGCAACGAGTTGAACGGGCTGTCGGTATGAAACAACTCGAAGTCGGTCGGCTTCGCCGAGGCGTTCGGATCCTCAGGGACGATCTCGCCATTCGCATCGAGATTCCCGATGTCGTAAAGGCCCTCCGAAATCCGCTTGCCGCCCGGGGGCGCCAGCTCCAGCGGCCCGAAGGCGCGGGCAAAGCGGAGGTGATCCGCGTCGTTCTGGCTGGCGTTCCGGATCACGCAGACGGCATATTTCGCCATAGCGTCCTCGACAGCCTCAACTGTCTCGGGCGTGACGGGCACGGAGGTGTCCAGACCGGTGATTTCTCCGAAAAACAGAGGGTGTAGCTGCTTTACTTCCATTCCTGTCCTCCCCCTTTCAGCACCCTATCCGCTCGATTGGCCTTCATGCCGGCCGCGATAGATAGTATGCTGCCCCAAAATTATCTGTTCCGATAATTTATGCCAGCCGAGAGGCTCAGTTCAAGTAGGAAGGGAGTTTCACGCAACGCAAGCAGCTAAGATGGGGCGCCGGACGAGCACCGGCATCAAAACGGGGGTAGCGATAACTCAACATGATCCGAAGACTCAGCGTGATGTGAAGACAGGTCCCGACCGTCGGCAAGTGACGGCCGGGTTGACCGCGGTTGCTGCCGCGGCCGTGCTCAGCGGCCCGGTGACCGCCGCTGGCAAAGCGCAGGAAGCGGTAGTCGAGACGACGTTCGGCAAGGTTTCGGGCGTTCAGGCGGACGGCGCCTGGGGCTTCATGGGCGTTCCCTACGGTGCTTCCACTGCCGGCAGCGGGCGCTTCATGCCGCCGATCGCGCCCGCGCCCTGGAAAGGCGTGAAGGGGCCATGGAACAAGCGGGTCATCGCACCCCAGATCAATCCGAAGGTGCCGCCTCCGCCGCCGGGCTCGCTGTTCTCGATCATCCAGGAATCGAATGCGATCGAGAGCGAGGACTGCCTCAATCTATGCATCTGGACCCCCGCGACGGACAACGCCAAGCGGCCCGTCATGGTCTGGCTGCATGGTGGCGGCTATTCCTCGGGCTCCGGTTCGAACCCGACCTATTACGGCGGCCGGCTGGCAGCGACGCACGATGTCGTGGTTGTGAACGTTACCCATCGTTTGAACGTGCTCGGCCATACCTATCTCGGCGATATATTGGGCCCCGAATTCGCGACATCGGGCAACGCCGGCATGCTCGACATCGCGGCCGCCCTCGAATGGGTGCAGAGCAATATCGACAGGTTCGGCGGCGATCCCGCGCGGGTATTGATCTTCGGCGAATCCGGCGGCGGCGGGAAGGTCGCCTCGATGCTCGCCATGCCGCGCGCTCAGGGGTTGTTCCATCGCGCCGTCATTGAAAGCGGCTCCGTCCGGACTCTGAGCGAGCGGGCGGACGCAACCCATGCGGCGGAGGTCCTGCTCGCCGAGCTCGGGCTCAACCGTGATCGCGCACACGAGCTTCAGACATTGCCGCTGGCGCGACTGATGGCGGGCTATTTCGCCGCCGTCGCCAAACTGGGTGGAGGTCTCGGCAATTTCGGTCCGGTGCGCGACGAGGCGAGCATATTGCGGCATCCGTTCGATCCGGTGGCCAACCCGTTGGGTGCCAATGTGCCGCTCATGATCGGGACCAATTACACGGAAGTGACGCTGTTCCAGCTCGGCGATCAGGCGGCTTTCAATCTCGACGACGCCGGCCTGCTGGCTCGGATGAAGGACGCGGTCGGGAAGAAGAACGGCGAAGATGCCGTGAAGCTTTATCGCGAGGTCTATCCGGACGCGTCACCCTCCGATCTCTATTTCATCATGGGAACCGATCGCTCGGCGGGCTTCAGACGGGGCGCCACGCAGATCGCGGAACTGAAGTCGGTACAGGGGCCCGCATCTGTCTATCTGTATGAGATGCTTTGGAAGACGCCGATCATGGACGGCAGGCTGCGCTCGCCGCATGGACTGGAAGTGTCGCTGGTCTTCAACAATCCGAACGCGCCGACCACGGCGCCGATTACCGGCGGCGGACAGCGGGCGCAGGACATGGCCACGGTCATGAGCTCGGCCTGGGCCGCCTTCGCCCGGTCCGGCGATCCGTCGACGGCCGCTCTCGCATGGCCCGCTTACGATCTCGATCGGCGTGATACCATGCTGTTCGATGAAAAGAGCCGGGTCGAGGCGGACCCGTTTGGACGGACCCGGAAGTTCTGGGATCAGGCTTACAACTCGTTCCTGTGACAGGATAGCGGCGGCGCCGGCTTCAACCGATCACTTGGTTGCCGGTGCCGCCGGTTCGGCGAGATATTCTTCGTCGCTGACATGCTCGAAGAGCTCGCCGCCGCTACCGCCGGAGAATTCCCAGATCGCCAGATGGCTCATCGCCGTGGTCGTGGTGGCACCGTGCCAGTGAACGACGCCGGGTGGTGTCCAGACCACGTCACCGGCCTTCACCACCCGCTTCGGGCCGCCGCGTTCCTGCACCCAGCCGACACCAGACGTAATGATCAGATACTGCCCCTTGGGATGATTGTGCCAGGCGGTCCGCGCGCCGGGCGAGAACGTGACCTGCACCCCTTCCATCGGGTTCTGGGCGCTCTGGGCGAACAACACTTCGGCGACCGCGTGCCCCGTATAGGCCTTTTCCGGCCCGAGAATGGTGAGGTGCGAGCCGTTCGGCGTGATTTCGATCTGTTCAGTATGGGCCGGCGTCGCGGCAAGGACCGCGAAAGAGACGGCGGCCATAAGATGTTTCATCCTCGTCCCTTCGATCGCGCCTTGCCGGTCAATCGTGGCCGGTAGGTCTGCGATCACTCGTGGCCGGGCGCCGGCGGGCCACCAGCCGGATTCCAGTGCTCCGCGATCCGTCCGTCGGCAATGCGGAACATATCGAACCAGGTGGTTGTGTAGATCTTGCCCGGGCGGAACGGATGGGGATGTTCCTCCATCGTCACCACGGCGACGAGATCCCCTTCCGCAACGACGGCGACGACCGGCGCTCTGATCGCCGTTTCGATCGGGCGTACTTTTTCTGCGGCGACGCGCGCCTTGAGCGCGTCACGGCCGGTCGCGGCGGTTGGATCGTGCTCGATATAGCCCTTGTCGAAATAGAGATCCGCCATCTCCGCGTGGCCCGCATCGAGGACGTCGCGCCACGCGCTGAAGACGAGGCGCTTATTCGCCTCGAGCCGGGGATCCGAGGCCTTGAAAAGCGCGTATTCCGCTGTGCCCGACACGCCGGTCACCAATTGCGGACCGCCTTCCTCCGGCGGGAGAACATTGGGGCCGGGCGGGGTTTGAACGGAATGCCAATGCTCGGCCAGACGCCCGCTCTCGATGCGGAACATATTGAAATGGGCCGTCACATAGGTGCCCGAGCCGTCCGGCTTTTTCACCGTCTCGGCCAGAACCATCACCACCCGGTCGCCCTCCGCGATGATGCTGACCAGCGGCGGCTGCACGAGGTCGGGAATTTTGTCGAGCCGCGGCACGACCGAGAAGATCTTCTTGAACGCCGCCCGGCCCGTCGGCAAGACCGGGCTGTGCTGGATGTAGTTCTCGGCGAGGAGGTCGTCCGCAAGTTCCGTATGGCCGGCATTCACGATGCCGCGCCAGAGATCGAACACCAATCGCTTGTTGGCCGCGAGCGCCGGATCCTTGTCCTTGAGCAGCGAGAGCGGATCTGCCGCCCCCTCAACCGGCACCGACCGCCCTATCGCACCGTCCCCAACACCCTCCGCCATCGCCACTCCCCCATGCACCTCAAGCGCCACGGCGGCCATTACAGCGAGAATAGACGAGTATCCAGCCAGCCTCTTCATCGGCGTCCAAAGCCCCCAATTCGTCAGGCCCGCACAAAAACCTGGCGCAACACGCCGTTACCCGGACGAATATCGGATCGAAGCCTATTCCCCGGACGCGCTGGCCGTCAAATAATTAGCGAAAGAGGGAATTTATCGACAGTTTGTCTGGCGACGTAGATTTACCAACGGGGGGATTCCGGGTTTCTCCGAACCGACAGCATGAGTCAGTCAGGTCCGCAAGGAGAGAAATGTCAGGTCTCAGCATTGTGGCCGATCGGGGGGATTCACGACGTTTTCACTTGGACGAAATTTCACAATTCCCATTTGTGCGACGCCGACAGACGCGTTAGCGGCATTGCTTCGTGGTTTGAGGAGATATCAACTCTGCGAGGGCAGCGCTCGCGGCAGCACTCTTTTAGATCGGGACTATTGGCATCACAGAGGACTGAATCTAACTGGACTTGGGCAGCACTGAAGGCCCCAGAACGAGTTGACTTCCGGAGCCACCAGAGCGACTGATCGACGACACATTCGTCGTTCGAGACCAGTACATGACCATTGCTTCAGATCGCCCGCTTCGCACTGGATTCTTCAGAAAATTCATTCCGTTCCGGCTCAATGGAGGACCTAGAGCGCGGCCGACAAATTCCCTTACGACTTGTCCCGATTGCGGCCAGCAAGTCAGCGTACGCGCCCTGATTTGCCCTTCATGCGGATCGCCGGGCCCAAGAGGCAGATCCGACACCGACGATGCTTTTTCGAAAATGACAGTTTCGGAGCTTTGCGACCTCTATTTGGCCGAAGGCTGCTCGACCAAGAAGCAGTCGACGATCGCGACGGACCGTGGCCGCATCGCCCGCCACATCAAGCCGCTTCTGGGTGACAGGCTTGTGCGCGATCTCAAGCGCGCCGACATCGAACGCTTTATGATCGACGTGGCAAACGGGAAGACGGCGACCATCGAGAAAACAGGCCCTCGCGGAAAGGCCGTCGTTCGCGGAGGCAAGGGCACAGCGTCGCGGACAGTCGGATTCCTTGGAGCTATCCTCGCCTTTGCCGTTCAGCGGGAAATCCGCCCGGACAATCCGGTACGCGGGGTGAAGCGATTCCGAAGCAGGAGTTGCGACCGTTTCTTGTCCGAGACCGAGCTTGCCCGACTAGGACAGGTCCTTTCCGAAGCGGAAAATGCGGGTGTCAACCGCTTCGCAATCGCCGCCATTCGGCTGCTGACCCTGACCGGATGCCGCAAGAACGAGATCCTTTCACTGCAATGGAAATGGGTCGACCTTGAGCGGGGGGTATTGCGATTGCCGGACAGCAAGACCGGCGAAAAGACCGTCTATCTTGGCGGAGCCGCGGTCGATCTCCTGCGACGGCTAGATCGCAGGGAGGACTGCCCTTATGTCTTCCCGAGTGATCGAGGAGATGGTCACTTCACTGCTCTACAAGGAATCTGGATAGATCTGCGCGCTAAGGCCGATCTGAATGACGTCCGCCTCCATGACCTCCGCCATTCCTTCGCCAGCTTCGCCGCCGCCGAAGGCACGAGTTTGCTCATCATCGGCAAGCTTCTTGGTCACAAGAACTCGCTGACGACGGCGCGTTATGCTCATTTGGCGGACGACCCGTTGCGCCGAGCCGCAAAATATGGTTTCAAAGCAAATTGCTGGGAGGCTTATCGGAACTTCAGAAGAGGCTGCCGCAGTTACCGTCTAGCCATATCCAACTCTTTGCTGCGCACGTATCACTAACATTGTGCACCGTGCATCACCCGTATTACAGCCTTCAGCTTTGCCTATTTCAAGCAGCGCTGGCCACATATCTTTAGTTATCGCCAGTATCGTTTTCCTTCATGTAGCAGCATTTTAGATCTTAAGCTGCCCCAAGAGATTGCAGTCGGTCGGTGCGAGCCTCTAATAGCAGTTCGACGGCCGTCTTGCCATCGACCTCGGCGTCAATAGGGTCAAGCGACGCAATATCAATTAGTCGTTAATTTCCATCCGCCAACCCGCGATGGTGGTCAGATGCTCGACATCACGCCGCGCCTCAATGATCTCGTGACGCGCGACAACAAGTCCGCCATCGATGAGAAGCTGGACCGATTTCCTGAATTAGACCGACCGGCTATCAGAGCCGGAATTTCCAGCCGAGCTCGATTTCGGCGGCGAAGTAGTGAACGCCGGGCGTGTTCGGTTGATCGCTGAGCAGCCGGCCGTCGAGGTCGATAGTTTCCAAGCGCTGTCGGAAGCTCGATGCCGGCTTCGAGCATGTGAATGGTTTCGGGATTGATGCTTAACTCCGCCGGCGCAAACCGGTCCGAAGCCATTTGCCGCACAGGTGCCGTCGATGTTCAGCCGGATATAGCGATACGCGGCATGAAGCATACGGCTGTCGCCGTCCCACAGGCGGCCGGAGAGCGAGATCATCTGGCTGTCGTTATCCAGGCTGTCGCCAATCGCTCGGCCGTTAATACCGGTAACCCGACCGATAAATGTGATGCTCGTAAATCACGTTATAGGGGTGATGGCTGGAGACAACGAAATTCGACGAGAAGGAGTCACTGTACTCCCCGGTGATCCGCCACCGCCCAAAGCCGGAATCGCCGAGGGGGCCGTCGAAAGAGGTGCCAAAAAGGCGGGAATTCTTGACCGGGATCGGCCCGGTGTCCTCGCCGATGAGCTGCATGTAGAACGATGCGCCGACGCTCTTCGAAATGCGATGGGTATAGCGGATATCGATGCTGGCGAGCTGATTGCCGAGGTCTTGGCTTGCGACAGCGCCGCCCTTATGTTCGCTGGCCCCAATGAAGGATTTAAACAGGCTGGAGGCGCTGCAGGGGCGTCCTGACCCGCAAGTCATGATCACCCGCGACAGCCCGACCTCGAGGTTCTTCAGTGGGCTGAAGGCGACGCGCATGTTGATCAGTGCCGTGTTGTTGATGTAGCGCGGATCGTTCAGCTCCCCGACATAAAAATCAAAGGTCCAGGGGCCGAGCCAGCTCAGCAGTTTCGTGCCGAACGGCTTCGGGTTCCGGCGCGTGATGCCGAAGCTCGGGACCTCGCGGGCATTGGTGGAGAGGAACAGGCTCGTATCCCAACCGGCGCCCCACCAGCGCGGCACATAACCACCATAAACCGTCCAGTTGCCGAGATTCTGCGCGATATACGTGTCGTCGGGCAGAGCGGTGCCGTGATGCTGGTCGCCCTCGTAGCCGATGCTCAGCTTTACGTAGGTCGAGTTCCATTGCATGTCGGTCGAGAGTTGACCGTTGAGTTTCTGGCGGTCTTGCTCGGTAAAGTCGCGCACGACGCTCGGCTTGTTGGTATAGCTGGCCTCGCCTTGGACATGCTGTTCGAAACCCTTGCCGTTCCTTGGCATGCGGGCGCGCACCCGGTCCACGGCGAAGCGCACGTAATTCGGCAGCCGCTCGCCCGCCGCGGCATTGATGCCATCCTCGATCTGGGCCCAGGGAATTGGCCAGGTCGTGGTGAGGTTCGGAATGATGCCATATCGTGCCAGAATCTCGATATCGCTTCGGAGGGTCACGTCGCCCGGCTCGACCCAGGGCTCCGCGAGGGAGGGGGTGGTTAAAAGTGTCGCCCCAAGCACCACCAGACTACCAAGAACCAACACCACGCCACTTTTGGCCCTGCAGAAAAGTGACATCGGAGAAACCAGAATGGAAATGAGGAAGCGGTGAGAAACCGACTGAGCGCTATCAGCTCCGCAAGACCCTATACGTGTGGAGACCTCTAGGCAAGACGTGAAGAGCGGCTCGGGGCGTGGGGAGTCCCATCCTGCATTAGAGGCGGAGTTTTGGCCTACGCGCGCTGCACGGATCGACAAATATGAAGGAACGCCAACCTGTCCGGGCGGGGCTTGGCCGGCCATCGACCGCGCTGGCGCACACCTACCGTGAGGTCCCGGTCGGTCGGGGCAGGGCTCCACTTACCTTGGGCACCACTTAGACAGCTATGACTAGCCCGTCCGGTGAGAGATCATGACTTCGACAACGGCTGAGCTTCTCCCCTGATCGTCCTCATTCATAAGTTAGTTCTGTTCTGTTCCGGTTCTGAACTCCTCATATGGGATCGGCAAGGGGCGGGTCGCGGAGCCCACACACAGGTCAAGCGAGCCGCCCCTTGCCGCGAACTCGGTCGGCGTCTGTCCGTCGAGGCTGGTGTGCGGACGCCGGGTGTTGTAGTCGACCCGCCACGCCTCGATGATCCGTCGGGCATGGGTATAGCTTAGAACAGATGCTCGTTGAGGCATTCGTCCCACAGCCTGCCGTTGATGGGGAAGACGGCCCCGCTCCTTCGGCACTGGCCGAATATTGGCCTTGCCATCACCCGATCAAGGAGCGGCCTGCCATGGAGCCAATACGATTGGTCTCGACCTCGAGAAGAACGTTTTTCACGTCCACGCTGTGGATGTTGACGGTAATGTTGTTGTCCGCGAACGGCTAGCCCGCAGAGAAGTCCTGCCGTTCTTTGCGGGATTGCAGCCCTGTCCGTCGGTATCGAAGCCTGTGCAACGGCGCACCACTGGGCCCGGGAACTTCAGAACTTTGGCCACACGGTCCGCTTGATACCTCCGGCCTACGTAAAGCCCTATGTCCGGCGCGGCGCGAAGAATGACGCGTCCGATGCGGCCGCCATCTGCGAAGTAGTAGCAAGACCGGGCATGCGATTTGTTCCGATCAAGAGCAAGGAGAACCAGGCTTTCCTGTTACTCCACAGGGCCCGGGGTTTACTTGTTCGCCAGCGGATGATGGCTGCCTGTGCCATTCGGGCGCATCTTGCCGAGTACGGCATTGTCATTGCCCAAGGGCGACATCGCGTAAAGGCCTTCGCAACTGTACTCGATGGTTCTGAGCTCGGCACCCTCGACGTGCAGGTGATGGGGCGAGGTATGGCGTGGCTGGACACAGGAACGCACGAGTCGCTTCTTGAAGCCGCAACTTTCATCCATACGCTGCAGAAGCGTCAGGGCCTGCAAATTGCCAGTCCCGAAGAAACCGCCTATCGCATGGGGTACATTTCGGCAGAAGATCTGGAGCGTCTGGCGTCTCCGATCTCAAAAAACGGTTACGGTCAGTATCTCTTGGCTCTGATCAAGAACCGGACGTTCTAATGCGCATTCTTGAAACCGACATCGACGGCCTTTTCATATTTGAGCCCAAAGTGTTTGGTGACGGAACGCGGCTTCTTCTTAGAAAGTTATAACAAGCGGGTTTTTTGCGATGCGACCGGATTGTCGCTCGACTTTGTGCAAGACAACCATTCCCGATCATCTCGAAATGTCTTGAGGGGCCTTCACTATCAAGTTCTTCAACCGCAAGGGAAGTTGGTTCGAGTGGTGGCTGGAGCGGCATTCGATGTGGCTGTGGATCTACGTAAGTCTTCTCCGACGTTTGGCCAATGGCATGGAATTGAACTTAGTGGCGAAAACAAACGGATATTCTGGATCCCGCCTGGTTTTGCCCATGGCTTCCTGACACTCAGCGACACTGCAGATTTTTTGTATAAGACTGCGGACTTTTACGCTCCTGAACATGAGCGGACCATCGCTTGGAACGATCCGGATATAGGAATTCAGTGTCCGATCGAAGACGCCCCAATCTTATCGGAGAAGGACGCGAGAGGCAGATCTCTTTGTTCGGCTGAAGTCTATGAGCAGTTTTTTGTTAACTTTCTTGGCCTATGCACCAGAGCAATACGGATTTAGGCCGTTGCCAGTCCGTTCCCAATTGGCCCATTCAAAGTTCGGTCTGCGCAACGCAAGCGCGTTGCTTACACATTACGTCGATAGTCTTGTCTCCACTGAAGCACTATGGCGTCATCATCCGTGTCCCCCGAACGAAAACGGATTAGCCGCAACGACGTTCCTGGGAAGCAGATCAAGGTTGGCGATCGAGCTTTCCGCTTAATTTGCCACTGCTGATGCTCACGCCCCCATTCTTCTATACGCCAGACACTTCTTTATACGCACGGACGTGCGAACTCAGACACTGTTCAATCGAATACCGTTGAGCCTTACTGAGCATTAGATCTGACAAGCTCTTTTTGCATTGAGGTTGCTCGCAGAGACTAGTGATCCTTTCAGATAAGATCGCATCCTCGCTGGGCGGGAATAGGAGTTCCGGTGCATCGATTATATTTGCTAAGCCAGGGACATTGCTAGCGATGGTTGGCAACCCGCTAGCCATTGCTTCAACGGCTGATAGCCCAAAGCCCTCCCAACGCGATGACTGTACATAGATGTCCAGACGATCAAGAAAGTCCGGCACCCAGTCGATCGCACCCCAGAATTGAACTCGATCCGCCACTTTCATTTCAGTTGCCTGGCGCTTAATGCCATCAAGACGCGGCCCATCACCCGCGAGTTCGAGTTCAAAGTTCCGAGGCAAGCGCGCCAGTGCTCTAACCAGGCAGTCCTGATCTTTTTGATCACTAAAGCGCGCGGCCATTCCGATTGTAACCGTTGAATTCGTGGAGATTTCACGGCGATGAAAATGGAAGCGATCTAAGGGAATACCGTTTGGAATGACTTTGATCGCCACGGACTGTGTGCCTATCCACGCCTTCAACTCGCCCGCCACCTCATCGCTAATGGCGAAAACCGCGTTGTATCTGCCATAGATGAAGCGTTCTAAATACCTGAGGCTTCGATACTTTCGTCTGCGATTTCAAGTATTATGCTCGGTATAACTTTCTTAACGGCAAAAATGCGCCCAACCATAAGGAAGGAAAGAGATGGACATGAACGACGTCCGCTTCACGGAGAAGCTCTCGCGCTTCCTTGATGCGCGCCATTCGCAGAGGACAAAGGAAACAATGCGAACGCCTGGCAAAATCTCTGAGACGTCGCGGCGCTCTGGTGTACGCCAGGTCACGATACCTAATGTTGTAGGTGGGGACGCACCGCAAATCAGCAAGCAGTCGTTGCGCCCCACCAGCGTCGGACATGGAATTTATTAGATGTACGACTTTCATGCGGTTGGAGATCTCTCCGTCCCCGGTCATATCGCTCCACGACAGCAACCAGCGCCCAAAAGAACCAAAGAAACGGGAACCAAAAGTTGCCGACGACGACATAATGTAGAGTAAGAGCTAATCCTCCAGCACCAATTTCAGCGCGAGATATTGGCAGACGCACTGCCCTCAGTAGGAAGCTGACCATCAGAAAAACTATTAGGAATAGGCCTAGCACACCGCCGGCCACTCCAAAAATCGTAACCATACTCAAGAATCCGGCAGAAATTTCGTATCCATGAAAAAGTATTTGATCATCCGCGACCGCCGGGGCGATCCCTAATCCGATCCCTAGTGGATAGTGAGCAATGAGGCGAAAGGCCTCGCCGAAATTCGACAACCGATCGCTCCCCGAACCCGCGCCTGGAGCCAACCATAAAGAGAGCTAACTTCGGAAGGAGGCTACTCTCAAAATATTTATATAGGACCTGGAAAAAGTATATTCCCGCTATCGTCAGGAAAAAGAATAAAACCCCCATGAATTTCACGACGAAAACAAATCGTCTATTCATAATTCTAAATAGATAATATGAAAATGCGGCCACCACGGAGATGAAAGAGGCCGCGCTGAACATGAGGACCCAGCTCAGAAGAATCAGCAAGATGGAAATCCATCGAAAGCGCCGCATATGACGCATGTATGGGATACAAAGAAATATTCCGAGGTCATAGAAGAGAGCCATGTGCCCTACTCTTCGGCGAACCCGCGACTTCTTTGAATACCCCCGATGATCGTCGCGTCATATTTGTCCCGCACAGCATAGGGCAGAAAACTCTCGATGCTGACATGCATTATGTTTCTAAGAAACGATTCTCAAAATAATAAAACAGAAGAAAACAGGATGGAAAAAAAGAATATCCTATAGATCCTGTTTATGGAGTTTCGTCTTGAATGAAACGGCGTAAGTTTTCTCGTATCGACAAATAATATAGAATAATCACCGAAAGAAGCGCCATGCAATGATATAAGGTCTTGGACCCCACATAGTTGGCGTTCCACGCCCAAGGAACCAAGGTGGCGATAAGCAGGCTGCCTATCGCGAAGTCGGAGAGGTCACCCTGCAGGCTCAGCGTTGGCCCACTCACCCACAGCAGCAACATCGCGACGAGCAAGGGTATTGGGGTCCATGGAGACGGAGCCAGCAACCCCAGCACGGGCATCGAAAATATGTAGACGACCAACAATGAGCGCCGTAAATCATGGCGCGAACCCGCCGCCCGCATTCCGACCTGAGCGCCAGCGGTCGCCATTTCAGCGAGGAAATCTCTGGAGATGCGACAGCTCTATCGAACTGAACTTCTTATTATCAAGTTCCGCTTGTCTCATCGCGTAAGCGATCTCGGACCACTGAATAGTGGGCTCCAGCCGTTGGAAGGTCCTTCTGCGCAAGAAGTTGCGTATAAAGCTTGTAGAACAGATACCAGATTGGATAGGCGGCGCGCTCTTGGTCACGCTTGAAGAGCAGCTTGGTTCGGTAACCGTTATAGATATATTTTGGCGAGAACTTGACGTGTGTTGCCGTAACATAGTGCCAGTATCGCATTGAAGCTTCGAAATGCAGCGCATAACCGGCACTCCTAAGGCGCCGGACAGTCCCACTCTTCGCCCCCAAGGAAATATCGAATATCCAGTAATCCTATTTTTTCAACGGCTTCCCTTTTTACCAGCAGGCACGCGCATGTGAGAAAGTCGGTAGGACCGGAAAGGTTCTCGACATCCATTTCGTCGATCAAGCGCCCCTGGTGCTTGCATTCGCCTCGCCCCCTGAACCAATCCAAATACCCCCCCGCGAACCAAATCTTCCGTGGGGGATCAGCATAGAACCCCAATCCGCCAACGGCCGATAAATCTGGTCGCGTCCGAGTGAGTTCTTCCATTCAGTAATAGAAGTCTGGTGCCACCTTTGTATCCGGGTTCAACAGGTGAATCCATCTCGCTCCGGTCCCCAATGCCCGCACCATGCCGATATTCGAGCCCTCGGAGAAACCACCGTTACGGTGCGAGGCAATGAACTCGAAACCAAGTTCGCCAGCAGCCTCTTCCAATACGGCGCGTGAATTGTCCGTCGAGGCGTTGTCGACAACGATTACTTTCAACCTTTCGTGTTTCGTCTCGGCAATCGATTCCACGCAATCGCGGGTCATCACTGCGCAATTATAGTTGAGGATTACCACAGCGATGAAGGGCGTAGCCTCCTTCGATTTTAATATTTGTCATCTATTTAACTGGCCTTAGGACAAATTGAATGAGACGATCATGTTATTAAACGCCTTCAACCCTCGCATTCCCAGGAGAGCTTTGACGATTTTGGCGGGCAGCCGCTTATTGATGTTGTATTGAATACTTTCGATCTTGAACGGGCACACTTCCGCGTAATACGCGCATTCGCAATCCGGATCCCAGTAATCAAACGATTTTTCGGAGAAGAATTGCACGTGGGTCGGATCGCGGAACGCACCCTCACTCGACCAATATGGGACATCGATGATCAATTTTCCGGACGGATGTAGAACTCTGTAGAGCTTATCCATAAGACCGAATAGATCTTCGACATGCTCCATCACCTGACGCGCATGAATCACCCCCACGCTGCTGTCTGGAAAGGGTAGCTCTTCAGCCACAAAGTCCAGGATGACGTCCGGTTTGCATCCGGGTAGCGGTCGATACCGATCGTGCCTGGAACCTTGTAGCGACCACAACCGAGGTCGAGTTCCAAGAGGCGCTCACTTGAAATATCACGGATTCTCCATGAAGGAAGCTATATGACGCTATTTCCGGAGAAGAGGATTAGTCGATTAGCACATCCCGAATTTTCGAAAGGGTCTTTGGGATCACCTTTTTGATCGGTGCCGTCAGCTTCCGCATTGAATTCGTATATTCGCCGGGCCGATCCACATACACGGTGGAGTGCTCGGTGATCGCGGATTTGTCCGGCCGCGTATCCGTATAATAGTAAAGCGAATAGGAAAGCCTGCCGGGTCCGTCGCGAGTTACTCGCATTGGATTCCCGTGATAGGAGATCTCGCTGGTTTCAAATATTGCGCATCGATTGAAAATCGGGACGACATTCGCAAATCGCTGCTTGTTCTCCATATCCCATAATTCGAGCCCCCCTCCGTCACGCTCCGTCCACCCCTTATTCAGATAGAGGATCGCGTTAACCGCCGTATGATTTTTGATGAACCGGATGGACGTTGAAGTCCTTATGGACATTGAGGCTCCCCCTTCGGAAGCAAATGATAGCCACCACCCCAGTTATACTCGAAATCAGCGTGTATTCCGCCTATACCCGTTACCTTTTCCAGGAATTGCTCGAAATCTTTACTATAGAAAAAGGACAAAATATCGACGATCTTAGCGTCGAAATTCCAATATCTGTGCGAGGCGAACTTCTTCGAGTTCAAATGAACATTTGAATCGAGACTCTGAAATCTGTCGCCCATAGCTTTCTATCTCCTCACATACGTCTTCCGGAAGGAAGTCATCAATGACCAGATATGGAAAGGGCTTTATGTCAAGGAAATCCGGGGCACATGCGGATTTAAGCTTTGCATTCAAATGCTTCGAAATTCTCGACGACACGTCGCGAGGCGTTTTCGAAGCGAATTGTATTGTGGTCGCCTTCCGCCATATCTGGCTCCAGTTATACGGTTATCTAAAGCAGCAATTTTCAAAAATTCACGCGGTTGAATTGTTTTCGACGCAATACCATCCAGAAAGGCGTATACAAGCGCGGCCCGTGTTCCCGCAACGTGACGACCACGCATCTTGTCGAATTGTCGCGGCGCAATCGTGAGAGCAAAGCCGAGGCCGAACACGTACCAAATCGGGAACTCACCGAGAAGGCCTGATGTTTCCGGGCGAACAAGACTTTCGCTCTATATGCCAGATACAGCATCTTCGGCGCAAATCGATCGTGGCTCGTATTCACGCGATGCCACAGCTCCATTTTGTCGAGAATGACGAGTTTGCAACCGGCCTTTATCAAGCGATAGTTCAGATCCCACTCTTCCCCACGAAAGAAGAAGTTCGGTATCCGGACCGCCAATCGACGCAACATGTGAAGCGGAATGACCATACAGCATCCCGAGATGTGACCCGTTTCAAAATCTCCGGATCGAACGGTGGACTGGTCCACGTCACAATCATGGCGAGCGACTACGACCTTCCAGGGGTCTCATTTCACCCCCCTCGACCAGATCTTCTGCTTGTCGTCCAAACGATATATCCGGCCGCCAATGCCTCGTCCTTGCCCCAACGTGCCCTGCCGACCGCGAGTTGACGGAAGAAGTCGCGGGAGACCTCGACATCGTTGTTGAGCAAAACCACGTAGTCAAACTCGTCGTCCACTATCTGATCGCAAGCCAACTTCCAGGCGGGGGAAAGACCGAGGTTGCGCCCAGGACGCAAGATCCACGGCGCCGGGTATTTCCCCAAGTGGAGACCTGTCCGAGTTGTCAACAACAACGACAGAGACAGAAACTTCCGGACATGCCGCCGCGAGCAGCGACGTCACACAAGCCTCGGTCACGCTCGTTGTATTGTAATTGACGAGAACGATCAGAGCCTTAAGCATATGCACGACTGTAGGATTTGGTGCGCTTGCTTCCTGCAATGGCAGTCTCGTCACCGTAGGGGGTTTTCGACTGTAACTAGATATTGCATTATTAAAACGCCTAAACAGTCCAAGCGTTGCAATATTCAGCCGTCCAGCGTTGCTGTACACACGGAGATTGGACGATCGGACGTCCACCAACCGCAGTCCTGTGCTTGTCATTAGTTCAATCGCGGTGGAGCGCGAGAAGAACCTCAAATGCGTGCGGTCGAGAATTCCCTGTTCCTTCAAAATCCACTCGCCCTTGAAAATCAAAGGAAAAGTGACGCTAAAATGGTTAACGTTAGGTATACTGGCGATGAACCCCGGCCACCCGCCTTAAGAAGCGCAGTGAAGTTCACCGCCTTCCAGGGATCTACCAGATGTTCCAATACATCCAAGCATAAAATGACGTCAGTTCCCTCGGCGGCGATGTCTTGTGGCTGCAAGTCTTCATATTTCTCTGACCACAACCCGGCTCACCTTTTTTCGTGCTTCAGTCGCCGCATCGTCGAACAGTTCGACAGCGACGGCCTCAGATACGTTGTAATTGCTCTTAACAAAGCCAATGGTATCGCCGCATCCTGCACCAATCTCCTCAATATTCTATCGATGTGATCGGGCAGGATCTCGATTACGTCACGCCTCAAATTCGCGAAATAATCAAAGCCCTTCTGACTATATTCGTGGCGTAGTGTGCTGGATGGATGTGACATTCTTTCGTGGGACCAGTCTCAGAATTCGTGACAAAATGTCTCGCCGCTCTTCGAACGAGAACAAGATTAGAGGGCTCAAGGCCCACAATATTAACGATACGCTAATCAATATCACTCGCCCGGGAAGATCCGCCCCCATTAATACTAATATCAGCAACAACACAATCTCGGCCAACAAGACGGCGACATAAGTCGGCCTTTCCTTTAAATGAAATATTCGTGCGGCGAATACCAAATGCGCCAACAAATCGATGGATATTCTCAATAGCCAAGCGGTCGCCGTACCGGCAATGCCAAAATGGGTGGTCAAGACATAGATTACTATGCTGTACACTATTAGTTCGATCACATGAAGTTTTGCCGACCAATCCGGGTGACCAGAACTTTGCACGAGAGTAAACGGAATATGGCCAACGCTGTTAATAAAGACGCCGATGGCCAGAATTTGCATTACCAGCGTGCTCTTCTGCGAAAATTCACCCCCCAGCCACAACTGAAGCCCGAAACTCGACATAGCGACCAAAGCCAGATAGAGGGGAAACAACAGCATACTGAGAGCCCGAAGCGAAATAGAGTAGATTTTGTAGGCACTCACGGAATCCCGAACGAACAGGGTGGCGAAACCGGGAAACAATGCGAAGGATAGCGCGCTTGCAAATATCGTTGTCCTGCTCAAGACCTCCATCGGTGTAACATAGTAAGTGACCGCCGCAGCTCCCAGAATGGCGGAAATCACAAAACGGTCCATGGATACGAGTATTGGCCCGACGATATTCGTCAAGGTTAGCCACTTACCGTAACTAACCAGTCTCCAGACTCTCGATAGACTTACTTTCTTAAGTTCAGCCGCCTCAGGCGCAATGGTCCTGATGATTTGGAGATAGACGACAGCGACCAGCGCACGAGCGACGATCAGGATGATGGTCGCCCAAACCAGCTTATATTGCGTCGACATGACGAATAACGGGCAAACAAACGTCACGATTCCCAGCGGCACCCGAACGAAATTCACCACGTCAAATCGTTGGTAACCTTCGAGAACACCCCGTAGGGCGATTCCTACGGTAATGATGGGCACACCGATTGCGACGACAGCAAAGGCTTTGGCAACCTCATCCGCCAAAAGGAGAGGAGGCCTGACAACGTCTGCAACGAGGACGGAACCAAATCCCAGCATGATCGCCGCACTTAAGACACCGAAGGCAAATGTGGCCAATATGCCGGCCAACACGATCTCCGGCACTTCGTCATCGGCCCGGTTGGCCAATGCCGAGGCCAGAAAATAGGTCACGGCGCGCCCTATTCCTAAATCGAAGAGCCCGAAGTAGCCGGCAAGAGCCCAAATCAACGTCAGCATTCCGAAGCGTTCGACACCGAAGCCCTTTATGACAAACGGGATCGACACCACGGCGACCAAAATGGGTATACCGCTGCCTAGGAAATTCCAGAACGAATGCCTAAGGAGTTTGCTCAAACGGGCACCTAGCTACACGACGACGAAGAGTGGTTGGAGCGCCACCGCGCCTAAACCGCGATATTCGCGTCAAGGTTTTCTCGGAGGTCGCGGAACGCGAGGAAAGAGAAGTACTGTAGGCCATGGATGGTAAACAAATTCGTTCACCGAGCTGTGCTTATCCAGCAGACTATAGCCGCCACCACGACCAACTCACCGCCTGCGCGCACAATCTATCTGCCCGAAGGCTCGCCACTGAGGGTACCCTTGTAACCTTCGATTAACAGGACAGAGAACGCCCCGAAGACCACCCCAACGATCGCGGACAACACGATGATCAAGAAGCGTTTCGGCCTCGAGCTCTTTTCTGGTACAACGGCACTGTCAATTGTGCGAAACGCAAAGTCTGGCCTGGCATTCGCGAGAGTTATCTGTTTCATCTGCGTCTCGACCAATCCGTAAATCGTCTCACGCAATCCCGCAACATTGGTCTTGGCCGCTTCCTTCTCCAGATAGGCGACAGCGCGTGTCGACTCATCGATCGTCCTTTCCCGAATTTCGTCGTTTGCCAAGACTAGGTAGTCGTTGACCCACTTGGCCGCCAAGCGAGGATCGGGAAAGTCGAAAGAGACCGTGACGATTCCCGTATCTTCGTCTTGCGTCACGTTCCGCACTTGGCCATCAAACTTCATATAGGCCCGCCACATCGTTGGCTCAGCGGGATGGTCGCCAGACCACCCTTGATCGTCGGACAGATACGCCAGCAAGCCCTGAACGGCCCACACGGTGCGCCTGATCATTCCGGGCGGCGAATCGCGCCATCGCTTGTCAGTCTGATCCCAACGCGTCGGGAAGAGGGACGGCAGGACATCCTCTTCGCGGATGAAACGTTCCGCGAGCCCCCGCGACTTCAAAATGGCGAAATATTCATCGGAATTCGAACCGCCACCGCCAAGGTTGATCCCCGCCAGCGAGGCCGCCGAAGCCAGCTGCCCGGAGACGCCAAGCGAACCATCCTCGTCTCCGGCCAATTTAACTGTCGCGGTCGCCGTGTATATCGGCGTTGCGAAGATCGCATAGAGCAACCCGACCGACAGGAAGAAGGTCATGCCTCCAATAATCGTCCGCTTTCGGCGACCAAATACGTCGAGCACATCGCGTAGGGTGATCTCCCTGGGTATCCGACCATCACGATCAATGCTCATATGTCGGCTCCACCCGTTTCGAAATTCCTATGCCGAAGACGTGGGATTCGCATCGTCGGCTACCGTCGCCCAAACGGGCAAGTCCACGCGACTGATTTACTAGTGAACCCCCGATAGCGAGTAAAGAAACAAATTTCAGGAAACACTAACGTGCCCTGCCATGGATTTGAAAAACGCGATCGCTAATCGTTGTGAAACGCGCGGGCCTCTAATATAGCCAACCGTTCCCGCCACCATTTGGCAATGCATGATCATCTTGAACATTGCCGAGGCGTCTCCAATCTCTTGAAGCGCTTCACAATGGCTCCGCGCGATGATCAAACGAAATGTCTGGCGACAAGGCCCGTATTTTGAGTGTGTCACTTGCTTGAATAGGGCAAATTGCCAATTTCAACGTTCGTCCCCCTCGGCCGGAGAACCGACACAGCCCTTCGGCTCAATCCCCATTTCGCTGAGCATAAAATCGTTGATCTTGAGAACATCGTAATTCGTTTCTGCCAGCCGCCGGCTTGCCAAGCCCATTCGCTCAATAAGCTCGGGAGAATTGACAAACCGCTCCATGGCATCAGAGAGAGCGCGAGTATTCCGAGGCGGCACGAGGAACCCGTTTCGACCATGTTCGACCGTATCCGACAGCCGACCCAGTCTGTGGTAATTACAGGGCGGGCCGCAGCCATGGCCTCCTGTATGCTGCGTGGAACGCCTTCGCGATAGTAAGAGGGCAAGACATAGACACTGCACTGAGCAATCCAAGGGCGGACGTCGTCAACCTGTCCGGGCCACTCGATGATGCCTTCACCACCCATGCGGATACCTCTGCCTCGGATAATCCACTGGGATTGGGATCGAGACCACCCAACAACAGAAAGCGTACTTTAGGATACTTGGCCTTGATTGAACGCGCCGCATCCACATATTCGACGATACCTTTTTCCCGCAACAGTCTCGCCATCAGCAAGAAGGTAACAGGAGACGTTACGGACGGGGCGGCCGCTATGCTTTGCAGATCAACTCCCGTGCCGTTCACTCGAACGGCAATACCGGGGCGAAGCATCCCCTCCGCTGAACATTCTTGAATGTCATCGTCATTTTGGAAGAACACCTTTTCGCAACTTGCGAATGCCAATTTATAGAGCAGTGTCGCGATCCATCTAATGGCCATCCGGCGCACGGAGCCGCTACCGTCGCTGTCCGCAAAGGCGTAACCCAAACCAGCCACCAATGAGAAGCGATGCGGAACACCGACGATCCGCGCAGCAAGGCTTCCATAGATGACCGGCTTTATGAAATAGGCGAAGGTAGCGTCAGGCGCCAACCTCCTTAGAATTCGCACCAGTTGAACCAGATCGAACGCATCTCGCACGGGGCTTAGCCCAGCACGCTCCAGCGACATGTCAACGGGCATACCGCCCAATTCATGGAGTTTTGCCCGCGTTTGGCCATCAAAGTCAGGGGCCAACGCGTAGACCTTGACGCCTCTTGCGACGATCGCCTTGATCAGTGGCCCACGAAAGTTGATCATCGAGAATGCTTGGTTCGAAATGATCACGACCGACTTGATTGGGGATGCGCTTGAACGACGGTCGAAGGGTTCTGCAATCTTTTCGTTTGGCATATGTTTTCATGTCGTTGCCGTGTACAACATTTTGACGGACGACGGTTACGCTGGAGGACAACGCAGAGTCGCCATATTCGAGATCTATGGAATATCTATCTTAATCGTTATTTAAGCATACGAATTTATCGATGATGGCCTACTTTCTGGCATGATGGAACCTGCGCGGCTATCCAGGCACAGGAATTGAGTTAGCCTTTGAACCCCCGAAAATAGTGATACGCGAATCTCCTTTGAACGTAAGAAGTCAGATGAGGCAATAATGAACGTCGGTACGGTTGGTAGAGAGTGGGAGAAACTGGGTCAGAGGGACCCTATGTGGGCGGCCCTGACGACGCCCGGAAAGGAAAATTCCTGGACAGATACCGACTTTGTCGAACAAGGACTTCGAGAAATCGACGAAGTCTTGAAGTTTGTTGAGACGGTGGCTGAGATCAAGATGCGCGATAAGGCACTCGATTTCGGCTGCGGCCCCGGCCGGCTGTCTCTCGGACTAGCCCAACATTTTGGAGATGTGATTGGTATCGATATCTCTCCATCGATGATTAAAGAAGCCAAGCGATTGACGGCGGGCACGCAAAATATAGAGCTTATACTGAACGAAAAAGAGAAACTCTCCATCTTCTCCAATAATATGTTCGATTTTATTTATACAAACTATGTCTTGCAGCATATTCCGGAAAAAAATTCACTCGAATACATAGCGGAATTCGGCCGAGTGCTGCGTCCCGGAGGTCTTGCGGTATTCTTTCTTCCGCAGGCCCGCCGCAAAAGCAATCTCAAAGATTATCTTCGTCTATTGGTGCCACAGTCTCTGGAACCCGTGGTCTACAAGATGAGATTTGGCGACTTGCCGAGAATGGAGATGCATGGAATTGACGAACAAAGCGTGATCGACGCTGCGTCCACTTACGGCCTCGAAATTCGCGCTTCCAAGCCGAGTGAAAATTCCGCTAACGAGCGCTGGCCAAACCACTTATATGTCTTTCAGAAGGCATGACCGCACTTCGATCCTCAGCAGCCCACTTTAAAGATCCAGCTTTCGACTGCATCTATTAGCGTTCTCTATTCCGTTCTTGAGAGGGACGCAACTCTCGCAATCGATTATCAGTTTGACGCCATTAAACTCAGCTTCGAAACGGTGACTTCTGCAAGAACGCCGATACTCTCGCCCCCTCCACTGTTATAGGACCGAGAGAGATCATAAGGGGTTCTAGTCGCAAACGGGACTGACGACTTTCGAAGGATGGCCAAATGCCAATCGGAGCCCAAAGTCTTTTAGTGTTTCATCAGGGCTCTTTTTACTCGAGGAGCAGTCCAAACTCGGCCTCTAATTTGGTCATCAATTGGTCTGAAAGGGATATGCACGATCTTGGCTCGTTTTCCAACCAAGAAGCCAGAACCCGAGACACGCCATCTACTCTCTCGCCGTCGGAGGTGAACTTATCTGACATCCACTCACGCTAACCGTGTCGCAGCCCACTAGGCTGTCGCAGGTCACGTCGTAGAGGCATACATTCCGGCACCAATCGTCGTATATTTGGCAAATCTGTTGCCTTCTCTGACTCTCAGTGACAAATAAATTACGCTGCAGGAAGCATATCGTCATCGCTGTAAGCGTCCGATCTTTTCACCTCACCCGCTCTTGACAGGATTCTCGACTTTCCAGTTCCAAGGCAGCAAGTCATCGAACCGTTTGCAGGGTCGCCATCGACCATGCGCTGGAGTGCGTCAGTGAGGTAGTCGTATGGATCGACCTCGTTCAGCTTGGTCGGTCTCTATGAGCCTGCTGATCGTGGCCCAGCGCCGGACCTCGCAGTCCCTTCCGGTGAACAGGCGACCTGAAAACGGATCCTCGAGCTACAGCCGCTCGACCAGTATGGCGAGGCCTTCCACCCCTTTGAACATATCGGTGATGAGCAGGGCAATATGCAACTTCACGCCCGAGGGTAACATCATCACGACGCTTTTCCTTCCAGATGCGCCACCAAGATGCGCACCGTTTCGGGATCCATATCACGAGGGCAGCGGACGCATCGCCCACCGACCAGTTCCAGCTCGATCTCCTGAGGCGACCGCTCTGCGGTAATCGGCGCACCGACCGCTATGGGTGGGTAGGATAATTTGTGGCAGATCGATCCGGCGGATCTCTGGTTGTCACCGGCAGGAACAATGGCGCGGAAGGCAGAGCCAGCCACTGCTTCCATCGAAACAGGAACCTTGTTGCGATCCCGCATCGGGGGGCACCCGCTACAACGTCGTGTGGGGCGCCAAAGCCTCCTCGACGATCCGCTCCTTTGTCCGCCGTCAGAGAGTTACTTCGGCCATCCGGCGGCGGCGCTCGGCCGGAAGGAATTAGCTCGTCGAGACTGGGGCATTTTCCCTGTCAGTCATATGACTGGTTAAATGACCAAGCCCGCCGCCGCCGCGATACAGCAGCTTGGCATAGCGCTGATTCAACGTGCTGCCCTCCTATCCCTCACGTCGGGGACGCCAGAAGGCTTCCAACTCCGCCCGCTTCTCCGACTTCTATCTCGGCATTCTCTTCCTCTCCCGCGCACAATCTATCACGACGACGAAGATCACCTCGCCGACGCCGGCAACAAGCGTGCACATGCGGGACGCTTACATCTTCCCTGTTGTTTCTCTCAAACTCCCTGTTCCGACGGTATTAATTCCCTGTTCGATGCCGCAGGGAATCTTGCCTAACACCTTGAGAACTCGTGCCGAATTCACTCGCATTCGATGAAGCCGCGTCCAGAGTCCGCTAAGTTCCCTGTATTTTCCCTGATTACAGGGAATTAGGCGAAATTCGCCCTTAGTCTGAAACGAGGCCGAAAAGTCGCAGAATTTCAGGGAAAAATCTGGCGCCTCGACACGCTCCACACTGACAGCCTAACGTTTTGATAACAAAGCGTTATGTCGATTAAGAAATTGGCCGTTACCACGATTTTAGACCACGGTCAGGCCCTTCCGAACGGGTCTCGTGGTGCTCGCAAATCAGCCAAGGAAGAACACTAAAACTCGTCGAAATCCGAACATGCCGCCCTCCATCATCGAAGAAGTCGTCCAGCGTCCAGCGCGACGATGGTCGTCACTGGCTCCCCTCGTGCTTGGTAGGCTTGTTGGGAAAGCGCTGATCATTGAACGGCAAGGTCGAGCAGTTGCCAGGTGCCATCCTCTGCATACTTGACCTTGGCTCGATAGTACGTGCGGATTTGGGCTCCGAAGCCGTTCTGTGCGTCCACGTATGAATTGACTAGGTGCGTACAGTCGCCCAGGTACTGCACCGACTCTGGGCTCATCCACGGGAAGTCCGCTGTGCTCGGTGCCTTCAGTCTCCTTTTCAGGAACTCTTGGGCAATCACGTAGGCATTGGCTTTGTCCGAGCATCTTCGCTCATACTCCGCCTTCGCTTCCGCGATCTGCTTCTCCTTCTCCGTTTTCCGCCGCGATCCGTTCCTTCTCCGCTCGCTCCTTTGCTGCCTTCTGCTCCGCTGCTAACCGTTTTTCCTCGACGGCATACGCTTTCGGGTCGATTTCTTTGAGCGCCGCTCGCCAGGCGTCGTCTCCTTTTTCTTTTTTGATCTCCGCGAGGTATGCTGTTGGGTTGCTCTGTTTCAGCGTCGCCAGTCGCGCGGCTTTCTGCTCGTCGAGCTTGTTTGATCCCACGACTGCGGTTGCGAAACCGACGATCAAGACGCCGCAGGCCATGGCCTTGCGATCAAGGGCCATAATTGGGATAGGCTTGAATAGGGCGACTATACCGACGAAACCTATGACGAACCCCGCTATAAGTCCGATGTTCGGGCTGATGAGCGCGAATAGCTGCGGTAAGGCAACCGCCGCTGCGACGAACCCGAGAAAGACGGCAATCCCTCTCAGGAGCTTTCGGCAGAAAGCCTTCAATTTTTCCCGCATCTCTCTCGAACCTCAACGAAGTGATCAATAGGATTCCAAGCGGCCGTTAAGATGCGATTAAAACTACCTTTCCAATATCACTGAAGGTTGTGGATGCTGTTTCAGGGAAGTTGGGAGCGATAGAAACCGCTTGTGATCTTGCTTGCGCTCGTGGCATCGACCCGCGCCTACGCTGGCGAATGGCGGCCGGTCATCGCCGACGATGACATGGTCGTGTTCGTGGACACAGCCTCGATTGTGATAGACGGATCGACGCGAAAGGCCTTGGAGTGGTGGATCCCCAAGAAATGGCCTCAGTTGATCAAAAGGCCGATCACCTTGAGAGATCTCGACATGAAGTCTCTCACGCTCTTCGACTGCCAAAACAAGACGTCAGGCCCGATCTTGATCACGATGTTGGATCCGAGCGGCAAGCCGATCAGTGGGCGACCTCGCCCCGCCTTACCAGTGCATACCGATCCACTCGCGCCTGATGGTCCCGGCTCCATGCTCTTGAAATTCGTCTGCCTTTTTGATCCCAACGTCGTTGCGCCGTCGGGCGTCGATCCAAAGGCCTATGCGACGGCTACTTCGCCATGCAGGCCCGGCAGCGATGACCGTCGGGGCGTGGGTGATATCTGAGCGTCCGCGCAGGCGGCTCTAAGCCAGTTTAACCGTCCCTTCACAGCAGATTGAGACCATGCGAGTGTCCCAGCCGCTTGATTGCACGATGTGATGGAGTAGCCGACATGTACATGATTTGCGCCCTTGGAGCCCTAGGCTATCTGATCTTTCATGTGACCGGTACGTGTTATGGCGTGATCGTGGGCGCCATCATCGCTGGCTTCTGGGACTATTTCCGGGACAAGCATGAGATCGAGAACCAGCACGCAGAGCGGAATATCTTGGTACTCCAGATGGAAGGGGCAATACAGCGGCAGATTGAGAAGGGCTGGTCAGAGTTCATGCGGGCGGCAAGCCAGGAACGCGATGCCGCCGTTTCCCGTAACCATTGGGAGGCAGAATTCGGTGAAGTGAGTAAACGGGTGCCTGTTCCCTGGTGATGTCCACGGCCGAGGCGTAAGGTAGCTCGACCACTTGTGAGGCCCCATCATGACCGACACCACCATCACCGAAGTAATTGAGTTGGCGGAGCAGCACGGGGTGACCCCCAACGGCTTCATAACCGGACCGAAGGACCGTGCCGACAAGGCTAAGTGGCCGGCTCACAGCAGAGTCCACCTTGCCGAGATAGAGCGAGCGCGACGTTTTCTTAAGGGGTTACCAACGCGGCAAACGCTGAACCGCCGCGAAGGCTCGACCTATGGCTTGAAACACGTGGCCGAGAGGTGGGCTGGCGACTACATCTCCAACGGAGCATTTATCCTAGCTTGCTATCTTGAGGGCTGAGGGTGGAGCAGATCATGGATGAGTGCGGCGTCTCTCTCAACGGCTACACCAATCTAGCCTCAAGCAGCAAATGGCCGGAAGACAAGCAGAACCGTCCCTAGGTGGAAGGCCATGCCCGAAGGGAATCGACATGACTGATCGAAGCGCATTGATCGTTAAGCTCATCAGTTTCCGGCGATCTTGACGATCTAAGAGAGTGGGTGATCAACAGGCGTTTGCGGTGCCCCACGTTTGGTTTTTTGTGCAGACCAGATTAGGGGCGAGCGGTGACTTCGCGCGTGCGCGCGTTTAAGGCGTATAAAAACTCCGTGGCGTATCCTCGCGCGCGCGTGCGTTAAGGCGTCCAGAAACTCTGGTCGACGTAACGAGCCTCAAGACGTTCGTGACGACGCTCGCGGGGCATATTGCGGCCGAGGCGGCGCTGAGCAATGGAGCCGGGCATTCCGGCAAAAGTGAATGATTTACGACGACGGGAGATTTTCTCCACACAGTCATGGAAGACTTTATCGAGCTTGACCGTCGCTTTCGCGACCTTACAGACAAAGAACGCTCTGAGCCGGCGATGCTGGCCGCATGGGGAAGTCAGGAGCCCGAGCCAGGAATTCCATGGACGGAGCTGCTGAAGAGCGAGCGCATCGTGCTTCTTGCGGAAGCAGGGTCCGGCAAAACATGGGAGATGCGGGCGCAGGCTGCGCGCCTCAAGCTTGAAGGTAAAGACGCCTTCTTTATCGCGATCGAGGCGCTCGAAAAGGAAGACGTGCGCGACTACCTGTCCATGGAGGAGGGGGAAGCAGAACGTTTCGACGCGTGGTTGGCGGGAAACGAAACCGCTTGGTTCTTCCTCGATGCCGTAGATGAACTGAAGCTTATCAATGGCAAATTGAGTACCGCGCTCGGAAAGCTCGACCGGGCGATCCGGACGGCTAAGCGTCGCGCGCGCATCATCGTCTCCTGTCGCCCGACGGACTGGCGGCCGGTAGAAGACATGCGTTTGTTCCAGAGCAAGTTTCCCGTCAGCGACACGTCGGAATCCGCGGACGCTTTGTCCAGTGACGAAGCCTTCTTAGCACCGTTGCGCGAGCAAACGACGCCAAAAGAAGCGCCCAAGCCGCCCATAGAAAAATTTCGATGCGTGGTCTTGCTGCCTTTGGGTGAACGACAGATCGAGACGTTCGCGGATGCTTCCGGGGTGTCAGACCCAAGGGCACTGCTCTCGGAGATCAAGCGCAAAGAGGCATGGTCATTCGCGCGGCGGCCACAGGATTTGAGAGGGCTGATAGGAAGCTGGACGACGAAAGGCACCCTCGGCTCCCGTTTGCAACAACATCAGGCCGACGTCGAAAATTCGTTGCGAGACGCGCCCGATCGTCCCGACCAGGGTGTCTTGCCTCCGGACAAAGCCCAGCAAGGGGCCGAGCGGCTGGCCCTCGCGATGATGCTGACCAAAAGGCGGACCATCCGCGCTCCCGAACAGATCGGGGCTGAACCGACCGACACATCGTCCCTCGACGCTGAACAAATTCTGACCGATTGGACTCAAGCTGAGGTCAGGGCGCTCTTGCGTCGGTCCATTTTCGATCCGGCCACATATGGACGCGTGCGGTTCCATCATCGAAGCGTACAGGAATTCCTCGCGGCGCAGCGCCTTGAGAGTCTGCTCGAGGCAGGGATGACGAAGAAGAAACTCCGGTCCCTCATCTTCGCCGATACGTACGGAGAGAAGGTCGTCATTCCCTCGATGCGCCCGATCGCAGGGTGGCTAAGCCGCACGAACAGCGACGTGTGGAGGGAAGTCCTTCGCCGGGAGCCCGAGGTGCTTATTCTGTTCGCCGATCCTGAATCGCTGTCCTTGGAGGTGCGCTCGGCACTCGTTCGCGATTACGTCGCCACATACAGCAGCGGAGGCTGGCGCGGCTTGTCCATGCCAATCGCCGAATTTCAAAGACTGGCCAAACCAGATCTCGCGACTGAAATCAAGCGCGCTTGGGATCAGAAGCACAGCAACGAGGAAGTCCGCGAGTTCTTGCTCAAGTTGGTTTGGCTCGGCGCGATACAAGATTGTGCCGAAATCGCATACGACACTTTGATGGATTTTGCGCTTGAACCATATACGCGCGTGCTTGCCGCACGTGCCTTGGGCGAATGCAGACGCAATGACCTGCTGCGCTTGGCGGCCGACGATATGCTGAAAGATCAGTCTCGCTGGCCGGACAGAGTCGTGCACTCTAGCGCAGACGATCTTTTCCCGAACGTTATTTCCACGAGCGAACTCGAACAGCTTATCCGGCGAACCAGAGAACCCAGAAATACTGTAGGAGGGTTTTCATGGACGCTCTACCAACTCGCGGGCGCGATCGAGCCTGGCAGTGACGCGGCAACATTGGTCCGCGATATGCTTGCCAAGCTCGTTTGGGACGGAAGAAACGAGGCATCGCCTTCATATCAACCCGCCAGCAGTTTCTCGTATATCGCTCCCGCACTGGTGAGATTGTGCGCACGGCAGATGGAGAGCCGAGCCGTTAAGTCATCGGAGCTGGTTTGGGCCAGCGTCGTTGGGAATCGCTTCTATGGCGACAACACGCTCGGACGTGAGCACCTTCAAAGTCTCGGGGCATCGTTCGGGAACGACGCGGCGATCCGCGAAGCGACGTTCTGGTTTGAATTCAAGGTCAGGCAAGGCATCGGGCGGGGCGAAAAAAGAGACGATTTGCCATACTGGATCTACTCCGACGGTTTGCTTCAAAAAGCGGTACAGGAGGACTGGCCTTGGCTGTTACGCGCTCTTCGGAGGCGCCGCCCGCGTGCCAAACGGGATGTGGCGCTGCATGTCTTGATTGATCTTTGGGCGTACCAAGGCAGGTCAAACGCGAAACTGAAAGAACTCAAGAAGGCGGTCGCGGACGACAAGCGTTTGACGGTCGAACTCGACAACAGAACGACAAAGCGTCCTATGACCGCTGAGCAGAAGAAGCGGGAGCAAGAGGCCAAGAAGTGGGAGCTCGAACACAAACAACGCCTAAGGAGGCGGGCCGAGCAACAAAGGCGGATTGAGAAATCCTGGTCGGATTGGAAGGTCAAGGCGGAGGCTGAGCCAGCCGCTTGTTTTCGAGGCAAGCGGGCCGAGAAATCAATGTGGATTCTGCTGCGATGGCTCGAAATGAGTGGTCGTTCAAACAGCCATCTGGGACTTACGAATTGGAACGAAATTCGTCAAATTCTTGGAGATGTCATCGCGGAGGGTTTTGCTGCCATCCTTAAAACCTATTGGCGGAAAACCGAGCCTCCTGTCTGGTCGCGTTTGGCACCTGACCGAAAGAAACACGATTTGGGGCAAACAAAAAGCTGCATTGACAGGGCTCGCGATTGAGGCCGCGTCCAGCGCGGATTGGGCGGAGAACCTTTCAGCGGTTGAAGCGCAGCGCGCGGCGGAGTGGGCGTTGACCGAGCTGAATGGATGTCCTGAATGGTTCGACGCATTTGCCGGAATTCAGTCTGCGGCGACTCAGGCGGTGCTAACCGCAGAAATCGAAGCCGAATTGCGAGAGGTGGCAACCCTCAATCATCCTCACACACTGAATGCGTTGCGATATGGCCTGGACAATGCGCGCCGCCTTGTGGGTGCGACCTTAAGGTCATCGTTGATCCAATGGCCGAAGCCTCCAAAAGATGCTGATCGCGAGGCCTGTTACAGTCAAAATCTCGATACAGTTTTGTCCATTCTTGTGATGGCAGGCGAAGCCGATATCTCTGTGGCCGAGTTGTGCGAAACGCGCTTTCTTGCGCAGCCGAAGCGGAGTTCCTCGACGGTATGGTTGCAGGGCCTATGTGCTTGCGACCTCGCGCGTGGAGTGGACGCTCTGGAACAAGGGCTGAAGGCGATCCCCAAGAGCAAGCAGCCCGCCTACGCTGTCCGCTGGTTTAGCGGACTCTTCGGCACGCGCGATCGGTTCAGAGTTCCGGTCGCGTTGGATGGCGACGCGACCCTCCTCGCACGCCTTGCGAAACTATCACGCAAATGGGTGCGCCCGGAGGACGACATTGAACATGAGGGTGTCTACTCGCCCGGCGAACGGGATGAAGCGCAGAATGCTCGCGGTCAGCTCTTTGGCGTGCTGGCTGAAAGACCTGGATTGGACGCGCACCAAGCACTGACGTCTCTTGCCCGAGACGCGCTGTTCGCAGACATTTCAGATCGCATTATCGTCCTCGCGCGCGAGCGGGCCGCTAAAGACAGCGAGGCGGCATCCTTCTCACCTGAGGAGTTTCGGAATTGGGAGCGCACTTTTGAAGCGCCCCCCAAGACGCGCGACGATCTGTTCCGGGTCATGCTCGACCGGCTCGACGACATCGACCACGACATTCGGCACCACGACTTCAGCGACAGGGCCACATTGGCCGCCATAGATCAGGAGACGGAGATTTAGCCGTTATTGGCGAAGAAGTTCTCCGACTCGGCACGAGGGCAATATCAGGTGGTCCGCGAGGACGAAGTCGCGGACAAAAAGGAAACGGATATTCGCCTTCTGGCGACAGCGTGCACCGAACGTGCCGTCGTCGAGATCAAGATTGGTGACAAGTGGAGCGTGTCCGAACTTGAAGCCGCTCTTTCTAACCAACTTGTAGGACAGTACCTGAGACACAACACGTGTACGGCAGGTTGTTTGCTCGTGACCTACGCGGGACGCAAGGGATTTGGGGAACCGGGATCGGGTGCAGCAATGACGTTTGAAGAAGTCATCGAGCATCTAGGGAATTGCGCGCGCGCACTGGAAGCGAGTGAGAACGGCAGAATCAGGCTGACAGTTTTCGCTCTCGATCTTCGTCCTCCGCTGTCGGAAAAAACAAGTTCAGCGTCAAAGTCATCGAAAAGGCCGAAGGTCCGCCGCAACAAGCGTCCCGTCTCTCCGAGAAAACGTAGAGATGCCGAATGAGCTGGGAAGAATGGGAGACAAAGCGGTGTCCGTGTCCGTGCGGGGAGCACGTGTAGCGAAACCGTCTTGATGGATGACTGGAACAGGACGGAGTTCCGTTTCGCGATGGAATGCGAGGCCTGTAGAGAGAACTACGTCCTTTTCAGCGAGGACTATTATCGCCACGGACTTCGTCAGACAGCGCAGTTCTGGATCAGCAAGGATACACAAAGCGAGCATGACCGTCTGACCGGCGAGGCCACGGCTATGCGCGAACAGGTAAAACGTCTGCGGATGGAGCGGTATGGCGACGCATGGAGCGCTCTGTTCGGTGAACAAGAGCAAGAAAGCCGCATGGACGATTTTCTGCCGAAGCGGGCAAGAATTCCCCGAGCGCTGAGGGCAGTCTCCTATAAATACACAAAAGACGAAGGGGCTCAAGGCGTATCTTGAAAGATTTTTCGCCACGGTTGACGATGAAGACGCGAAAGAGAATCTTCAGTGAGATCTTCAACGTTGGTGACGACGAGGTCGACCGACTGATAGATCAAGCTGTTGCTCTGGATCACGAAGCCCGTGACGTCATTCGGGCAAACCGATTTGCCCCCAACTTCTAGCCGAAGCTTTGGTATTTGGCCTGCTTGGGCGCACATGGCACTCCAGACTTCGAGAAGTGGATATTCTACAGACAGCTCGGCGACACGCGTGTGCACTCGCAATGAGGAGGCTAGCTGTCAGGACATCGCGCCAATGCCGTACACGCCATCAGGATGCGCGATCTCAGGTTCGGATAGGTCAATGTACCGGACAGGTGCGTTTGTCGATCTCTGTGCCGCGTAGTGCCTCCGTCACGCTGCGCCGTCTGGCGCGTTGCGGTGACGTGCCGCCCACAAGTGTTCCAGCTCGATCTCGACGGCCTTGCGAAAGACGACGATCTCATGGTCAATCACGTCGCTACCCACACCGGCTCGTGCCATGTGCTCAGCAAGCGAGCCTATGATCCGGCGCCAATAAGCCCGCCGTGCTTTGTCCGTCTTTCGGCGCACATAGACCTCGGCGGCATGCCGCACGTGTCCTGCAGAAATGCTCCGCAGCCGGACGCGGATCATCCTGCAGGTTCGCGGATGCCGGCGGAAGAGCAGAAGGGCTGACAAGTCGTCTTTCAGCATGGTCGTCATGAGGGCGTCCCAAATTTTGCTTTCAGAGCTGCCGAGACGGATGTTGCTCGCACGAGTGGCTCGGGCTCGTCAGGGCCGTCGGGAAGGCAGGTCGCGCGGTCGCGGCGCTCGTTGAGGATCATCTCAAACGTTTCGTAGAGACGGATTGCCCATGCGCCGATCTTGTCCTCCCGGTCGTCGTGACTATCGCTGATCTCGAAACAACGCTGCTGCGCTCGTTCGATCTCGTCGGTCCTTGTCAGACGTCCCTCCTTCAGGGCTTTTTCGAAGCGACGCAAGACAGTGGCGTCGTGCTCGTCCTCCGAACGTTGGTGCTGAGGTCTTCTTTCGGAGCAATCGTCCTCTGAGCCGCTCGAATGCGTGACGTTTTCAGGATCGGTCAGCAACTCAAATTCGGAGCGAGCAAGGTCAATGCGTTCGATAGGACGCGCCGTGTTAACGGAAGTCCTCCGGTAAAGCGGATTCTCTAAGAGGGATTTGGGTGAACTGGAGTTCATCCTTTCTTGCGATGGCATTTCACCATTTATGCGCGGCGTTTCACCCTTTCGATCGGGCGGCTCTTGTTGAAAGGGTGAACTGAACTTCATCGTTTTCTCGGTTCCAACCTGCTTAATTCAGTCTCCAATGACTGATCTCTGGATACGTCCATGGAGCACCCGATAGCGGTTCGAGAGGGTTCGGCCCCCGCCTTCGGTAATTTCGATGAAGCCGTTCTCCGCGAGCCATCTGATTGACATCTGAACAGAGCGATCCGACAAACCGGTTTCCGCCGCTACGGTCTCAACCGCCGGCCACGCATAGCCGTAGTTAGAGTTCTCGTGCTCTTGCAAAAACACAAAGACACGAGCCTGGGCACGTGTGCCTTCGAAAACTGCGCGCTGCAGGAGAAGCAATTTATCGACGGTGCGCGGCCTGGTCATCGTTCGGCCTCAGTCAGCTGCTGCATCGTTCGGCCGAAGACGATTGAGTTAAAGCCGGGCTGCATTTACCAGAGGCCAGCAACTTCCGGCACGCGTCTTCAAGATCGGCCTCGGCTCTGATGCGAAGGCTTTGAGTGTTCGGATCGGCAGCGACATCGTGAGGCACTGCAGGTTTCCTCGGAATATCGCGGCGCCGTCCTTCAACCAGCGACGGCGTTCGCACTATGCGACCTCCGATCGAGAGGCGGCGATGCGATCGGCGATCCACGCTAGAATGTCGCTCTCGCGCCAGCGAACCGCTGCTCGTGGGGCACTGTCTGGGCCCAATGGCGATAGGCTTGGGAAAATCGCCCCGTGCGATCCGCGCGTAGAGCGCCGAGTGCCCCAAGCCTACCATTTCTTGAACTTGCCTACGCTTCAAAAGTCGTTCCGCATATGCTGCCTCCCATTTCCTTCCGAACCAATACGATTTAGGAGAGACGATGCAGTAACGTGTGATGTTAATCGAAAGGCGGGTTTCCCAGGGGAAACCTAACCAGATAGGCCATATCGCCTGCGCTTCTTCGTCCAAATGTCCGCAATGGTCGCTTGGCTTAGTTCGATGTCGAACTTCTCGAGTTCGTCCGCCACGATCGAAGCACCGGACGGGATTTCGTCGATATCCGTGGCCTCATTCCTGGTCGGATCAAGACCCATCATTTCGACCCATTCGAGCGTCCAAATTATGATCTGATCGCGCCGGGTCAGACTTGATCGGACCCCTGCTCATTTCGGCTTCCCGTGCCGCAAAATGTCGGCTGCATAGTCGGCCAGTTCGGGTGACGGCGAACCTCCCTCCGCCAAGCGCTTCACGATCAAATCATCCAACGCCTCCATCGCGAGCCGATTGCCTTTTCGTGCCGCATCGATGAAACGGCGGTCATAATCGAACGGCCCGTTGAGCCAGTTGATATGCGGTTCCAGGTGGCCAGTCTTCGTGAGCAGAACAGTGCGATCGAGTACCGCGCGACGTATCCGTTTCCTAAAGGCTTCTTCATTGGCGACGGATTTCCGCGAGTTGAGCAAGCCTCTGGCGGCGGCCCATTCAAACCGCTCCCGAACGCCTTCTCGAATTCTTGTTGACTACGGAAAGATCGGGGAGACGCCGGCGCGCCATCTCATGCTCCCGGTCGCAGAGGGATGACCTTCGCTCCCGCTCGGAGCTCGTCGAGGTAGTCCGCCCATGCCTGCATCATTTCGACGCGATCCTCCCAGTATTCCGAGAGCGGTGGTATAGGCGGCGCGGACTTGGTTGCGTTCGGCATGGGCAAGCTGTGCGCTCGATCGCGTCCGCTGGCCAGTGCGTCATCCGGCCGCCGCGCTGGATACGCATCTCGTTCAAGCGTGTTGCCGCCATCGACCGGAAGCCGTGCGAGGTCACCTCGTCCCGCGTGTAGCCCATGCGCCGCAGTGCCGCGTTGAGTGTGTTCTCGGACATGGGCCTTGTGACGGAGCGCACCGACGGGAACAAGAGCCCCGATCGGCCACGCTCGGTGAGCGGTCGCAGTTCATTCGAGGACGGCCGAGAGCTTGGCGGCTCAGTGGGGACCCGGTGTGGCCGGCGCATCTTCATCCGTTCGGCCGGGATGCGCCACGTATGGTCGTCAACGATCAAATTCGTCCCAAGTGGCGAGGCGTAACTCGCCGAGGCGTACGAAGGTGAGCGCCAGACAGCTTTAATGCCAGTCGCGTTTCGGGCTGGCCTTTGTAGTCCTCGATCGCGCGCATCAGAGCGCCGATGGCGTCGGGTTCCGTGATGGCCGCGAAGTGTCTCGCCTTGTGCGCAGTCAGTGCGCCCTTGAGATCCGGCGTTGGATCACGTGTCGCGCGTCCTGTGGCGATGGCGTAGCGGAATACTTGTCCGAAGATCGCCCGAGCCGTCGCGCCGATTTGTACTTCTTCTGATCTTCGAAGCGCCGCAGCACTGTCAAGCAGGTCCGGGGCTTCAATCTCTGCCATGGGACGTTGTGCCGATCACCGGATATGACGTTTCCAAAGAGCCGGCGCGTGCGTGTCAGCGTCCGATCGGACCGACCTTCCGTTCGGCCTTCTCCAAAAACTCACCGGCGATGCGTTCGAAGGTATTGCGCTTGCGTCATCGGCTCGTGCCCGCTTCTTGTCTCGCCTGTCCTCGGCCGGATCGACGCCTTCGGCCATCGGCCCCCTCGCCGCGTCGCGCCTTTCCCTGGCCTTTGCCAGCGAGACGGTCGGATAGACGCCGAGCGACAGCGACTTTTCCCTGCATCGTCCCAGTAATACCGGAACCGCCAGTATTTGCGCGCCGTCCGCGTAGACCCAGAGTTACAGGCCCCTTTCGTCGCGGAGCTTCCGTATCGCGCGGCCGTCGGCCTTGGCCTTCTCGATCTGCTTGACGGTGAGCATATGTCGTCGCGCTCCGTTCTCAACCGTGGTAACTGCCCGGCGACGATTCGTGGTAACCCGAATTTTTACCACGGTTGGGACCGTGGTAGCAGACGGACCGTCGCCGGAATTGCACGGAACACTATAAGCGAGAAATTCAAGGCTTCTCAACGGCTTCTGCGGAATATTGCGGAATTCTTCGGAAACGTTATTGGCGCACTCGACAGGATTCGAACCTGTGACCTCTGCCTTCGGAGGGCAGCGCTCTATCCAGCTGAGCTACGAGTGCGTTCGCGTGGGCCGTGGTTGGAGACGGCTTGCGGTTCGGGGCGGAGATTAGCGGAAGGGGCCGGGTTCTCGTAAACCGTTTTTGACGCCCCCGCGCCGGGTCCCGGAACAAACCATTTTCAGCGGGTGTTCGGCACCAGAACCGTGTTTTCGGCGACGGGCAGCGTATCCGGATAATCCGTCGTGAAGTGCAGGCCGCGGCTTTCCTTGCGCGCGATCGCCGGAGCGGACGATCAACTCAGCCACCACTGCAAGGTTGCGCAACTCCAGAAGATCGGCGCTGACGCGGAAATTGCCGTAATAGTCGTCGATCTCCTGGCGCAGCATGTCGATCCGGCGCTTGGCGCGCTCCAGGCGCTTGTTGGTGCGCACGATGCCGACATAGTCCCACATGAAACGCCGGATTTCGTCCCAGTTATGGGCCACGACGACTTCTTCGTCTGAATCGGTGACCTGGCTTTCGTCCCAATCGGGCAATTGCGGCGGCTGCTCGAGGCGTCGGCAGCAGCTCGCTGATATGCTGGCTCACGGATTCCGCATAGACGAGACATTCGAGAAGCGAATTGCTCGCCATGCGGTTCGCACCATGAAGCCCGGTAAAGGTCGCCTCCCCTGCGGCGTAGAGGCCCTGGATATCCGTCCGCCCCCATTTGTCGACCATGATGCCGCCACAGGTATAATGCGCCGCCGGCACCACCGGGATCGGCTGCCTGGTCATATCGATGCCGAATTCCAGGCACCGGGCATAGATGGTCGGGAAGTGGCTTTTGACGAAGTCCGGGCTCTTGTGGCTGATGTCGAGATAGACGCAGTCGGCGCCGAGCCGCTTGATTTCATGATCGATCGCGCGGGCGACGATATCGCGCGGTGCCAGTTCGGCGCGCGGATCGAATTCCGGCATGAAGCGCGTACCATCCGGCCGAAGCAAATGCCCGCCCTCGCCGCGCACGGCCTCCGAGATCAGGAACGACCGGGCCTCCGGGTGAAACAGGCAGGTCGGATGAAACTGGTTGAATTCCATATTGGCGACGCGGCAACCGGCGCGCCAGGCCATGGCGATGCCGTCACCGGTCGAAACGTCCGGATTGCTGGTATAGAGATAGACCTTGCTCGCGCCGCCCGTGGCGAGCACCACCGTCTTGGCGCGAATGGCCTTCACCCGCCCTGCGCGCTCATCGAACACATAGGCCCCGACGCAGCGGTCCCGCCGGCCGCCGACCTTGTCTTCCTTGATCAGATCCACCGCCAGATGCCATTCGAATATCGTGATGTTCGGATGAGCCCGGGCCTTGTCTTCGAGCGTCGTCTCGACGGCCATACCCGTGGCATCGGCAGCGTGGACGATGCGACGGTGGCTGTGGCCGCCTTCACGCGTCAGGTGATACGCCTCCTCACCATTCGCCGACGGAGACTTGCTGAACAGCACCCCAAGATCGATCAGCCACTGAATGCAGGCGGGCCCGCGCTCGGCAACATGGCGCACCACTTCCGCGTTGCAGAGGCCGGCACCGGCCGTCAGCGTATCCTGCACGTGGGATTCGACGGAGTCCGAACCGTCCAGAACGGCCGCGATCCCGCCCTGTGCCCAGCGCGTCGATCCCTCCGCAAGCTCGATCTTGGACAAGACGGCGACAGACGCGCGATCGGCGAGGCGCAGCGCCACGCTGAGGCCGGCCGCCCCACTTCCGATCACCAGCACGTCAAACGGCGTGTCATTCGCCATAAGTTCGGCGCTCCACGCCCTGCGCCCACCGGCGAAATCACGCCGAATTGCGCCCTGAAAATACATGGAGGCAAGCCAGTCGGCGCTTCGGCTATCCAGGAGACGGTATTCCCCGCCCCTACCGACTGTCCAACCATCACTCAGCTCCCCTATCGGGGGAAATCTAGAAGGTGTGCCCGCCTATGCGCAAGCGCCATCGACACGGCACCGGGGCCCGGATTGATAGCGCGATGGCCCGGATCCGGCCTGTCTTGCCGCGGCCTTCCTTCGCGTATAGTTTCGATGCCGGCCGCTCAGGCGCGGCCCCTTCCCTCGCTCTCTCCTCATACGGGTGCATCCATGGCGCGGTTTCGCATAAATCGATTTGGCTCGGCGCTCCTTCTCGGCGGTAGTGTCCTCGCGCTCGCGACGGTCATGACAGCACCGCGCGCGAGCGCGGAACCCTGGGTTGAGCCCGGCGACGTGACGCTCCGAAGCGATATCGAGATTTTGGCGCGCTACGGGATCATACCGAACCTCACCACGACCTGGCCGCTCCCCTGGGCCCAGATCGCCGACGGGATAAACGCCGCGGCCGGCCAGCAATTGCCGAACTATGTGCGTTTCGCAGTCGACCGGGTACGAGCCCGCATGCCGAGGGAAGCAAAGGGTGTCGAGCAGCATGTGCAGGGCGAGCTGAGCTACACGAACAAGCCGAGCGTAGTCCGGGATTTTTCCGAGCAGAACCGGCAGAAGCTTTACAGTCAGCTCTCCACGGACATGCAGTGGAACTCGACCTACGTCAAACTCAGCATCGGCTATGAGGGCGATCGGCACCATGGCACCGCCCTGCCGGACGATACCTATATCGCCCAGAACATCGGCAACTGGACTGTCTATGGCGGTTACGTCCCGCGGTGGTGGGGGGCCGGCTGGGATACGAGCCTGTTCCTCTCCACGAACGCCCGGGAGGTTCCGAGCTTCGGCATCACACGCCAGAACCCGAAGCCCTTCGGCACCAAGTTCCTGAGCTGGCTCGGCCCGTGGACCTTTGACTTCTATGTCGGCGAGCTGAATGATCCGCGCTACATCAGAAATACCGCGCTGATCAATATGCGCGTCGCGTTCAGTCCTCTGAAAAATCTCGAGATCGGCCTGTCGCGGGTGATCATGACCTGCGGGTCAGGCCGTCCCTGCAGCGCCTCGAGCCTGTTCAAATCCTTCATCGGGGCGGGCGAGCACCCGACGGGCCCGGGCTCCGCACAGGACCTCGGAAATCAAATTGCCAGCATCGATATCCGCTACACACATCACATTTCGAAGAGCGTCGGCGCGTCGTTCTACATGCAGTTGATCGGCGAGGACAGCACAGGACCGATCCCGGTGAAAAATTCCCGGCTGTTCGGCACGTCCTTCGATGGCCCGCTCGGCAATTCAGGCGGGCGGTGGCGGATTACCGGCCGAATACAGCGATTCTTTCTCGTCCAATTTCGTGATCTCTAGCCATCATCCCTATAACGTTATTTACGAACACCACATCTATCGCTCCGGCTATCGCTATTACGGCCGCGCGATCGGCGACAGCCTGGACAATGACAGCCAGATGATCTCGCTTGGCGGACGCCTGTGGGATGGCGACAGCCGCATGTTGCACGCGACATATCGCTATATCAGGCTGAATATCGACGGCACCTGCGCGACGTTGCCGGGCGGCGGATGCGCGGGCGGCGTCAGCGTCAATCCCGAGACGATCCATATGCTGGAAGCGGGCATCGAGCTTCCCACCGTCCTCGGAACGATTGATCTGAACGGCCGGCTGCTCAGCGACCAGCCCAATACGCCGGGCGTTCACGATTCCGCGGCCGAGATCGAGCTCGGCTGGAAATTCCGCATCTGATCTCGGCGCGTTCTAGTCGAGGAAGTTCGTCCAGTCGTTCTCGATGGCGGACTTGTTGTCTCGCGTCACGAGATCGTTGAGACGCGGCGTGATATCCAGCATCTGCCCTCCGTCCCGGGTCAACGGGCGGAACTCGAACCGCGCATGGGTCTTCCGCGATTTCAATGTGAAGAGATCCAGAGGGATGACCATGTAGAAGCCCTTGTCGAAACTCCCTTCACCAAAATCCTTGGCGGACACGTTTGTGAAGGTGGCGAAGGCACCAACGCGAATCCCGTTCTCGAACTCGCGCGACAGATCGAAGGTCACGCCGCGATCACCGGCCAGATAGCGACCCACGTGGATCGCACTGTGCAGATTGTAGACCGGCAGATCATAGTAGAGAGACAGGTGCCCGGTGACGACGTTGTAGTGCCTGAAATCGAACAATACGTTGAAATCGCGCTGCTTCACCCAGTTCACGTCCAGACCGATGCCGAACCGGCTGTTAAACGGACGATACAGGACCTCGGCACCGACACCGCCATACATCCATTCGAACAAGCCGGCGGAAAAGCGCGCATAGAGGTTGGTCACCGGGCTGAACAGATAATCGGCCTGCAGACGCGTCAGGCCGCTACGGCCGTGCTGCAGATATTCCACAACGTCGCTGCGCACATGTGGCAGGGCACTATTGCTTGACCGCGTGATGTCGTTGAGGTTTCCGAATAGGAACTTGTTACCAGACGCGCGGACGCTGAGGCCCGGAAGAATATCGACCCTGGCGGATAGAACCGCGGAGACATCGGCGAGATAGATTCCCTGATCGACATCGCCGATATTCTGACGCAGGCCCGGGGCCAGCGACCACGAGAACCGCGGATAGGCCGCATCGTTCTTGATCGCACCGTCTGGCATCCGGCCTTTCGCATCCGGTGTGGTGATCCGCGAATTTGCCCAGATCTCTTCAGCACTGCCGTTCTCTTCCTGGGCCATTTCGAGATCGTGCCGGATGACGGTGACCTTGCTCGTCGGAATCCCATCCGACATGCCGACAACCGTGATCGCCTCGACGCTTGGCGGCAAATTGTTCGCCATCACCCGGGCGACGCGTCCGACATTCCGCGCCGGCTCCCGAAACGCCGTTTGCGAGACATAAACGGTAGCGGAGAGTTCCGAAATATAGACGGCATATGCCCTGTAGCCCTGAGCCTTCAGGCCATCGAAGATCCGACGTGCGTCATCATCCGCTGCCCCGCCCGAGACACCCGACGCATTGCTCGCCTGTTTGACCGCACGCTCCGCCCCATTGCCGGCAATCGCCGTAAGGCTGGACGTCTGAACTCCATTCAGCATGGCGACGAGACTCATACGCTTGACCCGCCCGTCACCGGCCTGAAGCGCCTTTGCCGCGGCTTCCCGATAATCATCGCTGGCCATCCAATAAGGTGCGTCGACCGTTACACGTGCGGACAAGCCCGTCTCATCGATCGACACGGAATGGACTGTGAAGCCCTCGTCCATCAGTGCAGCCCTCAACAGCTTGTCCAGCGGCAACCGGCGGCGTTCACGGCGGGCAAAATCATCCGCGGCCACGTCGATCGCGGCCGGCATGGCAACTGAAGTGGTCGCGTGCGAAATCTCGGGTTCAAGAGATGCCGCCGGTTCAGCCCCTTTTCCAGCGCCGCGCGGGACAACCGGGACCGGCGGCGTATCGAATTTGGGCAAGCCACGGCTGTGAAGATTGAAGCGCAACGCGGTGCGGATCATCAGCGAATTGCCACGCTCGAATGCAAGGCCGAGATCAAACCAGGGTGCGGGCCGGTAATCGACTCCCATGTTGAACGGGATGTCTTCCTTCAACACGTTTCCGTGCGGCTCGGCCTTGGCGAGGCTCGCTCCATTATATTCGAGTTTGAGGGTCAGGCCGGTAATCGGCGTGTGATACTCGACGCCGCCGAACAGGCCGACATGACGGCCCGAAAAATAATTGCCAAACAGAAATTGGCCACCCTCACCGACACTGGCATCTCTCGTCGCAAATCCGGAGAAAACCCGGAACGGATTTGGAAGCGACCCGCGGGAACCGAGATATCCCCATCCAACCCCAAGGGTAAAATCGAAGTCGTAATAGCGCTTGCTGGCGACAAGGTATTCTCCGCTGAAGAGTCCGGTACCGATGAAATCCTGCAGCCCCAACGCAACCTCGGGCAGAACCCGGTCCTCGCGCCATAACCGGATCTTGACGTCCGCGCCACGATCGAGATTGGTTCCGCCATTGCGGAAATTGAGAATGTCCTTGAAGAACTTCCCTTGGCTCTGCGCAAAGGGGAAACCGCCATTCGGCAAATTCGTAGTGTCCGTGTATCGGAAGGTCGTCTCGAGCCAAGGCAGAATCTGCCAGGTCATGTAATAGCGGCGGTACGGATTGATGAACGACGCGCCGATCTCGAATTGACCGTCCGGCGCAAAACGCGCGGTGCGCGTCTGCAGCAGGCCGATCCCGCCGTAATCGTTCGTCGAGTAGCGGTCGTCTACCTGTGCCGTCGCCGGCAGGGCATGGACTGCGAGAACGCCGGTTGCGACCAGAGATAACGCATCTCGTGCGACCCTTTTCCGGCGCGCGAAATCCGCCATGTCATACCCGCCGATCAGCTATTTCGAAATAACGGCAATCGACGCCGCAGAAACCGCTAGCTGACTGAAGATCTGCGTAAGGGTCGAGGTAAGCTTCAGGAAATTGAGCGGTGTGGCGTTCTTCGGGGCTACGATGGTGCTGCCGGGAGGGACCAATGTCGAGGAGAAGTTCCATGCCCCTATCGAGGCAGGCTCAGCCGCACCGTTCGGATAGACCACGAAGACTCGCTTCTTGTCGGCAGACTTCTGAAGTCCGCCAGCCTCACCCAGATATTCCTTCACGGATTTGCCCGGAATGAATTGAAGAGAACCTGGATTGAGCACATCACCCACAACGGAAACGTAGTTCGGTCGTTTGGGCACGTAGATCCGATCACCCGGCTCCAACACCGTATCCAGGTCCTTACGCACTCTAAGCACGGCGGGATCGGCCTCGATTACCATCCGGCCGATCGCCTCGGTTTGTTGGAGTTGCATCGTAATTGACCGAATAGAACCCAAAGACGAAGCATCTGCGTTACCCGACAAAACCGCGGAGGCAAGAGCATTGCTAAGTTCGCGCGCACTCCGCTTGAAACCATCTTCCTGGGCGGTTTTCACGCTTTGTCGTGTGAAGACCGCTGCATAAGGATAAGCCTGAGACGTCAAACCACCAGCGCGTTCAATTAGCTCGGATAATCTCTCGCCCCTGGTAATGGTGTACAGACCAGGTCTGACGAATTCCCCCGCAACCTCGACCGCTCCCCGTTCCTGATCGCTAAGCAGTGAATTGAAGCGCAGGATACTTCCCGGCGTAACGATCGATCGTCTTTTCGTCGATACTTGCGATGTTGAGCATTTGCCTCTGCAACGTCGAGGTGCCGTGTGAGGCATCTTTCAAAGATTGCATGAACTCGACCTTCGTCAAGTCCGCCCGGTTCGTGAGTCCTCCGGCCACCGCGACGACGGATGCGAGACTTGTATCGTCTGTCACCGGATAGACACCAGGATTTTGAACCTCGCCATTGACTGAAACGATGTGTTCGAGAACAAAGCTGAGAATTTCCGGATATTCATCGTAGATCGCTGGGCATTCAGGCTCTTTAGGCGTCGCCTGATCCTGTTTCGTCTGACCGTTCTGGCTATCTTGCGCAACAGAACCTGGAGAAAGGAAAACAGGATTCAGGGTGCCGTTGGGTTTTGACGGGTCGGACGCGATAGGATTGTCTTCAGGGGCCAAAGGATTTGACCTGTTCGGCGCGGCACTATCCAAGATCACCGATCGAATAGCCGCGACAAACCGGTCAGAACGCGTGTCGGAAACCAGACGGGCCAAGCTCTTGAGGCCAGCGCAGTCTCCAATATAATCGCCGGTATAAACAACTTGTCGGACCGTATTCGAAACGAGAAATGCGATCTCGTCCGCGCTCAAGACAACGACCTTGTCCTTATCGCGCAATGCAACATTGTCTTTGCCATCGAGAATACGTTGTAGATTGAGGCCTTTCAAAGAAAGTGCGCGGGTTTCAGGGTCTCTCGACTCCAAAACCCCGAACAGAAGATAAGGCCGTGACTCGAAAATATTCGTGTCACCAAGCAAGTCTCTCACAGTTGGCGCTGATATAAGCGATCTCATGCCAGGCGAAGTCACGTGACCCGCCAAGGTCACTCCGCCCAACACACCGTCTCTTGTCCGAAGTACATTGATGATGTCTCCGGGGAAAGCTTGCGCATTGTTCTCGGAAACCTGCGTTACGGTCTGGATCCCGGTCTGGTCAAACCGAGAAACAACAATGCCATAGCCACTAGGACGAAGGGGGCCGCCGCCGAGTTCCAAAGCGGTTCGCATCGGAATCGGTGCCTTGGCACTAGCGAGTTCGTATATTCCTCGACGCTGTACATCCCCAAACAAGGCGATTGTCGGACCGAGTGTCGGCACCACGATGCGGTCACCTTCTTGAAGGGTTACGTCGATCGCATTCTTGCCGAGGAAAAGATCATAAAGATCGACATTGATGGCCTTGGTGCCACGAAGCACTTGGATATGCCTGAGAGAGCCGGTCTTTTTCACGCCGCCGGCCGAAAGAAGCGCATCAACGATGGAGGCCAAGCTTGTCAATTGATGCAGGCCAGGATCCGCAACCTCGCCCGCAATCAACACGCTGATGGATTTCACCTGCCCGAGAGACACGAAAACGTCCGTGCCAAGCAGTTCGGACTTAACGCGCGTCTCCACATCTTTACGGAAGTCCCCAAACGTTCTACCTGCCGCGGGAATGGGCCGCATATTGGGTAGAATAACGCGCCCCTCCCGATCGACCTGCGTGGTCACGGAGTTGGAATTCGTTCCGTGAAAGATGGCGATGATTTGATCGCCGATACCGAGCGTATAGCTGTCGGGGACTGACCCGTTGAAAGCCGAACTGACCCTTTGGCTTTGGCTAAAGACGTCGTAGCCAAACTGCTCCAGATAGGTCTTCGTTCGAAGACAATAGTCTTTTTCCGTCGCAGAGAGATCCAGTTCGACACGAAGACGAACCTCGTCCGTAAGCGTCTTGTCGCCGGCACAATAGTTGCGCTTTTCGAGAAGCCTCTGAATCTTCTCCTGTTTCAATTTATCGGCAAAGTATTGGGCCTGGAGGGCGGACTGAGAGAATTGATCGATACCACCCAACGTCGAGGACAATCCGTTTTGACTGTTTGGCCCGATCGTGATCGTCTGCCCTTGGTTTCGCGACTGATCGATTGGTGACGGGGAATTCAAAGTGCCGCCGCCACCCTGCTGATCCTGCAGATATTGCTGCATCAGCTGCGATGCTCCAGCGGGGAGATTGCTCAGATTCTGCGCCGCTGCCGGCGTCAGGACGCTGCAAAACGAGAGGCTCATCGCCATGGCGAAGATCGCCCGCTTGCGTTGTCGCCTCATTGCTGCAATCTCTTTGATCATCTCAAGCTCTGAAGAGTTAGGCCTCTAATGACGTCGACGAAATTTTCGAGGCGGGTCCTGCTGGCGTCAGCCGTGGGCATACTGGTGGAAGGTTGCGCCGAAAATCCGATCCTCCGATCCGTGCGGTCGGTGGCGTCGCGCGCCGTAGGCGTGCCGCGAGACGTCGAGATCGATCGGGCGACGATTGCGAAAATACCATACGCCACGATCCGGGCAAGGTTTGGCGACGGTCCCGCGGCGCTGCTGGTGCTCTCGGCGACAGACGGTTCGACGCTCGACTGGACGGACTCGGACCGGACACTGCTCGTCACGCGCGCCGGACGCCTCGTACAGACCTACGGGTTCGATCAGAACCTGCGCCGCGTCGCGTTCGACGGCATGGACCCGCTGACGGATCGGCCGCAAAATATTTCGGGCATGATCCGATACGGCATGAGATACGACGTCCAGAGCAAGGCCATCAATGTGGTCGACGTTTTTTCCCGTCTTGACGTCGTCGGCCCCGAGACGATCACTATCGCGGACATCGATTTCAAGACGCTGCATTTGCGCGAGCGATGCGCCGCCCCGGCCCTCGGCTGGCATTTCAAGAACGACTACTGGGTCGACATCTATGATGGTTTCGTCTGGCGCAGCCAGCAGCACTTCGCCAAGTCCCTGCCTCCGCTGACGATCGAGGTACTGAAGCCTGCGGCGTGACACCGAACCGCGCGCCACCGTCATTGCGTGGATGTTGTCGTGGTTGTTTCGTTCTGCTTGTTCGCCGCGAGGAACGCGCCAACGCCGGCAGCAGCAGCCAGGGAGCCGAGAATAAGCGCCTGCGCCAGACTATGGGACGGCGGAATATACGGCGGTGGCTGGTCCTGCGCTTCGCCGCCAGAAGCATTCCCGGCGGCCGCTTCCTTCTTCGCGGCCTTATAGGCGGTGACGCTGGTGCCGGCTCCGGTTGCCGCCCGCTGAGGCGACAATTCCTCGGCTTGGGCCGCCGAAAAAACCGCGACATGCGCCGTCAATACGACGCCGCAGAAAATCTTCTTCAGAACCGCCATGAACGTGGCAACCTCGTTACTGACCCTGACTCGGGCGGGAATCCGCCTCTCATCATTCGACTTGGACCACCGGACCCCAGCTTTCCCAAGGAAAATATGGTTACCACACGACGAATGACGGGCAAAGATACGCGGATTTCCATCGGTGAGTAAAGGCGGCTTGGAAGGCGTCGCCTGGTTATGCGATTTCGCCGTTCAGGGAGCCTGATCCTCGCCCGACCGTACCCGGTCCAGAAAGTCATAGATCGCCTGCAACGCGACTTCGTCGCGCAAGACGTCATGAACATGGCCCGTCGGCAGCACGATCGACCGCGAATCCGGCCGGATGCCAAAATAAGCCCCGCAATCTCCGTCCTGATTGACGGTGTGATCGGCGTCGTACCAGGGATCTTCCTTGCGCACGATGGAGAGCACAGGCTCGTCCTCCGGCGCGGAAAGGCCGCGGATCAGGGGGCCGCCATGACATGTCCATTGGGCGATGATCCGCGCCCGGAACTCCCCTCCGCGATAAAGTGCCGCAGCGACGCCGCCCTCGCTCGCCCCCGCAAGAAACAGGTCGCGCCGGTCCGCCCAGGGCACGGTCGGCAACTGATTGAGCGCGTAGCTGATCTCGGCCTGGCGGAAATCATACACGAAGGTATTGTGGCCGCCGGTCTTGGTCTTGGGATCGCATTGCCAGGGCCGATAGCGGCGCGCCATGCTGTCGGGCGCGATGACCGCGTAGCCGTGCCGCGCCAGATGGCGCAGAAACGCTGCGTCTCCCGAGCCAAGTCCGGTACAGCCATGCATATAGATGACGGTTGGCAGAGGGCCGATCGCTCCCACGGCATCCGCATGACGGCTCAGATCGCTCATGCGTCCGATGACGGGCTTATCGTTCGGAGACGCTGGCGGCAACGCCACCATCGCATGCTCCCAGGTGAGTTGAAGATCGGACGGGCCCTCGAACATGGATTGGCCCGCACAGGCGCTGAGCAGAAATGCGCCCAGCAGCAGAACCCCTCCTTGAGCGAACCTGAACATCGACCTTGCCATCGGACAGGTCAGCTTCCCTGAGCGGCGGAAGCGACCGCAAGATCCACCGCGTCACCGGCAAGAAGGCTCCCGCTTTGCACCCACCAATCGGGATTCTCGGCCTTGATCGCCTGACCCGCGGCAGCTGCCTCCGAAGGATTCTCGAAAAGCCCGAAGCAGGTCGGGCCGCTCCCGGACAACCGGGCCAGACGGCAGTCTGGAACCTGCTCCAGCCGATCGAGGATGAGAGAGATCGCCGGCACCATCTTTTCCGCAACCGGCTGAAGATCGTTGTGCCGAAGCTCGAGCATGGTCACCAGTGCCGGAAGCGTGTCCGGCTCCGTCACCAACGGAGCGGCAACCGAATAGATCGGCCCGGCGGCTGCAAAGGCTTTGAACGCTCCGGCCGTCAAGAGCGGAAGACCGGGATTGACCAGCAATATGCCGCAAACGGGCAATGGCACCGCCGGCGTCAGCATCTCACCGATCCCCGCCGCCTGTACCGGGCGAGCGTGAAGGCACGCCGGCACGTCCGCCCCGAGCAACGCCGCGAGTCCGCTCAGCTCGTCAGGCTCCGCACCAACGTCCCAAAAGGCGTTCAAGGCATGCAGGGTCGCCGCTGCGTCGGCGGACCCGCCGCCGATACCCGCGGCGACCGGCAAATTCTTGGTCAGCCGGATATTGGCGCCGATCCGGGAGGCCCGCTCCGACCGGCCGTCGGCAAAAGCTTCAAGGGAATGCGCCGCCTTCATCACCAGATTGTCGCCGGCGACGGGCGGCAAGGCCGACGCGAACGGACCATCGATGGTCAACCGGATATCGCCGCCACCGGAGACGACCTCGATCTGGTCGCCGAAATCCGCGAAGACAAACAGGCTGTCCAGACAATGAAAGCCGTCGGACCGGCGGCCCGTTACATGGAGGTAGAGATTGATCTTTGCCGGTGCGAGCCTGCAAACAAGACGCTGCGCGTCGTCGAAACCATCCACGCCTTCAACTGCCCTGCTTGTCACCCTTCTTAAGCCCACGCTGCAACTTCTCCTGAACCGACGTCGCGAGTTCGCTGTCCGGCTTCATGGCGAGGGCGTGACGCCACTGGAACCGCGCTTCCAGCCGGCGGTTCATCATCCAGTAGGCGTCGCCGAGATGATCGTTGATCGTCGGATCCTCGGGATGCAGCAGAACGGCGCGCTCCAGATCCTGAGCGGCGCCTTCGTAATCGCCGCGCCGGAACTTGAGCCAGCCGACACTATCCACGACATAGCCGTCGTCGGGAAGCAGTTCCGCAGCGCGCATGATCATGGCCGCCGCGCGATCGAGATTGCGCCCCCGTTCTATCCAGGAATAACCGAGATAATTCATGACATAGGGCTGGTCCGGCTTCAGCTCCAGCGCATGGAGGAAGTCCTTCTCGGCCAGGTCCCACATCTTGTCGCGTTCGAACGTGACGCCGCGCGCATAATACAGGGTCCAGTTATCAGCCGTCTCCGGATGGAGCCCCTTGATCGCCTTGTCGTAATAGCTTCGCGCCTCGGTATAGCGTTCCTCGGAGCGCAGCATGTCGGCGAGGCCTGTGATGGCATCGAGATCGCCGGGCCGCTCGTTGACCAGCGTCTTGAGCAAACCGACGGCTTCATCCGTCCGGTCGAGCTGATTCAGCAGAAAGGCAGTGCGGAGCTGGGCATTCCATTTGAGCGGCGAGGAAGCCGGCACCGCTTCGTACTCCTGAAGCGCCGTATCGAGACGGTTCTGCCGCTGCAGCAGATCGCCGAGCAGAAGATGCGCGTCCGGGAAGTCCGGCTTGAGGAATGTTGCCAGGCGAAGATAGATGGCTGCGGGACCGGTGGAATCCCCGAGCGCCAGAGAGCTGGCGATGGAAAACAGCACCTCGCCGGCGCCGTCGGCTGCGCTCGAAATGACGCGCGGCGGCATCTTGCCCGCGTTCGCTTTCGCCAACGCGTCATCCAGCAACGGATTGGATTGGAATTTCTTGGCATAGGTTTCGAGCAGCGCCTTTGCGCGATCGCGCTTGCCGGTACGCGCCAGGAACGAGGCATAGGAGAGCACATCGCTCATCTGTACGCCTGACTCTCCCTCGACGACCTTTTCATAGGCCTCGGCCGCCTGCTTGTCTTGACCGGTGAAATCGTAGATGAGCGCCAGGTTCGATTGCTGGAAAGGTCCGTAGGCCTGGTTCTTGTCGAGCTCATGGAGCTCCTTTACCGCGTCGTCGACCTTGCCTTGTCCGGCCATGATCCATGCCCGGATCAGCGGCAGGGTCAGGGAGCCGAAGCCCGCTTCCGGCGCGGCGCTGGTGCTGGCCAGTGCTTCGTCGAAACGCTTCGCGCGGATATCGGCGCTAAGCAGAACGAGCCGGGCGATACCGCGGCTGGCACCACTGTTCTCGAGCCGCTTGGCGAGGGCGACGGCATCGTCATAGCGTCCGTCGGCGACGACGGACGAAAAAGCGCGCTCCAGAAGGTCCTGATTGTCCGGATCACCGGCCAAAGCCCGGAGATAATATTCCGACGCCATCCGGGAATTATTGGTGGCGCTCGCATAACGCCCGGCGAGATAGCTGCCCAACAGATCGGTTTTCGGTGTAGGTGCCGGAGCGGCCTCGGCGACGCCAGCGATCGCGACCACGCCTATCAGCCCGGCCAAAACGCCGCGCAAAGCGTATGTTTTCACCGGGCTCTTTCGCCCTGGCGCAAGCCGCCGCGTCTGATCTTCTGTTTGAATACCCGGCATCGTCCTCTTGACTTCACTTCGCGGAATCGCGCCGCTGCGTTAATAGAGTTGAGCAACACCGTAGCGCGCGTCAATAAAAGATCGGTTTAGATCCTGCGGCAAAACGGCATTTTCTCCCGCGTCTCGACGGCGGGATCGTGTCACATATTGGGATAGTTGGGCCCGCCGCCGCCTTCCGGCGTCACCCAGACGATATTCTGGGTCGGGTCCTTGATGTCGCAGGTCTTGCAGTGGACGCAGTTCTGGGCGTTGATCTGCAGCCTCGGGTTCGCCCCATCGTCATCGCGCACGATTTCATAAACATTGGCCGGGCAATATCGTTGCTCGGGCGCGTCGTAGGTCGCCAGATTGACCTTGATCGGCACGGTCGGGTCCTTGAGGGTCAGATGAACCGGCTGATCCTCCTCGTGATTGGTGTTCGAGATGAAGACCGAGGAAAGCCGGTCGAAGGTCACCACGCCGTCCGGCTTGGGATAGGGGATCGGCGTGCAGACCGAGGCCGGCAGCGTCGCCGAGTGATCCGCGTGATTGTGCAGCGTCCAGGGCACCAGCGAGCCGAGCCCGAGATGATGCAGCCACATGTCTATACCGCCATATACAGATCCGGGGATGATGCCCCAGTTCAGGGCGGGCCGCGCGTTCCGAACGGCATGAAGATCCTTGTACACCCAGGATTTCTTCAGCGCCGCCGGATATTCGGAAAGCTCCACCTGACCGGCCGAGCCGACGCTCAGCGCCGCCGCTGCGGCTTCCGCCGCCAGCATGCCGGACTTCATGGCGTTGTGTGACCCCTTGATCCGGGGCACATTCACGAAGCCCGCCGAGCAACCGATCAGCGCGCCACCCGGGAACACCAGCCGGGGGATTGACTGAAGCCCGCCTTCATTGATCGCCCGGGCGCCATAGGCGATCCGCTTGCCGCCCTCGAAGAGCGGACGGATCAAGGGATGGCTCTTGAAGCGCTGGAACTCCTCGAAAGGCGAGAGATACGGGTTCTTGTAGTCGAGGCCCACGACGAAGCCGACGGCAACCTGATTGTTGTCCAGGTGATAGAGGAACGAGCCCCCGATCGTGCCTGAATCCAGTGGCCAGCCCTGGCTGTGCATCACAGCGCCCGGCCGGTGCTTGGCGGGATCGATTTCCCAAAGCTCCTTGATGCCGATGCCGTAGGTCTGCGGATCCACGCCGGCTCTCAGATTGAAGCGCTCCATGAGCTTCTGCGAGAGCGACCCGCGGCAGCCTTCAGCGAAGAAGGTGAATTTCGCATGGAGCTCGATCCCCGGCTGATACGACGGCTTGTGGCTGCCGTCCTTGGCCACGCCCATGTCGCCGGTGGCGACCCCGCGAACGCTGCCGTCGCCGCGATAAAGGACCTCGGCCGCGGCGAATCCCGGGAAGATCTCGACGCCCAGGGCTTCTGCCTGCTCGCCGAGCCAGCGGCAAAGATTGGCGAGGCTGACGACATAGCAGCCGTCGTTGCTCATCAGCGGCGGCATCAACGCATGCGGAATCTCGAAGCCGCCGGTCTTCGTGAGCACCATGTGCTGGTTGTCGGTGACCGGCACCGTGACCGGCGCGCCTTTTTCCTTCCAGTCGGGGATCAGCTCGTTGAGCGCGATCGGATCAATCACCGCGCCCGAGAGAATATGCGCCCCGACCTCGGAGCCCTTCTCGATCACGCAGACCGTGATCTCCGAACCGGATTCGGCGGCGAGCTGACGAAGGCGAATGGCGGCGGCCAGACCGGCCGGGCCAGCGCCGACGATCACGACATCGAATTCCATGGATTCGCGTTCCATCGTCTACCCTTTTTATCGTTTGACGCTTTTTCCGAATCGTTATCTTAGGTTCGGCCTTGGATCGGGCTTATGCAACTCGGAAAACCATCGATCAATCGTCCGATTGAGGCTGTCCCCGCGATCATTCGCGTGTGAAAAACGGGGAACAGGCATGCGAACGAGCGCACGCTCGGGACAAAAAGTCCCATCTCTGGAGAAATGCGCGCAAACCATGCTATGCAGGACGGATGTCCGAGATCGACCCGCTGCGCGCAAAGGAGATGCGCCCCGACGATGCCCTGCGCTGGTATCTCGAAGCCGGAGTCGATGAAGCGATCGGCAATGAGCCGGTCAACCGGTTCAACCTGCCGCCCCCGAAACCCGCGGCGGCTCCACCACCTAAGCCGGTCCCTCAGTCCGCGCCACGAGCCGGGCGGGACGAATACCGGTCGGCGCCCCGGCCAAGCGCGCCGCCCCGCCCCGCATCCCCGGCCACGCTCGAATCCGCCGACGCGACGGCGGCAAGCGCCCGCGACATAGCGGCAGCCTGCAAGACGCTCGAGGAACTCAGGGCCGCGATCGCGGCATTCGAGGGCTGCCCTCTGAAGAAGACCGCCATGAATACCGTCTTCGCGGACGGCAATCCGGATAGCGGCCTTATGTTCGTCGGCGAAGCGCCCGGCGCAGAAGAAGATCGCAAGGGCCTGCCCTTCGTCGGCCGGGCCGGCATGCTGCTCGACAAGATGCTGGCCGCGATCGGCCGGGACCGGAGCGGCGCCTATATCTCCAACATTCTGCCCTGGCGGCCGCCCGGCAATCGCACGCCAACGCCGAACGAATCCACGATCTGCCTACCGTTCATCGCGAGGCATATCGAACTCGCCAGACCGAGGGTGCTGGTGTTCCTTGGCGGGACCGCGGCGGGGACCTTGCTTCAGAGAAGCGAGGGAATCACCAAGCTGAGGGGCCGCTGGTTTACGTATGACGGCGCGGCGGGACCCGTTCAGGCGATGCCCACCTATCATCCCGCCTATCTGCTCCGGCAACCGGCATTGAAGCAATTTGCTTGGCGGGATTTCATCGAGATCCGCAAGAAGTTGGACGTCATGACGTCAGAATGACGAGATCTGGTCCCGCCAAAAATTAACCATGTTTCACGGAATTCTTGTGACCCGCCCTCGAATCGGCATACATTTTTGAATAAGGGATCTGGGCTGTGTTGGAGTGGGGCTCTAACGAATTGGTAAGCTACGAATGTTAAGACTTTGGCTTACCCGCGGAGACGGTTAGACGAGGCGAATGAGCACACCAGTAGTAACGTTTTTCAGCCCGGAGACGATTTCCGGACTGGCCCGGAAATGCGTACGGACCGCATGCGCCACGATTGCGCTGCTGAGCGCGTCCGCAGCCTTTTCCGGCATTACCCCGCATTTCGGCACGGCGTCGGCCGTGGTCATCGAGCGTCCGGCCGGACTCGCGAGCGACACCTGGGAGCAGGACGCCGACGTGCCCGCGCCGCTTTCCGACCAGCGACATCGCCCTCTACAAAAAGATCTTCGCGCTTCAGGAAAAAGCGCAGTGGAGCGCCGCCGACCGGCTGATCAAGCAGCTCGACAATCCGCTGCTTATGGGTCACGTCAAGTTTCAGCGCTACATGCACCCGACCGGCTACCGCTCCACCTACAAGGAGCTGTATGACTGGCTGAAGCAATATGCCGACGAGCCGGGCGCCGCGCAGGTCTATAAGCTCGCGCTTCGCCGCAAGCCGGCCCGCGCCAAGGCCCCGAGCCGCCCTGTTGCCGCCAATGCGATCCGGATCGCGCTTCGCGGCATGGATGATTCCGACGACAGCTCGCAGCGGCGGTCGTTCACCGGCGCGGCCGCGCATGTTCATTACCTCGTCGCGCGCGATCTTCGCGCCGGTCACCCCGACCGTGCCGAGAAGCAACTCGTCGCCGCCGAGAAGACCAAGACGATGACCGGTGTCGCTCTCGCCGAGGAATATGCCCGCGTCGCCGAGGGCTATTTCTACAAGGTGGACGACGCCAAGGCCCTGGCGCTTGCCGACCACGCGAGCGACCTCGCGCCCGGCCAGGTATTCACCGCCGACTGGATCGGCGGTCTGGCGGCCTGGCGCAGCGGCAACTATCGAGTCCGCCGCCGACCACTTCGAAGCCATCACGACCTCGAACGACGCCTCGCAATGGACGATGGCCGCCGGCGCCTTCTGGGCCGCCCGCGCCAATCTGGTGATTCACCGCCCCGAGCGCGTCAATCCCCTGCTTTCCATCGCCGCCGCCTATCCCCGGACGTTCTACGGGCTGATCGCCACGCGCCAGCTTGTTCAGGACATCAGCTTCGCGTGGGACAAGCCGCCGCTCGAACAGAACCAGCTCGACCAGATCATCAACCTGGAAGGCGTGCGCCGTACGATCGGCCTCGTCGAGATCGGGCAGACCAGCCTCGCCGAGGCGGAACTGCGCCTCGCCTGGGGCCGGAGCGATCCCGCCCTCGGCCCGGCGCTTCTCGGCCTTGCCACCAAGCTCGATCTGCCGTCGAGCCAGATCACGCTCAGCGACGACATCGCGCAGCTGATCGGCGTGGCCTATGACAGCGCACTCTATCCGATGCCGAACTGGCAGCCGGACAACGGCTTCGGCGTCGACCGGGCGCTGATCTACGCGCTGATCCGTCAGGAATCCCGCTTCAACGCCAACGCCAAGAGCGGCGCCGGCGCGCGCGGCCTGATGCAGCTGATGCCGCGCACCGCGAGCTGGATCGCCCAGGACCGTACGCTCCGCTGGCGGAACAACACCAAGCTCTATACGCCCGACGTCAATCTCGAACTCGGCCAGAAATATGTCCACCACCTGATGGAGCTGGATCAGCCGGGCGACAATCTGCTGCTGCTGCCGGTCGCCTATAATGCCGGCCCCGGCAACCTCTCCCGCTGGCTCAAGCGGTATAACCACAACGACGACTGGCTGCTCTTCATCGAAAGCATTCCGGTGCGCGAGACCCGGGGCTATGTCGAGCGGGTTCTCTCGAACTTCTGGATATACCGGTCGCGGCTCGGACAGCCCACGCCCTCGCTCGATGCGCTCGCGGATGGCGACACGCCGCGTTATGTTGAAGTCGACGGCAATAAAGCGTACACATCGGCACAAGCAACCGACGCGGATCTTGTGCCTGTCAATGTCAAGTACTAAGCCGAAACACGACTTTCTTCCGGTCCAGATCGCCATTCTCACGGTTTCCGACACAAGGACGCTGGAGAACGACACGTCCGGCGACCTCCTTGTCGAACGACTGACCGAAGCCGGCCATCGCCTCGCCGCGCGCGCGCTTCTGCGTGACGATACCGAGGCCGTCCGCGCCCAGTTCAAGGCCTGGATCAAGGATCCCAACGTCGATGCCGTGATCTCCACGGGCGGCACCGGGCTCACCGGCCGCGACGTGACGGTCGAAGCGGTCGAACCGCTCTACGAAAAGAAGATCGACGGATTCGGAGAGCTCTTCCGGATGCTGAGCTACAAGACGATCGGCACCTCCACGATCCAGTCGCGCGCGACCGCCGGCGTCGCTGGCGGCACCTATCTCTTCGCGCTTCCCGGCTCGCCCGGCGCCTGCCGCGACGCCTGGGACATGATCCTCAAGGAACAGCTCGATTCCCGGCACCGTCCGTGCAATTTCGTCGAGCTGATGCCGCGCCTTCAGGAACATCTGAAGGTCTGAGCCTTCTCCTTCCACGCCCGATAATCCGCCCCCGTATCGATATCCGTGAGAGGATCGAGCAGCGCGACCTTGCGCCGCCCGGCATTCGCGATCGTATCGGCGAGGGCGTGCGGACCCGACCAGCGCACGTTACGGAACAGATTGCGGATCGCCTTGCGGCTCCGGGAGCCGACCAGCCAGTAGCCGCCATCCGTGCTGGGCCCGAAGACAAGATGCGATCGACGTAGCAGACGAAACGCGCGCACGATCTGTTTGCGCCCCAGCGCCGGGATATCGGCACCGACGAGAACGATCGGGCCGTCCGGCATCGCGTCGAAGGCGCGCGCCATCCGGGTGCCGATATCGCCCGGCCCCTGCGGCATACGGGGCAAGGCATCGGACCAGAACCCCGCCCGCCTCGCGAAGTGATCCGGCGTCACGGCGAGGACCGTGCGCCATCTGCGATCGCGCGACAGGCGCTTCAGCATCAGGTTGGTGGTGTCGCGATAGAACCGCCAGGCCTCGTAGCGGCCGATGTCGCGGGCGAGCCGCGTCTTGACCGAACCGATGCGCGGCGCCTTGCCGAACAGGATCAGATGAGCCGGCTGCATTCTCAGCGATAGAGGCGCACGAGTGTTCTCGGCGAAACGCCGAGATAATAGAGCGCGAGGCAAAGAAGGTTGCGCGCCGAACGGCGCATATAGCCGCTCTCGCGAAATTTCCGGGCCGAGGTGATCGCCGGCGTATCGAACTGGATGAACCGGCCCGCGCAGCCGCCGCATGAAATCGACATCCTCCATCAACGGCAGCGGCTCGAAGCCGCCGACGACATTATAGAGGATGCGGTGGATCAACAGCCCCTGATCGCCATAGGGCAGATCGAGCACGCGGTTGCGCCATGCGACCATCCGTTCGAGGCGATGCGCTTCCTCGGACTTGTCGTCCACCTGGAAGCTGAAAACAGCGCCGCGCAGGGCGTTGTCGCGCTCGGCGACGAAGCGGCCGACTTCATTCTGCCAGCCCGGACCGAGCCTGGTGTCGGCATGCATGAATAGCATCCAGTCGGTCTCCGCGGCCTGGGCGCCGGCCCGCAACTGCTGGCCGCGTCCCCGCTCGCTGTCGACGACGCGCGCGCCCATCGCACGGGCGATCTCCGTCGTGGCGTCCGAGGACCCTCCGTCCACCACGATGACCTGTTTGATCAAGCTGTTCCTGAACTGATCGAGCGTCGCGTAAAGCGTCTCGGCGGCATTGAGGGTCGGAATGACGACACTGATCATGCGCCTATCATGCCATAGAAAATGTTCAGGCCCTAGCGGGCTCCAGCCGGATCACTTCTTCGTCGGCACGTCGCTGTTCAGCACGCGCGTGACATAGCCCGCGACGTCGAGAATGTCCTGCACGTCGAGCACGTCCTTGAAGCTCGGCATCTGATTGCGGCCATTGGTGACCGTGGCGATGGCGAGGCCGAGGTCGGTGAGGCCGGTCAGCGGCTTGCCGTTGTGCCCGCCTTCGCCATGGAGACCGTGACAGATGTTGCAGGTTTGACGATAGACCTCCTGACCATGGTCGAGATCGATCGCCGCATCGTCGACCGGCGGCGCTTCTTCCGACGACGACTTCTCGACGGCCCCGGGCGTGACGGGACCGAGCGTGCCGTCGAGCGCGAACAGCCAGAGACTGTCGCCGCGCTTCGAGCCCATGAACAGATTGCCGGCGGCATAGACCAGGACCATCTGCCGGCCCTTGTATTCGAAGATGGTGGCGGGCGCGTTGACGCCCGCGCCGGTCTGGAAATCCCAGAGCCTGCTGCCGTTGCTGGAATCGAGCGCGGTGAGCCGCCCGTCGTTCCGGCCGACGAAGACGAGCCCCCCTCCGGTCGCAACCATGCCGCTATAGCACTGGTCGAACAGCCGCCGCCGCCAGACCAGCTTGTTGGTCTTCATATCGACCGCGGCGACAATGCCGTAGGACCTCAGTGGCGAGCCGCCGAATTCGCTGCCGATGAATTCCTTGCCCTGCTCGACGCCCTCGAGTTCCCGCGCGCCGCCCTGAAAGATGCCGACCTGATCGGAGGCGCAGACGAACAGATCGTTGGTCGCCGGATCATAGGCGCTCGGCGGCCAGTTGAGCCCGCCGCCGGGGCCCGGCCGGACGATGCGGCGATCGGTCCAGAAGGGCGTGAAGATCTTGCCGCCGTTCACGACCTCGAAGTCTTCGGTATCGATATCGACGCCCTGCGGCGTGATGGGATCCCCTTTGGGAAAGGGCTGCGTCGCCGCCGTCTTCTGACGCGGCTCCTGCATGACCGGGCGCTCCTTGATGCCGATGAGCGGCTTGCCGGTCTCGCGGTCGAGGATATAGGCCCATCCGGTTTTGCTTCCTGCGACGATGGCCTTGCGCATCTTGCCGTTGATCTTGACGTCGAACAGGATCGACCGGGCTCGGCGCGTCGTAATCCCAGATGTCGTGATGGACCTCTGGTAATGCCATCTGTATTTCCCGGTCTTCACGTCGATGCGCGACGATGGACGCGGAGAACAGATTGTCGCCCGGCGCGGACGCTGCCGTTGAAATCCGGCCCTGGATTGCCCGTCGAGAAATACAACAAGCCCGAGTTCGGGATCGATGGCCGGCGTCTGCCACACGGGCGCGCCGCCGCGTTTCCAGGCGTCGCTGTCCTGCGGCCAGGTATCGTGACCGACCTCGCCGGGGCCCGGGATGGTGTAGAAGGTCCAGATCAGCTTGCCGGTCTTGGCGTCATAGGCCTTGACGCGGCCGCGGATGCCGATATTCGCCGCCCGCAAAGCCGGTGATCACCATGCCGTCGTAATAGAGCGGCGCGCTGGTGATGCGTGTAGCCTTCCTGCCAGCGCTCCGCCTGGATGGACCAGACGACCGCACCCGTGGTCTGGTCGAGTGCGATGAGCTTGCCGTCGAGCTGCCCGAGAAAGACCTTGCCGTCGCCGAGGCCGACGCCCCGGCTCGTCCAGCCGCAGCAGACGGTCGACAGATCCGGGTCGAGCTTGGCTTCGTATTTCCAGAGCGTCTTGCCGGTCTCGACGCTGACCGCGAACACATCATCCGCGCCGGTGACCGATGTAGATCACGCCGTCATAGACGAGCGGCTGCGCCTCGCCGGAATATTGCTGGCCATTGCCCGATCCGTCGAGATGGGCGTGCCAGACGCCCTTGAGGCCCTTCACATTGTCGCGGTTGATCTGATCCAGCGGCGAATAGCGCTGATTGGACAGCGTGCCGCCATTGGTAATCCAGCCGTCCTTGACGCCGCGGCAAGCGTCTTCGCCGTGAAGGCCGGCGCTGGTGTAATAGCCTGATTGCCGTCCTGCCCTCGCGCACCGTTTCCAGAGATCAGGGCGACCGTCGAGACCGCCGCGATACAAAGCGCCTTGAGGCTTGCCGACAGGCTATTTCCCATCCGCTCTGGCATCCTTGTTCAGGACGTCGCGATATAGGTCGCCACGTCGACGATATCCTGATCGCTCAATACGCCCTTGAAGGCCGGCATGTCGCCGCGGCCATTGAGCACGACCTTGGTGATCGGTCCGACACTCAGCATTTCCTTCAACGACTTGCCGCCATGAGTGCCGTATCCTTCCGGGCCGTGACAGAAGACACAGCCACCGGCATAGACCTTGGCGCCCTTCCCGGCGTCACCCTTGAACGCCGAGAGATCAAGCGTCGCCTCGCCGCCTTTCGCTGCCGAGGTCGCCTTCTCCTCCGTGACCGGCCCGAGCGTGCCGTCGAGCGAGAACAGCCATAGATCGTCGCCCCGCTTGCTGCCCATGATGACGTTGCCCGCCGAATAAGCGACGATCATTTCACGCCCCTTATGCTCGAAAATCGCCGGGCTCGCATTTGCGCCCGCACCGGTCTGGAATTCCCAGAGCAGGCTGTCCGCTGGTCTTATCAAACGCCATGAAGCGGCCATCGTTCCGTCCGAGGAAGACAAGCCCTCCCTTGGTCACGGCGGTTCCGCTGTAGCACTGGTCGCCCCACTGCCGCCGCCAGACGATCTTGTTGGTCGTCATGTCCATGGCGGCCAGGATGCCGAGCGGCTTCTGCGGCGCCATCTCGGGGCCCGCGCCACCGGTGGGACGCGCGCGGAACATCTGGATCTGCTGGGTCGCGCACACATAGAGGCGATGGGTCTCGGGATCGTAGGAGCTCGGCGGCCAGTTCGCGCCGCCCGCCTGCGCGGCGTTATCGGAACACGGGCTCATAATACGGCGTGAAGATCCGGCCGCCGTTGACGAGATCGCAGCCTTCGGGCGCGATCTCGATCTCTGCGGCACGACCGGCATCGCCGACGCGGATAGGGCTGGGTGGCCGCGGTCGCCTGGCGCGGCTCCTGCGGCACGGGACGTTCCTCGATGCCGACCAGCGGCTCGCCGGTCTCGCGGTCGAGAATATAGACCAAGCCGGTCTTGCTACCTCGGCGAGGCCTTTGCGCATGCGGCCGTCGATCTCGACATCGAACAGCACGACCGGATTCGGCGCGTCGTAATCCCAGATGTCGTGATGGACTTGCTGGAAGTGCCAGCGGTACTTGCCGGTCTTGCACGTCGAGCGCGACGATCGAGGCGCGTGAACAGATTGTCGCCGGCCGCTCACCGAGCCGTTGAAATCGGGCCCCGGATTGCCGGTCGAGAAATAGATGAGGCCGAGCTCGGGATCGATCGGCGGGCGTCTGCCACACCGCGGCGCCGCCGTGCCGCCAGGCGTCGTTGTCCGCCGGCCACGTGTCGTGACCGACGCTCGCCGGGACCGGGGACGGTGTAGAACGTCCAGATCAGCTTGCCGTCTGCGGCCGCGTATAGGCCTTGACGCGGCCGCGGATGCCGCGCTCGCCGCCGGCGAAGCCCTGATGACGAGCCGTCGAATAGAGCGGCGCGCTCGTGATCGTGATAACCGTCCTGCCAGCGCTCGGCCTGCACCGACCAGACGACCGCGCCGGTCTGCTGATCGAGCGCGACGAGCTTGCCGTCGAGCTGACCGACGAAAATCTTGCCGTCGCCGAGGCCGACAGCCGCGGCTGGTCCAGCCGCAGCACACCGCGTTGATGCTCTGGTCGAGATGCGCCTCGTAGCTCCAGAGGATCTCGCCGGTCTCGACGCTCGAGCGCGAAGACGTCGTCCGCGCCGGTGACGATATAGATGACGCCGTCATAGACGATCGGCTGTGCCTCGCCGGAATACTTCGGACCGCATGCCCGAGCCGTTCAGATGGGTGCGCCAGACGCCCTTGAGGCGCTTCACGTTGTCGCGGTTGATCTGCGTCGAGCGGCGAATAGCGCTGATTGAACACATTGCCGCCATTGGTGATCCAGCCTCGGTCGCGCCTCTTCAGCTCGGCCGGTGAAGGCCGGCGCGGGCCTGATGGCTTGATGGCCCTCCTCGCCAAGCGCCGTCTGAGCCGCCAGAAAAATACCGAACGAAACCGCCGCGATACCGACTGCCTTCACACCGGCGGAAAAGCGGACGCCCGCTCCTTCTTTGCATCCTTGTTCAGAACGTCGACCACATAGGCTCGCCACATCGACGATGTCCTGCTCGCCCAGCAGCCCTGGAACGCGGGCATGTCGTTCTGACCATTCTGGACGATGTCTGGTCGACCACGGGATCGCTCAGCACTTCCTTCAGTGACTTGCCGCCATGGCCGCCCTTGCCATCGGCACCATGGCAGAACGCGCATCCTCGGCGTAAATCTTGCCGCCCTTCACCGGTCGCCCTGAGCGAGGAGAGACGACGGCCGCAGCGTCGGCCCCCGGCGCCGCCGTCGCCGACGACTCTCGGCCACGGGACCGAGCGTGCCGTCGAGCGAGAACAGCCACACATCGTCGCCCCGCTTGCCGCCCATAATGACATTGCCGCCCGAATAGGTGACCACCATCTGGCGGCCCTTGTATTCGAAGACGCGACGGGCTGGCATTCGCGCCGGCGCCGGTCTGGAATTCCCAGATCGGCTTTCCGTTCGTCTTGTCGAACGCCATGAAGCGGCCGTCGGTGCGGCCCATGAAAATAATGCCGCCCTTGGTCACGGCGCTGCCGCTGTAACACTGCTTGGCCCACTCCGGCGCCACACGATCTTGTTGGTCGTCAGTCCATCGCGGCGAAAATGCCGAAGGCCTTTTGCGGCGCCATTTCCGGCCCGCCGACCCGCTTCGCGGGTATGGAACAGCTGGGTCTGCTGGCTCGCACAGACATAGGCCGTATGGGTCTCCGGATCGTAGGAGCTCGGCGGCCAATTCGCCCCGCCCGCCAGCGACGGCTTTATCGGCACCGGCTTGTCGCAGTAACGGCGTGAAGATCCGGCCATCATTGACGAGATCGTATTTCTCGAGATCCATGTCGACTTCGATTGCGGGACGAAGGCGTCGCCGACCGGATAAGGCTGGGTCGCCGCCGTCGCCTGACGCGGCTCCTGCGGCACCGGCTTTTCGTCGATCCCGATCAGCGGTTTGCCGGTCTCGCGGTCGAGAATGTAGAGCCAGCCGGTCTTGCTCGCCTGGGCAAGGCCCTTGCGCATCTTGCCGTCGACCTTGGCGTCGAACAGCATCACCGGATTGGGCGCGTCGTAGTCCCAGATGTCGTGATGGACCTGCTGGAAATGCCACTTGTATTTGCCGGTCTTGACGTCGAGCGCGACGATCGAGGCGGTGAACAGATTGTCGCCGGGGCGGCTGCAGCCGATCGAAATCCGGCGCGGCATTGCCGGTCGAGAAATAGATCATGCCGAGGTCGGGATCGACGGCCGGCGTCTGCCACAGCGGCGCACCGCCGTGTTTCCAGGCGTCGCTGTCCTGCGGCCAGGTGTCGTGGCCGATCTCGCCGGGACCGGGAATCGTGTAGAAGGTCCAGATCAGCTTGCCGGTCTTCGGCGTTATAGGCCTTGACCCGGCCGCGGATGCCGATCTCGCCGCCGGCGAAGCCGATGATCACCATGCCGTTGTAATACAAGCGGCGCGTTGGTGATGGTGTAGCCGTCCTGCCAGCGCTCGGCCTGCATCGACCAGGCGACCTTGCCGGTCTTCTGATCGAGCGCGACGAGCTTGCCGTCGAGCTGGCCGACGAAAACCTTGCCGTCGCCGAGCCCGACGCCCGCGGCTGGTCCAGCCGCAGCAGACCGACGTCGTTGTGTCTGATCGAGATTGGCCTCGTAGCTCCACAGGATCTTGCCGGTCTCGACGCTGACCGCGAACACGTCGTCCGCGCCCGTGATGACATAGATCACGCCGTCATAGACGATCGGCTGGGCTTCGCCCGGAATATTTCGGCCCGACGCCAGAACCGTTCAGATGGGCGTGCCAGACGCCCTTGAGATTCTTCGACGTTGTCGCGGTTGATCTGCTCCAGCGGCGAATAGCGCTGGTTGAACAGGGTGCCGCCATTGGTGATCCAGCCCTCAGTCGTGCCCTCTTTCAGCTCGGTTTTCGAGAAGGCCGGGGCGGACCGAATTTCGGATGCCGAAGTTACCGCTGCATCTTTTTCCTGCTTCGCCTGCGCCAGTCCCCAGGCGCCGAAGCCGATAACAAGGGCGGTGCCGACCGCCAGAACCGAACGAAACGTCAAGGCTCCCCTCCACTTAATGTCCCACGACCGCGCGTCTCACGGTGCCGAGCGCGTACGGCCTTTGTCGGGGCCAATACAAGCACCATCCCGTGCGGCCGAAAAGGAAAAATAACTAAAGCGCCCGCGCCGCCAGACGTCTCACGGCGCCCCGCGCGGTATTCAGTCCGAGTTCGCCGATGATGGCGGCGGCGTAAATCCCGCCGATCCAATAAAAGCTTTGTGGCGAGTTTTCCCAGGTATGCCAGAGCACAACGAGAAAAGTGGCGCCGCACAGCACCGCGCCGGAAACCGGCACCAGGGGATGGAGGCCGATGCGGCCGTGAAGCCGCGCCGCCGAAGCGTTGACCGCGAAGAAGATCAGCAGAAAGGTTGCGCTGGCGAAGGCCGAGATGACGTTCAGATCGGCGAAAACGATGAAGGCGACGGTTGCGAGCGTGAGCGTGAGCAGCGCGACCCACGGCACCGGTCGCGTTCGTGCCCTCAGCGAGAAGACCTGTGGCAATGCATGCTCGCGCGCCATCACCATCGCGAGCCTGGACGAGCCGAACAGCGTGGCATTGATCGCGGAGGCGGTGGAGAGCAACGCAGCGAGCCCGATCAGGATATAGCCGAAGCGCCCGAGCGTCGGCCGGGCGGCGACAGCAAGGGCATATTCCTGATCGTGCCGGATCGCTTCCGGCGTCAGATTGCCCAGCGCCACGAACGACACGAGCACATAGAGAAGTGTCGTCGCGACGATGCAGATGACGAGGCCACGCTTGAGCGTCTTTTCCGGCGTGTTCATTTCCTCGATCGCATTCGGGATGAGCTCGAAGCCCTCATAAGCGACGAAGATCAGCGCGGCTGCAGCGAAAGGCGCGGCGGCCGACGTATTGAATACCGGCAAGAGATGGCTCTGCTCGATGCCGCCGAACCCGACGGCGACGAAGAGCAACAATATCGCCACCTTGATCGCGACCAGGATCAGCTCGAGCCGCCCGGAAAGCTTCACGCCTGTCAGATTGATGCCGAGAAAGGCGACGAGAATGAGCGAGGCCAGAAGCTTGGTCGTGAACGAGCCCGGCGCGCTCGGCCTCAGCAGTGCCGCGCCGTAATCGCCGAACGCCGTTCCATAAAGCGCCATGGTCCCGATATAGCCCGCGACCAGCAGCCAGCCGGCGACGCCCGCGACGAAGGGCTTGCCGAAGGCATGCTCGATATAGGTGAAGCTGCCGCCGTCGTCGCGAAAGGCGAGCCCGAGATGCGCGTAGCCATAGCCGGTGATCAGCGCGATGACGCCGCCGAAGATGAAGGCGAGCACCACCGCATGGCCGGCGACATCCATGGCGAGGCCGAGGACCGCGAAGATCCCGCCGCCCACCATGCCGCCGACGCCGACCGCGACGACTTCGGCAAGGCCGAGTTTTTCCGAGGACTGGCTGGTCATGAATCTTCTATAGGGACGTGGCGCGCAAAAAGCGACCTTTCGCTTCGCTGTTTATGTTCTTGATTTGTTCTTTTTCGAAGCCTATCCTCGCGCCTTATGGAACAGGTTCACGAAGCGGGTTTCACCCATCCCGACCGGGCGCGGGGCCGGGGCGCGCGGAGCAATGCGAGCGGGCGGTTCGAGCCGACGGCGCGGATCGCCTTCGACGATGGCTGGTCGACGCTCGACGACGCGCCGCCGCCACTCCGAACGGACGTGCAGGTGGATACGAGCCGCACCGATCATCACCACCAACCGATCGCCCGACATTCCCTTCGACCAGTCGATCAATCCGTATCGAGGCTGTGAGCATGGCTGCGTCTATTGCTATGCCCGGCCGACCCATGCCTGGCTCGGCCTTTCGCCGGGGCTCGATTTCGAGAGCAAGCTGTTCTTCAAGCCCGATGCGGCGGCGCTTCTCGAAGCGCGAGCTTGTCCAACCCGCGCTATGAGCCGAAGCTGATCGCCATCGGCACCAACACCGATCCCTACCAGCCGATCGAACGGAAGAAGGAGGTCATGCGCGGCATCCTGGAGGTGCTGGACAAATTCCGGCATCCGGTCGGCATCACCACCAAGTCATGCCTCGTGACGCGCGATATCGATATCCTGAGCCGCATGGCGGCGCGCAGTCAGGCGAAGGTATTCCTGTCCGTCACCACGCTCGACCGGCAGCTCGCCCGCAAGATGGAACCGCGCGCCTCGACGCCGGGCCGGCGGCTCGATGCGATCAAGGCGCTGGCCGATGCCGGCATTCCGGTCGGCATCATGGTCGCGCCGATCGTGCCGGGTCTCACCGATCATGAGATAGAAGTCGATCCTCGAAGCCGGCCGCGAGGCCGGCGCGCAGGATGCGGGCTATGTGATGCTGCGCCTGCCCCTGGAGATCAAGAGCGTTGTTCGAGGAATGGCTGCGTGATGCCGCGCCCTTGCGGGCCGCCCGCGTGCTGCATCACATCCGCGACGTACGCGGCGGCACCATGAACCAGACCGAGTGGTCGAAACGCATGACCGGCACCGGCCCCTATGCCGAGGTCATCGCCAACCGTTTCCAGATGGCGGCCAAGCGTCTCGGCTACGGCGCGAGGGTGACCAGGCTCGACGTCTCCGCACTTCCGCCGTCCGCCGAAACCGGGAGACCAGCTGAGTTTGTTCTGAGCGGGTTCCCCACCTCACCCTCCCACTTCGTGGGCCCCTCCCTCTCCGCCCCACCGGCGGAGAGGGTAAAGCCGTGTGGTCCCCTCTCTGCCCCTCGGGGCGGAGAGGGCTAGGGAGAGGTGGGGCAGCTAGATCAAAAAGAATTTGGGACGGCCCTCCCAGGGAGTGATACCAACAACGCATCATTCTTCATTCCGCGCAGATGCCCATGCCCGACTTCGCTTTCGAAGATGCCGCCCTCGCCGATTTCGGCACTGACGCCTTGATCGCGGGCGTCGATGAGGTCGGTCGTGGACCTTGGGCCGGGACCGGTCGTGGCGGCCGCGGTGATCTTGCGGCGGAAGAAATTGCCGGACGGCCTCGACGACTCCAAGGCCCTCAGCAAGGCGAAGCGCGAGACGTTGTTCGGCGCCATCAAAGGCGCAGCGCATGTCTCCCTCGGCAGCGCGAGCGTAGAGGAGATCGACGCCCTCAATATCCTTCAGGCGAGCCTGCTGGCGATGACGCGCGCGGTCGAGGGGTTGGCCGTCGCGCCGCATATCGCGCTTGTCGACGGCAACCGTGCGCCGACCCTCGCCTGCCCGGTTCGAACCATCGTGAAGGGCGACGCGAGGAGCCTTTCCATCGCCGCCGCGTCGATAATCGCGAAAGTCACGCGCGACCGGATCATGGCCGAACTGGCATCCGAGCATCCGGACTATGGATGGGAGCGAAACGCAGGATATGGTACGGCCGAGCACAAGCGAGGACTACAGCTTGTGGGAATTTGTCGCCATCATCGCAAGTCGTTCGCGCCAATTCGTGACCTGATGACTCGAAGACTCCCCATTAAGCAACTTGATTCCACGGAATATTTCTGTTGACGCCGAGTCGGCTTTGACTCAAAGTCCCCGTCATGTCAGGGGAAAAAGACAAACGGAATCAAGACGCGAGGCCAGCCCAATTGCGGTCCGCCTTGCCGCTCGACCAGATCCTTCAGGGCGACTGCATCGAGATCATGAAGTCGCTGCCGGAGAACTCGGTCGACCTCATTTTCGCCGATCCGCCGTATAATCTGCAGCTGCGCGGCGATCTGTTCAGGCCCAACAACACCAAGGTCGACGCCGTCAACGACGACTGGGACCGGTTCGACAGCCTGAAGACCTACGACACCTTCACGCGCAACTGGCTCACCGCCGCGCGCCGGATCCTCAAGGACACCGGCACGATCTGGGTGATCGGCTCCTATCACAATATCTTCCGCGTCGGCTCGGCGATGCAGGACATCGGTTATTGGGTGCTGAACGATATCGTCTGGCGCAAGACCAACCCGATGCCGAATTTCCGCGGCAAGCGCTTCACCAACGCCCACGAGACGATGATCTGGTGCGCCAAGCATCAGGCCCAGAAGAAATACACCTTCAACTACGACGCCATGAAGATGCTGAACGACGAGCTCCAGATGCGCTCGGATTGGGTCCTCCCGATCTGCAGCGGCAACGAGCGTCTGAAGGTCAATGGCGAGAAGGCGCATACGACCCAGAAGCCCGAGGCCTTGCTGCACCGGGTGATCCTGGCGTCATCGAACGAAGGCGAGGTCGTGCTCGACCCGTTCTTCGGCAGTGGAACCACGGGGGCAGTGGCTAAGCGCCTGCGCCGCCGCTTCATCGGCATCGAAAAGGAAGATGCCTATGTGGCGGTGGCGCGGGATCGCATCCGCGCCGTTCGCCCCTTCGGCGAGAAGGAGGCCGCGATCACGCCCTCGCGCCGGGAGGCCCCGCGCGTGCCCTTCGGCTGGGTGATCGAACGCGGCCTGCTGTCTCCGGGCGCCGTCCTCTACGATCAACGCAAGCGTCACGCGGTTCGCGTTCGCGCCGACGGCAGTGTCGCCGCCCATGACATGTCGGGCTCGATCCATCGGATCGGCGCCCATGTCCAGGGCGCGCCCGCCTGCAACGGCTGGACCTTCTGGCATTTCGAGAACAAGGGACAGCTCGTTCCCATCGACGTTCTCCGCCAGCAGCTCCGCGCGGAAATGGCCGCCGAGGTCGCTTAGCCCCGAAAGTCAGGAGGCGTGCCGGACGACCTTCTTCATGACGGTCGGCAAGGCCTGTTCGTGCAACCGGCGAAGCGGCCACCAGATGCCTTGCGCATCCGGGGCATCGCTATTTGCGGCGACGACCTCCAGCTCCAGATAGAAATGCGTGAAGGTGTGTTTCACCACGCCGTCCAGCTTGCGCCATTCGGCGATCGGCCGGCGCATGTCCGTCGATCGCGACGGGGGCGTCGCGCCACGGCGTCGACGGCACCTCCATCATGCCGCCGAGAAGGCCTTTTTCGGGCCGGCGGCGGAGCAGCACTTCGCGGCCTTCATCGCCCTCGCGCGTCAGCCAGAAGGCGATACCGCGCCTTGTTGGCTTTTCGGCCTTCGCGGCCCGGCGCGGCAGTGTCTCCGCAATCCCCTCGGCGCGCGCCGCGCAGGCCTCGCTCCACGGGCATAACAGGCATTTGGGCTGACGCGGCGTACACACCGTTGCCCCGAGATCCATCACGGCCTGGGCATAATCCCCTGCCCGCTTGCCCGGCGTGAAATGCGCCGCGTAATCCCGCAGGATCGGCTTCGCGGCGGGAAGCGGCGTCGCTTCCGCATTCAGCCGCGCCATGACGCGCTCGACATTGCCGTCGACGACGGTCGCCTTCCGGTCGAAGGCGATCGCCGCGATGGCGGCCGCGGTATAGGCCCCGATGCCGGGGAGTTCGAGCAGGCCTTCCTCGGTATCCGGAAACCTGCCGCCATGATCGCGCGCCACCACCTCGGCGCATTTGTGGAGGTTGCGCGCCCGGGCGTAATAGCCGAGGCCCTGCCACTCGGTCAGCACCTCGTCGAGGCTCGCCGCCGCCAGGTCCTGCACCCTTGGCCAGCGCGCGAGGAAGCGCCGGAAATAGGGCCCGACCGTCGGAACCGTCGTCTGCTGCAGCATGATCTCGGAGAGCCAGACCGCGTAGGGATCCGCCCGCTCGCCCGGCTTCGCCCGCCATGGCAGATCGCGCCGATGGCGATCGTACCAGGCGAGGATCGCCTCGCTCATCTTCTTCGGGTTTGCCGGACTGTCCTTCGACCGCATGGTGGCATACTATCGGCAACCATCATGACCAACGCAACGGACAACAAGGACGAGGACAAGCGGTCCGGGCTCGGCGCCCAGACGGTGAGCCGGTCCCTGTCCAATGTCGTGCGCCGCGCATTCGGCCGTCAGGGATTCGCGGAGCCCGGCATTCTGCTGCGCTGGCCGGAGATCGTCGGCGATACGCTCGCGAAATTCACCTTGCCGGAGCGCCTCACCTTCCCTCAGGGCGAACGCAATCGCGGCACGCTGCATCTGAGGGTGGACGGGCAATTCGCTCTCGAGGTCCAGCATCTGGAACCCAAGATCATCGAGCGGATCAACGGCTTTTTCGGCTATGGCGCCGTCGCCCGGATCTCGATCCTGCAGGCGCCGATCCCGGTCAAGGCGAAGCCAAAGACGAGCAAATCGGGCCGCAACGCCCTGAAACCGCCAGTGCCGGAAGGCTGCGAGCCGACCGATCCCGACGAGGAAAGCCTCGACGACGCGCTTCGTCGCCTCGCCGCCCACGTGTTGAGCGAGAAGGCCTGAGCCGGCCGCATTTCTCGCGGTTGTGACCTCGGCCGCGCGGGGCCTATAATGCCGCCAAAATTCCGGACGACAGGTATGGTCATGCGCGCACGATTGGCTCGAACTCAGCCGCTTTGGATTTGCCCCCGCCCTTCTCGCGGCGGCGCTCATCGTTCTTTTTCCCGGCGGCGCGCCTCGCGCCGACGCCCCGGCGAAAGCGGCCACCCCGCCCGCGGGCGCGGCAGATGATGCGCCGGTCCTCACCCTCCCCGACATGACGCTCGGCAAGCAGAATGCGCCGCTCAACATCATCGAATACGCCTCGATGACCTGCCCGCATTGCGCCCATTTCGACATGGAGGTCTTCCCCGAGCTCAAGAAGAACTACATCGACACCGGCAAGGTCTTTTACGTGTTCCGGGAATTCCCGCTCGATGGCGTGGCGCTCCGGGCCTCCATGGTCGCCCGCTGCATGGACAAGAGCCACTTCTTCCCGTTCATCGACAAGCTGTTCCGCAACCAGATCGTCTGGGCGAAGCCGGAGCTGTGGAACGACAAGGACAAGTCGATCGAGGAAAAGCTCACCCCGCTCGCCGATATGGCCAAGGCCGAATCGGGCATGACCCGCGAACAATTCGATAAGTGCGTGAACGACAAGGGAATGATGACGCAGATCACGCTTCAGGCACAGCGCGGCAACGACGTTTTCAACGTCCCCGGGACGCCCGCCGTCTATCTCAACGGCAGGCTGTTGATAAATACCGCCACCTTTGAGGGCGTCGAAGAGGACCTCAAGAAGGAACTCGCGGGGCAATAGCGCCAACTATTTCCGTCCCTTAGCGGAATAGAGCCCGACACCCGCAGAGTATTCGGCCGGGTCCGGGCAAATCGGCGCGACGCCGCCCTATTGTCGCCCAAAGGCCGATGCCTATAATGGCGGCCGGAAAAAACGACAGGGAAGACGTGATGCGCGCACGGCACGCACAATTGCTACAGATCGGACGTTCCGCAGGCCTCGCCGCGGCAGTTTTGCTGATGTTGACGGCATGCGGCCAGGGCTCCAAGGACAGCGCAACCTCAAGCGCCGGGAGCACCGCTTCGGGTTCGAGCGATTCGGTGTTGGGTAAGGAAAGTGCCGTCGAGCAACTTCCCGATATGTCCATGGGCGACCCCAAGGCACCGATCAAGATCATCGAATATGCCTCCATGACCTGCCCGCACTGCGCGCATTTCGACGCCGAAGTGCTCCCCGAGCTGGAGAAGAACTACATCGACACCGGCAAGGTCTATTACACGTTCCGCGAATATCCGCTGGACGGCGTGGCGCTCCGGGCCTCCATGGTCGCCCGCTGCCTGCCCAAGGACCGGTTCTTCGGCTTCCTCCACGGCCTGTTCCATACCCAGATCGTCTGGGCGAATCCCGAGCTCTGGAACGACGACAAGAAGACGCTCGAAGAGAAATTCACGCCGCTCGCCACCATGGCCAAGGAACAGGCCGGCATGAGCCGCGAGGATTTCGACAAATGCGTCAACAACAAGACGCTCGAGAATCAGATCGTGGCTCAGGAAAAGCGCGGGACGGACGAATATCACGTGTCCGGCACGCCGACGCTGTTCATCAATGGCGAGGCCTTCAAGGACGTCGGCAGCTTCGAAGCTGTCGACGCTAAATTGAAGGAAATCCTGGCCGCAAAATGACCCTCGGGGTGTTATAATCCGGGGTCATCACGTTTTCTGTTTCTGACCGGTTCTTGTTGCGGGGCACTTAAGTGCAATTCACGCGGCTGCGTCTTTCGGGCTTCAAGTCCTTCGTCGACCCGACCGAGCTAAAGGTCGAGCCGGGCATGACGGCCATTATCGGGCCGAACGGCTGCGGCAAGTCGAATATCGTCGACGCCCTGCGCTGGGTGATGGGCGAGAATTCGCCGAAGAGCATCCGTGGCGGCGGCATGGAGGACGTGATCTTCGCCGGCTCGGGAACCCGCCCGGCCCGCAACCTCGCCGAAGTGACGCTGCTGATCGACAATGCGATGCGCCGCGCGCCGGCCGCGTTCAACGATCTGACCGAGATCGAGGTTTCGCGCCGGATCGAACGCGACAGCGGCTCGGCCTACCGGATCAACGGCAAGGAAGTGCGCGCCCGCGACGTGCAGCTGCTGTTCGCCGACGCGGCGACCGGCGCCCATTCGCCGGCGCTCGTCAGCCAGGGCCGCATCGGACAGCTCATCAACGACAAGCCGCGCGACCGCCGCGCCATTCTCGAAGAAGCCGCCGGCATCAGCGGGCTCTATTCCCGCCGCCACGAGGCCGAACTGCGCCTGAAGGCCGCCGAGAACAACCTCACGCGTCTTCAGGACGTGATGCAGCAGCTCGAAGGGCAGCTCGGCAACCTGAAGCGCCAGGCGCGGCAGGCCTCGCGCTATCGGAACATCAGCGGCCATATCCGCGCGGCCGAGGCCCTGCATCTGCATCTCTTGTGGACCGCCGCGCAGGAAGCGCTCGCCCAGACCGAGGAACGCTTCGCCAAGGCCCGGCACATGCTGGCCGAGACGACCCAGCTCGCGACCGTCGCCAGCACCGCGCAGGCCGAGGCCAGCGCCGCGCTTCAGCCGCTCCGCGAGGCGGAAGCCGTCACCGGCGCGGTGCTGCACAGGCTGTCTGTCGCCCGGGAATCGCTCGACAACGAGGAAGCGCGGATCCGCCAGTCGACGGATCAGGTCAAGGGGCGGCTCGCCCAGATCGATGCCGATATCGCTCGTGAGAGCGCATTGATCGCGGATACGGAAAGCTCCGTCGCCAAGCTGGAGGAAGAGCAGGCGAAGCTCGAGGCCGCACAGGCCAGCGAAGGCGACTCGAAAGTCCGGGCCGAAGCCGCCGTCAGTCAGGCCACGGAAGCGGCTCAAGCCGCCGAAGCCGAATTCGATACGCTCAATTCCGAGGTCCATGCCATGGCAGCCCGGCGCTCGAGCGTCGAGCAACAACTGGCGGACGCGGAGCGGCGGGCGAACCGTCTGGCGCAGGAGCTCAACTCCACCCGTGCGACGATCGACAAATTGAAGGCCGAGGACGAGGAAGCCCAGGCCGCCCGCGAGCTGGAGGTTGCCGTCAACGAAGCGACCGAGACCGCCGCGAAGTCGCGCGAGGCCGTGGAAAGCTCGGAATCGAACCGGCGTCGGCAAGCGAGGCCGAAGCCGCCGCGCGCGAGGAATTGCAGGAGGTGAAGGCCTCGGACTCCCGGCTGGAAGCGGAAGCCGGCGCGCTGGAAAAGATGCTCGCCTCCTCCGCGGCCAAGGACTATCCGCCGGTCGTCGATTCCGTGAAGGTGAATACCGGCTTCGAGGCGGCCTTCGGCGCCGCGCTCGGTGACGAAGTCAATCTCCCGACCGACAAGCGCGCGCCCGCCCATTGGGAGAGCCTGCCGCCGCTCGCCGACGCACCGCAGCTTCCGGCCGGCGTCGAGCCGCTGAGCAAATATGTCAAGGCGCCGCCGGAACTCGCGCGCCGCCTGTCGCAGATCGGTCTCGTTTCGGGCGCCGAAGGCGAGGCCTTGCGCGACAAACTTCATGCCTCGCAGACGCTGGTGACGCGCGAAGGCGCCGTCTGGCGGTGGGACGGCTATACGGCCGCGCCGAACGCGCCGAGCGCCGCCGCCGTCCGGCTCGCCCAGCGCAACCGGCTCGCGGAGCTCGAAACCCTGCGCAACGAAAAGGCGCTGGAGCTCGCGAAGCTGCAGGACATGTTCGAGCAGCGCCGGATCGAATCGCAGGAGGCCGTCGAGGCCGAACGCGCCGCCCGGCGCGACTGGCAAGCGGCCGAAGAAGCGCTTGCGGCGGCACGGCGCGGCCAGGCCGATCAGGCGCGGCGCGCAGCCGACCGCAATTCCCGGCTTGGCGCCCTCGCCTCTCAGGCCGAGCGCCTTCAGAACGACCTGACGGAAGCCCGTACCGCCGAGGCCGAAGCCCGCGCCACCCTCGGCTCCCTGACCGTCGAGGACGAGGTGCGCGGCCGGCTTCAGGGCTTGCGCACCGCGATGGAGGAAAAACGCGCGCGCACTGGCCGAGGCGAAATCGGCACTGCAGGGCCTGACCCGCGAAAGCCAGCTCCGCAACGAGCGGCTTCAACGCCATCGCCAATGAGCGCCGCGCCTGGGCGCAGCGCGTCGCCAACGGCCACAAGCAATTCAACGCGCTCGACGAGCGGGCCAAGCACGACAAGGCGGAGCTGGCCGAACTCGAGCAACGCCCGAAGGCGATCGAGGAAAAGCGCGCCAATCTCCTCAGCGAAATCGCCTCGCCGAGAAAGAACGCTCCAAGGCCGCGGACGCTCTCGCCGAGGCCGAACGCAAGCTCGCCGAAAGCGACAAGACCGCGCGCGAGGCCCAGGAGGCCAACAGCCAGGCGCGCGAGGAGCGCGCCCGCGCCGAAGGCGCGATCGAGCAGGCCAAGGAGCGCATCGCCGACCTGACCCGCCGCATCACCGAGACCGTGAACGCGACGGCCGACAAGCTTCTCGAAATCGCCGAGGCCAAGCCGGATCAGCCGCTGCCGCCGGTCGACGAGATCGAACGCCGGATCGAGCGCCTGAAGCGCGAGCGCGACACCATGGGGCCGGTCAATCTGCGCGCCGAGGCCGAGGCCCAGGAACTGACCGAGCAGATCGAGTCCATGACCCGGGAACGCGAGGATCTCGAAGCCGCCATCGCGCGGCTGCGGCAGGCGATCCACGGGCTCAACCGCGAGGGCCGCGATCGGCTGCTCAAGGCCTTCGAGCAGGTGAATGCCCATTTCAGCCAGCTCTTCACGCGGCTGTTCGGCGGCGGACAGGCGCATCTGACGCTGACCGAATCCGACGATCCGCTGGAAGCCGGGCTCGAGATCATGGCGAGCCCGCCGGGCAAGAAGCTTCAGCTCATGACGCTGCTTTCGGGCGGCGAGCAGGCTTTGACGGCCCTGTCGCTGATTTTCGCCGTGTTCATGACCAACCCGTCGCCGATCTGCGTGCTGGACGAAGTGGACGCGCCGCTCGACGAGGCGAATGTCGTGCGTTTCTGCGATCTGCTGGACGAAATGACGCGCCAGACGGAGACCCGCTTCCTGGTGATCTCGCACCACCCGATCACCATGTCGCGCATGAACCGGCTGTTCGGCGTGACCATGGCGGAGCGCGGCGTCTCGCAGCTCGTTTCGGTCGATCTCGACGGCGCCGAGCGTCTCCACGCCGCCGAGTAGGCGCGGCTTTAGCCGAATCCGATCCGGCGGTCATTTGCTGCGACGCAAGGTCGCCTGATTTTGCCGTCGGCGCCCGCACCGCGACCTGACGCAAATTTCACATATAATTCAGATAGTTAAATGACTTCTGGTCTTTCTTGACATGATATGGGCCAGTCACTATTGTGCACACGCTTTTCGGCGCCGGGCTGGTGGTTTCAAGCGTGGATTTCGGTGCGTCGGTGGGCTTTAGGGGAAATACATTGCCGCAAGGGTTCTAGATGACCGACGGCGACAAGCAGACCTCCCTTAGAGACATCGGACAGCGCCTCGAGAAAGCGCGCGAACGAAATCAGCCACGACCGTCGAGATTGTCGGCCCAGGACTCGCAGCGCGCTAGGGGTGGCGTTCAGGCTTGGGGTCGAGTTCGTAGTAGGTATCGCGGTCGGCAGCATCATCGGATTCCTGCTCGATAAGTGGCTTGGAACATCGCCGTGGCTCTTCCTCGTGTTCTTTGTTCTCGGGACGGGCGCCGGTTTCCTGAACGTGTTTCGAGCGGCAAACAGTATGGGTCTCACCAAGACCGGCGGCTCTAACAAGCCGCAAGATGGTGGAGATCAGGCTTAGCCGCTTGGCTGGACGATTTGATTGAACCGCCGGCGCCAAGGCAGCGCCTCGAGAAGAACTGACGGAGCCGACGTGCATAACCCCCTCGAACAGTTCGAAATCCACCGGCTGATCCACCTCAATCTTGGTGGTTTCGACGCCTCCTTCACCAATTCGTCGCTCTTCATGCTGATCGTCTCGGTTCTGGTGACGATCATGCTGACCGCGCCGATGCGCCGCGCCGGCCTGGTGCCGACGCGCTGGCAGTCGGTCGCCGAGATGCTCTACGAATTCGTCGCCAACATGCTGAGCGACAATGCCGGCAAGGGTTCGGCGCAAATATTTTCCCTTCGTCTTCACCCTGTTCATGTTCGTGCTCGGCTGCAACCTCATGGGGCTCGTGCCGTTCACCTTCACCGTCACCAGCCACATCATCGTGACCTTCGCGCTCGCCGCGGTCGTGTTCATCGGCGTCACGATCATCGGCATCGTCAAGCACGGCCCCAGCTGGTTCAAGCTTTTCGTGCCGAGCGGCGTTCCGATCCCGCTGCTGGTCATGCTGGTGCCGATCGAAATCATCTCCTATCTCACCCGGCCGATGAGCCTTTCGGTTCGTCTTTTCGCCAACATGATGGCGGGCCATACGATCCTGAAGGTGTTCGCCGGTTTCGCCGTTATGCTCGGCATGTTCGGCGTTCTGCCCTGGCTGTTCATCATCGCCTTCACGGGCCTGGAATTCCTGGTGGCCGTTCTGCAGGCCTATGTGTTCGCGATCCTGACCTGCATTTACCTGAACGACGCCCTGCACGTTCATCACTGATCGACGGGCATCACCGATAAACGGACTCACCGGATAATCGAAACTCAAACGACTATCGAACTCAACGGAAGGAACTAGAGTTATGGAAGCAGAAGCAGCAAAACTGATCGGCGCGGGCCTTGCCAGCATCGCTCTCATCGGTGCCGGTGTCGGCATCGGCATCATCTTCGGCAACTTCCTGCAGGGCGCCCTGCGCAACCCGAGCGCGGCCGACGGTCAGTTCGCCCGTGCGCTTCTCGGTTTCGCGCTTTGCGAAGCGACCGGTCTGTTCGGCCTCGTCATGGCCTTCATCATTCTGTTCGCGTTCTAAGCAACCGGTCGATCAAGGCCCGCTACTGGCTCTAAAGCCGCCGGAAAGAGACTATGCCTCAACTCGAAGTCCATGATTTTGCCCCCCAGCTGATCTGGTTGGCGATCGTATTTATCGGACTCTATCTCGTGATGTCGTGGCGCATCCTGCCGCGGATCGCGACCGTTCTGGGCGAGCGGCGCGACAAGATCGAAGGCGATCTTGCCGATGCCGAACAGTTCAAGCGGAATGCCGAGAAGGCGCTGGCGGATTACGAACAGAAGCTGGCCGAGGCCAAAAGCAAGGCGCAGGCGATCATCAAGGCGAACCACGACAAGGTCTCGGCCGCGATCGAGGCTCGCCAGAGCGAGGTTTCGGCGGAACTGGCCAAGCGCGCCAGCGCCGCCGCGGACCAGATCGACAAGGCCAAGGCCGAGGCGATGAGCCATATCCGCGAGGTCGCGTCAGACGCCGCGGGCGCCATCGTCGAGCGGCTGATCGGCGAGACGGCGCAGCCTGAGCAAATCAAGGCCGCCGTCGCCGCCGCAGCCGAGAAGCACTGAGGCAGGTCATGGAGTTCACCCCCGAAGAACTTTGGGTCGCTGTAGGCTTCGTCGCCTTCGTCGCCCTGCTCATCTACAAGAAGGTGCCCGCCATGGTCACCGCCAGCCTCGACAAGCGGTCGGCCGAGATCAAGGCGAAGCTGGACGAGGCGCAACAGCTCCGCGACGAAGCCAAAGAGCTGCTGGCAAGCTACGAGAAGAAGCTTCGCGAGGCCCAGACCGAGGCCGCCGAATATCGTCGCCCAGGCCGAAACCGACGCGAAGGTCATGGCCAAGGAAGCCCAGGCCGCGATGGAAGCGTCGCTGGCCCGGCGCGTTCCAAGCTCGCCGAGGACAAGATCGCTCAGGCCGGAAGCGACCGCTCTGCGCGAAGTTCGCCGCGCGGCCGTCGACGTGGCCGTCGCAGCCGCCGAGAAGGCTGATCGCCGAAAGTCTGGACGCATCGCACGCCAACGCGCTGATCGACCGGGCGATCAAGGATCTTCCCGGCAAGCTGAACTAGCCCCGGCGCTCGATAGACATAAAAAAGACCGCCGGATTTCGGCGGTCTTTTTTTGTGTCCGATCGAGCCTCGATACCGCGGAAGCGGCCTATTCGAGCGTCTTCACGTAATCCGCATAAGCCGCCGCGGTCATCAGACCCGCATAATCGGGCGGCCGTGCGACCTCCAGCGTGAAGAACCAGCCCGCGCCGGCCGGATCGCTGTTGACCAGTTCCGGCTTCGGCCCGAGCGCCGTATTGACCGCGCTGACCGTCCCGGCGATGGGCGTATAGACCTCGCTCGCGGTCTTCGACGGATTCGACCACCGCCGCCTGCTCGCCCTTGTCGAAGCGTAGTGCCGAGCGCCGGCAGCTCGACGATAGACCACGTCGCCGAGGCTCGACTGCGCGAAATCAGTGATGCCGACACGCGCGGTCGTTCCCTCGAGCCGGACCCATTGATGCTCTTTGGAATAGAAGGCTTCAGTCATGCCGGATTCCCGAGGCGGGCCGTCTCACTGGAAGACGTTGTATTCGAGCTCGTCCTTGGAGAGCTGGAAGCCGATGAGAACCTCATAGTCCGCGAGCTGGGTGATCGACCCGCGGGCCTCACATTCGGATCCTCCCGGCGCCGTTTGCGCTGCCGTCTCCTGATCCTTCGTGCTCAGGCTCTCCCGATTGAAGAAGAGGGTGGTCTTGAAGGATTCGACGATCGCCTTTCTTTTCTCGCCATCGGCGAAATCGAACTTGCTCGAGAAGATCTTCTTGTCGATCATCTTGCCGCGATACATCACCGCCATGAAGAACGGGAAATCCACCGATCTCTGCGTTACGCCGTCGTTGCGCGAGGCGACTTCGAGGAACGACATCTTGATTTCGACGTTCTTGCGCTCACGGTCGCATTTGATGCTGCAGACCGGAGATATCGCTGCGGAACGTGTAAGGGCCCGAAGAGGGGCCGCCCGCGCCGAATCTGGTGACGGTGCCGGTATTGCCCAGGACCGAAACGGTCGGGCAGTCGCGGATTGCGGTCTGATATTTCTCCGTCTTGGTCCCGCAACCTGCAAGTGCGAGACTTGCCAGGGCCACCAAGGCAATCGCCGATCGGGCCGATAACGCGCATGGTAATCATCTCTTGTGAATATCGTGACCTTGTCGAGGAGAACTCTGTTATCGCCTAGAGGTTACCTTAGCTCTGGCGCCAGATTTAGGTCTTGCTCCCCATGCGTGCGGATGACAAATATGCGGTGCGTTCGCGGGGTCGTTATCCCCGGCACCGGGCCTTGGGAACTTGGCGCCCATACTAGGTAACCGGAACTGTGAGCACAAGAACGGAAAGCACGTGGTCGTAAACGTCTTGGAAAGCCGCCGGGAACATCTTGGCCCGCAAGAAACAGGCAAGATGATGGGCAAGCCGGCACTGAAAATTCTGATCGCCAGTCCGCGGGGCTTTTGCGCCGGCGTCGACCGGGCCATCCAGATCGTGCGCGAGGCGCTGAAGAAATACGGCGCGCCGGTCTATGTGCGCCACGAGATCGTCCATAACCGCTTTGTCGTCGAGGAACTGGAGGCCGCCGGGGCCATTTTCGTCGAGGAACTGAGCGAAGTGCCGCAGAACGCGCCCGTGGTGTTCTCCGCGCATGGTGTTCCCAAATCCGTTCCGGCCGATGCCGTGTCCCGCAACATGCTCTATCTCGACGCCACCTGCCCGCTGGTGAGCAAGGTTCACCGCAAGGCCGAACGCCACGAGGAAGCCGGGCGCCACATCATTCTCATCGGCCATGCCGGCCACCCGGAGGTCGTCGGCACCATGGGCCAGCTGCCCGAGGGCCGCATCACCCTCGTCGAGGACGTCGAGGACGCCCAAACGGTCGAGGTTCCGGGCAACGAGCCCCTCGCCTATATCACCCAGACCACCTTGTCGGTCGACGACACGGCAGAAATCGTCACCGCGCTCAAGGAGCGCTTCCCCGATATCGTCGCGCCCAAGAAGGAAGACATCTGCTACGCCACCACCAACCGGCAGGAAGCCGTAAAGGCTATCGCCCGGAACTGCGAGGCGCTGGTCGTGGTCGGCGCTCCCAATTCATCCAATTCCATGCGGCTTGTCGAGGTCGCGGCCAAGGAAGGCAGCGAGGCATTCCTGGTGCAGCGGGCGAAGGATATCGACTGGCGGCGGCTCGACGGCCTGCAAACGGTCGGTATCACCGCCGGCGCGTCGGCGCCCGAAATCCTGGTCCAGGAAGTGCTGAAAGCGTTCCGCGAGCGCTATGACGTTTCGATCGAAGAAGTGCGAACGACCGACGAAAATATCCAGTTCAAGCTTCCTGCCGCTTTGACCGCCTGACCGGCGCGGGACAATTTCCAAGGCCATGGCCGTCTACACAGAAGTCAACGAAGATGACCTCGCCGCCTTTCTGGCGGATTACGACCTCGGCGCCGTGACGGCGTTCAAGGGCATCGCCGAGGGCGTCGAAAACTCCAACTACCTGCTTCAGACCGAAGCCGGGAACTACATCCTCACGCTCTACGAAAAGCGCGTGAACAGCGACGACCTGCCGTATTTTCTGGGGCTGATGGACCATCTCGCGGGCCGAGGCTTTCCCTGCCCCGTTCCCGTGCACGGACGGGACGGCCAGGCGCTCCGGACCCTGTGCAATCGCCACGCGGCGATCATCACCTTTCTGAACGGCATGTCGATTGCATCATCCCGGCGCGGATCATTGCCGGGAGGTCGGTACGGGGCTGGCGCGGCTGCATCTCGCCAGTCGGGGCTTCGAGAAGTCGCGCGCCAACAACCTGTCGCTCTCCGGCTGGCGCAGCCTGTTCGACGCCTGTGCACCTCATGCGGACGATTTCCTCGAGGGCCTCGGAACCGAGCTCCGGGACGAACTGGCGACGCTGGAAGCCGAATGGCCCAAGAGCCTGCCGAAGGGCGTCATTCATGCGGACCTGTTTCCGGACAACGTGTTTTTCCTCGGGAGCAAGCTCTCGGGCGTGATCGACTTCTATTTCGCCTGCAACGACTTCTTCGCCTATGACATCGCGGTCTGCCTCAACGCCTGGTGCTTCGAGGCCGACAAGTCGTTCAACGTCACCAAGGCGCACAACATGCTCGCCGCCTACCGGGCCGTACGGCCGCTATCGGACGACGAGCTCGAGGCGCTGCCCCTCCTGGCGCGCGGCGCGGCGATGCGGTTTCTGCTGACGACGACTCTACGACTGGCTGAACCGGGTCGACGGCGCGCTCGTGAAGGTCAAGGACCCGCGCGAATATCTCTTCCGCCAGCGCTTCCACCGCAGCGTAACCGGCCCCGCCGCCTACGGGCTTCTGTAATGGCGGCATCCCAGACGGTCGACATCTATACCGATGGCGCATGCTCCGGAAATCCCGGCCCCGGCGGCTGGGGCGCGTTGCTCAAAATGGGCGACCGCGAGAAGGAACTGTGGGGCGGCGACCGCCGAGACCACCAACAACCGCATGGAAATGACCGCCGCGATCGAGGCGCTGAAGGCCCTTAAACGGCCCTGCAAGATCCGGCTTCATACCGACAGCCAGTATCTGAAGAACGGCATAACGAGCTGGATCAAGAACTGGAAGCGCAATGGCTGGCGCACCGCCGACAAGAAGCCGGTGAAGAATGTCGATCTCTGGCAGGCGCTCGAGGCCGAGCTCGAAACCCACGACGTGCAATGGGTCTGGGTCAAGGGCCATGCCGGCCACGACGGCAACGAGCGCGCCGACGGTCTCGCCAATCGCGGCATGGCCGATTATCGCTGAACAAAAAAGGGGCCTCACAGGCCCCTTTTCGTCTCTACCGTGTAACGAGCCTCAGAGCTGACTCAGCGCCGTTTCCGCCGAGGAGGCCTCGAAGGCGCCCGGCTTCTCGACATTCAGCTTGGTGACCACGCCGTCCTCGGCGATCAGCGAATAGCGCTGGCTGCGCTTGCCCATGCCGAAACCGTAGCCGTCGAGCTCCAGGCCCATGGCCTTGGTGAACTCGCCGTTGCCGTCTGCGAGCATCATCGACCTTGCCGTCGGCGTGCTGATCCTTGCCCCAGGCGTTCATCACGAACACGTCGTTGACGGACACGCAGGCAATGGTATCCACGCCCTTGGCCTTCAACTCGTCGGCCTTGGTTACGAAGCCGGGCAGATGCTTGGCCGAGCAGGTCGGCGTGAAGGCGCCGGGGACCGCGAACAGAACGACCTTCTTGCCACCGAACAGTTCCGACGTGGTGATCGGCGCCGGGCCGTCCGCCGTCATGCGTGTCAGCTTGGCTTCAGGAATCTTGTCTCCAACTTTGATCGGCATGGCATCCTCTTGGCTTTATTGATGGGCTAAATTGATCGGCTGAGTGGTCGATGGACGGACCGGGGGACAGCGAACCGGCTGGCCGCGCACCCGCCCCGAAAGAAACCGCCCGACAGATTTAGCGCTTTTGACCCGCTCTGCCTAGATGCACATGGTTCGCGATCACATGGCACGCGAAGAGGCCTTGCCGATAATCGGCGCGTCGGCCCTTGTGAACCGCCGTGATTAGAGCCATCTTTATCCTCATGAGCGACTGGTCGAAGCGTTTCAGCGACGCCAAGAGAGGCGGTTATCTCGAGGGCCAGCTACTTCTGGCAACGCCGACAATCGGCGACGAACGGTTTTCCCGCGCCGTGATCTATATGTGCGCCCACGACCGGGAGCACGCTCTCGGCATCATGATCAACCGCCGGCTCAATTCGATCACCTTTCCCCAACTGCTCAGCCAACTCGACATCACGGTCGACAAGCCCGCCCGGGACATCGTCGTCCATTCCGGCGGACCGGTCGAGGAAGGCCGTGGCTTCGTGCTGCACTCGGCAGATTACGTGCAGGAATCCACGCTGATCATCTCGGAAACCATCGCGCTGACAGCCACCGTCGATATTCTGAAGGCCATCGCACGAGGCCGGGGCCCCTCCCACGCCCTGCTCGCGATCGGATGTGCGGGCTGGGGGCCCGGTCAGCTCGAACAAGAGATCCAGATGAACGGCTGGCTGCACACGGAAGCGGATGACGAACTCATCTTCAACACCGAGCTGAACCAGAAATGGTCGCGCGCGATGTCCAAGATCGGGGTGGATGTGTCAATGCTTTCAAGTGACATCGGCCACGCCTGACACCCCTGATCCCGCCCCGAATTCCCTGACATAGACAGCCGACTATGGCTTTTTAGTCACACGGTCGGACTAAGCGCAACGGCTGCACTATTTCAGCTGGAACAACCCTTGTGTGTTGAAGTCTCAATATATAATCTTGTTCACGAGATCGTGAGAAACCGTGATCTCCAAGACTAACAACAACGCATTTCGAACTGAGGGCGGGAACTCTCGCAAACCGCGAATCTGAAACAGAACGCTCCGTGCGAGCGCTCGTTGGCATCTTTGTGTCAACGCGCGGCAACCGGTCGTTACTTGAAGAGGGGGTAATGAAGAATGTCTCGATACAAAAAACTCGCAGTCCTGATGGTATCCACGGCACTCACCGTGCCGGTCCTGGTCGAAGCCGCATCGGCGGCCGATACGATCGGGGAAGTGCTGGTGACGGCAACCCGCCGCGAAGCCGAGTCCATCAACAAAGTGGCCATGAGCATCAACGCGTTGCCCCAAAAGCAGCTCGATGATCTGAACATCAAGAGCGGCGAGGATCTGTCGCGCCTGGTGCCGGCCCTTCGCATCACGGCGAACGGCCCGACCGGCCGCAACATCTCGATCCGCGGCGTCGTTTCCACGATCGGCGCGGCAACCACCGGCATCTATCTCGACGACACGGCGATGCAGACCCGCAATCTCGTCGGTATCTCGACCGGCGGCGGTGTGTATCTGCCGCAGATCTTCGATCTGGAGCGCATCGAGGTTCTCAAAGGTCCGCAGGGCACACTGTATGGCGGCTCTTCCGAGGGCGGCACGATTCGCTTCATCACGCCGCAGCCGAGCCTCGACCACTTCAGCGGCTATGCCAAGGGCGAGGTGAACTCGACCTACAAGGGCGGCACGGGCTATGAGGCCGGCGCGGCCATCGGCGGCCCGCTCCTTCAGGACAAGATCGGTTTCCGGGCGAGCGCCTGGGGCCGCTACCAGGCTGGCTGGATCAACCACGTGAACTGGCGCGATCCGAGCGACATCGTCGCGAAGGACACCAACAGCACGGACACCCAGGCGTATCGTCTGGCCATGCGGTTCGAGCCGAATGCGACCGTAAAGGTGACCCCGTCGGTCTATTTCTCACGGGAAAACCAACACGACCAGAACCTGATCTACAACGACATCCCGCAGTATACGACGGCGCCGGTCGCGACGTTGCAAAACCCAAATGGCACCTACGCCCCGCTCGGTGGCAATGGCCTGCTGCCCGCAGGATATACCGCTCCGACGGCGGCTGGCGTCTACACGAATGTTCCGGGCTATCTCGGCCAGAACGTGTACATCTATCCCGCCCAGACCTACGGGCCGGTCAAACTAGGCAAATACGACACCATCGTGAACACCCTGGTAGGCGACAGCTATGTCGGGCCACTTTATCCCGAGAAGGCGCCCCGCATTTCGTCCCTGTTGCTGCCAAGCCTCACGATCGACATCGATGCCGGGCCGGTTCTGATCAAGTCCGTCACCTCCTATGTGCACGACAAGTCGCGCGGCAATCTTCAGCTGACCTACACGGAAACGCTGAACACCCTCGCGACCGGCGGCTACAGCTATCTGACCGACTCGTCGATCATGCATGACGTCGGCCAAAACGGCGTGTTCTTCGGCTACTATTTCTTCCACGCCAACCGCGACGCCTATTCGGAAGAATTGCGGTTCTCGTCGAACTACTCAGACAGCCCCTTCAGCTGGGTGGCGGGCATCTATTACAACGACGCCACGACGGACTCGGCGAACACCGCGCCGGAAAACCGCTCGGCACTGCAGGAAGTCCTGCTCGGACATCCCCAGATCTTCTCCCCGGCTCACTCGGCCGCGGAAATCGCCACCAACGATCAGATCGGCACCGCCCAGACCCTGAAGGAGAACGAACTCGCCGGCTATGCGGAGCTAAACTACAACATCACCGAGAAACTGAAGGCGACGGCGGGCCTTCGGTGGACGCGGTCCAAGATCGACTACACCTCCTACACGCACGGACTTCTCCTGCCGTTTGCTTTCGATGCCGGCCATCCCTTGACCGGTAAGATCAAGGAAACGCCGGTCACGCCGAAGGCGTCGCTGTCCTATCAGCTGAACGATGACGACCTGTTCTACGTGACGGCGGCCAAAGGCTACCGTGCGGGCGGCATTCAGAGCCAGGCCAACCCGAACCAGTGCGCGGCCGATCTCGCGGCTCTCGGCATCACCGAGACCCCGGTCACTTACGGTTCGGATTCGGTATGGAGCTACGAAGGCGGCGCCAAGATCGGCATCGGCGGCCGGGCGCGGATTTCCGCGAGCGCGTTCTACGTAAACTGGAACAAGCCGCAGACCCCGTACATCCTGCCGTCCTGCGTCTTCACCTACACGCAGAACATCGGCAAGGCGGTCAGCCAGGGCTTCGACTTCCAGGGCAGTGTCGCCGTTACCGACAATCTGAATGTCTCGTTCGCCGGATCCTATACCGACGCCCACTACGCCCAGACGATCGTTTCCCAGACGGGTGTGGTTGGCCGGACACTGGTCGTCGCCGGCGACAAGCTGGCCGGCATCCCCGGCTGGCAGGGCAACGTCAATGTTCGATACGACTTCAACCTGTTCAACGACACGATGGCCTATGTCCTGGGCGGATATCAGTATGTCGGCAAGTACCACAACACCGGCGGTCCGGGCACGCCGAGCTATTCTCCGGACTTCTTCACGACGCCGGCGATGAGCTATGTGACGGTGCGCGCCGGAGCCACCTTCAACAACCTCGAGGTTTCAGTGTTCGCCGACAACCTGTTCAACGAGGACAAGATGGTGCCGAACACACTCGGCGGCCGGTACAACTGCCGCGATGCGGCCTGCACGACCTACGGTTCGTATTACTACGACACCAAGGGTTCGACCTATCGTCCGCGCACGATCGGTCTGACGGCCACCTATCGCTACTAGACGCAAGTCAGTTCCTATGCTCTTGGGGCGCCCTTATCAGGGCGCCCCTTTCTTTTTGTCCTACGACAAAAGCCCTCGGCGCGCCGCGAACGCCGGCTCAGAGGCAGCCGTTCCGACAGACGCATCCAGCCGCAGTTGCGTCGCCCTGCATATCCCTGTGAGTGGATGTATCAATCTCCTGCATTCCCGACCAACGCCTCTCGGGAATGAAGGGCCCCCTATATTTCAACGGATTAATTGCAGAATTGGGCGCCAGATCTCGTCCAATAACGAGTGCCAAGCGCTCGATTAACAACGCTTGTTAGTTGAATATTCAATCTATATGCTTTCGCGCGAGATTTAAGAGCTGGAAATCTCCAATAAACATCAAGAAACGACGAACGAACTCGAGGCGGGGACTCTCGCTAGATAACTTTTTGACCGACCGCACGCACGAAAGTGTCTGTGCGTAATGCTGCGCGTTTGCGCAGTGGCTGGCTGTTATTTGCAAATTGGAACATTCAAAGGGGATTGTAATGTTCAGGAAAACTAGACTGACATCGTTATTGGCTACCACGGCGCTCTCGCTGCCGTTGGTTTCCATATCGGCTTCCGCCCTGGCTGCCATTGGGAGCACCGGGGAACTTCCGATCATCACGGTCACGGCCGAACGCCGCGCCATGAGCATTCAGGACACGCCTATTTCCATTCTGGCGTTCACGACGGAGGCCATGCAGGTTCAAGGTATCGAGGACCTTCAGGACCTTTCCCGGTTCGCGCCTAACCTGTCGATCCAGGGCTCGCGCGGTTCGGGCAACAATCAGCCGACCTTCATGATCCGCGGCATTTCCGGCGGCAACGGCGGCCTGGGCGAACGCGGCGTCGGCCTCTATCTCGACGGCATTTATGTCCCGCGCACCAACGGCTCGATCTTCAAGGTGCTGGACATGGAACGCGTCGAAGTGCTGCGCGGGCCGCAAGGCACGCTTTTCGGGCGCAACAGCACCGGCGGCGCGATCCGCATGTTCACCAAGCAACCGAGCTCCGAATACGAAGGCTATGTCAAGGTCACCGGCGGCAATTTCGATCGCCACGACATTTCGACCATGGTCAACGTCCCGGTAAACGATCAGCTCGCGTTTCGCTTTCAGGGCGGCTATCTGAACGAGGACGGCTATGTCCGCCGCGGCACCCAGATGCTGGGCGGCTACGAGGACTGGGTCGGTCACGCGCAGGCGAAATTCACCCCGTCGACCGACTTCTCGATCACGCTCGGCTTCCTGTACAGCGATTCGAAATCGGACGGCTCGCCGCAGGACGTCGTGACCTTCGATATGCGTCCCGGCATCGAGGGCATCGTGCAGGGCAACTACGCCGACTGGCTTTCGGACGCCTTCAAGGCCGACGGCCAGGCGCCGATCGCCGCCTATAACGACCCGCGCATCGTGCTCGACGACTTCACCATGCCGGACATCTGCCTGATCGACGATTTCAACCCGGATTGGAGCGACGCCTGCGCGCTGAGCAACAATTCGAAATACACCCAGGGCGACGCGAATATCGAGTGGAGTCTGAGCGACACCTGGAAGCTGACCTCGACGACCGGCTATGCCGAGATGAACCACAAGGGCATCACCAGCTGGCAGCAGCTCGGCTTTGAAATCCGGCCGGACAACAACAAGTCGAAGGTCCTGTCGCAGGAATTCCAGCTGAACGCGTCGCTGTTCGACAACAAGGTGGATTTCATCACCGGCGTGAACTACTTCCATGAGAATTCCTTCTCTTATGGCTACGATCTCACCCGGCGCGGCACCAGCACCTACTCCCCGGCGGGCGGTTCCGCCAACGGGGACGGCGACGCCGGCCTGTTCATCACGAACGACACCAACACGACCCAGAAGTCGACCTCTTTCGGCTGGTTCAACAATGCGACGTGGCACATCACGGATCAGTTGAATCTCACCGGCGGCGTGCGCTTCGCCTATGACAAGAAATACGTCACGACCACGGCTAAGGCCTCGGCGAACTTCATTCCCTTCTCGGGAACCTCGACCACGGCGACCAACCGCGATCACTGGACCGCGGTCGATTGGCGCGGCACGCTGGACTATCACTTCACCAAGGGCTTCATGATCTACGCGACCGCCTCGAAAGCCTATCGGGCCGGCGCCATGACCCCGACAACGGCATCCGTTCCTGCCTCCGTCAGCACGAGCGGCGTCGCTTACACCTCCTACGTGGTGGGCTCCGTGCCGCCCGAGAAGGTGATCAATCTCGAAGCGGGCGCCCGCACCGAATGGCTCGGCGGCCGGCTGCGGATCAACCCGACCGTTCTTCTATATGTTCTGGAGCAATCGTCAGGCGGCCCGTCAGGTCTCCTGCGTTTCGGAAGGGCCGACGGCCTGTCCGATCGGATTCCGGATCGCGATCGTCAATTCGGGTGACGTCGATACCTACGGCTTCGAATTCGACACCCAGTTCGCGGTCACGGACAACTTCTCGATCCAGGGCACGGCGGGTATCACCGACTACAAGCTGAAGGACCCGGTGGCGAACAGCGGGCCGTATCTCTTCCCGGATCCGGCCTCCCCGAGCTTCAGCGTCGGCGCCCTCTACAACCTGCCGATCAATAACGTGGGCGATATCGGCTTCAGTGCGAACTGGACCTATACCGGCTCCCAGCAGACCCACCCGACCAGCGTCGGCGATTCGACCTACAAGCAGCCGGGCTATGGCCTGGTCAACGCGCAGGTGCGGTGGACGACGGAGGACAAGCGGATCGGCCTGACCTTCTTCGTCAACAACCTGCTCGACAAGACCTATGCCAGCTACTCGACCCGCTTCGGCGGCGGTTACTGGGACCAGGGCGGGCCGGGCTCCGGTGTCGGCGCGGCACCCCGCTCCTCGCTCAACGTCGTCCGTGGACGGCCTCGCGAATGGGGCCTTCAGCTGGGCTACAACTTCTAAACAGCGAAAGAATCACGGACTTTCAGGCCGGGGCGATAGCCCCGGCCTTTTTTATGGCCTCGATGCTCGCGGGAAGGAGTGACTATCTCAGTGGCGGATCGGTTTCCAGGCGCGCGAACAGCAGATGGTCGCGCCAGCGGCCGTTGATCTTGAGATACTGCCGGGCATAGCCCTCCTGCCGGAAGCCGTTATGCAGGAGCAACAGCCGGCTCGACTCGTTGTCGGGGATGCAGGCGGCTTCGAGCCGGTGCAGGCCGAGACCGTCGAACACGAACGGCATGATCGTCTTCAGCGCATCGCTCATATAGCCGCGCCCGGCATAGGAACGTCCGAGCCAATAGCCGACAGAAGACGACAGGCTGACGCCCCGCGTAACGCCGAAAAGAGTGATGCTGCCCACCAGCGCAGAGTTGTTGCTGCGCGTGATGAAGAAGGCGAAGCCGGATCCGTCGCGCGCGTCGGCGCTGTACAGACGCAGCCGGCGCTTGAACGCGGCCTTGGAAAGCTCGTCGCTGGCCCAGGTCGGCTCCCAGGGCGTCAAAAAATCCCGCGAGGTCTCCCTCAGCGCGGCCCATTCTTCATAATCTTCGAGAATCGGTGCCCGCAACGTGACGCGTTCACCCTTGAGGATCGTCACGCCATCCTGACGAGGCGATCTGCCGACAAGCCCTAAACCCATGATATTACGCCCCTCTACGGTCGAGGCCCCGGCCCCTCGGGGGCATTCAACTCGACTCGCCGAATCTCGCCTTCAGTCTATCATAAGATTCGAGCCGGCTTAACGGTCCAATCGCGGCGAGGCTCGGCGTGGCGGAGGAAATCACCCGTTCGGCGACCCGCCGGATCGCCGCCGCATCGACTTCGTCGATCTTGGCGACGACTTCGTCCAGGGGAATCGGCCGGCCGAAGATGAGGAGCTGGCGGGCCAGTTGCTCGACGCGCGAGGACGAGCTTTCGAGCGACATTAGCGTGCCGGCCTTATGCTGCGCGCGGGCGCGCGCGACTTCATCCTCGCTCACACCCTGAACCGGTTTCGCGAGTTCCTCGGCGATCACGGGCACGAGTTCCGTGACATCCGCCTCGCCCGTACCGGCATAGACGCCAAACAGGCCGGTATCGACATAGGAGGCGGCGAATGCATAGATCGAATAGGCAAGGCCGCGAATCTCGCGCACTTCCTGAAACAGCCGGGAGGACATGCCGCCACCGAGCAGCGTGGCATAGACCTGCATGGCATAGAAATCCGGGTCGTCGTAGGTGACGCCGTCGAAGGCGAGAAGCAGATGGACCTGCTCCAGATCGTGCTCGACGCGATGGTCGCCACCGACATAGCGCGCGGGCTCGTGGGCAACCGCGCCGCCATTCCGGAGACCGCCGAACTGCTTCTGGGCGAGCGCGACCAGCGCGTCGTGATCGACCCCGCCCGCTGCCGCCAGCACCATGGTGGGGCCGCGGTAATTCGCGGACATATAGGACGCCAGATCGTCGCGGCGGAACCCGCGCACCCGGTCGGGCGTGCCGAGAATGGTGCGGCCCAGTGCCTGCGCCGGATAGGCGATCTCCTGAAGATTGTCGAAGACGAGGTCGTCGGGCGTATCGAGCGCCTGGCCGATCTCCTGCAGGATGACATGGCGCTCACGTTCGAGCTCGGTCTCGTCGAACACCGAATTCTGCAAGATGTCCGCAATGATATCGACCGCGAGCGGCACGTCGGCCGACAGCACCCGGGCGACATAGGCCGTGTGCTCGCGGGAGGTATAGGCATTCAGGTGCCCGCCGACCGCCTCGATCTCCTCGGCGATGCCGCGCGCGGACCGGCGCTCGGTTCCTTTGAAGGCCATATGTTCGAGCATGTGCGAGACGCCGTTGAGCGCGGCCGGTTCGTGGCGCGCCCCGACATTCACCCACATCCCGATCGCCGCGCTCTTGAGCGACGGCATCGCGTCCGTGGCAACGGTCAACCCGTTGTTTAGTTTGGTAATGCGTACTGTCATGCGGCTCTCGATCTGGCCTCAATATAGTGCTTCACGGTTGCCATATCATTAGCGAGCCGGTCAAAACGCTCCGGCCGGTCCAGAAGATCCTCGAGATGGGCGGGGAGCGCGGGCCGCACGCCCGTCGCGCGTTCCACCGCATCCGGGAATTTGGCCGGATGTGCGGTCGAGAGATGAACCATCGGCACCGCGGCATCCGGCCGTTCGCGGCGCCCTGCGGCGATGCCGACGGCGGTATGCGGATCGATCAGCCGTCCCGTGGACTGGTGAAGCGCGGCCATGGTGGCCAGCGTATCCTCCTCGCTGACCTCGGCCGCACGGAACAGCGCGGACGCGTTCTCGATCCGGTCGCGATCGATTTCGAAAGCCCCGGTCTGCGAAAGGTCGCCCATCAGCCCGGCGATGGCGTCGCCGTCTACGGTCATAGAGATCGAACAGCAGCCGTTCGAAATTGCTCGAGACCTGAATGTCCATGCTCGGGCTCATGGTCGGCGTGACCTCCGATACGGCGTAACGCGCCGGTCTGGAGGCTGCGGACCAGGATATCGTTGACATTGGTCGCGATAACGAGCCGCTCGACCGGCAGGCCCATCTTGCGCCGCCGACATAGCCGGCATAGATGTCGCCGAAATTGCCGGTCGGGACCGAGAAGGCGACCTTGCGGTCCGGCGCGCCGAGCGAGACCGCCGCGGTGAAATAATAGACCGTCTGCGCCGCGACCCGGGCCCAATTGATCGAATTCACCGCCGAGAGATGCAGCCGGTCGCGGAGCTCGTGGTCGCCGAACAGGGCTCTTCACCATCGCCTGGCAGTCGTCGAAGGTGCCGTCGAGCGCGATATTGTGGACGTTCGACGACTGAACCGTCGTCATCTGGCGGCGCTGCACCTCCGAGACCCGGCCGGCGGGATGAAGCATGAAGATGTCGACATTGTCCCGGTCGCGGCAGGCCTCGATCGCGGCCGAGCCCGTATCGCCCGAGGTCGCGCCGACCACGGTGATCCGCTCGCCGCGCTTCTTCAGCACCGCGTCGAACATCCGGCCGACGAGCTGGAGCGCCAGATCCTTGAAGGCGAGCGTCGGGCCGTGATAGAGCTCCAGAATCCACTCATTGGCGCCGATCTGGCTCAGCGGTGCGACCGCGGCGTGATCGAAGCCGGCATAGGCGTCCCGGGTCAGATCGACAGAGTTCTGTGCTCGTCCAGGCTGCCGGCGACGAACGGCGCCAGGATGCGCGTTGCGGCGTCTGAATACTCCAGGCCCCGCAAGCGCCGCGATATCGGGCCGGTCGAACTCGGGCCAGCGTCGGGAACATAGAGCCCGCCGTCGCGGGCGAGCCCGGTCAGCAGCACGTCGTCGAAATCGAGCACCGGAGCCGCGCCCCGCGTGCTGATATAGGAAAGACGGTTGGTCACGCCCCGATTTCCTCCCGAATAGCGTTCCCGGCACTATGCCGGAAGGCGGGCTACCCTAGCTCGCGGCCCGGGCAATAGGCAAGATCAGGCGGCGGCGTCGCCTTTGGCGGCTTTGACGCCCGCCGCGCATAGATCGCGAAGATGACGAGCAGGGCATAGGCGAAGCCGAACCAGGTTACCGCATATTCCAAGTGGTTGTTCGGGATATCGATCCGGGTCTGGCCGCCCAAGCGGCCAGCCGCCCGGGAGCGGCGCCTTGTCGCGATCGACCATGACGGGCGCGAGGTCCTCGCCGACGGCCTTGGACATCTGGCGCGAAATCCCGCTGAGAACCACTGGTTCTTCGCGGGCTCGTTGGCCGGCGTGAACGGCCCCGCCCCGCCGGAAATCCGCGCGATTCCTTCGATCTCGACCTCGCCCTCCTGTTGCCTTCGGCTGCCGTGTCGCGGGATCCTTGAGTTTTTCCGGCACCCAGCCGCGATCGATCAGAACCGGCGGCCCTTCCGCGCGCACGAGCGGCGTGAGCACCAGATAGCCGGCGTCGCCGTCGGGGCCGGTCGCGTAGAGATAGAGTTCCTTGTCGTTCTGATAATGGCCCGTGACCCTGACGCGGCGATACTCCCACGAAGCGGGATCGTCGATCTTGGCCGGCAGTTCCACGGCGGGCGCACGCATCTGCGCATCGATATGGGCGAGGAGGCCTTCCTTCCAATGCAGGCGCTGGACCTGCCAGATGCCGAGACCGATCAGAAGGGCGAGCGCCGGAATCGTGAAGACGGTCGGCCAGAGCAGCCGGCGGTAAGGGCTCACGCGGCAGCTCGCGCATGCGCCGGCCGCGGTCATGACGTCAAACGTCCAGCTCGCCGGGCCGCGCCTGATATTTGTATTGAAGCGCCACCAACGCGGCCTTGAACGGCCGCAAGAGGCCGATGCCGAAGATCAGAATGAAGGGAATCCAGATCACCATATGGACCCAGAACGGCGGCGCATAGGTGAACTCGAGCCACAAGGCCCCGGCTCCCATCAGGATGCAGACGGCGAAGATGACGAAGACCGCCGGGCCGTCGCCGGTATCGACCTCGGTGAAATCGAGCCCGCAACGTCGCAAGCGGGCCGGACGTCCAGAAACCCCTTGAACAGATGGCCCTCGCCGCAGCGCGGGCAGCGGGACCGGAGCGAGACTTTCCAGATCGGCTGGAGTGGATAGTCTCGCTCCTCGGTCACTCGGATCAGCCCATCTTTGCCGGGAGCTCGAAGATCCCGATATAGATGCAGAAGAACAGGAACACCCACACCACGTCGACGAAGTGCCAGTACCACGCCGCCGCCTCGAAGCCGAAATGATGCTCCGGCTTGAAATGCCCGGCGATCGCCCGGAACAGGCAGACGAGCAGGAAGATCGTGCCGATGATCACATGGGCGCCGTGGAAGCCGGTCGCCATGTAGAAGGTCGAGCTGTAGATGCCGTCCTTGAAGTGGAACGCGGCATGCGCGTACTCGTAGGCCTGGACCGAGGTGAAGGAGAGGCCCAGCAGCACGGTCACCATCAGGCCCTGGATCAGGCCCTGGCGGTCACCTTCCTGCATCGCATGGTGCGCCCAGGTCACGGTCGTGCCGGAGAGCAGCAGGATCAGCGTGTTGACGAAGGGCAGATGCCAGGGATCGAGGGTCTCGACGCCCTTGGGCGGCCAGACGCCGCCGATCGCTTCCTTCGGAAACAGCGAGGCGTTGAAGAAGGCCCAGAACCAGGCGACGAAGAACATCACCTCGGAGGCGATGAACAGCGCCATGCCGTAGCGCAGGCCGAGCTGCACGACCGGCGTGTGATCGCCCTTGTATTCGCCCTCGCGGATGACGTCGCGCCACCAGGAGAAGAACATATAGGCGAGCATCAGCAGGCCGATCGACCATCACCCAGATGGTGCCGCCATGGAACCACATCACGGCGCCGCCGGTGGTGACGAGGGCGCTGATGGAAGCGACCACCGGCCACGGGCTCGGATCGACCAAATGATAATCGTGATTTTTAGCGTGTGCGTCAGCCATAACGTCCCATCTCCCGGCTATGCGGAACTAACCCTGTGTCGTCAAATCTGGTTCGGTCCTTCGCTCCGTTCCGGACGGGCGGAAGCCAGCCCCTCCGTGCGGAAGAAGGTATAGGATAAAGTGATCGTCTTTACATCCTTCATATGCGGATCATCGGCGAAATTCCGGTGAATGAAGAAACTCACCGGCATATCCACCGATTCGCCCGGCCCCAGCACCTGCTCGCTGAAGCAGAAGCATTCGACCTTGTAGAAATAGGCCGCGGCCTTGGCGGGCGTGACATTGAAGGTGGCCGTTCCGGCGATGCGCCGGGCGGTCTGATTGGTTGCCCCGTAATAGGCGAGCGCGGGCTCGCCGACGCGGACGTCAATGCGCCGCTGTTTCGGCTTGAACGTCCAGGCGAGATCGGGACTCACATTGGCGTTGAAATCCACCTTCACGGTCCGGGCCATGAACGGATTGCCGTCTGCGTCCTGCGGCGCGACGTCGGCTCTCTGGGCCGTACCCGCAAAGCCCGTGGTCTGGCACAGAATGCGGTAAAGCGGCACTGCGGCGAAGGCCGCCCCGACCATGGCGATCGCCACGCCGCCCAGCACCAGACCGGTGATGCGATTGCGCGATCCCGTCATGGCGTGTTGGCCTTCATCTTCGCGAGCGAGATCAGGAAGAAAAGGATCACGAGCCCGACCAGGATCAGCGCGACCGTTATGTTGCGCCAGCGCAACTGCTTGTGGCGATCGTGAAGGGGCATGTTCAGAGGACCGAAGCAACGACATGATCGCCGAGCAGCGCCAGGAAGATCAGGAACAGGAACAGGATCGAGAAGCCGAACAACCGCCGGGCTTCCTTGTAGGACCCGTCCTCGCTGTCCCGCGCCTGCCAGACGAACCAGGCGAGCGCCATCAGAACGGCCCCGAGCACGCTGGAGACGACGCCGTAGAGCACGCCGGTCATGCCGAGCGCGAAAGGCGACACCGCGAGCGGCGCAAGGATAATGCTGTAGAGAAGGATGTGCTTGCGGGTTTCGCGCTCGCCGGCGACCACCGGCAGCATTGGAATGCCGGCCTTGGCATAGTCATCGCGGCGGAACAGCGAGAGCGCCCAGAAATGCGGCGGCGTCCACATGAAGATGATCGCGAACAACAGGATCGGCTCAAGGCTCAACCCGCCCGTCGACCGCCGCCCAGCCGATCATCGGCGGGAAGGCACCGGCCGCGCCGCCGATCACGATGTTCTGCGGAGTCCGGCGCTTGAGCCCCATCGTATAGAACAGCACGTAATAGAGAATCGTGCCCGCGAGCAGAGCCGCCGGCAGAACGCCGACGGCCATTTCCATCACGGTCACGGCGCCGATGGACAGCGTCACGCCGAAGCCGAGCGCCTCGCCGCGCGTGATCCGCCGCGTCGGGATCGGGCGGCCGCTGGTCCGGAGCATCTTCGCATCGATGTCGGAATCGAACCACATATTGAGGGCGCCCGACGCGCCGGCGCCGATCGCGATGCAGAGAATCGCACTGAAGCCCAGGACGGGATCCACGTGACCCGGCGCGATCAGCATCCCGACGAGGGCGGTGAAGACGACGAGCGACATCACCCTGGGCTTCAGAAGTTCCCAGTAATCCCGCACGGCAGCGACCTGCTCCGTGGGAGCAGGCCGTACCGCCGAACTGATAACCGTCAAGTCGGGCAAGAGAAGTCCTCTTTCGTCAAAGCGCCGGAGCGACCAAAGGCCAAACTACTTGATCTGCGGCAGTTGCTCGAACTGGTGGAACGGCGGCGGCGAGGACAGCGTCCACTCCAGCGTCGTCGCATGCTCGCCCCACGGATTGGCCGGGCACTTCGCGCCCGCGGTGAAGGTGCGGAACAGCACGAGAAGGAAAACCACCAGGCCGAGAGCCGTCACGGCGGCGCCGATCGACGACACCATGTTCCAGCCCGCATAGACGTCCGGATAGTCGACGATACGGCGCGGCATGCCGGCGAGGCCCAGGAAGTGCTGCGGGAAGAAGATCAGGTTGACGCCGATGAAGGTCAGCCAGAAATGCAGCTTGCCGAGGGTCTCGGGATACTGCCGTCCGCTCATCTTGCCGATCCAGTAGTAGAAGCCGGCATAGATGGAGAACAGCGCGCCCATCGACATGGTGTAGTGGAAGTGCGCCACGACGTAATAGGTGTCGTGCAGCGGCACGTCGACGCCCGCGTTCGACAGGATGACGCCGGTCACGCCGCCGATCACGAACAGGAAGATCATGCCGAGCGCGAACAGCATCGGCGTCTTGAACTCGATCGAGCCGCCCCACATGGTCGCGATCCAGGAGAAGATCTTGATGCCGGTCGGCACCGCGATCACCATCGTCGCGATCATGAAATAGGCCCGGAGATCGACGCCCATGCCGACCACATACATGTGGTGCGCCCACACGACGAAGCCGACAAAGCCGATCGCGACCATCGCGTAAGCCATGCCGAGATAGCCGAAGATCGGCTTCTTGGAGAAGGTCGAGACGACCTGGCTGACGATGCCGAAGCCCGGCAGGATCAGGATGTACACTTCCGGGTGACCGAAGAACCAGAACAGGTGCTGGAACAGGATCGGGTCGCCACCGCCCTTCGGATCGAAGAAGGTCGTGCCGAAATTACGATCGGTCAGCAGCATGGTGATGGCGCCCGCGAGAACCGGCAGAGCCAGCAGCAGCAGGAAGACCGTCACCAGCACGGACCAGACGAAGAGCGGCATCTTGTGCAGCGTCATGCCCGGCGCGCGCATGTTGAAGATGGTGGTGATGAAGTTGATCGCGCCGAGGATCGACGAGGCGCCCGCGAGATGGAGCGCGAAGATCATCATATCCACCGCAGGGCCGTAGGCGCCGTAAGTGGAGAGCGGCGCATAGATCGTCCAGCCGGTTCCGGCGCCGTTGTAGGAGCCCTCTCCGGTAACGAAGAGCGAGCCGATCAGCAGGATCAGCGAGGCCGGGAGCAGCCAGAACGACACGTTGTTCATGCGCGGGAAGGCCATGTCGGGCGCCCCGATCATGAGCGGCACGAACCAGTTGCCGAAACCGCCGATCAGAGCCGGCATGACCATGAAGAAGATCATCAGCAGGCCGTGGCCCGAGATCAGCACGTTGAAAAGGTGGTGCGCGGCGTCGTCGGAACCCGCCAGCAACGGAAGAACCTGAAGGCCCGGCTCGGCCAGTTCAGCGCGCATCAGGAAGGAGAAGACGCCGCCGATGATACCGGAGACGATCGAGAAAATAAGGTACATCGTGCCGATGTCCTTATGGTTGGTCGAATAGACCCAGCGCTTCCAGCCGGTGGGGTGTCCGTGATCACCGTGAGCGGCAGCGGCGTGATCGTGTGCCATGGAACTCGTCCTTTCCTAAATCTTTTAGCGCGCCGGGGCGGCTTCGGCCTGCGCGACCTGAACGGGCGCTGCGGGCTTCACGAGAGCCGCCGTCTTCGGCGATGCGTTCTTAACCGGGGTAACCGTGGCCGCGACATTGACCGAGCTCGGCGTACCGCCCTGGGCGAATTTCTGCTTCGCCTGGGTGAGCCACTGCTGGTAGGCCTCCTTGGAGACAACGTCGACGACGATCGGCATGAAGCCGTGATCCTTGCCGCAAAGCTCCGAGCACTGGCCGTAGAACGTGCCTTCCTCGGTGGCCTCGAACCAGGTCTCGTTGGTCCGGCCCGGAACCGCATCCATCTTCACGCCGAAGGCCGGGATGGCCCAGGAGTGAATGACGTCGTTCGAGGTCGTGAGCAGGCGGACCTTCTCGCCAACCGGCACGACGACATGATTGTCGACCGCCAGCAGACGATGCTCGCCGGGCTTCAGATCCGCTGCCTTCACCATGACAGAAGTCGAAGGAGAGATCACCCTGATCGGGATATTCGTAGCTCCAGAACCACTGGTTGCCGATCGCCTTGATCGTCATGTCCGGGTCGTGGGCCTTGTCTTCGAAATAGAGCAGCTTCAGCGACGGCACCGCGATGACGATCAGGATGATCGCCGGAACGACCGTCCAGATGATCTCGATCAGCGTGTTGTGCGTCGTCTTGGAAGGGACCGGGTTCGCCTTGGCGTTGAAGCGAACGAAGATATAAAGCATCAGCCCGAGGACGAGGACCACGATCCCCGTGGCGACCGGCAACAACCAGTGATTATGGAAGTTCTCGATCTGCACCATGACCGGGCTCGCGGGGGCCTGAAAACCGACCTCCCAGGGCTTGGCAATGCCGAGATCGGCCGCAAGCGCGGAGCCCGCCGTCAAGAGGAACGTCGCACCCGTCATGCAGGCGCTAAGGATGCCTTGCTTGAGTCTCATTATGTTGACCAGCCCTTCCTGGAAAATCGAACGTTCGCGGGGCGCCCCAGCCGGACGCGCGCGGACCCTACACCAGCCCTGTAAGGAGGGCAATATAGACTGCTCCTCCCAACTGTCGCGATTGCCCAAAAAACCGCGCGACGATATGTCGCATATCGTTGGCACGGCTAGGATTATCGCGGCTGACATGCGCTACCGCAAGCCTTCTGTATGATGGCCTGCGATGACGGAAATCCATGTACCGGAAGCTTTGCTGAAAGCCCTCGCGGAAATCGGGGAGGACGGGGCGCCGCACCCCCGCGCCGAGCCGGGCCGGTTGCCGCGGTCGACGGGGGCCTATTTACTGCTGCTCCGCGTTTCCCGGACGACGGTCGCTATCCGCCGGAAGACCCCGGAAACATTCTCGCCCGGGTGGTATATCTACGCCGGAAACGCCTATGGGCCGGGCGGAATCGCGGCCCGCGTGGCGCGCCATTTCCGCCGTGGCAAGCGCCGCCACTGGCACATCGATTCCCTGACCGACAAGGCCGATCTCTGGGCACTGGCCGTGCCCGGCGGCGCCGAGTGCGATCTCATCGCGCGGCTAAAAGCCTCACCCGACTTCAGCGTGCCCGCGCGCGGATTCGGGAGCTCGGATTGCCGGATCTGCGAAAGCCACCTGCTCGCCTGGAAACCGGGGGCCTACCAGCCCGGCGGCATGCCGTAGGGCACGGCGTTCACCACGGCCTCGACCGGGCCGATCATGCCGTCATGGATCTTGAACATCTCCAGGATCTCCCAGGTCCAGGGCGAGGTCTTCTGGACGTTGACGGTCTCGCCGTTCGTCAGCTTGTAGGTCCGGAGCACCGCATCGTGATCGAAGAAGACGCCGGCGAGGACCACGCCGCGCTCGGTATCGACGATCAGCCAGCGCCTGTCCCTGAGCCGGGTGTCTTCCCGGTAGAAGCCGAGCCCGAACGCCTTCTTGCAGGTCATGGCGGCCGGGCTCGTCGTGAGCGTGGACGATTTGAACTCAGGGTTGTTCGTGGTCCGGACACCGTTTTCGAGGCGGTCGCAGTCGTCGGCAAAGGGCGGGTGGATACTGCCGTCGTTGTTCTGCAAGGCCGCGAAATAGGTGTTGGAAATCCGGATCAGCTCATCGCGGGACCGCCGGGTATCGGCCGGTTCGATCCGGGCGAAGTCCGGCCGCGGCGCCTTGAGATTGTCGGGGTCCGAGAAATTGCCGCCCACCTTGCGGAGCACGATGGTCTCCATCTCGGTGATCTTCCGGTTCTTGACCTGCAGCCGAAGCCCGAGAATCACCGGGACGCCGTTCTCCTCGACGACCGCGAAGCCGCCGACCGCCCCTTTCGCGGGTTCGGCGACGAGATTCCGATAGTCGCGCAGACCGCTCGCGATCCGCCACAGCCCGTCGGGCAAGGTCAGCGTCTGGCCGTTTTCGGTGAATTTCGCGCCCTTGGCGATCGGCGCCTTGGACGGATCATGAGCCACCATCGCGTTGAGATACTGCTCGACCACGCCGAACAGGCATTGCCGGTCGCAAGCTTCCGCCGCATGGGCGGCCCCTCCGGCCCCGCGCGGCAACGCGGTCAGGATCACCGCACCGAAAATACTGAGAATGACGTGCTTCGCGTTCATGGCCTCCCCCTCCCGCCATAAATTGCATCCACTCGACTATTCGGGCCGCAACCGGCAAAGTCAACAAAAGGGGCGGGATCAGAGGCGCAGCGCGCCGTCGATCTCGAGAATCCGTCCGTCGTAATAATCGTTCTGGAGGATAAAAAGCGCCGCGCCGCCGATTTCCTCGGGCTGGGCAAGCCGCTTGAGGGGAATGCCCGAGACGATCTTGTCGCGCACGGAGTCGCGAATACTGGCCACCATGCGCGTGTCGGAAAAGCCCGGCGCGATGGCGGCAACCCGGATCTTGTGGCGCGCGAGTTCCTTCGCCCAGGTCACGGTCATCGCGGCAACGCCCGCCTTGGCGGCCGAATAGTTCGTCTGACCGACATTGCCGGCGCGCGAGATGCTGGAGATGTTCACGATCACGCCGCCCTCGCCGCCTTCGATCATGTGAACGGCGGCCTCCCGCGCACAAAGGAACACACCGACGAGATCGACATCGATGACCGCGCGAAAATCCTCCGCCGACATCTTGGCCATGACCTTGCCGTCCTTGGCCTTCACCAGCAGGGCGTCGCGATTGGTCCCTGCATTGTTGATAAGCCCGTCCACCCGCCCGAAATCGTCACGCACGGACTTGAACAGCGCCTCCACGCCCGACTCTTCGGTCACATCCGCAGTGTAATCGCGCGCTTCGCCGCCGGTATCGGAACAGAGCTTCCTCGTTTCCCGCAATTTATCTTCGTCGACGTCGACCAGCGCGAGATTTGCGCCCTCCCGTGCGATCATTTCGGAGATCTTCCGGCCCAGGCCCTGCGCGGCGCCGGTGACAACGATAGTCTTGTTCTTGAGGTCCACCTTCTTCTCCTGTTCAGGCAGGGCGGCGCGCGGATCTAGTGTCCGAGGACGTTGATCAGGCCGCCATCGATGACCAGCTTGCGTTGCCGTTCGGACATGTCGTGACGGAGCGTGAGGTCTCGGTCAGTCTCGGCGATGTGAGCCGTAAGCGTGGATCCCTCGGAAAGCTGATCGACGGCATCGTCGATCACGAGGGTCTGGTCGGGCTCGAGCGCGTCATAGTCGTCCGGATCCTCGTAGGTGAGCGGCAGGATCCCGAAATTGATCAGATTCTGCCGGTGAATCCGCGCGAAGCTCTTTGCGACCACGGCCCTGAGACCGAGATAGCGCGGCGCCAGCGCGGCATGCTCGCGGCTCGACCCCTGGCCATAATTCGTTCCCGCGACCACGCGTGGGCATCGTGGTCCGAGGCGCGTTCGACATAGTCCTCGTCGACGACGTCGAACACGAATTCCGAGATCTTCGGAATATTGCTTCGGAACGGCAGGACGCGCGTGCCGGCGGGCATGATCTCGTCCGTGCTGATACCGTCCCGACCTTGAGCAGGATCGGCAGCTCGAGTTTTTTCGGCAGCGGCTCCAGCTTCGGCAACGGCTTGATGTTCGGGCCCGTGACGAGTTCTAGCGTCTTCGAACTCGGCTTCATCCGGCGGTTCTTTAAGGAGCGATATATTCGCCGTCGAAAGATCCGGCGTCTCGATCTTCGGATAGTCTATCTTGAGGCTGCGCGGATCCGTGATCACGCCCTTGATCGCGGACGCCGTCGCGGTTTCCGGACTACAGAGATAGACCGCGTCCTCGCGGGTGCCCGATCGGCCGGGGAAATTGCGCGGCACGGTCCGCAGGCTCTTTCTTCCGCTCGCCGGCGCCTGCCCCATCCCGATGCAGCCGTTGCAACCCGCCTGATGCAGCCGCGCACCGCCCGCGATCAGGGTCTCGAGGCTCTTGTCCTCGATCAGCAGGGCGAGCAGCTGCCGCGACGTCGGATTGACGTCGAAGGAGATCCCGTCGGCGACCGACCGGCCTTCCAGCATCCGCGCGGCAACCGCGAAGTCGCGATAGCCGGGATTGGCGGATGAGCCGATATAGGCCTGATAGATTGCCTCGCCCGCGATGTCCTCCACCGGCACGACGTTTCCGGGGCTCGACGGCTTGGCGATCAGCGGCACGAGTTTCGCGAGATCGATTTCCTCCTCGCGGTCATAAATTGCGTCGTCATCCGCCGCCAACACCCGCCAGTCGTCCTCCCGGCCTTCGCTCTTGAGGAAACGGCGCGTTTCATCGTCGGAAGGAAAGATCGACGTCGTCGCGCCAAGCTCGGTGCCCATATTGGCGATGACATGCCGGTCCATGGCGCGCAGGGACTTGAGGCCCGGCCCAGAATATTCGATCACGTAGCCGAGCCCGCCATCGACATCGTGCCGGCGCAGAAGTTCGAGGATCACGTCCTTCGCGCTCACCCAATCCGGCAGTTCGTTGACGAGCCGCACGTTCCAGACCTTCGGCATCGGCACATAAAACGGCTCGCCCGCAATGGCGGCGGCCACCTCTATCCCGCCCGCCCCGAACGCCAGCATGCCGATCGATCCGGCCGCCGGCGTATGGCTGTCGGACCCGAGCAGGGTCTTGCCGGGCTTGCCGAAGCGCTGCATGTGAACGGGATGGCTGACACCGTTTCCAGGCGGGCTGAAATAGAGGCCGAACTTCCGGCACGCGCTTTCGAGAAACAGATGGTCGTCGGGATTCTTGAAATCGGCCTGTATCAGATTGTGATCGACATATTGAACCGAGACCTCGGCGCTTGTCCGATCGAGCTTCATGGCGTCGAGATAGAGCATCACCAGTGTGCCGGTCGCATCCTGGGTCAGCGTCTGATCGATCGTGACGCCGACCTCCTCCCCCTGCCCGACATCCGTATCGACGCCGTGCGCTTCGAGAAGCTTGTATGTCAGCGACTTGCCCATCAAAAAGCGAACGACGGTCGTCGGGGTTTGTTCCGGACACGAGGTCGCAGGTCAGCCGAAACTCGTCTGGATCGCGACGGCCCCGGTATAGAGCGCGAGAATGATCGCGCTCTCGAAACCGATATTGGCCGGGCCTTTCCGCTCCCGGCGAATGAGACCCAGAAGAAGCACACTCGTCATCAGCAGCGACAGCACGATCCAGAACGTCGCTCGCGTGTCGATCGCGTGATAGATCGACCCCCGCCGATAACCGATATCGGAGAGCGCGAGGAACAGGACATCGAAGGAATTGCCGCCAATAATGCCGCCGACCGCCAGTTGTAGCGCACCGCGGCGGATCGCCGCGATCACCGTCACGAGTTCCGGCAGCGAGGTCACCACGGCCGTCAGAAGCGCACCGACCACCAACTCCGACACGCCGGCCTTCTGCGAGATCTCAAGGCCCGTTTCCGCGATCAACCAGCCGGCGACGCCAACGACAGCGCTCAACCCGGCGAACTGGAGAACCAGTGCCGTTACGGGGGTCTTGTCCATTTCTTCCGTCGACGGCACGTCCGAGCGGGTGTCCGACGTCAATTGCGGCTTCCACATCGGCGCGATCCGGATCATGGACGCCAGCCGAACCCCAGCGACATAGACGATCAGCAGGATCGGCGTCGCGGGATGGATGCCAAGGAAGGTGACCGAGGGCGTGGCCATCGCGAGCATCGGGATGGTCAGAAGGATCAGCAGCATGGTCGCTTGCGTGATATTGGTGAGCGACGCCGCCGCATGCTCCAGATTGGCCTTGCGGTAGACGACATCCGCGATCGCCAGAAACGCTGTCTGGGCCGCAATCCCGCCGATTGCGTTGCTTACCGCGTAGACCGGGTGGCCTCCCACGGCGGCGGTGACCGAGGCCACGGTCCCGGAAAGCGACGTGCTGGCGCCGAGCAAGACGCCGCCGACCAGCGCCTCGCCGAACCCCGTGCGGTCGGCGATGATGTCGGCGAGGCGGGTCATCAGAAGGCCGCCGGCCACGATCACGGCCGCCACGCCTGCGAATACGAACAGGTTCGCTTCGAGCGACAGGTTGCCGAAATCGGGCATCAGCCAAGGCCCCCGAAGGGCCTCGTCGGCGGAGATGTCGGGCCGCCAGACAAACTAGGCGGCGTCGAGCGCCTGGGTCAGATCGGCCAGGATATCGTCGATATGTTCGAGACCGATCGACAGACGGACATATCCGCCGGTGACGCCGGTCGCGAGCTGTTCCTTTTCGGTCAGCTGGGAATGCGTCGTGCTCGCCGGATGGATGGCCAGGCTGCGCGCATCGCCGATATTGGCGAGGTGATAGAACATCTTGAGCGCGTTGATGAACTTCTTGCCCGCCTCGACACCGTCCTTGAGCTCGAAGCCGACGAGCCCGCCATAGCCGCCCTTGAGATAGGCGTCGGCCCGGCGGCGATATTCGCCCGACATCTGGCCCGGATAGATGACCTTGTTGACCTTCTTGTGGCCCTTGAGGAAGTCCGAGACCTTCTGCGCGTTCTGCGAGTGGCGCTCGATGCGGAGCGGCAGGGTCTCAAGCCCGGTAAGCATCATGAAGGCGTTGAACGGGCTCATGCACGCGCCGGTGTCGCGCAGGAGCGTGACCCGCGCCTTGATGATATAGGCGACCGGGCCCGAGCGGCTTCACGGCTTCGGTCCAGACCGCGCCGTGATAGCTCGGATCGGGCGTGTTCAGCATCGGGAAGCGGTCCTTGTTCGCTTCCCAATCGAAATTGCCGCCGTCGATCACGATGCCGCCGATCGAATTGCCGTGGCCGCCGATATATTTCGTGCAGCTCGACGCGATGATCGCCGCGCCATGCTCGAACGGCTTGCACAGCCCGTGCGCCGCCGTGTTGTCCATGATCAGCGGCACGCCGAGCTTACGGCCGATATCCGCGACTTCCTTGATCGGGAAAACCTGCAGCTTCGGATTGGGCAGGGTCTCGGCGTAATAGGCGCGGGTCTTGGCGTCGGTCGCCTTGGCGAAGGCTTCGGGGTCCTTCGGATCGACGAAGCGCACCTCGATACCCATCGAGGGCAGCGTATGCGCGAACAGGTTCCACGTGCCGCCATAGAGATCGGTCGAGCTCACCACATTGTCGCCGGCATGGGCGATGTTCTGGATCGCCATGGTGGAGGCCGCCTGACCGGACGACACCGCGAGCGCCGCCGCACCGCCTTCGAGCGCCGCCAGACGCTTTTCCAGCACATCGACAGTCGGATTCATGATCCGGGTGTAGATGTTCCCGAATTCCTTGAGCGCGAAGAGATTCGCCGCGTGCTCGGTGCTGTCGAACTGATATGACGTGGTCTGGTAGATCGGTACGGCCACGGAATGGGTGGCCGGATCCGCGCGGTAGCCCGCGTGAAGCACGATGGTTTCCTGGTGTTTGCTGGTCATGGCGGCTGCCTCCTCTATGGTCTTCGCGAACCTCGCCCTGCATCGTGTTTAGTCCGAATGCGGGCGATTGCCAATCTCTGGCCCCCTCAAATAATGGCGACAAATGATGGCGGCGGGCGGTTCTATGGGTGACACCCGGCCGGTGCTTGACCATATAAGGGAATAAGTGTGACGCTTTCCGTCGCCCGCGCGCCGTCAAAATACAGGACCCGACCATGGCATTGCCCCAGAATACCGACGACCTCTTCTTCGCCCAGACGGGCATGGATCAGACGCGGGTCCAGCGCATCATCGACGACACCCTGGCCAATTGCGACGACGGCGAGCTGTTCCTCGAATATGCCCAGTCCGAAAGCCTCGCTTTCGACGACGGGCGCCTCAAAAATGCGAGCTTCGACACGACGCAGGGCTTCGGCCTTCGCGCGGTCGTCGGCGAATCGACCGGCTTTGCCCATGCGAGCAACCTGTCGGAGCAGGCGATCATTCGCGCGGCGAAGGCGGTCGAAGCGGTCAAATCGGGCCATGCGGGCCAGATGAGCCTCGGCCCGGCCGGCACCAACCGTCACCTCTATGCCCCCGACAATCCGCTCGAAAATATGGGTTTCGACGCCAAGGTCGCGCTGCTCAAGGAGATCGACGCCTATGCCCGCGACAAGGATCCGCGCGTGCGGCAGGTCACGGCCTCGCTCGCCGGAGAATGGCAGGCGGTAATGATCATCCGCGCCGACGGCCAGATCGCCCGCGACATCCGCCCGCTCGTCCGGCTCAATGTGTCGGTCATGGTCGGCGACGGCGACCGGCAGGAAGTCGGCTCCACCGGCTATGGCGGCCGCGAGGCCTATACCCGCTTCGTCGATCCGGCAAACTGGCGCGCCCAGGTGGACGAGGCGCTGCGTCAGGCGCTGGTCAATCTGGATTCCGTCGCCGCCCCCGCCGGCGAGATGACCGTCGTTCTCGGCCCCGGCTGGCCCGGCGTGCTGCTGCACGAGGCGATCGGCCACGGCCTCGAAGGCGATTTCAATCGCAAGAAGACGTCTGCGTTTGCGGGCTTGATGGGCCAGCAGGTCGCCGCCAAGGGCGTCACCGTGGTGGATGAAGGCAACATCCAGAACCGGCGCGGCTCCTTGACCATCGACGACGAAGGCACGCCGACCTCGCGCACGGTGCTGATCGAGGACGGCATCCTCACCGGCTATCTGCAGGACCGGCTGAACGCGCGGCTGATGAACATGAAACCGACCGGCAACGGCCGCCGGGAGAGCTTCGCCCATGCGCCCATGCCGCGCATGACCAACACCTACATGCTGGCGGGCGACAAGGATCCGGGTGAGATTCTCGCCTCGGTGAAGAACGGCATCTACGCCGTCAATTTCGGCGGCGGGCAGGTGGACATCACCAACGGCAAATTCGTGTTCAGCTGCACCGAGGCCTACAAGGTCGAGAACGGCAAGGTCGGCGCGCCGCTGAAGGGCGCGACCCTGATCGGCAACGGGCCCGATTGCCTCACCAAGGTGCGCGCGGTCGGCAACGACCTGAAGCTCGACGAGGGCGTCGGCACCTGCGGCAAGAACGGCCAGGGCGTGCCCGTCGGCGTCGGCCAGCCGACGCTGCTGCTGGAAGGCCTAACCGTCGGCGGTACAGCGGCCTGAGCCGCCCCATCCCTCGCTAGTAGGAAAACTCCGCGAAGATCGGATCGATCTTTTCGTTCCAGCGGGTGTGATAGGCCTCGAGCAGATCCTCGGCTGGGGTCTTGCCGCGTTCGACGATCTCGAACAGCGTGCCGAGGAAATGCACTTCCGATTCGCCGACCCAATCGAGGGCGGCGCGGCGGCTCAGGCCATCGGAGGCGATGTTCAGCACCTCACGGGCGAAGTCCCGCATCGAGCGCTTCCCGACCATGCCGTTAAGCGCTTCGCGGGCGACATTGTCGCGCACGCGGGCGAGGTCGACATAGGTCCAGTCCTTGACCAGATCCCACGCGGCGGCCAGCGCGGTTTCGTCATAGAGCAGCCCGACCCAGAAGGCCGGCAGGGCGCAGAGACGCGACCATTGCCCGCCATCGGCGCCGCGCATCTCAAGATATTTCTTCAGCCGCACCTCGGGGAAGATCGTGGTCAGGTGATCCGACCAGTCGTCGAGCGTCGGCAATTCGCCGGGAAGGGCCGGAAGCTTGCCCGCCATGAAATCCCGGAAGGATTGCCCGGAGGCATCGATATAACGGCCATTCCGGTAGACGAAATACATCGGCACATCGAGCACGTAATCGACGTAACGCTCGAAGCCCATGCCGGGATCGAACAGGAACGGCAGCACGCCGGTGCGGTCCGGATCGGTATCCGTCCAGATGTGCGAGCGGTAGCTCAGATAACCGTTGGGCTTGCCCTCGGTGAAGGGCGAGTTCGCGAACAGGGCCGTCGCCACCGGCTGCAGCGCCATGGAGGTGCGGAACTTCCTCACCATGTCGGCTTCGGACGAGAAGTCGAGATTCACCTGCACGGTGCAGGTCCGGAACATCATGTCCCGGCCGAGCTTGCCCTTCTTGTCCATATAGGCGCTCATGATCTTGTAGCGGCCCTTGGGCATGACGGGCGTTTCATCGAGCTTGACCTTCGGCGCGAAGCCGAGGCCGATGAAGCCGACGCCGAGTTCCTTGGCGATCTCGCGCACCTGGGTCGAGGTGGGTCGAGACCTCGTTGCAGGTCTGATGGACGGTGAGCAGCGGCGCGCCGGAAAGCTCCAGCTGGCCGCCGGGTTCGAGCGTAACGGACTGGCCGTCCATATGGAGGGCGATCAGGTTGCCGTTTTCGTAGATCGGCTTCCAGCCGAAGCGTTGCAGGCCTTCGAGGATCGCGCGGATGCCTTGCGGGCCCTCATAGTCCAGACGGCCGAAATCGCTCAGACGGTAGCCGAATTTCTCGTGCTCCGTGCCGATGCGCCAGTCCTGCTTGGGACGACAGCCGGATGCGAGATAGGCGACGAGGTCGTGCTTGCTCTCGATCGGAGGGCTGTCGACCTCCGCCTCCGCGATCTTCTGCGACATGAACTCTCCCCGCCCCTACTTGTGCCGCGCTGCGCGTCAAGCTCCGCAAGTAAGCGCTCGACGGACGGCGCGCAAGCAAAATAATCGTGACGGACGGGCCTCCCGCGCCCGCTACCGCCAGTCCCCGAGCACCGCCTGCCAGAGCGTCAGACCGGCCACCACGGCCGTATCGGCCCGCAGAATCCGGGGCCCAGCGTCAGAAGATGGGTGTCGGGCGCGGCGCGGAAAACCGTTCGTTCCCGCTCGCTGAAGCCGCCTTCGGGGCCGATCAGCAGGGCGGCGGGGGCATCGTCCTTCGGCAAGCCGCTCAAGACGTCGAGGGCGGGCGCCGATCCCTCGCCGTTGTCGAAGATGAACCGGCGGCAGCCGTCGGGAAGCGCCGCGAACGCCTCGGCGACGGTTTTCGCCGGCTCCATGATCCGCGGCACGGTAAGACGCCGGCATTGTTCCGCCGCCTCGACGGCGTTGGCTTCCAGCCGATCGAGATTGACCCGTTCGACATGGGTGAATTCGGTGAAGACCGGCTGGATCGCGGAAACGCCGAGTTCGGTCGCCTTTTGCACCGTGTAGTCGAGCCGGAGCCGTTTGATCGGCGCGAACAGCAGCCGGAGATCGGGTTCGCGGGCCTGCGGCCGGGCCTCGGAAACGAGACGGACATGGCAGGTCTTCTTCGCGGTGCCCGAGATCTCGGCGAGCCATTCGCCGTCGCGCCCGTTGAACAGCAACACGGCGTCACCCGGCTTCCGGCGCATGACATTGACGAGATAATGCGCCTGCCCGTCCTCCAGCACGAGTCTCGGCGCCGGGGCCGAAGTCGGCCTCGACGAAGAGCCGAAGCTTGGCTTCCTTGGTTTCGCTCATGCCTGTGTGTTCCGCGTTATACCTTGAGCCGTCCGCCGCGATATTGTAGGGCGCTATAGTGTTGAGCCGATCCGGCGAGCGCAAGCGCGAGAGAGTTTCATGAGCCAATCCGGCATGCCCCAATCCGGCCGAAGCGCGGCCCGCCGACGCCGTCGCCGGCAATTGGGTGGACCGTTACGCGCCGACGGCGGCGCGGCCCTTCCTGCGTCTCGCGCGGGCCGACCGGCCGATCGGCGTGTGGCTGCTGCTGTGGCCGTGCTGGTGGTCGACCGCGCTTGCCGCGCCGCTCGCGCCGGAGAGCTATTGGGGCATTGAGACCGGCAACTGGCCCAATCCGGTGCTGATCCTGCTGTTCTTTCTCGGCGCCTTCGTGATGCGCGGCGCCGGCTGCACCTTCAACGACATCGTGGACCGGGATTTCGACGCCAAGGTCGCCCGCACCCGGGCCCGGCCGATCCCGAGCGGCGCGGTCAGCGTCAAGGGCGCGGTGATATTCCTTGCCGCCGAATGCCTCGTCGGCCTTGGCGTGCTTCTCTGCCTCAACCGCGTGGCGATCCTGCTCGGCGTCGCGTCGCTCGGCCTCGTCGCGATCTATCCCTTCATGAAGCGCTTCACCTATTGGCCGCAGGTGTTCCTCGGCCTCGCCTTCAACTGGGGGGCGATCATGGGCTGGGCGGCGGTAACGGGCAACGTAGCGCCGGCCGCGATCGTGCTCTATCTCGCCGGCATCGCCTGGACGCTGGTCTACGACACGATCTACGCCCATCAGGACAAGGAGGACGACGTGTTGATCGGCGTCAAATCGACCGCCCTTCTGTTCGGCGAGCGGACCGGCATCTGGCTCGCCGTTTTTTCCGCGCTCACCATGGCCGGCATCTGGGTTGCCGGAAGGCTCGCGGGCGAAGGCCTGGCCTTTTACATCGTCTCGCTGCTCGCCGCCGCCCATCTCGTCTGGCAGGTCGCGACCCTCAAGATCGACGACGGATCGGACTGCCTGAAGAAATTCCGGGCGAATAACCTGTTCGGCGCCCTCGTCTTCCTTGCTATCCTTGCCGGGAACATCTTCTAGGACGCGGAGTCTCGCGAGGGGACACCGAATGGAAACCGTGCTCAACAGCCTGATCAAGGGCTTTCCCTATCTCATGCTGCATTCCAGCGTGACCTTCGCGCTGCTCGTGGCGGCGACTTCATCTATGTCCGGCTGACCCCGCATAAGGAATTCACGCTGATCCGCGAAGGCAACGTGGCGGCGGCGATCTCGCTGTCCGGCGCGGTGTTGGGGCTCGCCATTCCCCTTTCCTTCTGCATGGGCGCGAGCGTCTCGATCTATGAAATCCTGATCTGGGGCGTGGTGACGCTGATCCTGCAGATCATCGCCTTCCGCATCGTCCACATCTTCATCCGCGACCTGCCCGAGCGCATCGAGCGCGGCGAGATCAGCACGGCGATCTTCCTGTTTTCCTGCAAGCTCTCGGTCGCGGCGGTGACGTCGGCGGCGGTGGCCGGCTGACCCGCCGGGACGCGCGCCCGCCATGCGCAACCGTTTCGAGATCACGGCCTATTTCATCCTGATCACGGCCGGGCTGGTCGTCTCCGGCCTGTTGCAGGAATCGCGCGTTTCACCTGTTCCCGAGCTCACCGCGCCGGAGCCGGCGCCGGCCCCGACGCCTTCTCCTCCGTCCGCACCCGAGGGATCGCGGGAAAGTCATCTGGGGCGCGGCTATCGCCTGATCACACCGGAAAAGCCGCAGGAAGGCCGCCATCGGCTCGTGAGTCTCGGCACCGCCTTCGCGATCAACGGCACCGGCGACTGGGCGACGGCCCGGCATGTGAGCCGCGATTGCGCGGCCATCATCGTCCTTTCCGCCGATCATCGGCGCGGTTTTGCGGTTAAAGCGGTGATCGATCATCCGGACACCGATCTGAGCGTGCTGGTGACGGGCGGCAATTTCGACAAGCTGACCATTGCGGCGCGCGATCCGGGGCACGACGAGACCGCCTTCATGATCGGCTTTCCGCAGGGTAATCCGGCCTCGGTCGAAGCATCCTATTTGGGCAGCGGCATTGTGAACGTGACGGACGGCGATCTCCCCGGCGCGAGGGCCGATCGCATCACCGGCGATTTCTGGGTCGAGGATCGCCGTGTCCCGAGCTTCGATGGGACGTTGGGTGGCTTGAGCGGCGGACCGGTGCTGGACGGTTCGGGCTCTGTCCTCGGCGTCACCGTGGCCGAGGAGCCCCGGCGCGGGCGCGTCGTCTCGATCGCGCCGCACTATCTTACGGAGTTGCTGACCGGGGCCGCGTCGGTCGGCTGGATCGCGCGGGACAATTCGGCCCTGCGCGACAATTCGATCGTGACCAACGCCAATTTCGGACGCTATGGCGATCAGCTTCGCGAGGAGAACCGCGTCGCCGAGGTGTTCTGCTACGGCTACCGCGACGGCGTCCAGACGCGGCGGCCGAGACTCTAGCTCAGACCATCACAAACCCGCGGCCCAGGGCGCGATATAGACCTTGGCGTCCACCGCGAAACCGTCCCGCGCCTTCGATTGAAGCCAGTCATGGAGGGTCGCGAGCGGCGCGACATGGACGATGATGTTCTCGCTGGCATCCCCGCCGCCCGGACCGACGCGCTTCAGACCGCGCACCAGATAGAACCGGATCGTCTCCGTGGTGAGCCCGCCCGAGGCCGCGCCCTCGAACAGATAGGTCCAGCGTCCGCCGGTGAAGCCGGTTTCCTCCTCGAGCTCGCGTTTCGCCGCCGCCAGAGGGTCCTCATCGGCGGCCACATCGCCGACGAGCCCCGCCGGGATCTCGAGGCAGGACCGCCCGAGCGCGGGCCGGAACTGCTCCACGAGCACGAGCTCCCCGTCATCGGTGATCGGAATCATCGCCACGACGCCCGAGACATTGACCCGCCGGACGAACTCCCAGCGCCCGTCGCGCACGAGCTCCAGCCAATTGCCGCGCCCCAGGCTTTCGATAGTGTCACTCATGTTCCGTCCCTGTGATTTGCATTGCGGGCAGTCTAACGTCCATTCCGTCCGTGGCCATCTCTTGCTAGCGTGGCCGTCCCGAAACCCTTAGAACACTCTCCATGGCCTTCCGTTCCCTGCGCGACTTCATCGATCTTCTGTCCTCCCGCGGCGACCTCGTCCGCGTGAAGGAACCCGTCTCGACCGTGCTCGAGATGACGGAGATCCAGACGCGCCTGATGGCCGAGGGCGGACCGGCCGTGATTTTCGAGAACGCCATACGCGCGGATGGTGAAAGATCCGCGATGCCGGTGCTGGTCAATCTGTTCGGCACGGTCGGCCGCGTCGCGCTGGGCATGGACCGGAAACCGGAAGAGCTGCGCGCGCTCGGCGAGATGCTCGCCTTCTTCCGCCAGCCGGAGCCTCCGGGCGGCTGGCGCGAGGCGCTGGAGATGTTGCCGCTCGTCAAGTCGGTCATGGCGATGAAGCCGAAGACGGTGTCGCGCGGACCGGCGCAGGACGTGGTGCTTGAGGGAGACGAGATCGATCTCGCCAGGCTTCCCGTGCAGACCTGCTGGCCCGGCGAGCCCGCGCCGCTCATCACCTGGCCGCTCGTCGTCACCAAAGATCCGAATTCCGACAAGGAAGACGCCTTCAATCTCGGCATCTACCGCATGCAGGTGACGGGCCGGAACACGACCTATATGCGCTGGCTGAAGCATCGCGGCGGCGCGCAGCATTTCAAGCGCTGGGGCGACAAGCGGCCCGATCCCATGCCGGTCGCCGCCGTGATCGGCGCGGATCCCGGCACGATTCTCGCCGCCGTCACGCCGGTGCCGGATACGCTGTCCGAATATCAGTTCGCCGGGCTGTTGCGCGGCTCCAAGGTGGAACTCGTCGACTGCAAGACGATCCCGCTGAAGGTTCCCGCCGAAGCCGAGATCGTGCTCGAGGGCCATGTGCATCTGGATCGCTACGGCGACGAAGGCCCGTACGGCGATCACACGGGCTACTACAATTCCGTCGAGCAGTTCCCGGTGTTCGAGATTTCCGCGATCACGATGCGCAAGGATCCGATCTATCTCTCGACCTATACCGGACGGCCGCCGGACGAACCCTCGATATTGGGCGAGGCGCTGAACGAGGTCTTCGTGCCGCTCCTGATCCAGCAGTTCCCGGAGATCGTGGATTTCTGGCTGCCGCCCGAGGGCTGCTCCTACCGCATCGCCGTCGTCTCCATGAAGAAGGCTTATCCCGGCCACGCCAAGCGCGTGATGATGGGGGTGTGGTCGTATCTCCGCCAGTTCATGTATACGAAATGGGTGATCGTGGTGGACGACGACATCAATGCGCGCGACTGGAAGGACGTGATGTGGGCGATCTCGACCCGCATGGACCCCGCGCGCGACATCACCTTCATCGAGCGCACGCCGATCGACTATCTGGATTTCGCCTCGCCCGAAAGCGGGCTCGGGTCCAAGATCGGGCTCGACGCGACGAACAAGCTGCCGCCCGAAACGCACCGCGAATGGGGCCGGCTCATCACCATGGATCAGGGCATCATCGACACCGTGACCGATAAATGGCCGCGGCTCGGCCTGCCCGGATCCGGCAAACCGATCTGGAAGTAAATGACCGATACATCGAAAGCCGCCAAATCCCTCACCGCCACCCAGGACGCCGCCTCCGAGGAAGCGATCGCGATCCTCGAAAGCCTGTTCAAGAAGGCCAAGGCCTTGGGCGCCGACGCCGCCGACGCGCTGCTCGGGGAATCCGAATCGCTCGGCGTTTCCTACCGGCTCGGTGAACTCGAAGACGTCAGCCGATCGGAATCGCGCGATCTGGGCTTGCGCGTCATGGTCGGCAAGAAGCAGGCGGTGGTCTCCACGACCGACCATTCGAAGCAGGCGCTCGACGCCTTGGTCGAGCGCGCGGTCGCGATGGCCAAGGTCGCGCCGGAAGATCCCTATTGCGGTCTCGCCGACGCCGATCTGCTGCTGAAGGGCGAGGCGCCGGATCTCGATACCTATGACAGCCATGTGCTGGATACCGAGGCGCTCATCCAGATGGCCGCCGAGGCCGAGGATGCCGCCCGCGCCGTCGACGGCGTGACGAACTCCGAAGGCGCCGGCGCGGAATGGGGCGCGGGCCGCGTGACGCTCGCGACGAGCGGCGGCTTCGCCAATGGCTACAAGACGTCCTCCTTCGGCGTCAGCGTCTCGGTGCTCGCCGGCGAAGGCGTCGCCATGGAGCGCGACTACGACTACTCCAGCAAACGCCATCTGATCGATCTCGAGTCACCCGCCGATGTCGGCCGCAGCGCCGGCGAAAAGGCGGTGAAGCGCCTCAATCCGAAACGCGCCAGGACAGCGCAGGTGCCGGTGATGTTCGATCCGCGCGTCTCCGGCGGATTGGTCCGCCATCTCTCGGGCGCGATCAACGGCCAGTCCATCTCGCGCAAATCGAGTTTCCTGCGCGACATGATGGGCAAGGCGATCTTCCCGAAAGGCATCCGCATCGTCGACGATCCCTTGCGGATCCGGGGCCTGCGCTCCAAGCCGTTCGACGGCGAAGGAGTGGCGACCAGAACGACGCTCATCATCGACGACGGCGTGCTGAAGACCTGGCTCCTCGATACCTCGACGGCAAAGCAGCTCGGCCTCACAGACCACCGGTCATGCCTCGCGCGGTACCGGCGCGCCGCCGAGCCCCGGCTCGACCAATCTCTATCTCGAAGCCGGGCGGCAAATCGGTCAAGGATCTGATGGCCGAGATGAAGACCGGGCTCTACGTCACCGAGCTGATCGGCATGGGCGTCAACGGCGTCACCGGCGACTACAGCCGCGGCGCGTCCGGCTTCTGGATCGAGAACGGCGAGATCGCCTTTCCGGTGAACGAGCTCACCATCGCGGGCAACCTCAAGGACATGTTCCTGCACCTGACGCCCGCCGACGACCTCGACTTCCGCTACGGCACCGATGCGCCGACGGTCGTCGTGGAGGGCATGACCGTCGCGGGCGGCTGAGCCTCAGAACGCGAGCCACGCCTCCAGGAACAAGGTGTCGTTGGCGGATGCATTACGGCCGCTGCCATCGTAATTCAGCTTCGCGCCGTCGAACTCCGTATAGCCGATATACTGAAGCGCCAGCTTCAGGCTGCTCATCGGATAGAAGGAAGGCCCGCCGTTCTTGTTGAAGGGCAGCCAATCCGCCTCAACGATATAGCCGTTGCTGTTGGGTAGGCCCGTGCGGGTTCCATACAGCGTCGGATCCACCGAGCCCGAGACCGTGAAATAGGACGCAGTCAGACCATAGGTCTTGTCGCGCATGTAGCTGGCGGTCGCCGTGAAGTCGTGCAGCTTGTTGTGGACATTGTCCGCGTTGCCGAGCGGCACGCTCGCATTCAGGCGCTGGGTTTCCGTGATCCAGGTGAGCGCGATCTCCGCGTCGTTCTTTCCATCGGTATACTGGTACTGGCTGTCGAAGCCGATATCGCGCACGTGGTCGGTCCCGAAACTCCGATCCCGGCCCGGAAAAACGGAAGCCGACATGCCGAAAGTGCCGACCGAGAGATAATGCGGGCCCCATGTATGCTGAAGCGCCAGACGCCAATAGGGCGCGAGATTGTGGATCTGCGCTTCATCCGCCCAATCGACGCCGAAGAATTTCTGCGTTCCGGGCGACAGGGTGTTGTAGCCCTCGACCTCGGCATAGAGCGTATCGTCGAACATGGAATAAACACCGAAGCCCGCGACCTGTTGGCCGAAAGCGCCCTGGATCATGGTCGCCGCCGCTGGCGACGGCGCCAGGCCGGAGCCGGTGTAGGGAAAGCCCCAGGCCGGCGTTGTGTTCCAGAGATCGGACACCGTCGGATTGTTGTTGAGCGTCACGCCGACGGTGAGGGTTTTCGAACCGATGGTCGCCGTTTTGGCGGCCCGGATATCGGCGTTGTCGATCGCGACATGTTTCTCGGCCCCATCATAGGTTCCCTGAATGAACGCGCCCATGACGCCGGGAATGATGGCGCCGCCATAGAACAGGCTGATCTGATTGATCGCGACATTGTCGTTGTCGCTGAAGCCGGGCGCGGCCCCGCCCGGCTGGCCCTTGCTGGTATGGGTTAAGCCGACCTGAGCCATGGCCGCGAGCGGAGGGACCCACTTGCCGCCATCGCTCATCACATAACCGTTGAGCTTGAATTGCCGGCCGAACGCGGTGAGCTCGGGAAAGTTGGTGTGGCAGGCATTGCAGGCGAGACCCGTCTGCCGGGCGAAACTCGGTACCGCCGATGCGGGGTGGGAAGAGAACACGAGCGCGAGCAGTCCGAAGACCAGAAACACGCCGGGGTTCCGGTAAAGCGGTTGGGCAATCCGCGCCATCGCAGGCCTCCAGGGGCTATTTTTATGAGAACGTACCTTTATAAAAGACGTAGCGGCGCGACCTATGCCGCCACGTGGTCGACATAGAGTGGAAACAATCCGGGTCGGGGCGGCAATCGGTCGCAGCCGGATCGACGGCAAAAGAAAACGCCTCGCAGGCAAAGCCGGCGAGGCGTTCTTGACGTCCTTGAAGAACCCGCGAAGGCGGGCCGATGTCGCTACATGGATTTGCTGACGGAGATCACGAACCGCGAGGATGCCGCGGGGACGGCCTTCACATCGGTATCGACATACATGGCCTTGAAGTCGAGTCCGACGGCGTGGAAGCCGATGCCGCCATTCCATTCCCAGTAGCCGCTGGTATGGAACGCCGTGTCCTGATAGCCGAGATGCGCGAAGACATAGGGCGCAAGCGGGCTCTGGAGCGGGACCGGGACCGTCAGGTCGCCATAGATCCAGGTCGCGTCGTCATGGCCGAGACTCGCCTGGCTCGGCGAATAGCCGATACCCAGAGAGGATGACAGGAAGCCGAAATCGTAGCCGACGGAGAAGAGGCCTTCCCAGTATTCGTCATTCGCGTTGGACGAGGGGTATGTGTAGTAGACGATCGTCGCGCTGTAGGAGAGAGCCTTCACTTCGCCGCTATAGCCGGCATACCAGTCGAGCTCGAGATGATCGCCGCCATTGTCGATATTCGAGCCCCAGACGCCGGCGTTGAAGCCGCTGGGGTGGCTCCAGTCCAGGCTGCCCTGGATCGCAGCATGCTCATTGGTGAGAGAATAGCCGCGGAAGACGTAGTCGTTGGTGAGCGACACCGTGCCGCTGATCGAGCCGTATTCGGAATCGCCGGCCGCGCTGGCATCGTTGGCCAAGGCCATCATTGCCGATACCGCAAACGTGGCGGCGACCAGTGTCTTAACCGCTCGGGTTTTGACGGATTTCATCATATTGCCTCCTATCGTGACGTTAGGGCGTTTCGGAAAGCAATGACGGGTGGCGCCGTCAAGCGCCACCCGTCCAGTAGGCTAACTGCAGTCAGTAGTCTTAGAAGGACTTGCCGACCGACACAACAAAGCGTGCGTTCATCAGCGTGTTGGCCTTCTCATCGGTGTCGATGTACATGGCCTTCAGGTCAAGACCGGCCAGCGAGAAGCCGACGCCGCCGTTCCATTCCCAGTAGCCGCTGGTGTGGAACGCCGTGTCCTGATAGCCGAGGTGGGCGAACAGATACGGCGAGAAGCTGCCGGAGACCGGAAGCGGAACGCTGACGTCACCATAGACCCAGGTCGCGTCGTCGTGGCCAAGGTTGCTCTGCTTCGGCGAATAGCCCACGCCGACATCAGCCGACATGAAGCCGAAATCGTAACCACCCTGCACGATGCCTTCCCAGTACTCGTCGCTGCTGCCGTCATAGGGATAGGTGTAATAGACGATGGTCGCGCTGTACGAGAATTTGTCGATGCTGCCGGAATAGCCGCCGTACCAGTCCAGTTCCAGGTGATCGCCGGGAAGGTCGATATTCGATCCCCAGACACCTGCCTTGAACCCGCTCGGATGGTCCCATTCCAGGCTGCCCTGGAGGGCCGGGTGCTCGTTGGTCAGCGAAATGCCGCGGAACACGTAGTCATTCGTGAACGTGACGTTCCCGGCAATGGAACCGTAGGGGGAGTCTTCGGCGAACGCGCCCGAAGATACAACCGTCATGGTCGCAGCAACCGCAGCGGTAGCCATCAGGGTTTTAGCAAATTTCATTACTGTTTCCTCCAGCAGAAAATTAAGGCTCTCTTGCGAGCCATATTATGTCCCGCAAGCAACAGCTGACTTACGCAACTGCGTCATGTCGCTTGAGGGAGTACTCAAAAGCCGTGCCAAACATGGCGAAAATATGACGCAATTTTTATATTCTCTAATAGATCAATTGAATCATGAGGATAACAGTGTGCTTCCGGTGCATCGCGTGATATAATTGCAACATATGGCGCAAATCGCCTCGAAAATAATCAGCCTAAAAATCGACCTGATCGACTATTTTTTAGGCATAAATGTCCAATCTTTGTTCGGCCGTGCACAATTTATTAATGCGGCGCAGCACTGCTCAAAATTCGGCCGAATCAATCACGCCGGCACACTTCCCTGCCTGCCATCCCTCCGCCCGCTCAAGGCGCAAAACACAGCGCCGGCCGGAGCCCCATTGGCTCCGGCCGGCGCGTTGACGACCGTTTCTTTGGATCTGTTCGGGCTTAGGCGACAGCCTCGAGCAACATGAGACCCGACGCCGTGTTCGAGATCGGGATGTGGTAGTTCTCGTGCCGCTTCTCGACCTTCTCGCCGAGAGCGCCGCGCATGATCAGCCAGTTGACGACTTCGACGCCCTGCGCGCCCGACAGGCGGACGAGATCATGGATGGTGTACTGGGCGATCGCATCGGGATCGGACACGATCTTTTCCATGCACCACAGATCGAAGCCCTTGTTGATGAAGCCCGCCCGCTCGCCATCAAGTTGATGCGACAGCCCGCCGGTGCCGATCAGAACGATCTTCTCGTCGGTCGGGTAGGAATTGAGCGCGCGGCCGAGCGCACGGCCGAGCTTCAGGCACCGCGCCGGGCTCGGAAGAGGATGTTGGACCGTGTTCACGCACACCGGCAGCGTCTTCACCGGGCACTTGCCCTTCAGGCGGTCCGTCCAGAGGAGCTGCAACGGAATGACGAAACCGTGGTCGACCGTCATCTGCTGACAGGTCGTTATGTCGAACTCCTCTTCCACGAGAGATTCGATCACATGCCAGGAAAGCTCGGCGTCGCCGGGGAACGGCGGCAGGGTGCTGAGACCCCAGCCCTCGTCGGCGTTCTGATATTGGGCCGCCGCGCCGATCGAGAAGGTCGGCAGCTTGTCGAGGAAGAAGTTCAGGCCGTGGTCGTTATAGACGACGACCGCGGTATCGGGTTTCACCTTGTCGAGCCAGGTATGAACCTTGCGATAGGCTTCGAAGAACGACTTCCAATAAGGGTCCTTGTATTTCTTTCTCGAGATCGCGCCGCCGATTGCGGGAATATGCGACGAGGTGATGCCACCCAGAATTTGCGCCATGATTATTCTCCCGCCTTTCGCAGCATCGCCTCGAATTCCTCGACCGTCATATGGGTCTGTTGCGCGCCCACATCCTGCATGTTGAGGCCGAAAATCCCGCCGAATTTCGCGAGGTAATAGACATTGCCGCCGGCCGCGATGAGGTCGAGCACGTTGCGGTCCTTGATCGCCTTCTTCTGCTTGGCGTTCAGGCCGTATTTCTTGCAGTAGGCGTCCTCGTCCTTGAGGAACTCGTCGCGGTTCTGCTTTTCGTTGAACGAGTAGCACATCCGGTTCAGCGCATAGCCCTTCATGGCCATCGCGCCGTCGAAAATCACAGTGCCCGGAATAGGTTCCTTGAATCTCTCATGTACGCCCACGGTAAATCCTCCTCAATCGTCGCCCCGACGTCATAGCCTCGTATGACGCCAAAACGGGGCGCGCGACATGAGCAGAATCAATTCAGCTTTCCCGGGAACGGGAGGGGAAGGCCGGTTCAGGACGCCGCCATCAGCCTTTCGCGGGAAATCGGCAGATCGCGGACCCGAACATCGAGCGCCTTGGCGACGGCATTGGCCAGCGCCGCCGCCGCGGGCCCCTGAGACGCCTCGCCGACACCTAGCGGCGGCAGGCCTGCTTGGACGATAAAGTCCACCGCGATTTCGGGCACCTCGCCGAAGCGCAGGATCGGGTAGGAGTCCCAGCTTCGCGCCGTGACGCTGGTGTGGTCGAAGCCGACCTGCTCCTTGAGCGTCCAGGAGATGGATTGGATGATGCCGCCCTCGATCTGGTTCGAGGCCCCGTTCGGATTGACCAGAAGCCCGGCGTCCACCGCGCACCAGACATGGGGCACGAGAATCTCGTCGCCGATCTCGACCTCGACCACGACGGCGGCGTAGGCGGCCGAATTCTTGTAGCGCGAGAAAGCCGCGCCAATCGCCCGGTCGGAGCCCGCTTCCCAGCCCGCCATCGCCGCCGCCCGCTCCAGCACGCCCCGCGCGCGGGGATCCGAAAGATGATCCAGCCGGAATTGCACCGGATCCTTGCCCGCCGCCGCCGCGAGCTCGTCCATGAAGCATTCGATGGCGAAGACATTCGCGAAGGCGCCGAGAGACCTCAGCGACGAGGTGCGGAAGGGAACATGGACCTTGTGATAGGCGATCCGCTGACGCGGCAGGTCGTAGAGCGCCTCCGCGTTGCGGTCGCCCGCCATGAACATCATGGGATTTTCATGCGCATCGGTCAGCGGCACGGGCTTTGCCAGATAGGCCGGCGGCATGAGATTGGGATGCCCCATGAAGCCGGGCCGGCCGGTTTGCGGGCCGCTCCAGATATCCATGGTCCAGTCGGCGATCTTGCCGTCCGCGCTGACCGCCCCGTTCATCGAGACCGACATGGGGGCGCCATAGGGCGACCATGCCAGCTCGTCGTCGCGCATCCATTGAACACGAACCGGCCGGGGGCTGAGCGCCATTGCGAGAATCGCCGCGTCCGTGGCGGCATCGTCCGCCCCATTGTGGCCGTAGCAGCCCGCGCCCTGGGCGTGGATCACGTGGATATCATGCGTCTCCAGCGCCAGCGCCTTCGAAAGAGCGGCGCGCAGGGGATAGACGCCCTGGGTGTGCGACCAGACAGTCAGCTTGCCGTCGACCATCCGCGCGAGACCGCAGGACGGCCCGATCGAGGCATGGGCGATCATCGGCCGGGAATAGCTCGCGGAGACCTCGACGGCCGTTTCGGTCGCCGGCAGCCGCTGGCCTTTCTCGGTCTCCTCGTCGGTGGAGGACTGACTGCGCAGCCAAGTCCCCCATTCGCCGATATCGGGAAGGCTTTCGGGCTCGCTCCAGGTCGCGGCGAGGCGCAGCGCCTCCAGAGCGCGGACCGCCTGATATTCCTTCTCGCAGGCCACGGCCACAAAGCTTCCGTCGCGATGCACCGTCACGACGCCCGGCATCTTCCGGACGCGGTCCTCGTCGAGCGAAACGAGCGTCACACCGGGCACCGGCGGCCTGAGCACGCGGGCATGCAGCATATCCGGCAGCACGAGGTCCTGAATGAAGGCGCTGCCCGTGACCTTGGCAGGCAGATCGACACGCGGGGTGGGCTTGCCGATGACGGCGGCGTCGTCATAGCTCGGCCAGTCACCCATCGAGGGCACCTCGGTCTCGAGGTCGATCGCGCAGGCGACAAAGCCGAACGAGAGATCGGTTTCCGCCCCGTCGCGCAGGATCTTGCCGCCTTTGATCGCGATGTCACCAGCGCCGCAACCGAGTCTTGCGGCCGCTTCCTCCCGGATCAACCGGGCAGCTTCCGCGGCCGCGGTCCGCACGGCGGCGCCGCCCATCTCCACGGAGAAGCTGCCGGCCGTGTAGCCTTCGTTGGCGCTCTTGCCGGTTTCGCTCGCGGTCACCGTGACCTGAGCGACCGGAACGCCGAGCTCCTCCGCCGCGATCTGGGCAATCGCGGTGAGAATGCCCTGACCGATCTCCACCCGGCCGCTCAAGACGCGGACGGATCCGTCCTGGGCGAAGGCGAGCCAGTGCTTGAGCAGCGGATTGCCGCCGATCAACGACGGGAGGGCGGGAGGCTTCATGCGGCATCTCCCTTCGTACCGATGGCGTCCGCGACCGCATCGACGATCCGCGCATGGGCGCCGCAGCGGCAGAGATTGCCGTCCAGATGATCCTTGATCTCCTGGCGGGAGGGCGTGCCCTCCCTCTCGTAAAGCTCCGCCGATTTCATGATGATGCCGGACAGGCAGTAGCCGCATTGCCCGGCCTGATGATCGAGCACCGCCTTCTGCACCGGATGAAGATGCTCCAGCGTGCCAAGTCCCTCGATCGTCGTGATCGACTTGCCGACAAGCGTTGCCGCCGCAACCTCGCAAGACTTCTCCGCCGTGCCGTCGACGAGCACCGTGCAGGCGCCGCAGGCCGCGTCGCCGCAGCCGAACCGCGTCCCCCGGAGCCCTAGATCGTCTCTCAGGACATAAAGGAGCGGCGTGTCCTCGAAATCGAGGACGACGTCCCTCGCCTTTCCGTTGACCGTCAGGGTGATCTTGTCCGGCATATGTCGCTCCGTCGCGCTGTCATGTCCGAGCCACCATGCACATACAGGCTTCACTCGGCAATTCCGAACATCGCGGCTCTGCGCTACAACAGGCCCGGTTCGAGTTCTCCAGGAGACCACAGTATGAACGACAAACCTGTCTGCCAGATATGCGGCACAGCCGATCCCAGACGCGAAATTATCCCCGCCGCCATCGTCCGCCCCAGCATCATCGGCGAAATCCGCCGCACCCGGCCCGACTGGAACGAAAACGGATTCATCTGCCGGCGGGACCTGAACGAGTTCCGCAATCGCTACATCCACGACACGCTGGCTCAAGGGCGAGGCGAGCTGACCCAGCTGGAGACGGAAGTCTTCGAGAAGTCTCAAACAGCACGAACTCGTTGCGAGCGACGTCGACAAGGAATTCGAGCAAAAGCTCTCCTTCGGCGAACGATTCGCCGACACCATCTCGGATTTCGGCGGCAGCTGGAAGTTCATCGGGCTTTTCGGCTTCGTGCTGTTCGGGTGGATCGCGATCAACAGCCACGTACTGCTCTCGAAGCCGTTCGATGCCTATCCCTTCATCCTGCTGAACCTGATCCTGTCCTGCCTCGCGGCAATTCAGGCGCCGGTCATCATGATGAGCCAGAACCGGCAGGAGGCGCGCGACCGTTTGCGCTCGCAAAGCGACTATCAGGTCAATTTGAAGGCCGAGCTCGAAATCCGGCAGTTGCACGAGAAGCTGGACCACCTGATCTCGCGCCAATGGGACCGGCTGATGGAGATTCAGGCCATTCAGACCGAAATCATGAGCGAAATCTCCGGGCCGAAACGCCGCAGCTGACCGGCCCGGTCATTAATCCATCGGTTACCAAGATCCGTTACGGATAAGCCTCCGACATATTCGACCGCCATTCAGGGCCGCAAGGAGACAACAAATGCTGAGAACCGTTTCGATCATCGCGTTTGCCGCGACGGGTCTCCTGCTCGCGAGCCCGGCCTCGGCCGACATGAATAACAACACCCAGCAGCCGCAGACCAATCCGCAGCAGACCCGCTGCGAGGAGCTGGTCAAGCAGTTCAACATGCAGAATGTCGGCCACACGGATCGTATCACGCTGAGCGACGCGCGCCGGAAGCTCTATCGCGCCCAGCAGATGTGCAAGACGAATCCGGCGGCCGGGGCCAAGCTCGCGACCGAGGCCCTGCACGACATCAACGTGCGCCCGGCCCGCTAGCCGGCGAACCAGCTCCCGACACCGGTTCGGTCCAAAGCCCGCGCTTCCGATAGCCTAGAGTTCTTGGTCGCCTAGAAATACGCGATCCTGAGATAGGCCACCGCGATCGCAGCCATGATCACGATACCGGTGATGCTCCAGACCTGAAGAAGCTTGGACGGACGCTTGTCCCGCGGCACGGCCTTGCCGAACACCGCCAGGTGATTGAGCAGGGCGATGATCGGCGCGATGACAAAAGCAACGCCGGCGCCGAAATCCAGATAAGTGGCGAAATTCGCCGTCAGCATCGTGACGATCAGGATCGCGGCGAGGCCGACGATCGCCAATGTGACCATATAGCCTCTCGTGCTGTCGAGCGGCCGATCGTCGGGAACCGGCGGCAGCCCCCGGGCCGTCCGCACCGCCGCGATGATGCTGCGCGGACGCGCCGTCGACGACGGTGAGCAGGCTGGTCAGGATCGTGATCAAGGCCGCCGCGCCGGCGAGCACACCGGCCCAGCGACCGAGGGTCTGGCTGTAGAGCCCGATCAGTTGCTCGGCGAAGGCGGCCGCGGCCGGATTCGGCGCGATGCCGTGGGAATGCATGATACCCGCGCCCATGATGACGAAGCAGACCGCAAGGAAAGTGGTGCCGATATAGCCGATATTGAAATCGGTGAAGGCATGGGCGCGCGCGCCTTCCATGCCGCGTTCATGATAGCGGGCCACGCTCCACAGGGAATGCAGCACCGTCGTCTCCATCGGCGTCGGCATGTAGCCGACCAGAGCGACGATGAAGACCAGAAGATCCGTGCTGATCGCCGGCGCATCGGGCGGATAAAAGCTCCACGGCACTTCGGGCAGCACCAGCACCGCCGTGATGACCGTCATCACGGTCAGAAACGCGACCAGCCATTTATTGATCACCTCGAGCCAGTGATAGTGGCCGAACAGCACGAATGCGGCGGCCGCCACGATCACGATCGCCGCCAAGCTCGTCGTCGCCATCGGCACATGGAACAGGGCGATCAACAGGCCGGCCGTCAGCATCGCGAGCGCGCCGACGCCGATGAAATAGATCGGCGCCACGATGATCGCGAATATCCAGGGCGCGATCGGCGAGATATTCGCGGTAGCCGACCAGCAGCGAATGCCCGGTCGTCGAGACGTAATGGGTCGAGAACCGGAAGGCGGGATATTTGATCACATTGGCGAGAATCACCACCGACAGCAGCCCGAGCCCGAAGACCGCGCCTGCCCGGGTCGACTGCACCAGGTGGGACACGCCCACGGCGGTCGCCGCCAGCAATATGCCTGGACCAAGGCTTTGCCACAGGCTCGCTTTGCCGCCCGGGACGGCTTTCCCCTCGCTCATAGTCTCCCCCCTGATGACCTGACTACCACGCTCTGCCCACCGGGTGCGGCGGAGAGAGCCTGCCGAAGGTAGCGTGATATTGTCTGAGAAGAAATGCGAAGTTTGCGTGTGCCGATCCGTTGTCCCGGCGAGTGGGACGCGAATGCTAGGCCTTGAGCCACGCCGACAGCGGTTCCCACAAACCGGACTCGGAACGCCGCCCGATGACCATGCCGACATGGCCGGCGGGCGGGCTGATGACCTCGGCCTGCGGGATCGCTTTCGCCAGTGCCATCGCCGATTGGTAAGGGACGATCCGGTCGCGGCTCGGCACCGCGAGCAAAGTTGGGACGCGGATTCTTGTGGGATCGACCGCCTCTCCGGCAATGGCCCACTCGCCTTTCATCGTGGTATTCGCGCCGTACCAGCCCTGAAGGCATTCGACCGCCGCCGGCATGGCGACGGGCATGCCGTCATTGGCCCAATCCTCGACAGCAACGAAATCAAGCGCCTCCTCGCATGTGGGATCGAGCTCGGCGAATCGGCGGTATTTGCGCTCCACGAGCGTCGGATCAAGCATGGCGAAAAAGATCTGCAGCAGATCGACCGGGACCTCGCCCGGACCTCCCGCCAGTGTCGAAAACTGGTCGATGCGGATGGTGTGGGACACGGGCGGTGCGCCCAGATGCAGATGGAAATCCCATGGCGTCGCGAGCAGCGCCAGCTTGGAGATATCCTTCTGGCGGCGCTGCGCGAGTGCGAGCGCCAGGTTGCCGCCCATGCAATAGCCGACGACCGCCACCGGACCGCCGGCCACCTCGAGCGCCTTGTCGAGCGCAGGCTCGAGCCGCTCCATCACGTACCGGGTCAGATCGAAGCTGCGCTCCTCCTCGCCCGGCGCGCCCCAATCGACGAGAAGCGGACGGATGCCGCGCTCGCGCAGATACCGCATCCCGCTACGCTCGGCGCGTAGATCGAGCACATAGGCCGGATTGATCAGCGACGGCACGAATAGAACCGTGAGATCCGTCTCTCGCGCGCGTTTCGAGCGCTTGCCGTAATCGAGCAGCCGCAGGCTTCCCTTGCGCAAAAGCGCCGGGGGGTCCTTGAGGGTGCGGCGGTAAGGATGCGCCCGGTAGACCTCGACACCCTTGAGCCACAGCTCGAGACGCCGAGTCGCGACCTGGGCGAGCGTCGTGACGAACTCCCCCTGCGGAAACCGCCGTGCGTCGTCGATGAGCGCCGCCGCCTCGTCCCTGAGCGAGGCGTGCCACGGGAAAAGCCCGAGCTGAGCGGAGGAAAGCGAGGCCATCGCGCCGAAATTGGTCGTCGTGATCGACATGACATGGAAGCCGAGCGGCCGGGGCCCCTCGCGGAGCGCCGGCGTCGCGGCCCGCTTCGTCCGGCCGGAACGGGTTCTAGTGCTCGTCGTCACCGCTTCGGCCTTCATCCTCGTGAAGGCCCGCCTTGGCGCGGGCCAAACCGTCCGCCCGCTCGGCGGCTTCGAGCGCCGCCTTGAACATTTCAGGCGTGCTTTCGAGCCAGGCGGTCCAGTTCCGCTGGATCAGATCGAGATAGCGCCCGGCCCACGCCTCGGCGCTCTCCGCCGGCGTGCGTCCATTCTCGTCGTCCGACGGTTCCTGCTCGTATGACGGCCGGCGCTTTTTCATCCGGGGACTATAGCCCGTTGCGCGCGCGGCGGACCAGAATGGATCTCGTCAGGCCCGAAAACCGCAATGCAACAATAGACTTGCGCGATGCAGCATTTGCGCGCGACAATGAAAGCGGTTGCGTCCCGCTGCGACGCGCGCATGTAGTCAACGGGGGTTCCAGAGTTGTCCGACGCAAAAGATAAGAAATCCGGGCCGATCACGATCAAGAAATACGCCAATCGGCGGCTCTACAACACCGGAACCAGCAGTTACGTGACGCTCGACGATCTTTGCCAGATGGTGAAGACCGGAACCGAGTTCGTTGTCTTCGATGCGAAGACCGGCGAGGACATCACCCGCTCGGTGCTCACACAGATCATCTTCGAAGAGGAGAGCAAGGGGCAGAACATGCTGCCGATCGCTTTCCTGCGGCAGCTCATCGGTTTCTATGGCGACAGCATGCAGTGGGCGCTGCCGAAATACCTCGAACTGACCATGGACGCCTTCTCCGCCAACCGGGAGAAGATGAGCGACCATATGAAGGAAGCCTTCGGCGCGAATGTCGCGGTCAATCAGTTCGAATCCATGGTGCGTCAGAACATCTCGATGTTCGAGAACGCCCTGCGCATGTTCACCCCGTTCGGCGCGGGCAAGGGCGGCGTGGCTCCGCAAACGGCCGCAAAGCCGGGCGAACCCGCTTCCCCCAAGTCGGACGACGATTTGAAGGAGATGCGCCAGCAGATCGCCGAGATGCAGCGCGCGCTCGAGAAGCTCTCCAAGGGTGGCAAGAGCGACTGACGTCCCCATATTCACCTATAGCGGCCCGGCGAATGGCGCTTTCGGAGCGCCATTTTTTTTGGGCCACCCTCTATATATGGGGGTCCGGATTATGGTTAACACAATCCACAGGATTGACTTGGCATAAAATCGCCGTAATTTTTGCCGAAGATTTTCTTGGTTAATGACGAATTTGCCAGACTGCCCTGAACCGCTCGCCAGCCGGCACGGGCAGCAAGGATGGTGAAACGGCCTGATGCGAAAGCCGTACTGGAAATATATCTATGTCGTCTGGGGGGCCGCCGTGGTCGCCGCCTATGCCTATGGCGCCCCGAGACCGTCGGACAAGACGGCGGAAGCCGCTACCCCGACTCCATCCGCGGTAACGGCCGTCTCCCTCAAGCAATCCGAAGATCCCAAGCAGAAGGCGGTCACCTGTCTCGCTCAGGCAATCTATTACGAAGCGCGCGGCGAATCGGAAGAAGGCCAGCGCGCCGTGGGCAATGTCGTACTGAACCGGGTCGCCGATCCACGCTATCCGCACACCGTCTGCGGCGTCGTATTCCAGAACGAGCACTCGCTGCACCGCTGCCAGTTTTCTTTCGCCTGCGATGGCCTGGCGGACGATCCGCCCGACACCCGCGCCTGGCACCGCGCCCGGAGGCTCGCCGAGAAGCTGCTGACCGGCAAGCGCAACGACGATACCGGCCACGCGACCCATTACCACGCGATCTATGTCCAGCCGAACTGGGCGTCGACCCTGGAGCCGACCGTGGATATCGGCCATCACCTGTTCTATCGGGATACGCCGCGCACCGACGAGGGCAGCGGCGGACAGGCCCGCACGGACCTTGCGACGACCGCGACACCGCAATCCTGACCGGACGGCCAATCCTGACCGGACGGCCTTGGGCCGTCACAAATTCCATCCGCTCCACTTGATCCGGCCAGATCGCCGCAGGGCATGGCCGCCGGCCGCCAAGCCTCTTGGCGAAGGGCGCCGGCGGTTGCTAACTTGCGTTATCAACGGGGGAGAGAAGTTATGGCCGTGCTGCCGCCGAATGTCTCCGAGCGCGATTTCAAGAAGGCGCTCGCCGCGTTTGCCGAGATCGTGGGCAAGGAGTGGGTGTTCACATCGGAAGACGACCTGAAGGGATATCTGGATCCCTTCGCGCCCGACGACGCGCAAAGCCATGCGGCCTCGGCCGCCGTCGCCGCGATGTCGGTGGAGGAAATCCAGGAAATCCTGAAGGTCGCGCGCCGGTACAAGATCCCGGTCTGGACCGTGTCCTGCGGCAAGAACCACGGTTATGGCGGCGCCGCGCCGCGCATGCGGGGCTCCGTGGTCCTCGACCTGAAGCGCATGAACAAGGTGATCGAGGTGAACGAGGAGCTCGGCTATGCGGTGGTCGAGCCCGGCGTGAACTTCTTCGAGCTCTACAATTACATCGAGGAGCACGGCATCAAGCTGTGGATGTCCCTGCCCGCCCCCGGCTGGGGCAGCGTGATGGGCAACGCGCTCGACCGCGGCATCGGTTATACGCCCTATGGCGTGAACTCCGCCCAGGTTTGCGGCATGGAGATTGTGCTCCCCAACGGCGAGATCATGCGGACCGGCATGGGCGCGATGGAGAACAATCCCGCCTGGCACCTCTATCCCTACGGTTTCGGCCCGTCCTGGGACCAGGTCTTCATGCAGTCGAATTTCGGCATCGTGACCAAGATCGGCATCTGGCTGATGCCGGAGCCGGAAGCGACCGGGACCATCCGGTTCTCATTTGCCAATGAAGCCGATCTGCCGAAGATCATCGATATCTCGCGGGGCCTGCGCATCGGCCAGACCGTGAATTCAACGATCGTCATCGCCAACGCGATCCGCCAGCTCGCGAGCACGGGCAACCGCGAGGAATATTACGACGGCGACGGCGCCATGCCGGACGACGTGATCTACAAGATCCTGAAGGACAAGGGCTGGGGCTTCTGGCAGGCCACCATCTCCTTCTTCGATGACGAGGAAGTGGTCGAGGCACGGCTCAAGACGGTGCAACGGGCCTTCGAGGCGATCCCGGGCACGACCTCCACGGTCAAGCGCTGGAAACGCGGCGAGCCGATCGAAAAATCCGCGAAACCGCGTCCCAATCTGATGGCCTATCAGGTGATCAACTGGCGCGGCGGGCGCGGCGGGCATATCGGTTTCGCGCCGATTGTCGCACCGCTCGGCACCGAGGCCACCAAGGTCTACGGCCTGATGAAAAAGCGCGTGGCCGATTTCGGCTTCGACTATTTCGGCGGCTTCACCTTCTTCAAGCGCCACACGATTCACACCTCGCTGCTGATCTTCGATCAGGACGATCCGAAGATGAAGAAGAACGCCTTCGACCTGTTCGACACCGTGGTGCGGGAAGCCGCCAAGCTGGGCTTCGGAGAATATCGCTGCCACGTCGCGCTGGATGGACCTGATCGCCAGCGAATACAACTTCAACGATCATGCTCTCCTCCGGCTCAACGAGCGCTTCAAGGACATGATCGATCCGGACGGCATCCTGGCGCCCGGCAAGCAGGGCATCTGGCCCGAGCGGCTTCGCAAAACCCACGGCGACACGAAGAACGGGAGCACGAAGATATGAGACGCCTGCTTCCTATCGCGGTCCTTGGCGCAGCCTTTGGCGCCGCAATCGCCGTCGCGGGCACGAGCGCCCTCGCGGCCGACGCGGTCAGCACCGATGCGTCGAAGGGCCAGGAAATCTTCAAGGCGTGGTGCCAGCCCTGCCACGGGGTGGTCGGGCCGGGCACCTATATGCTGGAAAAACGGCTCGGCAAGGACGAGGCGCGAATCGATCAGCGTACTAACTTGACGGGCGATTATATCCGCTATGTAGTGCGTAATGGCTTGAATGGCATGTTGCCGTTCCGCCAGACTGAAGTCACCGACAGCGAGCTCGACGCCGTCATCAAATATCTGACGCGCGACAACGCTAAAAAAGGCGGTGCAGGCTGAGGCCCTCTTGGGCCTTTGCCGAATAACAAAGGCACGAAAAGAGGGGGACTGACATCGTGACCAAGCTAAACAAGAAGCCGTGGCATATCCGGGCTGCGGGTGCGTGCATTCTGACGCTGATATCGACCGGCGCGCTGGCGCATCATTCCGCGGCGCCGTTCGATATGAACAAGGAAGTCGAGATCAAGGGGATGATCAAGGAGGTCCAGTGGACCAATCCCCACGCCTGGATTCAGGTCAATGTTCCGGGCAATAACGGCGCGGTTACCGAATGGAGCTTCGAGACCGAAGGTCCGAACGTCCTGACCCGGGCCGGGATCTACCGCAACACGCTGATGCCGGGCGACAAGGTGACCGTGAAGGCCCATCCGCTGAAGGACGGCCGCCCCGGCGCGACCATGATCTCCATCGAGAAGGCCGACGGTTCCGTGCTGAGCCTCAATCCCGACCTGCGCAAACCCGCATCGGGCGGAGGATCGTGACCATGAAATTCGCAAAGAGCGCGGTCCTCGCCCTGGGGCTTCTCGGAATGGGCGTCGCGCCCGCCTGGGCGGACATGAAGAACGCCGATGCCGTCGCGATGGACGAGCATTGGGACGGCATCTGGAACACGGTCGGCGGACTCGTCTTCGATCCGAAATACGCGGTCCGCGGCACCATCCCGGAAATGCTGCGCGAATACCCGCCCTACAACAAGGAGTGGGAAGCCAAATATGACGAGGTGATCGCGCGTCACAAGAAGGGCTTCGGCGACGATCCGCTCGGCCATTGCATTCCGCATGGCTGGCCGCGCCTGTTCGGCGGCGCACCCGGCCCGATCGAGATCATCGTCAAGCCGGGCACGGTCTATCTCATCTGGGAATATATGAACCAGATCCGCCGGATCTACACCGACGGCCGCGGCCATCCGCCGGCGGAGCAGCTATACCCGTCGCATTTCGGCCATTCGATCGGCCATTGGGAAGGCAAGACCCTGGTGGTCGATACCGTCTCGATGATGGGCTACATGCCATTCGACCGCACGGGCGCGCCGCACAGCGATCAGGTCCATACGGTCGAGCGCATCCGCATGCTCGACAAGGACACGCTGGAGAACCAGATCACGGTGACCGATCCCGTGGCTTTCACCAAGCCGTGGGTCGTCACGCGGAAATGGAAGCGCGCGCCGGCCGACTATTCGATGCAGGACGTCTATTGCGACCTTCAGCGCAACCCGATCGAGAACGGCCAGACTCAGGTCCTGTTGCCGGGTGATCCGGGCTATGCCGAGGCGACGAAGGAAGCCCCGCTCGTCGACAAATAGACCCGTACACCGTCTAGACCAGTAAACCGTCGCGTTGATTTCGATCCTGTTCGATCAGGAACCTTCATTTCCGAGAGGGAAGCGAGAGCCAGGAAGGGACGGAACATGGGAACAGACATCGGCGGCGCGGCCGGCGCCGTTCCGGTCGACCGGCGAGCCTTCATGGGCTTCGCCGGAGCGGGCGTCGGCGGTCTGGCGCTCTTGCTGAGCCGGCCCGCCGCCGCGATGATGCCGTTTTTCGCCAAACCAACTCGATGCCGCTCCGGCGGCATCGGGATGGCCGGTCGGCACCGTCTTCATCGATCAGCCCTATGTCGACATGACCGGGCGCGCGGAACCTTACATCCCGCCGACTGCGTATTTCTCCCGACTTGTCTCCGGCGGCGCTCGCCTGGGGCTGGCCTCGGGCTTTTCACTTCAACGGCTGACGGCAATGCGACAGGAATCTCTGATATGGCTGTGAACTTTCACAACGATCCGGCGGTCGGATTTGGCGGCGGACCTTTCCGCGCCGAAATCGACCTCTATGACTGCGAGGTCGACGGCGAGATCCCGTCCGGCTTCAACGGCACCTTCTACCGGGTCGGCCCGGACTGGCTCTATCCGCCGCGCTACAACAACGACGTGGTGTTCAACGGCGACGGCCATGCCGCCATGTTCCGCATCGCGAACGGCCATGCCGACTTCAAGAGCCGCTTCGTGCATACCCAGCGCTACGAGGCGAATTACGAAGCGCGCGAGATGCTGTACGGCGTCTACCGCAACCGCTACACCGACGATCCGCGCGTACGCTCCTTGAGCGGCGGCACGGCCAACACCCATGTCGTCTATTACAACGGCAACATCCTGGCGCTGAAGGAAGACAGCCCGCCGGTGATCCTCGACCCGCACACGCTGGAGACCAAGGACAACTACTTCACCTTCGGCGACAAGATGAAGAGCCTCACCTTCACCGCCCATCCCAAGGTGGACGAAGCGACCGGCGAGATGATCTTCTTCGGCTACGAGGCCGCGGGCGAGGCGACGCGCGATATCGCGGTTTACGCCGCCGACAAGAACGGCACCATCACCTGGGAAGCCTGGATCAAGGCGCCCTACACCTGCATGCTGCACGACTTCGCGGTGACCGAGAAGCACATCGCCTTCCTCGTGATCCCCTATGTCACCGAGCGTCGGAGCGCATGAAGCAGGGCGAGGTGCACTGGGCGTGGGACAGCCAGCTGCCGACCTGGCTCGGCGTCATGCGGCGGGGCGGCGACGGCAAGGACATCCGCTGGTTCAAGGGTCCCGAGCGCTGCGCCACTCACACCATGGGCGCGTTCTCGGACGGCGATAAGGTCTATGTCGACATGGATATGGGCACGTCCGGCCAGTTCCCGTTCTTCCCCTTCCTGCACGGCGTCCATTGGGATCCGCAGAAGGCAGCCGGCTATGTCACGCGTCTTTCGGTCGATCTCTCGAAGAAGGCCGAGGCCTATGACATGGAGGTGATGTATCCGAAGGACGGCGGCGCCCTGCCGCGCCAGGACGAACGCTATGTCTGCCATCCCTACAAGATCGGCATCATGCCCGCGATGGGCTTCGACGCGGCGGGCATGCGGAGCCGCGTGGTGATGTTCGATCACTCGACCCGCAAGACCAAGGACTACACCCTGCCCGCCGGCGATGCCCTTCAGGAGCCGGTCTTCGCGCCGCGCCGCCAGGATGCCCCGGAAGGCGACGGCTGGATCGTCGCCATGGTATCGCGCGGCAAGGAAGCCGGCCGCAGCGACTTCATCATCCTCGACACCGATCATCTTGAGGACGGTCCGGTCGCGACCATCAAGCTGCCGTTCCGCGCCATGAGCCAGGTCCACGGCTGGTGGGTGCCCGACTGGCAATTGCCGGTGACGTGAGGAGAAATGACATGAAAGTCGACTTCTCCAACGATCCGAGCGCCGAGGGCTTTTTCTCGCCGCTGCGTTTCGAGGCCGCGATCCGCGACTGCGAGGTCGAGGGCGAGATTCCGAAGGACATTCACGGCACCTTCTTCCGCACCGGCGCGGACCGGCGCTATCCCAAGCGCTTCCTCGACGACGCGCCGTTCAACGACGACGGCTTCGTCGATGCCTTCAGTTTCTCGGGCGGCCATGTCGATTTCCGCTCGCGTTACGTCCATACCGAGCGCTATGTCGCGGAAACGAAAGCGCGCAAGGCGCTGTTCGGGCGCTATCGCAACCAATATACCTCGCTGCCCGAGGTTCAGAATCTGAGCATGAATGTGGCCAACACGAATATCGTGTTTCACGGCCGCAAGCTGATGGTTCTGAAGGAAAGCGACCGTCCGATCGCGATCAATCCGAAGACGCTCGCGACCGAGGGCGACTGGACCTTCAACGGCAAGCTGACGAGCCCCACCTTCACCGCCCATCCCAAGATCGACACGGCGACGGGCGAGATGATCTGCTACGGCTACGAGGCCAAGGGCGACGGCACCACCGACGTGGCGCTCTACTCCGTGGACAAGGACGGCAACATCATCTGGGAGACCTGGATTCAGGCCCCGAATGTCTCGATGCTCCACGACATCGCGATCACCGACAAGCACATCATCATCCCGACCAACTGCTTCACCAGCAGCGTGGAGCGGCTGAAGGAAGGCAAGGTCCACTGGGGCTACGACAAGACGAAGCCCTGCTATGTCGGCATCATGGAGCGCGGCGGCAACGGCAAGGACATCCGCTGGTTCAAGGGTCCCGAGGCGGCGGTGATCCACACCGTCAACGCCTTCACGGACGGCGGCAAGGTCATCATGGATTCGCCGGTCAGCGCCTCCAATCCCTTCCCGTTCTTCCCGGCGGTGGACGGCTCGCCCTTCGATCCCTCGAAGGCGATGTGCAATATCCGGCGCTGGACCTTCGACCTCTCCAAACCGGGCGACAGCTACGAGGAGACGATCCTGTTCGCCGAGCCCATGGGCGGCGGCCTCGCCCGCATGGACGACCGCTATATCGGCCGATACAACCGCTACAGCTATATGGGTGTCGTCGATCCCTCGAAGCCGTTCGATACGGCGAAGGGCGGCAACCTCAAGGGCCGGGTGACGAACTGCTACGTCCGCTACGATCACGCCGAGGGCAAGGTCGACAGCTTCTTCGCCGGCGACACCCACAGCCTTCAGGAAAACTGCTTCGTGCCGCGCAGACCCGACGCGCCCGAGGGCGACGGCTATCTGATCGGCGTCGCCAGCAATTACGCGGAAATGAAATCGGAGCTCATCATCGTCGACGCCCAGAAGCTGGGCGACGGCGCGATCGCCCGGGTGAAGCTGCCGTTCCGCCTGCACTCGCAGGTCCACGGCAACTGGGTGCCGGGCAATCTACTTCCGATCGGCATCTGACGGCGCCAGGGGGGCGATACGGGACGCGCGATCGATGAGAGGGAGGCAAGGATGGGGGTCAGTTTCTCGAACGATCCGATGGCGACCGGATTCTATGCGCCGCATCGCTTCGAAGCGGATATCTATGATTGCGAGGTCGAGGGAGACATCCCCGACGATCTGAACGGCTCGTTCTACCGCGCCTGCATCGATCGCCAGTATCCCAAGCGCTTCCTCGGCGACACGGTTTTGAACGAGGACGGCGCGATCGACCTGTTCCGCTTCAAGGACGGCCATGTCGATTTCAAGACGCGTTACATCCAGACCGAACGCTTCAAGCGCGAGCGGCTCGCCCGCAAGGCGCTCTACGGCATGTACCGCAATCCGCTGACCTCGGATCCGAGCGTCCGGCATCTGAGCCACAACACCGCCAACACCCAGCCGATGTATCACGGCGGCAAGCTCCTGATGCTGAAGGAGAGCGATCCGCCGACCGTCGTCGACCCGCATACGCTCGCGACCATCGGCGAGTGGGACTTTCACGGCGCGATGAAGAGCAAGGCCTTCACCGCCCATCCCAAGATCGATCCCGTCACCGGCGAGATGATCGCCTTCGGTTTCGAGGCCAAGGGCAATCTCACCAGCGATATCGCGATCTACTGGATCAACAGCCAGGGCGAGATCACCCGCGAGGTCTGGGTGAACGCGCCCTATATCTCCGAAATGCACGACATGGCCGTCTCGGAGAAGCACATCATCATCCCGACGACCGGCCTCGTCACCAGCCGGAAGCAGCTCGAGGAAGGCAAGCTTCACTGGATGTTCGATCCGGATATCCCGGTCTATGTCGGCATCCTGCCGCGCGACGGCGAGGCGAAGGACATGCGCTGGATCAAGGTGCCGCCGAAGCACATGATGATCCACAGCATCAATGCGGTAACGGACGGCAACAAGGTTCATCTGGATGCGCCCATCGCGCCCCAGGGCTTCATCGGCGCCTTCCCGTCCCTCGACGGCTCGATCGGCGATCCGGCGGACGCGTTCAACAATATCCGCCGCTGGACCTTCGACCTGAACAAGGACGACGACCACGCCTTCTCCGAGGAAATCCTGTTCGACGTGAAGGGCTCCAGCCTGTCGCGCATGGACGACCGCTACACGACGCGCCCGTTCCGCTACAGCTTCCTCAACATCACCGATACGGCGAAGCCCTTCGACGAGGAACGCGGCGGCCTTCTCGCCATGCCGGTGCAGAATTCCTTCGCGCGCTTCGATCACGCCAAGGGCAAGATGACGTCCTATTTCGGCGGCAGCACCCACGCGCTCTCAGAGCCACATTTCGTGCCGCGCCGGAAGGATGCGCCGGAAGGCGACGGCTATCTGATCGGGGTGGTCGACAATTTCGCCGAGCGCCGCTCCGAGCTCGTGATCCTCGATGCCGAACGGCTGGATGAAGGCGAGATCGCGCGCGTCATCATGCCGTTCCGGCTTCATCTGCAGGTCCATGGCTGGTGGGTGTCGGCGGCGGAGCTGACGCCTTGACCACGAAAGGACAGACCCGTTGGGCGTAAATTTTTGCAACGATCCGACCAAGCAGGGCTTCTTCGCCCCGCTGCGCTTCGAGGCGACCATCCGCGACTGCGAGGTCGAGGGCGAGATCCCGTCGGAGATCAACGGCACCTTCTACCGCTGCGGCATCGACCGGCAATATCCGGCCCGGTTTCAGGGCGACGCCCTGTTCAACGAAGACGGCTTCGTCGACATGTTCCGCTTCGGCAACGGCCACGTCGATTTCCGCTCGCGCTATGTCCGGACCGAGCGCTTCCTCGCCGAACGCAAGGCACGCCGCGCGTTGTTCGGGCTCTATCGCAACCGGCTGACCAACGATCCGAGCGTCAAGGATGTGAGCCTCAACACGGCGAACACCAATGTGATCTTCCACGGCGGCCGGCTGATGGCGCTCAAGGAAGACAGCCCGCCGACCGAGATGGATCCGGACACGCTGGAAACCAAAGGCCCGTGGCGGTTCGACGGCAAGCTCGACAGCCTGACCTTCACGGCCCATCCCAAGATCGACGGCGTCACCGGCGAGATGATCGCCTTCGGCTACGAGGCCAAGGGCGATCTGACCGACGACGTCGCGCTCTACTGGATCGACAAATCCGGCAGGGTCACGCGCGAGATCTGGTTCAAGGCGCCGGTCGTCGGCATGATGCACGACATGGCGATCACCGAGGACCACATCGTGATCCCGATCGCCAGCTATTCGACGAGCCGGGAGCGCCTCGAGGCCGGCAAGGTCCACTGGGCGTGGAACCCGAAGCAGCCGATCTATGTGGCCGTGCTGCCGCGCGACGGCGACGCGAAGGACGTGCGCTGGTTCAAGGGTCCTGCAGGCCGGCTTCATCCACACGCTGAACGCCCGCAGCGAGGGCGACAAGGTGCATCTCGACGCGCCGATCTTCCCGGGCAATCCGTTCCCTTGGATCGAGAACTGGGACGGCTCGCCCTTCGATCCGTCGAAGGCCCGCTGCACCCTGCGGCGCTGGACCTTCGATCTGAATTCAAAGAGCGATACCTGGGAAGAGTTGATCCTGTTCCCGGATTTCGCCAACGGCAGCGACCTCATCCGCATGGACGACCGCTTCGTCTCGCACGACTACCGCTACAGCTTCCTCGGCATCCAAGACACCTCGCAGCCGTTCGACGAAGTGCGCGGCGGTAAGCTCCGCATGCCGGTGATGAACTCCTATGCCCGGCTCGACCACGCGACCGGCAAGATCGACTCCGTCTTCGCGGGCGACACGCACGGCCTCTCAGAAGTGCAGTTCGTGCCGCGCAAGGCGAACTCCGCCGAGGGCGACGGCTACCTGATCGGCGTCGCCAACAATTTCGCGGAAATGAAATCCGAGCTGATCGTCGCCGACGCCACCCGCCTCGAAGACGGCGTCATCGCCCGCGTGAAACTGCCCTTCCGCCTGCACTCGCAAGTCCACGGCAACTGGGTCCCGAACGACGTGGTTGCGACGGGTATTGCGTAGTGCTCAATCGCGTGGCTGCGCGTGCCTCATGCGAATGATCGAGAATTCAAGGCTCGATCCCGCGACTTGGTCATAAAGCGGCCAAAGGCTCGGCAGGACACGCAATTCAACGTCCCGCTGCGACAAGGCACCGATGAGATCCGAGACGGTGGTCACGTCCGTCGGCGTGACGGTTTCCCGGGCAATGAAATAGCCGGCATTCGCGTCCGAACAGCTGAAGAGCCGTTCGGGCATCTTGTAGAGATAGAGTGTTGCGGCTGCGATGCGCTCGCGCCACTTCGACTCGACCGCGATCACGCGGAGCGAGGTGCTCTGCGCCTGATACCAGTCCCGGTCGTTCGCTGTCGTGTTTGGGCCGACAGCGAAGGTCACGCGCGGGCAATCGCGGGGCACCAGATAGTTCGGCAGATGCTCCTCATCGACCGCCCACACGGCGTCTCCCGTCACGCCGGATCCGGTTGACGGTACCGGTCGGGGCTCGAAGACCCGGATATTTGGCAGATCGCTGACGTGAAATATGCGTGTCATCCTGCGCAGCACTTCATGTCGGACTATTCCAAATAGAAAACCCCGCCTCTCTCCGAACGAAAGGGGCGGGGTTTTCCGAAGCGGAGCTTACTGAGCCGCAGCGACCTTGGACGGATCGGCGCCCATACGGCCGGAGCCTTCGGTTTCGGCCGCGCGAGATAGCGAGAAGTCGAAATGGATGCTCGGAATGCCCTTGATCGGGGCCTTGGGATCGTTCTCGACTTCCGTCGCCACCAGATCGGCAGCCGCACCGAACACCTCGTCTGAATCGAGATAGTTCGAGCCTTCGATATAGAGCGCGGAGACAAGCTCGCGGTAGCCCGGCGCGCTGATCAGGAAGTGAATATGGGCGGGACGGCAGCCCTCGCGCTTTCTGCGCCCGGATCATGTCGCCGACCGGGCCGTCCATCGGGATGTAATAGCCCTTGGCCCGGACCGATTTGAGATAATAGGTGCCGTTCTCGTCGGTATGGAAAACGCCGCGATAATCGACATCCGAGCCGTCGCCCTGCTGCAGGTCGTAGGAGCCGTCGCTCGCGGTCTGCCATACGGTGACCTTGGCGTTCTTCAGCGGCTCGCCGTCCACATTGGTGATCTTGCCCCACAGGCAGACCGGCTGGGACTTGTCCTTTTTCGAGATGCTGGAGCCGAGCGGCAGTTCCGGCGCGTCCTCGCGGTAGAACGGGCCGAGCAGGCTCGTATGCGTCGCGTCCTCGATCGCCGTGCGGTCGTGCAGCGTGTTGATCAGGGTGCTGAGACCGAGCGTATCCGAGAGCAGGACGAATTCCTGCCGCACCGGCGTCGTGATGTGGCCGATCCGGGTCAGGAACTGGATGCCGGCCATCCATTCGTCCGGCGTGAGCTTCATTTCGCGCGCGAAATCGTGCAGATGCTGGACGAGGCAGGCCATGATCTCGCGGAGCCGCGGATCGGGCGTGGTCGACATCCGCTCGATGACGGCGTCGGTGATATTTTCTGTCGTGAATTCGTACATTGCCAATTCTCCCCCTCGAGCGCGGCGCTTAAGCCTGTGGCTGATGCGTTATTGTGACCTTAGCGCGGAATTTTAGCAACGCAACATGAGCGAAGGGCGGTCGCCGGCGAGACCCCGGTCAGTTCGACGGCTCGGCGCTTTCTTGCCGGAACGGGTGCGTCCGGGCCAGGACCCACGTATAGAGGAAATTCGCCGCGAGCGGACGATCGCTCGGGTGCGCGGATTCTCTATGAGCGCCATCGCGGCGCCGCCCCGCGTGACGGGCACGGCATACTACGGGTCGCTACCCCGTGCTCTACCCATTCGAGCTTGAACTCGTCGTGGCGCGGCATGAGATCGATCTGGAGTTTCCGATCGAAGACGTCCTGCATGAAGCTCGCATATTGCATGCGGCCGATGCCGTAGGAGCCATAAGCGACATCGAAGGACGAGAGATAGGCGGTGAAGCGATTTCCGCTGATGAAGGCAAGCTGCGCCGAGATGATCTTCTCGCCAAGCCGCAACAGCGACAGGTGGAGATTGCCCGCCGCCAGCGCCCGGCGCGCGACCGTTGCGAGCCAGGTCGCGACACCGGCACGAGACAGGAACCGGCCGTGGACACCGCGGTCGTGGAGCCAGTCGAGCTTGTGGCGGATGATCGTGTTCGCGACGTCCTCGATCATGGCCGGATCCGTGACAACTTCATAGGCGAGCGGCGCGATGGTTTCGAGCTTGCGGCGGCGCTTGCGCAAATTCTTCTTCAAGCTGCCGGATCGCGTTTCCATATAGGCCGCGAAATCGGCGAAGCGCGCGGTGTCCAGCGAACAGCAGAGCAACGGATCGGACTGGATCGACCGGCGGGGCCCGATGAAGGCGGCGAGCGGACTGTCGTCCCGCACATTGGAGAATTGCAGAAGGTCGATTCCGCTTGCGACGATGCCATCCCACAAGACGTGGAAGATATCCGGCCATGCGCTCTCGTCGCGGTCGATCAACAGGTCGCTGTATTGGCCGGACATCGCGCCGACCGAATGAGCCGAGCAAAGGGGGCCGAAACGCCGCATGACGAGCGGCAGGATCGCCACCAGCCGTCCGTTCTGCCGGACGCCGAACGTTACCGGACGCACCCCCGCGCGCGTTCCGAAGGACTCGAGCCAGCTTTCGCACCAGTCGAAGGAGACGAAGTAGTTATCCGGGCGCGCGGTCTCGAACAGCGCCCGCCATTCCGCCTCGAGCGCCGTCACCCCATCGAGACCGAAAGCCATGCTGACGCTCGGCGCCGACGGCACCCGCGCCGCCGCCGTGGCGGCTGCGTCCATCGCGGTCAGAGAATGGGGAAATTCAGGACGCATTTCACCCGCGCCGCATCGCCGACGCCCCGGCATGCGCCAGCGAAACGGCCCAATGCCGGGCAACCCAGAAGGGGCTCGCGCGCAATGTCTGGGCGCGCAGCTTGAATGCCTTTTTCAGACAGGCATCCTCGTTCTCGAGCTTGACCGGATCGTCGTAATAGCGGGCGATCTTCTCGGCGCCCATGCCGTCGGTCGCGAGCCAGCCGGGGATCAGGTGATTGCACAGCCGCTCGGCGTCGACCAGCGCCTTGGTGACGCCGGTGCCTGCCGCCGGACAGGAGGTCGAGTAAGCGTCGCCGACCAGGACCATGCCGGGCTGAATGAAATTCTTCGAGACATAGAGATCGATCGGACGAACCTTGATCTTTTCCGGAATCTCGAAGTCGCCGGTGAAGCGCCTGAGGCCGGGCATGGCCTCGAACAGGGTCTTCTCCGGCTCATCCTTGAGTTTCTGGACCCAGGGATCCTTGAGATCGTGAAAGACGAAGAAATTCGCCCGCATCACCTCGCCGATCGGAAAGAGGGTCAGATAGGCGATCTTGTCCCTGGTGTTTTCCGGGAAGTAGGTGAGCGCGGAAAACGGGAAGCGTTTCCGGCCCACGGGCTTCAGATCGAAGCCGATGCTCAGCGAGTGGCAGGCGCTCAGAATTTCATGCCCGACGCCGAGCGACTGCCGCAAGCCGTGGTTCAGGCCATTGGCGAGAACGACAAGCCGGGCCGAGATCACCTCGCCGTTCGAAAGTGTCACATTCTGGCGATCGGGGCTGGTCGAAATGCCGTCGACGCGGCCTTCGACGAAATCGACGCTGCCGGGGATTTCGCCGCGCACCGCCGTCACCAGATCGTCGTAATAGAAATAGCGTTCGCCGTTGTTTTTCTTTTCGCGGACCAGCCCCATGCGCACGACGGTAAGCGTCGGCGCACTGGTGGACGCCCGAAACACGGCATCGGTCAGGCCGGTCTTGTTCAGAATGGCGATCTGCCCGGCATCGAGTTTCTCGCAGCGGAAATCGCGCGGAAAGTCCTTGTGAATGTCGATCAGTACCGCATCGATACCGGCCTTGCCGAGCATGGCGGCGACGAGCGATCCGCCGATTCCGCCTCCGACGATGGCGACATCGGTCCGCCGGATCCCGGCACCCGCAGGACGAACGCCATCATGCCCGTTCGTCGACGAAGCATCCTTCTTGAATTCCGGCATTCGGGTTTCCTGGGTGTAAGCTAACTCGCGACGTTCGCCGCTCTCGACGAATAGCGCAGAAAGTTAAAATATTGCCTTAGAGCCGCGCCTCATGTTCGCGGGAGCCCAGTGTTCTAGCGCGTTTTAGCTAGCCTGCTCGTTAACGATTTCGCGTGTTGCGCTGCTCATATACGGTGTTCTTCTCGTTTTTGTGTCTGGACGGGGCGGGGGATTGCAGATGGCGAACAACGAGCTGACGATCCGGGCCGCCCGGGAAACCGACAGCGCCTTTCTGGCCTGGGTGATTCTGGCGGCGACCCGCTCGCATCTGCCGAGGGGCTGGTTCGACATCGCGCTCTGCCTGCCGGAGACCGAAACGCTCAAGTTCATCGACGGCCTGACGCGGACGGAGGCCCCGTCCTGGTGGCACTGGTCGCGCTTCCTCGTCGCAGAGGTCGATGGCTTTCCGGTCGGGGCGCTTTGCGCCTTCAGATCCGGTGACGGCTATTCCCTCACCACCCCCGCGCTGACCGAAGTGACGACGGCGCTCGGCTGGCGGGAGGCGGACACGGCCGCCATGTGGGACCGCGCGGCCTATATGTTCACCTGCGCGATGGATTCCCACGACGACCGCTGGGCGATCGAGAACATCGCGGTACGGCCCGCTTTTCGCGGACGGGAGATCGCGCGGACGCTCGTCGGCCATGCCGCCGGGCTCGGCCGCGAGGAAGGCTGCGACACCGCGCAGATCTCGGTGATGATCGGCAACGCCGCCGCGCGGCGCGCCTATGAGGCGGCGGGATTCTCGCTTGCCGAGGAAAAGCGCCATCCCGATTTCGAGCTGGAAGCTGGCAGCCCCGGCCTCTGGCGCTTCACCCGCGCGCTCTGATTCTATTCGGTCTGCTCGGGCAGCAGGCGGCGCGGATCGAGCCGGTTGTCGAACCAGTAGACGCCCCAATGGACATGCGGGCCCGTGGCACGGCCGGTCGCGCCGGTGCGCGCGATCTCCTGGCCCTGCTTGACGACATCGCCGACCTTCACCTCGATCTTGCTCAGATGGATGAAGACCGAGGAGACGCCGTGACCGTGATCGATCATCAGCGTGCCGCCGGTGAGATAGAAACCGGGCTGGGCGAGCGACACGACGCCGCCCGCCGGGGCATGCAGCACGGTGCCGGTCGGTACGGCGATGTCGAGGCCGGTATGGGGCGCACGAGGCTCGCCATTCAGGATCCGCTGGCTGCCGAACACGCCGCTTATGCGGCCCTTGGTCGGCCAGATGAACTTCTCGGCGAACCAGCTGCCGTCGATATCCGCCTCACGGGCCTTGATGATCTGGCCGTTCTCGCGCTTGATCCGGGCGAGCTGCTTCGGATTGGGCGAGACCATCTTCTGGGGCAGCCCGTTGATGCGCTGGATGTCGTATTTCGTCCGCGCGACATCGAGGACCTTGTTTTCGGTCGTACCGTCCGGGAAGGTCACGTCGAGGGTGGCGGTCTTCGCCGCGTCGCGGTTGAAGCCGAACACGAATTTGCCGTCCGGCGTGAGCCGCAGCGGCCGACCGTCGAAGATCACCTTGGCGCCGGGCTCGGTCTGGCCGAGCACGAGACCGCCTTCACTGATATCGCCGGAAAGGGAAACACGATCGACCGCACCCGCCGTTCCGGCGGAAAGCAGACCGGCGAGCGCCACGGCGCCCGCAAGGAAGTGAAATGACCTCACGCGCCTCTAAGCCCCCCAGCTCTAAGTTCCTCATGACGCCTGGTCGCGATCTCGGAGGTCGCATAGGCTTCCTGCCGGTCCGCGTTCCAGTAGCGCAGATGGTCGAGAGGGATGCGCTGCGCCGTGACGGCGCAAATCACATAGCTGCCCGGTACGATGATCTCGTAATTGCCGGGTTCATATTGGATGACGGCGGCGCTGTTCATGGCGGAAAGCCCATTACTCGCTGATTTGCTGACACTGATCGACTGGCGACGTCCCAACCATAGGACAGACCGGGCTCTTTTCTCAAGGCAACCCGGTTCTTTCGCTAAAATAGGGACCCCTGGTCGGTTTTTGCAGGGCCGGATTTCGGCTTCTTCGGTTTCGCGGAAGGCGCGGCGCTCACCGCCCCTTCGGAGGTCACGAGAGCCGGCGCATGGCCGTCCCGGAACTCGATATCGAGCGCGTCCCCTGCATTGAGCGCCGCCGCCGAGGTAACTGCCGCTCCCGCCGCGTTCCGCACCACCGCATAGCCGCGATTGAGAACCTGACGATAGCCGAGACTTTCCAGAAGCCGCGCGAAACCGGTCAGCCGGGTCCGGCGATCCTCGACGATCCGGGGCATGGCGACGGAGAGCACGCCGGGCCGCATCGGCGAGCGGCCGCCTGGTTCCGCCGCACCCGCTCCTGAATCGAGCGTGGGCCTGAGGCCGGCGCCCGCGATCTGCAAGGCCTCGCGGTGCATGGCGGTGTTGGCGCGGAGCGCGCGGGGCAGCCGGTCCGACAAATCGTCGAACATCTGCTGCGGCAGGCTCAGGAGATCCTTGAGCCGCGGCAACCCGCGCGCGAGCCCGGTCAGCCGGTCGCGGCGATGCGTGAGATAGCGCGTTCACGGCGCGGCGGTGACGCCGCGCCGAGGCTCTCGACCGTGTCGATCAGATCGGCCCGCACCGGCACGGCAAGCTCGGCCGCGGCCGTCGGCGTCGGCGCCCGAGATCGGAGGCGTAATCGATCAGGGTCGTGTCGGTCTCGTGGCCCGACCGCCGAGATGAGCGGGATATCGCTCGCGGCCGCGGCGCGCACCACGATCTCCTCGTTGAACGACCAAAGATCCTCGAGGCTGCCGCCGCCGCGCGCGACGATCAGCACGTCGGGACGCGGAACCTCGCCGCCCGCCTCGAATCCGTTGAAGCCCTCGATGGCGTTAGGCGATCTGCTCCGCCGCGCCCTCGCCCTGAACCAGCACCGGCCAGACCAGCACATGGCGCGGAAAGCGGTCGGCCAGCCGATGCAGAATGTCGCGGATCACGGCGCCGGTCGGCGAGGTGACGACGCCGATCACCTCCGGCAGATAGGGGATCGGCTTCTTGCGCGTCCTGCTCGAACAGCCCTTCCGCGGCCAGCTTGCGCTTGCGTCTCCTCCAGAAGCGCCATCAGCGCGCCGATGCCCCGGCGGGCTCCATCGCCTCGATCACGATCTGGTATTTCGAGCGGCCGGGATAGGTCGTGATCCGGCCGGTGCAGATCACTTCGAGCCCGTCCTCGGGCTTGAAACGGAACCCCGACGCGACGCCTTTCCAGACCACCGCGTCCAGCACCGCGGTGTCGTCCTTGAAGGCGAGATAGAGATGGCCCGAGGCCGCGCGCTTGAAGCCCGAGATCTCGCCGCGCACGCGGACATAGCCGAAGGCGTCCTCGACCGTGCGCTTCAGCGCCGTCGAAAGCTCGCCGACCGTGAATTCCGGCCGGTTCGCCCCTCGCCCGCCCTGTGCCTGATCCGCGTCCGTCACATCTTCATCCTATGCTACCCGGTCCGCCGCATGTTGTATCGGGTCGGGTCTATGATACAAGGGGCGCTCGTCGCACGGCCAACCGCCGGAACGCCGATCGGCCGAGAATTCCTGAAGTTCGAGTGAGAAGCGCCTCATGAATGTCCTTGTCGTGGGTTCGGGCGGCCGCGAGCATGCTCTGTGCTGGGCCCTTGCCCGGTCGCCTTTGGTCACCCGGCTGTATTGCGCCCCCGGCAACGGCGGAATCGCGGACATCGCCAAATGCCTCGCGCTCGACATCATGGATTTCGACGCAGTCGTCGCGGCCTGCCGCAAGCACGCGATCGATTTCGTCGTGGTCGGTCCCGAAGCGCCTCTGGTGGCCGGGCTCGTCGACCGGCTGGATGCGGAAGGCATCAAGTGCTTCGGGCCGAGCAAGGACGCCGCCGTCCTGGAAGCCTCAAAGGGCTTCGTGAAGGATCTCTGCGCCGAGGTCGGCATTCCGACAGCGGCTTACGCGCGCTTCTCGAATTCGATCGCGGCCAAGGAATATGTCACCAAGCAGGGCGCGCCGATCGTCGTGAAGGCGGATGGCCTCGCCGCCGGCAAGGGCGTGGTCGTCGCGGAGACCGTCGAGGACGCGCATCTGGCGATCGATTCCATGTTCGACGGCGCCTTCGGGGCGGCCGGCGAGGAAGTGGTGGTCGAGGAATTCCTCACCGGCGAGGAGGCGAGTTATTTCGCGCTGGTCGACGGCACCAACATCCTGCCGCTCGCGACCGCGCAGGACCACAAACGGGTCGGCGACAGCGACACCGGGCCGAATACCGGCGGCATGGGCGCCTATTCGCCCGCGCCGATTATGACGCCCGAGATGTGCGGCCGGGTGCTCAAGGAGATCATCCGCCCGACGGTCAAGGCCATGGCCGACAAGGGAAAGCCCTATAAGGGCGTGCTCTATGCCGGACTGATGCTCACGAAATCCGGCCCGAAGCTGATCGAATACAATGCGCGCTTCGGCGATCCCGAAACCCAAGTGCTGATCCTGCGCATCAAGTCGGACCTGCTGCCGGCCCTCATCGCGGTCGCCGACGGCGAGCTCGCCCATGTCGATCTCCGCTGGCGCGACGAGGTCGCGCTGACCGTGGTGATGGCAGCGAAGGGCTATCCGGGGCAATACGAAAAGGGCAGCGAGATCCGCAATCTCGGCGAGGCCGGTAGGGGGATGAAATCCAGATCTTCCACGCCGGCACCACCCGGTCGGGCGACCGGATAACCGCCACCGGCGGCCGCGTGCTCGCCGTCACGGCGCTCGGCAAGACCGTCACCGAGGCGCAGAAGCGCGCCTACGCCGCCGTCGACAAGATCGACTGGCCGGAAGGCTTCTGCCGCCGCGACATCGGCTGGCGGGCCGTGAAACGGGAAAAGGCGGGCAGCTAGTCCTTCGGCGCTTTCGCCGGCCGGCCGAGATTGAGCGTGCCGTCGACCAGATGGATGTCGCGCTGCGGGAACGGGAATTCGATGCCGTTCTCGTGGAACTTGTCCCAGATCTTCAGATAGACCTCGCTCGCGACATTGCGCACGCCGTTCTGCGGATCCTGAATCCACATGCGCAGTTCGAGATCCACGCCGTTGTCGCCGAAGCCGAGGACGAGACAATTCAGCGGCGGATCCTCGATGACGCGCTTGGTTTCCTGCGCCGCCTCGATCATCAGCGCCATCGCCTTGCGGATGTCGGACTTGTAGGCCACGGAAACCGGCAGACGCTGGCGCACCTTGCTGGACGTATAGGTCCAGTTGACCACCGGCCGGGTGATCATGTCCTCGTTCGGGATCAGATGTTCCTGGCCGTCGCGGGTGATGACCGAGGTGTAGCGGGCGGCGAGCGAGTTGATCCAGCCATAGGTATCGCCGACCATGATCACGTCGCCCGGCTTGATCGACCGGTCGATCAGCAGGATGACGCCGCTGATCAGGTTCGAGATCACCTTTTGCAGGCCGAAGCCGATGCCGACGCCGACCGCGCCCGAGAACACCGCGAAGGCGGTGAGATCGATGCCCGTGCTGGTCAGCCCGATCACGAGGGCGAGCGTGATGAGCGTGAACTTCAGGATCTTCGAGAACAGCGCCTTGGCCGAGGGCGTCAGGGTCGAGCTGCGGTCGATCTGGGACTCGATCATCTTCGAGAAGAGTCCGGCGAGCCACACCAGCACCACGATGGTCACGACGCCGAGAAGGACCGAATAGACCGACAGCCTCAGATTCCCCATCGTGAAGGCGATCGAATCCAGGAAGCGCGTCGTCGGCTCCAGCCAGCCGGCGATGTTGAGCGCGGCGAGGATCCAGGCGACGACCGCGACGCTCTTCTGCAGGATGGGGTTGTGAAACAGATTGGCCGCGAGCCGGATCACGATCCAGAGCGCGAGAAGCGTCGCCGACAGGCGGACGAAGAAGAACGGCAGATGGGCCGTGCCGTAGATCACGAGCCCGATGAGCAGCAGCACCAGCCAGATGATCGGCAGATAGAGCGGCTCGACGATCGAGGCGGCGCGGCTGAACCAATGGAACTCGGCCCTGAGGCCGATAACGGCGTGCTGCAGCCGGCGCTCGAGGAACCAGGCCAGCGCGTAGGTCGCGATGACCACGAGAAGCTGGCCCAGCGTCGCGCCGGTGAAGACATTGGTCATCAGCCAGTGATAGGCGCCGACCAGCAGGCTCTGGATTTCAGCCGGATCGAACCAGTTCACTCCCTCGACTCCCGTCCGATGGCCGGACCATGCGCCGGCTTGGACTAGACCGCGCCGCGCCGTTCCATGAAAAATTCCTTGAGCAGCCGGGCGGCCTCGCGCTCGCGAATACCGCCATAGACTTCCGGGCGGTGATGGCAGGTCGGCTGCGCGAAAATCCGCGCGCCGTGTTCCACGCCGCCGCCCTTGGGGTCGCTCGCCCCGAAATATAGCCGGTCCAGCCGCGCGAAGGCGATGGCCTGGGCACACATCGCGCAGGGCTCCAGCGTGACATAGAGATCGCAGCCGGTGAGACGCTCGCTGCCCCGGGCACGGGCCGCCGCCCGGATCGCGAGAAGCTCGGCATGGGCGGTCGGGTCCTTGTCCTCGACGACGCGGTTGCCCGCCGCCGCGATCACCCGGTCGCTCGCCCGGTCGACGACGACCGCGCCGACCGGCACCTCGCCCCGCTCCGCCGCGGCCTGCGCTTCCCGAAGCGCCTGCTCCATAGGATTGAGGCGCGGACGGGGTGCGCGATCCGGCGAGGTTACCTGCTGCATCGGGGAACCTTGGCGGCTCCCCGGAATCCGGTCAAGTTCTATCCGCGCGGCCCGGTCGGAGCGGCAGATCGCCCGGATATGATTTGACGGCCCCCGGACAATTTGCGGTATTCGCCGCCGTCCTATTGCGCCATAATCCCGTGCGGGGAAGGCAACGACTTTCGCAAGGGGAAATCGTGACATGAAAAGACGCGACGTACTCGCTTTGGGCGGCGGCGTGCTGGCGGCCGCGATAGGGGGACGTGTCATGGCGGCAGAGACGAACAGCGCGGCAAAACCGGCAGCTCACGGCCCGCGGCTTCTGCGCGTCTATAACGACGCTGCCGGCGACTCCTTTCTCGAGGAGCTGCCCTTCGACGCCGAATTGCCGCCGGTGCCGGTGACGGGGCTTGAACTCGTCAACTACACGCGCAATTCGGTCGCCTGGCATGTCGCGCCGGACACCCGCTTCGCGATCAATATCATCGGCGATCTCGACGTCGTGACCAGCGACGAGAAGCATCATGCGATCGGCCCCGCCGATCTCGTGGCGCTCGAAGATCTGACCGGCAAGGGCCATTCGACGCGCCGGCTGAACGCGGTCGTCACCCTGTTCATCCATGTCAACAAGGGCTTCGATTTCGTCCGCTGGTCGAAGGGCCAGCCGCAGGAAGCGGCCGCCCCGGCGCCCGCCGCCCGGCCGGCTCCGAAGCAGGCCGATCCCGCGTCGCGGATCGGTGCGCGGCTGTTGCGGCTCTATACCGACGGCGCGGGCGAATCCCACATGGAGGAGCTCGCGATGATCGGCAGCTCCAAAACGATCCCGGCGACCGAAATGCGGATCGGCCGGTCCAAGGCGGGCGCTTCGACGGGCAAGTTCCACAACGCCTTTTTCAGGCGCTTCGTGCGCAATATTTCGGGCGAGATGGACATGACGACGTCCGATGGCAAGACCCACCGGGTCGGGCCGGACGATCTCGTGTTCCTCGAGGACGTGACCGGCAAGGGCCACGTCTCGACGCCGCTGAGCGATATCACCGCGCTCTTCCTCCATGTCGAGGACGGTTTCGACGTCGTCGACTGGGCGAAGAACGCCGGCTGACACGCATGCCGACATCCAAGGAGAGAGACAATGGAAAGACGAGACTTGCTGGCACTGGGCGGTTTGGCGGCCTTCGCTGCGCTCGCGACGCGGCCCTCCGATGCGGCGCAGTCGACCGATCCGGGCGCCTGGCAGAAGGGCAAGGCCACCACGCCGATCACCATCCGGCGGATCTATACCAACGACAAGGGCGATTCCGTATTCGAGGAGATGACCCTCGCCGACAAGATCGAGCCCATACCGCTGAAGGAACTCCGCGCGGTCAATTACGCGCCCGCCGAGAACAACTGGCACAACGCGCCGTTCCTGACCTTCGTGTTCAATATGGAGGGCTATCTCGAGGTCGAGACCTCCACGCACACCAAGCACAAGGTCGGCCCCGGCGAACTCGTCTATATGATGGACACCACGGGCAAAGGCCATATCACGCGGATCCTGACGCCGGTGAAAGCAAGCTTCATCGTGGTCAATCCGAAATTCGATCTCCTGTCCTGGGCGAAGGGCGGCCCGGCCATTCCGGCCTGATCCGTCGAGATTGCTTGAGTGCGCGGCGGTAACAACGCTACAACCGCCGCCATGACAGAGAAAGACGCACCGGAGGGCGAGCGCATCGCCAAGGTTCTGGCGCGGCGCGGGGTTGCCTCGCGCCGCGAGGTCGAGCGCATGATCGAGGCCGGGCGTATCTCGCTCGACGGCAAGAAGGTCACGACCCCGGCCACCTTCATCACCCCCGCCTCCCGCATCGTGATAGACGGCAAGCCCGTCGAGGCGGCGGAGAAGGCGAAGCTCTGGCTCTATCACAAGCCGAAGGGCCTGATCACCACCCACAGCGATCCGCAGGGACGCCCGACCGTGTTCTCGCAGCTGCCGAAGGAGCTGCCACGCGTGATCTCGGTCGGCCGGCTGGACGTGAATACCGAGGGCCTGCTGCTGCTCACCAATGACGGCGCCCTCGCCCATCACCTCGAATCCCCGAAGACCGGCTGGATCCGGCGCTACCGGGTCCGCGCCTATGGCGACATTTCTGGGGATAACATCCGGAAGCTGCAGGGCGGTGTCACAATCGACGGTATCCGCTACGGGCCGATAACCTTGGAAAAGGAAGCGGTCAAGGAAGCCTCCACGGCCAAAAATACATGGTATTCCGTGAGTTTACGCGAGGGCAAGAACCGCGAGGTTCGGATCGTCCTCGATCATTTCGGGCTCTCGGTCAATCGATTGATCCGCGTGTCCTACGGGCCGTTCCATCTCGGAAAGCTGCCCGCGGGCGAGATTCGTCCGGTGTCGTCGGACGTTTTCAAGCAGATGATCGGATCCTATCCGACCGCGGAAATCGCACCCGGGAAGGCAGGCGGCCATGCGCATCGTCGCGGGTAAGTTGCGCGGGCGGCGTATCCTCGCGCCGGAGGGCCGAGACATTCGCCCGACGAGCGACCGGGTGCGGGAGTCGCTGTTCGACATCCTGGCTCACCGGTACGACCTGCCCGAAAGTGCCACGGTCGCGGATATTTTCTGCGGCACGGGAGCGCTGGGGCTCGAGGCTCTGTCGCGCGGCGCGGCGCATGTCACCTTCGTCGACAGCGACCGGGCGGCCCTTGACCTCGCGCGGAAGAATGCGGCCCAGCTCGGCGTCGCGCGCGAGGCGGCGTTCCAGCTGCGCGATGCCCGGGCGCCCGGCCCGGCGACGCGGCCCGCCGACCTGATATTTCTGGACGCCCCCTATCGCTCGGACCTTTCCGCCCCGTCGGTCCTGGCGCTTCTGGACGCCGGCTGGTGCCGTCCCGGCGCGCTGATCGTCATCGAACTCGCCAAGACCGAGGATATCGACCTGCCCGAAAGCTGCGAGGCGGTCGACACCCGCGTCTACGGTCATACGAAGCTCGTCTTCGCCCGCGCGCCGCTCAGCGCCGGCTAAGTCCCCTCCCCCTCAGGCCCCGTCCGGATGCGTCGCTTTCGCACAGGGATTCCCCCTTGCCCCGAAACACGACTTATGCGTGTATATATAAATTGAAAAACTCTTAATACGGGATTACGTTTTTCGTCATGGTTGCCAAACCGACATCCCACAAGAAAAAGCCCGACCGATACAAGGCCGAGGCATTGCGCGCCTGCCTCGCCTATACGATGAAGGACGCCACCGCGCTCGGGCTCGTCACCGCGGCGCTGCATATGAAACTTGCGATCATGGAAATCGACGACGCGCTCAAACCCGAGCCGGAGGCCGGACCAGCCAACTAGCGCCGGCCGAAGAGGCGTTCGATGTCGTTGCGGGACAGCTCTACATAAGTCGGCCGGCCGTGATTGCACTGGCCGGAATGGGGCGTTGCCTCCATCTCGCGCAGAAGCGCATTCATTTCCGGCACGGTGAGCCGCCGCCCGGCCCGCACGCTGCCGTGGCACGCCATGGTGCCGGAGACCTCGTCCAGCCGCTCCTTGAGACTGAGCGCTTCCTCAACTTCCGCGAGATCGTCCGCGAGATCCTTGACGAGCCCCTGAACATCCGTCGCGCCGAGCATGGCCGGGATTTCGCGCACCACGACCGCGCCGGGCCCGAAAGGCTCCAGCACCAGGCCGAGATCGGCCAGTTCATCCGTCCGGGCGGCGAGCCGTTCGACGGCGCCTTCGTCGAGATCCACAACCTCGGGGATCAGCAGGCCCTGCCGTTTGATGCCCTCTGCCGCGAGCGCCGCCTTCATCCGCTCATGCACGAGTCTCTCATGGGCGGCGTGCTGGTCGACGATGACGATGCCGTCGCGCTTCTCGGCGACGATATAGGTCTCGTGCAACTGCGCGCGCGCAAGGCCCAGGGGCAGGTCCACCTCGGCCGCATCCGCCGGCGCCGCGCCCATCTGCCGCATGACCGGCGCGAGATCGGCTTCGGCGAAGCCCGCGCCGCCGGAGACCGGCGCCTGATAGGCCATGGCCGCCTCGACGAGGCCGGGCGAGACCGGCTCGGACGAATAGTTCTGTGAGGGCTGATACCGCGCATAGCCGCCGTGGCTGTTCAGCGGCAGGCCGGGCGCGACATGCGGCCTCGCGGCGCCGAGCGCGGCCTGCGAGACGGTGGTCGAGGCGCGATGGCCGGCGTCGTGCAGGGCGTGCTTCAGGGCCCCCACGATCAGTCCGCGCACAAGACCCGGATCGCGGAACCGGACTTCCGCCTTGGTCGGGTGCACGTTCACGTCGACGAAGGCCGGCTCGCAATCGAGGAACAGCGCCACCACGGGATGGCGATCGCGCGCGAGAAGATCGGCATAGGCCCCGCGCACCGCGCCGCCGAGAAGCTTGTCCCTCACCGGCCGGCCGTTGACGAACAGATACTGGAACTGCGCGCTGCCCCGGTTGAAGGTGGGCAGGCCGGCAAAGCCCCGGAGCCGCAGGCCCTCGCGCTCGGTATCGAGGCCGAGCGTGTTCTCCCGGAACTCGCGGCCCAGAATTTCCGCCAGCCGGTCGCGCCGCGCCTCGAACAGTTCGCCCTGCTGCGCCAGCGCCTGAAAGGCCAAGCGGTCGCCATCCGAAAGCGTGAAGCCGATATCGGGATTGGCCATGGCAAGCCGCTTCACGATGTCGATCGCCGCGAGATATTCGGCACGGTCGGATTTGAGGAATTTCAACCGCGCGGGCGTGGCGTAGAACAGGTCCAGGACTTCGACGCGCGTGCCCGGCGGAAAGGCGGCCGGCTCCGGCTTCGACTTGCCGCTGGCGGCCACCGCGAGCTTCCACGCGGTCTCGGATTCCCGCGTGCGCGAGGTGATGGTCATATGGCTCACGGAGCCGATCGAGGGCAGCGCCTCGCCCCGGAAGCCGAGGGTCTGGATCGCGAAGGCCTCGTCGTCCTCGGGCAGCTTCGAGGTGGCGTGCCTCTCGACCGCGAGCGCCAGATCCTCCGGCCCCATGCCCGAGCCGTCGTCGGTCACGGTGATCGACTGACGGCCGCCGCCGGTGATCGAGACGTCGATCCGCCGCGCCCCGGCATCGATCGCATTCTCGACCAGCTCCTTGATCACGCTGGCGGGCCGCTCGACGACCTCGCCGGCGGCAATGCGATTGACGGTTCCCTCGGGCAGCAGCCGGATAGGCATGCTATTCCTTGCCCTCCATGAGATAGCTGCGCGCGAGCTTCTTTCCGGCCTCGACGGCGGGCTGGCCGAACGGATCGACGCCCAGAAGATCGGCGGTGATGATGGTCTCCAGCATGAAATGCATGAACAGGGCTCCGAGCGTCTGTTCGTTGAGCGCCGGGATCCGGAAAATCCGCACCGGCCGCCCCTTCTTCGCCAATGTTGCCGCCGTCGCCCGCGCCTCGGCGTCCACCAGATCGCCGACCGTGCGCCCGGCGAGATAGACGAGCGAGGGATCGTCGGCCAGCGCCGGATCGATCTTCGGGCCCTTGCCGCGCCAATCCGGGATCAGAACGGTGAAGAGCTTGTCCGCCGGCCCGTCGAGATAGAGCTGCACCTGGCTGTGCTGATCGACCGGCCCGACGGCGCGCACCGGCACCGTGCCCTTGCCTTCCTTGCCGAGGCTTTCGGCCCAGAGCTGACGATACCACATGGCAAGCTTATCGAGCGCGTCGGAATAGGGAAACATCACCGCGACGCGCATGCCGTTCTTCTTCTCGAGCCCGGCCGATATCGCCGCGCCGATGGCGGGCGGGCAATCCTCCGGCCCTCCGGCGGAGAGCGCCCTGGCCAGCACCTCGGCGGCGCCCTTGCGGAAGGCGCGCGGATCGAGCCCGGCGAATATGGCCGGGATCATGCCGACGATGGAGAGCACCGAGAACCGGCCGCCGAGGTTCGGATCGTGCTCGAAAGCGGTCATGCCGTACTTTTTCGCGAGCCGCCGCAACACATTGCCTTCGGGATTATCGGGGGTCGCCGGTTCGGTGATGACCGTAAAGCTCGCCGACACGTCGCCACCCGCCGCCTGAACCGCCGCGAGGGCCGCAAAGAATTCCGCCAGGGGCTCAGGCGTGCCGCCCGATTTCGAGATCACGAAGAAATGCGTGCTGGTCAGCGGAAGCGTGGCGAAAAGGTGGTCCAGACTGTCGGGATCGGGATTTTCCGGGAAGTGCAGACGCGGTTTGTCGGTTTTCTTGACAAGAGCCGTCGCCGCCTGACCGCCGAGGCTCGATCCGCCGATGCCGAAGATCACCACATCGCTGGCGCGTTCGCCGATCCGCGCCACATGGCCGGCGACGAGATCGAGATCCTCATGATGGCCGAGAAGCTGGAAGATCGCGCGTTCATCCGCCCTGTCCGAACCGCGAAGCCGTTCCAGCGCGCGGGCCGCCAGATCCATTTCCGCGTGAAAATCCGCCTCGTTCAGCCCGTTCGGCCCGATCGCGGACTCGAAAACACTTTCGATCGCCTGTTCGTACAACTCACACCTCTTGTTCTTGATTGCCGTTCCGGGAGGTTTAACGCCGGAACGGAGACGATTTCGCCACCGCCCCGGACCGCGATTTTCCCGCGCGACAGGCGCTGTCTGGTTAACAGACTTTAACGCTTTGGCATAGCGCTTGCTCGGTCGGAAAGGGAATTAGAAAACAACGATCAGGGGTGTCACAAAATGGGACGTTTCGGGCATTTCCTGCTCGGCTTCGTGGCGGGCAGCGTTTCCCTGCATTATCTGCTGGCGGAGTCGACCGGGGCCTTCTGGGTCATCGCGCTGGTATCGATCTGTCTCGCCGCGGAACTGCTTTACGCGTTCCGCTCGTTCGACAAATGGGTGGCCCGCTTGCTGCTGCCGAACCGGTCACCCGCGGAAGATTAGTCCGCCGCCGGAGAGTTATCCCGAGAAGGTCTATTCGGTGATTGGCGCCGGGAGCTTGGGAGCGTCCGGCGTGCCCATGCCTTGGGGATCGCCGACAGCCAAGAAATACAGCTTCTCCGGATCCAGGAGCCGCGCTGCCACGCGTTTCACCTCGTCGGTCGTCACCGCCTCGATCAGGCTGTTGCGGTTCTTCACATAATCGAGGCCCAGGCCCTCGCGCTGGATCGCGACAAGTTGCCCGACGATCTTGCGGCTCGTATCGAAGCTCAACGGATAGGAACCGGTGAGATAGGTCTTGGCGTCCTGCAGTTCCTTGGCCGTGATGCCGTTCTTCGCCAGCTTGCCGATCTCGCCCCGGATGAGGGCAACGGATTCGGCGATCTTGGTGTTCTCGCTCGCCACCTGACCGAACACCAGCCCGGCATGGTCGAACGGCAGGAGATAGGTGGAGACGCCATAGGTCAGCCCGCGCTTCTCGCGGATCTCGTCCATCAGGCGCGAGGAAAAGCCGCCGCCGCCGAGGACGTAATTCATCACATAGGCGATGTACCAGTCGGGGTCGTCGCGCTTGATGCCGGGCTCGCCGAAGATCACGGCGGTCTGCGGCACGTCTTTCTTGATGATCTTGAGGCCCGGCGTGTAGTCCGGCTTGCTGTCGTCGGCCGCGAGCTTCGGTCCGCTGGCGGGCAGCTTGCCGAGCGCCATATCCAGAAGCCGGCCGGCTTCCGCCGCCGTCACGTCGCCGACGATCGCGACATACATCTTGTCGCGGGTGAATTCGCGGGAAACCAGCCCCTTGAGATCCGCCGCCGAAAGGCCGGCGATGGCCTCGCGGTAGCCGATCACCGGATGGCCGTAAGGATGATCCCCGAACATGCCCTTGAACCAGGCCTTGCTCGCCACCGTGGCGGGGTCCTCGTCGTCCTGGGCCAGCATGGCGATGATCTGCTTGCGCACCCGCTCCAGCGGCTCGGCGTCGAAACGCGGCGCGGAGAGCGCGAGCCCCAGCAGCTTGAAACCTTCCTCGCGGTTGCCGGTCAGCGTCGCGAAATTGGCGGTGAAGCTGTCGCGGTCGGCATCGAAGGAGAGCTTCACGTTGAGGTCGGAGACCTTCTCCTGGAACTGCTCGCTGGTCAGATCGCCCGCGCCTTCGTCCAACATCCCCGAGAGCAGATTGGCGAGGCCTTCCTTGCCCTTCGGATCGGAGGCCGAGCCACCGTCGAAGGCGACGCCGACCTGGATCAGCGGAACGCTGTGTTCCTCGACCAGCCAGGCCTTGATGCCGCCGGGGCTCGTGATGGGAACGATGTCGAAGGCCGATGCCGTATGGCTGAAGATGCCGACGAAGCCGGTGAAGGCTACGGCGAGAACGGTTCTGCGAAGCAGGGCGCGCGTGTTCATTGCTTCGCCTCCGTCGCGGGGAGCAGTATGCCGGTCACCGAATTCTCGATCTTGAAGACGGCGCGCGCGGCGGCGTTGACCTCATCGACCGTGACCTTCGCCACGTCGTCCGGATAGCTCGCGATCTTGTCGATGGTGAGGCCGGTCGCCAGCCGCCATGCCGTAGACATAGCCCATGCCCATGGCGCTGTCCTGAGCATAGACCGAGGAGGCTATCAGGCTGCGCTTGGCGCGATCGACCTCTTCCTGCGTCACGCCGTTCTTCACCACGTCGGCGATGACCTTGTCGACCTCGGCCTCGAGCTTGTGCACGTCGCCGCCCGGCACCGGCGTGCCGTAGATATCGAAGGTCGACATGTCGTAGGTGGTGTCGTTGTAGGACGTGCCGACGCCCGACGAGATGCCCTGCTCGATCATCAGCTTCTTGTAGAGCCGGCTGGTCGGCCCGCCGCCCAGCACCTCCGAGAGAACATCGAGCGGAAGCGCCTGACTGGTGTCGCCCCAATGCAGGCTCGGCGCGATATATTGGCGCTGCCACATGGGCTGGCGGACATTGTCGTCATGCATGATGACGCGCTTGGCCGCGAGATGCGGCGGGCTCGGCGGGCCTGACGCGCGCGGGCACGTCCGCCTTCTTCAGCGGGCCGTAATATTTCTCGGCGAGCGGCTTCACCTCGTCGACCGTCACGTCGCCCGCGAGGATCAGGATCGCATTGTTCGGCGCGTAGTGATGCTTGTAGAAATCGACCGCGTCGTCGCGCGTCAGCTTCTCGAGCTCGGAGAGCCAGCCGATGGTCGGGATGCGATAGGGATGCAGGGTGAAGAGCGTCGCCTGAACCTCTTCCTGCAATTTCGCCTGCGGCTGGTTGTCCGTGCGCATGCGGCGTTCCTGGATCACCACCTGCAGCTCGTGATTGACGTCCTCGACGTCGTTGAGCTGGAGATTCGTCATCCGGTCCGCCTCCATGCCCATGACGAGCGGCAGGCGGTCCTTGGCGACCTTTTCCCAATAGGCGGTGTAGTCCGGCGCGGTGAAGGCGTTGTCCTCGCCGCCATTGCGCGCGACGATCAGCGCGAATTCCTTGCCCGGGACCTTCTTGGTGCCCTTGAACATGAGATGTTCGAGGAAGTGGGCGAGGCCGGATTTCGAGCGGCGGCTCATCCGCGCCACCGACCTTGTACCACACCATCTGAACGACCACGGGCGAGCGGTGATCCGGGATCACCACCACCTGCAAGCCGTTCTTCAGGGTGAAGCTGTCGGCCTTGAAGGACGCTGCTTGCGATCTCGGCGCCGAGATAAGGCAGAGCGCGCCGACGGCAAATCCGGCGACGAGCCTGCGGGCAAAATGCTTGGCCACGGTCAACCGCGCCTCCCCTTCGCTCCGCTTGATCAGTTCTTCTGCTCCACGTCTTTCGGAGCCAGACGTTGGATATCCGGATTCTGCGGCTGGTCCGGCACATTGACCGTGTTGTCGAACAGGATCTTCGCGGTGTCGCCGCCCTTGTTCGTGATCTCGGTGGATTCACCGCCGATCCTGGTGCGGATGTCGGACGACGCATCGGTCGCGCCGGCTCTGCTTGATAAGCATGCGCTTCGCTCTGCGACGGCGGCGCCACCTTGTGATCCGGGAACAGGGCCTGGATCGCCTCGGCCTGCGGATTGGCGTCGCGCGGCTGTTCCACGGTCGGCTTCGGCGGCATGAGATTGAATTCGGGCGGGACGATCAGCGGCGACTTGGTGACGACCGCGAATTCGTCCGGCGGATGCTTGGAAATGCCGAGCGCATCCTTGAAGCTCTGCGCAGCCGCCCATGAGGGCGAAAGCGCCCGACGGCGAGCCCGGCGATGGCAACGCGGCGCGCAACCCGTGCGACGGAGCCCTTGCTGAGGCTCGATTGCGGGGTTCTGGTCGACATGAAGAACTCCTCGTTCCGCTTACTACTTGACGCGGTTACCGCCCCTGTGGACCGGCGAGACTGTCCCATATCAACAGGACGACGCCAAGCGAAATCGCCGGAATCCGCACCGTTGAAGGTCCAGAAATGGACCGTGCCCCAATGGGCGTCGATAAAGTCCGCGACGGCACCGAACCTCACGCGATCGTAGATGTTACCCAACGCGCCGCCGATGACAAGCCCCAGCGCTGCGGCCTTGAGCCGCGAATCCGCGCGCCACATCCAGCCGATCAGCACCACGATCACCACGAGGATAACGCCCGTCAGGACCCAGCGGCCGACCTCCGCTGACGTTGTCGAACAACCCGAAGCTGACGCCCTGATTCCAGCCCATGACGATGTTGAGGAACGGCGTCAGCCGGAACGGTCCGATTCCCGGGCGTCGCGAAATGATTGAGGATCCAGGCCTTGCTCATCCGGTCGATCAGCCACGCAATGAGGATCAGCGACATGCCGACGACGCGGGCCTGCGCGCGCCGGACGTCCCGGCGCCGCATTACGCCGACCTCGTGGGTGCGCACCGCCGTCGGCGCAGCGGTTGCAGAGATCCGGCGCCTCCGTGCACCGTGCCGACCTCGGGCAGCACCTGCCAGCAGCGCTCGCATTTCTCGCCGTCGGCGAGCTCGCTCACCACGCCGATGCCGTCGACGTCCTCCAGCATGAAGGCGCCTTCGGGCGGCGCGCCCGTGGATCAGCGTGCCGCCGGACGTGATCGCGATCTCGGCCAGATCGACGCCGTTCATGGCGTCCGATATGCTCGTGTCCTCGACATAGACCTCGGGCGCGGCCTGCAGGCTGGCGCCGATCCGCTTCTCGCGGCGTTCGACCTCGAGCGCGCCGGTGACGACGCGGCGCAGGCGCGGACCCTCTCCCACTTCTCGGCCAGCGCGTCGTCGCGCCATTCGGCCGGCATGTCGGGGAACAGCCGCAGATGCACGCTGTCGTCTCGCGACGGGAAGCGGGTCAGCCAGGCCTCCTCCGCCGTGAAGCACAGGATCGGCGCGAGCCAGGCGGTCAGGCACGAGAACAGCTGGTCGAGCACCGTGCGCGCGGCGCGGCGGCGCACGGAGTCCGTGCGGATCGCAATAGAGCGCGTCCTTGCGGATGTCGAAATAGAAGGCCGACAGGTCCACCGCGCAGAAGTTGTAGAGCTCCGGTGAACATGCGGTTGAATTCGAAGTCGTCGCAGCCTCGCCGGATCTGCGCGTCGAGCTCGGCGAGGCGGTGCAGCACCCAGCGCTCCAGTTCCGGCATCTCGGCGACGCGGCAGATCGCTCGGCTTCGTCGAAGCCGGCGAGATTGCCGAGCAGGTAGCGCAGCGTGTTGCGGAGCTGGCGATAGGCGTCGACCTGGCCCTTCAGGATCTCCTCGCCGATCCGCAGGTCTTCCGTATAGTCGCTGCCGACGACCCAGAGGCGCAGGATATCGGCGCCGTACTGGTCGACGATCTTCTGCGGCGACGATGTCGTTGCCGAGCGACTTCGACATCTTGCGGCCGTGCCCGTCGAGGATGAAGCCGTGGGTCAGCACCGCATCGATAGGGCGCGCGGCCGCGCGTGCCGAAGGATTCCAGCAGCGAGGACTGGAACCAGCCGCGATGCTGGTCCGAGCCTTCGAGATAGAGCGAGGCCGGCCATTCGAGATCGGGCCAGGCGCCGCTCTCCAGCACGAAGGCGTGGGTCGAGCCGGAATCGAACCAGACGTCGAGGATGTCGTCGACCTTCTCGTAGTCCTCGGCGTCGTAGTCGTTGCCGAGGAAACGCGACGGGTCGCGCGCGAACCAGGCGTCGGCGCCCTCCTCCTCGAACGCCTCGACGATGCGGGCGTTGACCGCCTCGTCCTGCAGCACCTCGCCGGTCTTCTTGTTGACGAAGACCGTGATCGGCACGCCCCAGGCGCGCTGGCGCGAGATCACCCAGTCGGGCCGGGTCTCGACCATGCCGCGGATGCGGTTGCGGCCCGCGGCCGGCACGAAGCGGGTCTCGTCGATGGCCGCCAACGCCTTCTTGCGCAGATCGTTCGTCTCCATCGAGATGAACCATTGCGGCGTGTTGCGGAAGATCAGCGGCGCCTTGGAGCGCCAGGAATGGGGATAGGAGTGGACGAGCTTGCCCTTGGCGAGAAGCGCGCCGGCCTCGGCCAGCTTGTCGCAGACCGGTCCGTCGGCCTTGAACACATGCATGCCCGGCGAACAGCGGCACGCAGTCGTAATAGGTGCCGCCATCCGCGACCGTGAACGGGACTTCGAGGCCGATTTCTGGCCGATGCATGAAGTCGTCCTCGCCGTGGCCCGGCGCGATATGGACGAAGCCCGTGCCCTGCTCGGTCGTGACGTGATCGCCTTCGATCAGCGGCACGTCGAAATCGTAGCCCTGCCCGCGCAAGGGATGGGCGCAGACGGTGCCGGCGAGATCGGAGCCCTTCAGCGTGCGCCACGACGTATCCGTATGTCGCGCGATGCTCACCGCGCTTCAGCGCACGTCGTTCCAGCAACGGCTCGTCAGCGACGAAGATCTTGCCGACTCGACGAAGTCGGCGACGACTTTTCGCCCTCGCCGATGCACGCTCTGATCAGCGACGACAGCGTAGTCGATGTCCGGGCCATAGGCGATGGCGCGGTTGCCGGGGATGGTCCAGGGCGTCGTCGTCCAGATGACCACGGCCGCGCCTTCGAGCTCCGGGCTTCGAGGCTTTGACGATCGGAAAGGCCACGTCGATCTGGGTCGAGGTGTGGTCGTGATATTCGACCTCGGCCTCGGCGAGCGCGGTCTTCTCGACGACCGACCACATCACCGGCTTGGAGCCGCGATAGAGCGAGCCGTTCATCAGGAACTTCAGCAGTTCCTTGGCGATCTGCGCCTCGGCAGCCGGAGCCATGGTGTTGTAGGGCTTGTCCCATTCGCCGACGCCGCCGAGGCGCTTGAACTCCTCGCGCTGCACGCCCATCCAGTGGGCGGCGAAGTCGGCGCATTCCTTGCGGAATTCGAGGATCGGCACCTCGTCCTTGTTCTTGCCGGCTTTGCGGTATTTCTCCTCGATCTTCCATTCGATGGGCAGGCCGTGGCAGTCCCAGCCGGGCACGTAGGGCGCGTCCTTGCCCATCATCTGCTGGGACCGGACGATCACGTCCTTGATGATCTTGTTCAGCGCGGTGCCGAGATGGATATTGCCGTTGGCGTAAGGGGGGCCGTCGTGAAGGATGAATTTGGGCGCGGCCCTTGGCGTGCTTCGCGCAGGCGGCGATACAGGTCGAGCCTGGCCCAGCGCTCGAGGAAAGCCGGCTCGCGCTTGGCGAGGTCCGCCTTCATCGGAAATTCGGTCTGCGGCAGGAAAACGGTGGATCGGTAATCGGTTGTCATGATGTGCGTGGCTTAATGTTTGGAAACTGTCCAGGTCAAGGCGAACATCCCGCCTGCGGGGCCGCAGCCCCCTGCGGCGCGGCGAAGGCCCGGCGCCATTTAAGACGCCGGGTCGCTAATTCGAATAATCGGCCTGGTGAGAAACATCGCCACAATCTCCGGGCCGCGGCGCGCCGCGCAGCCAATTCCACTGGTGGCCGTTGTCTAGCGCGAGCGGGCCGTCTTGTCGAGGGATTTGGCCGTAACCCGCCGCCTCCGGCTGTTCTGTTGACGCGGGGGCGGGGACCTTGTTTCATGTCCACGATCCGAAGGGGGCGGACGATCATGAAAACCTGTCCGGACAGTCGCGGGATGGCCGTGGAACGATGACAACACTGCGCCACGCCTTTGCCGTTCTGGCGATCGGCCTGTTTATCGCCGGCTGCGGCCGTTCGGCCGAGAAATCGGGCGCCGAAGCGCCCGCGCCGGACGATTCCGCCTATACCTTCGGCACGCCGAGCCCGGCGGCACCGGCAAGTTCTACATGGGCCGGGAAATTCCCGAGATCAACGGCCCACCCGACGCGACCTGGCTCGACCGCACCAGCCGCGAGGCGGAGGAGCATACCGAGAAGGTCGCCGCCAATCTGGACCTGAAGCCCGACGACGTGGTCGCCGATATCGGCGCGGGCACGGGCTTCTTCACCTTCCGGATCAATCCGCTGGTGCCCGACGGCAAGGTCTTCGCGGAAGATATCGATCCCGACATGATCAAGGTGATCGACCGGCGCAAGGCCAACCGCCATGCCGACAATGTCGTTACGGTCCTCGGCACGGAGACCGACCCCAAACTGCCGAAGGCGAGCATCGATCTCGTCCTGCTGGTCGAGACCTACCACGCCTTCACCTATCCGAAGGAAATGATGCGGGCGATCAAGGCCTCGATGAAGCCGGGGGCCCGCCTCGTGATCATCGAGCACCGCTCGACGACGCCGCCCGCCAACAAGCTGGAGGCGATTTCCAAGGCCGAGCTCGTCGCCGAAATGAAGGCGGCGGGCTTCGCGTTGATCGCCGACAAGGACGTGCTGCCGGTACAGAACTTCCTGGTATTCCAGAAGCCGGACGTCGCCGCCGGCTAGGAGCCGGACACGCCCTGCCTGCCCGGCCGCGCCGGGACGGCGTCTCTCGCGGCCTCCCGCGTGATCAGCTCGAAGGCATCCACCCGGTAGGCCGGATCGGCGAGGATCCGCCGCGCCTCGGCGGCATCGGCCGCGATTTGCGTCTTGAGCGCGTCGAGCCCGTCGAATTTACGCTCCGGACGGATGAATTCGACGATCTCGGCGTGGAGATGACGGCCATAGAGATCGCCGGAAAAATCCAGCAGATGGATTTCGAACAGCACATGTTCGGTGCCGATCGTCGGCCGGACGCCGATATTGGCGACGGCGTCGTAGCGCCCATGATCCGGCCCGTCCTCGATCCTGACCCTCACGGCGTAGACGCCGAGACGCGGCTTCAGAAGATTGTCGATCGGCAGGTTGGCGGTGGGAAACCCGATCGTCCGGCCCCGCTGATCGCCTTCCTGAACCCGCCCGTCGATCGCCCACCAATGGCCGAGCAGCGCGCCGGCCTCGAACGGCCTGCCGCCCATGAGCGCGTCGCGGATCGCGGTCGAGGAATGGATGAGGCCACCGGTCTCGCTCGGCTCGACCACGGTGACGCCGAAGCCTTCCATATCGCCCATATGCCGCAACACGTCGGTGCCGCCGCCACGGCCCTTGCCGAACCGGTAGTCATAGCCCACGACGACGTGGCGGACGCCGAGCCTGCCGATCAGGATATCCATGACGAAGTCCTGCGCGAGCGTCGCCGCCAGCACGGCGTCGAAATGCAGGACCACCATGACGTCGACCCCGAAGGCTTCGAGGTAGCTTGCCTTGGTCCGCAGGGAAGAAAGCCGGAAAGGCGGTGTTTCGGGGCGGAAGAAGGCGCGCGGATGCGGCTCCTGCGTCAGTACGCAGAGCGGCGCGCCGAGCCTGTCGGCGACCTTGGCCGCCTCGATCATGACCGCCTGATGGCCACGGTGGATGCCGTCGAAATTGCCGAGCGTCACCACCGCGCCTCGGCAATCCTCCGGAACGTCATCCAGGTGACGCAGAATTCGCATTAACGACCTTTCGGCAGACTACGGAGCGCGGCCATCCGGCCTTCGGGCGCGGCGCCAAACTGTGCGGAGGCCGGGCGGTATGTCAATGGGCTTGGAAATCCGGGCGCCGGATCACCGGCATACCACACGTTGAGGAAAGGGCGGCGCCGGAACCCGGCCTCGTACATTTGCGTTAACCGTTTCTTAGCCCCGGATTCCTAAATTTAAACCACCAGTTTAGGCCCAGGCTCACGGAAATTGCGCAGTACGAGCTCCGGGCATGTTTCAACCGAGTTTCCAATTACCACGAGGACAGTAATGGCCGTAGATCTGTCAATGCCGATTCTCATCGTCGACGATTACAAGACGATGCTCCGGATCGTGCGCAATCTTCTGAAGCAGCTTGGCTTCAACAATGTCGAGGAGGCCACCGACGGCTCGATGGCTCTGTCGAAGATGCGCGGCAAGAAATACGGCCTGGTGATCTCCGACTGGAACATGGAGCCGATGACCGGATACGAGCTTCTCAAGGAAGTTCGGGCCGACGACCGGCTGAAGGACACCGCCTTCATCATGGTGACGGCCGAATCGAAGACCGAAAACGTCGTCGCCGCCAAGAAGGCCGGGCGTCAACAACTACATCGTGAAGCCGTTCAACGCCGCCACCCTCAAAGGCAAGATCGCCGCAGTGCTCGGGGATTTCTAATGATCTCCAACGAGATACCCAGTCATCTCGAAGCACTCGTAGACCATCTGCGAAAGCAGAAGGACCGGCCGTTCTCGCTCATCGAGATCGCGTCCGTAACGGAGGTTCTGATTGGCACCATGTCGACCTACTTCAAGGCCCTGGATACTACCATGCTGAAAGAATTCCGTTATCTGTCCGAATTCATCGTCCGGGCACGTGACGAAATCTCGCAGCTTCAGCCGTCCGAACTGAAGAGCCAGCAGATCCCGCGCGCCGGTCGCGAGCTGGACGCCATCGTGCTGGCGACGGAAGAAGCGACCAACACGATCATGGAAGCGGCCGAGACCATCATGGCCGCCGACGCCAGCAACGCCGACGACTACGCCAACACCGTCAACGAATGCGTGATGTCGATCTTCGAGGCCTGCTCGTTCCAGGACATCACCGGCCAGCGCATCAGCAAGGTCGTGGAAACGCTCTCGGTGATCGAACAGCGCCTGCACCGGATCGGCGAAGTCTGGGGCGTCGAGGACGGCCAGGACGCCGCGCCCATCGAGGAAGTCCGCAGGACGAGCGACGACGATCCCGGCATGTCGGGTCCGGCGCTTGCCGGCGAGGGCATCGATCAGGACGATGTCGACGCGCTGCTGTCGGATTTCGCCCCGGTCGAAGAAGCCGCCGCGCCCAGCGCCCAGCAGGCCGCCGACGATATCTTCGCGCAGGACAATGATGACAAGGACAACGAGGAGGACAACGAGGAGGACAACGAGGACGGGGCCGAGGAGGTCGACGCGACCAATGTCGCGCCGCGCCCCGAAACGACTCTCTCGGATGACGACGTGAACCGCCTGATGGGCGCGGAAGGACCGGCCAACGATTCCTTCCCTGAAACGCCCGACAACCGCACAGCCGAACAGCTCGTTCGCGCGGTAAAGTCGCTGCTCGCGGAAGAAGCCGAGGAAGACGCGGCCAGTGTGATCAACGCCGAAAAGCGCGCGATCGAGAAAGCCGAGAACCTGTCGCTCCTCCGGTCCAAGAAAGAGGACGACGAGGCGACGTTCGAGAACGCCGAGAAGCCGGCAAAGCGGGCCGCGGCGGGCGGATCGTCGTCCAAGACGACCACCCAGGCCGATATCGACGCCCTGTTCAGCTAAGCGTCTTCAAGCCACGCCTCGCCACACGACTGCCATTGCGATCAGCCGCGATGCGTGACCTTTCCCGCGATTTCCCAGCCCCGCGGCACAGGGCCATCTGACCGCAGCGTCAGGTTCCTGGCGTCGACGACCATGCAATGGCCGGGCTGGATAACCTTGATCCCGCCAGCGCTCTTGACCTTCATCGCCACGGATTTCGGCGTGGCGTCTCCATCCCGGTTTTCCGATACGCAGACCCGGACATTCTGCGCCTTGGCGAGATCGATATGCTTGCGGTCGATCCGGTCATACAGGAAGAAGTCGCCGGGCCGGGAGGCATAGGCATCGTTCAGCTTGACCAGCGGACCGGGATAGGCTTGCGCCGCGAGGCTGCCACCGGCCGTCATTGCCGCGACAGCGAGGGAAATGAGGATCGTCTTGCGGGGAAGTGGCATCGTATTGCTCCTTCGAATGAGACAAGGCTCGTGAGACAAGGCTCAAGTAGCTCGCTGAAAAAACGAGCCCTTCGAAGCAATGTTCCGGAAGCAGCGTGCGCCCGATTGCCGCAAGAGAGACCGAGAAAGGCGCCGGTCAGCCGGCGGAGCGGGCGCGGGGTTGCGGCGAACGTTCCTCGTCCGCTCCATCGCCGGAGCCCTCGGTATTCCGCGTGGCGCGGGCCGGACGGGGCTCGCCGAAGAGGAAGCCCTGACCATAATCGACATCCAGATCGAGCAGCTGGACGACCGTCTGTTCGTCCTCGATCTTTTCCACGATCAGATCGATGCCGTGGCGTTCCATCGCCCGCTTCAGATCGGCGGGATGAATATCGCCCGCGTTCTTGAGCAGGGTCTTGGCGGGGATCTTGATGTAGTCGAAATGGCGTTCGGCCAGAGCGGCGAAGTCCATATGGAGATCGGTGACGTGATCCATAGAGAACTGGAAGCCCAGCCGTCCGAGGAGCTTCAGATCGCGCGCCAGCGCGACGCCGTGATTGGCCACATCTTCCTGCTTGAACTCGAAAACCAGCCGGTTCGCGAGATCCAGATTATGCTCGATGAAATCGATGAATTGCGGGAAGAAGTCCTTATCGTTCAGGGCCGCCGAGGCGATGTTGCAGAAGAACCGGGTTCCGGGCCGGCGGTTCTTCAACTGGCGGATCACCTTCACGCAATTGAACAGCAGCAGATTGTCGAGTGTGGTGATCAGGCCGGATTCGTTCGCGACGCCCATATATTGGGTCGGATAGATCACCTGGCCGCCCTCGTCGCGCACCCGCGTATAGGCCTCGTAATGCTGCTGATGGCGCTGCGGCAGGGTCACGATCGGCTGCAGATAGAGATCGACCCGGTTTTCCTCCAGCGCATTGCGCATGATGTCGTAGACCTCGTCGGACTCGACGGACGGTTCGGGCGCCGGCGCCGAGATCGCGGCCTCGGCAGGCAGGGGCTTGGTGCGCGGACCGGACTGGGTGACGACCTGACGCAGCAGCGTCTCGATCATCTTCATCTGCGAGACCAGCTCGGCATTGCGGCCGGCGAGCGTCTCGTCGACTTCCGAACGCGCCTCGTGGGCGATCAACTTGGCGTTCTCTATTTCCTGGATGAGATCGACCTGCTCGGCCTGCAGGCGCTGGATATCGCGCGACAGCATGCGGCGGGTCCGGCGCTGCGACATTCCCTGATGCAGCTGGCTGAGCAACAGGAAGGACACGCCGCCGATAATGGCGCCGAGGACCGGCGACAGCCCGCTCACCACGAGGGGAAGCAACAGGCCGACGATACCGGCGGCCAGAATATAGGCGAGAAAAAACAAAAAGCTGGCAAGAGGAGGCATCGAATTCCGGACTTAGCTGGGCACCGCTCCCCGACGGGCGGGCATTCCTTCACACCGGAGGTCACTTTGCCCCGACAGACGTTTCCATTCTCTTAACCATAGACGGCCGGGATCGACCCGAACGGCCTCCCCGAATGACTGGTTTGGGCTGTCGTTCCGCCGCACGGCGAATAATTCGCATGTTCAGCACCTGTTCAGACGAAATGGTTTAATGTGTCCGGGTTTCCGCGTCCCGCCGGATGCAAGTACGCGGCAAAACGGAACGAGGACATGGAGCTTCGCGGGGATATGGAGCTTCGCCGGAAATTTGCTCTCGCCTGCATGGCCCTGGCCGTGACGGTTCTGCTGTGCTCCGGCCCGTTTTGCTCCCGGGTTTCGGCCGCGGAGGACGCACAAAAGGCGGATCCCGCTTCCGAACCTCCTTACAAGACGATCGAGAGTCCCCCCAAGCGCCTGCCGCAAGGCGGCCTGCAATGTGTGTTCTTCCGCTCGATCTACGATTGGCGGGCGATCGACCGCTACAACCTGATCATCTGGGCCCCGAACCGCCGCTCGCCCTATCACGTCGAGCTCGACCGCCCGTGCGACGGCCTCCGCTTTACCGACACGATCGCCTTTTCGTCCAATATGGATGGCCGGCTCTGTGCTTTCGGCGGCGACGCGGTCGTCGTCGACCACGATCGCTGCCCGATCGGCGCGATCACCAAGTTGACCCAGGAACAGCTGGACTACCTGATCTCCCAGACCCCGGGAAAGAAGCACAAGGCGGACGGCGGCAAGACGGACAAATAGATGGCCCCGCCTTGAGCGGGCGCCGCCTCAGCCGGAAGCGTGGGTTACCTGCATCACCGCGAGCGTCACGACGTTCAGGAACAGCGACCAGACCACGAGAACCCGCAGAATCGTGCCGTTCATCCTGGCGAATGCGGCAGGCAGGAACGCCAGGAGTAGCGGCAGCCAATCGAGCGCGTAACGCTGCGCATTGTACTGCGTGTAACCGTTCGAATGATAAAACAGCGTAACACCCACGATCCCCGCCGCGACGAGCAGCACCGCCCACACCCGCCGGTCCAACGCGATCAGCGCGAGAGCGAAGAGCCACGGGCTTGCCGCAAGCAAAGCGGTTCCCTGCGGATCGAGGCCCGCGAGGTGCGTGAGCTCCGGTCCCGAGAAATCGGCGTGAAAGCCCTGAACGAACAGATAGAACAGATTGCTCAGGAGATAATGGACATTGAAGATGCCGTCATTCGTCAGCCGCTTCGCCATGAACGCGTCCGACGCACCGGGGTCGAGCAGCTTGTAGCCCGTGTCGAGAGGCGCCCCGAACCGGATGTAATTATATGTCAGATAGATCAGCAGCGCGGCCGCGATCGGCAGAGCGAGCTTGAGGAAGAGCACGAGGCGCGACCGCGTTATCCGGAACAACGGGTCTCGTCCGTCCAGATACATCAGAAGGATGGGCAGGGCCGCGAATATCGTCATCTGACGCGAGAGAAACGCCAGTCCGATGCAGAGTCCCGCGAGCCACGGCGTCCGGCGGGTCAACGCAGCCCAGATCGCCAGCGACAGAAAGACGAACGCGCAGAACTGGGCCCAGAACCAGATTCGGTCGGTTCGGATGAGGACGTAGAAAAGCGGCGAGCCGAACAGAAGCGCCGCGATAAACCAGAGACGCTCCGTCATGCCGAGTGACGACTGCTTCGCGATCGACCACCACACCCACCCGGCAACGGCGGTCAAGGCAATCGCCAGCAACATGAAGCCGGAGAAATTCGTGCCCGAGACCGCGACGAACGGCATTGCGAAGAGAGCCGGCGCGGGTGGAAAGATCACGAAGATCTTTCCAGCCCATGTCACGCAGTCCGTGTCGAAGCAGGCAGGAACCGTCACGCGGCCATGCAGGAAGGCATCCGCCAGCAGGGCGTAGCTATTCGATGCGGCCTGCTCGCCCAGCGCACGGTAGAGAACCGCGCCCGCCAGCAGGGCGACCAGGATTGAACCGACGACGTTCAGGACGATATTGCGTTTCAACACGACCCCTTCCGCGTCCGCACGGCGGCCCGTACGGCGCTTCATGGCCCGCCAGACGGGCCTCGCGAAAACGCGATGATAGGGACGTTCGGTTGAAAAACGTTAATCGCGGCGCTTTTGGAACGGCGCCGGTTCAGCCTTCCATTTGCCAGTCGTTGATCTGCTTGTACCGCGCCGACTTGATGTGGCGGAATTTGCCGTTATCGACCCAGTAGAGCACGAAGCTGATTGTCCGCATCACTTCGCCGGCCTTCAGGGGACGCTGGAAGAAGCCGTTCTCCCAATCCTTGTAGACCTTGAACTCGGTCGGCAATTCGGCGGCGATGCCGGTCGCGTCCGAGACGAAATGGCTGACCTCGACCTTCTCGTGGATATGGGCCTTCACGTCCTTATAGAAGTCGCGGATGCCCTGGGGCGTCTTGATCTGCGTCGCGCCGAGCTCCAGCACCACGTCCGGATGATAGAATTTGATGAAGCCGGGATCGTTGTTGTTGAACAGCGTCAGATATTCCATGAACTGCTCGCGCGTCACGCCGCCGCAGGCCGCGTCCGCCCGTGCGGATGACGCGCCCAATCCCGTCGCTGCCACGCCCGAGGCGATACCTGCCGCGCCCATGCTCAAAACCTCCCGCCTGGATGATCCGGTTCCGTCCATAATCCTGCCCCCTTGATCCTGCCCTGTGAAACGATGAAGCAGGCCGATGATAGGCACTTTATCGACGAGGCACCAGCAATGCGGAACGCGCCGGGCAATGCCCGGCGCGTCTGCCCCTCAGCACCCGCGCAGAAAAATAGTCAGGCTGCCTTTCCGGCGGCCTCTTTCGCCTTCTTCCGTCTGGCGACGCCGAGCGCGCCAAGACCGCTGGCAAACAGAAGCGCGGCGCCCGGAATCGGTACTTCCGACGGCGCGCCGGTGCCGACGATGATGTCGATGCTCGTCCGGGCCAGCTCGGTATTGCCGTCGAACGCGGCGAGATAGATCGTATAGGTGCCGTTCTGATTGGGATCGAAACCATTGAACGGGAAGAATTCGTTGAAGAACTCATAGTTTCCGGAGTTCTGCGCGACGATATAGCTCGTCAGCAGGCTCTGATATTCGCCCGACGTTCCGGCAACGTGATCGGTCAGATAGGTCGTGCTGTTATCGCCGATCGAGTGATCCGCGTAAGTGGTGATGATCGGATCGAAGGTCTGAAACATCGTGCCCGAGGTCGGATCGAAATCGAGGCCCATCTGATAGGTCAGATCGCCCAGCTTGAACGACCCGAGCCCGTCGTAATTCGTGTTGACCGACCAGTCGAAGTTCCAGATCGGGGTTGTGGTCGTTGCCCATCCCGGGTGGGCGATCCCCAGATTCGGCGTGCCGGTGCTGAAGCTGTAGGTGCCGTCGCCGTTGCTGTTGTAAATGTTCTGCGGCTGATTGTTGCTGTCGAAGCGCAGCTTGCCCCGCAGGCCAAGCTCGATGTCGTTATGGCGATCGACGGTAAATCCGCCATTGGCGTTGCCGCTCCCGAAAATAACGCCAGGAACGATATTGGCGTCGTATATGGCGGCGGATGCCGGCGTCACCACCGCCCCGCTTAAGGCGGCGGCGGCAACGGTGGCCATGCACGCGTACCTGAACTGAATTTTCATACCATCCTCCGGTTGTTGAACCATTGGAGGGCCCGGTCCGCTTCCGCATCACCATACGCTGAACCACGATGGGATAGCCGAGTAGTCCCTCAGCCGGGAGTTACGCAATATCCTTGCCAGATCGCATTTTACATGCTGTTCCAGACACATAACGAAATAAGCGTTTCGTCATAGGCGAACCCGGAGGTGATTTCGTAAAGCCAGCCGACACCATTTGGGACGAGTTGCGTTAAGAAATGGTAAAACGCGTTTCTATTCAATTGCTTATGGAGGCGTAAGATTTTGCGACAGGTCGGCAGCGGGAGAAAAATTAACGCTATTTCAAGGCTTTAGAGACCGGGAGAAGGGTCTCGCCGAGGGCTTCGGCAACAGCGGCGTTGGTAATCCGTCCGCGATAGACATTCAATCCGTTCGCGAGATGCGGGTCGTCGCGGAGGGCGCGGACATGCCCCTTGTTTGCGAGCGATACCACGAAAGGTAGTGTTGCGTTATTGAGCGCGAAGGTGGAGGTGCGCGCCACAGCGCCCGGCATATTGGCGACGCAGTAGTGCACAACCTCGTGAAGCCTGTAGGTCGGATTGGCGTGGGAGGTCGGCCGGGAGGTCTCGAAGCAGCCGCCCTGATCGATCGAGACATCGACCAGCACCGAGCCGCGCCTCATGTTGCGCACCATATCCTCGGTGACGAGCCGGGGCGCCTCCGCGCCGGGAATGAGCACCGCCCCGACCACGAGATCGGCGTCGAGCACATGTTCCTCGATGGCGTCGACGGTCGAGAAGATGGTGTTGAGCGCGGGACCGAATTGCTGGTCGAGCTGTTGCAGCCGGTGCAGCGATTTGTCGATCACCGTCACATGAGCCTCGAAGCCGATCGCGACGCGGGCGGCGTTCGAGCCGACCACTCCGCCCCCGAGAACGACGACCTTGGCCGAAGGCGTTCCGGGCACGCCGCCCAGCAGCATGCCGCGCCCGCCCTGCTCCAGTTCGAGGCAATGCGCGCCGGCCTGGATCGCCATGCGCCCGGCCACTTCGCTCATCGGCACGAGAAGCGGCAATCCGCCGAAGCCATCCGTCACCGTTTCGTAGGCGATCGCGATGCAGCCGGACGCCATCAGCGCCTTGGCCTGTTCGGGATCGGGGGCAAGATGCAGATAGGTGAACAGGATCTGGCCGTCGCGCAGCATGGTCCGTTCGCGCGGCGACGGCTCCTTCACCTTGACGATCATGTCGGCCGCGGCAAAGACGCCCTCGGCCGTCTCGAGATCTCCGCGCCCACGGCTTCATAGTCGCCGTCGTCGAGCCCGATCGCGTGGCCCGCCATGGTCTCGACCATGACCTCGTGGCCCTGATGCACCAGCTCGCGCACGCTCGCCGGCGTCAGGCCGACCCTGTATTCCTGGATCTTGGTTTCCTTGGGAACGCCGATCTTCATGGGTCAGCCTCGTTTCCGATTACCGCGTCAATACAGAAACATGGGCTTTCCGCGGACATGGGCAAGGCGTGGACGATAGGTCTTGGTGTCGTAGAGCTCGTCCATATCCACCCGCTTGGTGCCCTTGACGCAGGTATCGACCGGCACGGTCGCGTAGTTGCCGTCGATCAGCGCCATCATCTCGCCCCGCGCCCTTTTCGGCAAGGCGCTGCACGGCCATGACGCCGTAAGCCGAGGCCACCATGCGGTCGAGCGAGTCCGGCGGCCCGGCCCGCATCAGATAAGCAAGCGACTGCGCGACGATGCCGATGCCGGTGCGGTGCTTCAGCTCCTCGCCCAGCAGCCGCGCCGATGCCGCCGAGCTTGCGGTGGCCATAGGCGTCCGCCCCGCCGCGCTCCATCACCTCGCCGCCCTCGATGCTCGCGCCTTCCGAGACGACCACCATCGCGTAATGGCTGGGGTTGCGGGCGCGGTCGGCGATCACGAACTCGGCCAGCCGCTCGACGTCGAAAGGCACCTCGCTGATCAGCGTGCGGTCGGCACCCGGCGAGATAGCCGGAGATCAGCGCCGTCTCGCCGCAGTTGCGGCCGAACAGCTCGATCACCGCGATGCGCTCGTGGCTGCCGGTCGGCGTGCGGAGGGCATGGATGTACTCGACGCTGCGGCTGACCGCGGTCGAAAAGCCGATGCAGTAATCGGTGCCGTAGCACGTCGTTATCCATCGTCTTCGGGATCGACATCACCGGCACGCCTTCGTCATGAAGCCGGGCGGCGTAGGAGAGCGTATCGTCGCCGCCGATCGGCACCAGCGCGTCGATGCCGAGATGCTCCAGCACCCGGATCACATGATCGGTGCAATCGACGAGCCCCGTTCGTCGCCCGGCTTGCGGCCGGCGAGAAAATCGGGCAGCGCTTCGGGTTTCACCTTGCCGGGATTGGTCCGCGAGGTATGGAGGATGGTGCCGCCCGACCGGTCGATCGTGCGCACGGCTGCCGGGTCGAGCGGCATGGTGAGCGTCGACCGGACGCCGGCGTCGTCGTCCGGGATTGAAGGTCAGGGGCCCGGCCCAGCCGCGCCGGAAGCCGACGACCTGCCAGCCGAGCTCGTCGGCCTGATTGACCACCGCCTTGATCGCCGGATTGAGCCCCGGCACGTCGCCGCCGCCGGTCAGAATTCCGATCCGCATCCGTTGCCCCCTCATTTCCGTCCGCCCGGTCCCATTCGCCGGGCCTTGCGCCATATTGCGTCGCCCTTGGGAGCTTGACCCTGATCTAGCACGCAGGATAATGATGCGCACGGCCGTCCGCGCAAACGGAACTGGATGCGGGCGCGTCCCGAGCCAGAGACACGACCATCAGGAAGATCGATGACCGACACGGAAGACGCCGAAATCGCCCCGGACTCGAGCAAGGACGACGACTTCAAGGTCATTCGCGCCAACGCGCTGCGCGGCGGCGAGGTCGTCTATCTCGTGGCGGAACGCGGGTCGCAGCGCTGGAGCCGCGATATCGCCGAAGCGACGGTTTACCGCGATGCCGAGGTCGGCGGCGCGCTGAAGCTGGCCGACAAGGACGCCGCCGGCAATATCGTCGTCGGCGCCGAGGCAATCGAGATCACCGGCAAGCACGAGCCTGTCGGCGCCAAGGAGACGATCCGCGCGGCCGGCGGCCCGACCATCAAATATGGCGAAGACGCGCTCCAGCCCGACTATTCGATCTGATTTCGGGCATCGATCGCTCGCGCGCAGGGCCAGCCAGCCTTCGTCGCGCACATCCCGGTTTTTCCCATCGCTTGCGGAAAATGCCGCAGGCGCGTAATTTCTGCGGGCTGACGGCAAACAAAGCGCGGCGTGACTCTTCACCGGGTCGCGCCACGTAATTGACATGACGAGGCCACCCACCGTGAGCCCGCGATTACGCGTGTGGAAGATTTGGGAACCGTCGGACGCGTAATCCGTCAAATTGGGAAGGTTAGGTAACCCTCCCATAATGCCCTTCGGGGCGGATATCTATCGGGAGAACTCGAACATGGTTAAAGTTGCTTTGAAAGACATTGATTTCGAAGCAGTGCGCCGGATTGCATCCATTGCGGTAGTGAGCCTGCCGCTGGTCATTCTGGGCGCCTGCGGTCAGAACTCCTCAAGTTCCAGCAGCGGCGAAACGTCCGGCACGGCTGAGCCCGAGGCGACTCCGCCGGCAGCGGCCCCGAGCGACGAGGCTGCGGCACCGAGCGGTGATGAGGCTACTCCGCCGGCGGCGCCAGAAGGCACCGGCACGTCCGACGGGTCGAGCGAGACTCCGCCGGCCAGCACCGGAACGCGAGTAAGGAATTCGGCCATCCCGTCCTGATCGTCTGCAAAGGGCGGGCAAGCGCATAGCGGTGACTATTGGGGTTTGGCGAGGAGGTTCGCCAAGGCTGGGAAAGCGATTACCGTTCGGCGTGAGTAGGCCCCGTGCCACCCGTCCCTCGACGTTCAGGTGGTATCGACGTTAAGCTGGCGCCGGTTGTCCGCTCATCGAGCCGATGACCGGCGCCAGAGTTTTTTCAGACCCCTGCCTTCACGATCCGTTCCGGCTGGCGCCCGTTCGTTCCCGAAGGCGACCGCAACGAGGAAGTCCGATGCTCGTCGAGCAACTCTACACCGAGAACGCACTGCCGCAATTTCAACTATCTGATCGCCTGCCCCGAGACCGGCGAGGCGCTGGCGATCGATCCGCTGGATCATCGAGAAGTGCCTGGCGGCGCGAAGGACGAGGGCTGGGAGATCACGCCAGATCCTCAACACCCATGAGCACGACGACCATACCGGCGGCAACCAGGGCGTGATCGCGGCGACCGGCGCCAAGCTCCTGGCCCATCACGGCGCGACGCGGCAAGATCGCCGGGGATCGATATCGGGCTGAAGGCGGGCGACGTGGTGAAGGTCGGCAAGACGGTCGAGCTCGAGGTGCTCGACACGCCGGGCCACACCATGTGCCATGTCTGCCTGCTGTCCCGCACCGATGAGCCGGCGCTGTTCTGCGGCGACACGCTGTTCAACGCGGGCGCCGGCAATTGCCAGCAGCGGCGGCCATCCGGAGGAGCTCTACGAGACCTTCGCCAACCAGCTCGTCCAACCTGCCCGAGACGACGCTGATCTATCCGGGCCACGACTATCATCGCGAACAATCTGGGATTCACGCTGGACCGCGAGCCGGACAACAAGCGCCGCGGCGCACTCCTGCCGAAGGCGAAGGCGCAGGACCCGCACACGCGATGGTCACGACCCTCGCTGGAAATGAAGATCAACACCTTCTTCCGCCTGAACAGCGCCAGCGTGATCGCGGCCCTGCGGGCGAAATTCGCCGACTTCCCGGAACACCCGACCGAGAAGGATGTCTTCATCGCGCTCCGCGAGCTGCGCAACAGCTGGTAGGGCACGAACCGGATGCAGGACGCCGCGCCGCTCGGTGAACAGGCCGAGCCAGGCGAGATCGATCTTGCGGAAATAGAGAACGAGGGTCGCCACGGCGAGCGCCGCCGGCAGGGCAAGCTCGAATCCGTAGAGCCGGGCATAGAAGAACTGCAGATAGGCGCCGATCTTGGGCCGCTTGTAATCCTTGACACCGGCGCCGTCACCTCGGAGAGGATACGCGCGATGTCGGCCAGGAGTTCGGGCGGCAAGTTCTCCCGTATCTCCTCCTCGAGCGGATGCGCGCACGACCTGCTCGATGGTCTCCCGCGAAACGCTGGCCGGGAACGACATTCTTCACCCGGAAGCCGATATTGCGCGCGATCGACAGAGCCGGCCCGCGCCCGATCCCGAGCGCCGCGAGCCGGTCGGTGATTTCTTTTTCCGCATCGTTCAGCCCTGCATAGAGCCGGTTCGAGCAATTCCTCGTTATAGATCTTCAGCACATGCGGCGTCGGCGTGTTCGTCACGTCATCGAAGATCGCGATCCCGAAGCTGATCGAGAAATAGAGCACGATGACGAAGATCAGGAGCGGCAGCACGCCGGGATCCACCCTCGTCTCCAGCCCCCCGAGCGGAATGTCGGTCAGGGAGATGTGAAACAGATCGATAAAGAAGGCGAGCGCCACCACCAGCAGCAGCATCCGTTTCGACGTCCGTGTCGATCGCGACAGCGGGTCATAGGCCACCGTTACGCCCTCCTTCCGACCATAAAGAAATCATGCCGCCCCTCATGCCCTCTCGCGCGCCCCCGCTTCACGCCGTCGCGCTCGGCCGGGCGGTGAAGCGCGTGTACCATTCGCGCAGACGCGGCAGCTCCGCGCCGAGCCGCACGCCCATCTGCTCGGCATATTTGAGGCCGGCGAAGAGGGTGCAGTCGGCGATTGTCACAGCGTCACCGGCCATGAACCTGCCCGTACCGATAACCGCTTCGAGAGCCTGCGTTCCGGCGGCGAGCTCGTCCCGCGCCGCGCGCACGACGTCGGGCGATTGCCTGATCCGGCCCTCGAAGCGCGGATGGCCGTGACGCACGATGGCCGATATGGGGATCAGCACGCCGAGTTCCGCCCAACGGTCGAGCGTCCGCACGCGGGCGCGCTCGGCCGGCTCCACGCCGATCATCGGCGGATTGGGATGACGCTCCTCGAAATATTCGATGATCGCCAGGGATTCCGGAAGCAGCGACCCGTCGTCGAATTCGAGAACGGGAAGCAGGTCCCTGGGATTGGCCGCGAGCCAGGCATGGGTCTTTTCCGGCGCCGAAGCGGTCGCTGTCTCGATCGGGATGTGGATGTCCTTCTCGGCGAGATAGACTCGCACGCGGTGCGCGAACGGCGAGTTCCCGGAACTCCATAACTTCATACTCCCTCAGCCCCTTTGCACCCGCCGGCCCTCCCCGAGGCATGTCCGGCCCGGGTTCAAGTCTATATCAAACCGGGAAGCAGAGCGAGCGATCCGGCTCGCACGCCGATTGAGGTTAATTGCGCATGGATGGCACGGAATCCCCGTGCTAGGATCACCGCGATTGCGAAGCGGCACCCGAGAAAGACGGCATATCGAGGGAAGGGATCCATGACACTCGACGACGCGACGAAAGCGATCCGCGACAAGGTAAGCGGCGGCTTCGAAATCACCTCGAAGGTCAAGATCGATCTGGGCCCGGACGGTGTGATCCTGATCGACGGCACCGCCTCGCCCGCGACCGTCAGCAATACGGACGGAGATGCGGACGTCACCATCTCGACGCCCCTGAGCGTCTTCGACGGAATCATTGAGCGGATCCCAGAACGCCCAGATGGCGTTCATGACGGGCAAGCTGAAGGTCGACGGCAACATGGCCGTCGCCATGAAGATGGCGCAGTTCCTCTAGGGGGAACCGGCGCCCGAGGCGGAGCCGCGATCAGCGGAGCCCGCGCCTGCCGTTATGGGCTTATGATGCAAGAATCTCGACTGCAGAAACGACTGAAACAACCCGGCAAGGCGGCATCGAAGGTGACGATGTCCTGGCTCACGACAATTCCGATGATCATCGCCCTGGTCGGCGCGATGGTGGCGTTGCTGATCCTGTCGCCGCAAACGCCGGCCCATTCTGGTCTGGCTGTTTCCGGTCGGAAAGATCGAGTTCATCCAGTTCGACACGCTCCGGCCGCCCGACCGGCCGAACCATTTTCTGCTCTGTCCGAAGGATTATTGCGTGTTCGGCGCGGACGCCGAGGCGCCGGTCTACAACATACCGAAAGAAAGTCTGCGCCAGATCTTTTTCGAGGCTCTGGAGCTCAACCCCTATATGAAGATCGAGCAGAATTACCAGGACGTCGATCAGTACGACATCGTCGAGCGATCGAAATATCTCGCCTTTCCGGACATCCTGACGGTGCGCTTCTTCCGGCGCGGCGACGACAAGTCGACGCTCGCGATGTATAGCCGCTCGGTCTACGGCCATTACGACTTCGGCGTGAACCGGGCCAGGGTCGAAAAGCTGCTGCGCACCATCCGTCCCTGACACGCCGAGGGATGAGCCGAATCGCCGATTCGGCCTCCGGCGCCCCTTCCTTCGCCCGTTCGCGGCGCAACATGCGCGTTCCGCCCGGCGACTTTCGCCGAAAAAATTTGCGCGCGCCTGACGATAGCGCCCGGCCTCTGGACTTTCCTTTTTACATCAATCTGTTAGATGAATTTCGCGGGTCCGTTCGTTAAAGGATTCGGCAAAATTTTCGGGAATTTCAGCGAATTTTTCCGGGTCCGGCGCGAACCCGCACGGGCTCTCGCATAGGAGCCGGCGAACGCCCCCTTTCCCCGTGAGGCAAACGCGTTATTCTGGAGTCAGGCAGGCTCGACATCCTGACCGCTCATGGGGGTGGGCGCAGGGGGAAATTAAGTTTTTGTTAAGACGATGACCGGACGCTGAAAGGTGTCGCGGCAAGGGAGAAGGCCAGCGCCGCGAAGAGTTTTCAGTTGCGTATCAAAGGTTCCGGCGGGGGAGCGGCGCCTTGAAGGAGTACCATGTCGAGTAAAGTATTGGTTGCGCTTGCCAGCGCAGCACTGGTTACCGCGTCGGTGTCTTCCGCCTTCGCAACCTGCATCACGCCCAACGAACAGCGTGCCGATCAGATCCGCGCCCTTCAGACCCAGCTCATGGTCGGGGCCCTTAAATGCGGCAAGTATGACGGCGTCGATGTACGCGCCAGCTACAACAGCTTCGTCACCCGCTACTCGCCTCAGCTCATCGCGCATTACGAAGTGCTCCGGGGTTATTTCGAACGCACCAGCAGTGCGGCGACCTACCGCGCCAAGCTGGACAGCCATGTGACCGAACTGGCGAACGCCGCCTCGCTGCAGAGCAATTCGCCGAGCTTCTGCTCTCAGGCCGCTGCCCTCGCCAAGGCCGCGATGACGTACACGCCCGACCAGATGCTGGAAGGCCGAAACGCCGAACCGCTCGCGGTCAAACTCGGTACCGTCTGCACGCAGGACGCCCACTGGGCCGAGGACTTTGGCCGCGCCGCCGCGGGCACGTCGGCAGGCGGGAATTCGGTGCCGAACGGTGCCGTCGGCGTCAGGACCATTTCGGCCAACCAGTAATCGCCAAACGACAAAGAAAAATGCCGGGTCGATTACTCGACCCGGCATTTGCTTGTCTGAACCAGACCCTGGAGCGATCCGTTACTGGATCATGATCTCCGTACGGCGGTTCTGCGGTTCACGCGCCCCGTCCCCGGTGGGAACGAGCGGATCCGCTTCTCCCTTGGCCATCGTGGAGATCTTCCCGGCATCGATGCCTTTTGCCACCAGGGCATCCTGCACGATTTTGGCGCGGCGTTCCGACAGACGCATATTGTATTTGTCAGTACCCGCCGTGTCCGTATAGCCGGTGACGATCACCTTGGCCGCACCGTAATCCTTGGCAGCGGTAACCGCCTCGTCGATCACCTTCTGGCCGGCAGACGTGATCTTCGAGGAATCGAAGTCGAAGAACACGATGAAGGTCGGCGGAGCCACCTTCTGGGCTTCGGGCGCCGGCGCGGGCGGCGGCGGGGGAGCCGGTTCCGGCTCTGCCGCGGGCGGCGGCGGAGGCGCGGGCTGGGCCACCGGCTGAGCGACAGGCTCTTCCTTGCCGCCGAAGCGGAAGGTCAGGCCGGCCATGATGGCGTGATTGCCGTAGCCCGCCTCGAAATTGCGGCCGAGCGAGTCAGTGAACTTGGCGTCGGTCGAGCCGAAGAGATAGCGGTAGTCGAGCGTCAGATTGACCTTCCGGGAAATTTCGTAGGCCAGCCCGACGATGCCCTGCAGCGCGAAAACGCTGTCGGACGTGGAGCCGGCGATAGGTCCGCCGGCCGTCAGGTTGTGGAGCTGGATATGAGCCACGCCGGCGCCGGCGCCGATATAGGGCGTCACCTTGCTCCCGAAATCGAAGTCGTAGAGCATGTTCGCCATATAGCTCATCGTCCGGAAGCCGCCCGTCGCGGGACCTGCCGCGACGCCCGGGAAGGCAGCGAGGCCGGCTCCGGAGACGGCGCTTGCCCGGTTCTTGCGGTAAGCGAGCTCGGCTTCGAGACGGATCTTGCCGAAATCATGACCGATCGCCGCACGTGCCGCGGCGCCGTCGTTGAAGGACGACTTAATATTGGTCGTGAAGTCGCTATTCTCCTGAATCGTATAACCGCCGCCGATCGAAAAATACGTACCCGTGTAGGTGTCGGTATCCGCGGCGAAGGCCGGCACTGCTGCCATCAGCAGCAGCGATGCCGTAATAGCTGTGGTTGCAGGCCCGTAGGGGACCTTGTTTCTGGCCATCGTGGTCTCTCCCTGTAATTCCGGACGAGCCGGACTTTTTAATATTTAAGCTGATACAGCGTCATAAACGAAGGCGAATATCAGAAGTTCCGCCACCCGCCAAACTCTTGCAAAGTTGTAGCGCGTGCTGCCGCTTACATCACCTATAGATGGCCAAATTGTGACATATAAAAAGGGGTTGGGAACGCACAAACGCACGATATGCGAGCGGAGCGTCGCCCTGGCGATACGAAATCCGGCCGGAAAAGAGGCGATTTAGCTGAAGTCGTGAGTTTTCTTGGACTGCTGGCCGAGAGTGCGGAAATACTCGGCCTCGCGCTGCTGCACGGCTGCGTAAACGAGGCTGGCAGAGCGGCGGAGCGACATTTCGTCGCCGGGCTCGCCGCCGGAGACTTCCTGGCCGATCCATTGAGCGACAAAGGCCGAAGTGAAGCTCGCGGCGATACGATCGGAGTGACGGCGGGCGCTGCGGCGGCGTTCCACCGCGCGAAGCTGGGTATGACGGCGGCGGTCCTTGCCCCGGGTATCGATGAACTCGGCATCGTCCTGCTGAACTTCGGTCCTCGCATCCCGCGCCGCATCTTCCTTGCGTTCGGTCCCCGCAACCGTCATCGGCATGTTCGTCGCGCTTTTGCTGCCTATCGCCATCGACTTGGATCTCCTAAGCACCGTGCCGCCTTTTGGCTTTTTCCCGGCGGCTGGCCCGTCCTTCTCAACGAGCCATTGTTTCTGCCCAAAGTATTAGCAAATGCCGGGCCAGTCTTTTGGTTCCCGATTAGGCGCAGAAATCCGCGCTTTCTGATCCAAGAACACGATGGATCGCGCCGAACTGTCACATTGCGGTGACAGCCCGTTTCAAAATGACACGGGGAAAGGACGAAAAGAAGACGGGGGAAGGGAAATCGTCAGCGCGGCGGGGGCCCCTGAAGCCGTCGGTCAGCCGATCATTTGGGCTGACGAACGGGGCTCCGCGCTCGGAGCGGTCGGACGGCCGCGGCCGCCACGCACCAGACCGACAAGGCGACGCTTGAATTCCAGAAAGCCGCTGAGTTCCGCCTCGAACTCGATCTGGCTGACGCGGGCGCTGTCCAGAATGCGCGGCATCGCAAAGACGGGCGTGTCCCGGTCCACGAGACCGGTCTCGCAGGTGGTCGCCGTCTCGATGCCGGCCGCCGACAGCGCCGACCAGTGGTCATGGGACCACACGCCGCTCGGATAGCAGAAATGCCGCATGGGCGCCGGCAGGTGGGGCTCGACGACGTCCCGGTTGCGGTCCAGCGCCTCCGTGGCGCGGCCGACATCCTCGGGGAAGTCGTGGCGATGGGTATGGAGCTCGATCTCGACGCCATTCGCGCGCATCTCGGCGAGTTCTTCGGCATCGATCAGGCTGAGGATCCGGCTCGCGGCGATCTCGTCGTAGGACACGCCCAGCAGCGCGCCGAGATGCCGCGCGAGCTCGACGCGCCGGTCGTTGCCGTCGAGGCCCTGTCCGTAATCGGCGATCATTTCGGCGATCTGCGTCCGCGCTCCCGCGTCCGAGAGATCGATCACGCCCGGCGGCAAACCGGGGACGCCGAGCGAGGAGAGATCCGCCGCCGTCCGTTCCGTGGCCCAGAAGATGTAATCCACGGTCAGGCCGAAGATCGGCGTGCCTTTTTCGAAGTAATAGGAGGTGAGATACAGCGTCGCCGGGAAATGATGGCGAACCATGACGGGAAGAGCCGCCTTGTAGACGCTGTAGAAGCCGTCGTCGATCGTCAGAACCACGGCATCGTCGGGAAGCGTGCCGGCCTTCAGCCGCTCGAAGGCGTCATCCAGGCCGAGGACCGTGTAGCCCTGATCGGCGAGCCAGGCCATGCGGCGCTCGAACACGTCCGGCGAAATGAAGAGGCCCGGGACGAACAGTTCTTCGTCCTTCAGGGTGAAGCCGTGATAGCAGAGGATGCGGAGCTTGCCGCGCATCAGACGCCGGGATAGCGCGAAGAGCCCGAATGCCTTGGCCGTCTGCAGAACCAGTGGTTTTAGGGACGATGCCATACGCGATCAGCCTCGGATCTCACTCAATACTGACGTCATGCGGCGGCAATCCGTCTCCGCACGCCACCGATGTTATATGGGGATGACTTTACAGTCCGTCACTACGACGCGCTGCGCTCGATCGTTTTCGGGCGATGCTCGTTCTGCCAGCGTTCCACCCAGATCACGAAATCCTGCGCCGGCATCGGGCGGCCATAGAAGAAACCCTGGGCCGCGTCGCAGCCGAGGGACTTCAGGAAATTCTGCTGCTCGACGGTTTCGACGCCCTCGGCGATGACCGAGATGTTCAAGCTCTGGCCCAGCCGGACGACGGCTTCCACGATGGCCGCATCGTCCCGGTTGTCCGGCACGCCACGCACGAAGGACTGGTCGATCTTCAGCTGGCGGAACGGATATTTCTTCAGATAGGACAGCGACGAATACCCGGTGCCGAAATCGTCGATCGACAACCCGACGCCCATCTCGCGCAGCCGTTCCAGCGTCGCCAGCACCTTGGTCGAGCCTGTCATCACCATGCCTTCGGTGATTTCGACATCGAGCCAGCGGGCATTGAGCCCGGTGCGCTGCAGCGCCAGTTCGATCTCGTCGGCAAGGTCGCCGCTTTCGAGATGCAGAGGCGAAACGTTGATGCCGACCGTGAAGGGCGGCAGGCCGAATTTCTGCCAGGACTTTGCCTGCGCCGCGGCGGCGTGGATCAGCCACTCGCTCATCGGCACAATCAGGCGCGAGGACTCCGCGAGCGGAATGAACTCGCCGGGCGGCATGAATCCGCGCTCGGGATGTTGCCAGCGGAGGAGGACCTCGGCGCCGATCAGCCGGTTCGTCGCCAGATCGATCTGCGGCTGGAAATAGAGCATGAATTCGCCGCGATCGAGGCCGACCCGCATCTCCTCCTCGAGCCGGATCCGGTCCTGGATCTTGAGATGCATGCTCTGATCGTAAAGATGATAGCCGCCCTTCGGCTTTTCCTTCGCCCGCTTCAGCGCGAAATCGGCATTCTGGATCAGGCGGTCGGGCTTCGTGTCATCCGTCGGATAGAGCGTGATACCCATCGCGATATCGAGCCGGACCTCGCGCCCGGCGATTTCAAACGGACGGCTCAACTCGCTGTGGATCTTCCGGACGAAGGCGATGACCCCGTCGAGATCCTTCTGATTGGTCGCGATGATCGCGAATTCGTCAGGGCCCAGCCGCGCGACGGTATCGGTGCGCCGGACCGCCTTCTTCATGCGCTCGCTGCATTCGCGGAGAATCTGGTCCGCGTTCGCATGGCCGATCGCCTCGTTGATCGACTTGAAGCCCATGATGTCGATGAAGGCGATGCCCACGATGCGGTCGTTACGCGCCGCGTTGGCGAGGCCTTCCTCGAGCCGGTTGCTGAATTCCGCGCGGTTGACGAGGCCGGTCAGCACGTCGTGATGCGCCATGTGGCGGACCGTCATTTCCGCGCGGCGGCGGTCGGTCAGGTCGACAGCGGTGGCGATCAGGCCCGGCATGGTCTTGTATTGGCTCGGCAGCGGCACGATCGAAAGAGCGATGTTGCGGATCCGGCCGGTCTGGGCCCCGATGATCTCGACCTCGATCTGTCCGGAGCGGCCGATCTGGGCTGCAAGCGTGCCGCCTTCGAGCGAGGCGCGGGATTGCGGCGTGAGAAACTTGTCGAAAGAGATTGCTTCGATCGTCTCGTTCGGTTCGATCTCGAGGATCACCCGCATCGCCGGATTGGCGTAAACGAAATGGCCGTCGAGCGTGGTCTGGAAGATGCCGACCGGGCTACGCTCGGTGAGGATTCGGAACTTGGCTTCGTTGTCACGGGCATGGGCCAGCGCGAGCTTGACCTTGTCGCGCTCCGCGCTCAGGGAGGTCACGAGATCGACGTTCCGGTAACGGAACATGACGAGATGCTTGAACGGCCGGTAAACCGCGAGAGCCAGCGCCCCGATGAACAGCCCGAAGGCCACGGTGGCGTGGCCCATGAGCACTTCATGCGTGGTGCCCGTCGCGTAGAATGCGCCCGCCAGCGGCCCGAAGACGCCGATCAGCGTCGCGGCCGTGATCGGCCAGTAAAACGCGGCATATATCAGGGACGACGTCGCGACACCGACGATCACCAGCAGCACGACGTCGCGCGTGACCGAATCGCTCATGTCGACGGCGCCGATCAGGCTGCACCAGGCCGTGCCGCCCACCACCATGGTGGCGGCGAACAGATTGGCCCAGAAGAGCGGACGCTCCTGGCCACGGGTATCGAAATAGCGCCAGATGCAGAAGCCGCGCAGCGTAACCGCGCTCGCGGTGACGACCATCCAGCGCGTCAGGCCGGCTGGATCGATCCGGCCCCACAAGCTGAGGGCGGACGCGACGACGACGATCAGGAACGCCGCTCCGATCACCCCGACATGGGCGTATTGGAACAACAGATGGACCTGATCCTTGGCGACGTTGCGGCGGAAATCCTCTGTCAGCTCGCGCCGTGCCGGCACGTCGCTCGGCACGGGAAGTGTCGAGGAGACCTCGCCGTCCTTATGGAGATTGGGGTTTTCCATTGCGCCGGCGAACTCAAATACAGTTGGAGTGCGAGGGATTTACGTCGCGGGCGTAATGGCGTGTCAGCACAGGCCTACTCTTACAAACTGGCGTGATCCGGGCGAAAGACGCCCTGAAGGTCTTGTCGCCACGACTGGGGCAAGGTCGGCAACCCCGGCAACACGTCCGGAGTATCCCTAAACGGGGTAAAATTTTAATTAAGGAATAAGGGCCCTCCGGACACGAAAAGGGCCGGAAAACCTGACATTTGAAAGCTTGTCTACGCTGTCAAGCGACGTCGTCGAAGAACAGGTGATTGCCGATGACCGCCGTGGGTTGGTGGCCCCGGCTCCAGGCCGGCTGGACGCGATGATTGTGGTAGTGCCGGGCGCCATGCGTGGGGTCCGGGACCTCGCTGGTCCAGACCCGGCAGGCAACCGCGAACAGGCGGCAGAAGGCGGGATCGTTGAAATCCACCCGGGTCAGCGCTAACGCATTGGGATCGCTCGGATTCCAGCACGAAAATTGACGTGGGGCGCGGCACACCTCGGTCAGGCTTCGGGCGCCCCGATAGGCGGAGCGCAGCCGGTTCACGATCACCCAGGCGACCGCCTCCTGACCCAGCTCCGGCTCGCCCCGCGCTTCGCCCCAGAGCGTACGCGCGAATACCGTAAAATCGTCGATCGAGCCTGCCGGCATGGGCTGTTCCTCACCCCTTCCTTGCGACTCAATACTAGAACAAAAAGAGAACAATCGAAATATGTGAATTCTGGTCCTATGGCGTTTTTTTTGGGTCTTTCAGGTCTCGATCAACCCGTGAGCGCGGCAGGCCGCGAGGAGTGCGTTGAGCGCCGCGCGGGCTTCCGCATCGACCGTCGCGCCCCCCGCCGCATCGGCGATGGCGGCCTGCCGGGCCCCGACCACCTGGTCTCCGCCGATTTCGACGGCGGTGGCCGTGACGGCCGTACCCCATGCCGCCCCGTCGTAATGCGCGGCAAGTCCCTGCGATTTGACCCAGACCGACCAGCCTTCGAGCGGCGTGTGAAACGCCCACGCCCCGCCGATGAATTGCGCGAGCGCGCCGTCATGGCCTGCCCAGTCTCCCGTCGCGCCGGATGCGACGATCCAGACCTGCCCGTCGGCCGGGCTTGCCGGCGGGGTACTCAGTCCATCATCCTCCGCGACCGCCTGAACCAGCCCGTCCAGAATGTTCAGCGCTTCGTTGTGAGTGACCTCCTTCTGGGACTGGCTTTGCAGGATATAGGGCGTGGCAAGGCGCGGGCTCGCGGTCATGGGAATGTCCTTCGGAGGGAGAGAGGCTAGAGGGTCGCGCCAAGGGGCGATCCGCGGCCAATGATGGCGCTGAGCTGATAGATCCGTATATCGAGCACGGGCTGAACCGAGCCGAAATCGGTGATCTGGTCGGCCGCCGGATAGAATGCGGTGGGCGTGGTGGCGGTCAGAGTGCGCACGACCGAGGGCCCATCGAGGATATCCACCTGATAGGCCTCGGCCTCCTCGGCAAGGGGCACATCGGCGCCGTCGGCCCAGTCGCCGAGCTGGCGGGTCCGGCGGAGCCAGGAAAGCGTCAGGTCGCCGCCCGCGGAGCGGACACCCGCTGCATGGACCGGCGAGAAAGGCATCAGATTTCGGGCCATATAGGCGAAGGCTTGCGCCGCCGTCGCGCCAAGCGTCGAGCGCACCGAGACCGGCTTGTAGTCGTAACTCTTGCCGATCCAGCTCGTCGCCGCCGCGATTTCACTAAGCGTGGCCGCGCTCAGCAGCACGAAGCGGTCACCTGCCGCGTGCCCGGCCACCTCGGCCTCGGTGCCTCGGCGGCCCCGAAGCAGGCCGGACAGGGTGTAGCTGCCATCCGTCTCAAGCACGGCGCTGGCGAACTGAACAATCTCGTCGCCGATCACCGCGGCGTTCGCGCCATTCAGCACCGCCAACTCGCTCGCGGATTCGAGCGTCATATCCTCGCGGAGCAGCATTACATTGACGCTGCTCGCACGGTCCCAGAATGCGGTGGGGCCGGCAGCGAGCGCATCCGTGGCGGCGCCCATGACGCTCGGCGGCGAGATGGCGGCGAGCGGCGAATAGCTCGAGCCCCCATCGTTCGATCGGTAGACCACAGACCCACGCCAGCCGTCGCTGGCACCGGCGGCCGCGGCATGGAAAACAGGGTCCGTGACGCCGGTTGCCGTGAGTGGCGGCAGATCCAGCAGATGCAGCACGGTCTCGCCCGGCGCCAGGACGGCCTGCGCGGGAATCGTGCCCGCATCGCCCGACGCGGACGAGAGATAGGTCTCGTCCGTCTCCAGCACGCCTTCGCAATTCAGAACGCCGTCGGCGCGTTCGATATGCTGGATCAGGATGTCGCGCGTGAGGCCCGAGACGGTCAGGCTCACCACGTCGCCCGGCGATAGCGCGAGATGCTTCGGACCCACGCGCCCATGAAAACATCTGGCGGCGCATCCACGCACGGCCAAGCTGAATTTCCGCGGCCCGCTTGGCGTCATCGGCGCTCAACACGACTGCGAGATCGAGCGTCATGACGGCACGCGCGCGCGCTCGCCAAACGCCGCGCCCGCTGCACGCCCGCCTGATAATCCCGTGCGGGATCGATATGACGGACCGCGACCTCGCGCGGCAATTCGAGTTCCTGCATCCGGCGCAGCGCGAGCTTGTCGGCGCTCGCCTCCCCGCCCGTCCGTTTACGTGCACCGAGATCCTGCTCCGGAATCGAGATCGCGCTCGCGCGCGGATGCGATGCGAAGACAAGGACGCCATCCGTCTCGCGCCCATCGAAAGGGAACGCCGCGCCCAGCGTTTCGATCACCTTTCGGGCGGACATGATGTCGCCGACGGCAAATCCGCCGACCATCACATCGAGTCCCGATGTATCGAGAAGTTCTTCATCGAGCCCGACCCGGCCGCAAAGATCGGTGACGACCTCGCCAAGCGCCACCGAACCGCCGCCGTCCGCGATCACTTCGAAGGTCAGGTTCGGAAGGCGATTGGCGAACTCGCCGAGCTCGAGGGAATCGAACACCACATAGGCCAGCCCCCGCAGGGCGGGCGCGTTGCCCGCGCCCTCGATCGCCTCGATCAGCGGATCGGGCGCCTGGCTATCGCCGCCGGTATAAATTCTGACCTCGCCACCCACGGCGAGATTGCCCTCGGCCGATCGCAGCAATTTGCCGTCCGCCCAGATCCGGCCGACCGACATGATCTCGCGGCCGGAGATCGCAACCGCAAAGGATGACGAGTAGCTATAGGTGACGTTCGTCACGCTTTGCTTTCGGCCGCCCTTTCCGCCGACCGTGGTCGTGTCCTCGGAGCGGGTTTCGATGAGGCCGGTGGACCAGATCAGATTGCCCGCGACCCGCATCGTTCCGAAGACAAGCGGCACCGGCGCACCATAGGCCGAGCTTTGCACCGCCAGATCGCTGAGCCGGGGTCCCTCGGCGCGCCGCGACGGCCCGGACGATCCGAACAGCTGGGCGTCGATTCCGGATCCGATCGACGAGCCGACGAAGCCGCCGAGCGTGGCCGCGCTGACGCCAAGCACCGAACCGCCGATACCGCCGCCGATCGCCGATCCGACGGCGCCGAGAACCAGCGTCGCCATCAGATTACCCCCGGCAGGCGATAGGCGCTGACGATCCGCGCCCGCCAGATATCGTCGAGCCGATGTTCCACCACCCGTCCCACGCCGGCATAGGCATGAAGAACGCCGATATCCGTGACGAGCGCCAGATGTTGGGGATCGGCGTCGAATCGCATGAGGTAGATGTCTCCCGGCTTTGCCGCTTTAACCTCGATTTCGCGGCATCCGGCGGCCTCGAGATGCCGTCGCATCGCATCGCCCTGCGGCAGCCGGCCGTAGCCCGCGACATCGTAGCCGGCGATCCCCACCGCCTGTGCGGCCGCGACGACGACCCCGGCGCAATCGAGGCCGCGCCCGGGCACCCTGCCCTGATGACGAAATCGCGTGCCGAGAGTGCCGCGCGCCGCCCGCACGACTTCCACACCCGGCACGGAAGTCCGGCAGCCGGTCGAAAGCGGACTATGCAACATGGACAGTTATGCTATGGATGGCGGCAAATATGGTTCTGACCGGCGCAGGCCGAGGGGGAAAAGTATGACGATCGATTCGACGACCGCGAGCATCTACGTCCACGAAATCCGCAATCAGTGCGCCTATGTCCAGGCCTCGCTGGAAATGTTCAACCAGGCCATGGAAAAGGGCACGCCCATCGCGATTCTCTACTCGGCGCAGAACATGCTGCAACATTCCGCGACCCTCGCCCGGACGCTTTTCCCGATCCGCAGCAAGGCGACCAAGAATGCCCGGGACCTGCGCGAAATGCTCGCCATCAACGATTCGCACCCGATCAACAACAAGCAGCTTCTGCATGTCTGGGACAGCCCGGAAGACCGCATGGAAGAGTGGATCGAGAAAAGCCGGGACCGCTTCGTGGTCATGGATTTCGTCGGCCCCTTCGGCACGGTCGGCGACCAGAAGGTCGAGGGCATGAAGCAGAGCGACGTGTTCCGGCAGGTCGATCCCGAGACTCTGAATTTCATCTTCCGCGGCGATGCCTTCGCGCTTCAGGCCATCGCCCACGCGGTCGCGGATATCGACATGCGGGTCAAACAGCTCCACGAGCAGATGTTCCCCGATGCCAAGGGCTCGGGCATGGTGGCTGGTGGTCAGGCCGCGGACGGCACGGCGGCGGCCGAGACCGCAGCCACGGCCGAGGAGCCGACGGGCAACGCCTAGCCGATCCCCGGATAGTCCAGCATTGCATCCGGTCCAGGCACGAACGGCTCGCCTCGGAAGTTCAGCACATTCGCGAATTTCGCCTTGCAGGTCGCGAGGCGTTTGTCGCACCCGGCATGGGCGCTGTAAGCGTCGCCGATGGCGATCGGGAACGGCATGGCGTCGAACAGGGCGAACACACCGGCCGTAAAGGATTTCACCTCGACCGACATCCCGGCGTTCACGCCCGAAATCCAGGTCAGCAGCCCGTAGTCGAACCAGCCATCGGCTTCGCTCCGGGAGGCATCCGTAAAGACGCGATTGCCCGACGCGGCCGTCGCCGCGCCGGTCACCGTAATGCCGGCGAGGTTCACCTTGCAGCGTTTGTCGCCAAGATCGGTCCGGCACTCGGGTGAATAGACCTCGCCCACGGGCTGCTGAAGGAACTGCGTCAGGCCACGGATCTCGGCGGTGAACCCGTGATCCGTCATATCGACTTCGCCGAGTCGTCCGCTGGCGAGCCTGAGTTTGCCTTGTGAGAGATCCATCCAGTTTACCTGGAAAATCTCGACGCCCGCGAAATCGAACCATCCGTCGCGAAGATCGCCCTCGCTGATCGCCGAGGACGACAGCCCGCCGGCGACATCGAGATTGTCGACGCTGAACGCGTTCGAGGCCGCGATCGCGCTCGGCATGAAACCGCTCGCGGGCCGGTAGGTCACGCCATCGAACACTAGCGGGCGGTCATGCGTGGTGAAGCCGAGCACCACGCCGTCGCGCCGCGCGATCCGCCAGCAGATGGCTAGCGACATCACCTCGCCCGCGATATGACCGGCAAGTTCCGTCGAGATCGACTTCATGGATTGCCCTCGACGCGGATCTCGATGATCGGAATATCCGGCACGGCACCCGCCCCGAAGGTTTCGGCACTCAGATCCAGCGCGTCCTCTCCAAATCTCACCGGTACGTCGAATTCGAAACCGGCGGTGATGCTGACGCCCGCAGCCGGAGGATCATCGAAACTCACGAGGCCGGTCGCCGTATCCACGATCCAGCCGCTCGAAGCGGCGATCCCGTCTAGCGCGATCAGAACCGTACCGGCCACCGGCCTCGTGACGGGGCGCGAATAGATCTCGCCGCCGCTGCCGTAGGTCTTGACCAGTTGAAACGCCGTGGCCGAGCCGTCGCCCGTGCCGATGGGCTGATCGAGCGCGGTCACGCCTCCGGACGGCGCACAGGATTTGAAGTCCATGAAATCCTTGAAGCGGAAGCCATAGGCCCTGCCACGCCGCGCGCGAAAGAAGGCGGCTATCGCGGCGAGATCATCCTCGCTCTTGACGCCGGAGCCGACATTGTAGCGGGCGCGCGCATCCGCCCAATTCATGTTGCGCTGTTCGAAGCCCGAAGCGAACTCGACGATACTCGTCGAGAATTGCGGTCCACCGGTCGAGCCGAAGCCGATCGCGGTCGGGAACCTGACGTCATGAAATCCGTTCACCTCTTCCTCCCCGGCGCGGAACCGCACATAACCGTCGCGCAGAATTTGCGGATAGGCCCAGACCACGACATCGGCCACACCACGCGCGGCCGCATCGTCAACGGCCGCATCAATGGCCGCCCACACCCCGCTCGTTTCGGCCAGAAGATTGAATCCCGAAAAATAGACGGTCAATCCGGGCGGATAGCCGAGAGTGGCCTCGGCAAAAGCAAAGCTCGCGGCGTGCGACCGCCGGTCGCCCGCGATGACAAAGTCGTAGTCCTCGAGCTCCAGATGATCAAAGGCCGGCGCCGCAAACCAGCTCACCGGCGCATTGACCGACAGCAGCATCGGCGCGGCATCGTTCAGAACCTGTGGCGTATAGAACAGCACCGCGACGTCAGCGCCGGGATACGACGTCTTGATGGCGTCCCGAAGCGCATGGGTCGCTGCGCCGAGCTTCTGCCCTAGCCAGTCCAGATAGGCCTGTTGGTCCGCATTCGGTGTCTCATAGATCGAATGGTGCTGCGGCGGCAGGCGGAGCCCGGTCTCGCTCATATAGAGCGCCGTTGTAGCCGCATCGTAGAAGCAGGGCTTGGAGCCGTCCGCCACGTCGTACCACCACCACGGCTCGCCGATCTGGCAGACGATCGCTCCGCCCGCCGCATCCTGCAGGCCAGCAAGCGCGAGATAGACATCCCGCAAATAGGCGGCGCCCGCCGTATTCGTCGGCGCGATCAGGGTAGACGGGGGATCCCAACCGGTGAGCGCGGGTGAGCCGTCATAGGCCCTCTGGCTCCAGGTGCCGGGCGCGTGGTCATGCAGAAGTTCGAACGAAAGCGACAGCGTCACGTCGAATCCCGCAGCAACCGCACGAGCGAAGAAGTCTTCGTGCCAGGCGCTGGCCGCCGTGTTCAGCGGGGTCGCCGGATCGACGATGAAACGCGCCTCTCCGGCATCCCACTGAAGCGCGAAGAAATGGCTCATGCCGAGATAGTGGACGAGCCGACCACGATAGCCGAGCTGGATCAAATTACGGATGATCCGCGCCGGCGTGACATTGTAAGTGTCGTCATAGCCGTTCGCCACGCGAGTGCCATGCGGCCGAACCAGGCTGTTGCCGATCGCCAGCGCGACCGGGCCGCCATCGAGCGTGATTCCCGTCAGTTCGACGACCGCGTCGCGATGGATATAGGTGCCTGCGGGTTCCTCGATCGGGCCGGTGGCCGTCCCGTCGAAATCCGGCGGCACCATCGAGATCAAGAGCCGGTCGATATCCCCGGCATAGATGCGGTCGGCATCGGCGGGAAGATTATACCCGCCGTCCAGCGCATCGAAATCGAGGGTGACGTCGGCGTCCTCGGGCGTTCCGGACGCGTAGTTCCAGAGCCGAACATACCAGGTCCTCGGCGCCCCCAGGGCATCGCGGCCCTCGATGGTAAGCGTCGGCCCATTCGGCTCGTCGAGCGGCTTCACATGGCTGCTGGTCCAATGAAACCGCAGCACGAGCCCGCGATAGTCCCGCGCAGTCTCGTAGCCGAGCAGCGGATGATCGTATCGATCCTCCGATTCCCAGATCAGCCCGGCGAGATCGTCCTTGCCATAGAACACGAGATTGACCGTCGCCGCATCGAAGGCCGGTGTCGTGATCGAGGCCATCATGGGCCGCGGGAAATTGACGGTCCAGAAACGCGGATCGAAGCGATGAATGGTCGAACGCGTCAAGGCGTCGCCGGATTGCGCCCGCCAATACATCAGAGATTCCGTTCGGCCCTGGCCAGGCTGCGCGCGACCGCGCTCGCCACCTGCCCCGCGCTGCGGCGCATTTCAGACGTCCCGCCGCTGCCCTGAACATTGACGGTGATCGAGATCGCTCGACGGCCCGTCCCCACGGACCCCGCAGGCGGAACCACGGTACCCGGCACACGCGGCACGAACACCTCGCGCCCATATTCGCCGACGACATAGGGCGCCCCGGCTGCGACCGGACCACCCGATGCGCGGCCAGAAAGGAGATGCCCGAAAAGGCCGGCAAGCGCATTCGATCCCACGCTGCCGAGAAAGCCGGAGGCCGAAGGTCCAAGCAGATTTCCGAGGCCGGAACGCAGCGCGTTGTTCGCAATCTCAGCGAGCGCCGAAAGTGCGGACGATTTGAGATCCTCGAAACCGAGCTTGCCATCCTTGATGAAACCGCCGAGCGCCCGCGCCATGTCGCCGGAGGCACGCGACGCCGCGTCGCCAATTCCGGCAAGGCTGCTGTTTGCGGTCTTCGAAAGGCCGCTCAGTGCATCGCTCAAAGGCTTCGTGTCCGCGTTGATCTTCACCAGCAGCGTGTCGAGCGTGATATCCGCCATCGGAATTTATCCAACAAAAAAGCCCGCAAATGCGGGCTTGGGAACGATCAGATCCGGCGTCTTCAGACTGGTCACTTCAGGAACTTGGCGAGAAACACCAGGGCGCGCCCGAACAGGAAGACGAAAACGAAGATCGTGATCCCCGTCCAGTTCGGATCGCCGCCTTCGCCGCGCACGATCGGATACATCTGGATCAGGAGAAAGATCAGCGACAGGCCCATCAGGATGTAACCGCCCTTCTGGGCATAGCCGCGCCAGATCTCGCCGCGCGCCGTTTCATCGCTGCCGGCAATCGAACGGCCGGGCGTCACGCTATCGACCAGATGGTCGAGCGCCGTGGTTGGCCGTTCGGCCTCCCGCGCCTTGCGTTCGGCCACGCGCTCGCGTAGCGACTTTCTCGGAAAATCTTTCCTTGCCATGGCCGGGATTGTGGCTGCTGAGCGCCACCCCGTCAACAAGACGGATCCGGAAACCGTGTCATCAGTGCGGCGAGTTCTCCGCTTCCGAGAAACGCTCGGGTACCATCACCGTCCTGCCGATGGAAAGCCGCGACCCAGCCATCCCAGGCGGTCCAGAATTCGGCCGGCGTCGCCGCCCAGAATAAGTCGGGCGTCCAACCGAGAAGTCCCGTCGCGGCTTCGGCCAGCCGGGTCCAGTCGATCTCAGTTCCGCTCGCCATCGGCGTGGCGGCTGCCCTTCAGAATTGTCGCCAGAAGCGTGCTGACGACAGGCAGGACCGAGGCCAGCCCCTCCTCCATGACAAGCGCGCCCAGCATGTCCTCCGTCAGACCGGATGCCTCGCGTTCCGCCATTGCCTCCCAGAAGATCGCTACGACCTCGCGCAGCCCGATCTCGCCCTCGCGACGCCTTGACCGCGAGCGAGATCACGCCGCCGAGGCGCTCCTCGATCGAGACGATCGCTGCAAAGCTCGGCCGCAGCACCAGACTGCGCGCGCCGAGATCGAGCGGCACCTCGCCGCGCAATGGATTAGCCCGGAGATCCATCGCCTAGGCCGCAACGAATGCGATCGCGCCACTGCTCTCGAGCGAGAGTGTATAGCTCCGTTCGCCATTATGTTCGCCTGCGTAATCGAGGGCCGAGACCAGGAAGGCGCCGGCAAACATATCGCCGCTCTCGAACACGATCCGGCAATTGGCAATCGTGCCGGCCAGCGCCTTGCCCTGGAGATCGCTTTCGGCCTGACTGTTGGTGAACACGCCGGCGCCGGAGACCGACACCTTGCGAATGCCGGCATCGGACAAGAGCTCGCGCCAGCCGGCGGAATCCTTGTTGGTGATGTCGACCAGCTCGCTATTGATCGACAATCTGGTCGAGCGCATGCCGGCGACGGTCGCGAAGCTTTCGCTCGGCTGTCCGTCGCCGATCTTCAGCAGAAAGGCGCGGCCTTTTTCGGCTGCCATGATGGATCTCCCGAATGTGGTTCAAGTAAGCGCGCGGGTAACGGCCCGGTACCGCTGCACGCCGTGGAAAGTGAGCCCGTCGGCATCCAGCAATGTCTGGGCAAATTCGAAACGCAGGTCGACGAGCTGCTGTCCCTCAACGGCAAGATCGGCGCCGTTCAGCATCGCGTAGAGAAGGGCAAAGATTTCCTTCGTCTCCTTGCGCCCGCGCGCCCGCGACCAGACGTGGAGCGTCAGACGATGCTCCTGGCCATCGAATGTCTTGGACGACCAGTCGCTCACACTGGTCTCCCCGATCGTCACATAGGGAAAGGCGGTGTCCGCCGGGACATGGTCGTAGATGCCGCTAACCGCCGCCGTCAGACTGGCATTCGCGGTGAGCGCCTCGAATACGGCCACCTGCAACGCCCAGCTCGCCTCACCGCTCACGTCCGGCCTCCGATCCCCGCCCCGACTGCCGCCGCAAGGTCGGCCTGGATCCGGTCCGACCAAACAGCGAAAGCCGGCGAGAGAAACGGCTGCGCCGGAATCCGCGCTGTGCCGAATTCAACGAAGACCGCATAAGGCGCCACGGCATCGCCCGCCCGTACGACACCGCCCATCCCGTCCGCGTTCAATTCGCTTCGGATACTGTTGGCGAGCGGGCTCGGCGACGGTGAGCCGGGATCGCGCAGCGCCACGACATTGGCACGAGCTTCCCCGGCGATCGCGTCGAGGCCGTGCGAGATTGCGTCGTTCACCGAATCACCCACGGCGCGTTCAAGAGCCGCCACCCGTCCATCGGCGAGCGGCGTGAAGTTGACGGCCAACGTCATCACGGCACGGTTCTTTCTTCGCAGTGCAGGATCAGGAAGACATTGCGCTCCGCCGGATTGACCACGGCCAAAATCGAAAACACGCGGCCGTCGTGAATCAGGCGCTGGTTCGGCTGTACGCCGAGACGGTAGCGGATGGCGATTTCATGGGTGACACGGTGCTGACGCTGCTCGCCGAGCACCAGCTCGACACCGGAAACGGGCCGGATGCGCGCCCAGATCTCCGCGAGATCGGACCACGACTCCGTGAAGCCGCCCCCGCCATCCGGCGTCAGGACAAGGGCCTGCAGCGTCACGCGCTGCCGCAACTCGCCAATGGCGACATTGCTTGTCATGCGAGGCCGATCAGCCGATAGGGCCGCCACAGACTGACCGCGCCGATCGGCAGGGGCGGCAGCACCGTCTCCCAGGCCGCGCCGTCGCGATGTTCGAACCAGAAGCCGACGAGAGCGAGCAGCCCTTGCCGGATCGGCTCGGGAATGTCCGCGGAGCTGTCGCCATAGCCGGCGACATAGTCGATCTCGATCGCGTCATTCGTCCGCAGGCCCGTCGGCCAGGCATAGCCCTTTGCGCAGCACAAGCCGCGCCCTGTCGTTCGATCCATTGGCAAGCCGAAAGTCGGCCGTGTCGACGACGCTCGCCTGATCGTCATCGTCATAGGTCGAGACGGAAGCGATGGACTGAACCGGCGGGCGGGCCAGTTCCACGATCCGTGGAGCGCTACGCCAAGGGATCCGTTCCGGCTCCGCCGAGACGAGGTCGAGGCTCAACCGAAGCGTCTGCGTCATCAGCGACCGCCCGAGATAGAGCTCGGCAGTTTCCGCCGCGCCCCGGATCATCGCACCGAGGAGCGCATCCTCCGTGTCGTCGTCGACGCGCAGATGGACTTTCACCTCGGCAAGCGACACAGGCGATTCCGCCGGCGCCGTCACCACGACGGGCTCGTTCATGACCGGTTGCTCCGATTATTCGATTTAGAGAGCGATAGCCGCTTCGATCGCCAAGCGCCGGGGCGCGAGAGATGATCCCTCCGGCGACGCGGCGATGGCCACGCTGCTCGCATAGATCAGCGGCAGGGCGAGCGCCGAGTTGTCGGCCACCAGCCCGGTGATGTCGGGCGCCTCGCCATATTGGTATCTCAGCGTCAGGGCGCCCGTGGGGATGGCAGCGAGCGCGAGAACGATCGTGTTTCCGTCCTGCCGCTCCGCAGAGACGATGGTAGCGGGCACACCGTCGTCCAGAACGTCGAAGCCGGTGATGCCACTCGCGGGCGTGAAATCGCTCCCGCCCTCGTGGGCGAGATGCACGCTGACCGTCGCCCCCGAAATCGACGCGGCAGCGATCCTCGGACCCGCGCCGCTCGACGATACGAGCCCGAGCAGTTTCAGGATGCTCTGGGCGTAACGCGCGGCGACCGCCTCGTAACCGGCGGCGGTGTAATGCAACTGGCCGCCATGGGCGAGATCGACGAAATTGCCGGCGACATAGGCCGTCGCGGTCTCGGCGCAGAATTCGAGATGCGCATCCTGAATGGCCTGCCAGGTCGCGTCCGTCTCGCTTGAATAGGGCGGCGACGTCACGATGCCGAGCAGGCCGACCAGGAACGGAAGTTGCGCAGCAGTCCGGCCCGTCGCGGCGAGACACTGGCCGTAAACCGCCGCAAGGCTCGCCTTGTAGGATGGCTTCGACGTCCCCGCGATGGCATCGGACTCACCCTGATGCCAAAGCACTAACTCGCAGTCGCCGCCCGCAGCTTCGAGGCCGGCAAGCGCGGCCGTCCAGTAGGAGCCCGGGTCCCAGTCCGAGATCGCCGAACCGCTGACCCCGTATTCGATCAGGCCGACCGGGATAGAAAGCGCGGACGCCAGTGCGTTGCCGAGCGCGATCACCCCGTTGCCCGCGGGCGCCGCCCAGGTGCCGGATGCCATCATGGCGACCAGCGCGTCGGCCGCGGGCGGAGAGGACGACACGTCCTTCATGTTCGACATGTTTGACTGGCCGAGCATGAACACGTTCATGCCGACGCCCCATCGATTTGTTCCCGCGAACAGCGGCGCGCCGCCGCCCGCGAAACGCAGATCGATATTGTACCAGCCGCCCTGCGGCACGGAGACGTCGCCGGAGAAACTGCCGCCGCCCGGTGCGCCGTCCAGCGTCTGCCAGTCATGGCCCGCGACCGGCGTGTCCGTGCCGTCTTCGACGAGGCGATATTCGATCGCGCCGGGGCTGCCGGTATATCCGCCGGAGAGCGTGACCGTTCTCGACGTCGCGCCGGCGGCACGTTGGATGACCTGGCGATCCGCGAAATCCGTGAAAGCGATCGCGTCTCCCGGCGCGACGAAACCCCACTTGGTTCCGAGATAATCGTAAAGATCCGCGATCTCGCCCGATGTGAGGACCGCGTTGAACAGTGCGATCTCGGCGATATAGCCGTTCAGCCGGAAGCTGCTCGAACTCACCGACCCGAAGATTGCCGTTGTCGGCGAGCGTCTTGCCGGTTTGAACGATCACGTCATCCGTCGTGTCGCCGATGCCGTTGATCGAATAGGTGACGATCTTTTGCTGCGTCGCCGAGTCGAGCGAGACGGTGACGATGATGACGTAATAAGCGCCGGTCGCGAGCGGCGTGTCGGACTCGGTCGTCGCATTGGTGCCCGCTCCGATCAGGACGGAGACTTCGGACGACGCATCGTTGACCAGCCAGATCGCCTGACCCCGATTATCCCCGGACGACGTACCGACATTGAGGACGAAGCCCGGATTGACGTTCTCGAATCGCACCACGAAAGCGAAGCTCCGCGCCTCGGTCACGCCACCGAACAAGCCGCTCGTTGAATTGAGCAGCTTGTCGGCATCCGAGCCCGCGGGAAAGCGCAGCGTATCGAGTCCGTTCAGATGGGACGGGGCGACGCTGATCGCGCCCGCGCTCGTCAGGTCGTAGCCGAGACCGGACTTGTCCGCGACACCGGTCACAAAGCCGCCGGACTCGGTGATGGTCGCGGCATCGGAGGCGTCATACCAGGCGCGGAGGCTGGCGAGATCCGTGGGGTCGGTGATCGCCATCGGATCAATAGAGCCCGACGATGTCGGTCGGCGGTCGTGCCCGTCGCCCGCACGCGCACGACGCGGAGAGGCAATACCGTGCCACCCGCGACGCCGGCGAAGGTCACGGGCGCGGCGTCGCCCTTGAGAACAAGGGACACGTCGCCTCCGGTGCCGATATAGAGGCCGCGCGTGACCACGGCGAGATCGGTGGCGTCACCGGGTGTCACCGCGAAGGCGTGACTCGCCGGCCCCGAAAGGCCCGGCGAGGTGGTCGCGAAAGGATCGCTCATGGCAGACCTCCAGCTGGAGAAAAGGGCGATGCGGCGGCTCAGGTCGCGGAGAATTGGAGGAGCTTGATCGCCTCGGAATTCACCACGCCGCCCCCGACCCGCTTGGTCGCGTAGAAATGGACGAACGGCTTGTTGGTGAAGGGATCCCGCAATATGCGGGTCGCCATGCGGTCGGTGATGGTGTAGCCGCGCTCGAAATTGCCGAAGGCGACCGACAGGCTGTTCGCGGCGCGGTCTGGCATGTCCGCGGCCTCGATGGCGCGGTAGCCGAGCAGGCTGGCGGGCTGGCCGTCGGCGAGGCCGGGACGCCAGAGATAGTTGCCCTCGCCATCCTTGAACTTGCGGATCTCGGCGACGAGATTCGTGTTCATCACGAAGACCGCGGAGGCGCGATAACCCGCCCGCAGCGAATAGACCAGATCGAGCAAGGTGTCGGTCGGATCGCTCGCCGGCCAGTCGCCCGCGACGCCGGTAACGACATGCTGGAGCGAACCGAAGGCACGCGTCCCGTCGCTTTCCGCGGTCGTCGTGTAAGTGAGAAATCCCTTCGGCTTGTTGGTGCCGTTGCCGTTGATGAACGCCGCGCCCTCCTGGGTAGCGAACTCGGTGGTCAGCTCTTCGGCGAGCCAGTCCTCGACATTGAAGAAGGCGTCGTCGAGCATGGCCTGGGTCGCGGCCGGATTGGCGTAGATCTCGCCCAGCGGCGGCGCGACCTCCTGAAAGCTGGGCGTATCGGTTTCGGCCCGGGCATCGCCTTCGCCGACCCAGCCGGACGTCGCTCCGCCGAGATTGACGAGCTTCTTGTAATTCGCGGTTCCGACCTGCACGACATTCGCGACCGAGCGGATGGGCGAGGCCTCGACCAGCAATTTCTCGATGGAGCGATCGAGCGCCTCAGGCACCGCATAGCCGCCATCGGCATCGCGTACCGGTCGACAACGCCTTGGCCTCAAGCGCCTGCAGGCCGGTCTCGATGCCCTTGCGGACGAAGCGGTCGAAGAAGGCCGCCTTGTGCTCCTCGACCTCGGGCTCGTCGTGCCGCAGTCCGGCGACCGGCGGACGGCTCGCGGCAAGATAGAGCCGGTCGAGATTGCCCTGCAGCGTCGAGACGTCGCGGCTCAACCGGTCGACCTTCTGCTCGAGGACGATGTCCCCGCCGGCCCTGCCGGAATGCGCCTGACGCTGATCGTTGGCATCCTTGAAGGCCTCGAAAGCGCGGCCCAGATCATCGACCGCGCGCTTGATCTCGCGCACGCTCGGCTGGTGTCGTTGCGGTGGTCGTCATGGAGTCGGTTCTCCTCAGGTTTGGGAACGGAGTTGGTCGGTCGCGCGGCGCAGGCTCGCGAGAAGATCGGCGGCGCCGGAGGCCGGCATCCGCTGCCGGCATCCCGCCAGCCATCGGATCCGGGAATCCCCCGGCGGCGATCGCCTTGGCTTCCGCCGGAGAAGCCGCCTGCATCGCGCAGGAAATGTTCGAAGTCGCGGCGCGTGGCGATGCCGCCGGCCTTGACGCGGGCCACGCGCGCCGCCTCCTGCATCGGAAAGGTGACGAGCGAGATCTCCCAGAGATCGATTTCCCTGAGGCGCCTGATACCGGTCGACGCATCGACGCTCGACGCAACCGTCTTGTAGCCGATGGAGAGACCGTCGATCGCGCCGATCCTGAGCAGCGCCAGCGCCTCCCGGGCGCGGGCCACATCGAGGACGAGCCGGGCGCTCACGCGAAGCCCGTAGCCGTCTTCAACGATCTCGTCGAAGGTCCCGATCGGCTCCGCCGGATCGTGCTGCCACAAAAGCTTGATTGCCGGCGGCGCCACGTTCCTCCAGCGAGCGGCGGAACGCGCCCGGCATCACGATATCGCTTGCCCTGATCGACCTGGTTGAAGATCGCGGCATAGCCGTCGAACCGCCCCGTCTCATCGACATGATCGATGGCGGATGCGGCTTGCAGTCGCTTGGTCTCGGAGGCTCTCACGAAGATGTCTCCCGCAATGTAGTCAGAAGCCGAAGGCATGCCCCAGCGCGATCAGCCGAAGCTTCACCGCGAGGCCGAGCGCCAGGGCGGAAAGCAGCGCGCCGATCAGCCAGCGCACCGCCGTTCGCCGGGCGGTCAGCTTGGTGTCGCGCCAGGCGTCGAGCAGGGTTCGCAGCTCGGCGATATCGGTGCCGGCGTGATCGTCCGGACAATCCGCAGCGGGCGAGCGCGAGCGCGGCACCATGCTCGCTCGCCGCCACGACGAGGGCCTGAAGAGTTTCCGGCGCGACGCCCTCGCGGCTCGCGATCCGGCTCGCGTCGGCGAGCGCCGCGAGGCTCTGTTCATGCGAATACGCATCCACGGCTCATCCCTATCGGCAAAAGGCTTTGACCTTGAGATTGTGGGCGGTGATCGCCTCGAGCGTGGCGCGCGACACGGCGTCGTCCGGTGCGAGCACGATGCGCCTGACCCAGACGCATTCAGTCGACCGACTCGTCATACAGCCGCTCAAGCCCATCGTCAGAAGCACCATGCACCCGCTCGTCGATTTCCTGAGCCCCCGCGCATGATCGTTCGCCTTCTCCGCGAGCGCCGCCGGGCCATCGACTTGCCAGCCCGGTAGACCGCCCCGAAAAAAGAGGCCGGCGAGGACGATAAGCAGTCCCGCGCCGGCCAGTTTCAGGGAGGAAGGATCCAGAAAGGGAAAGCAGCGCGGCTCACGCGGCCGGATCGGCCGTACCGCTCTCCTTGCGGACAAAGCCGATCGACGAAAGCGATGGCGGCCGCGACATTGGCGAGATGCTGATACAGCGCGTCCGGAACATGCAGCCCGAACAGAACCAGGATGCCGCCGATCGCGGCCCAGGACGACGCCTCGGAAAATCTTGAGAGAATCTGTTTCATGCGCTGCCTCCATATGTCGGTTTGCGGGGAGAGATGATGTCGATCGTGTCGCCGCCGTCGACCGGGCCAAGCCCCGCCGCGCGGCGTTTTTCGTTGAGCGTGAGGAAGCTCGCCTGCTCGATGCGCGACCACATGCGCATCGCGTTCCGCGCTGAGCGCCGGGATCGCGTCCATGTCGTAGACGAGCCTGAATTGCGGTCCGAATTTCGGCGCGAGCCATCCGTTCAGCGCGTCCGCCGCCTTGTCGAGAAGCGGCAGGATGGTCTGGCGCCAGAGCGCGCGATTGGCCTCCTGGTAATTGGCATAGGTGTTGTCGCCGGGAATGCCGAGCAGCATGGGCGGCACGCCGAAGGCCAGTGCGATCTCGCGCGCCGAGACATGCTTGGCGTTGATGAAATCCATGTCGGCGGGCGAGAAGCGACATCGCCTGCCATTTGAGCCCGCCTTCCAGGAGCAGCGGCCGCCCTGCATTCGCCGCGCCCTGATAGTGCTCGGCCATCTCGGTCTTGAGCCGGTCGAATTGCGAGGGTGTCAGATTGCCGGCGCCGTCGCCCGGATCGAAAACGAGCGCGCCGGAAGGCCGCGCCGCGTTGTCCAGAAGCGCCTTGTTCCAGGCGCCGGCGGCGTTGTGAATGTCGATGCCGAAGGCAGCCGCCTCGATCGGACTGAGGCCATAGAAGTCATCGAGCGGATTGAAGGTCTTCAGATGCAGGATCGGCGTTTGGCCGCGCGCGATATCGACCGCATAGCGATGGCTTCGGCCGCCGACGCTATAGACATAGGCCGTCGGCCAGCCCTGCGGGCCGGGCACCACCTTCATCCTGTCGGGCCGGAGCGCATAGAGCTCACGGGGGTTCCCGCTCGAATCCGCGACGGCCTCGAGATAGGCGTTCCCGGCGATCTGCAGATGGCCGAAGAAAGCTTCGAACAGTTCGTTGCCGCCCTGCAACGGATTGGGCCGATCGAGGAGATCCAGCAGCGGATGGGCGTCGACCATGCGGCCATCCTCGAACAGCCGCCAGGGAACCGAGGCCGCCCCTTCCGACACCATGCGGATGCTGCGGAAGGCGATGACGTTCTTGCGGTACCCTTCGGCGGCGAAATCGCCATAGGTTCGAGGCGTCCAGCTCGGTCCGGCCGCGCCAAGCCAGGCGACGAGGCCCGCGCCCGAGCCCGTAGTCAGGGCGCCGACCGCGCTGTGTTTTCGTTCCACGGCGCTGGCTTCCGGCAGCCGGAAGGTCAGCGCGCGCCAGACGGTGGTCCAACGTCCCATCGATCGCTTCTCCACTAGGAACCTAATCGGATCGGGTGCGTTCAATATTGAGGAGTGTTGCGTGCAGCGCAGACCCGGGCGGTCCCTAACGGTTTCGGGATTTGCCAAAAAGGGCCGGTTGACGCTATTCTCGGGCCAATAGCCCGATCCTGCGTGGGGTGAGCCAGCAAGGTCGGGTTTGGCGTACAAAACAGGGATAAGCTTAGAGGGATACTATGACGACAACCATGCGCAGTTTGTTGGCCGCAGCCGCCATCGCCTTCATCGCCTCTCCGGCCTATGCCGGGTGCGACATCGTGAATTTCCCCGAGACCCATGTCTCGACGGATGCGTCCATCGACGAGCTCCGGGCCGCTGGTTCGGCGATCCAGAAGGGCAACGCCGAACTCGAGAAGTTCAACCAGTGCATCGAGAAGATGGCCAAGGACAAGCTTCCGAAGAGCGCCACGAAGGACGAGATCGCGGCGCGCGAGGCCGAGATCAACAAGAACACCGACGCCTATAACAAGTCGCTGGACAATCTCCAGAAGGCCGCCACCGACTACAACGCAGCGGTCAAGGCTTACAAGGCTCGTTCTCAGGGCTGATTACGACCCGGTTCGCGCCCGGACAGCCGGGCCTGCCGGATCGAGCCTGATCCATTTCCCAACGCCCGCGACCGCCTGCCGGTTGCGGGCGTTGTCTTTTGCCCAGCGCCCGGCAGATCGCTGAGGTCTAGCCCAGATGCCTGACGCGCGGATCCTGGCCGGGCCGCAGCATCAAATCCGTCAACGCCCAGACGAGCGCGTCCACCCGGTCCGGGCTCGACCGCGATCCGTTCTCGGTACGATCCAGCGTGAAGGCGCACATCTGATCCTCCAGAAGATCGAGGCCCGGTCCGTCGCGCAGATGGGCAACCCGCCCTTGCTCGTAGAGCGCCGCCACAGGTTCGGCTCGGGCGAACTTGCCCCGGCTCGCGTGAACCGCCCGGTAGCTCGCGGCCGGATCGATCTGCCGGATCACCGCCTCGACCAGTTCCCCGCCATTATTGGCTTCCGCGATCAGCCGGTCCGCCTCGAAATGCCGGTAGGCTTCTATCGCGGCGCTGGCCCAGCGATGCGGCGACACGCCCTGGACCGTCCTGTCCGCCAGCACATAACCCCGGCCGTCGACGCCGCTGCCGGCGACGACGATGCCGCAGGCATTGGCCGACGCGCCCGAACTCGCCGGCGGATCGACGGCGACGACGATGCGGTCCAGCAATGGCGCGGCCTCGACGCGCAGACCCTCCAGCATGGAGCGCGTCCACAGCGATCCCGGAACCTCCTCCAGAATCTCGCCCATCAATTCCTGACGGCCGAGCCGCGTGCCCCGATAGGCCCGGACGACCTGTTCGAAGAATACCCGGGCGATATTGGAGCGGTTCTCGAAGGTCGTCCCCCGCGTCACCACGCAATCCGGCCGCCCGAGAATATCGGCGAGCAAAGCGATGGGCCGCGGCGTGGTGGTCAGCAGCGCGCGCGGCGTCCCGCCCAACCGAAGCCCGAACTGGAGATTGGACCACGTCTCCGGCCCGTGGCTCCATTTGGCGACCTCGTCGCCCCAGGCCGCGTGATGCTGCGGCCCGCGAAGCTGGTCCGGATCCGCGGCGGAAAAAAGCTGCGCGGTCACGCCGCTCGGCCAGACGAGGCGGCGGCGCGACGCCTGATAGACGGGCTCGAATCCGGGCGCAGGCGCACCGCCTCAGGCCGCTTTCTCCCTCGATCATCACATCCCGCCCGTCGCCCTCGGTATCCGCGACCAGCGCGATACGCGCCGGCGCTCCGGGCGGCGCCTTCAACGGTGTCGGCCCTTCGACCAACCCGCGCAACCATTCCGCGCCCATGCGCGTCTTGCCGAAGCCGCGTCCCGCGATCACCAGCCAGCAAAACCAGTCGCCAGGCGGCGCGAGCTGCTTGGGCCGCGCCCAGAAACGCCAGTCGTAAACCAGCCTGTCGAGATCGGCCTCGGCGATACCGGAAAAGAGGTCCACCCGGTCCAGCGGCGGCAACCGCGCCAACCGCTCCGCAACGGACTGCTCCGACATCCGGGCCCGAACCTCGCTCCCATGCCTCAAGATAGATTGCGCGAAATCCGCGCCAAAAGGCGACGTGTGTCGCTCAAGGAACGCTGCCGCCAGCGCCGTCAGTCACCCTCGGGATGGGCCTCTTCGAAACGGCGCAGTCTCTCCTCGATAAGCTCGATCGGGCTTTGCTTCTGCTCGCCTGCATCGTCACGCAAGTCCGCCGATCCTTCAGACCGGCGCGCATCGAGACGCTCACGGCGTGTCTTCAAGATCTCCAGGGCCAGCGCGTCGTTGTAGCTACGGATGCTGCCGCAGATCTTGCCGCCGAAATAGACCGGCTTGTCCACCCCGTCGCGCGCGCGCCGCAGGACTTCCTCCTCCAGATCATCGAAGGCGCCTGCTTCCGCCTCATCCCACGCCGCCTGAAAAGCCGCGTCGGCTTGGCGCAGTTCCACGGCCATGCGGCGCGTCACCCGGGCACGTTCGCAGGCCCGGCTCAGATTGGCGCTTTGCCGCATCTCAATGAGAAAGCGCGACCGGCCCACTTTGGTCCATCCGTCCGGACAATGCGTCGTCATCCGGGGCGGGCGGACAGGAGGGCATCGTCATGAGGCAAGATCGCTGAAGACAGGCGCAGAAATAAAAAGCCCCGGCGGGGCCGGACGGAGCCGCCGGGGCTTTGCACTAAAGTCGCGCCGCTGGCTTGGGGGGCTAGGCGGGTCTTGGTAGATCCCGCGACAACGGACGCAATTCCAGCGTTGAAAAGACCATGCCACAGAGCGTGACGCTTGTCAACAGAAAAGTGCCAAATAGGAAAATATAAACAGGATATTTAAGATAATTTGTACCTAATCGGCGTTTATAGTACCTATATGTCCCGGCCGCCGGTGCCTCGGCCTAGTGGATCCTTCGCAGCAGGACGCGCACAAGGTGCAGCGCGGCGAGGATCACGAGCCCGGCCAAGCAACCCAGGACGAAGGACGCGAGAACCAGGCCGTCTTCGGATCCGTTGGCATAGGCGATCCACAGAAGCTCGCCGAACAGAACCAGCATGGACAGGCCACGCCAGGTTCCCTCCCAGCCGATGAGCGAGCGCAGCTGACCATATACGTAGAGCACCACGATGACGGTCATCGGAACCGGCGCGAGAAACGCGTCCATAGAGAGGCTCTCCCGAAGGCCCCAGCCCTCCCTTAATCAACGAAGTCGTTCGCCCTGTTCCTCCATCACAAACGTGCATTGTGGCCGATCAAGGGCAGCACAGCGATTTTAGACAGCCCTTGCCACCCGCCATCGAAATTCGAAATAAATTTTCTGAAAACAATAAAACAATACAAAGTAAAAGTTAATATTCGCGAATTGTCAAATATAAAACTATATCAAATTCCTTAACGGAAGATTTCATTTATTAATGCACACTCTAATAATGGATTCGTTATTTGACAGTTACTGAGAGTTATCATGTTGAAAATCTTCTCAATTCTCGGGGCCGTCGGGTTTATCATCGGATTGGCTGCCTCGCCCGTATTTGCGGACGAGGCCCGGCAACAGGCTCAATCCGGCGAGACGGAAAGCGCGCAAGTCGCCGAAGCGGAGGCCTTCGGCGCGGCACTTGCGGGGCGCGAGGCGCCGGCCGAGCGAACGGACGACGAAGTGCGGAACGTTTCGCTCTCGACGACGGATTGCGGGTCGCGGCCGCGATGCGGCGCGGATCCGGCGCGGGCGCGGCAAATTCTCGGAACGCTGCTTGCGACGATGGGCACGCTGGAAGCGAGACCCTCGGACGGGCTCGGCCTCTCCAAGGGCGCTCGCTAGCCGGCAGAACGCCGGTATCAGGCCAGCCCGTAATGCCGGGCCAGCCGATCGAGCGCGAGGGTTAGCACGAGCTTGCCGGAACGCGAAGGCCAGCCGAGCGCCTTTTCAACGGATTCGATGCCCTCCAGAAAGCAGCAGACCCTGACGAGCACGTCATCCAGTCCGGGTCCCACGAAGTCATACGCCCGGTCGAACCGCTGCTTGGCGGCAAGCTGAAGCTCGGTTGGGCTCATCCGGTCCGGCCTCACGCCCGTCGCATCACCCGCAACACGGCCCGAAAGATCCGTCGTGACGCGCGGCGACATGCCGGCGATCTCGAAATCCCGCCGCAGCGCTTCGCCGGCCTCGAATTGCGCGCCCGACAGGAACGGCCGTCCGGCCCGGTCCCTGCGGTGCCGAAGCCAACCGAGAGGGCTCTCGGCCCGATTCACCACAACCTTGTCTCCGCGCGCAGCATTACCGCCGAGTTCCGCCGGCATGAGGCCGTCTTCCAGCAACTGATGTTGCGCCCTGAAGCTGTCGGGCGTCGCCGCACGCGCCTTCCGGCCTGAGCCTGGCCGCCCGGGCGCCTTGGGCGCCTTGGTCGCCCGCGCGACGTGCCTCTCCATTCGTGCGGCGCGTTGCGGCGGCCCGGCGCAGGAACGCCCGGCCGGGAGAAGAAATAACGAAAGCGCCACCAGCCTTCCGGACCAGATCGTGACGTGCCAGAGAGCGGCGATTACCTCACGGCCAGCCTCCAGCCCTCCGACCGAAAAGCCCTCACCCGACTCTTCCTCACCACCCTGCGGCGTCGCAACTTCGCCAGCGTCGAGCCGCCGCAACACCCGGAACCACGCACTGTTACGATCGGCCGCGCCGACGGGCGCTCCCGGATCGAATTCGGTTGTATCGCCGTAACCACGCCCGGAGACCTTGCCTGCCATCTCGCCACACTCCTTTGCCGCCACTGTAACGCACATAATAGGATTATAGTCATATTCCAATCAGGCTCTAAAAGCAATAAAATAGGTTCGTAAATTTCGATATTTTGAACCAATTTGGAAAATTTGGCGGGTTTTAGGACATGACAGGATCAGGCAATCGCATACGCTAGATGCGCCAGCGGCGCGGCCTGACCCTGAAGCAGGTCGCCGACGCGATCCGGCCCGAACCGACGACGCCGCAGACGATCGGCCGGCTCGAAAAGGGCGTGCGGACGGTCTCTATCGACTGGCTGACCAAGATCGCCGAGGTGCTCGACTGTCATGTCGCGGATCTCGATCGAGAGCCCGGCGAGCCAGGACATCGCGCTTGATCGGCGGCGCGCTGCCTGATGGCCATGTCCATGTCGGCAATCCGGCCTCAATCGAGATCCGGCCGCCGGCGCATGCCCCCGTGGCCATCCGCATTCCGGAGGGCGTGGGCGCCTACCATTCCGGGGACATTGTGGTCTGCAATCGAAGCAACGCGCCCGACCTGCAGGCCTGCCTCGGCCGGGACTGCGTTGCGCGGACCACGGCCGGCGAGACCCTTTTCGGCCGGCTCACACTCGGCCGCCGGGACGGAAGCTACACCCTCGCGCCGCTGAAACCGGGATCCGCCGCACGCTACGATCTGGATCTCGATTGGGCCGCGGCGGCGGTCTCGCTTATCCGCTCGCTGTCATAGCCATGCGGCCCCCGGCGCACCCGTTAACGGCCGGCAGGATCGGGAGGACACAGAGTTAATAGAGTCAAAAGAATTTCGCCCTACATTTCCCGCACCAAAGCCGTTGGCCGCATTCCGCTTGGCCGCCGTCTTTTTGCCGGGAAACCATTTCTATATGACTGACCTGATCCTCCATTACGCGCCGTCGTCTTTCGACAGCCAGATCGTTCTCTTGACGCTGATCGAGAAGAACGTTCCTTTCAGCGGTGTCATCGTCGATACCGAGCAATCTCGATGACCTCGACCCCAACTATGTCCGCAAGGCAGGCGTTTGCGGCGTGCCGATGCTGGAACATGACGAAAGTGATCAAGGTCGGCGTTTCGAACATCATCGCCTATATCGAAAGCACGTTCGGCGGCACCGACCTGCGCCAGGGCGATGCCGAGCAGATCGAGCACTGGATCGCGCGCGTCTCCACGGCGCATGTCGAACTGCTGACGCTCGCCACGCCGCCCTATCCGGTGCCCTTCCCGAGAATGTTCTCGCGCAGCCGCCTCAAGCATCAGATCGATGTCGCGAACCGGCTCTCGCGCGACGTCCACGATCTCGGCGATATCTACCGGGAGTATATCCGCGTGTTGCGGCACCGGTTCCGGACCTTGGGCGACGAATGGAAGATCAACGATTTCTATCGGAATATCGGCGTCATCCTCGACGCCCTCGAGCTGCAGCTCAAGACCAGCGCCTTCGCCGCCGGGAAGAGCTATACGTTCGCCGATGTCTATATGACCGCCCTGATCGCGCGGCTGGACGCCCTGCGCCTTGGCTATCTCTGGGAAGAGGAAGACCGCCCTTCGGTCGCCGACTATGTCCAGCGGCTCAAGAGCCGGCCGAGCTATGGCAAGGTCTTCGAGGAAAACAGCGTCCCGCACCTGTTCTCGGACGGGTTCTTCATCAAGGCCGTGATGTCGCGCGTGGCGATCCCGGTCGCCCTGCTGGTGGTCGCGATTATCTTGTTGCTGCTGTTCTAGGCTGCGCCCGGCACCGGCGTTTCGAGCCGGTCATTCTCCGCGCAGAATTTCCTGCGCCTTGAGCGCGGCCTGGGTCCGGTTGGCAACTCCGAGCCCTTTCAAAATTGCCGAAACATGGACCCGGACCGTGAATTCGGACGTGCCCAAGATCTCCGCGATCTCCCTGTTGCGCTTACCCTCGGCGAGCAAGCTTCAGGACTTCGCGCTGACGCTTGGTCAGCGTGGGCATGGCGTTTTCCGAGATCGGCGCCGACATGATGCCATCGCGACGCGCGCCCGCCTCCGCCCCCTCGCCCGCCGACATCACGGACCGCGGCAGATAGACGGCACCCGACAAAACCAGATTGACTGCCTTGGATACCTGCTCCTCGGTAGCGTTCCTGGGCAGGAACCCGGACGCGCCGATCTCGATCATGCGGAAGATATCAGCCCGCGGCTCCCCGGACGACATCGCGATGATGGGTACGTCGCTCGACGCTTCGCGCACGCTCCGGAGGCCATCGTCCCAAGCCATGTCGCGCATCGTCATATCGATCACGGCAAGGTCGAAGGCCTGGCCGTCCCGCAAAGCGTCGATGCATTCGGAAAAGGAACCGGCCTCTTGGCATCGAACATTTTCCTTGAACGAACCAATCACGCGGACCAGCCCCAACCGCGCAACCGGATGCCCATCCGCGACCAAAACGTTCAAAGCGCCTCACTCCATACCATCAAAGACCATCCGACTTTTGATACGCACGAATTTCCGCAATTGCCCTTGATCGAAATCAACGCACGTCCCCCTCGCCGCCACCAAGCGGCTCGTTCGACGGCGCCACGGATATAGTGTTGCGCCCCGCGGATAACCGGATCCCAAGCAAATTTCCGATGCGACGCGGCACGCGATCAAACGGCGAGAACGAAAAATCTGTCTCCGCCCCGCCGATTGGGTCAACGCCCTACCCGCAGAACTGACACCCTCGCTGCTGGCTGTCGCCCTCACGGAACCGGATGCGTAAATCGCCTGGCCTCGGTTGGTGAGAACGCCACAGGATCTACCCTGCCGGCCGGACCGGAGTGCAAGTAGACTTAGAATAAGCCCTTTTGGGATTTAAGAAAAAAGGCGCGGAATCGGGCCGTTAACCCCGATGCTCACAGGATTGTCACACAACCAACCGGAAGCCGGATGATTTTGATTATTATTTGTGCGGGGCTGTTCCGGATTGCTTCTGAAGCGCGCTGAGCGCGTCGTTCTTTTTCTCCAGAAATGCATAGAACTCGCCGCCGCACCCTTTGAACTGCAGCGGCGCGGCGGTCGCGCCGGCGCTCAGACCCTTGTCGAAGGCGTAGACCAGCGACTGGACCTGCTTGTCGCTCGCCCCGGCCGCCTTTGCCTCCCCCGTGATGACGTCTCGATGATGCATCGCCGAGGCCGCCCCGCACATGGTGAGATAGCCGTTGATCTCGCCGAGTGCGAAGGCGCGCTTGTCGAGATTGTCGAACGGCGCGGCGGACATATCGGCATAGGACGGAATGCTGACCAGAAGGACGGCCGCCGCCACCGTTGCCGAGAGCACTGAAGGATATAAGGACCGGCCGATAGTCGAACTGCGCATGAGAGAAACCCTCCGAGATAGATCCTGTGCGCTGCCGTCTCGCGATCCCGATGGCGAAACGACGGCTCCCAGAATCCGTCACAATCCTTAAGGACTCCTTCACCTCTTTATGGCGGGATGAAAGATGAGGGCGCAATGGTTCGAGCCACGCTCCTCGACAAGGGCAAACCGCCGGTAACGGCGGGACGCAAAACTTCCGGTCCGCTATGCGCGCGGATAGCGGAGTCGCCGAAAGGATCGCCACATGGCGCTTATGCAGCCGCAGCCCCTCGCCCCGCAGCCATTCCCCGACGACGAAGCGTGCCGGATCGAACACGCCTCCGAACTTGCGCGCCTGCTCGTTCGCCATCTGGGCGTCGAAGGCGCGGCCCGTACCTGCCGCGAAAATCACTGGGACGGCGTGCTGACCGAAGTGCTCAATCAAAATCGCGCAACGGCCACCCCTTAATCCTCTCCGTTATCAAGACCGGGAGGTTGGCTTCGCCACTTCGGCGTAGGGCGCATGCATTGCCTGCGAACGGCGGAAGCGTGCGGTGCAGCGATCTCGTCCCTTTTCTTCACAACACATCTCCCCTATACTTCGCGCGCTAAATATCGCGAATCGTGCAGGGGAGGTCGCGCCTAGTGGTCTGTGAGAGCAGCGCGCCCGTAATAATTGTCGAGTGAACTTTAGGTCACAAACGGCAAGCGGGTTGTTAAGGGCAATCTCAAAATAAGTCAGACGGCTGGTGGGCCAGTAAGAGTTCGTCGGGTCGAATGCAGTGCCGGAAATACCGACACGCCAGATCCGAACGAAAGGGGCAGTTATTTTGGTTTTTCGCGGGCAACGTAAGTCTCACCCGACGAAGAAGATAATGCCGGCGACAGTTCGGCAAGAAATCATGACGGCTGCCCAAAGTGATCGCGTAACCAAGACAGACGTCAACGGACTCTGCTTAAATGATGCGTCGTGAATAGCAGATGAACCGGTCACATTCGATCTTTGCAAACATAACGATTCGAGGTTAAAGGTTAGCGTTCAAACAAATTGTTTCAACAAAATCCCGATTCAGGAAACAGGATGAACACGAAAACTATTAAGTGGGGGCTTGCCGCCGGAGCAGTGACGGCTGTCCTGTCCGGTGCTGTCTTGGCCCAGACCGGAACGTTGAAGGCCATTCTCGATCAGGAGAGTGAGACTACACGTCTGGCGCAGCAATCTCAGGAACGAATCAATCAGCTCAGTGATCAAACGCAGGACTTGCTCGACAAGTACCGCAACGAGACCGCGCAGATCGATACGCTGAAGGTCTACAACGCGCAGATCCAGAAGCTGATCGACGACCAAGAAAAACAGATGGCGTCGTTGAATCGTCAGATCGACAACGTCACCGGGATCAGCCAGGGCGTCGTTCCCTTGATGATCGAAATGGTCGATACACTGAAGAAGTTCGTTAACGCGGACGTTCCCTTCCTTCCGGAAGAGCGTCAGAACCGCCTCACCGACCTTCAGACGATGATGAACTCCGCTGACGTAGCGGTGTCCGAAAAGTTCCGGCGCATCATGGAGTCCTATCAGATCGAGAACGACTACGGTCGCACTCTCGACACCTATAGCGGCTCGCTGGATATCGATGGTCAGAAACGCCAGGTCGACTTCCTGCGCGTTGGTCGCATCGCTCTGCTTTACCAAACCTCCGACGATACGCTTCGCGGCTTCTGGAACCAGAAGGACCAGAAGTGGGAGAATCTCGGCTCCGAATACCGCACGGCAATCCGCGACGGTCTGAGAGTCGCCCGTAAGCAGATGGCACCACAACTGATCGATCTTCCAATCATTGCGCCGGGAGCCGCAAAATGAAGAAACTTATCGCAGCAATCGTGGTTGTCGCGGCCGGCAGCATCGGCGCGGCAATCGCCCAGCAGAGCAACGACACCGCTCAATCCTCCACCAGCCAGCCTGCGGCCAAACCGGCCGGCAGCGTAAGTCTCGACGCCCTGCTCGAAGATGCCAAGAAGGGCAGCGAGCAGCAGCGCGCGGAAAATCAGAAGCGCGAAGCCGCGTTCCTGGCCGCCAAGAACGATCAGCAGAAACTGCTGAACGAAGCGGCCGCGCAGCACCGTGCTCTCGAAACCCGGAGCGATCAGCTCCAGAAGACCTTCGACCAGAATGAAATCAAGCTGGCCGAACTCGACAAGCTGAAGAACGACCGCCTCGGCGCTCTCGGTGAACTGTTCGGCGTCGTCCGCCAGGTTGCTGGCGACATGGCCGGTCAGGTCCAGGATTCGCTCGTAAGCGTTCAGTATCCGGGCCGTCAGGAAGAGCTTCGCAAGCTCGGCCAAAGCAAGGAGCTTCCCTCGATCGAGGAACTCCGCACTCTGTGGGCCGCGATGCTCCAGGAAATGATCGAATCCGGCCGCACCGAGCGGTTCAACACGCAGGTCGTTTCCACCGATGGCGAACAGCAGGACCGTTCGGTCGTCCGCATCGGCGTCTTCAGTGCGATTTCGAACGACAAGTACCTGAAGCTTCTGCCGGAATCCGGCAAGCTCGCGGAACTGGCCCGTCAGCCGTCAGGCGGCGCAACCGGCACCGCGGCGGCCCTCGATTCCGCCAGCGCCGGTGAGGTCGTGAAGTTCGCGGTCGATCCGTCCCGCGGTTCGATCCTCGACGCCTTGGTCGCCGAAGTCGGCACCTTCAGCGCCGAGCGTCTAGATCAGGGTGGCCCGATCGGCTACACCATTCTGATCATCGGTGCGATTGGCCTTCTTCTCGTCATCGAGCGTCTGATCACGCTGACCATCATCGGCGGCAAGGTCCGGGCTCAGATGAAGTCCAACACGGTCAATACCAACAACCCGCTCGGCCGCGTTCTCAAGGTTTACGACGAGAACCGCAATGTCGACGTGGAAACCCTGGAGCTGAAGCTCGACGAGGCGATCCTGAAGGAGCTGCCGCCGCTCGAGAGGTTCCTGTCCACCCTCAAGCTGATCGCCGCGGTCGCTCCGCTGCTCGGCCTGCTGGGTACGGTTACTGGTATGATCGCGACGTTCCAGTCTATCGTGTTGTTCGGCACCGGCGACCCGAAGATGATGGCGTCCGGTATCGCGACTGCACTTGTTACGACGATGGAAGGTCTGTTGGTCGCTATTCCCACCGTCCTTCTGCATAGCTTCGTGTCCAGCCGCAGCCAGAACGTCGTTCAGATTCTGGAAGAGCAGGCGGCCGGTATCGTTGCTCTGCATGCCGAACAAGGGTCCGGCAAGTCGGGGGCTTAACGGCCATGAATTACATCGACTTGTTCTTCTCCGACATTCAGGCCTTCCTGGATAGCGGTGGTACGGTTCTGTACTACATCATGATTGCGCTATTCGGGATGTGGGTGCTGATTATCGAGAGATTCTGGTACTTCCGCAGCGGGCATCCCAAGCAGGTGGCGCAGGTTCTCAAGGTTTGGGAATCCCGCACCGACCATAAGTCGTGGTATGCCCACCGGGTTCGGGAATCGATGATTTCCCAAGTGAGCCAGAACCTCAATCGCGGCATCCCCATGATCAAGACCTTCGTGGCCATCTGTCCTCTGATCGGACTGCTGGGCACGGTTACGGGAATGATCGAGGTGTTCGACATCATGGCGATCACGGGCAGCGGTAACGCTCGTGCTATGGCGTCTGGTGTCTCCAAAGCGACTCTTCCGACGATGGCGGGGATGGTTTCGGCCATCTCCGGCATCTTCTTCGCCACCCGCCTTGACCACTATGCCAAGGCTAAGGCGGAAGAAGTCGCTGACCGTCTCACGACGGAAGACTAAGGGGGCGCGGCATGGCAAAAAAAGAAAGACACTCGAAAACCGAAGAAGCGCAGATGGACATGACCCCGATGCTGGACATCGTGTTCATCATGCTTATCTTCTTTATTGTAACGGCGTCTTTCGTGAAGGAATTGGGGGTCGACGTTAAGCGCCCCCAAGCCTTCACGACCGAGCCGAAGCCGCGCGCCAATATTTTTATTGGCGTGACGGCGAACGATAAGATCTGGATGCAGAAGAAGCAGGTCGATCCGCGCATTCTCAGGGCAACAATCGAACGTGTGCTTGCTGAGAACCCGGGCGGGTCGATCGTTATCCAGGCTGACGAAGGCTCTAAAACAGAAACGCTCATCGAAGTGATGAACGCCGCGAAAGCGGCCGGTGTCGCTTCGGTAGCCGTAGCAGCGCAGAACGAACAATGATTATAGCACGATATACCATCTCAACGGCGGTCGCTGTCGCTATAACCTTGGGCTTGTTCTATGTCATGTACGCCATGGTTAGGGTCACCGATCCGCACATCGATGAGAACGCAAGTTCTCATGTGATCGATTTCGTCCGCCTCAAGCGCGACGAAACCACGCAAACCAAAGAACGGGAACTGCCGGATAAACCTCAGACTCCCGACGAACCGCCTCCGCCGCCCGACATGGCCAAGTCGAAGCCCGACTATGCCTCGTCCGGCGGTCTCAAGATCAACATGAATTTCAACACCGGTGGCATCAAGGGCGGCGGCGTGAAGCTGAACGCACCGTCGAGCGACCGCGACGCGATGTCCATGCTGATCACCACCAACGGCGATCTGGTTTATCCGAACCGGGCTCGCGCGGCTGGCAAGGAGGGTTACGCCGACATCCAGTTCACCGTGAGCCGGACCGGCACCGTGGTTAATCCCTCCATCATCTCCGAGGATCCCCCGGGTTGGGGCTTTGGGGACGCAGCCGTCAAGACGGTCCTGCGGTGGCGCTATCAACCTAAGATCGAGAACGGCCAGCCCGTCGAACGACCCGGGATTCAGGTCCGTCTTCGGTTCACGCTGTCGAACAGATAGCGCAGCGTAAGGAGGAGTGAGACAAATGAAGCAGGTGCCAAAGGCACTGTTGATGGCTTCCGTGGCGATTTTCGTCGCCACGGGATCCGCGACTTTGAATAAAGCCGCGTGGCAAGCCAGCGCAGCAGAGAAGAAGGAAGAGAAGCAAGACACTCGGCATATGATGTCGATGTCTCAGGCGGTGTACGACGTCGTCAACAAGGCCAACATGGCTCTTGAGGCGAAGATGTACGACGACGTCATCAAGCTCTGCCAGGACGTCCTGAAACGGAAGGGCCTGAACGAATACGAGCAGATCGTGGCCTATCAGCTGATGGGCTACTCTCAGTATTACAAGGGCGACACCAAGCCGGCTCTGGCGAACTTCGAGAAGATCATCCAGATCGGCGACGGGGTGAAGGGTCTTCCCGACGGCCTCGTGGACGGGATCAAATACAATCTCGCCACGATGTATGTTCAGGAAGGCCAATACGACAAGGGTATCGGCATGCTCAAGGCTTGGCTCGCTTCGGCGACCAATCCGGCGCCCGATGCCTATGTCCTGATCGGCACCGCCTATGCCCAGAAAGAGGACTACAAGGCCGCGATCCCCTATTTCGAGCAGGCGATCGAGGTTGCCAAGCAGCAGGACAAGGAGCCCCAGCAGAACTGGTATCAGAACCTCGCCTCGATGTATCTGCAGATACAGCAGTTCAAGAAGGCCGAGCCGATCCTGGAGCTGCTGGTTACGAAATGGCCCACCCGTGACTATCTGATGAACCTCGCGCAGGTCTACGGCATGGACAAGCGCGAGAAAGACATGCTCGGTATCGTGGATGTTCTCTATCGTCAGGGCCTTCTCAAGACCGACAACGAGCTCATCCAGCTTTCCCAGCTCTGGCAGTATCACGACGCCCCGTATCGCGGCGCCGAGATCATGAAGAAGGGCATGGACGACGGCATCATCGAGAAGAGCTCGAAAAACTTCGAATCGCTCGCCAATGCCTATGTGGCGGCGTCCGAAGTATCGAAGGCCATTCCATACCTCGAAAGGGCCGCGACCCTGGCCAAGAACGGCACGATCTATGTCCGTCTGGGCGAGGCCTATATCGAGGATCAGAAGTGGGACAAGGCCGAGACCGCGCTCGAAAGCGCCTTCTCGAAGGGCGGTCTGGAGAACAAGGCGCAGGCCAATTACCTGCACGGCATCGCACTCTATAACCAGAACAAGCTGAACGACGCCAAGCGCGCCTTCGCTTCCTGCCAGGAAGACAAGGGTCTCGGCAAGAGCTGCCAGCAATATCTGGTCGTGATCCGGAACAAGGAAAAGCAGAACGGCTGACGATCCGGCCGTGCCGGTTTCGATCGGCGCGCTTCCAAACAAAAGGCCGATGCCTCGCCGGGCATCGGCCTTTTTCTTTTCCTGACCTTGCCGCGCGGCGCTATTGATCCGCGGGCGGCGGGGCTTCGTCCGGTGGCGGCGGCGCGTCCGGTCCGGGCCGTCCCGGACCGCCGCCAATGCCGCCATTTCGGCGATCGCCATGACGCCGGGACTCAAGCCACTTCCGGCTTTCCTGGGCAAGGCGATGACGGTCCGCCGGCGTCAGCTTGGCGGCAATATCGACCAGCGTCGCATGCAGGAGTGTCTGTCCGGCCTCGCTATAGGTCCGCACGTCCCGCAACGCATTGGCATAGGCGTCGGCGTCGTAGGGTTCGGCGTCGAGCGCTTCGAAGGCCCGTGTCTGCGCGGCCTTGAGCTGCTTGAAGATCGGGATCGCTTCCCGGCGGTTGTTCTTCATCGCGGACCGCAACAGCGTCCGGCCTTCGGGCGACAACGAGTCGGTCATCGACCCCAGCGTCACCCGTTCGGTCTCGGAACGCTCGCCATGGCGCGCGATCCGGCCGGCCCAGGCGCCGATCACAAACAGATTGACCGCCAGTGAGACGACAAGGCCAATCCCGAGCCATTTTGCCATCGGGCTCATGAATCGAAACCTCCAAGCCCGTCTTCGCCCAGGGCCAATCCGCTGACATCCATCGATACGCCCTGATCCCGGGCCGGCAGCATATCCGTCATGCCCACCATGAAACCCAGCACGCTTGCAAGCACGAGCCCGGCGAGCTTCGGAAACATGCCGCCGAGAAGGCCCGAAAACCCGCGCGGGCCAGCCATGCCGGAGTCCGGCCGCCGCTTCACGACATCCCGGATATCCACCGCTTCGTTCGGAACCGCCAGAATACTGGCCCTGAGCGCCCCGGATGCCCGCTCGACCGCATAGCTATCGAGCAATCCATCCAGCCGGGCGGCCTCGCGTCTGAGCTCGTTCCGGCCGGCCAGGTCGGCCTGACCCATGCCGACCTCCCTGTCGTCGTCTTCCCGGGGCCACCTTGCGGGGTCCGCGCCGTAAGCCTCAAGCAGCTCGCGTGTCCTGTCCCGCGTCATATCGATTCTCCCAACACTTCTCCACGCACACCTTCGAGCAGAACGAGCAAATTCCTGCGTGCCCTGACGAGGAGCGATTCCAGCGCCTTTACCCGCACGGACAGGATCTCCGCCGCATCCTTGTTGCTAAGCCCTTGATAATAACACAATACGACCGCCTCCCGCTGACGATCCGGCAGCGCCGCCAGGGCCTTTTCGACCAGTTCGGACGCCTGCGCCTCTTCGATCTGCGCGTCCGCGATCGGCGCGCTGTCGGCGAACTCGTAATCGTCTGGCAGCGCCGCATGCGCCGGCTTTCTCTTGCGGTCGATGCATAGATTCAGCACCACCCGATAGAACCAGGTCGAAAACCGGGCGCCGTCCTCGGTCCAGGTCGGCGCCTTCTTCCAAACCCTCAAGAACGCTTCCTGCAGCACGTCCTCCGCCTCCGTCCGGTTGCCGAGAACTCTTTGAGCAAAAGCCAATGTCCGATCCAGATGACGATCGACCAGTTGGCGATAGGCGCGCTCGTCCCCCTTGCCGGCAAGCAGCATCAGGGCGTCGTCAGCCGCTCCAAGGCCGGAATCCTTCGATTGGCTGCCGGTTTCGGAAGACCGGTGATCTGTTAGCATGCGCGCATTCACCGCGATCCCATTCTCCCGGTCAAGCTTGCCAATCGCCTGTCGCGACCGATACGCCTTAGTTCAACCAACAAGTCGAGCTATCTTCTTTCACGTATCGAGGCCGGATTCCCTGCGGCGGCTTGTTTTCAGCAGGCGTTAAGTGAGGCCGGGGTAGAGGTTTGTCGGGTAAACAGGCTAACACGACAGGATGATAGCGCGGCAAGGCCGATGCGGGCAGTTTCCATAATCTTCTTTCTGATCGTTCTGCTGATCGTCGCCGCGCCGGTGGCGCTGGGCCTCATGGCGATCGGCAACGAACCCCTTGTTCTTACGAATCGCGCAATCGATTCAAGGGATTACGATCGTGCCGAAAAGCTCATCCGACGCGCCCAATACGCCCTCGCGGATTACCGGACATCGACCACGCTTTCGGCGACCAATCTCGAGCTCGACAGCCTGGCCGCCTTCCTGGCGCGCAGCGTGGACGGCGTGAAGGGCACGGTCGCGGTGGTGCCGGAAGGCGTCAGGGTCCTCGCCACCTATGAGCTCCCCCGCAATCCCGTGGGCCGTTACGTCAATCTGGCCATAACCGTGCGCCGGTCGACCTCCGGCCTCGATGTCGCGGCCATCGATATCGGGCGCATTCATCTTGGGCCTACCCTGGCCCGCCCGCTGACCAACGCGCTCGCCTCCACAGTGCTCGGCGCCAAGCTCGGCGACGATGTGCTTTCCGCCGTCAAAGGCCTTGAGATCTCGGGCGACAGGGTGACGCTTATGATTTGGCCCAACGCGTCGCTGGAGGCGCGCTTCAAGGAGCGGGTGACCGATGTTGCCATTCCGGCGCGGCCGCCGGTGGTCGCCGCCTATTACCGCCAGATCATGGAAATCGCCTCGAAATACAATCAGGCGGACCCGGTGCCTTTCGTTAACTTCATCCTGCCCCTTCTTCGCACCGCGGAGGAGCGCTCGGTCAATGGCGATCCCGTCGCCGAGATGAACGGCGTCGTCTTCGCGCTGGCGATCTATTTCGGCGGCGACCGTCTCGACCGGCTGCGCTATGCGCTGCTGCCACAGAATCTCGCCCAGATCCTGCAGCTGACGGATTATGTCGTGGTACGCGGCCGCCACGATCACGTGCAGCATTTCATCGTTTCTGCGGCCTTCACGATGTCCGGCGGCGTCGGCTTCACGACGACCATCGGCGAGGCCAAGGAATTCGACGACCTGATGCGGGGCGGCAGCGATTTCAGCTTCCAGGATATCGCCGCCGACCGCGCCGGCATCGCCTTCGGCCGGCTCGCCAGCACGCCTTCGGGGGCGCGCTATCTCGAAAGCCTCGGCCGGCGGACGCCTTCCGAGGATCTGTTCTTCCCGGTGGTGCACGATCTGCCCGACGGCATGTCACCCGCCAATTTCGACGCCACCTTCCACGATACCGACAGCGCCGCGTTCAAGAAGATGCTCGACGACATCGACCGCCGCATTCAGGCCTGCGAGGCCTACAAGCAGACCAACTAGATCGGGCCTACTTCTTCTCCGTCGCCTCGACCGCCGTCCACCAGTTGCCCTCTGTGCAGTCATATTCGAGGGTTTCCTTCTGATCGAGCTTGCGGGCGTAGACGGTTACCTTCTGCGGCCCGCTGTACATCACGGGATCCGTCATCGTGATCTCGTCGACGAGTATGACATCACCGACATCGCCGCCCAAAAAACCGGTTGTCGTGACGGTCACGTCACGCCGGTTCTTCAGCGAAATCCGCTCGACGATATGCGCCTCGTCGCTATGCGGCCACACCTCGATCGGCCATGACTTCAACAGCGCCGTGTCGATGACCAGCGTATCGCCTTCCCAGTGGGCGATCGAATGGCCGCCCCGAGTGTGCGGAAAATCGTCCGGATGGCCGCGCCCGTCCATATAGATCCGCCGGACCTGCATCTGGAATTCCAGCAGGATCGTCATGCGGCCCGGCTGTTGAATGATCTCGAAGGGATAACCGCCCGCGCCGAACATTTCCTTGGGCATGCCGCCGGGCAGGCAGTAGGCGCCGGGCTCAAGATCGGACAGATCATGCCCGGCCTTGAAGTCGGCAACCATCTTCGCGCCCCTTTCGGAGAGATCGGGTTCCGCCGGCAGTCCGAAAAGGCCGCCCGGCCTGTCTGTCTGAAAGACACCCCACACGCCCGAAAGATCGGGATGATCGGCCGCCCGCGACACCGTCGCCACGCAGATCGCCGCGCCGACGAGCGCGCCGCACAGCGCCATCCGGCAACGCATTATTTTTTCTTGGCGGTCGCTTCGACCGCATCCCACCAATTGCCCTCGGCACAGTCATATTCGAGAGTTTCCTGGTCCGGCAGCTTGCGGAAATAGACCTTCACGGTCTGCGGCCCGTCATACATCGGGTCGGTTGTCGTCACGATATCCTCGAGCACGGTGTCGCCGACTTCCGCCGCGGTCAGGCCGGGCCGCAGCTTGACGTTCACCGAGCTCAGTTTCTTGAGCGCGATATGTTCGACGACATGCGCCTCGTCGCTGTGCGGCCAGCGCTCGATCGGCCAGCGGCTTAGAAGCGCGGTATCGATGACCAGCGTGTCGCCATCCCAGTGAGCGATCGAATGGCCGCCGCGGGTATGCGGGAAATCCGACGGATGGCCACGGCCATCCATATAGATCCGACGCACCTGCATCTCGTTTTCGTTGATCATCGTGATGCGCTTGGGCTGCTGGATGATCTCGATCGGATAGCCGCCGAGACCGAACATTTCCGTCGGCATGCCGCCCGGCACGCAATACGCTCCCGGCTGGACCGCCTCGACATCGTATTTGGCCTTGAAGTCGCGGACTTCCTTCTGGCCCTCGGCGGTAAGTTTCGGCTCCGCCGGGGCGCCGGCACGGCCGCCCTGGTGGTCGTGATAGAACACGCCCCAGACACCGGAGAGATCGGGATGATCGGCGGCCTGAACGCCGCCCGCCAGCATCACGGCACCGGCCGCGACCGCCCCGAACAACGCGGCGCGGCCCTGCGTCCATCGGGTAGGGTTTCTGTCGCTCATGGCTTCAATCCAGTTCAGTCTCTGCAGAGCCCGGGGGTTATTTCTTTTCCGTCGCCTCGACCGCCGTCCACCAGTTGCCCTCGGTGCAGTCGTATTCGAGGGTTTCCTTCTGGTCGAGCTTGCGGGCGTAGACGGTCACCTTCTGCGGCCCGTCATACATCACGGGATCCGTCATCGTGAGTTCGTCCACGAGAATGATGTTGCCGACATCGCCACCGAGGAAACCCGATGTCTGGATGGTGACGTCCTTGCGGTTCTTCAGCGAGATCCGTTCGACGATATGGGCGTCATCGCTGTGCGGCCATCTCTCGATCGGCCAGGACTTCAGAAGCGCCGTGTCGACGACGAGCGTATCGCCTTCCCAATGGGCAATCGAATGGCCGCCGCGCGTGTGCGGGAAGTCGTCCGGATGGCCGCGCCCGTCCATATAGATCCGCCGGACCTGCATTTCGAGTTCGTTCAGCAGCGTGATGCGCTTGGGCTGCTGGATGATCTCGAAGGGATAACTGCCGCCGCCGAACATTTCCGTCGGCATGCCGCCCGGCACGCAATAGGCGCCGGCCTCGAGGTCCTTCAGATCGTATTTGGCCTTGAAATCGGCGACCATCTTCTTGCCCTGCTCGGTGAGCTTGGGCAGGCCCGGCATCATGAGATTTCCGCCCGGACGATCGCTCTGGAACGTCACCCAGACACCGGACAGATCCGGCGGCGACGCCTCGCCCGCCTGTGCGTCAGCCATCTTGGTGAGGGCCGGCGCGCCCGACAGCAACATGCCGCCAAGCAACGCGACCGCCACGGTCGCAACAACACTCCGCTTCGTCATGCTCCCCCCATATGCGCTTACTTGGGCTTGACGGTCTTTCCGCTCTCGATTCTGCGGTCGAATTCGGCCTGCCACAGGCCCTGCGTGCAACCGTCGGTGAAAATCTCGTCGTCGGCGAGCTTGGTATAATAGTAGTTCACCGTCGTCGGCTGGTCATACATGTCCGGATCGATCAACGTCAGTTGGTCGACCAGAACCTTGGGCGAAAGACGGTCGGCGCGGCGCACGGGCCGCGTGATCTTGACGTCCTTGGAATCCATCAGCGAAAACCGCTCGATGAATTTGGCGTTTTCGCTGTGAGGCCAGCGCGCCAGATACCATTCCTCCAGATAGCGGGTCTCGACGACCAGCGTGTCGCCTTCCCAATGGCCGATCGAATAGCCGATCGGCGTCGGCGGGTAGACGTCGGGAAACTTGCGGCCGTCGACGAAGATGCGCCGGTACTGATTGGCCGCCTCCGAGAACAGGGTCAGCCTCTTGGGCTGCTGCAGCATCTCGAAAGGCATGCCGCCGAGCCCGAACATCGCCGTGGGCATGCCGTGCTCCACGCAATACTGGTTGGGCTCCATGTCGTATTTCTTCACGTCGTATTTGGCGCGATAGGTATCCACGATCGCCTGGCCCCTGGCCGACAATTTCGGATCGGGCGCCATGCCGAACGGCCCCGGAGGCCCGTCATGCTGAAAGAAGGCCCAGACGCCACCGAAATCGGGATGGGCTTCCGCCGCCAGGACAGGACGCCCCAGCGCCGCGATGCCGACCATGACGGCCGCCATCAGGATGGCCCGGCGCAGCATGCGCCAGTCGACATGAGCCAATGTCGTCATTTCCCCCACCTTTCGACGCGACGTTCTTCAGTCTGCCGCTATGGTTGAACGCGGCCGTTGATAAATCAAGCAGAATTGGGCCGGGAAAAGAACGGGCCGCGTCCGTTGCCGGCGCGGCCCATTCCATCGCGATAACAGTTTGCCCGGTAATCAGGCCGAGGCGACCGCCCGCTTGGCCATGACCGTGACGAGATGCGCCCGGTAGTCGGCGGTGGCGTGAATATCCGAATTCAGGCCATCGGCGGCCAGCTTGATGCCCTCGATGGCCTTGGGCGAGAAGTCCTTGGCGAGCGCCTTTTCCATCTCTTCCGCGCGGAAGACGCAGGGGCCGGCGCCGGTCACCGCGACGCGGACATTGCTGCCGGTCTTGGAGACGAACACGCCGACGATCGCGTAGCGCGACGCCGGATTGGGAAATTTCATATAGGCGGCCTTCTCCGGCACCGGATAGGTGACGGCGGTGACGATTTCGCCCGGCTCCAGAGCCGTTTCGAACATGCCGGTGAAGAAGTCGTCGCCGGGAATATCGCGCTTCGACGTATGCACCGTGGCGCCGAGCCCGAGGACGGCGGACGGATAATCGGCGGCCGGATCGTTGTTCGCGATCGAGCCACCCATGGTGCCCCGATTGCGCACCATCGGATCGCCGATGCCGCCGGCAAGCGCGGCAAGCGCCGGGATCGCCTTCTGCACCTCGGCGGAGAAGGCGACGACCGCGTGACGCGTCATGGCGCCGATACGCACCGAATTGCCCTTCACGCTGATGCCGGAGAGATCGCCGATCTTGGCGAGATCGATCAGATCGGACGGCGACGCCAGGCGCTGCTTCAGCGTCGGAATCAGGGTCATGCCGCCCGCGAGAAAGCTGCCGTCGGACGCTGCACCGTAGCTCTTCGCGGCTTCGTCCACGCTCTTCGCCTGAATATAATTGAAGTCGTACATGGCTCTCTCCCTCAGCCCCGGCGCATCGCCGCGGCACCGGCCGCGATCGACTTCACGATATTATGGTAGCCCGTGCAGCGGCAGATATTGCCTTCGAGCTCTTCGCGGATCTTCCGTTCGTCGGGATCGGGAAAACGCCGCACCAAGTCGACCGCGCTCATCACCATGCCCGGCGTGCAGAAGCCGCATTGCAGGCCGTGGTTCTCGCGGAAGGCTTCCTGCATCGGGTGCAGCTTGCCGTCCTTGGCGAGACCTTCGATCGTGGTCACCTCGCTGCCGTCAAGCTGAACGGCAAGCGCCGTGCACGACTTGATCGCCTTGCCGTCGACATGAACCGTGCAGGCGCCGCACTGGCTGGTGTCGCAACCGATATGGGTTCCGGTGAGGCCGAGATTGTATCTCAGGAACTCGACCAGCAAGGTCCTGCGCCTCGACGTCTCCCGTAACCTCACGCCCGTTCACCCGCATGGAAACTTTCATGTCGTGTTCTCCCTTGGGCGGTTCGGCCCGCCCTCTGCGTTGGCTTGGTTAGTTGCTGTAATACCAGAGAATCGCGCCGATGACAGCCACGAGAACCGGAATCCATATCCACGGGCTGAATTCCCTTCTTGGATTTCGCCGCCGGGGCGGCATTGGCGGCGGCGCCGATGCCGGTGCCGCCGGGGTCGCGGGCGCGCTTGCCGGAGCGGCGGAAGGCGCGGATTCCCCGGCCGGAGCGGCCGTTCCGACATTCTGGCTGAAGTTCGTGAAGAACTCGTCGGCGAGCTTCTTCGACGTTTGATCGATCAGCCGCGAACCGATCTGCGCGAGCTTGCCGCCGACCGTCGCGGAGACGTCGTAGCTCAGCCTCGTGCCCTCGTCTTCGTCGGTGAGTCGCACTTTCGCGCCGCCCTTGGCGAATCCGGCAGCCCCGCCCTTGCCCTCGCCCGAGATCGTGTAGCCGTTCGGCGGATCGAGATCGGAGAGCGTCACCTTGCCGTTGAAGGTTGCGCTGACCGGGCCGACCTTGGCCCGGACGCTGGCGTCGATTTCCGTCGGCGAGACGAGGGTGATGGACTGGCAGCCGGGGATGCTCTTGCGCAGCACCTCGGGATCGTTCAGCGCGTCCCATACGGCTTTGCGCGACGCGGGAATGACCACGCTGCCCTGCATCTCCATGTCGGCTGTTCTCCCAATTCTTAAGACGCGCCATCGGTTTAGCATGGCTGGCCGGGATCGGAAAGGCGGTTTCCGATTTCCATCGGTTCGCGTCATGGGGCTATCGAAACCGGAGCCGGACAAATCGCCGCGCGGTACTGGATCGCACGTCCAAAGTGGTCTAATGATCCGGTTCAGTATGGCTCAAGAACGAATCCCCACGATCAACGTCCTCGCGCGAACGCTTCGGGTCGCCGCCGCGCTTGCGGTGATCCTGTCGGCTCAGGTCACGGCCTCGGTGGCTGTCGCGAAGGTGCCGCAGGTCGTCGTCAGCATCCTGCCGATCCACAGTCTGGTTTCCGGGATCATGTTCGGCGTCGGGACGCCGAAATTGCTCATCGATCGTCCGGCTTCGCCGCATGACTACGCGATGCGGCCGTCCGATGCGACCGCGCTTAATAGCGCCGATCTCATCGTCTGGGTCGGGCCGACCCTCGAGTTGTTCCTGATCAAGCCGATCTCAACGCTCGAAACCAGGACGACCGTCATCACCCTCACCGCCGAGCCGAGCATTCATGTGATCCATGTATCGGACAGCGGCGGGACGGGCGGTCTCGAGATCCATACCGGCAGCGAAACGGGACTCGATATCGATCCGCATATCTGGCTCGACCCGGAAAACGCCATCGCGATAACGCGAATTGTCGCGGCGGCGCTCGAGAAGATCGATCCCGAACACGCGGACGCCTATGCGATGAATGCCCAGGCTCAGATCGACGACCTGATCGATCTCGATATGTCGTCTTCCGAAATGACGGCGGGCGATTTTCTCGGCAAGCCAGTGATCCTCTATCACGACTCGCTGCGCTATTTCGCGGCGCGCTACGGCCTCGATATCGCGGGAACGATTCTCTCCGGCGACCGGCAGCCCGGCGCCCGGCACATGTCCGAGCTGCGCAACCTGATCGCGAACCGGGGTGTCGGCTGCGTCTTCACCGAGCCCGAATTCTCTCCGGCCATGGCGCGGTCTCTCGTCGAGGGCACGCATGCCAAGCTCGGTGAGATCGATCCGCTGGGCCTGAAGATGCAGCCCGGTCCCAAGGCCTATCGTTTTCTGGTCGAGGGAATCTTCGGCAGCATCCTGAGCTGCCTGCGCGGATAAGGATCGGTCAGCTCTTTGCGGGCCGGCCGTATTGCTCCTCGATCGCCTTCTCGACTTTCAACAGATCGTCCGGAACCGGCATGCCCATGGCGCGCAGTTCGCCGATCTTCTCCCGGATCTGAAAGGCAACCTCGCGGGGATCCTTGGTCTGCTCCTCCATCTCGTTCCAGAGCATGAGGATCTCGGCCTTCAAGGTCTCAAACGCCATAATGGGGTTCCCTTTTTCTTTTCGTTGTCGGGCGGAGCCTATTCGGCCGCGTTTTCCGGCAGCCTGGCCTTCTCGGCCTCGACCTCGTCGGCGGGCTGATAGATCTCGCTGCCCTTCTCCTTGAACTTCTCCGACATCTGATCCATCCCCTTGCGGGCGTAGTCGCGCACTTCCTGCGTGATCTTCATCGAGCAGAATTTCGGCCCGCACATGGAGCAGAAATGCGCCACCTTGTGGCCCTCGGCGGGCAGGGTCTCGTCGTGATAGGCGCGCGCGGTATCCGGGTCCAGCGACAGGTTGAACTGATCCCGCCAGCGGAAATCGAACCGGGCATGGCTCAGGGCATTGTCGCGGGTTTGCGCCGCCGGATGGCCCTTGGCGAGATCCGCCGCATGGGCCGCGATCTTGTAGGCGATCACGCCCGCCTTCACGTCGTCGCGGTCGGGGAGGCCGAGATGCTCCTTCGGCGTCACATAGCAAAGCATGGCGGTGCCGAACCAGCCGATCATCGCGGCGCCGATGGCGCTCGTGATGTGATCGTAGCCGGGCGCGATATCGGTCGTGAGCGGGCCCAAGCGTATAGAACGGCGCCTCGTCGCATTCCGCGAGCTGCTTGTCCATGTTCTCCTTGATCAGGTGCATCGGCACGTGACCCGGCCCCTCGATCATGACCTGGCAGTCCTTCTTCCAGGCGATCTTGGTGAGCTCGCCCAGCGTCTCCAGTTCGGCGAATTGCGCGCGGTCGTTGGCGTCCGCGATGCTGCCGGGCCGCAAGCCATCGCCCAATGAGAAGCTGACATCGTATTGGCGCAGGAGATCGCAGATATCCTCGAAATTCGTGTAGAGGAAGTTCTCCTTGTGATGCGCGAGGCACCACTTCGCCATGATCGAGCCGCCGCGGCTGACGATGCCGGTAACCCGCTCGGCGGTCAGCGGCACATAGGGCAGGCGCACGCCGGCATGGATGGTGAAATAATCCACGCCCTGCTCGCATTGCTCGACCAGCGTATCGCGGAAGATCTCGTAGGTCAGGTCCTCGGCGACGCCGCCGACCTTCTCCAGCGCCTGATAGATCGGCACCGTGCCGATCGGCACCGGCGAATTGCGGATGATCCATTCGCGGGTGTTGTGGATGTTCTTGCCGGTGGACAGGTCCATCACCGTGTCGCCGCCCCAGCGGATCGACCAGACGAGCTTGTCGACTTCCTCGGCGATCGAGGAGGTGACGGCGGAATTGCCGATATTGGCGTTGATCTTCACCAGGAAATTCCGGCCGATGATCATCGGCTCGGATCTCGGGGTGATTGATATTCGCGGGAATGATCGCCCGGCCGCGCGCCACCTCGTCGCGCACGAATTCCGGCGTGACGAATTCCGGGATCGAGGCGCCGAGCCCGTTGCCCTTGTGATGGCCGATGCGCGTCCGCCGCCTTCTTCCGGCCGATGTTCTCGCGGATGGCGATATATTCCATCTCCGGCGTCACGATGCCCGCGCGCGCATAGGCGAGCTGGGTCACCGATTTGCCGGGCTTGGCGCGCAGCACCTGGTTCGAGCCGCGGTGGAAGGCGGTCACATCCGCGATACCGGACTTGCCGACGCTGTTGTCCTCCGGGCGGATCTTGCGGCCCTCGTACCATTCGACGTCGCCGCGCCCGAGGATCCATTGTTGGCGCAGGGGCGGCAGGCCTTTCAGGATATCGATCTCGGCGTCCTGGTCCGTATAGGGACCGGAGGGATCGTAGACCCGGATGGGATCCGACTTCGCCGAACTCCTCGAGTTCGATCTCGCGGAACGGCACGCGAATGCCCTGATGCCGGTCGCCCTCGACATAGACCTTCCGAGAGCCGGCGATATCGCCGGTCGTTACGGATGCGTTGTTCTCGGGAACGACGTTGTCGGTTCTTCGCCATGTGACACCCCTTGTCTCGCCGCCAGTCCGGAACCGGGCGTTGCCGCGAAGAAAACCCGCCGCCGTTCGGACGGAGAACGCTGGAGATGATGGATGAAACCGACGAGACCGTGGGCGACCCGGCCTGCCCTTCCCGACTCCCTACGCTGGTGCAAGCCAGATCAGGTTCGTGGGTATCATCTCAGTCCAGGGCCGCGAACCCTTGGGACACCCCAGCGGTTGACGCTATTAGACTGCGTGGAAGACGCGAGGTCAATGGGTGGGCTTGAGCGGAGGAAGACCTTAGCCTTGCTTTGCGCGCGCGGCGGCCGACATAGCCGAGCAAGGCAAGACCCGAGCAGAAACAGCACGGCGCCGGCCGGTATCGGCATATGGGACGGCGGATCGACCGGGTCGCAGTCGTCGGCCGCGTCAGGCAGGGACTGCCCGCCGACCTTGCGAACCGTGTTGATCAGGAGGTTATAGGTTATCGTGCCGACTCAGGCCGTTGCGCTTGCTGTAGAGCTCGACGACATAGGTCCCGACATAGTCATAGACGGTGCCTTCGAGCGTATGGCCATTAGGCAAGCGCTCTCGGGCGCGACATAGCCTGCCAGGGCGATCGAGAGCCGGCGGAAGTCGCCGCTGACCGGTACGAGCGTGAGCTGGACATAGAAATTGCCGCCCGAGACGTTGAAAGCGACCTCGTCATAATGGTTGCCGGATGTCGAGTAGGAAAACGGAATGGTGTAGTCGTCGCTGACGTCGTTGATCGTGATCGAAGTGGCCGCCCGCGCCGTATTCATTCGCGAATACGGCAAAGGCCAATCCAAGTACGATGCCCAATACGCGTCGCATTTACCGTCTTCCGGCATTGCTCCGCCTTGCGATGCGGGTGCCAATTTCGGGGCTGCGCAATCGGGCCGCCCCGGCCCTCAAAAAATTAAGAAAATGGTAACGGAAATTAGGAAAAAGTCAATGATTTCAATTGTTTCATAATGGTACAAGTCTGCCATATTGTGTTGTTTTTAATACTTTAGAGTATGATTCCTGAAGTAAAATACGGTAAATTATTGGTGAATAAAAACTTTACTGAAGGGATACATTCAGTCGACTTGATTAATTTTCATCGCCGACCGACTTCAGTTTCCGGCATCTGGAATTCGATGCTCGCGGCCGAAAATCGGAAGCAAAATGTCGCAGCGCCCCGGCGGCGCGCTCGGGCAAAAGCGGCAGCGCCCAAAAGAAAACGGCGCCCCCAAAAGGGGACGCCGCTCGAATTCAGTATCAGCCTATTATGTGGAGGCTTAGGCAGCCTTGCGCTTACGGCCGAACATCCCGAGAGCGCCAAGGCCCGAGAAGAACAGCAGCGCGGCGCCTGGGATCGGCACTTCGCCGACTTCGCGCGCACCGTGCTTATATCAACCGTATAGGCGCCGCCGCAGAGCCGCCCTCTACGCCTTCGACCGTGACACGTATAGTGACGGCGATTCGCACGAGAAGTGATGTCGGCGCTGATACGCTCGGCAGGGCATTCGGACCGTGATCAACGGAGTCCGCCGTCCAGATGCTGATGCCACGGTCCAGTCGGCCGATTCGTCGTGAGTAGCCACGCGAACCGTGATCGCGGATCGCCGACAACTTGTATCGTGGCGATCATCGGTAAGTCCGTGCCGCTATTGCCGACACTGTGATGACGCTCGTCGTCGTCGAATTATCGACCGACGATTGTTCAATCGAAAATGCTCACGCGAGCCGCATTCGCCGAACCCGAGACAAACACCATCAAACCGATCGCACCGACCATGCCCGCCAAGCGACGCAACAAAACGGTACTCATTTCATCCTCCAGCCTTTTTACTTCGCCCTGTCCGGCACCACCCCATTTGACAGTCGTCGCCGGCGAGTACGTAGAGCGATCCTTCGTGAATCAACCTAGCATGGCGTTATGGAAAAAATAAAGATAACTTACCGAAATCTTTACGTTTTTATTGATAACGCACTTGCCGGAAACATCCGCAATATGCCTGCAACCCCACACATTACAAGATGTTATATAATTAATGATCATGGTTAACTCTGCTGACGGTCTCACCATTTGGCGGCGTTATTTAGAAGGCCATCACCACTTCTACGCGATTTCTTTAAGATTTCGGCCACGACGAACCCCCTGCGTCAGGCCCATATAACCTCGGTGACCCGCACCTCTTGCGAAGGCCATCCCCGTCCGCCATTCTTCCCGCTTCGTCGCGGCGATTTCGATCAACGCCGAAACAGCGCGGGATGCCGCGGCCGTTGCCCCGCTCATCAGGCCTTGGGACAGGATAACGCCATGAAACTCGCCAGCTACAAATCGGGGGGCAAGGAACACTTCGGGATCAGCCCTGACGGAAGCCGCCTTTTCGACGTGACCGCCGCCTTGCACAGGCTCTCTGGCGTGGACGGCGCCCCGCGCACCCTGCTGGATCTGATAGAGTCGGGCGACGCCGGCCTCGCCAAGCTCAAGACGGTCGCGGGCCATATCGCCAGGAACCCCGACGATTTCGAAAGCACGAATCTCGACTCGGTCGAATTACTGGCCCCGGTCACCCGGCCATCGAAGATCTGCTGCCTGGCGCTGAACAACAGCGCCAATGCCGACCGGATCATGTCGGGTCCGAAACATCCCGCGATGTTCCACAAACCGGCGAGCTCTCTGGTCGGCCATCGCGGCGATATCGAGGTCCGGCCGGAATATGGCCGCGTGCATCCCGAACCCGAGCTCGCCGTCGTGATCGGCAAGCTTGCAAAAAATGTCCGCGCCGAAAACGCCTATGACTATGTCTTCGGCTATACGGTGCATAACGACATCACCTCGCCCACGATGCGCGGCGAAGACACGTTCCATTACCGCGCCATTCATCCGAAGGGCGGAGATTCGAACGAGATCGAATATATCGACACCTGGGTCAGCTATCCGGGCCGCTACAAGGGCGCGGACACCTTCGCCTGCATGGGCCCCTGGCTCGTGACCAAGGACGAGATCGACGATCCGCACGCTCTTCAGGTGACGTGCGAGCATCAGGGCCGGGTCGTCACAGAGGACAACACCGAGAACCTGTTCTACAAGATTCCGGAAGTGATCGCCTTCCTGTCGTCCTACACCTCGCTCTGGCCGGGCGACATCATTTCCATGGGCACCGCACTCAAGAAATCCGCGAAGGGTGGCGCCGTGCAGAATGTCGATCTCGCTAAATTCGGCGGACCGATCTCGGTGGCGATCGAAAAGATCGGCACGCTGGTGAACGGCGTTAAGAAGATCGGCTGAGGAGCCCCGAAATGACCACCATGCTCGCCTGCGTTTCGCATTCGCCGATCATCATGATCCGGGCCAAGGCGCCGACCGAAGAACCCGAGATCAACGCACTTTACGGCGACTGCATCAAGGCCATCGAGGCGTTCGATCCCGAGCGCGTGGTCATCTTCGGCTCGGATCATTTCGCCGGCTTCCATCTCCGCGTCATGCCCGCCTATTGCGTCGGCGTGAAGGCGGAGGCCGTGGACGATGTCGGCGGTTTCGGCGGCAAGCTCGACGTCCCGGCGGAGGATGCGCTGGCGCTCGCGAAGAGCCTGCGCGCGGACGGTTTCGATCCGGCCCTTTCCTATGAGATGCGCATCGATCACGCCTTCTCGCAGCCGCTCTATCGCCTGATGGGTTCTCTGGATCGCTATCCGGTCATTCCCGTCTTCATCGGCGCGCTCGCGCCGCCTTGGCTGCCGTTCTCGCGTTCGCATCAGGTCGGCAGCGCGGTCGGCCGGTATATCGCGAAATCCGGCAAGCGCACGCTGATCGTCGGCTCCGGCGGCATGTCGCATCACCCGACGCGCTATTACCCGCTGCTCGGCGAAGCGACGCCGGATGTCTTCGCCTATCAGATGAAGGGCGCCGAAGGCGGCACCTTCACCGACGACGAATGGTTCGCCCGCCTGCTCTCGATGCATGAGGAAGGCGCCGAAATGCTGGTCTCCGGCAAGCGCACCAAGGAAGACATCAAGCTCAATCCCGGCTTCGACGAATGGTTCATGGAGCATTTCGCGGCCGGCGACCTCGACGCGTTCGACAAGCTCGATGCCGACGAAACGTTCGAGAAGGCCGGCATCGGCTCGCTGGAGCTTCACACATGGATCGCGGCGCTTGCGGCACAGATGAGCGCGGGCGGTGCCTTGCCGGACCGCAAGATCTACGCGCCGACGCTCGAATACGGCATCGGCTACGGCATGGCGTTTTCCCAGCCCTGACGCCGGGAGCCTCTCCCCGAGCTAGTGCCGGCGGGCCTGGACCAGCACACCGACGATCGTCTCCTCGCCGAGCGACCGGCAGGCTTCCAGCCGATGAAGTCCCTCGACGAGGATCAGACGGTCGCCGTCCTGGCGAACCATGATGGCGCTTTTCTGGCCTTCCTCGAGGATGCTGGCCGCGAGGGTCTCGACGGTTTCGGGATTGAGCGTCTTGCGGCGCGCGAGCGGCACATAGATATCCGCTATCCTGAGTATCTTGTTGTCCAGCATGTTCCTGTCCCATACCCGGCAACCGGGTGGTTGCCCCGCCGACAAGACGTCGGTATGTCGGAATGCTACGGCCTTATCCGATCGGCGGTAAGGGGTGACGCAGAATTGACGCGGCCATGATAACGATTACCAACCGCCTCGCGATCGGGGACGACGAGATCGAGGAGAGTTTCGTCCGCGCCTCGGGTCCGGGCGGCCAGAACGTCAACAAGGTCGCGACAGCGGTTCAGCTTCGTTTCGACATCCGCCATTCGCCCTCATTGCCCGAGAATGTCCGCGCCCGCGCCGAACAGCTCGCCGGCCGGAGGCTCACGAAGGACGGCGTGCTGGTGATCGAGGCCTCGCGCTTCCGCACCCAGGAACAGAACCGCGCGGACGCGCTGGAGCGCCTGGTCGATCTCCTGCGCCGGGCGACCGAAGTGCCGAAGCCCCGAAAGGCCACGCGCCCGACCAAAGCATCGAAGATCCGGCGAGTCGAACACAAGCAGCATCGCGGCGCGATCAAGAAGCTGCGCGGGACTTACAAAAACAACGAGGGATAACCTCAGGCGCTGACGCGCGGCTTCAGCACTTCATAGGCGTCGCGGATTTCGCGGAAGCGTTTTTCGGCTTCCTTGTCGCCGGGCTTGCGGTCGGGGTGATTTTCCTTGGCGAGCTTGCGGAACTGCGTCTTGATCTGGTCCGGCGAGGCATCCTCGTCGAGACCGAGCACGTTGAGCGCGCGCGCCTCCGGCGTATCGGCGGAATCCGAGCTCCATTGCCAGGCATTGGACTTCGTGTAGCCCTTCGCCTCCTGACGTTCCTCCTCCTCGTAACGGCGCGCTTCATCCGCCGTCATGTTTGAGAAGAAGTTCCAGTTGCGATTGAACTCGGCGGCGTGCCTTTCGCAGAACATCCACTTTTCGTCCGTGAATGGCGACTTGGGCGCCTTGCATTCGGCCTTCTCCTCGCAGCCGACACGGTCGCAGATGCGCACCGTCGTCGGCTCCTGTTCCGACCGCCCGTAACCGCTCCAACGGGGAAACCCCCAACTCTTCGATCTCTTCATCCGCGTCCGCTTCTTCTTCGCACTAGCCGCATACTCGATTGACCGCTCGATTGCCCGCCGGTTCCCAACTCGATCCTCACTCGGGTGCAACTCGGACAAGGCAAACTCCAATCCTACCACATTTCCATGTTCCCGCCGCAATTGTGTTGTGGGCTTAAAGTCCTTTGGCGAGTAGCAATATTGCCCGATAAACACTACATTTCCCGGAACGCTGACTGGCCGGCCGCATCCGGGTTGGGGAAGACGACGAATGAAACCGACTATCGTGCTCGTCGATGACGACCGAAACATCCTGACTTCCGTAAGCATCGCTCTGGAAGCCGAAGGCTATCGCGTCCGGTCCTATTCGGACGGCGAACAGGCGCTCGAAGCCTTCTCGAAGCAGCCGGCGGATCTCGCGGTGCTCGATATCAAGATGCCGCGCATGGACGGCATGGAGCTTTTGCGCCGGCTGCGCCAGATCACGGACATTCCGGTGATCTTCCTCACTTCCAAGGACGACGAGATCGACGAGGTCCTCGGTTTGAAGATGGGCGCGGACGACTATATCACCAAGCCGTTTTCCCAGCGCCTGCTCCTGGAACGCATCAAAACGATCCTGCGCCGTTTCGAGCGCGCCAAGGTTCCATCGGAAGAGGACGATACCGGCTCGATCATGACGCGTGGCCGGCTGACACTCGATCCGCTGCGCCACAAATGCACGTGGAACGGTCAGGAAGTGGTGCTTACCGTCACGGAATTCCTTATCCTCGAAGGCCTCGCGACCCGGCCCGGACACGTAAAGAGCCGGGATCAGTTGATGGACGCGGCCTATGACGACCAGATCTATGTCGACGACCGCACGATCGACAGCCACATCAAGCGGCTGCGCAAGAAGTTCAAGGTGGTCGACCCGGAGTTCGGCGGCATCGAAACCCTTTACGGCGTCGGATACCGATTCATTGAATCCTGAGCTCGGCTGATTGCGCCACCATGGCGATATCCCGATCGGATAACGACACATTCCAAGCGGACCGCCGGGGCGCCGCATCGAGGGCGCGCGGCCAGGCCGCCGCGGACATCCGGGGCGACGACGCCGCCGGCCAGAACGAACGCCACCCGATCCGCAAGCGCGCCTTCTCGCCGCTCACGCTCCGCATCCTGCTCGTCAATCTCGTCGCGCTGGCGGTCCTCGTCGGCGGCATGCTCTATCTCGATCAATACCGCAGCGGCCTGATCGACTCGCGGCTCAAGCAGCTCCGGACCCAGGCGGAGATCATCGCCGGCGCGCTCGGCGAGGCCGCGACCACGGACCAGGACTCCGCCGAGATCGACGTCGGCCGGGCCACGCAGATCCTGCGCCGCCTCGTCGTGCCGACGGAAACCCGGGCGCGCCTGTTCTCCACCAGCGGCGAATTGCTGACGGACAGCCGGGAAATCATCGTCGAACGCCAGGTCATCGAGGAAAAGCTCCCGAGCCCCACCTGGTACAACGAGCTTCTCTCGCACATCACGGACGTCCTCGAGGTGATCGACAGCCACCTGCCCTCGCGCACGGCGATACCGCCCTATGTCGAGCGGCCGGATCAGCGCGCCTCCGACTATCCCGAGGTCGCCCGCGCTCTCGACGGCTATTCCATGACTATGGTTCGCAGCCGCGCCGGGGGATCCTTCGTGCTGTCGGCGGCGGTGCCGGTGCAGCGGTTCCGCCGCGTGCTGGGTGCGCTGCTGATCTCCACGGACACGACCGACATCGAGGAAATCGTGCGCCAGGAGCGAATCGCGATCGCACAGGTTTCCGCCATCGCCTTCGGCGTCACCGCCCTCCTCTCCCTGTTCCTCGCCAAGACGATCGCGCGGCCGGTGATCCGGCTCGCCGAGGCGGCGGAGCGGATCCGCCGCGGACGGGGCCGGCGCGTGTCGATTCCCGATTTCTCGAATCGCAATGACGAGATCGGCGATCTCTCCGCGGCGCTGAAGGAGATGACGCGCGACCTCTATGCCCGGATCGATGCGATCGACGCCTTCGCTGCCGACGTGGCGCACGAGCTGAAGAATCCGCTGACGTCGCTCCGGAGCGCGGCGGAGACCGTCGCCCGCGCCGAGGATCCCGCCGCGCGGGCGCGCCTGACGGCGATCATGCTGGAGGACGTACGGCGGCTGAACCGGCTGATCACCGATATCGCGCAGGCCTCCCGGATCGACGCCGAACTGCTGCGCTCGGAAGCCGAGCCGGTCGATCTGCACCGCCTGCTGATCATGCTGGTCGAGGGCTACGACGCGACGCTCAGCGAAGAAAGCCCTCATGTTGTATACCGCGCCGAGGCGAGCGACGGGCTGATCGTCTATGGCATGGAACAGCGCATCGGCCAGGTGCTCCGCAATCTGGTGGACAACGCGATCTCGTTCACGCCTCACGGCGGCACGATCACGATTCGCGCACGCCAGGCCGGATCCTTCGTCGTCATCACGGTGGAGGACGAAGGCCCCGGCATCCCCGAGGGACGGCTTGAGGAGATCTTTTCGCGCTTCTATTCGGAGCGTCCCGCGAGCGAGGATTTCGGAACCCATTCGGGACTCGGTCTCAGCATCTCGAAGCAGATCGTCGAGGCGCATGGCGGCCGGATCTCGGCCGAGAATCTCTATGTGCCCGCCGAGCCCGGCAGCGGCGAGCCGCATGAAAAGGTGATCGGTGCGCGCTTCACGGTTCTCCTGCCGGTCGATCCTCCGTGGGCGCGCGGGCGGCGCTGAAAAACCGCGACAAGCGAGATTGACTTTTTAAGGCTGAAGGGGGCAGCTTGGCGTCCATGTTGCTGGTCCACGGCACCTGTGTCGATTTCATGGCCGTCGGCGTGCTTATCATCGGTCCCTCGGGGTCAGGCAAATCCGACTTGGCTCTGCGGCTTCTCGATGCGGGCGCGCGGCTCGTTGCCGACGACTATCTCTGGCTCGAAAGGTCCGACGGCGATCTCGTCGCGTCGGTACCGGAGGCCATTGCGGGCCTGCTGGAGGTGCGCGGGATCGGCATCGTACGGCAGTCCTTCCGCGACACATGTGTGGTAAGGCTTTGCGTGGAGCTCGTCGGCGCGGCGGACGTACCGCGGCTGCCGCCCGGGGGACAGACGATCAGTTATGAGGACGTCGCGATCAGGCACATCAAGCTCGACGCATTCGAGGCTTCCGCCGCGATGAAGGTCAAGCTTGCTGCGCAGGCCGTCCGAGATGGTATAGTCTTGACTGAATGAACATAATGAACGGCCAGGGATCCTCCGCCACTGACGCGGCGGAGCAGGAAACCGAAACGACATGGGTTCTGCTGGTTACCGGCCTCTCCGGGGCGGGGAAATCCACCGCGCTCAAGGCGATCGAGGACCTTGGCTACGACGCCATCGACAACCTGCCGCTACCCCTTCTCAAGGATCTGTTCGAATCGCCTGACACCTACCGCCGCGCCGGTTCGCGGGGGGCGATCGCGATCGGACTGGATACCCGCACGCGCGCATTCGATCCGGATTCCTTCGAACAGCATCTCGACGCGCTCGAGTTGCGGGCCGATCTCGAGGTCAGGGTGATCTTCCTCGAATGCGGCGACGAGATGCTTCGGCGCCGGTTCACCGAAACGCGGCGGCCGCATCCTCTGGCGGGCGGCGGCGGCGTGATGGCGGGTGTGGCGGCGGAACGCAAACTGCTCGCGCGACTCAAGGATCGCGCCGACTACGTGTTCGACACCACCGACCTCACCTCGCATGATCTGCGCCGTCTGCTCACCGGAAATTTCCGGCTCGACGCCAATCGCGGCATGACCATCTCGGTGGTCTCCTTCTCCTATCGGCTGGGCCTGCCGCGCGAGGCGGATTTGCTGTTCGACGTCCGGTTCCTCGCCAATCCTCATTACGTGTCGGAGCTGCAGCCGCTGACCGGTCACGACAAGGCGGTCGGCGAGTTCATCGCCCGCGATCCGGCCTATGGAGAATTCTTCGACGGCGTGACAAAGCTTGTCCTCTCGCTGCTGCCGCATTATCAGCGCGAGGGGAAAAGCTATCTGACGCTCGCTTTCGGGTGTACCGGCGGCCGACATCGTTCGGTCTTCCTTGCCGAACAGGTCGCCAATGTGCTGAATGAAAAAGGCTATGCCGTGACTTTAAGCCACCGCGATACCGATATTCATGCCAACAAAGCTGTGGGGAACCGCTGAATGATTGGCCTCGTCCTGGTTACTCATGGCAACCTTGCCAGGGAATTCGTTGCCGCGATGGAACATGTCGTGGGCGCCCAGCAGAATGTCCGGACCGTCTGCATCGGGCCGGACGATGACATGGAGGTCCGACGCAAGGACATCCTGGACGCGGTCACCGAGGTCAATACCGGGGCCGGCGTGATCGTGCTGACCGACATGTTCGGCGGCACGCCGTCCAATCTGGCGATCTCGATCATGGACCGGGCGAGCGTCGAGGTGATCGCGGGCGTCAATCTGCCCATGCTGATCAAGCTCGCCAGCATCCGCCGCGATTCCTCCCTCGCCGACGCCGTCGCCGCCGCCCAGGAAGCCGGCCGGAAATATATCAACGTCGCCTCGCGCCTGCTCGCGGGCGAGGAATAGGCATCGTTCCGCCCGTGGAACAATCGGCCTCCATCACCGAAAAGCGCGTCCAGATCGTCAACCAGAAGGGCCTCCATGCCCGCGCCTCGGCGAAGTTCGCCGCCATGGCCCTTACCTTTAACGCCGAGGTGACCGTCACCAAGGACGGCGTCACGGTCAACGGCTGCTCGATCATGGGGCTTCTCATGCTCGGCGCACCGATCGGCCAATCCATTCTGATCCGCGCCAAGGGCGTGGATGCCGCGAAAGCCGTCTCGTCCCTGGAACAGCTCGTCTCCAGCAAGTTCGGCGAAGAGTAAGCACCGCTCCGCAACTTGACCGGGCCGTCCGGCTGGCCTATAAACGCGCGCACCTTAAGACATATGCCAACATAAAGATGTCTTTATAACCGATGCCGGCGCGCAGCCTGCCGAGCTTCTTTCCTGGAGACTGAGATGAGCCAATCCGCCGACTACAAAGTGAAAGACATGTCGCTGGCCGACTGGGGCCGCAAGGAAATCAACATCGCCGAGACCGAAATGCCCGGTCTGATGGCGCTCCGGGAAGAATACGGCTCGAAGAAGCCCCTGAAGGGCGCGCGCATCGCCGGCTGCCTGCACATGACGATCCAGACCGCCGTGCTGATCGAGACCCTGACGGCTCTCGGCGCCGAGGTCCGCTGGAGCTCGTGCAACATCTTCTCGACCCAGGACCAGGCGGCTGCGGCCGTGGTCGAGGGCGGCACCCCGGTCTTCGCCTGGAAGGGCCAGACCGAGGAAGAGGCCGAGTGGTGCATCCACCAGACCATCAAGGGCCCGAACGGCTGGGTTCCGAACATGATCCTCGATGACGGCGGCGATCTCACCGCGATCATGCACCGCGACTATCCCGATCTCATGAAGGACGTGCGCGGCATCTCGGAAGAGACCACGACCGGCGTGCACCGTCTGTATCAGATGGCGAAGAAGGGCCAGCTGCTGGTTCCGGCCATCAACGTCAACGACTCCGTCACGAAGTCCAAGTTCGACAACCTCTATGGCTGCCGCGAAAGCCTCGTCGACGGCATCAAGCGCGCCACGGACACGATGGTTGCCGGCAAGGTCGCGGTCGTCGCGGGCTACGGCGACGTCGGCAAGGGCAGCGCGGCCAGCCTGCGCGGCCTCGGCGCCCGTGTGATGATCACCGAAATCGACCCGATCTGCGCCCTGCAGGCGGCGATGGAAGGCTATGAAGTCGTCACCATGGACGACGCCGCCAAGGTCGGCGACATCTTCGTCACCACGACCGGCAATATCGACGTCATCACGCTCGACCACATGCGCGACATGAAGGACCGGGCCATCGTCTGCAATATCGGCCACTTCGACTCCGAGATTCAGATCGCCGCCCTGTCGAACTACAAGTGGGAAGAAGTGAAGCCCCAGGTCGACGAAGTGGTGTTCCCCGACGGCAAGCGCCTGCTGGTTCTCGCCAAGGGCCGCCTCGTCAATCTCGGCTGCGGCACCGGCCACCCGAGCTTCGTGATGAGCGCCTCCTTCACGAACCAGACCATGGCCCAGATCGAGCTGTGGAATAACCACAAGAACTACGAGAAGAAGGTCTATGTGCTGCCGAAGCATCTCGACGAGAAGGTCGCGGCGCTGCACCTCAAGAAGATCGGCGCGAAGCTGGAGACGCTGACCGAAAAGCAGGCGGATTACCTCGGCATCGCGCAGCAGGGCCCTTACAAGCCCGATCACTACCGCTACTAAACGTAACGAACTTGCGTTATGTGATCCCCGCCGGCCCTGGCCGGCGGGGATTTCTTTTAGGAAGGACATGGTCTTGGTTAAAGGGCGCCCGTCCTCAAGCCTTGTCGTCCTTGCCCGTGCGGCGGTAGCATGGGGCCGTCCACTGACGGGGGCGTGAATGGGTAGATTGAGGTGGCCAGCGGACACCGCGTCCAGCGTTCGGCCCGCGCCGGTTTATGCGGCGGCCTTTTTCGGCGTTGATTTGCCGAATCTGTGGGCCGCGGCCGGTGTCGCCGTCATCGTCGCGGGTGTCGTTTTCTGGGGGGCCTGGCAGCAGCACGCGCTGACCCGCGAACGCCGGCGCGCGCTCGATACGGCGAAACGGGCGGAGGCAATGCTCCGATCCGTGCCGGGTGCCTATATCGCATGGGAAGCCGGCGGCCGCTTCATCTGTTCCGGCAAGGCGCTCCACTGGCTGGGCATCAAAACGCCGGTCAAAACGGTCTCGGACCTCACCGCCGTGGATTGCGGCGTCGCTGGCGAGGACTTTCCGCGGCTGAGCGCCGCCATCGACCGCTTCATCACCGACGGCATGCCGTTCCTGGAATTGGTGGCCAGCGCGGACGGCAAGAAGATCTTCGAGATCACCAGCGCCGAAGGCTCGCCCGCACCGAAGGAAGCCATCACGCATGTCGCGTGGCTGCGCGACGTCACCGAGGAAACCCGCGGCCGCGTGCGGCTCACCGCAGCCGCCGAGGAGCGCGACAACCTTCAGGCGGTTCTCGACGCCGCGCCGTTCCCGATCTGGCTGCGCGACGAGGAATTGTCGCTCCACTGGGCCAACCGCGCCTATATCGCCGCCGTCGAGGCCGAATTGCTCTCCGACGTGGTGCTTGAAGAGCGCGAGCTGTCGCCCCGGGGGCATCTCGATTCGCCCTATGAAATGGCGGTCGAGGCCCAGAACGAGGGCCGGACCCATCATCACAACCGGTCGCTGGTCATCGCGGGCGAGCGGCGGCTTATGGATATCGCCAATGTCCCGCTGGAGCACAGGCCCGGGCAGAAGCCTCGCGTGGTCGGTTTCGCGCTCGACCAGACCGATCTCTCCGAACTCAGAAACGATCTCAACCGCCACCGCACCGCCCATAACGAGACGCTCGACGAGCTGACCACGGCCGTCGCGATTTTCAATCCGGACCGCACCCTCGCCTTCTCGAACCGCGCCTATGCCCGGCTCTGGCAATTGCCCGAGGATTGGCTCGCCGAAGGGCCGAGCCAGGAGGAGATCATCGAGGTTCTGCGCGAAAAGCGCCGGCTGCCGGAGCAGGCCGATTTCCGCGCCTGGAAGCAGACCCAGCTCGATCTCTACAACCGGCTGATCGAGCCCTTCGAGGAGCTCTGGTATCTGCCCGACGGCTCGATGCTGCGCGTCGTGGCGCAGCCGCATCCGCTGGGCGGCTTGCTGTTCCTTTATGAGGACGTCACGGACCGCATCGCGCTCGAGACCTCCTACAACACGCTCATCGCCGTGCAGCGCGCGAGCCTCGACCGGCTTTTCGAGGGCGTCGTGGTGTTCGGCAGCGACGGCAACGTCCAGCTGCGCAACGCGGCCTTCCAGAAGATCTGGAATCTCGATGACCGGGCGCTGCTCGGCCAACCCCATGTCAACGACGTTCTGAATGCCTGCGAGCGCTGCATCTCGGCGGACGACCGGGCGGAGATTCTCGCCCATGTCCTGGGGAGCGACGGCGAGCGGCGGCCCAGCCAAAAGCGCCTGACCTGTCAGGACGGCCGCATCGTCGACTATACCTTCGTGCCCCTGCCGGACGGCGCCACACTTCATACATTCCTCGACGTCACGGACAGCGTGGAGATCGAGCAGGCCTTGCGCGAAAGGGCACAGGCGCTGGAAACGGCGGACCGTCTCAAGACCGAATTCGTCGCCAACGTCTCCTATCAGCTGCGCACGCCGCTCTCCAACATCATCGGCTTCACCGAAATGCTGGAGAACGAATATTACGGCCAGCTCAATCAGGAACAGCACGATTACACGGCCGGCATCCTGGCGTCGTCGCATCACCTCGCGGCGCTGATCGACAACATTCTCGACCTCGCGATGATCGAGGCGGGACGTCTGGAGCTGGCGCTCGAGCCGTTCGACCTGATGCCGTTCATGGATTCGGTGGCCTCGATCGCCCGCGAGCAGGCCCGGCAGAAGAACATCCGCACGATCCTCGCCTATCCGCCCGACATCGGGGAGATGACGGCGGACGAACGGCGCCTGAAGCAGGTGATGTTCAACCTCGTGAGCAACGCCGTGCAATACACGCCGCCGGGCGGCGAAATCCAGATTTCGGCGGCCCGCGCGGGATCCGCCCGCGACACCATCGTCTTCACCGTCTCCGACACCGGCCCCGGCATTCCGGCCGAGGAAAGCGCCATCGTGTTCGAGGCCTTCCGCAAGGGCTCCGCGAGCGGCCACGGCACCGGACCGGGCCTCGGATTGTCGCTCGTGCGCAATTTCGTCAACCTCCATGGCGGAGAGGTGAAGCTCGACTCCGCCCCCGACAAGGGAACCTGCGTGACCTGCCGCATTCCGGCGTCCGGACAGGCGGTTCTCGATGCAGCCGCGGCGAAATCCGACCAGCGGATTCAGACCGCGTGACCCGCCACATGACCCCGCCCTTGCCACTTCGCCGGCTTCTTGGCTAGAACACGCCCCAATGACAGTGTCCGGGCAGTACACGATGGCTCAAGAAGCCGGGCCGACAACGGGATCGGATATGAACGCGACACCGACCGTCCGCCATGTGAAGGTGGAGGATGAAGCCGGACTGGCGCGGCTCGGCCGGCTCGTCGCGCGCGCCGTCGCTCCGGGCGACGTGATCCTGCTCATCGGCGATCTCGGCGCCGGCAAGACCAGTTTCGCCCGCGCCTTCATTCGCGCCCACGGCGTCGAGGACGAAATCCCGAGCCCGACCTTCAGCCTCGTCCAGACCTATGATGTCGCGCCGGAGCGCTCGATCTGGCATTTCGATCTCTACCGGCTCGACGGCGAGAGCGATCTCCACGAGCTCGGCATCGAAGACGCCTTCAACGACGGCATCACGCTCATCGAATGGCCCGACCGCCTAGGCCGCCTGACCCCGGCAGACCGATTGGAAATCGCCATCGGTTTCGGCCGGCGTGAAACCGAACGCGAGATCGCGCTCACCGGATTCGGCGTCTGGGCGCGCCGCCTGGCAGAGGTCCTGGAGCAAGACGATGACCGCGTCTGACCGCACGGGCCTCATGGCGGCCTTCCTCGCCCGCTGCGGTCTGGCCGACGCCCGGCCGCGAATGATCGCCGGCGATGCCTCGTTCCGGAAATACTACCGCCTCGACGAGCCCCCGCGCGTGGTCATGGACGCCCCGCCCGGCCTCGAGGACATCAAGCCCTTCATCGCCATCGGCGAGCATCTCAAGGATCTGGGGTTTTCGAGCCCCGCGATCCTCGGCATCGACCACGAGGCGGGCTTCCTTCTGCTTGAGGATCTCGGCGACGACACCTATACCCGGCTTCTGAATTCGGGACGCGGTCCCGGCGAGGCGGCGCTGTACGAAGCCGCCGTCGATTGCCTCGCCGATCTGCATGGACGGCCCTGCCCTTTGACGCTTCCCGTCTCGGGCGCAGCCCCCTACGCCGTGCCCCCCTATGACGACGAATTGCTGCTTCGCGAGGCCTCCCTGTTCACCGACTGGTATTACCCGGCAGCGCTCGGACGCGTCTGCGAGCCCGGCGAACGGCAGAAATTCATCGATCTCTGGCTGTCGGTCCTCCCGCTCTCCCTGCCCCGGCCCGGCACGCCGCTCGGCCCGGTGCTGGTGCTCAGGGACTATCACGCCGACAACCTGATGTGGCTGCCGGACCGCAAGGCTGCGGCCCGCGTCGGGCTTCTCGACTTTCAGGACGGCGTGATCGGCCATCCGGCCTACGATCTCGTCTCGCTTCTGGAAGATGCCCGGCGCGACGTGCCGCCCGATCTCGCGGAGCGCATGATCCGGCGTTACGCCGCCACGACCGGCTGCGATGAAACGGCTCTGCGGGATGCCTATGCCGTGCTCGGGGCCCAGCGGAATACCAAGATCATCGGCATCTTTACCAGGCTTTGGAAACGGGATGGTAAGGCTCACTACCTGAAACTCATCCCGCGCGTGTGGGGGCTGCTGGAGCGCGACCTCGCTCATCCGGCACTCGCGCCCCTCGCTGCCTGGTTCGATGACCACACGCCCAAACCGAAGAGAAAAGACGTCCTGGAGGCGCTCGCGTGACATCCTCGAACGAGACCCACAAGCCCATCCCCAAGCGCGCCATGCTGCTGGCCGCCGGCCTTGCCACCCGGCTGAAGCATCTGCGCCAGAACGGGCCCAAGGCGCTCCTCAGTGTCGGAGGCCGCACGCTTCTGGACTACGCGCTCGACCGGCTCGATGATGCCGGCGTCGCGGAGATCATGATCAATCTCCATTACAAGGGCGACATGATCCGCGAGCATCTCGCGACGCACGCCCGCAAGGGCCTCAGCATCTCCTATTCGGACGAATCCGATCAGTTGATGGATACCGGCGGCGGCATCGCCAAGGCCCTGTCGTTTTTCGGCGACGAGCCTTTCTTCGTGATCAACGCCAAGCAGATCTGGACCGACGGTTATATGAACACGCTCCAGCGCATGGCCGACGGCTGGGACGGCGACAAAATGGACGCCCTGCTGCTCATGATCCCGACCGTCAGCGCGGTCGGCTACGAGGGCATCGGCGACTACGACATGCTGCCGGACGGACGGCTGCAGCGCCGCAAGCAAGGCCATGTCGCGCCCTTCATCTACGCCTTCCAGATCATCCACCCCCGGGTCTTCGAGAATTGCCCGGAAGGCCCGTTCTCCCTGAACCTGTTGTGGGACAGGGCCGAAGAACAGGGCCGGCTCTACGGCATCCGCCACGACGGCAGCTGGATTCATGTCGGCACGCCCGGCGCGCTCGCCGAGGCAGAGGCCGCGTTGCGGGATCCCTAAAAGGGGACGGACATGAGTGCGGCGGCAAACGTCTACACCATCCCGCCGACGACGGCGTTCGTCGACGCGCTTGCGCTCGGCATGACCCGCGAGGCCAACGACGACCCGCTTGCCCTGTCCCGGATGACCGTGCTGCTGCCGACCCGGCGCGCCGTGCGCGCGCTACGCGAAGCCTTTCTCCGGCGCTCGGGCGGCAAGCCGATGCTGCTGCCCGTGATGCGCCCGATCGGCGATGTGGACGAGGACGAGCTGGACCTCTCCGAAGCCGCGGTGGCAGGCGACGATCTCGACCTCCCCGACGCGATTGCACCGCTTGAACGCCAGCTGCTGCTCGCCCGGATGATCATCGCTCGCGCCGAAGCCGAGAAGCGCGAGGTATCGATCGCACAGGCCAGCACGCTCGCCCGCGAGCTCGGGCATCTGCTCGATCAGGTACACACCGAGAGGCTCGGCTTCGACCGGCTCGCGGAGCTGGTGCCGGCCGATTTCGCGCAACATTGGGGCATCACGCTCGAATTCCTCAGGATCGTCACCGACGCCTGGCCGAACATTCTCGCCGAACGCGGCCTTCTCGACCCGACCGAACGGCGCGACCGATCCATCGCCGCGCTGGCGAAACACTGGACGGAAAATCCGCCCAGGGACCCGGTCATCGCAGCGGGCTCCACCGGTAGTATTCCGGCGACCGCCGAGCTCCTCGGCACGATCGCCCGGCTGGACAAGGGCGTCGTCGTGCTGCCCGGCCTCGATCTCGACCTCGACGAGGAAAGCTGGACGGCGCTGGAGCCGAGCCATCCGCAATACGGCATGCGCGAACTGCTTCGCGGCATCGGCGTCACCCGCGAGGAAATCCGTCCGTGGCCGGGGACCGAAGCCGACGGCGAGCCCGGCCCGATCGCGCGCGTCGCCCTTCTGCGCGATGCCATGCGCCCCGCCGCCACGACCGACCAGTGGCGCAAGCTCGAGGGCATCCCGGCCAAGGCGCTCGAGGGCCTCTCCCGTCTCGACCTGCCGGGCCCGCGCGAAGAGGCCGGCGTGATCGCGCTCCAGATGCGCGCGGTTCTGGAATCGCCCGGCATGACCGCCGCGCTCGTGACCCCGGACCGCCAGCTTGCACGCCGTGTCGCGGCCGAGCTCGGACGCTGGGACGTGCCGGTCGACGATTCGGCTGGAACGCCTCTGGGCGAGACGCCGGTCGGAAGTTTCCTGCGCCTGCTTGGCGAAGCCGCGCTCGAGCGCCTCGCGCCCGTGCCCCTGCTGGCGCTCCTGAAGCATCCCTTCGCCGCCGCCGGTCTCGAGCGCCGCGAGTTTCGCGCCCGGGTCCGCCAGCTCGAGCAACTCGTGTTGCGCGGCCCTCGCCCGGCCGAAGGCTTCGACGGCTTGCGCACCGCGCTGACGGAAACACGCGACGGCGCGGCGCTCGGCGAGTTCGTCGACCGGCTCGAATCCCGCCTGAAGGAATTCTACGACTCGGTGTCCCTGCCGGTGATCGATCTGAGCGCGCTCGCCGCGCGCCACATCGCGGCGGCGGAAGCCCTCGCCGCAACCGACAAGACACCGGGCGGCAACGTGTTGTGGGACGGCGACGCCGGCGAGGCCGCCGGGACCTTTATCGCCGGCCTCATGGAGCACGCCGACGTGCTGCCGCCGTTTCACGGCGAGAATTATCCGCATCTCTTCGAATCCCTGATGGGCGGACAGGTCGTGCGGCCGCGGTTCGGCCGCCATCCCCGGCTGGCGATCTGGGGACCGCTCGAAGCCCGGCTTCAGCATGCGGACCTCTTGATCCTCGGCGGGCTCAACGAAGGCAGCTGGCCGCCCGAAGCCGAAGCCGATCCCTGGATGAGCCGGCCGATGCGCGCCAAGTTCGGCCTGCCAGCCGCATGAACGGCGGATCGGCCTTTCGGCCCATGATTTCGCGCAGGGCGCGGCGGCGCGGCGCGTCGTGCTGACCCGGGCCCGCAAGGTCGACGGTCAACCGACGGTCGCCTCGCGCTGGCTCTCGAGGCTCGAAACCCTCACCGGCAAGCAGGCGCTCGGCCGCACGCCCTGGGCCGACTGGCACGAAGCACTCGACCGGCCGGACAGAATAACGCCCTGCGCCGCCCCCGCGCCGCGTCCCCCCGTCGAGACCCGTCCGCACGAGCTTTCGGTCACCCAGGTCGAGACCTGGATGAGCGATCCCTATGCGCTCTATGCCTCGAAGATCCTGCGCCTCAAGCCGCTCGATCCGCTCGACGCCGATCCGGGCGCGGCCGAGCGCGGCACCTTCATCCATCAGGCGCTCGACATGTTCCTCAAGGCCCATCCGCGCGACATTCCGCGCGACGCGGCCGAGCGGCTTGAAGCCTATGGCCGCAAGGCATTCGGCCAGATCCTGAGCCGGCCGTCGGTGTGGGCCTTCTGGTGGCCGCGCTTCCAGAAGGTCGTGGACTGGTTCATCGAGACCGAGCGCGCGCGCCGCAAGGTCGCCTTCACCATCGGCACCGAGATCACCGGCACCAAGACCTTCAAGGGCGCCACCGGACCGTTCACCCTCAAGGCCAAGGCCGACCGGATCGACCGGCTGATCGATGGCGGCATCGCGATCATCGACTACAAGACCGGCACGGTGCCGACCAAGCGCAAGCGCGAGGCTGGCTATGCGCCGCAATTGCCGCTCGAGACGGTGCTTGCCGCGAGCGGCGCCTTCCCGGACGTCGCGCCGGAGATCGTTCACGAGCTGGCCTTCTGGCGCCTGACCGGCGGCGATCCCGCCGGCGAGATATCCTATATCCCTTCTGAGGACATCGACCGTCTGGCGGACCAGGCGCTGAACGGCGTTCTCGGCCTGGTCGAGAAATTCGACGATCCCGAGACGCCCTATCTTTCGCAGCCGCGCCCCGAATATGCCGGCTATGGCGACTACGACCACCTCGCCCGCGTCAAGGAATGGCAGGGCCGCGACGACGGCCCGGAGAAGAAATCGTGAGCGCGCCCTCGGGGATGACCGAGCATCAGGCGCGGGCGATCGATCCCGCGTCGTCCTTCTGGGTGACGGCCTCCGCCGGCACCGGCAAGACGCGCGTGCTCACGAGCCGGGTTCTGCGCCTGATGATCTCGGGCGTCACGCCCGACAAGATTCTCTGCATCACCTTCACCAAGGCCGCCGCCGCCGAGATGCTGACGCGCATTCTGGACCGGCTGGGCGGCTGGGCGATGCAATCGGACACGGACCTTTCCGCCGATCTCGAAACGCTTCTGGGCGGCGCGCCGGACGAAGCGGTGATGACCCGCGCGCGGCGGCTGTTCGCGCAGGTGCTGGATGTTCCGGGCGGCCTCCGGATCCAGACCATCCATTCCTTCTGCCAGTCGCTGCTGGCGCGCTTCCCGCTGGAGGCCGACATCTCGCCCTCCTTCTCGGCGATGGACGAGCGGACGGCCGAGGAGCTTCTGGCCGGCGCCATCGAGACGGTGCTCGGCGCGGCGCGGGACGGCGGCGACATGGAGCTCGCCTGGGCGATCCGCGAGATCTCGTCGCATGTCACGGAAAACGTGTTTCAGGAGCTGGTTTCCTCCGTCGCCGGCGAGCGGCGGACGCTCTCCCGGCTCATCCACCGGCACGGCGGAATCGAGGGCCTCACGGCAGAGATGTATCGCCGTCTCGGCGTCGGCCTGACCGACACCGACCGCGACATTCTGGAGACCGCGTCCTCCACCGGCGCGGTCGATCATCTGGGCCTGCGGCGCGTGACCAATGCGCTGATGAACGGCAGCCAGGCGGACAAGGACCGCGGGACCGCGATCCGCAACTGGCTGGCCTCGGACGTGACCAACCGCATCGCCGGTTTCGACGCCTATCGCGATCTCTTTCTCAAGAAGACCGACGGCGATATCCGCAAGAACCTCGCAACCAGGAAGGTGCTGGAAATCGATCCGAGCGCGGACGATGTGCTGCATGCCGAAGCCATGCGGCTCCATGCCGTCGAGGATCATCGCAAGCTTCTCAAGGTCGCGACCGCGACCGCCGCGATCTACCGGCTGGGCTTCGCGATTCTCGAGGAATACGAGACCGCCAAGGAAACGCATGCGCTCCTCGACTATGACGACCTGATCGAGCGCGCCGGCACGCTGCTCGGCGATTCGGATGTCGCGGCCTGGGTGCTCTACAAGCTCGACAACGGCATCGATCATGTGCTGGTCGACGAGGCGCAGGACACCAATCCGGACCAATGGCGGATCGTGCGCGCGATCTCGGACGAGTTCTTCGCCGGACAGGGCGCGCACGAGGACGCCCGCACCGTCTTCGCGGTCGGCGACGAGAAGCAGTCGATCTTCTCGTTCCAGGGCGCGGACCCCGAAATCTTCGAGGATACCCGCGGGCATTTCAGCAAGGCGGTGAAGGCGGCGGGCCAGCCTTTCGGCGACGTGATCCTCAACCTGTCCTTCCGTTCCACCGAGGCCGTGCTGTCCTATGTCGACAAGGTCTTCGCCGAGCCGGAGATGCGAGAGGGCGTCGCCAAGGACACCGTCGTCCACCGGGTGAAACGCACGGGCGACGCCGGCCTCGTCGAGGTCTGGCCGACCGAGGAAGCCAACGAGCTGCCGGAAATCCAGCCCTGGACGCCGCCGACGCGCCAGCACGCCTCCGACGAACCGACCGTGCGCCTCGCCAATCGCATCGCCGACCGGATTCAGGGTTGGATCGGCCATGAGATGCTCGACTCCAAGGGCCGGCCGATCGAGCCGGGCGACATCATGGTGCTGGTGCGGCGGCGCAACGAATTCGTCGACGCGCTGGTCAATGCGCTGAAACGGCGCGGCGTGCCCGTTTCGGGCTCGGACCGCATGATCCTGACCGATCAGCTCGCAGTGATGGACCTGATCGCGCTCGGGCGGTTCATGCTCCTGCCCGAAGACGACCTGACGCTGGCCGTGGTGCTCAAATGCCCGCTGATCGGACTTTCCGAGAACGACCTCTTCGCGCTTGCCCATCCGCGCGACGGCACGCTCTGGCAGGAACTCAGCTTGCGGCGGATGGAGCGACCGGCCTTCGAGGCGGCCCATGACTATCTGAGCGGCCTGCTCGCGACCGCCGATTTCGTGCCGCCCTTCGAGTTCTTCTCCCATGTGCTCGGCGCGCTCGAGGGCCGACACCGGCTCGTCGCGCGGCTCGGCCACGAAGTGAACGATCCGATCGATGAATTCCTCGGCCTCGCCTTCGCCTATGAGCGCCTGCATCCGCCCTCGCTGGAAGGCTTTCTTCATTGGGTCGAGGCCGGGGACGGCGATATCAAGCGCGACCTGGAACAGGGCCGCAACGAGGTTCGCGTCATGACCGTACACGGCGCCAAGGGCCTCGAGGCGCCGATCGTCTTCCTGCCGGATACATGTCAGGTGCCGCGCGAGCGCTCGCGCCTGCTTGCCCTGCCGGAAAACGGCTCGGCCGATGACGATCCCGTCTATGCGCCGCTCTTCGTCTGGCCGGTGCGAAGCGCGAACGAGGCCGGCATCGCGGCCGATGCGCGGCGCGAGGCCCGCGCGGCGGCGGAACGCGAATACCGGCGGCTGCTCTATGTCGCCCTCACCCGCGCCGAGGACAGGCTCTATGTCACCGGCTGGGAGACCCGTCAGGGCACCGGCCGGGATTCGGGCTGTTGGTACGACCGGCTGCTCGCGACGGCCCAGAACATGCCGGGCTTCGAAGAGATCAGGCGCGCGGACGGGGCGAGCATCCTGCGCTTCAAAACCGAACAGACCGCGCCGGTGAAAAAGCCCGAAGCGGCCGAAGCCGAGATTCAGGCGCCGCCGCTGCCGGACTGGGCGCTTGCACGCGGCCCCGCCCGAATCCCGGCCGCCCAATCCGCTGGCGCCGTCGCGCACGGAGGGCGCCGAACAGCCGGTGCTGAGCCCGCTGCAACCGTCGGATTCGGCGGCGCTCCGCCGGGGACGACTGGCCCATACGCTGCTCCAGCGCCTGCCCGAATTGCCGGCCGGAACTCGGCGCGCGGCGGCGGAACGCTATCTCGCGCGGCCGGTCCACAAGCTCGACGATGCCGAGGTCGCGGCTTTGACGAACGAGGTGCTCGCGGTGCTGGAACATCCGGATTTCGCGCCGATTTTCGGGCCATCCAGTCTGGCCGAGGTACCCGTGGCCGGCGTGCTCGGCCTGCAGGTCGTCTCGGGCCAGATCGACCGCCTCGTGGTGATGGACGGCACCGTCTGGATCATCGACTACAAGACCAACCGCCCGCCGCCGCACAGGATCGAGGACGTGCCGGCCGCCTATCTGCGCCAGATGGCCGCCTACCGGGCGCTGCTCGCCGCGATCTATCCCGACCACGCTGATCCGCGCCGCCCTGCTCTGGACGGTCGAGGTCCGGGTGCTCGAAATACCGGCGGATATTCTCGACGAGCATGCGCCGAAAGCGGAACCGGCTCAAAAACAGGCGGTTGGCAGCCATGCGGTAAAGGCATGACGCACCCGCCTTGACGCTCGGCAGGTCGCTCCCTACATTCGGCTTCACGGTTTTAAACCCTCGAGTTCCCGCCATTGGGGCGGGCTTTGTGCACGGAAAGGCTTTTCGATGAGCACCAAAGCGGTCACCGACACCAGTTTCCAGGACGACGTCCTCAATGCGAAGGGCGCGACGCTCGTCGATTTCTGGGCGGAATGGTGCGGACCGTGCCGTCAGATCAGCCCGGCGCTCGAGGAAATCGCCAAGGAAATGGACGGCAAGCTGACCGTCGCCAAGGTGAATATCGACGAGAATCCGATCACGCCCTCGCAATATGGCGTGCGCGGCATCCCGACCATGCTGCTGTTCAAGGACGGCGAGATTCGGGCGATGAAGGTCGGCGCGATGCCGAAGAGCAAGATCGTCGAGTGGATCAACTCGTCCATCTGACGGGCGCTTCCACCAGTAGTTTTCGCAACCCCGCCGCCCTCGGATCGAGGCCGGCGGGGTTCGCTTTTTAAAAGCCTGTCTTGCCGGGGGAAAATGACAAACATCGTCAACGCAACTGTCACGATCGTCGGCGGCGGGCCGGTCGGACTGCTGCTCGCCATGGATCTCGCCTGGCGCGGGATCGACGTTACGGTAGCGGAACGACGCCCGGCCGGTGAGCCGCCGAGCGTCAAATGCAATCACACCTCGTCGCGTTCGATGGAGATCTTCCGGCGGCTTGGCTTCGCGGACAAGGCGCGCCGGGCGGGCCTGCCGGACGACTATCCGAACGACGTCGTCGTCCGCACCCGGGCCACCGGCTTTGAGCTCACCCGCATCCATATCCCCTGCCGCACCGACCGCTTCAGCGACACCTCCGGCCCCGACGGCTGGTGGCCGACGCCCGAACCGCCGCACCGGATCAATCAGCTGTTCCTGGAGCCGACGATCTTCGCGCATGCGAAGTCCATGCCCGGCGTCACCATCCTGAACCGGACCGAGATCGAAGCCGTGGACCAGGACGCCGACGGGGCGACGGCCACCGCGCGCAATCTCGATACCGGCGAGCATTTCGAGATCCGCAGCCGCTATCTCATCGGTTGCGAGGGCGGCCCGTCCCTCACGCGCCGCAAGATCGGCGCGAAGCTGCAGGGTGACGAGGTCATCCAGCGCGTGCAGTCGAGCTATATCCGCGCGCCGAAGCTGCTTGGCATGATCACCGGCAAACCAGCCTGGATGAGCTATCTCTATGCGCCCGAGCGCGCCGGCAATCTGATCGCGATCGACGGCAAGGAAACCTGGCTCATCCACAACTACCTGCTGCCCGGCGAGACGGATTTCGAGACGGTGGACCGCGACAAGTGCATCCGTCTTCTGCTCGGCGTCGACGATGATTTCGAATTCGAGGTGCTCGGCAAGGAGGACTGGATCGGCCGGCGTCTGGTGGCCGACAGGTTCCGCGACCGCCGGATCTTCATTTGCGGCGATTCGGCCCATCTCTGGGTGCCCTATGCCGGCTATGGCATGAATGCCGGGATCGCGGACGCGATGAATCTCTCCTGGCTCCTCGCCGCCCATCTCAACGGCTGGGCGCCGGAAGCGATCCTCGACGCCTATCAGCGCGAGCGCCAGCCGATCACCGAACAGGTTTCCCGCTTCGCCATGCGCCACGCCGAGGGCGCGATCAAGGAACGCACCTCCGTGCCGGCCGATATCGAGGCCGACACGCCGGAGGCGGCGGCCCTTCGCAAGCGCATCGGAGACGAGGCCTACAAGCTCCACGTCCAGCAATTCGCCTGCGCCGGGCTGAATTACGGCTATTACTACGACGATTCGCCGCTCATCGCCTATGACGGCGAAAAGGCCCCGGCCTACACCATGCACGATTACACGCCGTCGACCGTGCCGGGCTGCCGCACGCCGCATATCTGGCTTGAAGGCAAGCGCTCGCTCTACGACGAGATGGGACCGGACTATACGCTGCTGCGCTTTGATCCCGCGCTCGACATACGCGCCGCTCGTTACGGCGGCGCAAACGCGCGGCCTCCCGCTCAAGGTGCTGGACATCCCGTCCGCCAAACTGCCGGAGCCCTATATGACGAAGCTCGTCCTGAGCCGCCCGGACCAGCACGTCGCCTGGCGCGGGGACGCCCTGCCGGCCGATGCGCTTGCTCTCGTCGATCTCGTGCGCGGCGCGTCGTCAAAAACATAGAAGGGCCGCCAAAATAGAAGGGCCGCCCCATGGGGGACGACCCTTCCATTGTCAGACATCGGCCCTCGGAAGGACCGTAAACCGTCGCGTCAGGCGCAGAACGCCTCCGTGGCGACGATCCAGGTCCGGGCGGCCGAAGGCCTAAAATGACAATGAGACACTGGATCACCTCCTTTCAGTTGTTGAAACCTGACTGACAATATGAACGCTGTTCGGGGCCTCAACAAGAGTCGATCAGAACAGGATGGACGGCAGAAAGGCGCCACGCGGCTCGTTATAGAGGCCCTTGGTCATCAGATTCATCGGCTGCGTCACGCGCAGGCCGTTGGCGAGGCACCAGCGCATCATCTCGGCGTTCCGGGTCGGCAACAGGAATCCGGGATGGTTCAATTCCGGCGCGGCCGCGATCAGGGCCTTGAGGCCATCATTGTCGGTCGCGATGGCCGAGCCGAAAAAGGCGATCGACGTCGCATAGCCCACGATCTCGCCATTGCGCTCGACGACCGACGCGGTGCCCTGATCGATGGCGTCGATGAGGTCCCGCGCGCGGCGATAGCCATGCAGCTTCTCATGAAGCGCGTTGCAGGCTGGAATATCGCTCTTCTTCGCCTTGCGCACCTTGAAGCCCGGCAGCTGACGATTGAGCGCAGGGCCGAGAATGGCCGATAGCGGCTCGCGCACATCGAAGCCGAGCTTGGTGTAGAGCGACAGCGAACGGTTGTGAAACGCCGCCTGTACGAGCCGAATACCCGCGGCGCCGAGCGCCTCCGACCGGTCCATGACGTCCTGCATCAGCGTCCGGCCCACCGAACTGTTCTGGACCTTCGGATCGACCGTGATCGGCCCGACCCCGTGGACGGAGTCGCCCCGGCTCATGAAATTACTGCCGACCACCCGGCCGTCGAGCTCGGCCACCACACCGTAGAAGACGTCGGGCCGTCCGATCATCATCGACATCATGCCCTGTGCGGCTTCGGGCGCGGGAAAATCCGGCGGAAAACGGTGATGGTCGTTGAGGGTCTTGAACGCCTGGTAACAGATCAGGCCGAGCGCCCCGGCATCCTCCGGACGCGGCGGGCGGAGCTTCACACCGGAAACCGCTTAGCCCCGGAAACCTTGGCTTTCGCCGCCGCCTTTACCGGCTTCTCCGATTTGCTGGCGGCTTTCTTCCCGCCCGTCACGCGCGCCTTCTTTGCCGAACGGGTTTTCGCTGCAGACTTCTTCGCCATGACACCCTCTCCCCGCGATGATCGAGGCGGCGCGCCATGTCCTGCACAGACACCGCCGATCCGCACTCAGTGCCGAGAGCATCGAGCCGGATTCGACGGATTACAATCGAAATCGGCGTTAACGGGGCCGGGTCTCGCGGTGCGGCCTAGCCGTGCATCCCCTCTTCCTTGGAGGCGATGTCGCGCTCGGTGAAGAGATAGTCGCGCAGCTCCTTTTCGAAATCCTCGCTGTTGCGGCGAATCCATTCGAGGACCATCGCGGCGTGTTCCATCTCTTCCCGCATATTGTGAAGCAGGATGCGCCGCAGGGCATCGTCGTCGCAATCGTCGGCCCGCTGGCGATACCAGTCGACAGCCTCCAATTCCTCCATCAGCGAGACAATGGCGTGATGCATTGCCAAGGTTTCGTCGGACAAGCGTTCGCGGGGGGCGTGGAGGCCTTCACTGGACATTTTTCTTTCCTGCTCTGTTCGATTATCGCCTTCGCCACAAGGTGGCGACACCAGCATAGCCGGTCATTGCGCTCGATCAACGGCGCTGGTCGGTTTCTGTGAGCGCCAGCACCTGTCCGGCGAGATAGAGCGAGCCGCAGATGAGAACGAGGGGGGCCTCGCCGCCTGATGCCTCGCGGGCGACGGATCGCAGCGCGTCTTCGATCCCGCCGGAAATTTCGGCCGGAATCCCGCATGATTTCGCTGCCGCAACGATCTCCTCGGCAGGGCGGCTTGCGTCCTCGCCCTCGATGGCGACGCCGTAGAGCTTCGTGACGAGCGAGGGGAAGTAGGCGAGGAAGGCCGCCGGGTCCTTGGTCTTGAGCATGCCCATGACGAGGACGACCGGGCTGCCGGGCGCGCGCTTGCGCCAGGCCGCGATGGCCCTGGAGATAACTTCGGCCGCGCCGACATTGTGGCCGCCATCGAGCCAGAGTTCCGCGCCTTTCGGCAGATGCGCCGCGAGGCTGCTTCCGGTGAGATTCTGCATCCGGGCGGGCCATTCGGCGTGGCTGACGCCCTCGGCGAAGGTCTCTCGCGTCAGCTCGAAGCCGGGGACGGCCCGCGCCGCCGCGATGGCGACCGCGGCATTACCGAATTGATGCGCGCCCATCAGCGAGGGCGGGGGCAGCGTGAATTCGTCGCGCTTGTCGCGATAGGTGAAGCCGCCTTCGGCATCCGGCAGGCCGGAGAAGTCGCGGCCCTGTTCGGCAACCGGCGCCTTGAGCTCCTTCGCCCGTGCCCGGATCGTGGCGCGGGCGTCCGGCACCTGCTCCGCCATGATGAGCGGCACGCCCGGCTTGATGATACCCGCCTTCTCAAAGGCGATGCCGGATATTTCGGATCCGAACCAATCGGCGTGATCCAGGCTGATCGGCGTGATGACGGTTGCCGCCGGCGTGTCGATGACATTCGTCGCGTCGAAACGGCCGCCGAGCCCGACCTCGAGCAGGCATACATCCGCCGGATCGCGCGAGAAGGCGAGAAAGGCCGCCGCCGTCGTGATCTCGAATTCCGTGATCGGCTCGCCGCCGTTCGCGGCCTCCGCCTCCTCGAACACGCGCACCAGCTCGGGCTCGCTGATCAGGCCGGTCGATAGCCGGATGCGTTCGTGAAAGCGCACGAGATGGGGCGAGGTGTAGACTTGAGGCTTGTAGCCGCCCGCCTCGAAGATCGCGCGCAGAAAGGCGACGACCGAGCCCTTGCCGTTTGTCCCGGCGACATGAATGACGGGCGGAAGCTTCTTTTCCGGGTTTCCCAGCGCATCGAGCAGGCGCTGCAAACGATCGAGCGCCAGATCGATCCGGCGCGGATGGAGCCGCCGCAGGCGCTCGAGAACGGAATCGCTTTTCACGGGTAGGTCAGGATTGAGCCGCGGTCTTCCGGGCCCCGACTTTCGGCGTCATCTCTTCCATGCGCTGATGCGACAGGAGCAGCATCTCGCCCGTATCCGGCAGCTTGTTCAGAAGCAGGCTGATGATGCGGATCAGCGTATCGCGCAATTCATGGCGATGGACCACGAGATCGATCATGCCGTGATCATAGAGATATTCGGAACGCTGGAAGCCCTCGGGCAGCTTTTCCCGGATCGTGCTTTCGATGACGCGCGGGCCGGTGAAGGCGATGAGTGCGCCGGGCTCCGCGAGCGTGACGTCGCCGAGCATCGCGAAGGACGCCGTGACGCCGCCCGTCGTCGGATCGGTCAGCACCACCACATAAGGCAGCCCCGCCTCGCGCAGCAATTCGACCGCGACCGTCGTGCGCGGCATCTGCATCAGGGAGAGGATGCCTTCCTGCATGCGGGCGCCGCCCGCCGCCGTGAAGACGATCAGCGGCTTGTTTTCCTTCACCGCCTTGCGCGCGGCCGCCAGAAGCGCCTCGCCCGCCGCCGCTCCCATGGAGCCGCCGAGGAAGGAGAAGTCCTGCACCGCGATCACGACCGGGAAACCGCCCATCTTGCCGCAAGCGACGGAAACCGCGTCCGTCATGCCGGTCTTGGTGCGGCCTTCCTTCAGCCGGTCGGTATATTTCTTGGAATCCTTGAATTTCAGCGGGTCGTCGGGGACCTCGGGCTGGGGCATGACCTTGAAGTTGCCCTTGTCGAACAGGGTCTGGAACCGGTCGGTCGCCCCGATGCGCTCATGATACTGGCAGTGCGAGCAGACCTTGCCGTTGGCCGTGAACTCCTTGTGGAAGATCATCTGGCCGCATTGCGGGCATTTGTACCAGAGATTGTCCGGGGTATCCTTGCGATCACGGAGCACCGCGCGCACTTTCGGGCGCACGTAATTGGTCAGCCAATTCATTCCCTACTCTCCGGAAATCAACCCAAGGCTACGCGACTCAGCCATGACGTCAGTCTACCAAAGTTTCCCGCGCCGAGGCTATCCCCCGCGCCAGATCGCTCACCAGCCCGGTCACCTTCGAAATCTGCGAAGGGGAGAATTTCCCTGATTCATCAATGCCTTGACGGATGATATCGACGATGGCGGAGCCGACCACCACGCCCTCGGCAATACGGCCGAAAGCCGCCGCCTGGTCTGGCCGCCGGATACCGAATCCGACGGCGACAGGAATTTGTGCCTTGGCGCGGAGCCAGTTCACATGCTTCTCGACCTTGCCGAGATCGGGCGCCGCGGCGCCCGTGACGCCGGTGATAGAGACGTAATAGAGGAACCCGCCGGCCCGTTCGAGGATCTTGGGCAGCCGCTTTTCGTCGGTCGTCGGCGTCGCGAACTGGATGACGCGGATATTCCTCGCATCGGCCAGCGCGCAGAGCTCCGCGTTTTCCTCCGGCGGCAGATCGACCACGATCAGGGCGTCGACCCCGGCCTTCGCGGCGTCCTCGATGAAACGTTCCTGCCCATAGGAATGGATCGGGTTGAAATAGCCCATCAACACCAGCGGCGTCGCGGCATGGACCTTGCGGAACTCGCCCGCCATGGCGAGCGTCTTCTTCATGGTCTGGCCGCCCTTGAGCGCCCGGAGCCCCGCGGCCTCGACCGACGGACCGTCCGCCATCGGATCGGTAAAGGGCATGCCGAGCTCGACGATATCGGCACCGGCCTCGGGCAACGCCTTCAAAACGGCGAGCGAATTATCATAATCCGGGTCGCCGGCGGAGATGAACGTTATCAACGCGGCGCGCTTTTCCTGCTTCAATCGCTCGAAGCAGGCCTCTATCCGTCCGCTTTTCGTCTTGCTCATCGGATTTGCGTTCCTTCGCGGTCGGCAACCGTGAAGATGTCCTTGTCGCCCCGGCCGGAGAGATTGACCACGCAGAGATGGTCCTTGGGCAGCGTCGGCGCCATGCGCATGACATGCGCGATGGCATGGGACGGCTCCAGCGCCGGGATGATGCCTTCGAGCCGGGAGCAGAAATGGAACGCCTCCAGCGCTTCCTCGTCGGTCGCCGAGACGTAAGTCACACGGCCCGTCTCCTTGAGCCAGGAATGCTCGGGTCCGATGCCCGGATAATCGAGGCCGGCCGAGATCGAACTCGCCCTCGAGGATCTGGCCGTCGTCGTCCTGCAGCAGGTAGGTCTTGTTACCGTGAAGCACGCCCGGACGGCCGCCGGTGAGCGAGGCCGCGTGCTTGCCGGTCTCGATGCCGTGGCCCGCCGCCTCGACGCCGAACATCTGGACCCCCGGCTCGTCGAGGAAGGGATGGAACAGGCCCATCGCGTTCGAACCGCCGCCGATACAGGCGACGAGCGAATCCGGCAGACGGCCTTCGATCTCCATCAGTTGCTTGCGGGTTTCCTCGCCGATCACGCTCTGGAAATCGCGCACCATCTCGGGGTACGGGTGCGGACCCGCGACCGTGCCGATCAGGTAATAGGTCGAGTCCACATTGGTGACCCAGTCCCGGAGCGCCTCGTTCATCGCGTCCTTCAAGGTCCGCGAACCGGATTTCACCGGCACGACCTCCGCGCCCAGAAGCTTCATGCGATAGACGTTCGGCTGCTGCCGCGCGATATCCACCTCGCCCATATAGACGACGCATTGAAGGCCGAAGCGCGCCGCCACCGTGGCCGTCGCGACGCCGTGCTGGCCCGCGCCGGTTTCCGCGATGATGCGCTTCTTGCCCATGGCCTGAGCCACCAGGATCTGGCCGATGCAGTTGTTCACCTTGTGGGAGCCGGTGTGATTGAGCTCCTCGCGCTTGAAATAGATCTTCGCCCCGCCGAGCCGCTCGGTCATCCGCTCGGCAAAATAGAGCGGGCTCGGCCGGCCGACATAATGGGTGGCGAGCTCCGCGATCCGCGCCGCGAAAGCGGGATCGGCCTTGGCGGCGCGATAGGCCTTCTCGACCTCCAGAATGAGCGGCATGAGCGTTTCGGCAACGTAACGGCCGCCGAACACGCCGAATTTTCCCCGCTCGTCGGGACCGGTCCGGTAGGAATTGGGTCTGGCTTGGCTCACGCTTCTCCGCCTGCCCTAGAGACCGCGCACGACACTCAGAAAGGTCGCGATCTTCTCGGGGCTTTTCTTGCCCGGCGCGGTTTCCACGCCGGAGGAAATGTCCACCATTTTGGCCCCGCTTATTGCCACAGCTTCCGCCACATTGCCAGCGTGAAGCCCGCCCGACAGCATCCAAGGATGCCGGGAGGAAAAGCCGGCGACGAGCGACCAGTCGAAGCTCTTGCCGGTGCCGCCGGGGAGCCCGTCCTTCGCGGCCTCGACGGGGCGGGTGTCGAACATCAGCAGATCCACCGCCTGCTCGTAGCGCCGCGCCGAGGCGACATCCTCGTCGCTGCCGACCTTGATCGCCTTCATGACCCGGACGTCCGAACGGCGCGCGATCTCCGCCGCGCGTTCCGGCGATTCCGAGCCGTGAAGCTGCAGGACCGGCAGTTTCACCACATTCAGCACGGCGTCGATCAGCTCGTCGCTCGGATCCACCATGACGCCGACCGGGGTCACCTGCGCCGGCAGCCGCGCGACGAGGCCCGCCGCGTCCGCCGGCTTGATGTCGCGCGGCGAGCGGGGAAAGAACACGAAACCGGCATAGCGCGCCCCGCCCCTGACGGCGGCCTCCAGCGCGGCCGGATCCTTCAATCCGCAAATCTTCGCTTGAACAGGCATTTATCTCGGTCCCACGGGATCCATCGGGTCAGTGGAAGGTGGGGATAGCAGGGAAGCCGGTCAAGCCGCAAGATCGCGCGGCCTGCGGCGCGCTGATGCACAGTGTATAAGGTTTCTTGTCGCGCTTCGTTCCAAGCGATACTGTTGAGGCCGCACCGGATCTACAAACGAAAACGTTTTGCATTCATCGCATCGGAGGGGGCAATGTCCGAGAAGAAATCCTTCGCGCTAAATCGGCGCACATTCATGGCCGGGTCGGCGACCATCGCCGGCGTTTCGGCCCTTGCTTCGAGTTTGCCAATGCGCGCAGCATTCGCCCTCGACTCCTTCCGGCAGGGACCGGTCGTCGAAACGAGCTACGGCAAGATGCGCGGCCTCGTCGACGGCGACGTCAATGTCTTCCGCGGCATCCGTTACGGTGCCGATACGGGTGGCCTGAACCGCTTCATGCCGCCCAAGGCTCCCGAGAGCTGGACCGGCATCATCGAGGCGTTCCAGTTCGGCCCGATCGCGCCGCAATTCGATCCGACCAAGCCGCGTTCGCGCAATCCGTTCTATCCGATCGACCCGGCGAACTTGCCGGAGAACGAGGATTGCCTGCGGCTCAACGTCTATTCCAAGAGCCTGGACAAGGGCGCCAAGCAGCCGGTCATGGTTTACTACCACGGCGGCGGCTTCTCCTCGGGCGCCGGCAGCATCCCGATGTATCACGGCGAGAATTTGGCGCGGAAAGGCGATGTGGTGGTCGTCACCATCAATCACCGCCTCAACGTGTTCGGCTTCACCTATCTCGGCAAGCTGCTCGAGCGCGAATTCACGACCTCGGGCAATGTCGGCATGATGGACGGCGTCGCGGCGCTCGAATGGGTGCGCGACAATATCGAGAATTTCGGCGGCGACCCGAACAACGTCACGATCTTCGGCGAATCCGGCGGCGGCTCGAAGGTCTCCATGCTGCTGGCGATGCCGGCCGCGAAGGGCCTGTTCCATCGCGCCATCATCGAGTCCGGCCCGGGCGTCCGCATGGGTGACGCAGACCGGAGCTCGAAGGCCACCGAGATGCTGCTCAAGGAGCTGGACATCCCGCTCGACAAGGCGCGCCGCATTCAGCAGGTTCCGATGACGCAGGTTCTGGCCGCCTATTTCGCCGTCTCGCCCAAGGTGGGCTTCGGCGGCGGCTTCAGCCCGATCATGGACGGCGTCTCCCTGCCCCGTCAGCCCTTCGCGCCGGATGCGACGCCGGTTTCGGAGGACGTGCCGCTGCTGATCGGCACCAATCACGACGAGGGCACGATCTTCCTCGGCGGCACCTTCATGGCGCCGGAGCTCGACGATTACGAGCTCACCCCGGCCCAGCTCAACATGGACGAGGCCACGATGAAGCGGATCGTCTCCAGCTTCCGCGGGCTCAACGTCGACAAGACGATCAAGACCTATCGCAAAGCCATGCCCAAGGCGACGCCGTGGGAATTGGCGGTCGCGATCCAGACCGACTGGATGATGCGGGTGAACAGCACCATCCTCGCCGAACGCAAGGCCGCGCTCGGCAAGGCGCCGGTCTATATGTACCGGTTCGATCACACCACCAAGAAGCTCGGCGGCCATATGGGTTCGCCGCATACGCTCGACGTGCCCTATGTCTTCAGCACCCTGGCCAACGTGCCCTGGCTGGTCGAGGACAATGACGAGAACCGCAAGATGGCCGACACGATGACCGCGACCTGGGCGGCCTTCGCCAAGACCGGCAATCCCAACAATGCGAGCCTGCCGAACTGGCCCGCCTATAATGGCAAGACGCGCGAGACCATGCTCCTCAACAATGTGAGCAAGGTCGAGAAGGATCCGGGCAGCGCCCAGCGCAAGTTGCTGGCGAAAGTGCTGGCATAGCAATAGCCGCGCCGCCGTCAGGCGGCGATCCGGGAAGGATAAAGCCGTCGCCTCCGATAAGAGGCGGCGGTTTTCTTTTGGCTAAAACGCTACCCGTTTAGAACGGCACGGTCGGGACGGTCGGATCCGTCCGGTCGGTCGCGGCCTTTTCGCGCTCGGCCTTGCGCTTGCGGGCGCGCCGCCTCACCCCCGAAACCCAGGTAAGAAAGCCGCCGCAGACAAGGCCCGCGAAGAAGGCGATGAAGATCACGATATACAGAGGCAAGTAGACGTCGCCACCCAGGGGATCGAGCGACAGCCGGACCAGATCATGGTTCGCCACCGCGAGGATGACCAGAAGCAGCGCGATCGGAACGCCGATGACCCACCATAAGACTTTCATCGTCTCAATCCCGGAATTGGAAGCGCCTGCCGCAGGACATTCCGGACAGGCCGTTGAGCCTCATATCATGCTTATCTGGATTTAGGTACCGCCGACCGATTCGCCAAGTTCACCCGGATCGCGGGGTCACGGGAACGCCGCGGACCGCTCCGTCTACCGGTTCGCCTATTGGCCCGACGGGGTCGCCGAAAGATTCAGGCGCTCGCGCAATTCCTTGCCGGTCTTGAAGAACGGCACATTCTTCGCGGGCACGCTGACGGCGGTGCCGGTGCGCGGATTGCGGCCGACCCGCGCGGGGCGCTGCTTTACGGAAAACGCACCAAATCCGCGGAGTTCGACCCGGTCGCCGCGCGCGAGAGCCGCCGCGATCTCATCGAAAATCGTCGAGACGATGCGCTCCACGTCGCGTTGATACAGATGAGGATTCGCTTCCGCGAGACGGAGAATCAACTCTGACTTAATCATTGCGACCAACCCTCCCGCGGACAGTCAACTCTCGACGGATCAACATAGCGCCCGGATCCGTGTCGATACGATGTTGTAATATTACTGACTAGGGTGCCAAACGGCAACCAGCCCGTCAAGGGTAAGTCGTTCAGTTAGAAGACTTTTTCCCGAGACATAGGAGAACAGGCGGTCGACCAGACGCTTCTCGTGATCGATGTCCTCGTCAACTACGGGCAGATTTTGCGCGATATTCTTCTCGGTCGCGAGCCAGGCGCGGGCATCTCCCTCGCCGCCCAGGGCATCGATCAGCTTGTCGTCGACGGCCTGCCGCCCGGTATAGACGCGGCCGTCGGCAAGGCGCTTGACCTCGTCGAGCGGTAGATTGCGGCGCTCGGCGACGAGCCCGGCGAACCAGTCGTAACCGTCCATGATCAAGGCCTTGTAGACTTCACGGGCCTTGTCGCTCATCGGGGCGAATTCGGAAGGATCGCCCTTCAGGGGGCCGCTGGTGATCTGCTCGACCTTGATGCCGAGCTTATCCATCAGGCCGGAGAATTCGGGCGCCTGGAAAATCACGCCGATAGAGCCGGTCATGGAGGTTTCGCGGGCGAAGATATAGTCGGTGGCGAGCGCCGCGATATAGGCGCCGGACGCGCCCACGGACCCGATCACGCCGACCACGGGCTTCTCGGCGGCGACCCGGCGGAGCGCATGGTAAAGCTCCTCGCTGCCGGTGATCGTGCCGCCCGGGCTGTTGATCCGGACGATCAGCGCCTTGGCGCTCTTGTCCTTGGCGATTCTGTCGAGAAGCGCAATTCGATCCGGTTTGCCGGTGATCACGTCGTTGATCGAGATCCGGGCGATGTGGTTGCCGGTCCAGAGCGTGCCGCCGCTCGGCGTCGCGATCGCGAGAACGAGCAGAATGAAGGCTATGACGGCGGCGAAGCGCCAGAAGGTGACCCGCCGCTTCAGACGCCGGCGATCGATGATGGTATCGATCTCAGAAGACATTCGACCCCTCCTGCCCGGGCTGCGGCGGAACCGCCGCAGCCCAAGGCATCAGAGAGTTTTGAGGATCAGTCGGCCGAATCGTCCGCATCATCCGCGTCGGCCTCTTTCTTGGCCTTGGATGACTTGGCCTTCTTCGCCGGCTTGGCATCGGCCTCATCTTCGTCGTCATCGCTGCCGTCCGCGGCTTCGCGGGCCTTGCTGATGGCGGCGCCGAGGATGTCGCCGAGGCTCGCGCCGCTATCGGACGAACCGTATTGGGCGACCGCTTCCTTCTCCTCGGAGATCTCGCGCGCCTTGATGGAGAGCGTGATCTTGCGCGAGGCCTTGTCGAAATTGGTCACCTGGGCGTCGACCTTGTCGCCGACCGCGAACTTGTCCGGACGCTGCTCGGAGCGGTCGCGGGCCAGATCGCTGCGGCGGATGAAGGCATGCATGCCGTCGCCGACCGTCACCTCGATGCCGTTGTCCTGGACACCGGCGACCGTGCAGGTCACGACGTCGCCCTTCTTCAGGGTGCCGACGGACTTGATCGGATCGGCGGTCAGCTGCTTGATGCCGAGGCTGACGCGTTCCTTCTCGATATCGACATCGAGAACCACGCCTTTGACGACATCGCCCTTCTTGTAGTTCTTGATCGCCTCGTCGCCGGGGTCTCCCAGTCGAGATCGGACAGATGGACCATGCCGTCGATGCCGTCCTCGAGGCCGACGAACAGACCGAATTCGGTGATGTTCTTGATCTCGCCCTCGATCTGCGTACCGACCGGATATTTCTGCGGCGAAGTCGGTCCAGGGATTCTCCATGCACTGCTTCAGGCCCAGGCTGATCCGGCGCTTCTTCGGATCGACGTCGAGGACCATGACCTCGACTTCCTGGCTGGTGGAGACGATCTTGCCCGGATGGACGTTCTTCTTGGTCCAGCTCATCTCGGAGACGTGGACCAGGCCCTCGACGCCCGGCTCCAGCTCCACGAAGGCGCCGTAGTCGGTGATATTGGTGACGCGGCCGGTGAACTTCACGCCGACCGGATACTTCACGTCGACGCCTTCCCACGGATCGGCCTCGAGCTGCTTCATGCCGAGGCTGATGCGCTGGGTCTCGGGGTTCACCTTGATGACCTGGACATTGACCGTCTGGCCGATGCTCAGCGCCTCGGTCGGATGGCCGACGCGGCGCCACGCGATATCGGTGACGTGCAGCAGGCCGTCGATGCCGCCGAGATCGACGAACGCACCGTAATCGGTGATGTTCTTGACCACGCCTTCGAGCACCTGGCCCTCCTTGAGGACCGAGATCAGCTCGGTGCGGGCTTCGGCGCGGGCCTCTTCCAGAACGGCGCGGCGCGACACCACGATATTGCCGCGGCGGCGGTCCATTTTCAGGATCTGGAACGGCTGCGGAATGTTCATCAGCGGGGTGACGTCGCGCACCGGGCGGACATCGACCTGGCTGCCCGGCAGGAACGCCACGGCGCCCGACAGGTCGACCGTGAAGCCGCCCTTGACGCGGCCGAAGATCACGCCGTCGACGCGCTCGTTCTTCTCGAACGCCTTCTCCAGATGGTCCAGGCTTCCTCGCGGCGGGCCTTCTCGCGGCTGATGCACCGCTTCGCCGTGCGCGTTTTCCATGCGGTCGAGGAACACCTCGACCTCGTCGCCGATCTTGATCTCGGAGGCCTGTCCCGGCGCGCCGAAATCCTTCACTGGCACGCGGCCCTCGGACTTCAGGCCGACGTCGATCACCGCCATATCGTTCTCGATGCCGACGACCGTGCCTTTAACGACCGTGCCCTCGAGGCCCGGCGTGGCGCCGAAGCTCTCTTCCAAGAGCGCCGCAAAATCTTCTTTGGTGGGGAGTTTCTCCGCGGATGCGGAACCCGTGCTATTAGCCATTCTCTATCCTAACTACCTTCGTTCGTTCATTACCGGCCTCCCGGTTGTATCCGGGGGTCTTGATGTCGTTTCGTTATCGTCGACGCCCGCCAATTCCTCGCTTCGGGCCGCCACGCGGCCGTTCTGCCCAGGAAATCGGTGACGTGTCGCGCGCCGATCGATCCCGTCTGGAATACGCGTTCCAACACTTAAGGCCGGGCTCTTTCGGGCTTACCTCGAGGGGCAAACCCGGCCAAGGGACCGGCGGAACCGGGCGGTCATACTATAGACCCGCGCCCAAAACCAGCGCTTTCGCCTGCGCGACCACGGTGTCTATAGACAAATTCGTGGTGTCGAGCAAGTGCGCGTCGGCGGCCGGAACGGCAGGCGCAACCGCTCTTTCCGTGTCCCGCCGGTCGCGTTCGGCGATCTCGGCGGCGACCGTCTCGTAGGTGAGATCGGGATGGCCGGGCTTCAACTCCTCGAAGCGGCGCCGCGCCCTCACCTCCCGGGACGCGGTCACGAAGATCTTCACGTCGGCATCGGGGCAGACCACCGTGCCGATGTCGCGGCCGTCCAGAACGGCTCCTTTTGCGCCGCCCGGCGGCTGCTTGGCGAAGTTGCGCTGGAAGTCGAGCACGGCCTTCCGGACCTCGGGGATCGCCGCCACTTTAGAGGCCGCCTGGGCCACGATTTCCGTGCGCAGATCGGGATTGTTGAGATCCTCCGCCCGGAGCGTGATCGCCGCCATGATCGCGGCGGACTCGAGATCCGCGCCGCCGTCCTGAAGCACTTTCCAGCCGACCGCGCGGTAGATCAGCCCGGAATCGAGATGCGCGAGACCGAGTTCCGCCGACAGTCTCTTGGCGAGGGTTCCCTTGCCCGACGCCGCGAGTCCGTCGATCGCGACGATCATTGCGCGGGCTCTGCCGCTTCGGCGGGCGCGGGCGATGCGGCGTCGGCCTCCTCGAACCTGGCGCCGATCGCGGCCATCAGGGCTTTAAAGGTCGGGAAGCTGGTCGCGATCATCGAATCGTCGTCGATCTCGATCGGCGCTTCCGAGGCCAGCCCCATGACGAGGAAGGACATGGCGATGCGGTGGTCGTGGAAGGTCTGGATGCGCGCGCCGCCCTTGACCGGTTGATCGCCCTTGCCGGTGACCGTCATGGTTTCGGCGCGTCGTCTCGACCGACACGCCGATGGCTTCCAGCCCGGCAGCCATCGCCGCGACCCGGTCGCTTTCCTTGACGCGCAACTCGCCGACGCCGTTCATGATGGTGGTGCCGCTCGCAGCCGCCGCCGCGATGCTCAGGATCGGATATTCGTCGATCATGGAAGGCGCGCGCTCGGCCGGCACCTCGACGCCCTTCAAGGGCCCGGAACGCACGGCGATATCCGCGACCGGCTCGCCGCCCACCTCGCGCACATTTTCATAGACAATGCTCGCGCCCATCTCGCGAAGGGTCTCGAAATAGCCGGTGCGATGCGGATTGAGGCCGACATTGCGCACCAGAATTTCCGAACCCGGCACCAGAATCGCCGCGGTGATGAGAAAGGCCGCAGAGGACGGATCGCCCGGCACGTCGATATCGCGAGCCGTGAGCTCGGGCTGGCCGCTGACGGTAATCTCGCGCCGGCCGCCGACCAGGCCCCGGGTGTCCACCGTCGGCGCCGAAATAGGTCAGGAGCCGCTCGGTGTGGTCGCGGGTCGGGGCCGGTTCGACGACCGTCGTGCGGCCCGGCGCGTTGAGGCCGGCCAGCAGAATCGCCGATTTCACCTGGGCCGAGGATACCGGCATCTCGTAGCGGATCGGCATCGGCGCCCGCGCGCCGGTCACGGAAATCGGCAGACAGCCCGCCGGAGCGCGACACGAAGCTTGCACCCATTCGTTTGAGAGGTTCGGTCACGCGCTTCATCGGCCGGCCGCGCAGCGAGGCGTCGCCGCGTGAAGGTGGTGACGATGGGGCTCGTGGCCACCGCGCCCATCAGAAGCCGGGAACCGGTGCCGGAATTTCCCATGTCGAGCACGTCTTCGGGCTCGCGGAAGCCGCCGATTCCGACGCCCTGGACGCGCCATTCGCCGTCGCCCGTCGCGCGCGACCCTGGCCCCCAGCGCCTCGACCGCCGCCGCGGTGCGCAGAACGTCATCGCCTTCCAGAAGCCCGGTAATCCGCGTCTCGCCGATGCTGAATGCCCCCATGATAAGCGCGCGGTGCGAGATCGATTTGTCGCCGGGAGCCGTGACCTCGCCGGTCAGCGGACGGGACTGCGAGGAACGAAGAACGGTCACGAATACCTCTGGGAAAGCCTTGCGGAATGAAGCCTGTAGCGGCCGGGTTCGTCTCTAGCATAACGGACGGCCTGCCGCCATAGTCGCGGGCACGGCCATCGCGTTCGTTCGCAGCCCCTTGACACGCGGAAGCGCACCGCTCACAAAACCGCCCGAACAAGGGATAGCAAGGGAAGCCTTGCCCCGCGCGAGTTACCTTTTGACACGCCCCTTCAATCGTGTCATTGGGGTGCGCTCGAATTTTCAAACGCATTCTGGAGTGAAGTCAGTGTCAAAACCGGAATGGGGAACCAAGCGCCATTGCAGCAAATGCGGCGCCCGGTTCTATGACATGGAAAACGACCCGATTGTCTGCCCGTCCTGCGGCACGGAGCATGTCCCCGAGGTCATCCTGAAGTCCCGCGCGCCTCAATTGGTCGAGGAGGCGCCGAAGCCCGTCAAGGCGGCCGTGAAAGAGACCGCGGCGGAAATCGAGGACGTCGACGATGACGAGGAGGATATCGACATCGACGACGATGACGATGTGCTCGGCGACGTGGACGATCTGGACGAAGACGATGAGGATCCGGTCGACGTCCGCGATGCGCGGAGCGACGACGAGTAGGGAATCGGCCTCCCCACCCAGGCCCTTTGCAGGCAAGAATGCAAATGGGCTTGATTGTCGGCGAGGCTGACCCTAGGTTCCTTCCGAAATCTGAATTCGAGGCCCGACCTCAGCGCCGCCCAACGGCGCGGCAACAAGAATCGGGACCGGAGTTTGGGGCCATAGCTCAGTTGGGAGAGCGCTTGAATGGCATTCAAGAGGTCGTCGGTTCGATTCCGATTGGCTCCACCAAATTCCAAGGCCGGCGGTTAATCCCGCCGGCCTTTTTCTTTTGTGGCGCCCGGGCCGCGACGACATGCCTGGCGAGCGGCACTCTTAGATCGTGCACCACCTGCTCCAGCCGCTATACTCGCCGGCGGATGATGCGGCCAGACGAGCGGGCCAAACGAGGGGGTGAAGCCGATGCGCATATTTGGATACGGGGTGGTTCTCGGCAGCCTGCTGCTCGGCGCGGCATCAGTGTCGGCGCTGGCGGCGGACGACGCGGCATTCGAGGCCAAGGTCGACCGGATCCAGAAAGACGTCATCACCCTCGATTCTCATGACGACATTCCCTTCGACTGGGCGACGGACGCGGACGATCCGGGCAAGCGGGGCGAGGATCAGGTCGATCTCGTGAAGATGAAGGAAGGCGGCCTCGATGTGGCGACCTTCATCGTCTATGTCGCGCAGGGGCCGCGCACGCCGGAAGGCTATGCCAAGGCGAAAGAGGACGCGCTGACCAAGTTCAACGCCATCCACCGCATGGCCGACACGATGTATCCGGACCGCATACAGATCGCCTATTCGGCGGACGACGTTCGCCGGATTCACAAGGAAGGCAAGCTGGTCGCTCTGATCGGCATCGAGAACGGCTATGTGATCGGCAAGGATCTCTCGCTGATCGAGGACTATTACAAGCGCGGCGCGCGCTACATGACTCTGACCCATTTCGGCAACAACGACATCGGCGATTCCTCGATCCCGCGGCCCGATCTCGGCGACAAGGGACCGGAATGGGGCGGCCTCAGCCCGTTCGGCAAGCAGGTCGTCGCGGAGCTCAACCGGGCCGGCATCCTGGTCGACGTCTCGCACACCGCGAAGACCACCACGATGCAGGCGATCGCCGAATTCGAAAGCGCCGGTGATCGCGTCGCATTCCGGGGTCGCGAGCGTCAACCCGCATCCGCGCAATCTCGACGACGAGGAAATGCGGGCGCTCGCCAAGCAGGGCGGCGTGCTGCAGGTGGTCGCCTATGATTCCTATCTGCGGCCGGTGCCGAAGGAAAAGACGCAGGCCATCAAGGAGCTCATGGCCGCGCTCGACCTCAAGAGCCCGGAAGATCTGAAAAAACTCTCGCCGGGCCGCAAACAGCAATACGAAATCCAGATGAAGGCCTTCGACGAACGCTGGCCGCGCGCAACGGTGAAGGATTTCGTCGATCACATCGATTACGCCGTGAAGATCATGGGCATCGACCATGTCGGCATCTCGACCGATTTCGGCGGCGGCGGCGGCATCGAGGGCTTCAACGACGCCAGCCAGACCCGCAACGTCACCGCCGAGCTGGTGCGGCGCGGCTATACCGAGAAGCAGATCGGCAAGATCTGGAGCGGCAATTTCCTGCGCGTGCTCGCCGAGGCCCAGGCCGTCGCCAAGAAACTTCAGTCGCAGCACTAGAACCGGGCGGCCAAGCGTTCTTGCCTTTGCCCGCCGGCTTGACCAAACTCCACTTGCCCGCCCCATCGGGGCGAGACCAATGGACGCGCACTACCGAGCTTTGGGGGGATTATGTCCGACGAGATTATCGAACGGGTCAAAGCGAACCCGCGCTACCACGCCCTTGCGCGTGAGCGCAGCGTTTTGGGCTGGGTACTGACCGCCATCGTGGTCGTCGCCTTCACGAGTTTCATCCTGATGATGGGCTTCGCGCGGCAGTTTCTGGGCACGCCTATCGCCGAGGGAAGCGTGATCTCGATCGGCTTTCCGGTCGGCGTGATCGTCGCGCTCGTTTGCCTTTGCGCGAGCGGCTTCTATGTCCGGCGCGCGAACAAGGATTTCGACCGGCTGATCCGCGAGATCGTCAAGGAAGCCACCGAGAACAAGGGGGCGGGCCAATGAAGACGGTCCTTCTGTCGCTTCTCGCCTTCCTCATACCGACCGCCGCCTTCGCCGCCGATTCCGGCATGAAGAAACCGAGCGGCCTCGCCATCGCGATGTTCATCATCGTCATGCTGAGCACGCTCGGCATCACCTGGTGGGCCGCGCGGCGCATCAAGACGCGCAAGGACTTCTATGCCGCCGGCGGCCAGATCAAGGGCTGGCAGAACGGGCTCGCGATCTCCGGCGACTTCATGTCCGCCGCCACGATTCTCGGCGTCACCGGGCTGATGTACACCACCGGCTACGATTCGATGATCTACATCCTCGGGCCGCTCGCCGGTTTCTCGGTGCTGATCTTCCTGATGGCGGAGCGCTTCCGCAATCTCGGCAAATACACCTTCACGGACGTCGCGAGCTTCCGTCTGGAGCCGGTGTCAATGAAGGCCTTCGGGGCATGCAGCACGCTCGTCGTCGTGATCTTCTACATGGTGGCGCAGATGGTCGGCGCGGGCGCGCTGATCGAGGTGCTGTTCGGCATCCAGTATGCCTATGCCGTGACCCTCGTCGGCGTGCTGATGATTCTCTATGTGAGCCTCGGCGGCATGCTGGCGACGACCTGGGTGCAGATCATCAAGGCCATGCTGCTGATCTTCGCGACCGCGGTGATCACGGTGCTCGTGCTTGGCGCTTCGGCTTCAGCATCGAGGGCATGTTCGAGGCGGCGGTGGCCATGCATCCCAAGCACATGGCGATCATGGCGCCGGGCGCGGCCGCGCCGGACGCGATCTCGGTCGCCTCGCTCTCGATCGCCGTAAGCCTTGGCGTTATTGGCCTGCCGCATGTGCTGATGCGGTTCTTCACCGTGCCCGATTCCAAGGAAGCGCGGTCCTCGATCTTCGTCACCCTCGTGATCGTGTTCGTCGTGTTCTTCGCGACCTATGTCATGGGCTACGGCGCGATCTCGGTGCTGGCCGGCCGGCCGGAATTCTCGGCCCCGATGGCGGGTTGATCGGCGGCTCGAACATGGCCGTGGTGCATCTGGCGGATGCGGTCGGCGGCGACGTCTTTTTCGGCTTCATCTCGGCGGTCGCCTTCGCGACGATTCTCGCCGTCGTCGCCGGCCTCACGCTCGCCGGTGCCTCCGCCGTTTCGCACGATCTCTACGGCCAGGTGTTCCGCAAGGGCGAGGCGAGCGAGAAGGAAGAGGTCATGGTCTCGCGCATCGCCGCCATCTGCGTCGGCATCGTGGCCGTGTTCTTCGGCATCGTGTTCGAGAAGCAGAATGTCGCCTTCATGGTGAGCCTCGGCCTGTCGGTCGCGGCGGCCGCCAATTTCCCGGTGCTGATTCTCTCCATGTACTGGAAAGGGCTGACGACGCGCGGCGCCTTCATCGGCGGTTTCGCCGGGCTGATCTCGGCGATGGTGCTGGTGGCGCTCGGGCCGGTCGTCTGGGTGCAGATCCTCGGCCATGCCGAGCCGATCTTCCCCTATTCCTATCCGGCGCTGCACTCGATGATGCTCGCCTTCATCTGCATCTGGTTCTTCTCGGTGACCGACAAGAGCAAGCGCGCGGCGATCGACCGCGAAGGCTTCGAGATCCAGAACGTCCGCTCCCAAACCGGCATCGGCGCGGAAGGCGCGGTCGAGCACTAGGCGCGGGGCTTAATCCCGGTTGTCAGTCCCGATCTGGCGCCCCAAGCGGGAAATAGGCGCGGTAAGGCCGCGCCTCGTCCACCGCGCGGGCAAAGGACGGCCGGGCCAACAGCCGCGCCCGGTACGCGCCAAGATGCGGGAAGCGGCCCCCGATCTCATGCACCCAATCGGCATAGAACAGCGACGGCGCGGCGGCGCAATCGGCAAGGCTGAACGCCTCCCCCGCCGCCCAGGTCCGGCCCGCCATGACGCCGTCGAGCCAGGCATAGGATTTGTCGAGCAGCGCCCGTGCCTCCTTCACGCCGTGGGGATCGCGGTCCGCTTCCGCCCGGAGCCGGTCGCCGACGATCTTCTGCATCGGGGTCATGACGTAATTGTCGAACACCCGGTCCATCATGCGGGCCTCGAGCGCTTGGGCCGGGTCGGCCGGGATCAGCTCCGAGGTGCCGGGATGATTAAGCGCCAGATATTCGATGATGATGGTCGCCTCGAGGATCGGCTCGCCGCCGTCCACGAGCACCGGAAACTTCTTGATCGGCCATAGAGCCTCTAGCTCCGCATTGGCCGATGCATCCTCGAGGCTGCGATAATCGAACGGTGTGCCATTTTCATAGAGCGCGATCAGTGCCTTCTGGCAGTAGGAGGAAAATGGATGTGCATAGAGCGTCGGTTTCAAGGGCATTCCTCCTGTTGCTGATCTTCAGGTTCGTCGGCCGCTTTGCAAGATAGCCGCCGCACGGTCCGAATTCCATCCGGCTTCCATCGCTTCGATCTTGCCCTAAATCCGCGTTGAGGCCGCCCATGGCCTGAATCCGGCCGCTTTCCACCCCATATAAAGGAGGAAGGCCACCGGAATCGCGCCTGTAACCTATTCGCAATCGCCCGCGCGATAGGATGGGTATCCGGTGGGCAGCACCACCACTATCTATTCGAGTTGCACTCCATGAATACGACCGGGAAGAAATACCGCCCCGTAAAAGCCTATAAAGACCCCCACTTCCTCAACAGCTCGTCGGCGCGCCCCTTGCGCATCCTGGCGGAATATTTCGAGCCCCAGCAGCGCTTCGACGAGCTGAGGGTGCGCGACACCATCGTGTTCTTCGGCTCGGCGCGGATCATGAGCCGCGAGCAGGCCCAGCACTATGTCGACGCCGAAAAGGCGAGCGGCAAGGTATCGCCGGAGGCCGAGAAACAGCTGGAGCTCTCCCGCTATTACGAAGACACCCGCGAGCTGGCCCGGCGGCTGACCGAATGGTCGAAGGGCCTCAAGGGCACCGACCGGCGCTTCGTCGTCTGTTCGGGTGGCGGGCCGGGCATCATGGAAGCGGCCAATCGCGGCGCCTCGGATGCGCGCGGCCAGAGCGTCGGTCTCGGCATTTCACTGCCGCCAGGAGCAGCACCCGAACCCCTATATCACCCGGGAGCTCTCCTTCGAGTTCCACTATTTCTTCATGCGGAAATTCTGGTTCAGCTATCTCGCCAAGGCGATGATCGTGATGCCGGGCGGCTTCGGCACGCTCGACGAGTTCATGGAAGTGATCACGCTCATTCAGACCAAGAAGATCCACAAGCCGCTCCCGGTCGTGTTCTTCGGCAAGGCTTTCTGGGACAAGATCCTCAATTTCCAGCCCATGATCGACTACGGCACGATCAGCCCGGAGGACGTGAAGCTGTTCCACTACACGGATTCGGTGGACGACGCCTTCGAGTACCTCACGAGCCAGCTCACCCGCCACGCCCTGCATCATCCCGGCGGGAATCTTTAGCCTGCCGCTAGAGCGGCGCGATCCGTCGCAAAAGAGTCCCCGCTTCGGCAGCGATGCGCTTCGTAAATTCGCCGGCCGGTTCGGCGCGCGCAATGGCAGCGGCCTGCCCGGCCCAGAGCGGCGTGAAGTCCGCCTTTCCCTGAGACTCCGCCGCCGACCGCACCGGCCCGATGCGGCCGGCGGCGTTCGGAAAGGCCGGGGCCTCTGCACTCATAGGTCCCAGCTCGCGGACGGCCCGATTGACAAGCCCGCGCGCCGGACGACCGGAGAACACATTTGTGAGAACGGTCTCGGACTTTCCGGCATCTTCGAGCGCCTTGAGATGGAACGCATTCGGGCTTGCCTCCGGCGACCGCAGATAGGCCGTCCCGATCTGCACCGCCGATGCGCCGAGAGCGAAAGCCGCCGCAACACCGCGTGCGTCCGCAATCCCGCCCGCCGCAATGACCGGTACCTTCACGCGGTCCACGATGAGCGGCACCAGTGCCATGGTCCCGACCTGGGTGGAGATGTCCTCCGACAGGAACATGCCGCGATGACCGCCAGCCTCGAAGCCTTGCGCGATGATGGCGTCGCAGCCGGCATCGCTCAGGACATCAGCCTCGAACGGAGTGGTCGCCGACGACAAATCCTCGCACCGGTCGCCCTCACCCTTTCCAGAAGCGGCTTTGGCGGCAGACCGAAATGAAAGCTGACGACGGCCGGCTTTGTCTCCTCGACGATCTCACAAAGCCGTTCGTCGAACGGCGCTCGCGACGGGCCGCCCGCCGAGGGCTTCGCCCCAAACTCGGTGTAATAGGGCGCAAGCCGCCTTTCCCAGCGCGCTATCGCGCCGGGATCGTCCTTCGGCATCGCATGGCAGAAGAAATTCAGATTGAACGGCCGCGCGGTGCGCTGGCGAATGACGCCGACCGCCGCCGTGATCTGATCCGGCGTGAGCATGGCGCAGGGCAACGAGCCCAGCCCGCCCGCTTCGGATACGGCGATTGCCAGATCCCTACCGGCCGAGCCGGCCATCGGCGCCTGAATGACGGGAAGCTCGATGCCCAACAACTCCTTGATGCGGCCGCCAAGTGCCATAGGAATCTCCCTCGATCGAGCGGCCCCGACAGGACCGAAATGTCAGGGCATAGACCTTATCGAATATGACATCTCTGTGAAAGCGAGTGACGCAGTGATTCGCTGACCGAAGACCGCACCCCCTATTGATCCCGTTTTGTTCATGATTTAGCCTTTTGGTAGCGCTTATTGTGCATAGCAGCAATTTTGAGCGGTTTTTTTGACGACATGGTGCCGTGTCGACGGGGGACGAGGGGAATTGAGGAATGGACAGACCGAAAGGATCTGCTTGGACCGACGCTTGGCCTCGGGCCCCGCGCAACAGAGGTAATGTCCCCGCAGGCTGACGCCGTTTCGGAAACGGAACGGTTGACGGCGGAGGATCTGGCGCGCGGTGTGTGCCGGTTGTTCCGCCATATGGGCTATGCGCCGATCATCGAATATCCGCTCGGCAACGGCCGGCGGGCCGACGTCGCCGGGATCAACCGCAAGGGCATGATCATGATCGCCGAGGTGAAGTCCGGCCTGCCCGATTTCCGGTCCGACAGCAAATGGCCGGACTATCTGGACTTCTGCGACCGCTTCTATTTCGCCGTCGCCGCCGATTTCCCGACGGGCGCCTTCGACAGGGACGATACATCGATGCGCCGCGCCGGCATCATCGTCGCCGACCGTTTCGGCGCGTCGATCCGGCGCGAGGCCGACGAGATCAGGATGAACGCCACCCGCCGCCGCGCCGAGACGCTTCGTTTCGCGCGTCGCGCCGCCGCCCGGCTGCATCACGTGATGGATCCCGCGTTCTAGAGCCCGGAGACAAAACCGCCGGGCCTGTTCAGCCCGGCGGTTTGCGATCTTTGCATCTCAGGCTAGGAGTCGTCACCCCGCGGCGATGGCGCTCCAGAAGCCCCCGCACAGGCATTGCGGGGGTTAATGCGTCACCGGGTCGAAGCCCGGCCACGTGCCTATAATATAGCGCGAAAGGCCCTGCCCGGCCAGCAGGCCTGTGTTCCTATCCGGGAAATCGGCCAAGGACGGCTCAGGTGGTGATGAGATCTTTCTTGCCGCCGTCGAGCACCAGACAGGTGAGCCTGCCGGTGGCATAGGCGCCGGTATCGATGCCGATGCGATTGTCGAGGATCTCGGCCTTCGGATGGATCGAATGGCCGTGCACCACGACATAATCGTGCTCGGCTTCCGAATTCAGGAAGTCGTCGCGGATCCACATCATGTCCTGGGGTTCCTGCTCGCCGGTCGGCACGCCCGGACGGATGCCGGCATGGACGAACAGGAAATCGCCCTCGATATGATGCGTCTTCAGCCCCTGCAGGAAAATCCAGTGCGGCGGCGGCAGGCGCGACATCAGGAGGTTGCGGCCCTCCTTCAGCGATTCCTCGTTGTAGATTTTCTGCAGCGCCACGCCGTAACTGAGCAGGGTCGCATTGCCGCCATTGGTGATCCAGGGCGGCCCGAGCTTGGGATCCTCCAGGAACCGCACCATGAAGTCCTCATGGTTTCCCATCAGATGGATCGAACGGAAGCCCGGCAGCGGCTGATGGATCAGGATATCCAGCACGCCCCGGCTGTCATGGCCGCGGTCGACATAGTCTCCGAGATAGATGACGATATTTTCCGCCGGATCGCGCCCGGCAACGTCGTCGAGAATCTGTTCGTGGATCTTTCTCAATAGATCCGGCCGGCCGTGAATATCGCCGATCGCGTAGACGCGCTTGCCGGCGGGTACACGCGACTCGCGCCGTTCCCGGTCCCGCTTCAGTCCAAAGAAACTTTCCAGCATGCCTACCATTTGCGGAACAGCATCACCCAACTCCGTGAACGTTCCGTTGTCGACTGTCTAGCTTCGCGCTGTCCCCGGAAAACCCGGTTACGACTCGCTGGAGTCGGATATGTCGCCAAACCGGGCCCAAAGCTCACGTCCGCCCTGGTTGTCTAGAATATGGGTCAAGGCAACCACCGGGCGGCGATCGAATATAATATTAGCTTTGTCGAGCAACACCGCAACTGCGGAATCAAGCGGCATTGCATTGCGGTAGGCCCTCGGGCTCACCATGCCGACAAAAGCGTTGGCGACCGCCACGACGCGCGCCGTGACCAGGATATCCTCGGCCCTCAGCCCCTCGGGGCGGCCGGTTCCATCCCAATGGGCCTGCATCTGGCGGATCGTCTCCACCACCGGCCCGTCGAAATCCACGTCTGCGAGCAGTTCGGCCGAGGCGAGCATATTGTCGCGCACCAGCGCCAGCTCCTCGTCGGTAAGCGGCCCCGATTTGGTGAGAATCGCGCGCGGCGTGAAGATCTTGCCGACATTGCTGAGCGCCGCCGCGAGCTGCGCGGTCTCGATATCGACCCGCGATAGCCCCATGCCGCGGGCGATCAAACCGGCGACGGACGAGACGCGGATCGAATGTTCCGCGCTGTAGGGGTCGCGCTTGTCGATGATCAGCAATAGCGCGGAGACCAGCGCCCTCAGGCTCTTCTCCCGGCGCAGGCGCTGCTGCACGAGATCGGTGACGTCCTCGTGGATCATCAGCACGCCGGGACCGCCGGCCGCCCCGTCCTCCGGCGCGAGCGGCACCGGGATGTGGTCATATTTGATGTGCCGCGCCGAATCGCCATCCGTCCATTCGAAGACGCCCGATACCGTTTCGCCCGACTCCAGAACTTTTGCGTTCAGCGCGGCGAGCGGTTCCGCCCGCGCCGGGCCCAGCACCGCCGCCAGCGTCTTGCCCTGCATGTCGGCGGCCGGGACGCCCGCCTCGGCGGCGGCCTTGGCGTTGGCGAAGCGATAATGGCCGGTCCCGTCGACGACCGAGATGACCGTCGGCTGGCTGTCGGTCACGAGCGTCAGAAACGAACCGAGATGGGCATGGAGATCGGCAAGCCGGCGATTCTCGGCCGCCACCCTGGCGAGCCTCACGGACACCGCATGGCGCCAGAGCAACAGGAAGGCGAGAGCGACCGCGAGCCCCAGGAACCCGACCGCGACAAGGAACTGCCAGCGCCGCGCCTCGATCGCGCCGAGCGCTTCGTCCGCGCCGACGGTCCGGACCAGCGTCCAGGGCGCGCCCTCGATCTTGCGGCCGGTGACGAGCACCTCGGTGCCCTCGAAATTCCGGGCCCGCGCGAAGCCGCCGGGCGAGCTGACGGCATAGGCCTCCGCGAGATGAGGCATGTCGGCCGGCACACTGCGCGTCAACGGCTCGCCGCCGGTCTTGAGCGGCGAGAGGAATTCGATCTCGGCGCCCGATCGTCTGACGAGATAGGTATCGCCGGTGCGCGTCACGTCGCCCGGCTGGACGAGCCGCTGCCAGAGACCGGGAGCGAGGCGGCGGATTCCCGCGACATAGCCGACGGGCTTGGCGTCCGGATCCGCCTGCACGCCGTAGATCGCGGCGATGAAGCCGACCGACGCGGCGCCGTCGGCCCCGGAGAAGACAGGCGACAGGGCGACATCGTCGCCGCGCGTCGAGGCAAGCGCCGCGCGCATGGCGTCCGTGAGCATCGGCATACCGGCGGTTTCCACCAGCGTCTTGCCGGAGGCGTCCAGGATGGCGAGACCGGCGGCATGGGGGCGCGGGGTGTTCGCGGGCAGGCTCGTATCCGGCGCGGGCACGTCGAAGCCGGAGCGGCTGGCCGTCGCCTTGAGCAATGTCCCGAGATATTCGCTGGCATAGTCCGGCGCCGCGGATTTGGCGTCGCCGGCGGTGAGCGTTGTGACATAGAGCCGCAGCGAGGTGTTCTCGGCGAGCCCGGCGATGACGTCGCGCTGTGACTGCAGCCAGTCCTCGACGGCGGCGGCGCGGCTGTCGGCGACGAGGCCGAGGCGAAGTTGCCATTCGTAGAGATCGCGCTCGCGTGCGGCATCGGCATAGCGCCACACGGCCGCGAGGCCGGTCAGGAATACCGCCGCGACGACCATGACGGTCACCGCGATGGTCCATTTCGGTGCCGAAACGGATGATGTTACGGCTGGTGCGGTCGGTTGCTCTGGATCGCTCAGGATCCGTCTCCCCAGAAGAACTATCGAATAAACCGGAGACGCGGCTTCCGGAACGGAAGACCGGGCGGGTTTGCCCGTTCGGGCTTAAACCGTTGTTAAGGCCCCGCCCCCTAAGATTTGATTAACCGTAACGAGTGGATCGGCGAGTAAGAGCGTGCAACGTTTCCGGCGCCTGTTGAGACCCGAATACCTGGCGCCGCTGGCGCTGGCGTTAACCATATTCACGGGCCTTTACGCCGCACGCCCGGCCGACGCCGCCACGCCCGCGCCCGCGGGGCCCCACCCGTCCTATTTCGGGACCAGCGAGGTGGAAAGCACCCGCATCGAGCCGTTCACCAAATGGACCGGTATGCTGGCCCGGTTTCACGGCGAGGAGGTCGCCGACAAGGCAAAATGCACGCCGAGCCTGGTCATGCCGTGCTTTCACGTGGATTGGCTCAAGCTGTTGGCCGGCCTCAAGAATCGCCCCGTGGCCGAACAGCTCGACACCGTCAACCGCACCATGAACCGCAGCCCCTATATCACCGACCCCGTGAACTGGGGCGTTCCGGACTATTGGGCCACGCCGGACCAGTTCTTCCGCAAGAGCGGGGACTGCGAGGACTATGCGATCGCGAAATACATGTCGCTCCGCCTCCTCGGCTACAGCGCCGACGATCTCCGCATCGTCGTGCTGCAGGACCTCAATCTCGGCGTTCCCCACGCCGTTCTCATCGTTTTCGTCAAGGGCAAGGCCATGCTGCTGGACAACCAGATCTCCGACGTCATCCCGGCGAGCGCCGTGCATCATTACAAGCCGATCTACTCGATCAACGAGAAGGCCTGGTGGTTCCACAAGGAGTGACTGAGAAATCCGCCGGAAGTGACGCAAACCCTTGGCCTTTAACCAAATTGTAATTGAGACAAGCCAAATTTTAGACAAGTACCGTCGGCCCCAAACCCTCCCCTCCGCATGCCGATACCGCACGCCGGGAGTCCAGCCGGATCTATCAGGACAATTTCACGTCGTGACTCAGTCGCCATTGGCATGACCCAAAAGGAACAGCTTCCCAACCAGGAGGACCTGCTTCTCGATTACGCCGAGCGCCTGGCCAATCACCGGCCCGGACGCCTCGCGGTGCATGTCCATTTGTCCCGGCTCCAGCCCGAGCTGCGGCAGGAACATCACCTCCGGATCGCGGCCGAGACCTTCGACCCGCTGGTCAAGCGGCACGCCGGCCAGCTCTTCCGGCTGACCAGCGGCGACATGATCGTCATCGTCAAGGGCGCCAAGACGTCCGAGGTTGACGATGTCATCTTCAAGCTGCGCTATTTCTTCCGTCAGGACCCGCTGTTCGCGAACGAGGCGGAGGAAGGCGTACCGGATCCCTTCGCCACCTGGTACAACCTCGAAACCGATTACACCGAATTCCTGAGCGACATTTCCGCGCTGATCGAGAAATGGCGCGAGATGATGGGCAATCCGCTGCTTGGACTGCCCGACAACGACGAGGTCGAGGAAGAAGCGCCGAAGAAACCCGGAATCGGGCCGCTGGAGCTTGCGCGCGCCGAGACCACGCTCGGGTCGATGGATGTCGCGCCCTTCATTCAGCGCCATCTCGCCTGCCGGATCGACGATGCCGGGCCGCCGCGCCCGATCTTTTGCGACTACCTTATTTCGTTCGATGCAATCGAGCGGGTGCTGGCCCCGAAGCACGACCTGAAGGCGGAGCCGTGGCTGTTCCACCGCATGCAGCAGATCGTCAATCCCCGGATCCTGAGCGAGTTGACCGACGTGGCCCGGGGCGGCCAGTTGCCGGTATCCCTGAAACTGCCCATCCAGAGCGTGCTGTCGGCGCAGTTCCTCAGATTCGACCGCGATTTCAGGCCGAAGATCGGCCGCCGCATGATGGTCGAGCTCGACGTGGTGGACGTTTTCGTGAATACCGACGCTTTTCTGTTCGCGCGCGACTTCCTGCGCGACCGGGATTACCGCGTCTCGATCGGCGGCCTGTCGCTACAGACATTCGGTCTCGTCGACCGCGAGGCGATGGATGTGGATTTCGAGAAGGTCGTGTGGTCGCCCGCCATCGGTCAGGCACTTTCGCCCAAGGCGATCTCGCAGTTTGCCGACGCCGTGGCGCGGGCGGGCGTGAACCGCGTGGTCCTTGCCGGCTGCGACTTCGCGCCGCGCCCTGGAGATCGGTCTCGAATGCGGCTTCCGCACCTTCCAGGGTCGTTACGTTACCCAGGCGCTGAACAAGTTCAACGCCCGGCCGACCGCCGCCTCCGCCTGACTTTCCGCCCGAAACCGTAAGACCGGTCTAGCGGGGCGAGTGCTTCGCCAAAATCCGCTGAAGCGTACGCCGGTGCATATTGAGCTGCCGGGCGGTTTCCGAAACATTCCGGTCGCACAGCTCATAGATCCGCTGGATATGCTCCCAGCGAACCCGGTCGGCCGACATCGGATGGGCCGGAGGCGCGGGCTTATCGGCCTTCTTGGCCAGCAGCGCGGCCTCGATGTCGTCGGCATCGGCCGGCTTGGCGAGATAATCGACGGCGCCCGCCTTGATGGCCGCCACGGCGGTCGCGATATTGCCGTAGCCGGTGAGCATGACGATCCGGCAATCGGGCTGCGCCGCACGCAAGGTCGGCACCAGATCGAGGCCGGAGGTCGAGCCGAGCTTGAGATCGATCACGGCGTAATGGATGGCGCGTCCACGCGCGAGCCCGACGGCTTCCTCGACGCTCGCGGCGCCGAGAGCCTCGAAGCCCCGGCGCTCCATCGCGCGGCATAGTCTTTCGCGGAAGATGTCGTCGTCGTCGACAATGAGAAGCGGATGCGGGGCGGGATTGTGGCTGCGATGGACCGTCGCAGATGCGGGGCTGCTATTTTGTGACATCATCTACACTGTCTTCCATTTCACGGCGCGACCAGTCGAGGCGGACTTCGGCGCCAGTACTCCGATTGGCGAAGGCGATCCTGGCGCCGGTATGCTCCAGAAGCGTCTTGGCGATGAAGATGCCGAGGCCCATGGAGGTCTCGTCATCGTCCCTGCGGCTAGAGACATAGGGCTCGCCCAACGCGCCGAAGATCTCGGGCGAAAATCCGGGCCCGTCGTCCCTGATGGTAAGTGTCATATGGCTGGGCGTCCAGGAAACCGCAAGGTCCACGCGTGATTCCGCGAACCGTACGGCATTGGCCACGAAATTCGCCACGCCGTGCACGATCTCGGGAAGCCGGGGAACATTCGGTTCCGGCCCCTCGCCCGAGCCCGTCGTGACGATCTCTATATCGGGACGGAGACCCGCGTAAGGTTCCGCAATTGTTTCGAACAGGATTCGCGCCGGCTGGCGGCCGAGCAGCGCGTCCTCGCGCTCCGCGCCGGGCTGGGTGAGCTGCGCCAGGATCTCCCGGCAACGATCCGCCTGGGTGCGGAGCATCGCGATGTCCTCGGCGAGCGCACCGGGTTCGGTGATGTCGCGTTCGAGTTCGCGGGCGATGACGGCGATCGTGCCGAGCGGCGTGCCGAGCTCATGGGCGGCGGCGGCGGCCAGCCCGCCCAGCGCGGAGAGCCGTTGCTCGCGGGCGAGCGCGAGCTGGGTCGCGGTCAGGGCGTCCGACATGCGGCGCTCCTCGCCCGATACCCGCCACGCATAGACCGCGATGAAAACCATGGTCACCACGTGGGCGCTCCAGATGCCCACGATATACCGCCCCGGCAGCACCGGCGACACGCCGTTCCACGGCAGCGGGAGATGCAGAACGGCCAGCACGCTGAGAAGCAGCGTCGCCAGGCCGGCCAGAAAGGCCGTCGGCCGGGCGCCCAGCGCCATCGCCGAGATAATGACGGGCGCGACCATCAGCACCGCGAACGGGTTTTCAAGTCCACCGGTCAGCGCGAGCACGAAGGAGAGCTGCACCAGATCGAAGGCGAAGTTGAACAGCGCCGCATTGGCGCCGATCCGGTGGGTGGCCGGATAGCGCAGCGACAGCCAGACATTGAGCCAGCCCGAAATCGTGATCGCGAGCATCACCGGACCGATCGGCATCTCGAAGCCGAGCCAGAGATGCACCCCGAGCACGGTAAGGGCCTGACCGGCCAGCGCGAGCCAGCGGATGAGAACGAGCGTTCTGAGCCTGATTGTCACGGCGGGCAACCGGGCGAGCCGCCCCCGGAGGGCAGGAGCCCGGATGGCGTCCGCCGCCCAGTCTGCCGCCAAATCCGCCGCCAGGGAATCCTCGGACGGGCTCTGCGGCCGGGCGGATACGATTGATTTCCAGGAGGTCGTCATGCGCGGACAGACCCTAGACGCCAAAGCCGCGCCGGTCTCGCCTCAAGCCTGCGCCATGATGTCGCGGCCCGGGCAAAAGGGCCGCGCGAGGCCGGTTCAGTCCGTCGCCCCGGCCTTTTTGAGAATATCCGCGACCCGAGTCTTTCGGTTGTCCGTGGCATATCCGAGCGCCGATTTCCCTGTGTAATCCTGATGGTCGATATCGGCCTTGGCATCGATCAGTTTCTGGACGACATCCCGCGCGCCGATCCGGGCGGCCTTGATCAGCGCCGTCTCGCCGTTGCGATCCTGCTCGTTCGGATCCGCCTTATAATAGAGCAGGTAGGAGGTCATGTCCGCATCGCCCTTTTCCGCGGCCAGCATCAGGGCATTTTCCCCGTCGCGCCGCTGAAGATCAGGATTTGCGCCCTGTTCCAGCAGGATATAGACCATGTTGGCGTCGCCCTTGGCGGCGGCAAGACAGATATAGGGCGTGTCGTGATCGTCCCGGCCGTTGACCTGGGCGCCGGTCAGAATGGCGGATTTGGCGGCGTAATAGTCGCCGTCATTGATGGCCTTCATCAGCTTGAACCCTTTCGAGTACTGGGCATCCGCCGATCCGCTGAAGGCACCGCAAAATGCAACCAGGAAAAGCGCTATCAGGCTGAATTTGACGGTTTTCTTCATTGCGTTCTCCCGGAGATTTTTTGATTCTGTGGCAGAGTATAGGATGTTTCCTTTTGGATTCGTCAAGCCGGGGCTCGGCAGGAATCCGAGAATGGCCCGGCTGCCCGCTCACCGTTTTCCATCAAACCCGGATTCGCCCTGGAATCCGGAAGGGAGTGTGACAATTTCGACGCCGTCCAAAGGCCGGCCGAGGCCGCCTTATCTGACGCTTGTGGTTCTCGCCGTCGTCGCGGCCGCCGCGGTCGGCGCGCTATGGTATATGGCGCCCACCCCCGGACCGGACAGGCCGACCATCACCTCGAGCGGCACCGCCGCGATTGGCGGCCCTTTCCAGCTGACCGACACCACCGGCAAGCAGGTCACCGACAAGACCTATGCCGGCAAATATCTGCTGGTCTATTTCGGCTACACCTATTGCCCGGATACCTGCCCGACCGACCTGACCCTGATGAGCCGGGCAATGGACCTGCTCGGCAAGGACGGCGGCGCGGTCCAGCCGATCTTCATCACCATCGACCCGGAACGGGACACCGTTCAGGAGATGGCCAGCTATGTGAGCCATTTCGGTCCCTCGCTGGTCGGCCTGACCGGGACGCCTGAGCAGATCGCCGCCGTGGCCAGGGCCTACCGGGTCTATTACCGGAAGGCCCCGGCCCGACAGGGCGATACAGGCGATACCGCGGGCGGGGCCAGGGCGGGCGACGACGACTATCTGATGGACCACTCGTCCTTCATCTATTTCATGGGCCCGGACGGAGCCTATATCGATAATTTCGCCCCCGGAACGACCCCCAAGGACATGGCGAATCGCATCCGAGAAATCCTCCAGGGCGGCGCGAAATGACCGATACGGACGCCAAGGCGCAGCCCTTCTGGAAAACCAAGCGCATGAGCGAAATGACCCCCGAGGAGTGGGAGTCGCTCTGCGACGGCTGCGGGAAATGCTGCCTGCACAAGCTGGAAGATTGGGATACCGGCGAGGTCAGCTATACCAATGTGGCCTGCCGGTTGCTGGATCTCGGCTCATGCCGGTGCACCAACTACCCGAACCGCAAGCGCTTCGTGCCCGATTGCCTGATCCTGGACATTGATTCACTCAAAGAAATGGACTGGCTGCCGGACACATGCGCCTATAAACTCGTCGCTTCTGGCAAGGATCTTGCGTGGTGGCATCCGCTGGTTTCCGGAGATCCCGAAACGGTACACAGTGCCGGGATCTCGGTTAGGGGACGTGCGATCTCGGAACGCCGGGCAGGCGATCTGACCGACCACGTCGTTGATTGGAGTTGATACCGAGGATTTTGGGGCTGGAAATTTAGGACAGGGCACGGACAGGTCGAGAAAATGGGACGCGCGAAACCTCTGGATGCGCCAAGGCTGTTACTCCGGATCGACGGTAGGCCGGTCCCCCTGCAAGTGCGGCGAAGCGGACGGGCGACGCGCATTCAACTGCGCATGGACCTTAGAAGCGGCAGCCCGGTCCTCGTACTCCCCCGATATGCCTCCCTGGAGCGCGGCTTCGAATTCGCCCGCGACAAGCGCGACTGGATAGGCGAACAGCTGGCCCTCCAGCCCGATTCGATCCCGTTCGAGCCCGGCCAGGTGATTCCCTTTCACGGCCGCGACCATCTCATCCTTCATCGCAAACGGGCGCGCGGCACCGGCCGTGCGTCGATCTGGCGCGAGCCTGGGGCGATCTACGTCACCGGCGACGAGGAAATGGTCCCGAGTTGCGTCGAGGCCTATCTGAAATTCGAAGCGCGCGGCGAAATCCATCGCCGGGCCCACGACAAGGCCGCGATGATCGGCAAGCGGATCCGCCGCATCACGCTGCGCGATCCCAAGAGCCGCTGGGGCAGCTGCACCTCGACGGGGAACCTCGCCTTTTCCTGGCGGCTGATCATGGCGCCGCCCTTGGTCTATGACTATGTCATCGCCCACGAGATCGCGCATCTGACCCATATGAACCACCGGCCGCAATTCTGGCGGCTCGTGGACGAGCTGACGGGTCAGGCCGATCGCGCCCGCGACTGGCTGCGCGAACACGGGCTTCGCCTGCATCGTTACGGCTGAACAACGATCTTCGATGGACGACGTCATCCCCGCGGAAGCGGGGATCCCGTGACAGTGGCCGGTTTTGGATTCCCGCTTTCGCGGGAAGGACGGTGGGGGCTCGCTATTTGTTGAGCCCGAAAAGCCGCTCCAGGAAGTTGCGTTTCTGCCGGCCTTCGGGGAATTCGTAATCCGCCCCCGGCGAGCGGCTCGACCGGCAGGCCGTTCGAGGCATCCGCCATGAAGCGGTGCCAGATCCGGGCCGGCAAACCGCCGCCCGTCACCCGCGCCATCGGGCGCGCGTTGTCATTCCCGACCCAAACTCCGGCCACGAACTGGCCGGTAAAGCCGATAAACCAGGCATCCCGGAAGTCCTGGCTGGTGCCGGTCTTGCCTGCGGAGGGGCGATCCCCCAGCGCCGCGCCATGCCCCGTGCCGCCCTCCTGCATGACCGCCGACAACAGGTCGGTCATCTCGCCGACCGTCTGATAGCTCAGGACCTGGACCGGGTCCTGCTTCTCGCTGCGGTATAGCAGCCGGCCCGAACGATCGCGGATCTCGGTGATCGCGTGGGGCGTGACCGCCGCTCCGTTGTTCGCGATCACCGCGTATGCCGCCGTAAGGTCGAGGAGATGCGTCTCCGATGTGCCGAGCGCCATGGACGGGCGAGCCGTGATCGGCGTATCGATCCCGAGCCGACGCGCCATTTCGACGACCGACTGCCGGTTGGCTCGCTCGCCGAGCTTGACCGCGACCGTATTGATCGACTTGGCGAAGGCTTCCCTGAGCGTCACGTCGCCGCGATAGGTGCCGCCATAGTTCTCGGGCTTCCAACCATCCAGGATGATGGGCGAATCGCGCATCTTGTCGTCCGGCGTCATGCCCTTTTCCAGCGCCGCGAGATAGACCATCAGCTTGAAGGCCGAACCCGGCTGGCGCAGCGCCTGGGTCGCGCGGTTGAACTGGCTCTTGGCGTAGTCGCGCCCGCCCACCATGGCGAGCACCGTGCCGTCCGGCGCGGTGACGACCATCGCCGCCTGCGACGCCTTCGACTGCTTGCCGCTGCTGTCGAGCGTCTTCGCGACCGCCGACTCGGCCAGCCGCTGCAGATGAGGATCGAGACTGGTCTGGATCACGAGATCGCGGTCGGTCGCGCCGGTATAGTCCGGCAACGTGCTCAGCACCCAGTCGGTGAAATAGCGCACCTGATCGTTCGGCAGCTCGGCCGGGATCACCTTGGCCATCCGGGTGTCGGCCTTGGCCGCTTCTGCAGGCTTCAGATAACCGGCCTCGACCATGTTCTGGATCACCTCCCGCGCGCGGCCCTCGGCGAGATCCGGATTCGTCGTCGGAGAATAGCGCGACGGCGCCTTGAGCAAGCCCACCAGCATCGCGGATTCGGGCAGTGTCAGATCCACCGCCGAATGACCGAAATATCGGTCGGCGGCCGCGTCGACGCCATATGTTCCGGCTCCGAAATAAACGCGATTCAGGTAAATCGACAGGATCTCGTTCTTGGTGTAGCGGTGCTCCAGCCAGAGCGCCAGCATGATCTCCTGGATCTTTCGGCGCACGGTCCGGTCGGGCGTCAGGAACAGATTCTTGGCGAGCTGCTGGGTGATGGTGGAGCCGCCCTCGACGACACGCCCGGCGCGGAGATTGGTCAGCGCCGCGCGCATGATGCCGAAGACATCGATGCCGAAGTGATGCATGAAGCGCCGGTCTTCGGTGGCGATCAGGGCGTCGGTCAGGCTCGTCGGCAGCTTGTCGACCGAGAGATACTGGCCGGTATAGTCGCCGTAGACCGCAAGCGTCGAGCCGTCGTCCGCCAGCACCGTGACCATGGGCTGCTGCTGGGGCTTGTTGATCTGGCTGATATCGGGGAGATAGGTCGCGTAATAGCCGACGAGCCCGAGGACGCCCATAACCAGGACGGCCAGACCGGTCGCCACCCAGCGGAACACCAACCGGGCGCGCGATCCGCCTTTAGGCGGGTTAGATTTTGCCGGCTTCGACTTCGGCATCGGAAAATACACTCCGTTCGGACGGCGCATGGCCACGCCCCGTCCTCACCGTCGCCCCCCAGATGTCCGGGCGTGCTCGTATCCAGACCTGCTCCTGGCCCGAACCGTCAGATATCGAGATTCGCCACCTTCAGCGCGTTCGCCTGAATGAAGTCGCGCCGCGGCTCGACCACGTCACCCATCAGCCGCGAGAACATCTCGTCGGCGGTATCGACATGGCTGACCTTGACCTGCAGCAGCGCGCGGGCGTCGGGATCCAGCGTGGTTTCCCACAGCTGCTGCGGGTTCATCTCGCCGAGGCCCTTGTAGCGCTGGATCGCGATGCCCTTCTTGCCGAAGGACAGCACGACGTCGAGCAGCTTCGTGGGCGACATCAGGCTTTCCTTCTGCTCGCCGCGCACCAGCGTCGCCGGTTCGCCGTAGAGCTGCCGGAGCTGCCCGGATTGCGCATCGAGACGGCGCGCCTCGGCACTCTCGATCAGCGGCCGGTCGACCGTCTGGATTTCCTTGACTCCCCGGACCACGCGCTCGAATTGCAGGCCGCCATCCGCCGTCGGCAGGCCCTGCCAGCCGCGGTCGGTCTCGGCCGCCATCACATCGAGGCGTTTCGCCACCCGGGCCGCGACCTCGGCGGCGCCGGCCTCGTCGTCGAGCACGCCGGCGTTCAGCGCGCCGGATATGGCGAGCTGTTCGACGAGGCTACGGGTATAGCGCGTCGGAATGGAATTCAGCAGCGACCGTGTGTCGCGCGCCTGATCGATGATCCGGCGCAGATCCTCGCCGGCGATTTCGGTCCCGTCATGAAGCCGCAGCACCATGTCCTTGAGGCCCGAATCGATCAGCGAGTTCTCGAGCTGGTTGTCGTCCTTGAGATAGACCTCGGACTTGCCGCGCGAGAGCTTGTAGAGCGGCGGCTGCGCGATATAGAGGTGGCCCTGCTCGATCAGCTCCGGCATCTGGCGATAGAAGAAGGTGAGCAACAGGGTACGGATATGCGCGCCGTCGACATCGGCGTCGGTCATGATGATGACCTTGTGATAGCGCAGCTTCGCGATGTCGAAATCCTCACGGCCGATCCCGGTGCCGAGCGCCGTGATCATGGTGCCGATTTCGTTCGAGCTCAGCATGCGGTCGAATCGCGCGCGCTCCACGTTCAGGATCTTGCCGCGCAAGGGCAGCACCGCCTGATTCTGACGGTGGCGCGCCTGTTTGGCGGAGCCGCCGGCGGAATCGCCCTCGACGAGGAACAGTTCCGCCTTGGTGGCGTCGCGCTCCTGACAATCGGCAAGCTTGCCCGGCAGGCTGGAGATATCGAGCGCGCCCTTACGCCGGGTCAGTTCGCGCGCCTTGCGCGCCGCCTCGCGCGCCGTCGCCGCCTCGACGACCTTGGAGACGATCACGCGGCCGTCGCCCGGATGCTCCTCGAACCATTGTCCGAGCTTTTCGTTGATCAGGCTCTCGACCACGGGACGAACCTCGCTTGAAACGAGCTTGTCCTTGGTCTGCGAGGAAAATTTCGGATCCGGAACCTTCACCGACAACACGCAGGTAAGGCCTTCGCGCGCGTCGTCGCCGGTCAGCGTGACCTTTTCCTTCTTCGCCACGCCGGACTCGACGGCGTAGTGATTGATCGTGCGCGTCAGCGCGCCGCGGAAACCGGCGAGATGGGTGCCACCGTCACGCTGCGGGATGTTGTTCGTGAAGCAGAGCACGTTCTCGTGATAGCTGTTGTTCCACTGGAGAGAGCATTCGAGCGTGATGCCGTCCTTCTCGCCGGCGATCGAGATCGGCTCCGACGTCAGGCCCTGCTTGTTGCGGTCCATGTACGCCACGAAGGCCTTCACGCCGCCTTCGTAATGGAACTCGACCTCCTTGGTTTCCACGTGGCGCTTGTCGGTCAGCAGGATGCGCACGCCGGAATTGAGAAACGCCAGTTCGCGCAGGCGATGCTCCAGAGTCTCGAATTCGAATTCGGTGTTCTTGAAGGTTTCGTGGGACGGGTTGAACGTCACCTCGGTGCCGGTCAGATCCCCGGCGTCGCCGATGATCTTCAGATCCTCCTCGGGCTCGCCGTGGCGGAAGCGCATGAAATGCACCTTGCCGGCGCGCCATATGCGGAGCTCCAGGGTTTCCGAGAGCGCGTTCACCACCGAGACGCCGACGCCGTGCAAACCGCCCGAAACCTTGTAGGAATTCTGGTCGAACTTACCGCCGGCATGGAGCTGGGTCATGATGACCTGCGCCGCCGAGACGCCTTCCTCCTCGTGGATCTGGGTCGGGATGCCGCGGCCGTTGTCAGTGATCGTGGCGGAACCATCCGGATTGAGGACGACGGTGATCTTGTCGCAATAGCCGGCAAGCGATTCGTCGATCGCGTTGTCGAGCACTTCGTAGACCATATGATGCAGGCCGGAGCCGTCCTCGGTGTCGCCGATATACATGCCCGGCCGCTTGCGCACGGCATCGAGCCCGCGCAAGACCTTGATCGAATCGGCGCCGTAGGATTCCGCACCCTCGGCCGCACTGCGATGTTCGCGTTCTTCTGCCATCAGTTCCGTTCCTCGATAATCAGGTGGCGGCGGCGCGACTCAGGCGCCCCTCGCTCACCTCGAAATACTGGGCCCGCTCTCCGAAGCCCTCGAACAGGCTGCGGTCGGTGCCGGAAAGCCAGGCCTGAACCCCGGCATGACAAATCTCGTCGAACAGCGCCTCGCGCCGCTTGGAATCGAGATGCGCCGTCACTTCGTCCAGAAGCATCAGCGGCGTCGCCCCGGACGCCAGCGCCTGAAGCCGGGCATGCGCCAGGATGATACCGATCAGCAGCGCCTTCTGCTCGCCCGTCGAGCAGCGTTCCGCCGCTTCGTCCTTGTCGACGTGACGCACCGAAAGATCGCTGCGATGCGGCCCGAACAGCGCCCGCCCTGCCTCGCCATCCTGGCGGCGAGTTTTGGCGAGACTTTGGCGAAAACGATCTTCCGCCTCGGTCGCCGACATCTCGTTCAGCCAGTCGTCCACCATGCCGGACATGGCGAGCGCCGCGCGCGGGAACGCGCCGGTGCCGGAATCGGCGGATACCCCCAGATGCTCGACGGTTTCCCGCCGGCTCGCGGCGACGGCGATGCCGTGCTCGGCCATCTGTTCCTCGAGCGCATTGAGCCAGCGCGCATCGCCTTCCTCCTCGAGCACGCGGGTGCGTTCGCGCATCGCGCGCTCATAGGCCGAGCTGCGCGCGGCATGCGACGGATCGAGCGCGAGCGTCAGCCGGTCGATGAAGCGGCGGCGGCCCGAGGGCGCCTCGGTGAAAAGCCGGTCCATGCTCGGCACGAGCCAGCTCAGGCGGATCTTCTCGGCGAGAATCTTCTGCCCGCCGGCGGCCTGGCCGTCGATCCGAACCACACGCCGGTCGCCGACATCGTTGGCCGCGAGCGAGGACAGGTCCGAGGCCGGTGACGGCGACAGGCCGGTACCGAGCTTCAACTCGCCCTCGCGGGTCGCGAGCGTCGCGGCGATGGCCCAGGCGCGCCCGCCCGTGTCGTCGCCCGACCGGGTGACCTCGCCAAGCGTCGCGCCGCGAATGCCGCGCCCCGGCGCGAGATAGGACAGGGCCTCGAGAATATTGGTCTTGCCGGCGCCGTTCTGGCCGGTCAGCACCACCGGCCGCGGATCCACGGCGATATCCGCCTGGGTGTAATTGCGGAAATCGGCGAGCTGGAGCCGGACGATACCGTAACGCTCCACCGCGTCCGGCCGCTCCGCCTCGTCGCGGGACGCTTCCAGACACGCGGCATCGGCACCCTCGCCGGGACCCTTGTCCCGCACGACGTCGCCGGAGCCGTGCACAGTCAGATTCGGTTTGACCGGTCCGTCCGTCATACCCGCATCGGCATCAGCACATACAGGGTGCCGCTGGCCTCGGCGTCGCGAATGATGGTCGGCGCCGTGGCGTCCGACAGCTGGAGCCGCGTCGTATCGCTTTCGATCTGGGCGACGATGTCGAGAACATATTTGGCGTTGAAGCCGATCTCCATCGGATCCGAATCGTAGGTCACCGCCAGTTCCTCGGTCGCGCTGCCGCTGTCCGGGCTGGTGACGGAGAGCGTCAGCTTGTCCTTGTCGAGGCCGAGCTTCACCGCCCGCGACTTTTCCGACGACACGGTGGAGACGCGGTCGACCGCCTCGGCCAGCAGCTTGGTGTCGGCCTCGAGGATCTTGTCGTTGGCCTCCGGGATAACTCGCGTGTAATCCGGGAAGGTGCCGTCGATCAGCTTGGAGGTCAGCACCGCGTCGCCGGTGGTGAAGCGGATCTTGGTGTCCGACAGCTGGATAGAGACCGGCTTGTCGGATTCCGAGATCAGCTTGTAGATCTCGTTCACCGCCTTGCGCGGGATGATGACGCCGGGCATGCCCTTGGCGCCGTCCGGCACGTCCATGTCGACGCGCGCGAGGCGGTGGCCGTCCGTGGCGACGCCGCGCAGCGTCTCCTTGCCGCCGGATTCGGCGACGTGGAAATAGATACCCATCAGATAGTAACGGGTTTCCTCGGTCGAGATCGCAAAACGCGTCCGGTCGACGAGCTTGATCAGCGCCGACGGCTCGAGCGTGAATTTATGGGCCATGTCGCCGTCGGACAGCACGGGAAAATCTTCCCGCGGCAGGCTCGGCAGCGAGAAGCGCGAGCGCCCGGCGGTCACCGTGAGACGGGAATCCTGCGAGCCATGCTCGAAGGCGATCTGGGAGCCTTCCGGCAGCTTGCGCACGATATCGTAGAGCATATGCGCCGGCGCGGTCGTCGCGCCCGGCTGCTCGACATCGGCCGCCGTCGCCTCGATCATGGCGAGGTCGAGATCCGTGGCCGTCATGCTGAGCTTTCCGTCGCTCGCGTCCAGCAGCACGTTCGAGAGAATGGGGATCGTGTTCCGCCGCTCGACCACGCTCTGAACGTGACCGAGGGACTTCAGGAGCGCCGCCCGTTCGATGGTAAATTTCATGGTGCGTGACTTGAGTTTGAGGCTGGGCCTTGGTTGTAATTGTCGTTAGGCAGGTTGAACGCCGAATATATAGATGTTCACCCGGCGAAACGAGCCTAAATGTTGTGTTTTGAGCACAGCCGCCTCAGGCCGGAAACCGGCCCTCGCCAGCCGTCCCGAAACGGGCCGGAATCCTAGCAGATTCAGCCGCAGACTGCACGTTTTTAGAGGGGCAAACCGGCCTGTGGACTCTTTCGGCCGAGACCCGGCCGGACCGGGCCCGGAACTCAGCCTTCGAGCACGCGCGAGAGATGCTGCAGATCGTCCTCGAGCGAAGAGTCGATCTGGCGCAATTCCGCGATCCTCTTGACCGCGTGCATGACGGTCGTGTGGTCCCGGCCACCGAATTTCCGGCCGATTTCGGGGAGCGACCGGGTGGTAAGCTGCTTGGCCAGATACATCGCGATCTGACGCGGCCGGGCGACCGCGCGGGAGCGCCGCGCCGACAGCATGTCGGACAGGCGGAGATTGAAGTAATCCGCGACGTGGCGCTGGATATCCTCGATCGAGACGCGGCGATCGTTCGCGCGCAACAGATCGGTCAGCACTTCCTGGGTCATTTCCAGCGTCACCGGACGGCCGGTGAGCGAGGCATAGGCCGTGACCCGGTTCAGCGCTCCTTCCAGCTCGCGCACGTTGGAGGTGATGCGATGGGCGAGGAATTCGAGCACCCGCTCGGGCACGTCGGCGTCCGCGCGCTCGGCCTTCGACTGCAGGATGCCGAGCCGGAGTTCGTAATCGGTCGGGTGGATGTCGGCGACAAGGCCCCAGCCGAGACGCGACTTGATGCGCTCTTCGATGCCTTCGAGATCCGAGGGGGAACGATCCGCCGAAATGATGACCTGGCGGTTATGATCCACCAGCGCGTTGAAGGTATGGAAGAACTCTTCCTGGGTGGTGTCCTTGTGCGCGATGAACTGGACGTCGTCGATCATCAGCACGTCCACCGAACGGAACTGCTGCTTGAACGCCATCGTGTCCTTGTACCGGAGCGCGCGGATGAACTGGTACATGAACTTCTCGGCGGACATGTAGATGACCTTGCGGTCCGGCGACTTCTCGCGGATATGCCATGCAATCGCGTGCATCAGGTGGGTCTTGCCGAGGCCCACGCCGCCATAGAGGAACAACGGATTGAACTTCACCGCCGAGCTTTCCGAAACCCGGCGCGCGGCCGCGTGGGCAAGCTCGTTCGACTTGCCGACGATGAAACTGTCGAAGGTGAAGCGCGCGTCGAGCGGCGCGCCGAATTCACCGTCCTTGCGAGCGCCGTCGGCGGCGGTCTCCGGCATCGCGCTCGCATTGCTGGTCGCGGACAGCTTCTTGACCGGCGCGGAGATGGTTCCCGCGCCGCGCGGCGCGACATGGATCTCGACAGACTGCGCCTGCGACATCGCGCCGTGCCACAACTCGGTCATGCGGTCGGAATAATGCGACCGCACCCAGTCGCGCATGAATCGCGTCGGGGCCGAGAGAAGCACGCGGCCGTCGCGATAGGACACGAACTCGACCGGCTTCAGCCACGAATTGAACGCGGCCTCACCGTACTCGCCCTTGAGCTCCGAGCGCACTGACTGCCAGTGCTTGAGCAGCAATTCGGGCGAAACGGTCGCCATCGATTTTTTGCCCCCCTCGCTCACTGTTGCACCCACGGAAGTCCGGCGGCCTTCCAGCCATTGATTCGGCCCCGATGGCGCTCGCCATCCGGATCGCCCTCGAACCCGCCCGCCACATTGAAGCAGGCATGATAGCCACGCTCGGTGGCGGCGATGGCGGCGCTGCGCGAACGCGCGCCGGAACGGCACAGGAAAAGCAGGGGAGCTTCTTTCGGGGCGCCGAGCGAATCGACCAACTCGCCGAACGATTCGTTCACGGCCATGGTCGGAAACACCTGCCACTCGATAAGGGCAGGCTTCTTACCCAGCGTGTCGAGATTGCACACGCCCACGAACGACCATTCGGGCTTCGTCCGGACGTCGACGAGAACCGCGTTCTCATCCCCCGCCAGGATCTCCCAAGCGCGTTCGGGCGTGATATCTCCCGCGTAATTTGCCATCGCCTGCCTGTCTTGTACCGTGGGCGTTTTTGCCCGTTTTTTTACCGTCGACAGCTAAATCTTTCGACTTGTCCCGATCAACTGTCCAGCCGAGCTTCTATTATAGCTTTTCGTAAGGCTCAAAGTAAAATCAAATAGAAGTCATGACAAAATCAGTCGCACCAACTTAAATAAGTTGATTGAATAAATCCCAATACTGAAGCCGATGCGATTTGATCTTGCTGCCCCCCGGTGTGCAAGTCTCCCAAGGGTACCGTCATGAGCCCCTTCTGGCAATAGGATCACCGGGCGCAGGCGAAATTTTCATCGTTAACGCGCACCCTTATTTTGATCACACAACATATTGCGCGCGACACCCCGTTCCCCCCGAAGGAGCGGCACTCATATAGTCTTGGGAGCTGCGCCTGAGACGAAGGCGCAAGGAGGTTGTCCCCACGGGCCTGTGGACAGCCTGTGACCAAGTCCCGTGGGCAGGAATTTCTAGACGATGGAAGGCCGTGAAACGGCGCCGGGTCCGGCGCGCGAAGACTTCGCGATTACAGCGCGCCGATACGCTTTGCCAGACGCGAAATTTTGCGCGATGCCGCGTTCCGGTGCATGACGTGACGGGTAACGCCGCGCATGATCTCGGGCTGAGCTTCCTTCAGCGCTGCCTCGGCGGCCGTCTTGTCCTTCGTCGCGATCGCCAGCTCCACCTTTTTGAGATAGGTGCGGATGCGGCTCAAACGCGCCGTGTTGCGGACCGTGTGCCGCTTGGTTTGCCGCGCACGTTTGCGCGCCTGTGGATTATTCGCCATGCTCTACCTTGATATATCTCGTGCCTTAAGGCCGGCGCGGGTTATAGCGTCGTCCGGACGGCCCGTCAACCTCGCGCGTAGCCGCCATTGCGGCTATTCCGGCGCCACCGAGAAACGCACCACCAGTTCCGAGCCTGCCGTCTTGAACTCGATATCGAGCGATTCGCCCTCGCGCTGGAACGCCAGATGCCGCGCCGCCTTGGCTTTCGCGGGCTGCCAGCCCAGTTGCGGCAAGGTTTTCCGGTAGAAATCCACCGCCGAATCGAGCGACAGCGGACCGCTCGCATAGCGCTCCACGATCCGCCCGTCCGGCTTGTCGAAAACCACCCCGCTATCCGCCTGCTCGGTCAAGCCGTCCATCAGCGGCAGATCCTCGAATCCGGAGAGGAAATGGCCCGGCGGCTCGGCCGCAAAACTCGGACCGCCGATTCCCGCGATGAGAATCGCCGCCAGGAGAATCATCGCGTGACGGAAAGGCGTGAGACGAAGGAATGCCTGACAGGTGCCGGTCATGCGGTCCAACTTATCCGAGAACGGGCGGCGAAGGAACAGCGGGCGCTCCTATCGTTGACGTCTGGCGCAATAGTAGGTCGAGCGGTTGCTCTGCACGATATGGGCGACGCCGGTCGAGCAGTCGCAGTCGGGGCACGGCTCGCCCGCGCGGTCGTAGACGGCGAATCGGTGCTGGAAATAGCCGAGTTCGCCATCGGCGCGCATATAGTCCTTGAGCGTCGAGCCGCCGGCATCGATCGCCTCCAGCAGCACCGCGCGAATCGCCTCGACCAGCCTGTCGATCCGCGGCCGGCTGACGCTCATCGCCAGGCGGCGCGGCGAGATGCCCGCGCGGTAGAGCGCTTCGCAGACATAGATATTGCCGAGCCCCGCGACGACGTGCTGATCGAGCAGCGCGGATTTGATCGGCGTGCGCTTGGCGCGAATCGCGGCATGAAGCGCGGCGCCGTCGAACGCGTCCGACAGCGGCTCCGGCCCCATGTCGAGAAAGAACGGATGGGCGTCGATCGATGTCCGGTCGGAAAGCGCCATGAAGTCCGAATCGGCGCGGATCGGAAAAGCGGATGCGCGCGCCGTTTTCGAGTTCGAACACGACATGCTCGTGCAGCCCCTCGACATTCGAGCGCCGCGACGCGGGCTCGATGATCATCCGTCCCGACATGCCGAGATGCACGATGACGACCGCGCCGTCGTCGAGATTGACGAGGAGATATTTTCCGCGCCGACCGAGGGACTCGACGATCCGGCCATCGATCCTGGATTCGAAATCGTCGGGCAACGGAATCCGGAGGTCTCGGCGGCGCACGTCGACGCGCGCGATTCTCTGGCCCTGCAGCGCAATCTTCAGGCCGCGGCGAATCGTCTCGACTTCGGGAAGCTCGGGCATGATCGTTCAATCGTCGTCCGGCCGCGCGGGGCCAAATGAGAGAGCCGGTGCCGGCAAGCTAGCGCGGTTTTTTCCGCTGCGCTATGGTCCCGCCATGCAGAACGACGGCAAGACATCATCCGGCCCCGAGACGACCGCTCCCGAAAGCCCGGCGGAGACCGCGAGCTTCGGCTTCCGCGAGGTGCGCGCGACGGAGAAGGCATCGCTCGTGCGCGGCGTGTTCGACTCGGTCGCCTCGAAATACGATGTGATGAACGACGCGATGAGCTTCGGCATGCACCGGCTCTGGAAGTCGGCGATGATCGACTGGCTCAATCCGCGTCCGGGCATGAAGATTCTCGACGTCGCGGGCGGCACCGGCGACATCGCGCTCAAATGCATGGAGCGCGGCGCGAGCGTGACGGTGTTCGATATCAATTACGCGATGCTGTCGGAAGGCCGCGACAAGCGATTCGATGAAGGGATCACGAGCGGCCGTCTCGGCGACGGCCTCACCTGGATCAACGGCGATGCCGAGGCACTGCCCTTCGCCGATGCGAGCATGGACGCCTACACGATCGGCTTCGGAATCCGCAATGTCACACGCATCCCCGTTGCGCTGAAGGAAGCGCGGCGCGTGCTGAAGCCGGGCGGACGATTCCTCTGCCTCGAATTCTCGCATGTCGTGGTGCCCGGATTCGATGCGGTCTACGACGCCTATTCGTTCCACATGATTCCGCAGATCGGCCAGATGATCGCGGGCGACGCCGACTCCTATCGCTATCTGGTCGAAAGCATCCGCCGCTTCCCCGATCAGGAGACATTCGCCGGGATGATTCGCGACGCCGGATTCGGGCGCGCGAGCTATCGCAATCTCTCGGGCGGGATCGTCGCGCTGCATTCCGGCTGGCGGATCTAGATCCGCGCATGATCCGCGACATCTCCCATGCGCTGCGGCTGATCTCGATCGGCCGCACATTCGCCCGTCACAACGCGCTGTTCGTTTTCGACCTCGCGCCGATGCCGCCGCTCCTCAAGAGCACGATCCGCCTGGCGACGCGCACGCTGCCCGGCTGGCAACCCGAACGCGCATCGGTTCCCGAGTCGGATTTCGCGCGTGGCAAACGGCTCGCCGACGCGCTGCAGAGTCTGGGGCCGAGCTTCATCAAGCTCGGGCAGTTCCTCGCGACCCGTCCCGATCTTCTCGGCGCCGAAATGACCGAAGGCCTCATTGGCCTGCAGGACAAGCTGCCGCCCTTTCCGGGCGAGGAAGCACGCGCCATCATCGCGCGCGATCTCGGCCACACGATCGAGGAAAAATTCGCGACATTCGACGACAAGCCCGTCGCCGCGGCATCGATCTCGCAAGTCCATTTCGCAACCATCGCAATCGAACCCTCGGCCGAGCCCGGCGCGGAAGCACCCGGCGAGGAAGCCCCGGGCGAGGAAACGGGCACGCGCGAGGTTGCCGTGAAAGTATTGCGGCCGGGCATCGAAGGCGCGTTCCGCCGCGACCTCGATTTCTTCACCTGGCTTGCGGAACAGGCGGAAAAGCGCGCGGCGGAAGCGCGGCGGTTACGGCCGGTCGATGTCGTCGCGAGTCTCCAATCCTGGGTGCAGATGGAACTCGATCTGCGCTACGAGGCGGCCGCGGCGTCCGAGCTCAGGGAGAACATGGCGGGCGACGAGGATTATTACGTCCCCGCAATCGACTGGGACCGCACGAGCCGCCGCGTCCTGACGCTGGAGCGCATTTACGGCCTCCATGTCATGGACCGCGAGGGCCTGATCGCGGCAGGCCACGACGTGACGCGACTCGCCGGGATCGTGGTCGAGACCTTCCTCATCCAGGCGCTCCGCGACGGCTTCTTCCATGCCGATCTCCACCAGGGAAACATGTTCGTCCGCGAGGACGGCGCGATCTCGGTGGTCGATTTCGGAATCATGGGACGGCTCGACAAGGAGACGCGGCGCTATCTCGCCGAAATCCTCTACGGCTTCATCATGCGCGACTACCGCCGGGTGGCCGAGGTCCATTTCGAGGCGGGCTATGTGCCGCGAACGAAATCCGTCGAGGCTTTCGCGCAGGCGCTGCGCTCGATCGGCGAGCCGATCCACGGCCGGCGCGCTGAACGAGCTCTCGCTCGGCAAGCTCCTCGCCCAGCTGTTCGAGACCACGCGCACCTTCGACATGACGACGCAGCCGCAACTCTTGCTGCTGCAGAAGACCATGGTCGCGGCAGAGGGCATCGCCCATGTGCTCGATCCCAAGGTCAATCTGTGGGAAGTGGCCGCGCCGCTTCTCGAGACATGGCTGCGCGACAATATCGGTCCCGATGCGCGGATACGGGCGGTCGCGGAAGGCGTCGCCGATCTCGCGCGCCGCTTCCCGGCGATGATCGAGCGGATCGGCGAAACCGCCGACACGCTGTCGAAGGGCGAGGTCCGGCTCGCGCCCGACAACGCCAAGAGCATCGCCCGCGAGATTGCCGCCGAGCAGGGCCGCCGGAGCCTTTTCGGCAGTGCGCCGTTCTGGGTTGCCGTCGTGCTCGCCGGGGTGCTGATCGTCGCGATCCTTTAACGCCTCGCGGCCTACCTTGCACGAGACGCCACCAACACCCATTTTCTACATGAAACATGCGTGATTAGTGATAATCTCCACATCCATCCGTGCTTTCTGCCTTTCCGGCCGTCGGCGCGGATCGAGATAAACGGCGTTCCGGAACCCCATGCTCGAAAACAAGCGCATTCTTCTGATCATCGCGGGCGGCATCGCGGCCTATAAGAGCCTCGAGCTGATCCGCCGGCTGCAGGATCGCGGCGCGCGGGTGCGCTGCATCCTGACGAGGTCCGGCGCGGAGTTCATCACACCGCTCTCGGTCGCCTCGCTGTCGGGCGAGAAGTGCTACACGGACCTCTTTTCGCTGACCGACGAGGCCGAGATGGGCCATATCCGTCTGTCGCGCGAGGCGGATCTCGTGGTGGTCGCGCCGGCGACGGCGGACCTGATGGCGAAAATGGCGGGCGGGCTCGCCGACGATTTGGCATCCACGACCTTACTCGCGACCAACAAGCAGGTCCTGCTGGCCCCGGCGATGAATGTCGAGATGTGGGCGAACAAGGCGACCCAACGCAACGCCAAGCGGCTCGCGGAGGATGGCGTCCTGTTCGTCGGCCCGGCGGACGGCGACATGGCCTGCGGCGAGATCGGGTCCGGCCGTCTGGCCGAAGTGCCCCGGATTATCGAGGCAATCGAAAGTTTTTTTCGCGACACGCGGCTGAGGGGCCCGCTCGCGGGTAAGCGGGCGCTCGTCACTGCCGGACCGACCCAGGAAGCCATCGATCCGGTGCGCACGATCACCAACCGCTCGTCCGGCAAGCAGGGCTATGCGGTGGCGCAAGCGCTCGCCGATCTCGGCGCGGACACGACGCTCGTCTCCGGGCCGACGTCGCTCGCGGAGCCGACGGGCGTTCATGTGGTCCACGTCGAATCCGCGCGCGAAATGCTGGCGGCCTGCGAAGCGGCCTTGCCCACCGATGTCGCGGTATGCGTCGCGGCGGTGGCCGACTGGCGGCCGGCCGATGTCCAGCCGTCGAAGATCAAGAAGAACGGCAAGGGCGCGCCGAGGATCGAGCTGGTGGAAAATCCGCACATTCTCGCCACCCTGTCGAAACCGTCGAACCGGCGGCCGAAACTCGTGATCGGCTTCGCCGCCGAGACCGACGATGTGATCGAGAACGCCCGGACCAAGCGCGTCAAATACGGCACGGACTGGATTCTGGCGAACGATGTTTCGACCGGCACGGGAACCTTCGGCGGCGACTCCAACCGCATTCATCTGGTGAGCGAGAGCGGCGTCGAGACCTGGGCCGAAACCGGCAAGAGCGAGATCGGCCGCATCCTCGCCGCACGGATCGCGGACGTACTGAGACCGGGCAAATGAATAACCCGATAACCGGACAGAAACAGGGGGCAGAGTGACGGGACGAGCGGAGGCTGTACGCGTCGCGATTCAGCGGCTGGATCATGGGGAGTCGTTGCCGCTCCCGGCTTACGAGACCGAACACAGCGCGGGCATGGACCTGATCGCCGCCTTGCCGGAAGGCGAGACGCTGTCGCTCGCGCCCGGCGCGCGGGCGCTGGTGCCGACCGGATTCGCCATCGCGCTGCCGGAAGGTTACGAGGCGCAGGTGCGCCCACGGTCGGGACTCGCCTACAAGAACGGCGTCACGGTCCTGAACACGCCCGGCACCATCGACGCGGATTATCGCGGCGAGGTGAAGGTCATCCTTGTCAATTTCGGCACCGAACCGTTCGCCATCACCCGCGGCATGCGCATCGCCCAGATGGTCGTGGCCCCCGTGACGCGCGTCGCCTGGAATGCCGCCGACAGTCTCGACGAGACCAAGCGCGGCGCCGGAGGCTTCGGCTCCACCGGCACTAATGCCGCCGCCTCGGCCAAGGGATAGGCGGGCGGGCCATGCTGAAACTCTCCAAGAAGATGCTTTTCGCGCTCGAGGCGGTGGTGGACATCGCCTACAACTCGCGCACCGAGCCGGTGCAGTCCAAGGAGATCACGCGCCGCCAGGGCATTCCGCAGCGCTATCTCGAGCAGGTGCTCCAGCAGATGGTGCATGCCGGTATCCTGAAGGGCGTGCGCGGGCCGCGCGGCGGCTATCGGCTGGCCAAGGAACGGCGGCGGCTCAAGGTCGGCGAGATCGTGCGCGTCGTCGCGGCGCTCGAGGGAAACGGCGACGCCAAGGACGCCCAGGTGACCTCCGCAATGGGCACGAAGGTCATCAAGCCCTTGTGGGACGAATTATTGAGCGACATCATGCAACGCCTGGACGAGATGACGGTCGAGGATCTCTGCGACCGGGCCGTCCAGTCCGGCGTCGAACGCGAGCGCCGCAAGACACTCGATTTCACCATCTGACGATCACCGAACGAAGCGAGGGGGTAGTGACGCGATGAAAATGTTGGAAACCGGCACGACGGGCCGCGGCAAGGTCTATGACAGCATCACCGACACCATCGGAAACACGCCGCTCGTCCGGCTTAACCGGCTGCCGGCTGAACGGAAGATAAAGGCGGATATCCTGCTGAAGCTGGAATTCTTCAACCCGATCTCCAGCGTGAAGGACCGTATCGGCGTCGCGATGATCGAGGCGCTGGAGAATATGGGCAAGATCACCAAGGACACGATCCTGGTCGAGCCCACCTCGGGCAATACCGGCATCGCGCTCGCCTTCGTTGCGGCGGCGCGCGGCTACAAGCTGATCCTCGTGATGCCCGAGAGCATGTCGATCGAGCGCCGCAAGATGCTGCTGCTCCTCGGCGCGCAACTGGAACTCACGCCGGCGGCCAAGGGCATGCGCGGCGCGCTGGAGCGCACCGAAGAGCTCAAAAAGGAGCTGCCGAACGTCGTCGTGCCGCAGCAATTCGTCAATCCGGCCAACCCGGAGATCCACGAGGTCACCACGGCGGTGGAGATCTGGAACGATACCGGCGGCAAGGTCGACTTCGTCGTCTCCGGCGTCGGCACCGGCGGCACGATCACCGGCGTCGGCCGGGCGCTGAAAAAGAAGAAGCCCGGCGTGAAGATGGTCGCGGTCGAGCCGGAGGACAGCCCGGTCCTCTCCGGCGGCCAACCCGGCCCGCACAAGATCCAGGGCATCGGCGCCGGCTTCGTGCCCGAGATCCTCGATACGGCGGTGATCGACGACGTGATCACCATCGGCAATGAAACGGCCTTCGAGACCGCGCGGCTGGTCGCCAAGATGGACGGCATCCCGGTCGGAATCTCTTCGGGCGCCGCCGTCGCGGCGGCTCTCGAGCTCGCGGAACGCCCGGACATGGCGGGAAAGACGATCGTCGTGATCATCCCGTCCTTCGCCGAGCGCTACATGTCGACCGATCTCTTCGAAGGGATCGGCTGATACGCGGCCGCACGACACGCGACATTCAGAAACAACAGCAACGATAAGGAGGCGAAGTCTCTATGACGATCTTTACCCATCTGACGCTCGGCTATGACGATGTGGATCAGGCCAAGGCGTTCTACGACGACGTGCTGGGCGCGCTCGGCCTCGTCCGCTTGATGAACATGCCGAACGGCAACGCGGCCTACGGCCCGGAAGGCAGCCCTCCGCAGTTCATCGTGTTGAAGCCGGCCGACGGCAACGCGGCCTCGGCGGGCAACGGCTTCACGGCCGGCTTCCACGCCCCGAACCGGAAGGCCGTGGACGAATTTCACAAGCGCGCGCTCGCGCGGGGCGGCAAGGACGAGGGCGCTCCCGGCCCCCGGCCGATCTCGCCGACCGCCTACGGCGCCTATATCCGCGATATCGGCGGCCACAAGATCTGCGCCTTCACCATGAGCGCCGAGTAAGCGCGGCGCCATGGCTCTGACCGACGACCAGCTGGAGCGTTATGCCCGCCACATCATCCTCAAGGAGGTCGGTGGGGCGGGTCAGGCGCGCCTGTTGTCGTCGAGCGTTCTCGTGGTGGGGGCGGGCGGCTTAGGCTCGCCCCTGCTGCTCTATCTCGCCGCCGCCGGTGTCGGGCGGATCGGCATCGTCGATTTCGACGAGGTCTCGCTGTCCAATCTCCAGCGCCAGATCATCCATACGACGCCCGATGTCGGCCGCCTCAAGACCGACAGCGCGGCGGAGAAAATCGCCGTCATCAATCCCGATATCGAGGTCGTTACGCATACGGAACGACTGACGGCCGACAATGCCTTGAGTCTGATTTCGGCCTATGACGTGGTGGCCGACGGCACGGACAGCTTCGAGACCCGCTTCATGGTCAACGATGCCTGTTACTTCGCCAGACGCCCCCTCGTCTCGGCCGCGCTCGGCCAGTTCGAGGGCCAGCTATCGACCTACAAGGCCTATGAGGGCGGCGACAATCCCTGTTACCGCTGCCTGTTCCCCGCCCCGCCCCCGCCCGGCACGATCCCGAGCTGCGCCGAGGGCGGCATCCTGGGCGCGCTCGCCGGCGCGATGGGCTCGCTTCAGGCCGTGGAGGTTTTGAAGGAGCTGATGGGTATCGGCGAGAGCATGAGCGGCAAGCTGATGATCTACGACGCCCTCACCGCCCGCACCCGGCTGGTGAAGGTCAAACCCGATCCCGCCTGCGCGCTCTGCAGCGACCACGCAACGATCCGCCAGTTCCCGCCAGCGGCGTAAAGCGGCGATCGTTACGGTTCCCCAAGCATTGGAAAGATCGTCATGCCCGGACTTGATCCGGGCATCCACGTGGATGGCCGGGTCGAGCCCGGCCATGACGTAAAGGCTGTTTGACTACGCAAAATCCCCGAACACGCGGTCCGGCGGCTTGTGGCCGTCAACGAAGGTCTTGATGTTGATCAGGACCTTCTCGCCCATGTCGATGCGGGCCTCGATGGTGGCGGAGCCCATATGCGGCAGGAGGACGACATTGTTGAGCTCGAGGAGCTTCGGGTTCACCGCCGGCTCGTGCTCGAACACGTCGAGACCCGCACCGGCGAGCTCGCCATTGAGCAGCATCCGGGTGAGCGCGTTCTCGTCGATCACCTCGCCGCGCGCCGTGTTGACGATGTAGCAGCTCTCGCGCATCAGCTTCAGCCGGCGGGCGGACAGCAGGTGATAGGTCGCCGGGGTGTGCGGGCAGTTGACCGAGATGATGTCCATCCGGGCCAGCATCTGGTCGAGGCTTTCCCAATAGGTCGCCTCCAGCTCCTCCTCGATCGCGGTCGGAACCGGTTTTCTGTTGTGATAGTGGATCGCGAGGCCGAAGGCCTTGGCGCGGCGGGCGACGGCCTGGCCGATCCGGCCCATGCCGATGATGCCGAGCCGCTTGCCCCAGATCCGGTGGCCGAGCATCCAGGTCGGCGACCAGCCGGCCCATTTGCCCTCGCGCATGACGCGCTCGCCCTCGGCCAGACGCCGGGGCACGGCGAGGATCAACGCCATGGTCATGTCGGCGGTATCCTGCGTCAGGACGCCGGGCGTATTGGTAACCGTGATGCCGCGCTGGCGGGCGGTGGCGAGATCGATATGATCGGTGCCGTTACCGAAATTCGCGATCAGGCGCAGATTGGGATTGGCCTGGCTCAACACGCCGCTGTCGACACGATCGGTTACGGTCGGCACGAGGATATCGGCGGTTTTCGCCGCTTCGATCAGTTCGCCCTGTGTCATCGGCTCGTCGGATAGGTTGAGCCGGGCGTCGAACAGCTCCATCATCCGCGTTTCAATCGCGTCGGGAAGCTTCCGCGTGACGACGACGATAGGCTTTTTCGGCATTCAGGATCTCCAAAAACCACCGTCCGGAACCCTCGCCGCATGCGGAATATCGGCGAAGCATCCTGTCTCTTTTTCCAGAATCCCTCCCGGCCCAGGGCGTGGCTGCCGGAGAGGACGTAAATTCTGTCTAGCAGAAGTTTAGAGCCGACTCAAACCGCACGACGGCGATTCCGCTGAAAACCTCGCCTTCCGCCACGGATCGGGAGCAGGCCCTTGACCCTCCCCTGACCGCTTCGGCATAAGATCCGGCAAGTATCGTTCGTTCCGCCGGAATTATCCGACAAAAGTGAAGGAAGCCTGACCGTGAAGCGCTTCCCCTTTGGCCACCAAGGGTTCCGTCTCGTGCCGGCCCTGCCGGCGACCGGCCTGTGTCTATGTCTGGGCCTGTGTCTCGCGCTTCTGGCCGTGACATCCCCCGCCACCGCCAAGGACGAGGAAAAGCTGCCGGTTCCCCGGTTCGTGTCGATCGGCACCGACAAGGCGAATGTCCGCACCGGCCCCGGCGAACGCTATCCCATCGATTTCGTGTTCGTGAAAAAGGACACGCCGGTAAAGGTCGTCGCGGAATATGGCCGCTGGCGCAAGGTGGAGGACGCCGACGGCTCGGAGGGCTGGGTTTACGGCGCGCTTCTTTCCGGCCGGCGCTTCGGCGTGGTCCTTGGCGGACAACGCACGGTCTATCTCCAGCCGGACGCCAGCGCCGCGCCGGTGTTCTTCGCCGATGCCGGTGTGATCGGCAAGCTCGAAAGCTGCATCAAGGACTGGTGCAAGATCGAGGTGAACAGCCTCAAGGGATGGATCCCCAAGACGCAAATCTGGGGCGCGTTGCCGGGCGAGGAATTCGAATAAGCCGTCCTGCGGCATGAAAAACCGAATTTGAGAGCAAGGGGCGGAGTGCGCTAGGCTCGATCCGTCCCCATCCTATCCGCAGGCCACAAGCTTGCGGGAGAACATGATGTACCAGACGGATCACGAACGCTGGACGGCCATCGCCGAACGCGACAGACGCGCCGAAGGCTCGTTCGTCTATTCGGTGGCGACCACGGGGATCTATTGCCGGCCCGGTTGCCCCTCGCGCCTGCCCCGGCGGGAGAATGTCCGGTTCCATGTGAACGCCGCCGCGGCCGAGCGCGCCGGCTTCCGGCCATGCAAACGCTGCCGGCCCCTCGAAATCGCCATTGAGGCCCGGAATAATAAGATCGTTTCGGAGGCGTGCCGATTGCTCGAGGATGCCCTCGACGCCCCATCCCTTGGCGATCTTGCCGAAAGAGCGGGCCTGAGCCGGTTCCATTTCCATCGGATCTTCAAATCCGTTACGGGCGTCACGCCCAAGGATTATGCCGACGCCCGCAGAGCCGAACGGGCCCGCGCTGAGCTCGCGGCAGGCACCGGCGTCACCGAAGCCATCTATGCGGCGGGGTTCCAGTCCAGCGGCCGGTTCTACGCCGCCTCCGACGATTTTCTGGGCATGACGCCGAGCGCTTATAAAAAGGGCGGCGCGGGCATGACCATCCGCTACGGCTTCGGCGCCTGCTCGCTTGGACAGGTCCTCGTCGCGGCAACGCCCCGGGGCCTATGCGCCATCGCGCTCGGCGATGACCGGGAGGCGCTGCTCTCCGCCCTTCGTGCGCAATTCGCCAAGGCCGAGCTGGTTTCGGGCGACGCCACGTTCCGGGACTGGATCGAGACTGTCGTGCGCTTTGTCGACGCCCCGGCGGTGGGCCTCGACCTGCCGCTCGATCTTCAGGGCACCGCGTTTCAGATCAGGGTCTGGCAGGCGCTTCGGGACATCGGGCCCGGCGAGACCCTCAGCTATGCCGAGCTCGCCGCCCGGCTCGGAAAGCCGAACAGCGTGCGCGCGGTGGCGGGGGCCTGCGCGGCGAACAGACTGGCGGTCGCGATCCCATGCCACCGCGTGGTCGGCCGCGACGGGAGCCTCACCGGCTATCGCTGGGGCCTTGCGCGCAAACGCGCCCTGCTGGACAGGGAGGGCCAATGAGCCGGGAAGACCAATGAGCCGGGAGGACCGATGAGCCGAATTCCGGGCGCGGCGCTTGGGAGCCTGTTCGACGAGCCGCCGGGCTCGCCGGTCGAGCCTTTGGCCGAAGGGGCGGTTCTTCTGCGCGGTTTCGCCGCGGAGGATGCGCCGGCCATCATGCGGGCTATCCAGCCGATCGCGGCCGCGGCACCCTTCCGCCACATGGTAACGCCCGGCGGCGGACGGATGTCGGCGGCGATGACGAATTGCGGCACGCGCGGCTGGGTGGCCGACCGGAAAGGCTACCGTTATACGGCCGAGGATCCCGTGACGGGCAAGCCCTGGCCACCGATGCCCGCGCTTTTCCTCGACCTCGCGAACCGAGCCGCCGTGGCGGCAGGCTTTCCGCGCTTCGTGCCCGACGGCTGCCTGATCAACCGCTACGAGCCCGGCGCGCGCATGGGGCTGCATCAGGACAAGAACGAAAGCGACCGGTCCGCGCCGATCGTTTCGGTCTCGCTCGGACTGCCGGCGGTATTTCTGTGGGGCGGACCGACGCGCCAGGACAAGCCGGCCAAATACACGCTTCGGCATGGCGATGTCGTGGTCTGGGGCGGACCCACCCGTTTCACCTATCACGGCATCGCGCCGCTCAAAGAGGGCGAGCACCCGCTGACCGGGCGTTACCGATATAACCTGACGCTCAGGAAGGCGATCTAGGTAGAGGCGTCATTGCGAGCGACCGGACGGGAGCGCGGCAATCCAGGCGTCCTCCTGGATCGCCACGCGGGCTTCCGCCGCCTCGCGATGACGATGTCCCAGCTCTCAGTCGAAATCCGCCGCCAGCGCCTCCCGGCTCTCGGCCGTGAGCCGGGCCATATGGCCGTAATTCGGATGGCTGATTTCGAGCACCACGTCCACATTCGGATCGCGGAATTTCTGGATCTGCGCCGGCGTGAACGGGAAGTGCAGGAAATGCACCGAGGAGGTCTTGCCGCCCGCGGTGGTGCGCTCGACGTCCGTTTCGTAGTTCGCGTGCACTTTCTCGCCGCCGATGACGATATCGACGTTGTCCTCGATATGGCCGAGGGTGGCGAGAATCCCGCGGCGCATCCGTTCGTCCGGGATCTCGATCATCATGGTCGCCACCAGCTCGGAGCCCTGGGGGATCAGCGGATTATAGGCCGCCAGCTCGTCCGCGAGCTGTTCGTCGCCGCCGCGCTCGGTGTGGAGCATTTCCTGAACCTGCGTCCACATCGTGTCGTAATTCTCGAAATAGAAGGTGACATGCGGGCCGACCGCGATCCGGCGCTTGCGCTTCAACGGGATCATCTTCGCCCGGCGCTCGGCGCGCGAGGCGGCATAGTCCGCATAGGGGAGGATGTCGTCCTTGGTGATGGTTTTCTGTGTCGCGTTCATCATCGTCTTCCTTCTACTCCACTTGGTCTCCCGCGATTACGGCTCCCCTAAGCCGTAGGCCCGGGCGAAAATCTCGATCGGGTGCCAGCTCCGGGCCGGCGTCTTCGAGGCGTCGATCCGCTCCATCCCCTGAAGGATGTGATCGGCCGCCAGCGGGCATTCCGAGGCGACGTAGTGCTTGCCGCCGTCGACCGCCTGCTTGGCCACCGGCTTGCCGATCTTCATGGCGACCTCGAAATTCTCCTTCAGCACGCCCCAGGAACCGCCATGGCCGGAGCAACGCTCGATAACGCCGACCGGCGAGTCGGGGATGAGCTTCAGCATTTCGGCCGCCTTCTGGCCCATATTCTGGGCGCGGGCGTGACAGGCGAGATGAACCGTGACGCCGCCGTCGAGCGCGTTGAGGCCGGGGGCGAGCCCCTCCTTCTTCGCGATGTCGACGACGTATTCGGAGACGTCGAAGGTGTGGCCGGAAAGCGTCTTGATGTCGTCGCTGTCGGGCACGATCAGCGGCCACTCGAATTTCAGCATCAGCGCGCAGGACGGCACCAGCGCGATCACGTCGTAGCCCTTTTCGATATAGGGCTTGAGCTCGGCGGCGACGGTCCTGGCATTCGCCGCGACGCCTTCGAGATCGCCGTGCTCCAGAAGCGGCATGCCGCAGCATTTGGGATGAACAACCTCGGTTTCGACGCCGTTCTTCGCCAGCACGGCGCGCGTGGCGCTGCCGATATCGGGATTGTTGTAATTCACGAAGCAGGTTGCGTAGAGCACGGCCTTGCGGCCAAAGGCGGGCGCGTCCTTGTTGACCTGCGGCACGTCGGACTTGGCGCGCGCCGTGAAGGTCTTGCCGTGGAATTTCGGCAGCGCGGCGTTGCGGTCGATCCCGGCGACGGATTCGAGCACGGGACGCGTAACCTTGTTCTTGATATCCGAGCCCCAGTTCACGAGGCCGGAGACCGGAGCCGCCATCTTGCCGTTGCGGTCGGTCTTGGAAAGCTGCCTTGCGACGAAGGGCACGTCGCCGCGTTTGTTCTCGACCGCGCGGTAACGCAGCATCAGATGCGGAAAATCGAGATCGAATTCGTGGGGCGGGACATAGGGGCACTTGGTCATGAAGCACATATCGCAGAGCGTGCAGGCTTCGATGACGGGCAGGAAGTCCTCGCTCTTCACCGCGTCGAGCTCCATGGTCTCGCTCTCGTCGATCAGATCGAAGAGCCGCGGGAAGGAATCGCAGAGATTGAAGCAACGGCGGCAACCGTGGCAGATGTCGAAGACCCGCCGCAATTCCGCGTCGAGCTTCTCTTCATCGTAAAAATCGGGGTTGTGCCAATCCAGAGCGTGCCGTGTCGGCGCCTCCAAGCTGCCCTCTGCCATGTCGTTTCCCACCGTCCGGAAGTTAGAAAGTCGAGACCGGCCGCCGGCGGCGAAAGATCGAAGCCCGATGGCCCCGATCTCCGCCGACCGACAAACGGTTAGCCAAGCACGCTATTAGCTGAGCGTGTCCAGAGCCTTCTGGAAGCGTCCGGCGTGAGAGCGCTCGGCCTTGGCCAGCGTCTCGAACCAGTCGGCGATCTCGTCGAAGCCCTCTTCGCGGGCTTCCTTCGCCATGCCCGGATACATATCGGTGTATTCGTGCGTCTCGCCCGCGATCGCGGCCTTGAGATTCAGCTCGGTGTTGCCGATCGGCTCACCGGTCGCCGGATCGCCGACGGCCTCGAGATATTCGAGATGGCCGTGAGCATGGCCGGTCTCGCCTTCCGCCGTGGAGCGGAACACGGTCGAGACGTCGTTATAGCCTTCGACGTCGGCCTTTTGCGCGAAATAGAGATAGCGGCGGTTCGCCTGGCTTTCGCCGGAGAAGGCCTCCTTCAAATTCGCTTCGGTCTTGCTTCCCTTGAGTGACGACATTTGAAAATTCCTTTCAGACTCTAACAGCGTTGGGGCCTCGGTTTGATGTTGGGACCGGACCTCGGGGTCCCGACCTCCGGACCAGACCTCGGGGCCGGGTTACGGCAAATTCGCGGTGCCGCCATAGGTATTCTACCCTACGGGCGTCAATATGGTGCGCGATAACGCGTTAGTCAACACTTTAGAGAAATTCTAAAGCGATAAAATCAGAAATCGTTGGATATCGGAGAGAGGATCAGTTGCCGCGGACGCGAATGATCACATCGACCCGCTCGATCGCCGTTCCCTCGGGGGGATTGGGCAGACCGGAGAGCACCATCTTGTCGGCCTCGAAGTCGTAGAGTGCGCCCTTGTCCTCGACATAAAAATGATGGTGATCATTTATGTTGGTGTCGAAATAGGTCTTGCCGGAATCGACGACGACCTCGCGCAGCAAGCCGACCTTGGTGAACTGGTGCAGCGTATTGTAGACGGTCGCGAGCGATACGCGCACGTCCGCGCCGGAGGCCTCCTCGTGAAGCGCCTCGGCGGTCACATGGCGGTCATCGCCGCTCTCGAACAGCAGCTTCGCCAGAGCCAGACGCTGCCGGGTCGGCCGCAGACCAGCGCCCCGAAGGCGTCTCAGAGCCTGCGAAAATGGACGAGTCGTGCTCATACGCGTTCCTAACTCACTAACTGAGGCATTCCGCCTTGCGCGATACCGTCATGTGGCATGCCCTGATAGGGCATATTACCAACATTAGATCAGTTCTAAGCAGCGAAATGTCAAGCAATGCTTGGCGAACGGCGCCATTTTTGACTTCGATCAATCGCCGGTCTGGATGCGCTCCACGAGTTGGGCGACCGTCGGCACGAAACCGTTCGAATAGAACGGATCCTCGGCGAAATGATAGGCGCCGTGCCCCGCGAACATCAGATTGTGGTCGGGATCGCCGCCATGGGCGATATCCATCAGCGTCTTCTGGATGCAGAAGCTGCGCGGGTCGGCCTTGCGGCCGGTGCTGTGGGTCGGATCCTTCTCGGACCAGTTCGAGAACTGGCAGGCGGAGAGGCAGCCCATGCAATTGACCTGATCGTCGCGGATTTCGTCGCGCACCTCGGGCGTGACGAAGATCAGGGTCGAATCCGGCGTCCGCAGGACCTCCGTGTAACCCTGGTTGATCCATCCCATGGCGCGGGTACGATCCTTCGGCGTCACGAAGACGTTGCGCTTCCTGAGGCCGATCGAGAATTCCGACGTGTGCTCGCCGACCGCTTCCATGCTGTAGGAGATCTGGCGTTCCGAACGCGCCTCGAGCTCTCTCAGATAGCTGTTGCGCACGGCCGAGGAATAGAAGCCGGTCGGGCTGAAATCATGCAGCAGGATGTCGCCCTTCTTGAGCGTCGTCAGCTTCTGCTTCCAGATTTCCGGGATCGGGCTTTCCTTGGTGAGCAGCGGCCGGGTGCCGAACTGGAACACGATCGGGCCGAGTTCCGGATTATCGATCCAGTCCGCCCAGTCGCGGAGATACCAGACGCCGCCCGCCATGATGATCGGGGTCTCGCCGAGGCCCATTTCGCGCATGTCCTTGCGGAGCTGCAGCACGCGCGGGAACGGCGCTTCCGGCTTGGTCGGATCCTCGCTGTTGCGGGCAAGGCCGTTATGGCCGCCGGCGAGCCAGGGATCCTCGTAGACGACCGCGCCGAGAAATTCCGACACCTTGTGATAGGCCCGCTTCCACAGCGCCCGGAAGGCACGCGCGGAGGAGACGATGGGATAATAGTGGACGCCGTAGCTCGCCGTGATCTCGCCGAGACGGTAGGGCATCCCCGCGCCGCAGGTGACGCCGTTGATCAGCCCCTTGGCGCCTTCGAGCACGCCTTTGAGCACGCGCTCCGCGCCGCCCATTTCCCACAGGATATTGATATTGATGCCGCCATGCTTGCAGGCCCGCTCATAGGCCTCGCGCACCTGGCGGATACCGCCTTCGATGGCGTAGGCCACGAGTTCCTCATGGCGGTCGGTACGGGTGCGGCCGTGATAGATCTGCGGGATGACGTTGCCGTCGGCGTCGTAGGAATCCGCATTGACGCAGGACACCGTCCCGATGCCGCCTGCGGCGGCCCAGGCGCCCGCACTCGCGCCATTCGTGGCCGAAACGCCCTTGCCCCCTTCAACCAGGGGCAGGACTTCGCGTCCGGCCAAGCGTATCGAGTTAAGTGCTTTCATGACTTCCCAGCCGCCATCATGAGTCCGCAATTCATAACGTCAGCTTATCAACTGACGCGCGGAATCCAAGAGGGCCGCCGATACCGCGATAATTTCGTTACGGAATCGGCGGCGTGAGCCTTTAGGCTTCCTGCTTGATTTCTTCGCCGGTTTCCTGGTTCACGGACTTCATCGAGAGCCGCACCTTGCCGCCCTTGTCGACATCCAGGACCTTCACCTTGACCATGTCGCCTTCCTTGACCACATCGCCGACCTTGGCGACCCGATGGGGCGCCAGCTCGCTGATGTGAACGAGGCCGTCACGCGTGCCGATGAAATTCACAAAGGCACCGAAATCCATGATCTTGACGACCTTACCTGTATAGATATGACCGATTTCCGGTTCGGCAACGATTCCCTTGATCCAGTTGACCGCCGCCTCGATGACCGAGAGATCGGACGCCGCCACCTTGATCGTGCCGTCGTCCTCGATATCGACCTTCGCGCCAGTGGTCTCGACGATCTCGCGGATCACCTTGCCGCCGGTACCGATCACTTCGCGGATCTTCTCCTTCGGGATCTGTATGGTGACGATGCGCGGAGCGTGGGCGTTGAGTTCGCCGCGCGCGCCGGTCAGCGCCTTGTCCATCTCGCCGAGGATGTGCATGCGGCCACCCTTCGCCTGATCGAGCGCGATCTTCATGATCTCGCGGGTGATCGAGGTGATCTTGATGTCCATCTGCAGCGCGGTGACGCCGTCGCGGGTGCCCGCGACCTTGAAGTCCATGTCGCCGAGGTGATCCTCGTCGCCGAGAATGTCGGAAAGCACCGCGAAGCGGTCGCCTTCCTTGATCAGGCCCATGGCGATGCCCGCGATCGGACGAGCGAGCGGAACGCCCGCATCCATCAGCGACAGCGAGGTGCCGCAGACGGTCGCCATCGAGGACGAGCCGTTCGATTCCGTGATCTCGGAAACGACGCGGATCGTGTAGGGGAAGGCTTCCTTCGCCGGGATCAGCGCCTTGACCGCGCGCCAGGCAAGCTTGCCGTGGCCGATTTCGCGGCGGCCCGGGCTGCCCATGCGGCCGGCCTCGCCCACCGAATAGGGCGGGAAGTTGTAGTGCAGCATGAACGACTCGCGGTAGCTGCCCGCGAGCGCGTCGATGATCTGCTCGTCTTCGCCCGTGCCGAGCGTGGTGACCACGAGGGCCTGCGTCTCGCCGCGGGTGAACAGCGCCGCGCCGTGCGCGCGGGGCAGGATGCCGACCTCGGCCACGATCGGACGGACCGTCTTGGTGTCGCGGCCGTCGATCCGCATGCCGGTATCGAGGATCGAGTTGCGGACGATGTCCTTCTCGAGCTTCTTGAACGCACCGCCGACCGCGGAGGCGTCGATCTCTTCGGTCACCAGGGCTGCGGCCACTTCGTCGCGGAGCGCGCCGATCGCCTGCTGCCGCACCTGCTTGACCGGTTCGGCATAGGCCGCGCGCAGTTTCTCTTCCGCGCTCGCCTTGACCTGGTCGTAGACCGGGGACTCGGCAGCGAGTTCCAGCTCCCAGGGCGCCTTGGCACATTTCTCGGCGAGGCGAATGATCGCGTCGATCACCGCCTGCATCTCGTCATGGCCGTAATTGACCGCGCCGAGCATGACTTCTTCCGAAAGTTCCTGAGCCTCGGATTCGACCATCAGCACGCCTTCCGCCGTACCGGCGACGACGAGATCCAGCTTCGACTCCGGCAGCTGGTCGAGCCGCGGATTGAGCACGTACTGGCCATCGATATAGCCGACTCGCGCGCCGGCGATCGGGCCGAGGAACGGCACGCCCGAAAGCGTCAGCGCGGCGCTGGCGCCGATCAGCGCGACGATGTCGGGATCGTTCTCGAGATCATGCGAGAGCACGGTGCAGACGATCTGCGTTTCGTTCCGGAACTTGCTCGGGAACAGAGGCCGGATCGGACGGTCGATCAGGCGCGAGGTCAGCGTCTCCTTTTCCGAGGGACGGCCTTCGCGCTTGAAGAAGCCGCCCGGGATCTTGCCGGCGGCGAACGTCTTTTCCTGATAATTTACAGTGAGGGGGAAGAAATCGATCCCCGGCTTGGGCGACTTGGCGGCGACAGCGGTGCACAGCACCGTGGTCTCGTCATAGGAGACCATGACGGCGCCGTCGGCCTGACGGGCGATATGGCCGGATTCCAGGACGAGCTTGCGGCCGCCCCAGGTGATTTCTTCGCGATGGATATCAAACATTATCTTCCTAAACCTTCCGTTGCGTCACGCGGCGGCCTTCCGCCGGGACGTTTGGCCCCATCCCCTATGGACGGGATCCCAAAATTGAAGACGACAAGACCCGTCCGGAGCGGCCTGTTTTCCTGCCGCCCGGTATACGCTGTCCTGCCGCCCATAGCATGATGTAGGTCCGGCCTCTATCTGCGGAGGCCAAGACGCTTGATCAACTCGTCGTAACGCGCCACGTCGGTCCGCCTCAAGTGATCGAGGAGGCCGCGGCGTTGACTGACCATGACCAGAAGGCCACGGCGCGAGTGGTTGTCCTTGGCATGGCTCTTGAAGTGCTCGGTCAGATTGGCGATGCGCTCCGTGAGGATCGCGATCTGAACTTCGGGCGAACCCGTATCACCGGGCTTGCGGCCATATTCGCCTATGAGCGCCTGTTTGCGCTCTGCGCTAATCGACATCGGGAGTTCTCCAGACTCTTAGAGATTGAAAATACGCATCGGGTGAACCTCGCCGTCGTGTATCTCGGCGATCGCGACGAGCCGGTCATCCGACACAACGCGCACGATTCCCTCTTTGCTACTCGGAACGCGGATTATCTGTCCGCATTTTACCCTTCGGGCTTCCGGTTCGATTACGGCCAGCGCCGGGATGTCGGCCAGCGCGGTCATGACCGGGACCAGGAGTCCGTCGGGCGGCGCACTATCTCCCAATTCCTTCAGCTTTTCCAGCGGAAATGCATGGGCCTCGTCAAACTGGCCGACCCGGGTGCGGCGCAGCGCGGTGACATGGGCCACCGTGCCGAGCGCCTCGCCCAGATCCCGCACGAGGCTGCGGACATAGGTGCCCTTGCCGCAATCGAGCTGGAAGTCGGTACTCTCGCAGGGCTCGCTCCCGTCGCCATCGAGCAGCTCGAGGCCGTGAATCTCGACGATTCGCGAGGCGAGTTCCACGGTTTCGCCCCGCCGCGCGAGGTCGTAGGCGCGCTCGCCCGCCACCTTGATGGCCGAAAAGACCGGCGGGATTTGCTCGACCGACCCGATGAAGCGCGGCAGGACCGCGCGGATTTCTGCGGGTGTGGGGCGCTTGGGGCTCGTTTCGGTAACGGCGCCCTCCGCATCGTGGGTATCCGTCCCCTCACCCCATTTCACGGTGAAACGATAGGTCTTGGCCGCATCCATGACATAGGCCGTGGTCTTGGTGGCCTCGCCGAAGGCGATCGGGAGAATGCCGGTCGCCAGCGGATCGAGCGTGCCGCCATGCCCGGTCTTCTGCGCGTCGAACAGCCGGCGCACGATATTGACCGCCTGGGTCGAGGTGATGCCGGCGGGTTTGTCGAGATTGAGCCAGCCGCTGATCGGCCGTCCTTTGCGACGACGGGACATGAGAAGCCTTGGGGACCTTTCGTCGGGCGATCAGTCGTTGTCGGAATGACGGTCGGGGCCGGCATCCGCGTCGTGATCGAGATCCTGCGCGACACGCGGATCGTGCAGAAGCGTGTCGATCCGGTCGGCATAATCGAAGCGGTTGTCGAGGTGGAACTCGACTTTCGGCGAGAATTTGAGCTTCACGTCGCGCGCGACCCGGCCGCGCACATAGCCGGCGCATCGATTGAGCGCGGCGAGCACGACATCGCTCTTGGCGCCGCCGAGAGGCAGGACCAGGGCGCGTGCGAGCTTGAGGTCCGGCGTCATGCGAACCTCGGTCACCGTGATCGGCACGTCCAGAAGATCGGGATCGCGGATTTCGCCGCGCGAGAACAGCTCTGCCAGCGCGTGGCGAACCAGCTCGCCCACCCGGAGCTGGCGCTGCGAATATTCGCGGCCGCCATCCCTGCCGGCGCCTCTATGGTCTCTGTGAGACATCGTCAAACCCGATTTTCACCGGCGCGGCCGAACCGCGCCCTTCCGCCCTTCCCGCTCCGGGCCTCGATCCGCCTAGAGCTGCCGGGCGACTTCGGTGCGCTCGAACACCTCGATCACATCGCCGACCTTGATGTCCTGATAGTTCTCGATCGCGATACCGCATTCGGTACCGGCCTGAACTTCCTTGACCTCGTCCTTGAAGCGCCGGAGCGAGCTCAAATCGCCCTCGTGCACCACCACGCTGTCGCGCAGGAGGCGGACTTTGGCGCCGCGCCGGACCACGCCGTCGGTGACGAGGCAGCCCGCGACCTTGCCGGCCTTGGAGACGGCGAAGACCTCGCGGACCTCGGCCTGACCGATGGTGTTCTCCCTCACCTCCGGCGCCAACATGCCGGAGAGGACCTTCTTCAGGTCGTCGACGAGATCGTAGATCACCGAATAGTAGCGGATCTCGATGCCTTCGGCCTCGGCGAGCTGTTCGGCCTGCCGCGTCGCGCGGACGTTGAAGCCGATGATCGGCGCGCCGGATGCTTTGGCGAGCGTCACGTCGCTCTCGGAGATCGCGCCGACGCCGGAATGCATGACCCGGACGGCGACTTCCTCGGTCCCGAGATTGTGGAGCGCGCCGACGATCGCCTCGGACGAGCCCTGCACGTCCGACTTGACCACGACGGCCAGTTCCTTGACGCGCTTCTTGTTGATCTCGGAGAAGATGTTCTCGAGCGAGACCGGCGCGCTGGCGGTGCGCGTGTTGCGCGCCCGGCGCTGCCGGAAGGCGGTGACTTCGCGGGCCCGGGCCTCGTTCACGACGACGGCGAAATCGTCGCCGGCATCCGGTGTACCCGCCAGACCGAGAACCTCGACCGGCTTCGACGGACCGGCTTCGTCGGTCGGATTGCCGTGATCGTCGATCAGGGCGCGCACGCGGCCCCAATGGGCGCCCGCGACCACCACGTCGCCGACCTTCAGCGTGCCGCGCTGCACGAGCACGGTCGCGACCGGACCGCGGCCGCGGTCCAGCTTGGCCTCGACGATGGCGCCTTCCGCCGGACGGTTCGGATTCGCCTTCAGTTCAAGAACTTCGGCCTGCAGCAGGATCGCTTCCTCGAGCTTGTCGAGATTGGTCCGCTTGATCGCCGAGACCTCGATGTTCAGCACGTCGCCGCCCATCTGTTCGACCACCACTTCGTGCTGCAGCAGTTCGTTACGGATGCGGTCCGGGTTAGCGCCCGGCTTGTCCATCTTGTTGATCGCCACGATCATCGGCACGCCGGCGGCCTTGGCGTGATTAATCGCCTCGACCGTCTGCGGCATGATGCCGTCATCCGCCGCCACGACCAGCACGACGATGTCCGTCACCTGCGCGCCGCGCGAGCGCATGGCGGTGAACGCCTCGTGACCCGGCGTATCGAGGAAGGTGATCTTCTGGCCGCTCTTCAGCGTCACCTGATAGGCGCCGATATGCTGGGTGATGCCGCCCGCTTCGCCGGCCGCGACGTCGGTTGCCCGCAGCGCGTCCAGAAGCGAGGTCTTGCCGTGATCGACATGGCCCATGACCGTGACCACCGGCGAGCGCGGCTCCAGGCTCTCGGCCGCATCGTCCTCGCCCTTGAGGCCGAGTTCGACGTCGGACTCGCTGACCCGCTTCGAGGTATGGCCAAACTCGCTGACGATCAACTCGGCGGTATCGGCGTCCAGGGTCTGGTTGATGGTCGCCATGATGTCCATCTTCATGAGCATCTTGATGACATCGACGGCCCGTTCGGTCATGCGGTTGGCAAGTTCCTGAACGGTGATGGACTCCGGAATGGTGACTTCACGAAACACTTTGGACGGGGCCTCCGGGCTGGCGCGCATGTGACGCTTTTCGCGCTCGCGCGCACGGCGGAACGACGCAAGGCTGCGTTGACGTTCATCTTCATCGGAAAGAGCCTTGGTGACGGTCAGTCGGCCGCGGCGGCGTTCACCCTGCCGCACCGGAGCCTTGACGGGCGCCTTGGCGGCGCCGCCACCCCTCTTGCGCTTCGCCTCGCCGTCGTCCTCATCTTCCAGAACACGGCGGCCGCGCGGCGCGACCTCTTCTTCCTTCGCGTCCGGAGCGCGCGCGGTCACGGCCTCGGTGGTCTCCACCTTCGGCTTGTCGGGAATGCGGCGGTCGGCCTCCTCGGCCGCCTTGCGGCGCAATTCGTCGTCGGTCTTCTTGCGCGACTCTTCCTCTTCGCGGCGCTTCTCGGCGGCATCGCGCTCGATCTTGAGCCTGGCGTCTTCGACCGCCTGACGCTCCGCTTCCTCACGCGCGGTCTTGCGGGCTTCCTCGGCGGCCTTGCGGGCATCGCCCAGCGCACGGGCGCGCGACGCCTTTTCCTCGGCCGTCAGTGTCTTGAGGATTACCCGGCCACGGCCACCGCCGTGCTGGTCCTGGGGAGCCTCCTGCTCGGCGGTAACCTGCGTGGTCTCCTCGACCTCCTGCTCGGCCTCCGGCGCGCGGCCGGCCTCGTCCAGGCCCGTGGCGGGATCGCGCGGAACGACACGCTTGCGCCGGCGCTCCACCACGACGGGCTTGGAGCGGCCATGCGAGAAGCTCTGCCGCACCTGGCCGGTATCGACCGTACGCCGCAATTGCAACGTGCTCCGACCCGACAGGCTCAGCTTTTGATCTCGTTTATCTTCCGCGTCACTCATGAACGAGTAGTCCTTCCAAACTTCGGAAACCCTGCAGACGCCGAACTTCCGTTGTGAACCGGTCGGCAAAACCTGCGGAGGTCAGGGCTGCATGTACCACATTTTCGCGGCCCAATGCCAAACCCAATTCCCTCGATGAAAACAATTCGATGACCGGCACGCCGGGGCAAAGCCGCCTCAGCTTCATGCGGCCATCCATGGCGCCGTCCCGCGCTTCCAGAAGCACGGCGATTTTTTTCGCCTTCGCGGCGGCGGCGACCTTTTCGGCACCCGCCTCGAGCTCGCCCGATTTGCGTGCCAATCCGAGCAATTCGAGACACCGGCGGGCCAGGAGGCGCTCGACCTCCTCGGAGAGATTTTGCGGCACCGACAGGGGCTTACGGTCCCCGTCATCGGTCTTGCCGGCCTTCTCTCCCGATTTCCGCTCGGGCGTCAGACCGCGTGCGAAGGCTCGGCGCTTGATCGCCGTGTCGACCAGGGCACGCTCGGCGGATATCCAGACGCCGCGGCCCGGCAAATCACCCGAGATGTCGGGGACGACCTCGCCCGAGGGCGCGCGCACGAACCGGACCATGCCCGCGACGGGGCCGGTCCGTCCGGTCGCAATACAGAGGCGTTCGGTTTGCCGCTGACCCAAGGACGATTCTCCTCATTGCCCGACTAGCTCGACGCCGCCGGCCCGGAAGCCGGCTCGCCTGCTGTCTCCGCCGCGGGGGCCGGAGCAGCCTCTTCGCCCTCGAACCAGTGAGCGCGCGCCGCCATGATGATGGCGTTGCCTTCCTCGTCCGAGAGGTCGAAATCCTTCAGAATGCCGTCGCGCGAGTTCGACCAGTTCATCGGTCGCGAGATCGCCCAGATCGTCGAGCGTCTTCACGCCCTTCTCGCCGAGCACGACGAGCATGGCGGGCGTCAGCCCCTCGATCGCGGCGACGCCGTCCTCGACGCCGAGCGCCTTGCGTTTCTCTTCAGCCTCGGCATCGCGCGCCGCGAGCACGTCGAGCGCGCGCTGCTGCAGCTCGCTGGCGATGCCTTCGTCGAAGCCCTCGATCGACGCCAGCTCGTCGAGCGGCACGAAGGCGACTTCCTCGATCCGGCCGAACCCTTCGGCGACGAGCAGTTGCGCGATCATCTCCTCGACATCGAGTTCCTCGACGAAGAGCGAGGTGCGCTGCTTGAACTCCTGCTGGCGGCGCTCCGATTCCTCGGCCTCGGTCAGGATGTCGATGGTCCAGCCGGTGAGCTGGGAGGCGAGCCGGACGTTCTGGCCGCGCCGGCCGATCGCGAGGCTGAGCTGATCGTCGGGCACCACCACCTCGATCCGCTTGGTGTCTTCGTCGAGCACGACCTTGACCACTTCGGCGGGCGCGAGCGCGTTGACGATGAACGTCGCCGGATCCGGGCTCCACTGAATGATGTCGATCTTTTCGCCCTGAAGCTCGTTCACCACGGCCTGGACGCGGCTGCCGCGCATGCCGACGCAGGCGCCTACCGGATCGATGCCGGAATCGTTGGACAGCACGGCGATCTTGGCGCGGCTGCCGGGATCGCGCGCCACCGCCTTGATCTCGATGATGCCGTCATAGATCTCCGGCACTTCCTGGGCGAACAGCTTCGCCATGAATTGCGGATGGGTGCGGGAGAGGAAGATCTGCGGGCCGCGCTGTTCGCGCCGCACGTCGTAGATATAGGCGCGCACGCGGTCGCCGTTCCGGATCGTCTCGCGCGGCACGATCTCGTCGCGCCGGATGATCGCCTCGGCGCGGCCGAGATCCATCATCGCATTGCCGTATTCGACCCGCTTGACGATGCCGTTCACGATCTCGCCGATGCGGTTCTTGTATTCCTGGTATTGCTGCTCGCGCTCCGCGTCGCGCACCTTCTGCACGATGACCTGCTTGGCGGTCTGGCTGGAGATGCGGCCATATTCGAAGGGCGGCAGGGATTCGGAGAGAAAATCGCCGATCTGGGCGTCGGGGTTGCGCTGGCGGGCATCCGCTATCGAGATGTGGATCGCCGGGTTCTCGAGCTGCTCCACCACCTCGAGGAGCCGGGAGAGCGCGATCTCGCCGGTCTGGCGGTTGATCTCGGCGCGGATCTCGTTCTCGCTGCCGTAGCGCGATCGGGCGGCCTTCTGGATCGCTTCCTCCATCGCCTCGAAGACGACTTCCTTGTCGATGGACTTCTCGCGGGCGACCGCGTCGGCGATCTGCAAAAGTTCGAGTCTGTTGGCGCTTACTGCCATTGTTTCATCTCTCTCTGTGTCTTGCCCTCAAACGGGGCCCGATCATTCTCACAACTCTCGAAGCCGGCCGGCGTCACGCGCCGCTGGCGGCCTTCAACATCTCGTCCGTGATCACAAGCCTGGCTGAATCGATGTCGCCGAAACCGATATCGATGTCGCCTTCGTCTGTCGCGAAACGGATCGTTTCGCCTTCGAAACCTTCAATCACGCCCTTGAACCGGCGCCGTCCCGCAGACCGGCACAAGCGTCTTCACCGTCGCGAGATAGCCCTTGAACCGGGTGTAGTCCTCCAGCCGGGTCAGCGGCCGGTCGAGACCCGGCGAACTGACTTCGAGGAGATACTGCCCGCTGATCGGATCCTCGACGTCGAGGATGGCCGACACGGTCTCGCTCAGGATCGTGCAATCGTCGATGGTCATCGACCCGTCCTCGCGCTCGGCCATGATCTCCAGCCGGGGCGGCGAGCCGCCGATCAGCTTGACGCGCACGAGGCGAAATCCCAGCGCCTCGACCGATGGTTCGATAAGTCTATATACGGCGGTCGCGGAGTTGCGTGGTGTTTGCGTCATACCGGATCAAACTAAAGCCGACCATCAAGGCCGATCTTATTCGGTTCAAGCCGCACCAATAAAAAAGTGGGCCGGTTGGGGCCCACTCTTGATGAGTGCTTGTTTGTTGCAGTGGATATAGCACCGGGCCCCGGACGCTTCAAGGGGTTAACGGCTCGCCGCCGTCATACCCGGCGATATCTCAGATAGTGCGGTCTGCGCCCTTCCCGGATCGCCTTCGCCTCATAGCGCGTGCCGGGCCAGTCGGCGGGGGGATCGCGCCAGTCGGCGGGTTTCCCGGCCAGCCATTCGAAGTCGGCTCGGGAGGCCATGCGTTCGACCGCCCAGGCCAGATAGACCGGGTGGTCGGTGGCGATGAACAGCTCCGCGCCGGGCTTCATCGCCCGGTGGAGGCGGTCGAGGTTCTCGTGGCTCAGGAAGCGGCGCTTTTCGTGGCGCGCCTTGGGCCAGGGATCGGGATAGAGCAGAAAGACGCGGCCGAGCGAGGCATCCGGAAGCGCGTCGACAAGCACCGCGGCGTCGTCCTGGAAGATCCGGATGTTCTCGAGTTTTCCGTCGGCGATGTGCTTGAGCATCCCCGCGATGCCGGCGAGGAAATGCTCGGCCCCGATCAGGCCGACCTCGGGGTTCTGCGCCGCGCGGGCGGCGAGATGCTCGCCGGCGCCAAAGCCGATTTCGAGCCAGATATCCGTCACGGAAAAATCGAACAGCGCCGCGGGATCGATCGGCGCCACGCCGTCGTCCGTCTCGTCGATCTCGACGCGCAGCCCGGGCAGCGCGTCCTCGAGCAGCGCCTTGCGGCCCTGGCGCAAGATACGGCCGCGCCGCCGCCCATACAGGCGACGGCGCTTGATACCGCTTGTCTTGTCTTGGGTCGGAAGATCCGGACTAGAGCGCCGACTTGATCGCATCGACGAGATCGGTCTTCTCCCAGCTGAAGCCGCCATCGGCATCGGGCTCGCGGCCGAAATGGCCGTAGGCAGCCGTGCGGGCATAGATCGGACGGCTCAGATGGAGGTGCTCGCGAATGCCGCGCGGGCTGAGATTCATGACCTTGCCGAGCGCGACTTCGAGCTTCGCCTCATCGACCTTGCCGGTGCCGGCGGTGTCGACATAGATCGACAGCGGCTTCGACACGCCGATCGCATAGGCGAGCTGGATGGTGCACTTGTCGGCGAGACCCGCCGCGACGACGTTCTTCGCGAGATAGCGCGAGGCATAGGCCGCCGAACGGTCGACCTTGGTCGGATCCTTGCCCGAGAACGCGCCGCCGCCGTGGGGCGCCGCGCCGCCGTAGGTGTCGACGATGATCTTGCGGCCGGTGAGGCCGGTGTCGCCGTCCGGACCGCCGATCACGAACTTGCCGGTCGGGTTGACGTAGAATTCTTCCTCGGGGCACATCCAGCCCTTGGGCAGCACATCGAGCACATAGGGACGCACCAGCTCCCTGACGTCGTCCTGGCTCAGGCCGTCGGCGTGCTGGGTCGAGACCACGACCGAGGTCGCGCCGACCGGCTTGCCGTTGACGTATTTCAGCGTCACCTGGCTCTTGGCGTCGGGCTCCAGGCCCTTCGACGCCCGAATGGCGGGCCTTGGCGAGCGCTTCGAGAATCTTGTGGGAATAATAGATCGGGGCCGGCATGAGGGTCGGCGTCTCGTTGCAGGCATAGCCGAACATGATGCCCTGGTCGCCCGCGCCTTCGTCCTTGTTGCCGGCGCTATCGACGCCCTGGGCGATGTCGGCCGACTGGGAGTGGACATAGACCTCGCACTTGGCGCGCTGCCAATGGAAGCCATCCTGCTCGTAGCCGATGTCCTTCACCGCTTCGCGCGCGACCTTCTCCAGCGTGTCCTTGGAGATTTCCTTGGAGCAGCGCACCTCGCCGGCGAGCACGATCAGATTGGTCGTGACCAGCGTCTCGCATGCCACGCGGGAATAGGGATCCGCCGCGAGATAGGTATCGACGATCGCATCGGAGATGCGGTCCGCCACCTTATCCGGATGGCCCTCGGAAACGGATTCGCTGGTGAAGATGTAATCTTTTCTCGCCACTGTCGTGCTCTCCCCTTTTGGAAACAGACCGGACCACTCCCGATAGCGCTGCGTTTTTGGGAGTTGTGTCTTGAAGTCTTGGATGTCGGGACCGACTGCTGCCCCCTCGACTCACTTTGACGGCGTTATATCAACGAGGACGGGACACTTACAAGTATAAAGATATCCTTATATAAGCGATGCAGTGCAGCATTCGCCGAAAGTAGCCGTTTCAGCCGGAATAGTGAGGTCATGCCTGCTTCGGCAGCGGAAACGGCTCGGGCTTCGCGCCGGGCGTTTCCGGGGTCTCCGGCAGAGACTCGACATAGATCGACTGGCTCGGGAAGGCGAAGCCGCTGCCGGCGCCCTCGACGATCCGCTTGATCTCATAGGCGAGCCGCTCCTTGATCTCCAGCCATTCGCCCCACACCGTCGATTTCGTGAAGCAATAGAGCATGATGTCGATCGAGGAATTGTTGAATTTGTCGATGCGGACGAAGGTCGACGCCTCTTCCGGCGAGGCGAAATCGTCGCTCGAGGCGATATAGGCCTCGATGCCGTCGCGGATCTGGCGCAGCTGGTCGATGGTCGTCCGGTACTCGACGCCGATGGTCCAGTAGATCCGGCGGTGCGTCATATTGGAGAAGTTGGTCACCGCATTGTCGGAAAGCTTCGAGTTCGGCACGAAAACGGGGGCCTTGTCGAAGCGCCGGATCCGCGTCGTGCGGAAGCCGATGAACTCGACCGTGCCCTCGACCACGCCGTCGACGTGAATCCAGTCGCCGATGTGGAAGCGCCGTTCGCCGATAACGAAAAGTCCGGCGATCAGGTTCTTGAACAGGTCCTGCGCGCCGAGCGCCACCGCCACGCCGAACAGGCCGAGCCCGGCGACCAGCGGACCGACCTGGATCCCCCAGACTTCCAGGATTACCGCGCCGCCGATGAGCACGAGCCCGATCCGGAACGCCTTGATGATCCACTGGACCATGCTCGGCGAGAGCAGTTCCTCCAACCTGCCGACGATCCGCGACAGCGGACCGATCGCCTTGTAGAGCGCCCCAGAAGATCGTGAAAGCGACCAGCGAGCGGTTCAGGTTGGAGATGAAGCTCGGCAAAGGGCTCTTCCGGATGGAGATAGGCGGTCGCGAAGAAGAAACCCATCACCACGGGCACGAAAGCGAGCGGCGGTTCCAGCGCCGCCAGGATCTCGTCGTCCAGATTGGTGGAGGTGCGCGACGTCCACTTCGCGAGCCGTCCCAGAAGGACACGGGCGAAAATCCGGCGGAGCACCAGGAAGGCGACGAAGATCGCCAGCGATATCAGGACCTCGCCGATATCGATGCCGAACAGGCCGTGCTGCCAGACGTCGACGACGAGCGCCCAGAAGGCTTTGAGTTGATCCATGGGACGGACATTTATGGGCTGCGAAAACACCGCCCGTCAGGGACGGGCCGACCGCACCATAGCAAACTGTGTCCGGAGGTCCAGTATGGCGACCGGCGGCCGGCAAGCATCCGGCCGCACGATCACTTTAAACCGCGGGCGGTGTTTATTCTTCCGCGCCGCCGCTGCCACGCCGGCGGGTCGTGCCGCCGATGGCCTTGACGAGCTCGAAGACGCGCTTGCGGGTCATCGGATCGGAGATGCGGTAATAGGCGCGAACGAGTTCCAGCGTTTCGCGGCGGGAAAGCTGGTCGGATTCGAAGGGCTGTTGATCGCCTTCGCTCATCCCGGCGCCGGACGTGACGACGTCGTTCGACATATCGTCGAAGAAGAAGGACACGGGCACATCGAGAATCTGGCTCAGCTTGTACAGGCGGCTCGATCCGATCCGGTTCGCGCCGCGTTCGTATTTCTGCACCTGCTGGAAGGTCAGGCCGAGGGCATCGCCCAGCTTTTCCTGGCTCATTCCGAGGAGGGTTCGGCGCAGACGGACGCGACTGCCGACGTGAACGTCGATCGGATTTGGCTTTGATGTCACTTTCAAGAAGACTCCACGTATTAGATGGTCAAGTCCAAGGCGCCACCCGAAAAGTCGCCAAGAAATAGAAATTGTATGCGACTTTTACGCCCGTATCGGTACTCACGAAAACGTGAATAGGCTTCTGGTAGCGAATAAGTCACCGACCGTCAATTGACTGGAAATGCGATCTTCTTGATTAGTCACCCGCCTTACTTCATAGGCTCTTAGTATTATTTGGCTCATCTTTATTAGGTCTTGGTTCGCGTCTTAGTCTTTGATTTGTCCAAGAAAACTGGCACGACCAGCCCCAGGACCACCATAAAGAGCGGAACCCAGTTGCCCAATCTCGAAAAAAGCGTCCGGCCGTCGATGGCCACCGGCAAGATTGCCGTCGATCACGCCGGCGACGCCGAGCGGCAACTTTCGCGCGCACGCGCCCGTAACGGATCGATGATCGCCGAGATTCCGGTCACGGCGGCGCGCACCACGGGAACGCCTTCCTCGATCGCCCGCATCCGCACCATGGCGAAATGCTGTCGCGGCCCCGCGCTGTCGCCGAACCAGGCGTCGTTGGTGATGTTGAGGATCCAGGCCGGGTGGTGGCGCTGGTCGGCGACCTGGCCCGGGAAAGATCGCCTCGTAGCAGATCAGCGGCGAGAACGGCGGCAGGCCGGGGACGTCGATCGTCTTGCGGCCCGGGCCCGGCGAGAAAATCGCCGTCGCCGACCTCGACCAGCTTGTCGATGCCCGAGCGGCGCGAAGAGCCAGCGCAGCGGCAGGTACTCGCCGAACGGCACCAGATGCGCCTTGTCGTAGATCGCGAGCTGACGGCCCTCCTCGTCCAGCACCTCGAGGCTGTTCCAGAAATCGAGCGTGCCGTCGTCGTCGCCGGCGGTAGCGCGGCACGCCGAGAATGACATGACCGCCCGGCCGCGCCAGCCGGCCGATCAAAACCCGGCGGGCCGACCTCCTGATCGATGAAATAGGGGATCGAGGATTCCGGCCAGATGATCGTCACGTCCGATTCCGAAACGTTCTTGTCGCTGCTCATGGTCATATATTTGAGCAGCACGTCCTCGCGGTGCTTCGACGTCCCATTTCTGGTTCTGCGGGATATTGGCCTGCACGAGCCGCAGATGAACGCCCGGCACGGTGTCGAACGTACCGCCGAGCACGCGGGCGCGCGCCGCCCGACCCCCATGACGGCGAGCACCGCCGACCGCGGCGATCGACCGGCGTCCAGCCGCGCGCGGTGCCGAGATCGCGCCCCCGGAGCGCTGCGGGCGAGGCCGCGATCGCCATGGTGACGAAGCTGAGGCCGTAAGACCCCATCAGGGCCGCCCCCTGAGCTCATGACCGGCGAGAACGACCAGGCGTCGCCCATCAGGTTCCACGGAAAGCCGGTCAGCGCGTAACCGCGCAGCAGCTCGCCCGCCGTCCAGGCGGCGGCGAAGATCACGATCCGCGACGGTCCGGGCCGCCACAGCCTGCGCGCCAGCACCATGGCGAGGCCGGCATAGATCGCCATGCCCGCCGGCAGCCCCAGCGTGCCGAACGGAATCGCCCAGGCGAATTCGGCGGCATCGACCAGAAAAGCGTTACGGAGCCAGTAGATCCCGCCGTCAGAAAGCCGAAGCCGAACCACCAGCCGAGCGCAAAGGCGCGCTTCCAGCCCTCGGCCTCATCAAGCAGGAGCACGAGACACGGGACGGTGATCAGGAGAACCGGCACGGCAAAGGTCGGCGCCATCGCCAGCGCCGACAGAGCGCCCGCAATGCCCGCAAGGATCCAACCCCGCCAGCCCCTGAGGGCCGCGAACAGCATGGCCGGCGACTGGGCCGCAGAATTGGCCGGATTATCGATCATGGCCGGGGATCATAGGGGAATTGACGGTGACCGGAAGGGGCCGCGCGAAAATATCGCGCGCCCCCGGCTCACGCCGTGGCTGGCGGTTCGGGCTTGAAGCGGATCTTGAGCTTTTTCAGCCGCCGCGGGTCGGCGTCCACGACCTCGAATTCGATGCCGGACGGATGAGAGATTACCTCGCCACGCTGGGGCACCCGGCCCGCGGTCGCCACGACGAGGCCACCGATGGTCTCGATGTCTTCGTCCCGTTCCGCGATCAGGAGCTTCCGGCCGACCATCTCTTCCAGGGCCTCGACCTCGGCCCGGGCGTCGGCGTCGATCACGCCTTCCGCGACAAGGCGCAGCGGCTCGGGCTCCACGACGTCGTGCTCGTCCTCGATATCGCCGACGAACTGCTCGACCAGATCCTCGATGGTGGCGAGCCCGTCGATGCCGCCATATTCGTCGACCACCATCGCCATATGGATGCGGGTGGCGCGCATCTTGATCAGAAGGTCCACGACAGGCATGGACGGCGGCACGAACAGGATGTCGCGCCGCAACGCCTCGATTTTCGGCGGCGGATGGTCGGGAGTCATGTCCGACTGGACCTGAAACACGTCCTTGATGTGCAGCATGCCGATCACGCCATCGAGATTCTTGCGGTAGAGCGGCAGGCGCGAATGGGCTGCCTCGCCGAACAACTTCACGACATCGGCGAACGGCATGGCGACATCGGCCGCGATCACGTCCGCGCGGGGCACCATCACGTCGGCGACCGAGAGCTCCCGCAGCTTGGCGAGATTCATCAACATCAGCCGCTCCTGCGGATTGAGGAGCGTGTCGCTGTCGGAATGTTCCTCGATGACCTCCTGAAGGATGTCGCGGAGCGTCATGTCGTCGGTGCGGCGGAACCGGGTTTTGAGCCAATCGGCCAGCGCGTCAAACAGGGTGGCGTTGTCGCTCCGGCTTCGGTCGCGCGGTGAATCGTCGGAAGCCGCCTTGGTGGCGGCCGGTCTTATCGTTTCCTGGGAAGCGGTCTGGGACATCGGTCTGGTTGTTGGCTCGTCGTCGGTCAAATTTTCTAGTCGGCTATCGCATATGGGTCGGCGATATTCAATCGCGCGAGAATAATAGTTTCCAGCGGCTCCATTTCGGCGGCATCGCTGTCGGTCTCGTGATCATACCCCAAAAGATGCAGCACGCCGTGGACAATTAAATGGCTGACATGGTGGCCGAGCGGCTTGGCCGCAAGGTCCGCCTCGCGTTTCACGGTCTCGAAGCCGAGCACAACGTCGCCGAGAAGCAGCGGCTTGTCCGCCGTTCCGTCCCATTCCTCGCCCGGAAAGGACAGCACGTTGGTCGGCTTGTCGATGCCGCGATATTGACGGTTCAGCTGATGAACCGTCTCGTCGTCGGCCAGCACGACGCTGATTTCGACCTGAGCGGGGAGCTGATCGGCGTCCTCCTCGTCCCAAGCGGTCTCCGGCGCCGACAGGGCGGCGCGGCAGGCGGCATCGACGATGCGTTCGACCTCAGGAAGGTCGTCGTGCCACCGACGGCAGGGGATGGACAGTTCTATTTCCGCTTTCATTATGCTCGTTGGCGGCTTCAAGCCGCATGGTGGCGTCCCGCATGCCGAGATCTCCGCGGTCGTCGACGCGGATCTGATGGGCGCCCATGGCGAGAACGCGGCGGAACGCCGCCGAGATCGCCTTGAGATCAGCGATGGTCAGGCCGGAATCGTCGAGCTGCCCGTCTTCCATCGCGTCGTCGATGATCTTGTCGATCCGGGCGCGGATCTTCTGGTCGTCGGGATCCTTCATGGAACGCACGGCCGCCTCGACCATGCCCGCGACCATCAGAATGGCGGCTTCCTTGCTGCGCGGCTTGGGCCCCGGATAGCGGTAGTCGTTCTCGTCCACGGAGGTGCCGGAGGCCCGCGCCTCGTCAACCGCCCGGAGAAAGATCGGCTTCATCAGCATCGTGCCCTGCTGTTGCGTGATCGCATCGATCACGACCCGCCCGAAGCGGTTCTTGCGGGCGATCTCGATGCCGTCGCGCATCGGCGCCACGATGGCGCGCACCGCCAGATTGGGCGGCAGACGGTTGAGCACGTTCCGGCTGCGCTGGTTTTCGTCGAGCGCCGTCGGCCGCACCGCCTCGCCCAGGCGATGATACAGCGCCATAACCCGGCATTTGAGCGGGTTCACCCGAACCGCCTCGCCGGCCGCTTCCGCGAGATTGGCGATCAGGATCGAATGGTAATAGGTGCCGGGCGCGTGGAGCGCGAGCTCCTTCAGAACCGGACTGTCGGCGGAGGCGAGCTCGAGCAGCCGCATATCGGTCATTTCCTCGAACATTCGCTCGAGCAGCGGCACGAGGGCGGATCCAAGCACGCCGGTCATCAGACCCGAGGTCACGGCGAGCGAGGCGAGCGCGACCGCGCCGACATCGGACGGGCTCGACAGCGCGACCACCACGGGCGCGATGACCATTTGCGCGGCGCCCGAGGCGAGCCCGATCTTGACCACATCCGACCGCTTGCGGCAGCGCGGCATCAGGACGGCCGCGACGCAGATGCCGACGAGATGATAGGTGACGAACCAGATATTCGCGTCCACCCGGTAGGCGATCAGCAGCGTCAGGGCCGCGCCGACCAGAATGGCCGTCCGCATATTGACGAGCGCGGCGATGGTGAGGCTCGCCAGGCTGATGGGCAGGAGATAGGGCACGGCGCTCGCCGAGAGCGACAGCCCGTCAGCCAGACTGAGCCCGACGGACTGCACCACGAGGCAGATCAGCAAGGTGCCGCCCGCGATGCCGAGCGTGATATAGACCGTCTTGCGGTCCAGCCGGTGCGCCCGGCGGCTGTGATACAGGAAGGCCGCGCCCGCCAGCAGGAAACCGGCGATCAGCACGACCAGCGCCAGGATCTGCGGCCAGATCGACCAGGTCTCCGCCGTGCGGTAGAGCAGCCGCAAACGCTCCTGGATCGCGGGTGTGATCCGGTCGCCCGAGCGCACGATCACCTCGCCGGCCCCGAAGCGGACATAGACCGGCTCGGCGCTCTGGATCGCGGCGACGCGGGCGCGCTGCGTAGCGGCGTCGTTCAGGGTGAGATTGGGACGCACGAGCCGCAGCGCGGTCGAAAGGATCCAGGTGCGGACGATACGCGCGCTCTGATATTCGATGTCGGCCGCGCGGTCGCGCATGATTTCCTCGACCTTGTCGCGGGTGATCACGCCCGAGACGTCGTCGAGCAAGCCGGGTTTCGCCGGTCGAGACGTCGCGCAGGATGATGCCGCTGTCCTGCGGCAAGGCGGACGGCTCGTCGACGACATAGCGGTTGAGCACGCTGGCGAACAGGGCGTTGATCGCCGTGATCACGTCATTGGGGTCCTCGAGGCGTTCGATGATCTCGAAGGTCGTCGGATTGATCGGCAGCGCGAAGTCCTGCTGGAACGCCTGATACCGGTCGTTGAAGGAGAGCGTGCTGTCGTCGAGCCGCTTCTTCATGTTCTGCAGGGCGGTGCGGATCGGCGCGCCGATGCCCGTATAGAGATCGGCGTCGAAATCGAACACGGGCAGCGCGTTCTCGCCGGCCTCACGGCGGCGGAACTCGGTCGCGGCCGTATCCTCGACCAGGATGTCGCGGTTCGACCGGATGGTGTCCGTCGCGATGCTTTCGAGTGGCGGAATGGGTTTGACGCTGACCGGGAAAGGCGCCAGCAGAACGGTCAGAAGAACCACGAAGCCGGCAAGCATGCCGAGATCCATTGGACGGTTCCAGCGCGCCCAATGATCGGCGGAGAGGGTTCGGATCGCGGCCACGGGAAGAAGCCGCCGTGCGGCCTGTACATCCGGGTCTACAGACCCGGGACCGGGACGCTTCGGGAGCTTCGGAATCAGTCATCATTCTGCTCGATCACCGGGGCGGGCTCTTTTCGGCTTGGCCCGTGGCGTCTGCGCTTCGCCTTGTTGCCGACGGCGTTTCGCCTCGTCGGCATGCCCGTAAGCGTCCAGTATCCTTGTGACCAAACTATGGCGAACCACGTCGGCATTGGTCAGCCGCACGGTAGCCATACCCTTGGTATGCCCGAGCACTTCGACCGCATCCTTTAGACCCGACCTCGCACCCTGGGGCAGATCGATCTGGCTATCGTCCCCCACAACCACCATGCGGGAATTCTCGCCGAGCCGGGTTAAGAACATCTTCATCTGCACAGGCGTGGTGTTCTGCGCCTCGTCGAGGATGGCGAAAGCATGGGACAGGGTGCGGCCGCGCATAAAGGCGAGCGGCGCGATCTCGACCTCGCCGGATTCGAGCTTGTGCTGCACCTGCTCGGCCGGAAGCATGTCGTAAAGCGCGTCGTAGAGCGGCTGAAGATAGGGGTCGATCTTTTCCTTGAGATCGCCGGGCAGGAAGCCGAGCCGTTCCCCCGCCTCGATCGCCGGACGCGACAGGATGATGCGTTCGACCTCGCCGCGCATCAGCATCGAGATGCCGACAGCCGCCGCGAGATACGTCTTGCCGGTGCCCGCCGGACCGAGTCCGAAAACCAGCTCGTTGTCGCGCAGCGCCCGAAGATATTCCACCTGGCCCGGCGAGCGCGGCACGATCAGTCTCTTGCGGGTCCGGATCGCGAATTCGTCGTCCGGACCGCTGGACGCCACCGCGCTCGACGCCGGCCCTTCCTCGCGCGCCATCCGCACGGCCCCGTCGACATCGCCCGCCTCGACCGGCAGCCCCTTCCGCAAGCGATCGTAGAGATCGTTGAGCACGGCCACCGCCCGGCCGCGCGCGGGCGGCTCGCCGGCGATGACGATGCGATTGCCGCGCGGCGCGAGATCGACCCCGAGCCATTGTTCGATGCGCGCGAGATTGCGGTCGTGAACGCCGACCAGCGCCTTGAGCAGGGCATTATCCTCGAATTCGAGAACGCTCTGGCGCGCCCCGCCGTTCATGCCCGAGTGACCGGCCCCGGGGGTCTTCTTGCCGTGGGATCCGCCGGACGGACCGCCGCGCTGCTTACCCGATTTCCGTGCCAGGGACCGGGGATCACCCGCCGCCGGCGTCTTGGCGCGATGCTTGGGTCCGCCGCTCATGCGAGGGGTTGCGCCGCCAGGCTGTTGGCATGGCCCCGGATAACGCTGACATCGAGCATCGTGCCGCGCTCGAACTGCGCATCGGCGAAATCGACATGCACCGCCTGCATATAGGGGCTGCGCCCGATCAACTGGCGCGCGGTCCGGCCGGGCCGGTCCAGCAGCACCCGCATCCGGCTGCCCTCGAAGGAACGGTTGAAGGCGAGTTGCTGGCGGTTTAGCTCGTCCTGCAATTCGGCGAGCCGCGCCTGCTTCACGTCTTCCGGGACGTGATCGTCGCGCTCCGCGGAAGGCGTACCGGGACGCGGACTGTATTTGAAGGAATAGGCCTGGGCGAAGCCGACCTCGCGCACGAGCTCCATGGTCGCCTCGAAATCCGCATCCGTCTCGCCGGGGAAGCCGACGATGAAATCCGACGACAGCGCGAGATCCGGCCGCGCCGCGCGCAGGCGGTCGATGACGCGGTAATAGACGTCGCGGGTATGCCGGCGGTTCATCTCGTCGAGAATCCGGTCGGACCCGCTCTGAACCGGCAGATGCAGGAACGGCATCAGGCTTTCGACGTCCCGGTGCGCGGAAATCAGTTCGTCGTCGACATCGAGCGGGTGGGACGTCGTGTAGCGGATCCGTTCCAGCCCCGGCACCCGGTCGAGATGGCGCAGGAGACGCCCGAGGCTCCACGCCTCGCCGTCCGGTCCTTCGCCGTGATAGGCGTTGACGTTCTGACCCAGGAGCGTGATCTCGCGCACGCCGGATCTCGACGAGCTGGCGCGCTTCCGTTTCGATGGTCGTTACGGGCCTGGAATATTCCGCGCCGCGCGTATAGGGCACGACGCAGAAGGTGCAGAACTTGTCGCAGCCCTCCTGGATGGTGAGAAACGCCGCGACGCTTTTCTGCCGCGCGCGGCCCGGCAGCTTGCCGAACTTCTCATCGACGTCGAGGCCGGTCTCGACGATGCCTTCGCGCCGGGCGGTCTTGTCGGCGAGCCGGTCGAGCATGTCGGGCAGCTCGTGATAGGTCTGGGGACCGAGCACGAGATCGACGACGGACGAGCGGCGCTTGATCTCCGCGCCCTCCGCCTGGGCCACGCAGCCGGCGACCGCGATCATCGTATCGGCCCCGCGCTCCGCCCGCTCGGCCTTCACCGCGCGCAGCCGCCCGAGGTCGGAATAGACTTTCTCGGCCGCCTTTTCCCGGATGTGGCAGGTATTGAGAATGATGAGATCGGCGTCGCCCGCCGTCTCGGCGAGCGTATAGCCCCGGCCGCCCAGAACCTCCGTCATACGATCGGAATCGTAGACGTTCATCTGGCAACCGTATGTTTTTACGAAGAGTTTCTTGTCCTGCAAAGGCCCGACACGTCCGCCCGCACACCCCTGTGCAAAAGCGGATTCCCAAAAGCGGCCAATCCGATAGCCCAAATTATCGCGTAGAAACTACCACTGCGCGGTCAAGAGTCAAAGGGCGGGATTGCGCGGTGCCGGCGCTCGAAGGCCCGGAATCAGGCGGCCGCCGCTGCTCAGGAGTCCGCTTCGGCCTTCTCGAGCGGCGTGCCGTAGAGCTCCAGCCGGTGATCGACGAGCTTGAAACCGAGACGGCGCGCGACCTCGCGCTGGAGCGCCTCGATGTCTTCGTTGCGGAACTCGTAGACCTTGCCGGTCTTCACGTCGATCAGGTGATCGTGGTGCACGTCCGGCACTTCCTCGTAGCGGGAACGGCCGTCCCGGAAATCGTGGCGCTCGAGAATTCCCGCTTCTTCGAACAGGCGGACGGTGCGATAGACGGTCGCGATGGAGATATTGGAATCGATGGCCGTCGCCCGGCGGTAAACCTCCTCGACATCGGGATGATCGCTCGCCGCCGACAAGACGCGCGCAATCACGCGGCGCTGTTCGGTCATCCTCATGCCTTTTTCGAGACAGAGCTTCTCCAACCTATCGGGCATCATGCCAGCCTTCCCTTCAAGATCCCCGGAGCCAGACCCGGGGCGGTCGCATCAACGTTCACATGAGACACGCCGGAGACGCGGCCCAAAGACCTGCGCGAAATTTGCACAGGTCCGGACCGTGATTTTAAACTTTCGCACCCGTCAGACAAGGCGGGTGCGATGGGAAGCGGAGATATTTTCCCGGCGGAGCCGAAACGGCCCTTATTTGCTGCGCTTGCGACGCGACTCCCGCGGGAGGGTGCCGAGGCCGATCTGCTTGGCGAGCTCGCGGCGCTGCTCGGCGTAATTCGGCGCGACCATCGGATAGTCGGAGGGAAGCCCCCACTTTTCGCGGTATTCCTCGGGGGTCATGTTGTAGCGCGTCTTGAGGTGGCGCTTCAGCATTTTCAGCTTCTTGCCGTCCTCGAGGCAGATGATGTGGTTCGGCGTGATCGAGCGGCGCACCGTGACGGCCGGGCGCTGCTTGTCGGCGACAACCTCGCCGGAACCGACGCGAACCAGCGTCTTGTACACTTGCTCGATAAGCGGAGCGATTTCCGTCAGCGCCACTGAATTGTTGGCGACATGCGAAGAGACAATATCCGCGGTCAGGGACAGGAGTTCATTGTTAGTGCGGTCGTTTTCTTTCATTTGGTCCGTCGCTCCGGGAAAGGAAATGTCCGGGGGCTATATATTATTCCTAATGTCGAATCGCAACTTATAATCACATGCTGTTGGCGTTCTGTTGAAAAACGGCCGGTATTATCCGCCCGTTTTTCTTACCTACATTTCCGATCTTTAACTCCGGCATCGTCAAGCCAAAGGCTTGTCATAATGAAACTGTCACCGTCAATGACAGCGTATACTTCCTTCAAGACTATTTGATCGTCTCTTAGCGTCGGGACGCCGACAGAGGCAGGCCAGCCGTCATCAGGATTGCATTACACGATACGGAATTATGATCATACTTATAATAATCCCGTCTTTTTCCGATTTCTGCAAACCCTAACATTCGATAGAGACCCAGAGCGGCAAGATTATCTTCCGCGACCTCAAGGAAAAGGCGGCTCGCCCCTTCGCTTTCGGCAAGACGGGCGCCCGCTTCGACGACCGCCCGGCCGATGCCGTGACCGCGCCGGCGGGGGCTCACCCCGACCGACAGGAGCTCGGCCTCGTCGAGCACCCGGCGGATGAGAACATAGCCGACGGGTTCACCCGAGCTCGCTTCGCTCGCCAGCAGCCCGATCGCGGCCCCGTCGGCAAGAACCTCCTCGAAATCTTTGGCCGACCAGGGATGGCCCGCGATACCGGCGAAACTCTCGGCGTTCAGCGCGGCGAGCGTTCCGGCGGCCTCGCGCCCGACGCGGCGGATCTCGATATCGGAAGGAAGGGAACCGGCGGTTTGCGGTTCCGTGCTCATGGCCGGCCGGCGGCGGAGGTCGCCGGGGCCGGGGGCTCGATCCCGCCCGGAAGCTTGGCGTCCGGCGCGCGGAGATAGAGCGGCGACGGCGGCGGCTGATCCGCCTCGACCGCCCGTTCGGCGGCAAGCGCGGCGATGACCGCCGGATCCGCCCGGCGGGGTTCCTCGGCATAGGAAAGGCCCGGCCCGTCTCCGAGGATCGACTTCGCGATGGCGGCGCCCGAGCCGACCACCGTCAGGGGTGCGGCGAGCCGCGCGCCGATATCGCCGAGACCGGCAACCTCGGCCGGCGACGCCGGAACCGGGTGTTTGTCCGTAACGTCGAAGGTCTGGATATAAAGTTCGCCGCGCCGGGCATCGACCGCGACCGCCAGACGCCCGCCCGGCGGCAAGCCCAGATCGCGCACCGCGGTGGCCGCGAGAGCCTCGAGAGTCGTGATCCCGACCGCCGGCTTGCCGCGGCCGAGCGCGATCCCGCGCGCCGCCGCCAGACCGACCCTCACGCCGGTGAACGAGCCCGGCCCGGTCGTCGTCGCGATCCGGTCGAGATCGGCATAATCGAGGCCCGCGTCCTGCAGGACGCGCTGAAGCATGGGGAAACAGGATCTCGGCATGTCCGCGCGCGGCGGCGACAGAAGCCCGCGCCAGGACCCGGCCATCCTGCCAGACGGCCGCCGAACAGGCGTCGAGCGCCGTATCGAAGGCGAGAATCCTCATGGCCTCAATCCAGAGGGCACCCGGCTACAGGATCGAGCAGGCGGCGTCGAAATCCAGGCGCGGCGCGCGCGGCGGAAGCGCCTTGTGATCGCCGTAACCGATCGAGCAGATGAAATTGGACTGGAACCGGCCGTCCGGGAAGAAGGCCTTGTCGAGCGCCGCATTATCGAAGCCCGACATCGGGCAGCAATCGAGCCCGAGGGAACGCGCCGCGATGATGAGATAGGCGCCCTGCAGGCTGCCGTTTCGAAATCCCGTCGACTCCGCGAGCGGCTTGTTCGCTTCCAGATTGCCCCGGAACCCGCCCGCCATCGGGTGGCCGGGATTGAGCGTCTCGATATGTTCGTGAAACCGGGTGTCGGTCGCGACGATCACGGTTACCGGCGCGGTAAGCACCTTCTCGGCATTGCCGGGGCTGGTGACTTCCTTGAGCTTCTGCTTGGCCGCGTCACTCGTTACGAAGACGAAACGAGCGGGGCTGCAGTTGAAGCTGGTCGGCCCCATCTTGGTCAGCTCGTAGAGCGCCCGGATGGTCACTTCGGAGACCGGTTTATCGGTGAATTTCCGATGCGTGCGGGCTTCCCGGAAGATCGTGTCGAGATCGGTGTCGCTCAATATATGGCTCACGGTAACCTCGCGTTTATCCAACTCAGTCAGACTCATCCGCGTTCATACACGCGCCGAGCCGCGCTGCCAACTCCGATTGGGGCGCGAGGCCCGCCAAGCCGAAGCGCAGGCGGTGTGAACTTTGGTGAGGATTGAGAGATGCCCAGTATCAGTAGAGTCCTGCGTCCCGGGCGCAGGACCGCGGCGCGTATCTTTGCCGCGTCTTCCCGGTCCCCGCTTCGCGCGCCAGCCCTGTTCGTGCTCATGGCCTTGTCCGTCTTCGGGACGATGCTTTCGGGAGCCCGGCCTGCCGACGCAGCCGATTCGGCGGTAATCCTGATGTATCAGCGGTTCGACGAGCCGAACCAGCCGACCAGCATCAGCGCCGCCTCCTTCGCGGCCCATCTGAACGAACTTTCCGATTCCCGCTATCACGTCATGAGCCTTCCGGCCGTGATCGCCGCGTTCCGCGCGGGCACGCCGCTGCCGGACCGCACGATCGTGATCACGCTCGATGACGCCTATCGTTCGGCGTTCCAGACCGCCGTTCCGCTGCTCCAGGAGCACAAATTTCCCTATACGCTCTTCGTCACCACCGACAATGTGGACGAGGGGCGGCCGGACATGATGAGCTGGGAGCAGATCCGCCGGGCCGCCGAGGCCGGCGCGACGATCGGCAGCCACGGCGCGCGCCTGCTGCATATGGTCGAGATGGGCGACGCCGCGAACCGGGACAATATTTCCCGCGCGACCGCCCGCATCGCGGAAGAGATCGGCAATGCGCCGACGGTCTTCGCCTATCCTTACGGGGAATTCGGCAATGCCGAACAGAAGATCGTCGCGACCATGGGATTTGCCGGTGCGGTCGGGGAATATTCCGGCGTCGCCTCGACCGACAGCACGCCTTACGACCTGCCGCGCTTCGGCTTCGTCGAGGCCTATGCCGGGATCGACCGGTTCCGCACGATCGCGAATGCGCTGCCCTTGCCGGTGGCCGATCTGCTGCCGGGCAATCCGAAGCTCGCGGCAAACCCGCCGGCGCTCGGCTTCACGCTAACGACCAAGGTCGAGGGCGCGGATGCGCTGACCTGCCAGCCGTCCTTCGCCGGCGGCACGACCGATGTCGAGCATCTCGGCGACCGGGTGGAAGTGCGCTTCGACAAGCCGTTCCCGGCGGGCAACAACAAGGTCAGCTGCACCGCGCGCTCGGCGGACAACCGCGTGCGCTGGCTTGGCGTGCCGGTTTACGTGCCGAAGAAATAGGGCCGCGGCGAAATCGGATCGTCAGATCTGCTGGACTTCGGTCACTTCGGGACGTAGTGCCGGAGCAGGTTCTCGATGCCGTGCTTCAGCGTCAGCACGGAGCTCGGGCAGCCCGCGCAGGATCCCTGCATGTGGAGATACACGACCCCGTCCTTGAAGCCGTGATAGACGATGTCGCCGCCGTCCTGCGCCACGGCCGGACGCACGCGGGTATCGAGAAGTTCCTTGATCTGGGTGGCGATCTCGTCGTCCTCACCCTCGTCCGCGCTGACGGCGGCGGCAGCGGCGGGGTCGATCAACGGCTGGCCGGACGTGAAATGATCCATGATGCCGGCGAGGATCTCGGTCTTGAGCTCGGCCCAATCGGCATCCGGCGCGGTCACGGTGATGAAATCGCTGCCGAAGAACACGCCCGTCACGCCCGGCGTCTCGAACAGGCGCCGCGCCAACGGCGAAGCCGCCGCCGTGTCCGCATCCGGGAAATTCGCGGTGCCGCCCGGCATCACGTCGCAACCGGGCAGGAACTTGAGCGTCGCCGGATTGGGGGTGTGTTCGGTCTGAATAAACATGTCTCGCTATCCTCTGGCCTTGGCGTCACGCGCCTGATCGCCTTCTAAATGGCAATTATGACCAAATTGGTCAAGTATTAGCGTAACGCGCCTTACGGCCGCAGGAACCCGACGATGTCGTAGACCTCCTGCACGATCGGGTCGGCGATGGCGTGGGCGCGGGCGGCGCCGTCCTTGAGGATTTTGTCGACTTCGGCCGGATCGTTCATCAGGCGGTTCATTTCCGCCGTGATCGGGCCGAGCTGGGAGACCATCAGATCGGCGAGCGCGGGTTTGAATTCCGAGAACATCTTGCCCTCGAATTCCTGACACACCTGATCCGACGTCTTGTCCGCGAGCACGGCGTAGATATCGACCAGATTGCGCGCCTCGGGGCGATTTTCGAGATCCGACGCCTTGCCCGGCAAGGGATCGGGATCGGTGCGCGCCTTGCGGATCTTCTGGGCGATCGTGTCGGCGTCGTCCGCCATGCTGATGCGCGAATATTCGGACGGATCCGACTTCGACATCTTCTGGCGGCCGTCCCTGAGCGACATGATCCGCGCGCCCGACTCCTTGATCACGGGCTCGGGCAGCGTGAAGAACTCGACGCCGAAATCGTGATTGAACTTCTGGGCGATGTCGCGGGTCAGCTCCAGATGCTGCTTCTGGTCCTCGCCGACGGGCACGTGCGTCGCCTTGTAGGCGAGGATGTCGGCCGCCATCAGGCACGGATAGACCATCAGGCCCGCCGACGCGTTCTCGCGGTCCTTGCCCGCCTTGTCCTTGAACTGGGTCATGCGGTTCAGCCAGCCGATCCGCGCGACGCAATTGAAGATCCAGGCGAGCTCGGCATGCTCGGCGACCTGGCTCTGGTTGAACATGATGCTGGTCTTGGGATCGATGCCGGCGGCGATGATAACAGGCCGTCATGCGCCGCGTGTCCTCGCGCAGCTTCTTCGGGATCGTGCGGCACGGTGATCGCATGCATGTCGACCATGCAGAAGATCGATCTCGTAGCTCGTCCTGCATGCCGACCCAGTTGCGGATCGCGCCGAGATAGTTGCCGAGATGCGGCACCCCGGTCGGTTGGATGCCGGAAAAGACGCGACCCTGTTTGTTCGCCATGACTCATCACCCGTTCAAGAAGCGCGCGGTGTTATCGCCTCCCGCACGGGCTTGGTCAACCGGCGTTCGCGCTTCGCTTGGTCGGACCGCGCCGCGAAAGACGCTTCAGATCGTCGATCCGGTAGGCGCCGAGGAAATGGCCGATGACGAAATAGACCGCGATCCCCGTCACCAGCAGGGCCAGCAGCGCGCCCACCCGTTCGAGGACGCTGCCGAGGAAATAGGAGCCGAGCGGCAAAGCGATTGCGGCCAGTGCGATCGCCATCACGAGCGACGCGCCGACGACACCGAGAGTCCGCCGCTTGAGCGTGGCATCGGCACTGAAATGCCCGCGCCGGTGAAGGGTGATGCTCAGCAGCGCGACATTCACCCAGGCCGCGATCGCCGTCGACAGCGCGAGGCCGACATGGCCCAGAGCCGAACGGCATGAGCGAGAGCATCAAAATCACGTTGAGGCAGAAATTGACGCCGATGCAGATCATCGCGAAACGCACAGGCGTCCGGGTGTCGTGGCGGGCGTAATAGCCGGGGGTCAGGATCTTGACCAGCACATAGGCCGGAAGGCCGAGCGAGAAGGCCATCAGCGTGTAGACGGTCGGCGCCGTGTCGGCCGCGGTGAACTGGCCGCTCTGGAACAGCACCTGGATCAGCGGCGTCGCGACCACGAGGCAGGCCGCCGCTGCGGGCAAGGTCAGCAGGAGCACAAGCTCCATCGCCCGGTTCAGGCTGTTGAGCGCGTCCTTCTCGTTCCCCGCCGCGAGCTGGCGCGACAGGAACGGCAACAGCACCGTGCCGACCGCGACGCCGATCACGCCGATCGGAAACTCGTTGATCCGGTCCGCATAGTAGAGATAGGAGATCGAGCCCTTGGGCAGGAACGAGGCGAGGACATTGTCCATCATCAGATTGAGCTGCATCGCGCCCGCGCCGAGAGCCGCCGGCGCAATCAGTTTGACGAAGTCCATCACGTCCTTGCTGAATTTCGGAAGGCGGAGCCGCAACGCCATGCCCGAGCGCCCGGCAGCGCCCGCCACCCAGACGAGCTGAAGGACGCCGGCCGCCGCCACGCCCCAGGCAAGGGCATGGCCGGGCGTCTTCGTGACCGCCGAAAAGCCGACCAGCGCGGTGATCAGCGCAACGTTCAGGAGGATAGGCGCCGCCGCCGTCACGGCGAACTTCATCAGCGTGTTCAGAATGCCCGAATAGAGCGAGACCAGGCTGATGAAGAGCAGATAGCAGAAGGTCGTGCGGGTGAGATCGACGGCGAGATTGTAGCGCTCCGGCTCGTCCGAGAAGCCCGGCGCCAGCACATACATCACATAGGGCATGAAGATCTCGAAGACGCCGAAGACGAGCAACAGCGTCACGAGCAGAACCGCCAGTACCTGCTCGGCGAAATCCTTCGCCTTCACCATCGCGAGCTGCTGACTGGCGCCGCTTTCCAGCGTTTTCGAGAACATCGGCACGAAGGCGGCGTTGAACGCGCCTTCCGCGAACAGACGGCGAAAGAAATTCGGCAGCTTGAACGCGACGAAGAAGCAGTCCGAAACCAGCCCGGCACCGAGGATATGGGCCATCAGCACATCGCGAATGAAGCCGAGCACGCGGCTGATCATCGTGAAGGTGCTGTTGGTCAGGATCGATTTGAGCATGCGGTGCGAAAGACTCGGGGACGGGCGGAAAGGCCGGCCCCGAAGGGCCCGGGCGCAATTCTACGCCACTTTTATTGTGCCGCTTCCTTGGCCGTGACGGAATCGTTGATCGCGGCCAGCAACTCGCGCTCGATCGATTTCAGCTTCGAGCCGTGCGTGATCTTGTGGCCGAACAGATTGCGCACATAGAAGACGTCGACGGCGCTTTCGCCATAGGTCGCGATATGGGCGCTCGAGATCGACAGGCTGGCCTTGGTCAGCGCATAGGCGAGATCGGCCAGAAGACCGGGGCGGTCGCGGCCGTTGACCTCGATGACCGTATGCGTATCGCTCGCCCGGTTGTCGATCAGCACACGCGGCGCGACCTTGAACACCCGCTCGCGCTTGGCCGGCTTGTGACGGGCGGCCAGAAGCTTGCGCGGCATCACCTCGCCCTTCAGGGACTTCTCGATCGCCTCGCGCACGCGCTGCAACCGGTCGGTCTCCGCGAAGGCGTTGCCCTCGGAATCCTGGATCACGAAGGTATCGAGCGCCATGCCGTCCTTGGTCGTGTAGATCTTGGCGTCGACGATCGAGCTGCCCGCCAGGGCGAGCGCGCCGGTGATGCGCGCGAACAGGCCCGGATGGTCGAGCGTGTAGAAAGTGATCTCGGTCACCGAGCGGAAGTGATCGACGCGGGCATCGACCGTGAGCTTGATCTTGTCGGCGTCGGCCTTGTTCATCAGCTTGGCGTCGTACTCGATCTTTTCCGGCGTATTGGACAGCCAGTAGCTGTCGAAGTGACGTTCGACAAAGGCCTCAACGTCCTTCTTCTTCCAGCCCGAGAGGCGTGTGCGGAGATCCTTGATCGCCTCCTTTATGAGGCCTTGCGGCGCGACCGCCGACAGCCCGCCGTCGAGAACGGCCTCGGCGCGGTAATAGAGATCGCGCAGAAGCTGGCCCTTCCAGCCGTTCCAGATGCCGGGGCCGACCGCGCGGATATCCGCGACGGTGAGCACGAGCAGCAGGCGAAGCCGCTCCGGGCTTTGCACGAGGCCGGTGAAATCCGCCACCGTCTTGGGATCCGAGATATCGCGCTTGAAGGCGATGCTGCTCATCAGCAGGTGAAACTTCACGAGCCAGGCGGTCGTCTCGGTCTCGGCAGCCGTCATGCCGAGCCGTGGGCAGAGCTTTTCCGCGACGTCCGCGCCCAAGAGCGAGTGGTCCCCGCCCCGGCCCTTCGCGATATCGTGCAGCATGGTGGCGACATAGAGCACCCGGCGCGAGAGCACCTTGTGGACGATCTCGCCCGACAGCGGATGGTCCTTGGCGAGTTCACCGTTCTCGATGCCGGCCAGGATGCCGATCGCCCGGATGGTGTGCTCGTCCACCGTATAGGTGTGATACATGTCGTGCTGGGTCTGCGCGACGACGCGGCCGAAATCCGGAATGAACCGGCCGAGCACGCCCGCTTCGTTCATTTTGCGCAGGAAGAGCTCGGGATCCTTCTTCGAGGTCAGGATATCGAGGAACAGCGCATTGGCTTCGGGATCCGCGCGCACTTTCGCGGTTATCTTGCGCAGGTTCCGGTTGATCAGCCGCAGCGCCGAGGGATGGATATCCAGCCCGTTCTTCTGCGCGACATGGAAGATCCGGATCATCTTCACCGGATCACGCGCGAAATCGTCGTCGTTCTCGACCGTGATGCGTGCGCCGTCCACGACGAAGCCTTCGAGCTCGCGCCGCTTCAACCCGATTTTAAGGCGGAACTTCGGCTTGCGCTTGTGCTGCTCCTCGAGATGGGCGCAGAAGATGCGGGTCAGATCGCCGACCGTCTTGGCGATCAGGTAATAGTGCTTCATGAAGCGCTCGACGCCGCTCGTGCCCTCGCGGTCGGTGTATTTCAGCCGCCGGGCAAGCTCCGGCTGGACGTCGAAGGTGAGGCGCTCCTCGGCGCGGCCCGCGATCTCATGGAGATGGCAGCGCACCGTCCAGAGGAACTTCTCGGCATCGAGGAAGCGGCGAAGCTCCACCTTGTTGAGCACGCCGGCCGCGACGAGATCGCCGACCTCCTGTACCCGGTAGAGATATTTGCCGATCCAGAACAGGGTGTGGAGATCGCGCAGCCCCCCCTTGCCTTCCTTGAGGTTGGGCTCGACCACATAGCGGGAATCGCCGACCTTCTTGTGGCGGGAGTCCCGCTCCGCGAGCTTGGCGTCGACGAATTCGGGGCCGGTGCCCTGCACCACTTCCTGATCGAAGCGCTCGGTGAGGGAATCGAACAGGCTTTCGTCGCCCCACAGGAAGCGCTTCTCCAGAAGCGCCGTGCGAATCGTGAGGTCGTCGCGCGCGAGCCGGACGCAATCGTCCACCGAGCGCGTCGCATGGCCGACCTTCAGCCCCAGGTCCCACAGCATATAGAGCATGTATTCGACGACCTGCTCGCCCCAGGGCGTCTGCTTGTAGGGCAGCAGGAACAGGATATCGACGTCGGAATAGGGCGCGAGCTCGCCCGCGGCCATAGCCGCCGACCGCCACCAGGCTCATGCGCTCCGACAGCGTCGGATTGGTGACCGGATAGACATAGGTGATGGTGAAATCGTAGAGGCAGCGGATCACCTGATCCATCAGGTAGCAGTAGCCATGCGCCGCCGCGATGCCGTCGCCGTCGTCCTCGAACCGGCGCCACACCTCGTCCCGGCCGCGCTTATAGGTGAGCTTGAGGAGATCGAGCACCACGGGACGCAGATCGGCGGGCGCGACCTTCGCGGCGCGCGCCTTCAGCGTGCTTAAAAACTTCGCCCGGTCGATGATCGACCGCCGCTCGGGAACCACAACGTTCATGCAAGTCTCGTTTGACCGTTACGCGGCGAATATTCCGCCATCAGCCTTTACGCCCTCTAAATGGCGCTCATCCTAAGAGTTTGCGACATTTCTGTCATTCGGCTTTCTGAGAAACACTCGCAGACTGCCCCGGCGGCGCCCCTAATCGTCCTTATCATCGAGCACCTTCCGGAGCTTGTAGAGCGCTTCCAGCGCGTCCCGGGGGGTCATTTCGTCGGGGTGAAGGTCTTTCACGGCCTCTTCGAGCTTCGACGGGCCCTTCGATTTGGGCGCGCGCTCGACCACGCTGGCGAACAGCGGCAGGTCGTCCGCCAGACCGCGCATGGCACTTTGCTGATCGCTGGATTCGAGCAGATTCAAGACTTGTTCCGCCCGCGAAACGACGGCGGCAGGAAGCCCGGCGAGCTTGGCGACCTGGATACCGTACGAGCCTTCCGCCGCGCCCGGCCCCACTTCATGCAGGAACACCACGTCGCCCTTCCACTCCTTTACCTTCATGGTGTGATTGGCGACATGGGAGAGCTTTCCGGCAAGGCCCGTCAGCTCGTGGTAGTGGGTCGCGAACAGGGTCCGGCACAGGTTCACGTCGTGAAGGTGCTCGACGGTCGCCCAGGCGATGGAGAGGCCATCGAATGTGGCGGTGCCCCGGCCGATCTCATCCAGGATGACGAGAGACTTCGGTCCCGCCTGATTGAGGATCGCCGCCGCCTCGACCATCTCGACCATGAAGGTCGACCGTCCGCGCGCCAGATCGTCGGACGCGCCGACCCGGCTGAACAGCCGGTCGACAACGCCGATATGGGCGGCCGCGCCGGCACGAAGGAGCCGATCTGGGCCAGAATCGCGATCAGCGCGTTCTGGCGCAGAAAGGTGCTCTTGCCCGCCATATTGGGGCCGGTGAGCAGCCAGACCCGCTTTTCGCCCGAGAGATCGCAGTCATTCGGCACGAAGGGCCCCGACCGCGCGGCGGCGAGCGCGGCTTCCACCACCGGGTGACGGCCACCGGCGATATCGAACGCCGTGGAATCGTCGACCTCGGGCCGGACATAGCTCTGTTCGCGGGCGAGCGTCGCCAGCGCCGCCGAGACATCGAGTTCGGCCAACGCCTCCGCCGCGCCGATGATGGCGTCCGATCGGCTCAGGATCTCCGCGAGCAAGGTCTCGAAGATCTGGTGCTCGATTTCCAGCGCCCGCGCCTCCGACCGGTCGATCTTCTGGGCGAGATCGGCGAGTTCCACCGTGTTGAAGCGCACCGCATTGGCCAGTGTCTGGCGGTGAATGAAGGTTTCGGTCAGCGGCCCGGCCATCAGCTTGTCGGCATGGGTCGGCGTCACCTCGATATAGTAGCCGAGCACGTTGTTATGCCGGGCCTTGAGGCTCGAAATGCCGGTCGCCTCGCGATATTTGGCCTCGAGCCCGGCAATGAGCCGCCGTCCCTCGTCATGAAGGGTGCGTTGCTCGTCGAGCGCCGGATCGAAGCCCTTGGCGATGAATTTGCCGTCGCGCAGGATCATCGGCGGATCGGCGACCAGCGCCCGGCGCAAGGTATCCGCCGTGGCGGCGTGGCCCTGCAGCTTGCCGAGCGCCTCAGTCAATCGTTTCGGTGGCGCAACGAGGCTTTCCGGGGTGGCCTGCCGCTCGAAAAGCTGGCGGATCGCGCCGGCCTCGGCGAGCCCGTCCCGGAGCGCGGCGAGATCGCGCGGGCCACCCCGTCCGAGTGACAACCGGGAGAGCGCCCGCTCCATGTCGGGGCAGCGTTTCAGGGCGTCCCGCAGTTCGCGGCGCAGCGCATCCGCTTCGCCGAAGAACGAGACCATGTCGAGCCGGTCGCGGATCGCCTCGGGCCGGGTCAGGGGCGCGCCGAGACGGCCGGTCAGGAGCCGGGCGCCGCCGGCGCTGAGCGTCCGGTCGATCACGCTCAGCAGCGAGCCCCGCCGCTCCCCGGACAAGGTCCGCGTCAGTTCGAGGCTGCGACGGGTCGCGGCGTCGATCGCCATGGTCTCGTCGAGCCCGGCCCTCAAGGGCGGCTTCAGCTTGGGCAGACGGCCCTTCTGGGTTTCCGTCACGTAATCCATCAGCGCGCCCGCCGCCGCCAGTTCCGCCCGCTCGAAATTCCCGAAGCCATCGAGCGCCGTCACCCCGTAGGAGGTTTTCAGCAGCCGGTCGGCGCGCTGGCTGTCGAAGCGGCCGGCGGCGAGGATCGTTACGGCTGAGGTCCAGTCCTCGAGGGCTCCGGAGACCGCCCCGTCCGCCACCAGCCGTTCGGAGACGAGAAGCTCGCCGGGCGCGATCCGCGCCAGAAGCGCATCGAGCCCCTGGACCGGCACGAGGGTCGTGGAGAAATCGCCGGTCGACATATCGAGCCAGGCCAGCGCCAGCCGCCCCTCGCTCTGCGCCAGCGCGGCGAGATAATTGTGCCGCCGGGCGTCGAGCAGGGCGTCCTCGGTGAGCGTTCCGGCGGTGACCAGGCGCACGACGTCGCGCGCGACAACCGATTTGGAGCCGCGCTTCTTGGCTTCCGCCGGATCCTCGGTCTGCTCGCAGATCGCGACCTTGATGCCGGAGCGGATGAGCTTCGGCAGGTAGCTCTCGGCGGCATGGACCGGCACGCCGCACATCGGGATGTCCTCGCCGAGATGCTTGCCGCGCTTGGTGAGCGCGATGTCGAGGGCGGCGGCGGCGCGTTTCGCGTCGTCGAAGAACATCTCGTAGAAATCGCCCATCCGGTAGAACAGCAGATAGTCGGGATAGGCGGCCTTGATCTCCAGATACTGGGCCATCATCGGCGTCGCGCCCGCGAGCACGGCCTCGCTCACGCCGGTCTCCGTTGCGGAGGGGGCGGTGTCGCCGCGCGCGGCCATGCCGGAATTTTCGGAGCTGTCTTCCATGGCCCTGACTTGTACATGAGGGCCGCGCGCGCGAGCAACACGGCGTACCCCTGCCCCCTATTCTTTTTCGTGTCGCAGGGTATTCTAGGACCGGATCATATCCGGCCGGATCATCATCCCACATTCCAGGGCTGCGGGGGACGCGTGGACAAACCGACAAAACGGCTAAGCGACCAGGAAGCGCTGCGCTATCACGCGAACGGCAAGCCGGGGAAGCTTGAAATCGTCGCGACCAAACCCGTGGCGACGCAGCGGGACCTTTCGCTCGCCTATTCACCGGGCGTCGCCGTGCCGGTGCGGGCCATCGCGGACAATCCCGCCACCGCCTATGACTATACCGCCAAGGGCAATCTCGTCGCCGTCATCTCCAACGGCACGGCGATCCTGGGGCTCGGCAATCTGGGCGCGCTCGCGGCGAAGCCGGTGATGGAAGGCAAGGCCGTCCTGTTCAAGCGCTTCGCGGACGTCGACTCGATCGATCTCGAGATCGATACCGAGGACGTGGACGCGTTCGTGAACAGCGTACGCTATCTCGGCCCATCCTTCGGCGGCATCAACCTCGAGGACATCAAGGCGCCGGAATGTTTCATCATCGAGCAGCGCCTGCGCGAGCTCATGGACATTCCGGTGTTCCATGACGATCAGCACGGTACCGCGATCATCTCGACCGCCGGGCTGCTGAACGCGCTCGACCTCACCGGCCGCAAGATCAAGGATACGAAGGTCGTCGTGAACGGCGCGGGCGCCGCCGCGATCGCCTGTCTCGAGCTCATGAAGGCGGTCGGTCTGCCCCACGAGAACGCGATCCTGTGCGATTCGAAGGGCGTGATCTATCGCGGCCGCGAGTCCGGCATGAACCAGTGGAAGTCGGCCCATGCGATCGACACCAAGGCGCGTTCGCTGGAGGACGCCCTGAAGGGCGCGGACGTGTTCCTCGGCCTCTCGGTCAAGGGCGCGGTGACGCCCGCCATGGTGAAAAGCATGGCGAAGAAACCGATCATCTTCGCGCTTGCCAATCCCGATCCGGAGATCACGCCGGAAGAGGTGGAGGAAGTCCGCAACGACGCGATCATCGCGACCGGCCGGTCGGACTACCCCAACCAGGTCAACAATGTGCTGGGCTTCCCCTACATCTTCCGCGGCGCGCTCGACGTGCGCGCGACGACCATCAACGACGCGATGAAGATCGCCGCCGCCCGGGCGCTCGCCGCGCTCGCGCGGGAAGACGTGCCGGACGAGGTCGCGTCGGCCTATGGCGACCGGCCGCATTACGGCCCGAAATACATCATCCCGGTGCCGTTCGATCCGCGCCTGATCAGCCACCTGCCGCCCGCCGTGGCCGAGGCGGCGATGGATTCCGGCGTCGCGCGTCATCCGATCATCGACATGGACGCCTACAAGGCGACGCTCTCGGCCCGGCTCAATCCGACGGCCGCGAGCCTGCAGATGATCTTCGAGCGCGTGCGGGCCAATCCGCGCCGCGTGGTCTTCGCCGAGGGCGAGGAAGCGAGGACGATCCGCGCCGCCGCCGCGTTCCGCAATGCGGGTTACGGCGTGCCGATCCTGATCGGCCGGGTCGAGCATATCCAGGAGACCCTGAACGAGCTCGGCTTCGAAGGCATGGAGCCGCTCGAGATCCACAACGCCCGGCTCTCGACCCGTAATCAGGACTATGTCGAATATCTCTACAAACGGCTGCAGCGGAAGGGCTTCCTGCGCCGGGACTGCCAGCGGCTGGTGAACAATGCGCGCAACGTCTTCGCCGCCTGCATGGTGGCGCATGGCGAGGCGGATGCGATGGTGACCGGCCTGACCCGCAATTACTGGGGCGCGCTGAACGAAGTGCGCCACGCCATCGACCCCAAGCCCGACCAGCTCGTCTTCGGCCTCTCGTTGCTCGTCACCGGCGGCCGCACGGTGTTCCTGGCGGATACCACGGTCCATGCCCGGCCGACGGCGGAGCAGATCGCCCAGATCGCCGAACAGGCCGCGGGCGTCGCCCGGCAATTCGCGCATATACCGCGCGTCGCGCTGATCTCCTTTTCGAATTTCGGCAATCCGGAACACGAGATCACCCAGCACATCGAACAGGCCATCGAGATCCTGGACGAGCCGCAAGCTGGATTTCGAATATGACGGCGAAATGTCGATCGACGTGGCGCTCGATCATCGACCTGATGAAACGGCTGTTTCCGTTCAGCCGGCTGTCCGGTCCCGCCAATGTGCTGATCATGCCGGGCCTTCATGCCGCGAACGCCGCCTCGACGCTGATCCCGGCGTTGAAGAGTGGCCGGATGATCGGCCCGTTGTTGATCGGCCTGTCGAAGCCGGTACAGATCAGCCAGATGGGATCGTCGACCTCCGATCTGGTGAACATGGCGGCGCTTGCGGCGCATGACGCCATTCGCTAATCCGAAAGGCGCGGGCCGGCAGGAGCATGGCCCAGAGGCCGGGAATTGAGGAATGGCGGCCAATCATAGCTGGCTGATCGACATCGCCCTGATGATCGCGGTTGCATTGCTGTCCTTCGGCGGCGGCGCGACTTTTCTGCGGCTGCGCAATCGTCAGAAGTCGGCGGAGAGCAAGAGCACCATTCTCGAAAGCCGGCTGGTCGCCGCGATCGAAAGCCAGTCGGCGGGCTTCGCCCTGTTCGACAAGACCGGCGCGCTTCTGTTCTCGAACAGCCGCCTGCGCGACATGCTGCCGCGCGCCGCCGACCTCGATCCCGGAATTTCCGCCGACGCCGTGCTGGATGCGCTGGCCGAGAGCCTGTCGCCGTTCGGCGGCATGTCCGACCGGACCGAACTGACCAGCGAACTCAGAGGCGTATACCGCGAGGCCAAGAACCAGCCCTGCGAAAAGAAGACGCGTAACGGGGCCTGGCTTCGTCTGCGCGTCACCGAGACCGCCGATGGCGACCGCCTTCTCGTGATCGAGGACGTGACGGTGGAGATCACCCGCGAGAATATACTCCGCGCCAGCGAGATGCGGCTGCGCGATCTCGTCGAGCTCTCGACCGACTGGATTTGGGAAACCGGCGCCGACGGACGGCTGACCTTCGTATCGGAGAATTTCTCCCGCATGCTCGGTGTCGACCCCTCCGGGCTGCTCGGCAAGCGGCGCGAGGCGATCAGCGACGTCCGCTCCAATCCCACCGCCTGGAAGTCGCATCTCTCCGCGATCATCGCGCGCCAGCCGTTCCGCGATTTCGAGCACTCGATGATCACCGCCTCGGGCGAGATCCACCGGGTGCGCGACAGCGGCCGGCCCTATTACGCCCCGGACGGCGCGTTTCTCGGTTATCGCGGCACCGGCAAGGACGTCACGCGCGAGTGGCACGCCGAGGCGCGGGCCGAACACTCCCGCCGGGTTCTCGAGGAGGCCGTCGAGGCGATGTCGGAAGGCTTCGCGCTGTTCGACGCCGACGACCGGCTGGTGATGTGCAACACGAAATTCGTTCAGCAGAATCCGAGGATCGCAAGCGCGCTGACCGTCGGCACCAGCTATCCGCGACATTCTCGCCGCCATCGTCGAAAGCGGCCTCGTGCCGGAAGCGGACGGGCGCGAGGAGGAATGGATCGAGCAGCGGGTCAAGCTCGGCCGACCGTCGCGGACGACGACGGAGCGGCTCATGCCGAGCGGCAGCTGGCTCGGCATCACCAATTACATGACCGACGATGGCAGCCGGGTGATCCTCTATACCGACATCACCGAGATCAAGGAGCACGAAATCGCGCTCAGCCAACGGGTTTCGGAATTGCAGGAAAGCCAGACCATTCTGCGCAAGCAGCGCGAGGAACTGGCCGAGCTCGCCGAAACACTGGAAGCCGCCCGCGACCAGGCCGAACGGGCCAACCGCGCGAAATCCGCCTTCCTCGCCACCATGAGCCACGAATTGCGCACGCCGCTCAATGCGGTGATCGGCTTCTCGGAGATCATCCGCGACCATGCGCTCAAGCTCGACAGCGGATCGCGTTACGCCGAATACGCGGTCGACATCTATGACAGCGGCCGTCACCTGCTCGATCTGATCAACGACATCCTCGATGTCTCGAGGCTCGATTCAGGCCGGATGGAACTGAACTGCAATCCGTTCAGCGTCGGCGATTCGGTGCGGAGTCTCGCGGAGGCCATGCGCGGCGATATCACGGCGGCCGGACTCGTGCTCGACGATCGACATCCCGGATAGGCTGCCGGAATTCGACGCCGACGAGCGCCGCATCAAGCAGATCATGATGAAGCTGCTGTCCAATGCGATCAAATTCACCAAGCGCGGCGGCGAGGTCACCGTGCGCGTGGCGCTGCTGCCGTCGGAGGATCTGAGCCTCTCGGTTTCCGATACCGGCATCGGCATGGCGCCCGAGGACATTCCGCGCGCCGTCGAGAGCTTTCAGCAGATCGACAGCGAGTTGAACCGGAAATATGCCGGCAGCGGACTCGGCCTGCCGCTGTCGAAAGCGATGATCGAGCTGCATGGCGGCACGCTCCGATCGAAAGCGTGCCCGGCACGGGCACGACCGTCACGGTCGTCATCCCCGCCGAACGCCGGATTGCCGATCTCTCGGCAAGCCTGTCGGAATCAGCGCAGGATCCAGTGGACGACGTGGAACAGCGCCACACTTAGGATCGCGGCGCAGGGCAGAGTTACGATCCAGGCGGCCAGAATCGTCAATAGATGCTGGCGCCGGACGAGACGGCGCTTGAGCTGCTTCGCCTCCTTGCGCCGCAATTTGTCCGCCGCGGATTCGTCGAACAGCGGCGAGGCGTCCCGCGGATTGTTCCAGGCGGGATAGGCGATGTCCGGCCGCATCCGCCGGTTCGAGATGAACTCGCGCAGGAACCCCACCCCGAACACGCCGCCGACCGCGATATGGGTGGAGCTGACCGGCAATCCGAACGCCGACGCGATGATCACGGTGATGCCCGCCGCGAGCGCGACGCAGAAGGCGCGGATCGGATTGAGCTTGGTGATCTGCTCGCCGACCATGCGGATGAGGCGCGGGCCGAACAGGCCGAGCCCGATCGCGATGCCGACCCCGCCGACGACGAGTACCCAGTAGGGCACCGCGACATTGGCGTCGATCGCGCCCTTGTCGACGATACCGGCGATGGCGGAAAGCGGGCCGACCGCGTTGGCCACGTCGTTCGCGCCGTGGGCGAAGGACAGCACGGCGGCGGCGAAAATGAGCGGCAGGGTGAAGAGCTTCGCGACATTCTTCCGGGTGTTTTCGAGCGACGGCGGCGGCGATGCCGACCCGGTGGCGTGCGACCGCATAGACAAGGATGAAGATGATCGCCGCGATCAGCGCCAGCATGAGGACCGACGGCGACCAGACATGCTTGAGCCCTTTGAAGATCAGATAGGTGACGAAGGTGGCGGCGGTGAGCGCGGAAAGCACCGGTACCCAGATGCGCGCCGCCGCGATCTTGTCGGGCCGGTAGAGCACGGTGAACTTGATGAAGGCCAGGATGGCAGCCGCGATCACGCCGCCCATGATCGGGGAGATCACCCAGCTTGCCGTGATCTTGCCGACGACGCCCCAGTTGATCACCGAGGTTCCGGCCGCCGAAGCCCCCGCGCCGAGAACCGCGCCGACGATCGAATGCGTGGTCGAAACCGGCGCGCGGAGATAAGTCGCGAGGTGAATCCAGAGCGCCGCGGCCAGAAGCGCGGCGAGCATCGCCTCGACGAAAATATGCGAACCGGGCATGCGCGCGGGATCGACGATTCCGCCGGAGACCGTGGCCACGACGTCGGAACCGGCGAGCAAGCGCACCGCTGGCCTCGAACACGGCGGCGATGACAAGAGCGCCCGCCATGGTGATCGCCTTCGACCCGACCGCCGGGCCGACATTGTTGGCCACGTCGTTGGCGCCGATGGTCATCGCCATATAGCCACCGACGACGGCCGCGACGACGACGATCGAGGCTGGTCGCGGAGACGCCCTGGGTGAGCGCGACATAGCCGAAGACGAGCAGCAGGAAGCCGACCGAGAGACCTATCCGCACCTCGAGGCCCAACGCCGTCCGCGACGCGGCCTGCACCTCACCGATCTTCTTGAGGTCCTTGTCGACTTTCATTTTACGCGCGGCCATGCCGGTCCCCCCTGGCGGTTCGCAGAAGAGGTTTGTGACAGTTTTATGACGAGAGAGTCGAGGGGCGGCATGTTCGCCGGAGGCGGCGACGCATTCCTCATCGGCGGGGAACGGCGGGCTATTTCGCGGCGGACGCTTTTTGCCAGCGGTCGAGAATGGCGAACAGCACGATGGCGGGTATACCGATCAGTCCGGCTCCGACGAAAAATATCGCATAGGCGTTCATCAAACCGTGGCTGTCCGCCAGCCCTTGCACGATGACGCCGGAGAACACCTTAAGAATCTTGCCGGCCCAGGTGTAGGTCGAGCTGAGAAGCGCATATTGCGTCGCCGTATAGCCGAGGCTTGTCAGACTGGACATATAGGCGACAAGCGCGATACCCGCGACGGAGATACCGAAATTGTCCACCGCCATGACGATCGCGAACACGGCGTCGCCATGCGCATAAGGCAAGATCGCATAGGCTATGGTTCCGAGTATCTGCAACCCGCCACCAATGAACAGCGCGCCCATATAGCCGAGCCAGATCGACAGAAACCCGCCGGCGGCCACGCCCAGAAACACGGCGACGAGACCGAAGCTGCCGCGCACCGCGCCGACGAGATCCTTCGACAGGCCGATGTCGTGATAGAGCGGATTCGCCATCGGGCCCATCATGAAATTGGGCAGCTGAAAGAGACTGATCGCCACCAGCATCAAGAGCGCCTGCGCGCCATAGGCCTTGAAGAAGGCGATGAACGGTCCGGCAACGGCGTCAAACAATCCGCGCGCGCTCCATAGCGGCGCTTCGGCCTCCATCCTCTCCATCACGCTATCCGCCTTGGATGGTTCCTTCGCGAGCAGGCAGGCGACGACGCCGACCACCATCAACGCGCCATAGGCGATATAGGAGGCGTTCCAGCCGATGCGGGCGGCAATCGGCAGGATGATCGCTTCCGTCGCCAGCATCGCCGAGCGATAGCCGAACGTATAGGCGGATGTCAGAAGGCCGAGTTCGTCGGCGTTCTTCGCCGATTCGATACGCCAGGCATCGATCACGATATCCTGCGTCGCCGACGCGAACGCCACCACGAGCGCCAGCACGCCCAGCGTGACCAGACCATGGCCCGTTCCCGCCATCGCCATGCCGATCAATCCGCCACCGACGATGAGCTGCGCGAGGATCATCCAGCCGCGGCGCCGCCCGAGCTTTCGGAGAAACGGCGCGCTTGTCCGGTCGATGACCGGCGCCCAGACGAATTTCAGGGAATAAGCGAGACCGACACCCGACATAAAGCCGATCGCCGAAAGCGACGTGCCCGCATCGCGGAGCCAATAGGCGAAGGTGTTTCCGACCAGAAGAAACGGCAGCCCGCTGGAAAAGCCCAGCGCCAACATCACCAGCACATGGGACTGGAGATAGGCCGAGAAAGGCCGCTTCTCGCGCTTCGATGCTTTCATGCCGCAGCGGACTCCACCCTGAGCCCCAGCGGCGATCCGCCCGTGAAGCCGAACAAAAGAAACGCGCGCGCCTTCCGCCCGCGATCCAGCGCCGTCGCGTCGGCCCAATTCGGTAATCCAGATCCCACCATCGCGCGCCAGCTTATAGACTTTGCCGGCCCAAGGCTTCCCGAATTTTGTTCGAAAACCGCTAACGCGCCTCCGGCCTGCGTCCGGGGCGCCCGGAAAAATCATCTTCGACGAACGGAGAGCGGCCGGGACATCGCCGATCCGGTGTCCCTCATCAAAATCGCTGTTTTGCGCCGCATCGATGACTGCATTTTGCGCGACATGGCGCATCTTTAGGCGTCAATGATTGTCCTTTGTGCACAATGCCTTAGACCAAAACGAAAACATTTTGCGGCGCAGCATTTTCGTTGACGGAGGCGCTGCACAGACGATACGCTCGGTTCATCTGGCACGGTTTGCCCGAACGCGGGATTCGATGCTGAAGCCCGCCCGCGATTTCGCGGACCCACCCCTGAGCAACGACGCTCATTTCGGAAACAACAAGTTCGTTTCCCCAGGAGCGTCGAGTTGCAGTTTTCGCCACGCAAGACAGGTTTCAAGGTTGCCTCCTCCCTCCCCGGCGACGAATTCGCCGAGGCGACCCTGTCGCATGTCCGGGCGGAGGCACGCGATCCCGTCGTTGTCGATCCCCCCGTCGTTGTCGATCCCGTTGTCGTTATCGGCGGAGGCCCCTCGGGCTTCCGGGTCGCCGAGGAGCTGACCAAGCGCGGCCTCGCCGTTGTCCTTTTCAATGGCGAACGCTGGCGGCCCTATAACCGCATCAAGCTCACCCCGTTCCTCGCGGGCGACATCCAGCTCGAACAGGTCCATGTCCCGGCGCAATTCCCGGACGGGGCGAAGGTCAAGATCTACACCGATCACTGGATCACGAAAATCGATCCCGAGGCCCGCACGGTCACCAATCAGTATGGCCGGTCTTGGCGCTTCTCGAAGCTCGTGCTGTGCATCGGCTCGCGGCCCTTCGTACCCAATATCGCGGGCAAGGACCTCGCCGGGGTCTATACCTTCCGCGACCTCGACGACGCGGAGAAGCTCCTGAGCCGTTCGTTCCGCGCGCGCCGGGCGGTGATCGTCGGCGGCGGATTGCTGGAACTCGAGGCCGCGCGCGGCATGTCGCAGCGCGGCGTGCACACCACCGTCGTCGAACACGAGAACCGCCTGATGGCGAAACAGTTCGACAAGGCCGGCGGCGAGACGCTGGCGGATTATATCCGCGCCCTCGGCATCGACGTGTTTCTTTCCACCTCGGTCAAGGAAATCACCGGCGACAGCCGCGTCGAGGGTGTGACGCTCGGCGACCGGACGGAACTCGCCTGCGACACCGTGATCATCTGCACCGGCGTCCGCTCCAATATCGATCTCGCGCGTGATGCCGGTATCGCGGTCGGTCTCGGCATCCGGGTCGACGACACGATGCGCACCAGCAATCCCGACATCTACGCCGTCGGCGAATGCGCCCAGCACAACGACATTATATACGGCCTCGTCGGACCGGGCCTCGAACAGGCCGCCGTCGCCGCCGCGACCATCGCGGGCGAGAACGCCTCCTATGCCGGCACCGTCACCACCACCAAACTCAAGGTGATCGGCGTCGACGTGTTCTGCAGCGGCGACACCGAGCAGGTCGACCAGCGCACCGACATCCGCACCGTTCTCTTCACCGACGCGGAGAGCAAGATCTACCGCCGCCTGATCGTGAAGCACGGCCGGCTCGCGGGCGCGATCTCGCTCGGCAAATGGCCGGAGACGAGCCGCCTGCAACAGGCCATCGTCAGCAGGGCGCGGGTCTGGCCGTGGGAGCTGCGCCGTTTCGCGAAGACCGGCCGGCTCTGGCCCGACGCGGCGGCCAAGCCGGTCGCGGCCTGGGGCCCGGCCGCCGTCGTGTGCAACTGCACGGGCGTCACGCGGGGGCGTTTGGGCGAGGCCATCGCGAGCGGTTGCGTGAGCCTGGAGGCACTGCGCCACGAAACCGGCGCCAACACCGTCTGCGGCAGTTGCCAGCCGCTGCTGCTCGAACTGCTCGGCGGCGTCGCGACGGCGGAGCCGGTCAGATGGTTTCGCGCCATCGGCGTTCTATCGATCGTCGCCGCGCTCATCGCGGTGCTGATCGCCGTGCTGCCGGCCTGGCCCTACAGCCAGAGCGTTCAGGACGTGTTGCGCGTCGATCGCTTGTGGATCGACTCCCTGCCGAAGCAGATCAGCGGCTTCACGCTGCTGGGGCTCGGCGTCATGGCCGGCGTGCTGTCGCTTCGAAAGCGCATCCGCAAGCTCTCGCTCGGCCGCTACGACATCTGGCGGCTGGTGCATGTCAGCATCGGCGCGCTCGTACTGGCGGTTCTGTTCGTTCACACGGGGCTGCATCTCGGCGTGAATATGAATCTCGCGCTGATGCTTTCCTTCCTCGGGCTCATCGCCGTCGGCGCGCTCGCGGGCGGGGCGACCGCAATCGAGCACCGGCTTGCCGCGACGTCCGGTCCGGCCGCCGCCGCGAAACCGCGCTCGCTCTTCACCTGGCTCCACATCATCACGCTCTGGCCCTTGCCGGTCCTTCTCGGCCTGCATGTGCTGAGCGTCTATTTTTATTGAGGGGATCCGGTGAAGCGCACGCCTCTCATCTGGGTCCTCTGGACGGTCGCCACGGTCGGCGTCGGCGGGATCGTGGTCGTGATCATGGTCTATGGCGGCCCGCGCGGCTTCCTGCTGATCGGCCAGACGACTGCCGGGCACTACCAGATCGAGCTCGCCTGCAATGCCTGCCATACCTCGATCTTCGGCGGCGCGGCGGCGATCCAGAAGGCCTGCGAGAATTGTCATCTGGAGGAGCTGACGCTCGACAACGACTCGCACCCCAAGAAGAAATTCACCGACCCGCGGAACGCCGACCGTCTGGCGAAACTGAACGTCATCCAGTGCGTCACCTGCCACCGCGAACACCAGCCCGGCATCACCCATCCGATGGGCGTGACGATCGCGACGGACTACTGCTTCCTGTGCCATCAGGATCTCGCCAAGGACCGGCCCACGCACAAGAACGTCGCCTTCGGCACCTGCACCTCCGCCGGCTGCCATAACTTCCACGACAACCGCGCGCTCTACGAGGATTTCCTGATCGCCCATCACGACGAGCCGAGAATGCTGCCCGTGCAATTGAGCGCGTTGAAGCTCAAGGAGGTCGCCGCGCATCAGGCCGAGATGACCGGCCATCCGGGGCTCCTGCCCGACGCCCCGGCGAAGTTCACGAAGGATCAGGATGTCCTGCTCGGATGGAGCCTGTCGGCCCATGCGAAAGCCGGCGTGAACTGCTCCGGCTGCCATACGCCGAAGGACACGCCGCCCGCCGGGATCGCGGCGGTCTGGGTCGAAAAGCCCGGTCTCGAGTTCCTGCAAGAGCTGTCATTCCGACGAGGTGAACACGTTCTTCCAGGGCCGGCACGGCATGCGGCTGAAACCCGGCATGGACGTGAGCAGCGGCGGGTTGTTCGGTCACGAAACGCTCTCGCCCATGACTCCGGCCCAGGCGCGGCTTCCGATGCATGCGGAGGCCGGCGGCAAGCCGTTGAACTGCGTCGCCTGCCACGACGCCCATGACGTGAAACTGGTGAAGGCGCAGACCGAGGCCTGCGCGAGCTGCCATGCCGACGCGCATACCAAGGCCTATTTCTCCTCGCCGCATTACGATCTCTGGAAGGCCGAGCTCGCGGGCATGCTGCCGCCGGGCTCCGGCGTCTCCTGCGCGACCTGCCATATGCCGCGCGACGAGGCGCTGTCGCCCGACGGATCGAAGCACCTCTTCGTCACCCACAACCAGAACGAAAATCTGCGGCCGATCGAAAAGATGGTGCGCTCGGTCTGCATGGATTGCCACGGGCTCGGCTTCGTGCTCGACGCGCTCGCCGATCCGAAACTCGTTCAGAACAACTTCAACGGAAACCCCTCCGTCCATGTCCGGAGCATCGACTGGGTCGAGATCGGCATGAGGAAACGGGGCGAGATCAAGTAACGGCTTACGCAATTGGCATTCGGGAAAACGGACAACGGAAAAGGAAGGAAGACAGGACAATGACGAACGGACACACGCTCAGGGCATCGGCACTTCTCGGCATGGGGGCGATCGCCCTTTTCGTCGCCGGCTGCGGCGAGAAGGCGGAGGCGCCTGCGGGCATCGAACCCAAGACCATGGCGGACGCGCTTCACGCCGTAATGGACTCGGATCGCACGGTCTACACCAAGATGGTCGTCAACCGGCTGATGCTCGACGACAAGGTGATCAAGGCGAGCGAGCATTTCATGGACGACAAGGCGCTGCCGCTGCCCGCCCAGATGTTCCGCTTCGGCTCCGAGATGGTCGCGGGCAAGACCGACACCTTCTCCTATCAGCTTCTCTCGCTCTGGCCGGTGAACAAGCAGAACGCGCCGCGCACGGATGCGGAGAAGACCGGCCTGCAATATGTCGTCGATCACAAGGGCGAGAATTACTACACGGAGGAGGTGCTCGGCGGGACCAAATATTTCACCGCCGTCTATCCCGATATCGGCACGGCGCCGGCCTGCGTGAACTGCCACAACAACCACAAGGACTTGCCCCGCAGCGACTTCATGCTCGGAGACGTGATGGGCGGCGTCGTCATTCGCATTCCGGTCAAGTCCTAGGCGCGGCCGGCCAAGAAAATCGAGGAGACGAACATGACACCCGATCAGATCACCCTGGTGCAGGACAGCTTCAAGAAGGTCGCGCCGATCGCGGCGACCGCCGCGGATATTTTCTACGACCGGCTTTTCGAGATCGCGCCCGAAGTGCGCCAGCTCTTCCCCGACGACATGAGCCAGCAAAAGCGGCTTCTCATGTCGATGCTGGGAACCGCCGTCACCAATCTCCACCGCGCGGAAGCGATCCTTCCCGCCGTGCAGGATCTCGGCCGCCGCCATGTCGGCTACGGCGTGAAGGACGAGCATTACGACACCGTCGGCGGCGCGCTTCTATGGACTCTGGAAAAGGGTCTCGGCGACGCGTTCACGCCGGAGGTGAAGGAGGCCTGGGGCGCCGCCTACGGGCTGCTCGCCGGTGTCATGAAGGACGCGGCGAACGAGGCAAGCTCGGCCGCCTGAAAAAATCCCGCGAGCCGGAAGTTCCGAGGATCGAGGGCATTCCGCCGCCGTACGCCCCCGGTCCCGCGACGAGAGGACGTCATCCCGTAGCCAGACCTCGGGATGGCGTCTTCTCGCTATCGCTCAACGCCTCGCGCCAGCGCGCATCCGATTGAACCCGGCCTGCAGGTAAATGGGGAACCGGTGTCCGGTCAGGAGGCGACGTAGGGACCGGACACCGGCGGGGGAAGGGCCTATGCCGAGATATTGACGGCTGACCCCCGGGAAACATTTTTCGAAAGCGACGCGAGCAGAGTTCTGCGCGTCCGTGACACTGCCGGAACTCAAGGCCGAGCCGGGGCGTATCGTCGCCTTTCCCATCGCCGCCTAACCCTGTAACATCCCGGCGCATAAAATCAGCAAGCGCCGGTCCGGCGCATGGGGGACAAATGAAAACGATCACTCACCTCGTCGCGGGGGCGGCGGCGGCCGGTCTGGCCGGCTTGGCACTTTCCGGTTCGGCCCAGGCGGCCGGTAATTGCGCCGGGCTTAAATCGTTCTCCGTGCCCAACCACACCATCGAAATCACCAAGGCCGAGGAATTGCCGGCCGGCAAGATTTCCCAGACCAACAATCCGGGGACGCCGCCGGGGGCGGAGCTTCCCGCGCGCTGCCTCATCGAGGGCATGATCGATTCCCGGACCGGCGCCGAGGGCAGATCCTACGGCATCGGTTTCACCGTCGCCCTGCCCGACGACTGGAACGGCCGGTTTCTCTTCCAGGGTGGCGGCGGCCGCGACGGGATCCTGCGCGATCCGCTCGGCCCGGTCGCGGCAGGCGACGAACCCGCGCTCTCACGGGGCTTCGTCGTCGCCGGCACCGACAGCGGACATCAATCGAAGCAGGTCTTCGAATCCTTCTTCGACGCCGACCAGCAAGCCGTCATGGACTTCGAATATGCCTCGATCGGCGTGGTCACCGACATCGCGAAGCAGATCGTCAACACCTATTACGGCAAGCCCGCCGCCTATTCCTATTTCACCGGCTGCTCGATGGGCGGCCGCGAGGCGATGATCTCGACGCAGCGCTACGCACAGAAATTCGACGGCGTCATCGCGGGCTCGCCGGCCATGGAAGTGGGCTGGTCCGGCATCGGCGACAAATGGGTCTCGACCATGCTCAACACCGTCGCCCCCAAGGGACCGGACGGCAGGCCGGAGGTCAACAAGATCTTTTCGCCCGGCGAGAAGAAGACGATCATCGACGGCATCCTCAAGGCCTGCGACGCCAAGGACGGCCTGAAGGACGGCATGATCTTCAATGTCGCCCAGTGCGGTTTCAATCCGCATATGCTGGTCTGCAAGGGCGCGAAGACGGATTCCTGCCTGACCGAGGATCAGGCGAACGCGATCGAACGCGGCATGGCGGGCCCGAAAGACTCCAGGGGCAACCAGGTCTATCCCGGCTTCTACTACGACACCGGCCTTGCCGCCCAACGCCCCATTCCGGGTCTTCTCAATCCCGGCCCGGCTCCCGTGGGCGGAACCAATTATCAGACGACCATGGATGTCGATGCCGAAGTGGCGGCGGCCGACGCCAATCCGGCGAACAGAATCGGCGATACCAATCGCTGGGTCCTGCTCAATACCTTCTATCAAAAGGGTGGCAAGCTGCTGTTCTTCCACGGCGTCAGCGATCCGTGGTTCTCCGCGCAGGACACGGTCGGCTACTACAAGCGCATGGCGGCGGCCAATGGCGGCATGGACAAGGTGCGCGCGGAGAACAGCCGCCTCTTCCTGGTGCCCGGCATGGGCCACTGCCACGGCGGAGAGGCGACGCTCGACGATTTCGATCTCCTGACCAAGCTGGTTGACTGGGTCGAGAAGGGCAAGGCGCCCGATTCCGTCGTCGCGACAGGGCAATCCCTCCCCGGCCGCAGCCGGCCGCTCTGCGCCTATCCGAAGCATGCCCAATACACCGGCAAGGGCGATCCGCAGAAAGCGGAAAACTTCACCTGCGCCGAGTGATCGCGTAAACTCCGGGCGGCGCCGAGCTGGCGCCGCCCCTGTTCGGAGATCGCCGCGATCGCCCGCCCGTTTCCGCCCCAGTACCGCCTGAGCCTTGCGCTCTTCGTCGCCGGTTTCGTCACCTTCGCGGCGATGCATTGCATCCAGCCGCTCCTGCCCGTTCTCGCGGACACGTTCCATGTCTCGGCCGCCGAGGCGAGCCTTGCCATGTCGGTCACGACGGGCATTCTCGGCCCGGCCATCCTGACCGCCGGCATGATCTCCGACCGCTTCGGCCGCGTCGGCATCCTGCTCGGCTCGCTCGCCTTTTCCGGCGTGTTGACCGCGGCCGTCGCCCTCGCGCCGACCTGGGAATCCCTGCTGATCTTCCGCTTCCTCTCCGGCCTTTCTCTCGCGGGTCTCTCGGCGGTGGGCGTCGCCTTCATCGGCGAGGAGGTCGAGGCGGACAAGGTGCCGAGGGTGGTAGGGCTCTATATCGGCGGCTCGGCGATCGGCGGCATGTCGGGCCGCGTTGCCGCGGGCGCGCTGACCGATCTCCTCGGCTGGCGCGCCGCGGTCGGCGGCATCGCGGTGCTGACGATGATCGCGGCCGTCATCTTCTGGCGCATCGTCCCGCCCTCGAGGAATTTCGAGCCGCGCTCGATTCACCCGCGCCGAATCGCAACCGGCATCCGCGACGTCTTCCGCGACCCGGTCCTGCCGCTGCTCTATGCCGAGGCGGCGTTGCTGATGGGCGCCTTCTTCGCCGTCTACAACTACATCTCGTTCCGCCTGCTGGCGCCGCCCTTCGAGCTGAGCCACACCGAGATCGGATCGATCTTCATTCTCTACATCCTCGGCTCGGTCTGCTCCGCGGCAGCCGGGCACATCTCGCGGCGCATCGGTTCCTCCCCGACATTTCTCGGCTTCGTCGCGGTGGCCCTCGCGGGCGTTGCCCTGACCCTCGCCGGCTCGCTCTGGATCGTGATCGCCGGCATCGGCCTGTTGACCGCCGGCTTCTTCGGCGCGCACGCCATCGCGTCGGGTCTGGTCGCCGCCCGCCGGGCGAGCTATCCGGCGCTCGCTTCCGGTCTCTATTTCCTCGCCTTCTATTTCGGCGCGAGCCTCTTCGGTACGCTCGGCGGATTCGCCTGGACCCATGGCGGCTGGAACGGCGTCGCGATTTTCGCCTCGATCATTTTCGCCGTCGCCTTCGCCGTCGGCCTGCGCCTGAGGACCGCGAGCCGGATATAGCCGCCGCCCCCACCGCTAGGCTCGCGGCCAGCAGCGCTCCGCGAATTGCCGGATATCCTGCTTCAGGGCGACATCCTCCGGCGCGCCGAAGAAGCCCGCATGGGGCATCGCTTCATAGACCAGAAGCTCGACCGGCACACCGCCGCGCCGCAGCTTGTGCAGCATGCGGGCAGCATTGGAGAGAAACATGTCGCGCGTACCCGCCGTGATCAGCGTCGGCGGGTAGCCGTCCCACACGTCGCCGAACAGCGGCGACAGGAACGGATCGCCGAGATCGTGACCATTGGCATAAAGCTGGTTCACCGGCATCAGGCTTCGCCGCAACACGACATCGATCGTCTCGTTGGTGTGGAAGGTATCGCCGGATTCCGTGAGGTCGAGTTCCGGCGTTTCGAGCACGAGACCCGCCGGCATCGGCAGGCCTTCTGCCCGCGCCCTGAGGACGAGCGCCGCCGCGAGATTGCCGCCGGCCGACATACCATGCAGCACGATGCGTTCCGGGCCATGCGCTTTCAGCACCTCGCGATAGGCAGCGACGCAATCGTCGAGCGGTGTCGGATAGGGATGGTGCGGCGGCATCCGATAGTCCGGCGCATAGACCGCCGCGCCCATCTGCAGGGCGGCGAACCCCGCCATGGTGCGGCACATCTCGCCGCCGCCCGCGATGAAGGCGCCACCGTGAATGCTGAAGAACACATTTCCGGATGACGCGCCGGCTGCCCGGTAGCACGGCGCCGCGCCGAAATTCAGCGTTTCCATCGCAACACCAGCCGGTATCTCCGGCGCGGGACCACGCATGGCGGCCAGGCTCGCGGTGATCTCCGTGATGTATCGAAGCCAGCCCTCCGTATCCCCGAGCGCTGGATAGGAAATCGCGGGGATCGGATTATCGGCGGCGCCGGCCGAGAAAGGCCTGCGCCTCCGGGCTGATCGATTGCGGCACCGGAATCTGGCGCTCGGCCAAACGCAACGGCGTGAATTGTTTAGGCTTGGTCATAAGTCCCCCCGCTTCGGCGTTACGTGATTTCAGCCAAGCCTAGTGCGGAACGGGGCGGAATTGAAGCCGGTCCCCGGCCCACGCACTACCGCGCCGTCACCAGCCTACGGTAACCCAGCGCCTCCGCGATATGCACGCGCGAGATCGCCTCTGAGCCGCCGAGATCGGCCAGCGTCCGGGCAACGCGGAGAACGCGGTGATAGCCGCGCGCAGAGAGTTTCATGCGCTCGGTGGCGTCGGCGAGGAGCTTGCGGCCGCCTTCGTCCGGCGTAGCGATCCTCATGAGGATCTCGCCGTCGGCGGTGGCGTTGATGCGTTGCTCGGGGCCGCAACCGAGCGCCCTGAACCGTTCGGTCTGGATGTCGCGGGCTTTGGCGACGCGCGCCGCGACCACGGCGGAATCCTCCGCCGGCGGCGGCAGGGTGAGATCCGCCGCGCTCACCGCCGAGACCTCCACCACGAGATCGATGCGATCATAGAGCGGCCCCGAAATCCGTGACTGATAGTCGGCCCCGCATTTCGGCGCGCGCGAACAGGCGAGCGCGGGATCGTCCAGATAGCCGCAGCGGCACGGATTCATCGCGGCGACCAGCTGGAAGCGCGCAGGATAGGCAATATGGGCGTTGACCCGCGCGATCGTCACCTCGCCGGTCTCCAGCGGCTGGCGCAGGGAATCGAGCACGGCCCGCGCGCATTCGGGAAGCTCGTCCAGAAACAGCACGCCGAGATGCGCGAGCGAGATCTCGCCGGGTTTCGCGCGCTGGCCGCCGCCGATCAGCGCCGGCATGGACGCCGAATGATGCGGCGCGCGGAACGGCCGCCGGCGCGAAATCCGGCCACCCGCCAGAAGCCCCGCGACCGACTGGATCATCGAGACCTCCAGCGCCTCCTGCGGCGTCAAGGGCGGCAGAAGCCCCGGCAGGCAGGCCGCGAGCATGGACTTGCCCGCGCCCGGCGGACCGATCATCAGGAAATTGTGCCCGCCCGCCGCCGCGACCTCGAGCGCGCGCTTCGCCGATTCCTGGCCCTTGATGTCCCGGAGATCGGCGGCCGCACCATCTTCCGACGCCAGTTCCGGCGACGGCGGAGACAGCACCTGCGTTCCCTTGAAGTGATTGACGAGGGCCAGCAGACTTTGCGGCGCCAGGATCTCGATCTCGCCCGCCCAGGCCGCCTCCGACCCGCAGGCGGCGGGGCAGATCAGCGACTTCTCCTCGGCCGCGGCCGCGATCGCCGCCGGCAGCACGCCCGCGACAGGCGCGACCTGCCCGTCGAGCCCAAGCTCCCCCAGCACCGAATAACCGGCGATCTCGTCGCCGGGCAGCACGCCCATGCTGACGAGAAGCCCGAGCGCGATGGGGAGATCGTAGTGGCTGCCCTCCTTCGGCATGTCGGCGGGCGCAAGATTGACCGTGATGCGTTTCGGCGGCAGCGCGAGGCCGATGGCGGACAAGGCCGCCCTCACCCGTTCGCGCGATTCCGCGACCGCCTTGTCGGCCGAGCCCGACGACATTGAAGGCCGGAAGCCCCGAGGCGATATGCACCTGCACATCGACGGGCTTCGCCTCGATGCCGAGAAAGGCAACGGTGGATACATGCGCGACCATGACGTCGTGACGGCAGGCTGTCGTTAGGGTTGGCGGACCTCGAAGATGCGTAACGCAGATGAAACGAACGCCCTACGCGCGATGATTGTAGCCAAAAGACTCGCCGTCGCGCCACGAGTGATTATGTGGAGGGGCGAACGCACCGCCCTTGCTTGGCGTTTGCTCCTCATCCCGGTAAGGTGCCGGGGGCGCCTGGCAAAAGGCCAAGAGCCGCAATCCAAAGGTTCCATGACAAAAATCAATCTGAAGAAACACGAAAAGAAGATCGCGGTGCGCCGCCTGCGGGCGAGCGACTACGAGGCCGTGAAGGCCCTGCAGCTCGAAGTCTTTCCCGGCGTGCCGCCCTGGACCGAAAAGCAATTCCTGAGCCAGCTCAAGACCTTTCCCGCCGGGCAGCTCGGCGTCGAATTCAGGGGCCGGCTCGTCGCCATTTCCTCGAGCATGCTGGTGAAGAGCGACGTCGCGATGTCGGCGCATGATTTCGACGAGCTCACCGACGACAGCCATATCCGCAGCCACGACGAGAAGGGCGACTATCTCTACGGCATCGACATCGCCATCCTGCCCGAGTTTCGGGGCCAGAAGCTGGCGCGGCGGCTCTACGAGGCGCGCAAGGAAATCGCCCGGCGGCGGAACCTGAAGGGCATGATCATCGGCGGCCGCATTCCGAACTATCACAAGCATGCCGAGGATATGACGGCGGAGGACTATGTCGAAAGCGTCTGCGCCAAGGAGCTCGAGGATCCGGTGCTCTACGCGCAGCTCGCCAACGATTTCGTCATCCGCCGGCGTGATGCCGGACTATCTGCCGGAGGATTACGAATCCTGCGGCAACGCGGTGCTGATGGAATGGACCAACCCGGACTATACGCCGAAGGACGGCACGCCGGTCACCAAGTCCACCGTGCGGCTGTGCGTGGTGCAGTACGAGATGCGCAAGGTGCGCAAGTTCGACGAATTCGCCCAGCAGTGCGAATATTTCGTCGACACCGCGTCCGACTATCGCTGCGACTTCGTCGTGTTCCCCGAGCTGATCACCACGCAGCTCCTCTCGATCGTGAAGCAGGAGCGGCCCGAGGCTCATGGCGCGCAAGCTCGACGCGCTATACCGACGCGCTATCTCGATTTCTTCACCGATCTGGCCATCCGCTACAACGTCAACATCATCGGCGGCAGCCACCTGACGTTGGAGGACGACCGGCTGTACAACATCGCCTATCTGTTCCGCCGCGACGGCACCATCGGCAAGCAGTACAAGCTGCACATCACGCCGGCCGAGGCGCGCTGGTGGGGCGTCTCGCCGGGCGACAAGCTGCAGGTGTTCGACACCGATTGCGGCAAGATCGCCATTCTCGTCTGCTACGACATCGAGTTCCCGGAGCTCGCCCGCGTGGTGACCGAGAAAGGCGCCGTCGATCATCTTCGTGCCCTACAACACCGACATGCGGTCGGGCCACCTGCGCGTCAGCCATTGCGCCCATGCCCGCTGCATCGAGAACCACTGCTATGTGGTGGTGGCCGGCGCGACGGGCAACCTGCCGAGCGTCGACGCGCGCCGACATCCACTACGCCCAGTCCGGCATCTATACGCCGTCCGATATCGCCTTCGACCGCGACGGCGTCGCGGCGGAATGCACGCCGAATGTGGAAATGGTCGTGATCCACGATCTGGACATGAACCAGCTCAGCCCATCACAAGCAATTCGGCACCACCCGCAACTGGCTCGACCGCCGCACCGATCTCTACAGCGTCCGGTTCAAGGACGGGAAGAAGGTGCTGGAGGTCTGAGGCCGGCTTTTCGCAAAACTCGGAACGACTCCCGCGCCGGCCCGTTACTTGGGTAACACCCCGATTTTCTGGAATTCTTCGCGGAGGCCTTCGGTGATCCCCGGCTGGCTTCACATCCTTTCCATTGTCTCGCTTTGCGCCGCGTTCCCCTGCGACAAAAAATCTTCGCGCAAAAAATTCGCGTTCCACAGTGTTGCCTTATTTCACCAATAATTACGCCTTTCGAGGCTAGGGACCCGGCAGAGGAATCCGGCCCGAACAGGCGGCAGGCGTCGTCATTTGGCATTGTCGGAGTTGAAGGTGATGACTGCATACGGCGATTGGATTGACGGCGGGGAGCGAACCCCGGCTCAGCGACATACTCTCGGACCCGGCGATCCGGTCCCTGATGGCAGCAGACGGTGTCGACCATGATGACTTACCGGCCCTCATCGGGCGGATCCGCGGTAGTGTAAGCCCGTTGCCATTCGGTCGCCGACCAAGACGCCCGCTTCGGACAAACACAAGAAATTCTCCCGGCCGCTGCCGGTCCAGCGCGACAACAGGAAGCGAGCCGGCTCGCGGCCTCTGGCGTGTCTCACGCTGGATCGCCTCATCTCGACCGCCGCCTGGGCCTCGACTAGGCCCGACCCTTCCGGACACGCTCCGCTAAACAAATCGGGCGGAGCCTTCGCCCCGCCCGACCCTCGTGAAAATCACGCCAAGCCTCTAGTGCAGCGGCACCTTGATGACCTGCGGCTCCATGAAAGTATGGAGCCCCATCACGCCGAGCTCGCGCCCGACGCCGGACTGTTTGAAGCCGCCGAAGGGCAGGTCCGCTTCCGAGCCGACATGGTGGTTGACCCACACCGTCCCCGCCTGAATCTGTTCGGCGACCTTCGCGCCCTTGTTCACATCCGTCGTCCAGACTGACGCGCAGAGACCGTATTCGGTGCTGTTCGCCCGCTCGATCGCCTCGTCGACCGTCTTGTATTTCAGGACCGGCAGAACCGGACCGAACTGCTCTTCCTTCACGAGACGCGCATCGTCCGAGATATCGGCAACGATGGTCGGCGCGATGAAATAGCCCGCGCGATTGAGCCGGTGTCCGCCGGTCGTGATGCGGGCATGCGCATGCTTGCGGGTGTCCTCGATAATGTCGAGAACCTTGTCGAACTGCATTTCGTTCTGCAACGGGCCCATCTGCACGTCCGGCTCGAAGCCGTCGCCCACTTTCAGATTCTGGGCCAGCTTGGTGAATCCATTGACGACCTTGTCGTAGTGCTTCTCCGGCACGAAGACACGCTTCACCGCCATGCAGATCTGGCCGCAATTCATGAACGCGCCCATGAACACCTTCGGCATCATGGAATCGAAATCGGCGTCCTCCAGAAAGATCGCGGGATCGTTGCCACCGAGCTCCAGCGTGACGCGCTTCAGGCTCGCGGCCGCGCTGGCCATGACCTTCTTGCCGGTCGCGGTGGAGCCGGTGAAAGTGATGCGGTCGATGCCCGGATGCTCGGTCATCCATTGGCCGAGCGCGTTGCCGCCGGCGACCACGTTCAGCACGCCCGGTGGCAGGATGCCGCGCGACACCTCGCCGAGCATCAGCGTGGCGAGCGGTGTGTAAGGCGAGGGCTTCAGCACCATGGTGTTGCCGGTGTAAAGCGCCTGGGCAATCTTGTGGGTGCCGAGGATGATGGGGAAATTCCACGGCGCGATGCCGCCGACCACGCCCATCGGATGATAGATCAGCTCGACGCGGTGCGTCTCGTCGACGCGCAGGGTCTCGTTCGGCACTTCGAGGGCCGAGAACGCCTCCAGCTCGTGGGCGCAGCCATTCATCTCAAACATGGCGTTGGACAGCGGCTTGCCCTGCTCCTTGGTGAGGATGATCGCCATATCGTCGATCCGCGCACGGACGGCCTCGGCGAATTTATGCAGATATTTCCGCCGTTGGGCGAAGCTCAGCTTGCTCCAGCTCTTGAAGGCCTTGCGCGCCGCGTCCACGGCCTCGTCGAGCTGGTCCTTGGTGGCGTCCGGGCATTTGGCGAAGGGCTCGCCGATCGCCGGATTGATGACGTCGAGGCTCAGTGGGCTCGAAACGGGCTCACCGTTGATCGTGTGGGTGAATTCCCGGGTTTCGGGGTATGGGCTGCGGTCGGCATGAAAATTCCTCCAGATGGGCTGACGCGTGGAAGCCGTCCTCGGAAAGGAATCTCCGCCATCGGCGCGCCCGGAAAATTCGGGACCGCAAATAAGCGGTCACCCGGCCGGCCGGCACGATCCCCCGGAAGGTGTGGCTTCACTGTCTCTCGGGCGCAATCTTAGCCCGAGCCGGACGAGAAGCGATAGAGGACAGATTCGGGGACCAGCGGTGCGATATGCGTCAGTTTTTCCGGATTGCGCATGACGTAGACCGCCGTAATCCGCTCGTCGACGATCTCGAGCGCCGTCGTCTGCAAGGTGCCGTCCGCCTCGACGCTCACGAAGCCGGGCAAGCCATTTATATGAAGCGGCCGCTTCCAGACCGTGAGCCGCCGCCCGGCCCGTTTCGCCTTGCCCGCGATGCCGGCGAAGAAGCGGCTGACATGATCGTCGCCTTCCACGATTCGCCGGGCGGAAGGTTTACGTCCACCACCATCGGTATGAAGCACGACGTTTTCAGCGAGCAGCGCCCGTAGACCGGCGAGATCGCCCTCGCGGGAAGCGGCGAAGAAGGCCTCGGTGATCCGGCTGCCTTCGTCCTCCGCGACAGGATAACGCGGCCGGTTCTCGCGGACATGGGCGCGCGCCCGGGCCACCAGCTGACGGCAGGCCGCCTCATCGCGATCAAGGGTGCGGGCGATCTCGTCGAAGCCGACATCGAATATGTCGCGCAGGATGAAAGCGGCGCGTTCGAGTGGCGATAGTCGCTCGAGGGCCAGCATCAGCGCGACCGACACGTCGGACGCAACATCGGGCGCGGCCTCGGTCACAAGCCGGGGATCGTCGAGCAACGGCTCGGGCAGCCACGGGCCGACATAAGTTTCTCGGCGATGACGCGCGGATTTCAGGTAATCGAGACAGAGCCTCGTCACGATCTGCGAGAGATAGGCGCGCGGCGCCTGCACCGACGCCACATCCGCCGAGTGCCATCTGAGATAGGCGTCCTGGACCACGTCCTGCGCGTCGGCCACCGAGCCAAGCATGCGGTAGGCAAGCCCGGCAAGGTAGCCCCGATGCGCCTCGAAGGCGTTGGCGGACGCATCCGTCATGAAAGCTCCGGTCCGCCGCATGATTATTCGGCTGCGGCCTGGACTCTCTCGCGCTCGGCGGGATGAACGATGCGGAAGCCGATCGCGACACGGTTCCAGATATTGATCGCGCCGATCAGAAGGGTCAACTTGACCATCTCCGCTTCCGAGAAGTGCATCATGGCCCCGTCGTAATCGGCGTCCGGCGCATGGGTCTCGGATATCCTGGTGAGCGATTCGGCCCAGGCAAGCGCGGCCCGCTCGCGCGGCGTGAACATGGTGGACTCGCGCCATGCGTTCAACAGATGCAGCCGGGCATCGGACTCGCCGTCGGCGCGGGCGTCGATGGTGTGCATGTGCAGGCAATAGGCGCAGCCATTGATCTGCGAGACGCGGGTGAGCACGAGATGGGCAATTCCGGGCTCGACACTGTTCTTGATCTGCGTCGAGAGCGATTGCAGGGCTTTGAGTTCTTCAGGGGCCGAGGTCTGGGGGCTCAAACGGGATTGCATGTGTCGTCTCCTTGTCTTGGCATTTGGGTGACAGACACAAGACGAGCCAGGCCTCAGGCCTGTGACATGAGACGCGTGAAAAATTTGCGCGCGTTTTCCGCTCAGGCCGACGGGCCGTGACCTTCCGAATGGCGGCGCTCGATCGCGTCCCAGATCATGGCCGGGATATCGGTATTGTCGAAGCGCTGGATTTCCTGGATGCCGGTCGGCGAGGTGACGTTGATCTCGGTGAGATAGTCGCCGATCACGTCGATGCCGACGAAGACGAGGCCGCGTTCGGCGAGCGTCGGGCCGATCGCCTCGCAGATCTGCCGCTCGCGCGCGGTGAGCTCGGTCTGTCTCCGCCCGGCCGCCGACATGAAGATTGGAGCGCGCCTCGCCCTTGGCGGGAACGCGGTTGACCGCCCCGGCGACCGCGCCGTCCACCAGGATGATGCGCTTGTCGCCATGCCTGACGGCCGGCTCGTAACGCTGGATCACCATGGGCTCGCGGTAGATCTGGCTGAACATCTCGACAAGCGCGTTCAGATTTTCGTCGTCCGGCCTGATATGGAACACGCCCGCGCCGCCATTGCCGAACAGCGGCTTGACGATGATGATCCCTGTGCTCGTCCCGGAAGGCCGCGATCTCGTCGCCGGTTGGAGGAGATCAGGGTCGGCGGCATCAGATCCGGGAAGTGGGTGACGAACAGCTTCTCGGGCGCGTTCCGCACGCTCACCGGATCGTTCACCACCAGCGTTTCGGGATGGATGTGCTCCAGGATATGGGTCGCGGTGATATAGGCCATGTCGAAGGGCGGATCCTGACGCATCAGCACCACGTCCACCGTCGCGAGATCGAGCTTTTCGGCCGCGCCCACCGTGAACGGATCCGCCGGATCGCGCCGGACGGTGAACGGCCGGACCTTGGCGTGGACCCGGCCGTGGGTGAAGGAAAGGTCCTTCGGCACGTAATGGAACAGCGCATGGCCGCGGCGCTGGCCTTCGAGCGCCAGCACGATAGGTCGAATCGCCCTTGATGTCGATCCGATCCAACGGATCCATCTGGATGGCCACGGCGAGGCTCATGACGCCCGTCTCCCCCGGATACGCGTTAATTGACGAGCGCCATCAATCACCGGGCCCGGCGCGCTGTCAAGCGGGGAGGTTGCCGGCGCCGAACGCTAGTTCGCCGACGCCTGCTGCTCGGGAACCCGGACGAGGCTGACGACCTTCTTCACGCCGCCGATCCGCCGGACCTTCTCGACCGCCTCTTCGAGCTCCTGACGGCTCTTGGCATTGCCCATCAGGTAAACGATGCCGCGGACCGTTTCGACGTCGTAATTGACGCCCTTGACCTTCTTGTCGCCCCAGAGCGTGGTGCGCACCCGCGTGGTGATCCAGGCATCCTTGGCGTAGCGGATCGGGCCGCCCGGTTTGCCGACCTGAACCTCGTTATCGACATCCTTCACGTCCTTGAAGGCCCAGGCCGCCTTGGCCGCGTCGATCCGCTGGTCCTGCGTATAAACCGTGCCGGTCAGCACGACATGGCCCTGAATGACCGAGACATCGACCAGATGATCGAGATCCACCCGGTCGAGTTCGCGGCGGATGGAAAGGTTGAGATTTTCGTCGGAGACGGCTTTGCCGATGGACCTGTCCTGGGCGACCGTCGTTCCGGCGACGGCGGCACCGCCTCCGGCCACGGCAACGCAGCCCTGGGAAAGTCCGGCGAAGCTAATCAGCCCCGCGACGACAAACAGCCGGCGCCAAAGCCCCGACACCGAGTGACCCGGCACGTAACGTTCGGTCATATTCCCTCATCCCGAATAGGCCCCCGTGTCCCATGCAGCCGCGATGTGGGTTGGTATCTTGCGCGATACCACAAGCACCGCGTCGAATCTACAGGTCATTGCGGCGAAATCGGGGCGGGACTGAGAAACCATGCCGAGGCGCGCGCGATCCGCTCCTGCTGGCGCGGGCTGATCGCATCGGCCGCCTCGCGCATCGTCGGCCGCGCCTTTACCTCGACGAAGGCGAGCACGCGGCCGCGCCGGGCGATGAGATCGATCTCGCCGACCGGCGTCTTGTAGCCGGTGGCGACGATCCGGTAGCCCTTGAATCTCAGCCACCACGCCGCAAGACGTTCCGCGCCGCGCCCGGCCCGGTAGGCCCTGCGGCGGCTTTCGGTGTTGCGCGGTCCGGCCATGCCTATTCCTTCAAGCGGTAGCCGGTGCGGAAAATCCAGATGAGCAGCGAGAGGCAAATGGTGAGGAACAGCGCCGTGCAAGCGAGGCTTATGGCCACACTGACGTCGCCCTTGTCGAAAAAGGCCCAGCGGAAACCGCTGACCAGATAGACGACGGGATTGAACAGACTGACCGTGCGCCAGACCGGCGAGAGCATGTCGATCGAATAGAAGGCCCCGCCGAGGAAACTGAGCGGCATCACGATCAGCATGGGGATGAAGCTCAGCTGTTCGAAGCTCTTGGCCCAGATGCCGATGATGAAGCCGAACATCGAGAAGGCGACCGATGTCAGGATCAGGAAGGACGCGACCCAGACCGGATGCTGGATATTGAGCGTGGTGAAGAAGGAGGACGTGGCGAGAACGATCAGGCCGAGCACGACGGATTTCGTCGCCGCCGCGCCGACATAGCCGATGATGATCTCGACCGCGCTGATCGGGGCCGAAAGGATCTCATATTTCGTGCCGGTGAATTTGGGCATGTAGATGCCGAAGCTCGCATTGGAGATGCTTTCGGTCATCAAGAGAAGCATGATCAGGCCGGGCACGATGAAGGCGCCGTAGTCGACGCCGCCGACGGTGTGGATGCGCGACGCAAGCGCGCCGCCGAACACGACGAAATAGAGCGAGGTGCTGATCACCGGCGTCGCGATGCTGCCCCAGACAGTGCGCAGCGTGCGCGCGATCTCGAATTTGTAGATGGCCCAGACGCCATACGCATTGAAACTCATGACCGGGCGTCCTCCTTCACCTCGTGAATGAGGCCGACGAAGATCTCCTCGAGCGAGCTCTTGCTGGTCTCCAGATCCTTGAAGCCGATATCCAGCTCGTTCAGCCGGCGCAGCAGCACCGGGATCTCGGTGTGCTCCGCGTTGGCGTCGAACTGATAAACGAGCGTGTTCCCGTCGTGCCGGAGCGAGAGGTTCCAGTTGGCGAGCGACTCCGGAATCGCGGTCAGCGCATCGTGGAGGCTCAGGGTCAGCTCGCGCTTGCCGAGCTTCTTCATCAGCGCCGCCTTCTCGTCCACCAGGAACACGTCGCCCTTGCGGATGATGCCGACCCGGTCCGCCATGTCCTCGGCTTCCTCGATGTAATGCGTGGTGAGGATGATCGTGACGCCGCGCTCGCGAAGCTCGTGAATGAGCTTCCACATGTCGCGCCTCAGCTCCACGTCGACGCCGGCCGTCGGCTCGTCGAGGAACAGGATCTCCGGCTCGTGGGCCAGCGCCTTGGCGATGATCACCCGGCGCTTCATGCCGCCGGAAAGCTCCATCACCTTGGCCTTGCGCTTGTCCCAGAGCGTCAGATCCCGCAGCAGTTTTTCGATATAGGCGGGATTCGGCGGTTTGCCGAACAGGCCGCGGCTGAAAGTGACGGTCGCCAGCACCGCCTCGAACATGTCGACGGCGAGCTCCTGGGGCACGAGGCCGATCTTCTGACGCGCTTTCCGGTAGTCGCGGATATTGTCCGCGCCTTCGACCAGCACCGTGCCGCTCGACGGCGTCACCAGCCCGCAGATGATGTTGATCAGCGTCGTCTTGCCCGCGCCGTTCGGCCCCAGCAGCGCGAAGATCTCCCCCTTGCGGATCTCGAGATTGACATTGTCCAGCGCCTTCACGCCATTGGCGTAGGCTTTCGAGAGGCCCTGGACGGAGATGACGGATGGCATTCGGATGGGATCCCAACAGGCCTTTAGGGTGGCGAGGGAGCCGAAGCTAATGCAAATCCCGCGCGATTAGAACAGAACTCTCAATGACGTTTTGGTGAGACGCGTCGGCCGCCGCCTAACCGGTGTCCTTGCCCGGCTTCAGCGCCAGCGCCCGGGCGTAGACCTCGCGGCGTGGCAGCCCGGTCTCCGCGGTGACGAAGGCAACGGCCTCCTTGAGCGACCGGGTTTCGAGCGCACCCGCGAGCGCCGCATCGAGATCGACCGAACCGGCCGCCGTACCCGCTTCCGGCGGGCCGACCACGACCACGATCTCGCCCTTGGGCGCGCCGGCCTCCGCATAATGCCGGGCAAGTTCGGAGAGCGGCGCGCGGCGGACCTCCTCGAACATCTTGGTCAGCTCCCGCGTCACGGCCGCCGGACGGTCGCCGAGCATGAGCGCGGCGTCGCCGAGAGATTCCGCCAGGCGCTTCGGCAATTCGTAAAACACCAGCGTTGCATCGAGCGCCGCGATCTCCTTGAACCACGCCCGGCGGGCCGATTGTTTCGGAGGCGGAAAGCCCGCGAACAGGAACCGGTCGGTCGGCAGCGCGGCGAGCGTCAGCGCGGCGAGGACGGCCGAAGCGCCCGGCAGCGCCGTCACCGGAATGCCGCGCGCGACCGCCTCGCGGATCAGCTTGTAACCGGGATCGGCGATGGTCGGCGTGCCCGCGTCCGAGACCAGCGCGATGGTGGCGCCCGCCTCCAGTTTGGCGAGGATTTCCGGTCGTACTTTCGCCGCATTATGATCATGATATGGAGCGGTGCGGGCGGCGATGCCGTGGATCGACAGCAGCTTCGCGGTGACGCGGGTGTCCTCGCACAGCACGAGATCGGCCCGGCCGAGGACATCGAGCGCCCTGAGCGTGATGTCGGCGCTATTGCCGATCGGCGTCGCGGTAACATAAAGTCCGGGCGCTACGGTGCTTTTTCGGCCGGGTTTCGCGCCCTTGGTCGCGCCTGTGTCGGAGGCTGGAAGCCGCGTCATGTTGTGCCGCCCTTTGGCTGGCCGCCCAAGCGGGTGCGGCAGACAGGTGAACGAGGGAAACCGGAGACCGGTGGCGGAAGGATAAGGGTGTTGCGCGCTAGGTCAAATCTCTCTCGCACGGATCGGTTCCGTTTCAGCTGGTGCCGCGGCCTCGTCGCGCTGGCGCTCTGCGGCCTGCTGGCGGCCTGCGCGACCACGACCGAGACCTCCCGTCCCTCCAAGATTCAGCGTCCCGGCGAACAGCAGACCCAGCCCGAAGAGCAGATCGTGCAGCGTCATCATGCCGGGCCCGGCGAGCCGATCAAGATCGGCATCCTGCTGCCCCTGTCGGGCCGCGCGGCCGCCGTCGGCCAGAGCCTGCTCGAAGCGGCGCAGATGGCGCTGTTCGAGATCGGCAGCGATCGGCTTGAACTGGTTCCCGGCGATACCGGCGACACGCCGCAGCAGGCCGTCACCGCGACGCATCAACTGCTCGATGCCGGCGTGGAAGTGATTCTCGGGCCGCTGTTCAGCGCCAATGTGGCCAGCGCCGCGCCGATCGCCAATGCCGCGGGCGTCAATCTGATCGCCTTCTCGAATTCCCGCGCGGTCGCAGCGCCAGGTGCCTATCTCATGGGCTTCATGCCGACCGCCGAAGTGAAGCGAATCGTCGACTATGCGCGCGCCCAGGGGCTGAAGCGCTTCGCCGCGCTCATTCCGAACAGCGATTACGGCGATCTGGTGCTCAAGGACTTCCAGCAGGCGGTGACCGCCGATGGCGGCAAGCTCGAGAAGATCGAGATCTATCCGCGCGATACGCAAGGCCTGGATGACTATGTGCGCCGCCTCGCGAATTACGACGAGCGCGAGAAGCTCCTGCAGCAGGACAAGGCGGATCTCAGGAGTTACGGCGATGACGACCTCGCCAAGGACGCGCTTGCGGGCCTCACCGGACGCGAGACCCTGGGCGACGTGGACTTCGACGCGGTGTTCATCCCGGAAGGCGGCATCGTGCTCCGGGCGCTGGCCCCGCTCCTGCCCTATTACGACATCGATCCGGAGCATGTGAAGCTTCTGGGCACCGGGCTGTGGGACGACTCCAATGTGGCGCGCGAGCCCGCGATGATCGGCGGCTGGTTCGCCGCGCCGGAGCCCGCCGCGGCCCAGACCTTCTCCGCCCGCTTCACCCAAACCTACGGGGCCGCGCCGCCGCGCATCGCGAGCCTGGCCTATGACGCCATGGCGCTCGCGGCCGCCCTTTCCAAGGATCCGCCGGAAAAGCGCTTCTCCAGAGCCGCGATCACCGATCCCAACGGTTTCAAGGGAATAGACGGCGTCCTCCGCTTCAACGTCGACGGCACCTCGGACCGCGGCCTCGCCGTGCTTGAGGTCGACAAGACCGGCTTCGACATCATCAGCCCGGCGCCGCGCAGCTTCGCCACCGCCGAAGCCCGCCCCGAACGGCTGGAGCAGCCGCAGGTCAGCCGGCAGGCGTCGAAATAAGTCCACCCGCTGGCGATCAGCCGCCGAGCATCGCCTTCAGCACGGAATTCAGCATCTGCCGGCCCTTGGCGGTCGCGGCGATGCGGTCGGGGGCATAATGCAGCAACCCGTCGTCGATCAGGATCACCAGCGTCTTGCGGCCGATGAAATCCTCGATCGATTTCCCGGTGACGGTCTTGAACCGCTCCGTGTCCACGCCCTCAACGAGGCGGAGACCCATCATCAGCATTTCGGCGCCGCGTTCCTCCGCATCGACCGGCTGGACCTCGTCCGTGCCGTCGCCGCGCCGGTCGACGAATTTGAGCCAGGTCTCCGGGCTGCGTTTCTGGCGGAAGGCATGGGCCCCGCCCTCGCTGCCGTTGAATCCGGCGGACGGACGGACATTGAGCCGGCCATGAGCGCCGGGGCCGATGCCGGCATATTCGCCGTAGCGCCAGTAAGTGAGGTTATGACGGCTTTCGCCGCCGGGACGCGCATGGTTCGAGATCTCGTAGACCGGAAATCCCGCCGCCGCGGTGATCGCCTGGGTGGCCTCGAACATGTCGGCGCAGTCGTCGTCGGAGGGCACGGTGAGGCTGCCGCGCTTCGCCATGGCGTAGAACGGCGTGCCGGGCTCCAGGGTCAGCTGATAGAGCGAGAGATGATCGCCCGCGAGCGAGAGCGCCCGCTGCAACTCATCCTCCCAGTCGCCAACCGACTGCCCGGGCCGGGCATAGATCAGATCGAAGGAGACGCGGTCGAAATGCCGCCGGGCGGTGGCGAGCGCGGCCAGCGCCTCGGCGGTGCTGTGGGCGCGCCCTAGACCCTTCAGATCGGCGTCGTTCAGGGCCTGCACGCCGAGCGAGGCGCGGTTGACCCCGGCCGATTTGTAGCCTGCGAAGCGATCCGCCTCGACGCTCGTGGGATTGGCTTCGAGCGTGATCTCGGCATCCGGCTCGAGCGTCCAGTGCGCGGCCACGGCCTCGATCACCGCGCCCACGGTCGAGGGCTCCATCAGGGACGGCGTGCCGCCGCCGAAGAAGATGCTGGTGACCTTGCGGCCCGGCGTAAGTGAGGCGAAATAGGCGATCTCGCGCGTGAAGGCGGCCGCCCAGGCGGCCTGATCCACGCCCTCGCGGACATGGCTGTTGAAGTCGCAATAGGGGCATTTCTGGAGGCAGAACGGCCAATGGACATAGACGCCGAAACCGGGATCCACCGGTGTCCGTTTCGGTCCCGTATCAGTCGTCAAAGCAGGCTGCGACAAGTTTACGGAACGCGTCTGCCCTATGGCTGATCGCATGTTTCGCCTCTGGCTCCATTTCGCCGAAGGTTTCGCGGTGGCCGCTCGCTACGAAGATCGGGTCGTAGCCGAAGCCCTTCTCACCCTTGGGCGGAAAACTTAATTGTCCCTCAACGCGGCCTTCGAAACACTTAACGGCGCCGGGCTTGCCGCCGCGCGACGGCCAGGCGAGCGCGAGCACGCAAACAAAGGCCGCGCGCCAGGGCTCGGGGACGCCTTTTTCCTCGAGGCGAGTCTTAACTTTGTCCATCGCATAGCCGAAATCGCGGCCCTTTTCGGTCTCGGCCCAGCGCGCCGAATAGATGCCCGGCTCGCCGCCGAGGCCCGCAACCGCAAGCCCGGAATCGTCGGCAAGCGCGACATGGCCCGACACATCGGCGGCCGCGCGCGCCTTGAGGATCGCATTGGCCTCGAAGGTCAGGCCGGTCTCTTCCGGCTCGTCGAGCCCGAGCTCGCCCGCTGATTTCGTTTCGAGCCCGTAAGGGCCGAGAAGATCGGCGATCTCCCGCGCCTTGCCGGGATTATGGGTGGCGACGACGAGCGGCCCCTCGAACAGCACTCCCATGAGCCGGCCTATTTCCCCGCGTTCAGCGCCGCGTGCTGCAGCTCGACCAGCCGGTTGATGCCGGATTTGGCGAGCGCGAGAAGCTTGTGGAACTCGTCCTCGGTGAAGGGTTCGCCTTCCGCCGTACCCTGAATTTCGACAATCCCGCCGCGGCCGGTGATGACGAAATTGGCGTCGGCCTGGGCCGAGGAATCCTCGGCGTAATCGAGATCGAGCACCGGCACGCCCTCGTAGAGACCGCAGGACACCGCCGCGACGGCATCGGTCAGTGGCATCCGTTCGATCAGCCCCTTGGCCTTCATGGTCTCGAAGCACTGGTGAAGCGCGACATAGGCGCCGGTGATCGAGGCGGTCCGCGTGCCGCCGTCGGCCTGGATCACGTCGCAGTCCAGCCGGATCTGCCGCTCGCCGATCGCGGAGAGATTGGTGACCGCGCGGAGCGAGCGCCCGATCAGGCGCTGGATTTCCTGCGTCCGGCCGCTCTGTTGGCCCTTCGCCGCCTCGCGCTGGGTCCGGGTATGCGTCGAACGCGGCAGCATGCCGTATTCGGCGGTGACCCATCCGCGCCCCTTGTCCTTGAGCCAGATCGGCATGCGCTCGTCGATGCTCGCCGTGCACAGCACGTGGGTGTCGCCGAATTTCACCAGGCAGGATCCCTCGGCATATTTCGAGACCTTGGTCTCCAGGCTGATGCTCCGCAACTCCGCGGGCTCGCGTCCGGACGGGCGCATGGACATTCCTTTCGGGAGGCCGCGCCGCCGGCCGGGATCGGCCGAAGGGCGCGGGTTTCATGGTTTCGTGCCGGGTTCTAACCCGATCACGCCCCCGCGTCCAGCATTGCCCCCGGCATCGCCGCCGGTTCCGCCTCCAGTTCCGCCGGGCCCGCCCCGGCCGGATATACAGACGGCCGCGTTGACGGGCGTGTGGCCCGTCACTACATATAGGCCCGTTTCCAATCCGGGGAATCCAAACCGAAGGCCTTGATCCGTTTTGACCTTTTGACGGAAGCCAGAGGCCCGGGCGAACGCACGATATGACGAAGCCGATACTGGAACCGTCCAACGACCGTCGCGGTCCGCTCGAAGCGCTGAACGAGCGCTCGGCGGAGATCTTTCGCGAGGTGGTGGAAACCTATCTGCAGACCGGCGAGCCGGTCGGCTCGGTCGCGCTCGCCCATCGCCGCCACAAGAGCCTGTCGCCGGCCTCGATCCGTAACGTCATGGCGCAGCTCGAATCCGCCGGGCTGCTGCGCGCGCCGCATACCTCCGCCGGCCGCGTACCGACCCAGCTCGGCCTGAGGCTTTTCGTCGACGGCTTTCTGGAGGTCGGCGGGCTTTCCGAGGACGAGCGCCGGTCGTTGCAGGGCCGGATCGATCCGGGAAGCAGCCGCCTCGAGGATCTGTTGACCCAGGTCACCGACATGCTGTCGGGCCTCAGCCACTGCACCGGCCTCGTGCTGGCGCCGAAGCTCGATTCGCCCCTGAAGCATCTCGAATTCGTGCCCATCAGCACCGGCCGCGCGCTGGTCGTGATGGTGAGCGAGGACGGTGTCGTCGAGAACCGGGTGATCGAGACCCCGGCCGGCATGACCCATTCGAATCTCGTCGAGGCCGGCAACTATCTGACCGCGCGGCTTTCCGGCAAACGGATCGACGAAGTGCGCGAGGAAGTGCTCGCCGAGGTGACGAGCGACAAGGCCGCGCTCGACGAGCTGACCGCGAAGGTCGTGCAGGCGGGCCTCGCCCGGAAGGGCGGCGATGCCGAGAAGACGCTGATCGTGCGCGGCCATTCCAAGCTCCTGAGCGAGGTGAAGGGCGCCGAGGATCTCGAAAAGATCGGCAAGCTTCTCGACGATCTCGAGCAGAAGAAGGACCTGATCCGGCTTCTGGAGCTCGCGGGCGATGCGGAAGGCGTGAAGATCTTCATCGGCTCGGAAAGCCAGCTCTTCAGCCTTTCGGGCTCGTCCCTGATCGTGGCGCCCTACGGCCACGGCAACGAGAAGATTCTCGGGTCCATCGGCGTCATCGGGCCGACCCGGCTCAATTACGCCCGCATCGTTCCCATGGTGGATTACACCGCGCGTATGATCGGACGGCTACTCGATCCCAGCCATCCGGTCCGCTTGCGGCAATAACCGTATCGAAAAGGAATTGCGCCACTGTCACGGGATCGCACGGCGCACAGCATCCATCCCGAAGCCTGGAGAGTTGGAGTTATGACGGACTCGACGAATCGCGAAGAAAACCCCCATCAGCCGGAGAATGCCGGCGGGCCGGATGACGCCGCGCCCGAGACGGCTGCCGATCAGGCGGGCGGCGCGGAGGCCGGCGAGCCCGATCCGGGCCAGGGCCTGGGATCAGGTCAGGCTGGTGGCCAGCGGACGCCGGAGATGGAGATCGCCGATCTCAAGGACCGGCTGCTCAGGGCGGTCGCCGAGACCGAGAATCTGCGCCGCCGGGCCGAGCGCGAGCGCGAGGACACCGCGAAATACGCCGTGTCCGGCTTCGCGCGCGATCTGCTGAACGTCGCCGACAATCTGCGCCGCGCATTGCAGAATCTCTCGCCCGAGGTGCGCGCCAAGGACGAGGCGCTCAACACGCTGGCCGACGGCGTCGAACTCACCGAGCGCGAGCTGCTGCGGGTGTTCGACAAACACGGCATCCGGGTCGTCGATCCGCAGCCCGGCGAGAAGTTCGACCACAATTTCCATCAGGCGATGTTCGAGGTGCCGAATGCCGACCAGCCGCCGGGAACGATCGTCTCGGTGATGCAGGCCGGCTACGCCCTCAAGGAGCGGCTGCTGCGCCCCGCCATGGTGGGCGTCGCCAAGGCCCCTCCGGGCGCGGAGCCCGAGCAGAAGGTCGATACGAAAGTCTGATCTTCGCCGTCATTCCCGCGAAAGCGGGAGTGACGATACCGGCGGGGCTACGTCCCTCTGGTTTCGCTCGGCCCTTCGGGCTGAGCTTCCGGCCGCTTGACCACGAAATGCGCCGAGATGTCGCCGGCCTGCTCGAAATGGAAGATCAGAAACAGGGTGTTTCCGCGCGTCAGGGCCTCCTGAAGCCCGAACACGGTCAGATGCATCTGGTCCGGCGTCGAGCGCGACCTTGGCGCCCGCCGGAACGACCAGCGTGTCGAGCGCGGTGGTCTGCGGCGTGCCGGAACTGTCGTCCACCTTGTCGATGTCGACATGATTTACCGCGGGGCCGGTAATGAACAGCAGACGATCGGGTTTGTCCGTCTGGTTGTCGATGACGACATAGGCAGGCGCCGGCCTGCCGGCCACCGCCTCGCCCATCCAGGCGTCGACGAGTTCGAGCTTCTTCTGGGGCGCGCTTGCGGCCGCCCGGGACGCATCGTCCGCCAGGGCCGAGGATCCGAGACTTAGCGCAGCGAGGCCGATGGCCGCCGCCGCAATTCTTTTCTTCATGAACTTTCCGCTCCCTTACGCTCCCAAGCATTCCAGTTTAGAGCGTAGGGCGTGAATTGTCGAAGAGCTTGCGCTAGTTTGCCGCTGCGGGGCGTCCGGACACGGCCCCGCGCGGGCATCAAAACGGGGTAAATCATGGATCTCAATCTCAGGGGAAAGCGGGCGCTGGTCACCGGCGCGTCCAAGGGAATCGGCCGCGCGACGGCAACGGTGCTGGCGGAAGAAGGCTGCGACCTCGTGCTGGTCGCGCGCAGCGCGGAGGGCCTCGCGGAAGTCGCCGGGGAGATCGGCGGACGCTTCAACGTCTCGGTCCAGACCATCGCGGCTGATCTCTCCAAGTCCGCCGAGGTCGACCGGGTCGCCAGGGAAGCCGGCCAGATCGACATCCTCGTGAACAATGCCGGCGCGATTCCGCCCGGCGGCATCGAGGACGTGGACGAGAAAACGTGGCGCGAATCCTGGGATCTCAAGGTTTTCGGCTATATCAACATGACGCGCGCGTTCTACGGCGTGCTGAAGGCCCGCAAGGGCGTGATCGTCAATGTGATCGGCGCCGGCGGCGAGCGCTACGAGCCGGGCTATATCGTCGGCACGCCGGGCAATGCCTCGCTGATGGCCTTCACCAAGGCGCTCGCACGGGGCGCGCATCGCGACGGCATGCGGGTCGTGGCGATCAATCCCGGACCGGTCCTGACGGGCCGGGTCGAGGTGATGCTCAAGACCCGGGCGCGCAATCTCCACGGCGATGAATCCCGCTGGCGCGAATTCTTCGCGACCATGCCGTTCGGCCGCGCCGCCGACCCGCAAGAGATCGGCAACGCCGTCGCCTTCCTCGCCTCACCGCGCTCCGCCTATACCAACGGCACGATTCTGACCATCGACGGCGGCATGGAATAACGGGTTCAGGCCCGCCAAAGCCGTTCAGAACCATATCCTTATGGCGAAGAATCTTATGGCGGAGAGGTTGCGGGCGCGCCCGCGCCCACCTATATAAAGCCAGAATTTCGGCGCGGCTTTCACGCATGCGTCATTGGGGAGACCCGCCGGAGTGATCTTGTATTTGGGGATCGGACATGGCGCTCTTGTGTTCGAGGCCTGCGCGATCTGCCGCAGAAGAGAGGAATCATGGCTAAAGTAATCGGTATCGACCTTGGCACCACGAACTCCTGCGTGGCCGTCATGGAAGGCTCCAAACCGCGTGTCATCGAAAACGCCGAAGGCATGCGCACCACGCCCTCGCAAGTCGCCTTTACGGAAGACGGCGAGCGGCTCGTCGGCCAGCCGGCCAAGCGCCAGGCGGTCACCAATCCCGACAACACGCTGTTCGCGATCAAGCGCCTGATCGGCCGCCGCTACGACGATCCGATGACCAAGAAGGACATCGGCATGGTGCCCTACAAGATCGTCAAGGCGCAGAACGGCGACGCCTGGGTCGAATCCCGAGGCGAGACCTACAGCCCGAGCCAGGTTTCCGCCTTCATTCTTCAGAAGATGAAGGAAACCGCCGAGAAGTTCCTCGGCGAGACGGTGACGCAGGCGGTCATCACGGTTCCCGCCTATTTCAACGACGCCCAGCGTCAGGCCACCAAGGACGCCGGCAAGATCGCCGGCCTCGAAGTTCTCCGCATCATCAACGAGCCGACCGCGGCCTCGCTCGCCTACGGGCTGGAGAAGGCCGAAGGCAAGACCATCGCGGTCTATGACCTTGGCGGCGGCACCTTCGATATCTCGATCCTCGAGATCGGCGACGGCGTGTTCGAGGTGAAGTCCACGAACGGCGACACCTTCCTCGGCGGCGAGGACTTCGACCAGCGTCTGGTCGAATATTTCGCGGCCGAATTCAAGAAGGAGAACGGCATCGATCTCCTGAAGGACAAGCTGGCCCTGCAGCGGCTCAAGGAAGCCGCCGAAAAGGCCAAGATCGAGCTTTCCTCGACCGCGCAGACCGAGATCAACCTGCCCTTCATCACGGCCGATCAGACCGGTCCGAAGCACCTGACCATGAAGCTGACGCGCTCGAAGCTCGAAGCGCTTGTCGACGATCTGATCCAGCGCACCGTCGCGCCCTGCAAGGCGGCCCTCAAGGACGCCGGCGTGTCGGCGGGCGAGATCGACGAGGTGGTGCTGGTCGGCGGCATGACCCGCATGCCGAAGGTCGTCGAGACGGTGAAGAGCTTCTTCGGCCGCGACCCGCATCAGGGCGTGAACCCGGACGAGGTCGTCGCGCTCGGCGCCGCGATCCAGGCCGGCGTGCTGCAGGGCGACGTGAAGGACGTGCTGCTCCTCGACGTGACGCCGCTCTCGCTCGGCATCGAGACCCTGGGCGGCGTGTTCACCCGCCTGATCGACCGCAACACGACCATCCCGACCAAGAAGAGCCAGGTGTTCTCCACGGCCGAGGACAATCAGACCGCGGTCACCATCCGGGTGTTCCAGGGCGAGCGCGAGATGGCGGCCGACAACAAGCTGCTCGGCCAGTTCGATCTCGTCGGCATTCCTCCCGCCCCGCGCGGCGTGCCGCAGGTCGAGGTGACCTTCGATATCGACGCCAACGGCATCGTCAACGTCTCGGCGAAGGACAAGGGCACCGGCAAGGAGCAGCAGATCCGCATCCAGGCCTCGGGCGGCTTGTCCGACGTCGATATCGACAAGATGGTCAAGGACGCCGAATCGCACGCCGCCGAGGACAAGGCGCGGCGCGAGGTGGTCGAGACCCGCAACCATGCGGAATCGCTCGTCCATTCGACCGAGAAGACCTTGACGGAGCACGGCTCCAAGCTCGCCGACCGGCGACAAGTCGGCGATCGAGGATGCGATCAAGGATCTCAAGGAAGAGCTTGAGAACAAGGACGCGTCGGCGGACGCGCTGAAGAAGAAGACCCAGACCCTGGCCCAGGTCGCCATGAAGCTCGGCGAGGCCGTCTACAAGGCCCAGCAGGCCGGTGAGAGCGGCGCGGGCGGCGGCGCGGCGGGCGGCTCGTCCGATGCCGACAGCGATGTCGTCGATGCCGACTTCGAGGAAGTCAACGACGACAAGAAAGACTCCGCGTAAAAAAGTCCGCGTCGCGGGTCGTCCCGGCGCGGCAAAAAGCCGTCGTCCGGGACGACCTGATCGGCGACAGCCGGACGGGGCCACGGAGTAACCGGGTTAGGTTATGGCGAAGCAGTGCTTTTACGAAGTTCTCGGGGTCGAGCGGACGGCTGGCATCACCGATATCAAGTCCGCCTACCGCCGTCTCGCCAAGCAGTACCATCCCGATCGCAATCCCGGCGACGAAGACCGCCGAACACCGTTTCAAGGAAGTCAACGAGGCCTACGACATCCTCAAGGATGACGACAAGCGCGCGGCCTATGACCGTTTCGGCCATGCCGCCTTCGAGCATGGCGGCGGCGGCAACGGCGCGGCGGGCGGGTTCGACTTCAGCGGCAATTTCGCCGATGTGTTCGACGACCTGTTCGGCGAGTTCATGGGCGGCACCCGGCGCCAGCAGGGCCCCCGGCGCGGCGCCAATCTCCAGTTCAATCTCGAGATCGGTCTCGAGGACGCCTATAACGGCAAGCGCGCGACCATCAAGGTTCCGACCACGGTCGCCTGCGAACCTGCCACGGCTCCGGCGCCGAAGCCGGGCACCAAGCCCACCACCTGCTCGACCTGCAACGGCCACGGCAAGATGCGCCAGAGCCAGGGCTTCTTCACCATCGAACGGACCTGCCCGGTCTGTTCCGGCAACGGCCGGGTGATCGGCGATCCCTGCGGCGATTGCCGCGGCCACGGCCTGGTGCGCAAGGAAAAGACCCTCGACGTCGAGATCCCGAAGGGCGTCGAGGACGGCACCCGGATCCGCCTCGCCGACGAGGGCGAGGCCGGCCCGAGCGGCGGTCCGGCGGGCGATCTCTATATCTTCCTCTCGGTGAAGCCCCATCCGATCTTCCGCCGCGAGGGCCCGCATATCCAGTGCCGCGTGCCGATTTCCATGGTGACGGCGGCGCTTGGCGGCCAGATCGAGGTGCCGACGCTGGACGGCGGCCGCGCCCGGTTGGCCATCCCGGAAGGCACCCAGAGCGGCAAGCAGTTCCGCCTCGCAGGGCAAGGGCATGCCGGTGCTCCGAAGCCGCGCCCATGGCGACATGCTGGTGCAGGCCTTCGTCGAGACGCCGGTGAAGCTCTCCAAGAAGCAGAAGGATCTTCTGCAGGAGTTCGCCGATCTCGGCGGCGAGGAAACCAACCCGGAAAGCGCCGGTTTCTTCAAGAAGGTCAAGGAACTCTGGAACGACCTGACGGACTAGACGCCCAAAAAGCGCTGGCCGGTCAGAAATCCGAGCAGATGCCGTTCTTTTCCCAGTCGCCGTAGCGGGTGGGCTCCGGTCCCCTGGGGCCGTTGATTTCCCGGGGCATTTGCTTGCCGGTCGCCGGATCGGCTTTCGAGGGCGGAGTCGCCTTGGTATCCGGGCTGCTCTTGTCCTCGCTCATGATCCCTGTACTCCCGTCATCCTGGCATTCCCGTCATCGCCTTGCGGGCCACCGGTTTCGCTTGAAGGACGCGGCCCGGCTCCCAACATAATCTTCGCGCTTGCCGGTTCGGTTATGCCACGCGTTGGTTATGCCACGCGTTCCGGCGCCGAAACAAGTATGGCGGCAATTGAGGTAAGGTCGAATGGGTTACGCTCGCACGGCACTGCTTCTCGGGGTCATGACGGCATTGTTCGTCGGCATCGGCTATCTGCTGGGCGGACAGACGGGCATGGTCATCGCGTTCCTCGTCGCCGCGGGCATGAACCTTTTCGCCTACTGGAATTCCGACAAGATGGTGCTCCGCATGTACAACGCCCGCGAGGTGACGCGCGCCGAGGCGCCGGATCTCGTGGAGGTCGTCGGGTTCATGGCGCGCAACGCCGAGATCCCCATGCCGCGGGTCTATGTCGTCGAGAACGACCAGCCTAACGCCTTCGCCACCGGCCGCGACCCGGAGCATGGCGCGGTCGCCGTAACCACCGGGCTTCTCGGCATGATGACGCGCGAGGAACTCGCCGGCGTGATCGGCCATGAGCTGAGCCACATCAAGCACCGCGACACGCTGACCATGACGATCACGGCCACCATCGCGGGCGCGATCGGCATGCTGGCCAATTTCGCCCTGTTCTTCGGCGGCGGCCGGCGCAACAACCCGCTGGGTCTCGTCGGCGCGTTATTGATCATGATTCTGGCGCCGCTTGCCGCCATGCTGGTGCAGATGGCGATCAGCCGGACCCGCGAATACGAGGCGGACCGCGCGGGCGCCGAGGTCTGCGGCCGGCCGCTGTGGCTCGCTTCGGCGCTGGAGAAGCTCGGTCAGGCGTCGGGCCGTATCCCGAACCCCGCCGCCGAGCGCCACCCGGCGACCGCCCATCTCTTCATCGCCAATCCTCTCGGCGGCACGGGCACGGACAATCTGTTCGCGACCCATCCGAGCATGGAAAACCGCATCGCGCGCCTGCGCGAAATGGCGGCGGCCGAGCGCTAGACCCGCGTTAGAGCGGATTTCCCTTCTTGTCCGTGAAACGCAGCTTGCCGTCGGCGTCGGCGGCGACCTTCATGTCGATATCGGGATAATCGACTTCCTCGCCCGGCGTCCGGTCGCCGATCTCGAGATAGGTCGCCGGGCGGCCGGATTTATTCAGCAGATGATGACCGTCCGGCACACCGGCCTTGAAACCCGCTGCCATGCCGGCCGTGAGCACGGTCTCGCCCGCATCGGTGACGAGCGTCAGTTCGCCCTCGACGACATAGATGAATTCGTCCTGCCTGGCGTGCCAGTGACGATGCGCGGACCAGCCACCGGGCTCAAGAGTCGTCAGATTGACGCCGAAATTGCTCAGGCCGACCAGATTGCCGAGCGCCCGCTTGGCGCGCTTGCCGTCCGGGATCGGGTACTTGTCCGGATAGGTCGAGGTCAGGCGCGGCTCCAGCGCCATCGGGTCCGGGATCACGCATGGTGGATAGTCCTTGGGCGCCGGCATGGGTCCTCCGTCTTTTGGCGAAGCGCGGACACGAGTTTACACCGGGTGCGCTTACCCCGACAGCGGGGGCATTTCGTCAGTAAGGCGACCCTTTGCGATTATAGAACTTGAAGCGGCCCGCCGCCTCAAAGCGCCCCGTCATGTCGATATCGGGATAGTCGACCTCGTCGCCTTCCGAGCGGTCGCCGACCTCGATATAGGTCACCGGCCGGTCGCTTTTGTTGATCAGGCAGTGGCCGTTCGGCACGCCGGCCTTGAAACCGACCGCCATACCGGGTCTAAGGACGGTCTCGCCTTCGTCCGTCACGAGCGTGGCTTCGCCCTCCAGGATATAAACGAATTCGTCCTGCCGGGTGTGCCAATGGCGCTGGGCGGACCAGGTTCCGGGCTGAAGCGTGGTCAGGTTGACGCCGAAATTGGTGAGGCCGGCGGCTTTTCCGAGCGCGCGCTTCAGGCGCGCCGCGCTTTCGGTCCGGTAAGGCTCGGGATAATTATTGCCGATCCGGGGCTCGATGGCTTCGGGATCGAGAACGACGCAACTGGTCAGACGGCAAGGTTGGTTCATGGCGCTCCCCTCAGGCCGGCCTCCCCTTTTGACGGGTGCTTTGACTAATAGCATAGATGATTAAGAGTATATAGAGTTATGGTTCGTCGATCCCCTCTTACCGGTGTTTCCGCCCGTGGCCTGGCCGCTCACGTCCTCGGCCGCGTTCTCGGACGCCTCCAGCCGCTGGACGAGGCGCTGAAGGCCGCGCCGGGCGTGGAGGCGCTCTCGGCGCCGGATCTCGGTTTCGCCCGGCTGCTGATCGCGACCACGTTGCGCCGTCTCGGCCAGATCGATGCCGTCATCGCCCATTGCCTGGAGCATCCGCTGCCGGACAAGGCGCTCGTCACCCGCAACGCGCTCCGGCTCGGCGTGGCGCAGCTGCTGTTTCTCGAGACACCGCCGCACGCCGCCCTCGCCGAGACGGTCGGCCTGGTGCGCGAGCGGCCGTTTCGCGGCCTCGCCAACGCGGTGCTCCGCCGCGTCACCCGCGAGGGCGCGGCCCTGATCGAGGCGCAGGACGCCGCCCGGCTCAACACGCCGGACTGGCTCTGGGACTCCTGGGCGAGAAACTATGGCGAGGAGACGGCGCGGAAGATCGCCGACGCGCATCTCGCCGAGCCGCCGCTCGATATCGTGCTGAAGGATCCCGGAGAGACAGCGCTCTGGGCGGACCGGCTGGATGCGACGCCGCTTCGCGACGGTGTCGTCCGCCGTTACGCGGGCGGAAAGGTCGAGGATCTCCCGGGCTTTGCGGACGGCGCGTGGTGGATTCAGGATGCTGGCGGCGACCCTGCCGGCCGGGCTGCTGCCTTTGTCCGAGGGCGAGACGGTCGCCGATCTCTGCGCCGCGCCGGGCGGCAAGACCGCGCAGCTCGCCGCGCGCGGCGGCCGCGTGATCGCCGTGGATCGCTCCGAGACCCGGCTCAAGCGGGTGCGCCAGACGCTGACCCGGCTGCATCTCGAGGCCGAGACCATCGCCGCCGACGCCGCCGACTGGCAACCCGGCGAGCGCTTCTCCCGGATCCTGCTCGACGCGCCCTGCAGCGCCACCGGCACGATCCGCCGCCATCCCGACCTGCCCCATATCAAGGGGCCCGGGGATATCGACACCGTCGATCGCGGCGCAGGACCGTCTCCTGGCCAATGCCGTGACACTGCTCGCGCCCGGCGGGATCATGATCTATTGCGTCTGCTCGCTCGAGCCCGCCGAGGGCGAGGCGCGGATCGAGGCCCTGCTCGCCGGCGGCACGCCGTGCGGCGGTTGCCGATCCGCCCCGACGAGGTTCCCGCTTCTGGGCCAGGCGGTGACACCCTCGGGCGATCTGAGAACACTGCCCTGCTACCTCGCCGAGCGGGGCGGGCTCGACGGATTCTTCGTCGCCCGGCTCGAAAAACACGCCTGAGGACGGGGCCGGAGGCAAGCTTGCCCACACGGCTTGCGGGGCCGACTCCAAGCTGGTAATCAACGTGAAATCAGGAGGTTGGCCATGCAGAAGCCGGTTCGCATCTCACCGTCCATTCTGGCGGCGGATTTCGCCCGTCTGGGCGAGGAAGTCCGCGCGGTTTCGGAGGCCGGCGCCGACTGGATCCATGTCGACGTGATGGACGGCCATTTCGTGCCGAACCTCACCATCGGCCCGGGCGTCGTGAAGGCGCTCCGGCCGCACAGCCGCCTGCCCTTCGACGTTCATCTGATGATCTCGCCGGTCGATCCCTTCATCGAGGATTTCGTCAATGCCGGCGCGGATATCGTGACGGTTCACCCGGAGGCGGGGCCGCATCTCCACCGCACGATCCAGCTCATCAAGGCCAACGGCGTGCGGGCCGGCGTGTCGCTCAATCCCGCGACGCCGGTCTCGGCGATCGAGCATGTGATCGGCGACATCGACCTCGTTCTGGTGATGTCGGTGAACCCCGGCTTCGGCGGGCAGAAATTCATCGCGAGCCAGCTCGACAAGATCGCGGCGCTGCGCGAGATGATCGACGCCTCCGGCCGCGATATCGATCTCGAGGTCGATGGCGGCATCACCGCCGAGACGGCGCCCAAGGCCATCGCGGCCGGCGCCGATGCGCTGGTGGCCGGAACGGCGACCTTTATCGGCGGCCCGGAGGCCTATGCCGCCAATATCCGCAAACTGAGGGGTGGTGCCTGAGCCCCTCGCGGACGTCGGTCCGGCGTTTCACCGGACCACGCCGGATTATCCACCGCCAGATCGGGGTAGACGCGGCGGGACGAAACCGGGGAGAGTAGCGACGGGGGGCGGGGCGGAGACCTTGATGCTGGAGCGCTTCGTCAAATCGGCTGTGGAATCGCCCAAATTCTGGGCGCGGCGCGGCGTATTCGCCTTGCGCGAGCGGTTCTATGGCAGCCGCGTCTACGGCTATCTCCTCAACGGCCGCCAACCGCCCTTCATCGCGCTGGCGCCCGAGGACCCGCGTCAGGGATCGATCGATACCGGCAACGAGCTGTTTCGCGGCGTCTATCATTTCGTCGGCGAAACCATCAACGCGCCGAACGACGCGCCGTGGTCGGTGACCGGCGGCAGCGCGGACTGGCAGCGCGAGGCCCACGGCTTCGGCTGGCTCCGGCATTTCGAGGCCTGCGGCGGCGACGCGGCCGGCCGGCAGGTCCGGCTCTACGTCAAGGACTGGCTGAGCCGCTTCGACCAATGGCATCCGCTGACCTGGGAACCGGCGGTCACCGGCCGGCGCGTGATGTCCTGGGCCACCGCAAGCCCGATCATTCTCGCCGGCAACGACGCCGTGTTCCACAGCCTGTTCCTGAACAGTCTCGCGCGTCAGGTGCGCCATCTCGGCCGCTCGGCGGGAGACGCGCCGACCGGACCGGGCCGCATGACCGCCATGATCGGCTATGCGATCGGCGCCCTGGCCCTTGGCGAAAGCGAGAAGCCCCTCGGCAAGGCGCTCGACATGGTCGAGGACGAGATCGGCCGTCAGGTCCTTGTCGACGGCGGCACCATGACCCGCAATCCGTCCGACATCGTCTTCCTGCTCGAGGATCTGGTGATGCTCCGCGACGCGCTGACGAAATCCTCCGCCGAGATTCCGATGAAGCTGATCGGTGCCATCGACCGCCTCGCGCCGATGATCCGCTTCTTCCGCCACGGCGACGGCCGGCTCGCCCTGTTCAACGGCAGCTTCGAGGAGAGCCTGGAGCCGATCGCCGGCATCCTCGCGCGCGCCGAGGCGCCCGGAAAGCCGGTGACCAACGCCTCCCACTCCGGCTTCCAGCGCATGAAGGCCGGACGCGCGCTCGTGCTGATGGATACCGGCGCGCCGAGGATCCGCTACGGCGACTCGCGCCATCATGCGGGTTTGCTCAGCTTCGAGATGAGCTTCGGCAAGGACCGGCTGATCGTGAATTGCGGCGCGAGCGAATCCCGCGCGGGCGAGCTGTTCGATCTCGCGCGCTCGACCGCAGCGCATTCGACGCTCACCCTCAACAACACCAACGCCATGGATCTCCGCGAACACGGCGGCCTGCCCCCGCCGGCCCCGAAGGTTCAGGTCGAGCGGCATGACGAGAAGGGCAATATCTGGGTCGATGCGAGCCATGAAGGCTACCGCGCGCATTACGGCCTCGTCCATCGCCGGCGGATCTTCCTCGGCGCGGGCGGCGGCGATTTTCGCGGCGAGGACATCCTGACCGCGAGCGGCAAGCCGCCCTCGTCCCCCCTGCCCTTCGACGTGCGCTTCCATCTCCATCCCGATGTCGACGTCTCGATCCTCGGCGACGGTCAGGCCGCGCTGCTGCGGCTCGGGCGCGGCGCGGGCTGGACCTTCAAGGTCCGCGGCGGCGCGCTCAAACTCGACGAGAGCCTCTATCTCGGCCAGCGCGGCCAGGTGCGCCGCGCCGAGCAGACTCGTCGTCTCGGGCGCGATCGACAGCGACAAGGCGACCGTCAACTGGTCCTTCACCCGCATCGGCGGCCCCGGCCAGGCCAGCGACACCCCCGAAGGCGAAGGCTGAGCGCGGCGGCGGCGCGGTGAGACGAAATTTCCCGCCACAGCCCTTCTATTGCGGCGAGTCCTGGTCTAGAGTGCGCCCCGATTTGACGGGAGCGAGAGGCGGCGGAGATGATCAAACGGGCTCTGATTTCGGTGTTTGACAAGACCGGTCTTGTCGAGCTTGGGCAAGGCGCTGGCGGCGCTGAACGTGGAAATTCTCTCCACCGGCGGGTCCGCGCCGAGAGCATTAGCCGAGGCGGGCGTTCCGGTCCGCGAGGTCGCCGACTATACCGGCTCGCCGGAAATGATGGACGGCCGGGTCAAGACGCTGCATCCGAAAATCCATGGCGGGTTGCTCGGCATCCGCAGCAATCCCGATCACGCCATGGCGATGCGCGAGCACGGCATCGGGCCGCATCGATCTGGTCGCGGTCAATCTCTATCCCTTCGAGGAAACGGTCGCGCAGCGGCGCCGATCTCGCCACCTGCATCGAGAATATCGATATCGGCGGCCCGGCCATGATCCGGTCCGCGGCGAAGAACCACGGCGATGTGACCATCGTCGTCGACCCGTCGGATTATGCCGCCGTGATCGACGAATTGAAGAGAACAACGGCGAGACGACGATCGAGCTGCGGCGCAAGCTCGCCGCCAAGGCCTATGCCCGCACCGCCGAGTATGACGCGGCGATCTCGTCCTGGTTCGCCTTCGGCGTGCAGGGCCAGATGTTCCCCGAGATCGCTCAACCTCTCGGCGCGCAAGGTCGGAAGATCTGCTCTACGGCGAGAACCCGCATCAGAAGGCCGCCGTCTACAAGGCCCAGGCGCACCGCACGCGGACTTGTCGGCGCGACGCAGCACCAGGGCAAAGAGATGTCCTACAACAATTTCGGCGATGCCGAAGCCGCGCTCGATCTCGTCGCCGCCTTCGACAGCGAAAACGCCGGCCATCGCCATCATCAAGCACGCCAATCCCTGCGGCATCGCGCATCGGCGCCGATCTCGTCGGACGCCTATAACAAGGCGCTTGGCCTGCGATCCGGTGTCGGCCTTCGGCGGCATCGTCGCGGCGAACGGGCAGATCGACAAGGCGGCGGCGGAAGCCATCACCGGCTCTGCGACCGATATCGTGATCGCCCCCGACATCGCCGAGGAAGCCCTGCGCGATCTTCGCCGACCAAGAAGAACATCCGCGTGCTCACCGTCGGCCAGCCTCGCCGACCCGACGCCGCCGGGCCTTCTGTCTGCGGTCGATTTCCGGCGGGTTCCTGGTTCAGTCGCGCGACAACGGCGTCGTCGACCGAGGCCGATCTCAAAGTCGTCACCAAGCGCAAGCCGACCAAACACGAAACTCGCCGATCTCCTCTTCGCCTTCACGGTCGCGAAACATGTGAAATCCAACGCCATCGTCTATGCCAAGAACGGCGCGGCGGTCGGCATCGGCGCGGGCCAGATGAGCCGGGTCGATTCCGCGCGCATCGCGGCGATGAAAGCCGAGGACGCCGCGCAAGAGGCCGGGCGCGACAAGCCCGAAACGATCGGCTCGGTCGTGGCCTCCGACGCCTTCTTCCCCTTCGCCGACGGCCTGATGGCGGCGGCGGCGGCGGGCGCCACGGCGGTTATCCAGCCGGGCGGATCGGTGAAGGACGACGATGTGATCAAGGCGGCGGACGAGGCCGGTCTCGCCATGGTGTTCACCGGGATGCGGCATTTCCGGCACTGAGCCGGCCGATCGATCGAGCCGCTTTTGGGTCAGGCCGTCACGCCGGGTGAACCGCTAGGCGAACCGCTGGCTACGCCGTTTCCGGCGCGCGGTTCCCGATTACAGATTTCCCTGAAATGGAAAGGGGCCCATCCGCCTCCGACTGCCACTAGAACGGCAGCCCTTCTCCCCTGAACGGCGGATATGAGTGGATCGTGCAAGAATGGCTGCGGTGCAGACCAATCGATCCCTCCAATATCCCTCCGAACTTACAGCGCCGGTCTCTGAGTTTCGCAAAACCTTCCCAGGAGCTTCGCGGCGTGACGTTCGAAGACGAATGGGCACTCCTCCTCCCCCACATTTCCTATAGTTCCGCCTATAGAATTTTTTGTCAACGTCACAAAAGCGCAACAACTGCCACAAAAAGCGAGGGGATCGAGCGCCGTCCGACGTGACGTCGCGCGGCATTTTCCACGGGCGCGATATCACGTCCGGAGCGATGGGACACCGCCCATTACGGCGCACCGGACGGTGACCGCGAGCCCGCACGGAAACCTGAACAAAGGGAACCTGAACGGGCCAGCCGCGTTCTACATAGGCACACCAGCCGCGGCCGCATCCGGCTGCGGTGTCATTCAAACAATAACAGGAGGTTGGTATGCTCTATTGGGCTGCGGTCTTTTTTATTGTCGCCATCGTCGCGGCGCTGTTCGGCTTCGGCGGCATTGCGGCGGGCGCGGTGAACATTGCGAAATTCCTGTTCTTCGTCTTCATCGTGCTGTTCGTGCTGTCGTTGCTCGCCCATATGTTCGCCTGGGGATGACCCCCCAGAACGCACGATGTGACGTGCGACGTGACGCAAAAGAAAACGGCCTCGGACGTGATCCGAGGCCGTTCTTTTTGTCGCGCCACCGGACAGTATCCGGCGGGCGGCTCTACTGGATCGACCGGCGCCAGTCATCGACCTGCTTCTCGGCCTGTTCGCGGGCGACGCCGTAGCGATATTGGATCTTGCCGACCAGTTCGTCGCGGCTGCCCTCGATCACGTCGAGGTCGCCATCCGTCAGCTTGCCCCAGTTCCGCTTGGCCTTACCCTTGAACTCCGTCCATTTTCCTTCGATCTGATCCCAGTTCACAATTGTCTCCTTCGTGGTTGCTCCAATCGGACCTCGTCCCTGAAGCAACGTGAAGGAGCCGCGATGGTTCCGGATTTCAGACGAAGGCGGACGTCAGCACCAGCTTCTTGATCTGCCACTTTCCGCCCTTGCGGACGAAATCGACATTGTATTTGCCGGACGCGAAGATCGCGATCGGATCGCCCTTGTTGGCCTTCATGACATTCACATAGGAGATGAAGTGGGCGCTGTCGCCGGTCACCGACACGACCTGATTGGCGAGGTGATGGCGGAAGGTGCCCGGACCCCAGTTCTGGTTGATGCCGGCGCAGAAACCGGCCAGCGCCTCGCGGCCCTCGAAGCGGCCGATCGGCCCGCCGTCCCAGATGCAGTCCTCGGTGAACAGCGCCGCGAATTCGGCCGGCTTGTTGTCGTCGACATTATAGCAATAGGTCGCGAAGACCTCGCGAATCGTGTCTTTGTCCTCGAGCACGGATGGCATGAAAAGCTCCCCCTTGGATGATGCGGCAAAAAGAGACCACGCGCGGTGCGCCATCACAAGCGGATTCGGGCGCCGCGCTTATTGTCGTGCCGGAAAACTTAGACAGCCGGATGCGACAAGATCAAGTCCGACCTCTCCGCCGTCATCGTCGCGCTCGCCGCGGGAGTGAGCGATGAGATGTAATGATGAGTGTGGGGATTGAGGATATAGCCGATGATCAGGCCGATGATCAGCGTCAGGACGGCCAACCAGCCGAGATAGAAGAAGCCGGCGGCGAAGGAGGACTGTGGCTCGTGCATGTTCATCTTTTCATCCTCGGGGGAAGCAAGACCCAAGCGATGCGCGGGGATCACGCATCGGCTATGAACTTTGCGCTTCTATTGTGGAGCACCCGTGGAAGCACGATTAAATCGCGGTAATCATTATAGCGATTACAAAGAAGCACTGGCGGCGCGCAAACACGCCTCGCGCGCTCCAAGGGCGCACGGGACTTTCCGACGGCAGCCGTAGCTGGTGCGGCCGACCCTGCCGGGAGGCCGCTCTCAGGAAGAGCGGTCTAGAGGAGGGTGGCGACGGTAATGGCGATGATGACCGTCAGGGCGGCCAGCCAACCGAGATAGATGAAGCTGTCTTTGATCGAAGTATTTTTCTCAGCCATGATCCTAGCCTCCATGTCGCAAGTTTTGCGTTTATTCCGCCGCCGGTTTCGGTGCCGATCCGGCGTTGCCGCGTCATTTTAGCGCAAAGCGCGGCGGCAGGCCATAGCGTCCGAAAGCCCGCCCGCGAGCATGGACGTCTTGGGCGAATCCGCCTATCCTGCGGCCCGGTATTTTGCGCGGCCCGGTATGTCGCGCAGCGGACTGGCCAACATCCGCTATCCGCGCCCTTCACAGACGAGGCTCCCGACATGACAGACAGCGCCGATACGCGCCAATGGTTCGGCACCTGGGGCGCAAGCCCGCAACCTGTCTCGCCGGGCATGCTCGAGGCCCCGAGTGTGGAGGACCAGACGGTCCGTCAGGTCGTGCGGATCAGCCTCGGCGGCGGCCAGGTCCGGGTCAAACTGTCCAACGCCCATAGCAGCGCGCCCATCATCGTCGGCGCCGCGCGGATCGCGCTCGCCGGAGCCGATGGCGCCGTCCGGCCGGACACGAGCCATTCCGTCTGCTTTGCCGGCGCAAATACGGTCACCCTGCGCCAGAGCGAATCGATCACCAGCGATCCGGTGGATTTCGCCGTACCCGATCAGGCCGACCTTTCGATCAGCCTGTTCCTGCCCGGCAAGCCCTCGCTCGGCGGCTGGCACGCGACCGGCCTTCAGACCGCCTATGTCTCCGGTCCCGGCGATCATACCGGGGACGAAACGTTCAAGGCCGCGGCAACGCTGATGCAGCGCCTGGTGATCTCCGGCGTCGAGGTGGCGAGCGGGCGGGCGGCGGCGAGCATCGTCTGCTTCGGCGATTCGGTAACCGACGGCTCGGGCTCCACGCCCGGCACCAACAACCGGTGGCCCGATCATCTCGCCCGGCGGCTGGCCGCGCGCGACGGCTCGCTGAAATACGGCGTCGTGAATGCCGGCATCGCCGGCAACCGGCTGCTGCGCGACATCATCGGCACGCGCGGCCTCAAGCGCTTCGAACGCGACGTGCTGTCGGTGCCGGGCGTCAAATATGTGACCCTGCTGCACGGCAACAACGATCTCGGCTTCCCCTACATGCCGGACGATTCGCCGCTCGCCAAGGTGGCCGACCGCTCGCCCGTGAAGGCCGCCGATATCATCGCCGGACAGCAGTCGATCGCCGCGATGGCCCATGAAAACGGGCTCAAGATCTTCGGCGCGACGCTGCCGCCCTTCATCGGCGCACCGTTCTTCGACGCCGCCAAGGCGGACGGAGAGCGCCTGAAGGTGAACGAATGGATCCGTCATGGCGGCGCGTTCGACGCGGTGATCGATTTCGATGCGGTCTTGCGCGATCCGGCGAACCCGTCCGTCCTGCTCGCCGCCTGTGACAGCGGCGATCATCTGCACCCGAGCGATGCGGGCTACGGGAAGATGGCCGAGGCCGTCGATCTGGCCCTGTTCCCCTAGGCATGTTCCCCTAGGCGTCCATGGCCTCGATCAGTTGCTCCGTGAGCGCGCCGACGGCGAGGACGCGGCCGTCGAGACCGGTCAGGGACAAATCCCGACCAGGCTGTTTGTCAGGAAGATTTCGGTTGCGGAACGAAGCCTTTCGGGCCGGATGGTTTCTTCCCGTATACCGAGGCCCAGTTCCCGCGCCAGCGCGATGACACTCGCCCGCATGATTCCCGGCAGGGCGCCGTCCGACACCGGCGGCGTCACGAGCCCGCCATTCTCCACGAGAAAGACATTCGACGCGGTCGTCTCGGCGAGATTGCCGTCCGTGTTGAGGATCATCGCCTCGCTTGCGCCGGCATCCGCCGCCTCGAGCCGCGCGAGGACATTGCCGGTATAGGCGAGCGATTTCACGGTGGAGAGCGGCGAGGCCGCGTCGCGCCGGATGGTCTTCGACGTGATCGCCGTGATCGCGTCGGGCACCGCGGACATCGGCGCCGCGGTGATCAGCAGCGTGACATTCGGGTCCAACGGCGGCATCACGCCGCGCGGACCGGATCCCCGCGTCAGGGTGAGCCGGAGGCTGGCGCGCTCCGCCGTGCGCAACCCGTTGGCAACGAGGACGTCCTCGCAAGCCGGGCCGAGCACCGCCGCATCGAACGGCACCGGAATCCGCAGGACGGCCGCGCCGGCCGCAAGCCGGGCCAGATGCGCGTCCAGCTCCTCGATATGGCCGTTCTGCGCCCGCATGGTCTCAAACAGCCCGTCGGCCAGCAGAAATCCGCGGTCCGTGATGGCGATATGGGCATGATCCGCCTCGATCAGCGCGCCATTGAGCCAGACCGAGCCCATCGCGTCCCCCCTAGGCCGCATCCCTGGCCGCGGCTTTCGTGGCCAGGAAGTTCTGCAGCAGCCGGTGACCCGACGTGGTGAGAAAGGATTCGGGGTGAAACTGGACGCCGTAACACGGCAGCGTGCGATGCTCGAGGGCCATGATCTCGCCCGACTCGGTCGTCGCCGTCACCTCGAGGCATTCCGGCAGGTCCTCGTCGGATACGATCAGCGAATGATAGCGCGTCGCCTCGAAGGGATTGGGGATGCCATCGAACAATCGCGAGCCGAGATGGATGATGCGGCTCGTCTTGCCGTGCACCGGCCGGTCCGCATGGGTGATCTTGCCGCCGAATACCTGACCGATGCACTGATGGCCGAGGCAGACGCCGAGGATCGGCACCTTGCCCCGCGAAAGCCTCGATCGCGGCATTCGAGACGCCCGCCTCGTTCGGCGTGCAGGGGCCCGGGGAGATCACGATATGGCTCGGCCCGAAGGCGCGGATTTCCTCGATCGTTACGTCGTTGCGCCGAACGGCGCACTCCGCGCCGAGCTCGCGGAAATAGCGATAGAGGTTGTAGACGAAGGAATCGTAGTTATCGATCAGGAAGACGCGCGCGCTCATTCGGCCGCCTCCGCTTTCGCCGCGCGCTTCGCGCCGTCGAACGCGCCGAGCAGCGCCGACGCCTTGTCGAGGCTTTCCTGATATTCGGCCTGCGGATCCGAATCCGCGACGATGCCGCCGCCCGCCTGCACCGCCGCCCTGGCCTCGCGGATGACCATGGTGCGGATGACGATATTGGTGTCCATCGCGCCGTCGAAGCCCAGATAGCCGATCGCGCCGCAATAGGGCCCGCGCACCACGGGTTCCAGCTCGGCGATGATCTCCATGGCGCGGATCTTGGGCGCGCCGGTGATCGAGCCGCCGGGGAAGGCCGCTTTCAGAAGGTCGGTCGCGCCGTGGCCCTCTTCGAGCGTGCCGGTGACCGTGGACACGAGGTGATGCACCGTCTCGTAGGATTTGAGCGTGCAATAATCCTTCACCTCGACGCTGCCCGGCCGGCAAACGCGCGAGAGATCGTTCCGCAGGAGATCGACGATCATGATGTTCTCGGCGCGGTCCTTCTCGCTCGCCAGGAGCTCCGCGCGGATCGCGGCGTCGGTCTCCTCGTCCGCCGAGCGGCGGCGCGTGCCCTTGATCGGCCGGGTTTCGACCGCATCCTCCGTCAGCTTCAGGAACCGTTCGGGCGAGGTCGAGAGGACCTGCGTGTCCCCCGCGCAGAGATAGGCCGCGAACGGCGCCGGATTGCGCTCGCGCAGCCCGAGATAGAGCGCGGCGGGATCGAGATCCTTCGGCAGATCGGCGATGAACCGCTGGGTCAGGTTCGGCCTGGAAGATATCCCCGGCGTAGATGTAGTCGATCACGCGCTTCACCGCCGCGCGGTAGGCCTCGGGCGCGAAGCCGGACTGCCAGTCGAACCCGCCGGCCGGCGGCGCGGATGATGCCTCGGGTTCCGCCTTGGGCCGGCGATCGAGCCTTTCGAGCAGTTCGGCGGCGCGGCGGCGCGCGCGCATGTCCCGGTCCTTGCCGGTTTCCGGGGCGCCGGTCGAGACGAGGAAGGCGAGCTTTTCTTCGAGATCGAAACCGAGCACCACGTCGTAAAGCCCGATGCGCGGCGTCGGGCACGGCCATGTCGTCGGCGCGGGCGCGGGGCACGCGCTCCAGCAGCGTGCCGAGCTCATAGCCGAAATATCCCGCCGCCCCGCCCTGGAATGGCGGCACGCCCTCGACCGTTTCGATCTTGAAACGATCCAGCTCCGCCTTCAGCAGATCGAAGAAATTCCCGTCGACGGGTTTGCCGTCCACAAGGGTCTTGCCGTTCTCGACGGTGAGCACGCGGTAGGGATCGGCGGCAAGGAAGGAATAGCGGCCGTCATCCGCATCGGGGCGCGCACTATCCAGAAAGGTCAGCCAGCGCTCGCGGCCGAGCACGGCAAAAACCTCTTCCGGCTCGCGCCAGGGAATCTCGATGACGAAAGGAACAAATCCGGCCAAAAGGCGCTCCGCAAAATTTGCGTGCGGGACCGGCTTGCGGCCCCGTCCGAATCCGCGTCGTTAAAGCATTAAACGCGCCGCGAGGCTAGACTTGAATATCCGCCCGTCGGGGCCAGCGGCCCGGACCGGGCCACCGCATCATCCGCGCGCCGCGATCCCCAGCGCCTCGGTCGAGGAAATCTCCGGGCCGTGCTCGTTGATCGTGGTGCGCCGCATATCCCGCTTGTATCTGAACACGTCGTAGGGCGTCGCGCGGTGGAGCGTGCAGCGGTTGTCCCACAGCACCAGATCGCCCGCGCGCCATTTATGGGTGTAGATGAAGCGCGGCTGGGCGGCGAAGGCGTTGATCTCCTCGATGAAGGCCTCGCCCCGTTCGCGCGGCCAGCCGAGGATATGGGTCATGTGATGGCCGATATAGAGCGCCTTGCGGCCCGATTCCGGGATCACCCGGACGACCGGATGCGGCGCGGGCGGCATCGAGGCCTGCATGGCGGGCGTGACCTTGTATCCGGCGCGGCCGCGCGTCTTCCAGAAATAGTGCTCGGCGACGAGCGGCTCCGACCGTCGCCTTCATCTCCGGGACTCAGCGCGTCATAGACCGCGCGGGTATCGACGAAGCAGGTGTCGCCGCCCTCGGGCGGCACGGCGCGGCCCGACAGGATCGACCATTTGGTCGGCAGCGCATTGAAAGAGCTGTCGGTATGAAACTCCTCATTGGCCTTGTTGGAGAGATGGCGCAGATCGCCGGGCGGCATGAAGTCGCCATTCACGTCGAGATTCGAGACATCGTACATTTCGGGCGAGATGCGCCGGTTGGACCCCGCGCCGACGCTGCGCATCCCCATCTGGGGCGGCAACTCCAGCGGCCCGAATTTGCGGCTGAACCGGATCTGGTCGCTATCCGTGATGACCTGATCGCGCAGCACGACGACGGCGAATTCCGCCATCGCGCGGTTGACCGCCTCCACGAGCGCCGGCGACGGATCGCTCGTCAGATCCGCCCCGATGAATTCGGCCGCGAACAGCGGATGAAGCTGGTTGATCTCATAGGACATCGTGCGGCCCCCGCCCTGCTCCGCTGCCGGAGCCAAGGGCTCAACTCTATGCCGCCGCGAACGAGCCGTCCAGCGACGGCCCAAGCTTCGCATTGCGCAAATCCCCCGCGCTCCGCTACAAACACGCTCCATGGCGCCGCCCCTACTCTTTCTCGACGACGTGCATTTGAGCTTCGGCGGAACGCCGCTGCTCGAAGGCGTAGACCTGTCCGTCTCGGCCGGGGACCGGCTGTGCCTCGTCGGGCGCAACGGTTCCGGCAAGTCGACGCTTCTCAAGATCGCCGCCGGGCTGATCGAGCCGGATACGGGCCAACGCTTCCTGCAGCCGGGCGTGACGTTGCGCTATCTGCCGCAGGAGCCGGATTTCACGGGCTTCGACACGGTCCTCGCCTATGTCGAGGCCGGCCTCGCGCCGGGCGACGACAGCCATCGCGCCAGCTATCTGCTGGAACAGCTCGGCCTGACCGGGGCCGAGAATCCGAAACATCTCTCGGGTGGCGAGGCGCGGCGCGCGGCGTTGGCCCGCACGCTCGCCCCGGAACCGGACATCCTGCTGCTCGACGAGCCGACCAACCATCTGGATCTCGCCGCCATCGAATGGCTCGAATCGGAGCTCTCCGGGCTTCGTTCCGCGCTCGTCATGATCAGCCATGACCGACGTTTTCTCGAAAACCTGTCGCGCGCCACCGTCTGGCTCAGCTTCGGCGAGACCCGGCGCATGGAAAAGGGCTTCCACGCCTTCGAGGAATGGCGCGACGACATCATGGAACGCGCCGAGACCGAGCGGCACAAGCTCGACCGCAAGATCGTGCGCGAGGAGCACTGGATCAAATACGGCGTCACCGCCCGGCGCAAACGCAACCAGGGCCGGCTACGCGCCCTTCAGGAGCTGCGCCAGACCCGGCGCGAGATGCGCAAGGCCCAGGGCACCATCAGCCTCACCGTCGGGTCGGCGGACGTTTCCGGCAAGCTGGTGATCGAGGCCAAGGAGATCTCGAAGACGCTCGGCGAGCAGACCGTGGTCCGCAACTTCTCGACCCGCATCCTGCGCGGCGACCGGATCGGCATCATCGGGCCGAACGGCGCGGGCAAGACGACGCTGATGCGCATGCTGACCGGGAAGCTTGAAGCCCGATACCGGCGAGATCCGATTCGGCGCGAATCTGGAAACCATCGTGATCGACCAGAAGCGCGAACTCGCTCGATCCGGACGAGAGCCTGATCGACACGCTGACCGGCGGGCGCGGCGACACCGTGTTTCCGGGCGGCGAGCCGAAGCATGTGATGAGCTATCTGAAGGACTTCCTGTTCGCGCCCGAACAGGCGCGTACGCCGATCGGCCGTCTGTCCGGCGGCGAGCGCGGACGGCTGATGCTGGCCAAGGCCTTTCTCAAGGTGTCGAATCTGCTCGTGCTCGACGAGCCTACCAATGATTTCGACATCGAAACATTGGACCTTTTGCAGGAAGTTCTGGCGGACTATCCGGGCACGGTCGTGCTCATCAGCCACGACCGCGATTTCCTCGACCGGGTGGTGACCTCCGTCATTGCGTCCGAGGGCAAGGGCGACTGGACCGAATATGCCGGTGGCTATTCCGACATGCAGGCCCAGAGGAACAGCGCCGCGGCCGCGCCGGAGAAATCGGCGAAAGCGGCGGCAAAGCCCGTGGCGGCAGCACCCAAAGCCGCCAAGCGCAAGCTCTCCTTCAAGGAGAAGCATGCGCTCGAAACGCTTCCCAAACGCATGGCCGATCTCGAGACGAAGATCGCGGCCTTGCGGAAGAAGCTGGAAGACTCCGGCCTCTATGCCCGCGACCGTGCGGGTTTCGAGAAGGCATCGACGGATCTGACAGAGGCCGAGGGCGCGCTCGCAACGCTCGAGGACGAATGGCTGGAGCTGGAGCTTCTCCGGGAAGAGCTCGGCGCGGGCTAAGCCTCTGGCTTGAGCCGGGCGAGCAGCGCCGCGCCCAAGACCAGGAACACGATGATCGCCATCAGCCCCGCGCGCTGGCTTGCGAATAGCGCGGTCGCGAGACTGACCGCAAGCGGCGCGGCGAACGCCGTTGCCTTGCCGGACAAGGCATAGAGCCCGAAGAATTCCGTCGTGAGGTCCAGCGGCGCGAGACGCGCCATCAGCGTCCGGCTCGCCGCCTGGGCGGGCCCGGCGAAGAATCCGAGCAGCCCGGCGCAGGCGATCATCGCTTTTTCCGGCGCGGTGGAGAACAGGCCCGCCCCGGCCGTCGCGGCGGGCGTGATGGAGAGAATGCCGACGAGGCTCAGGATCAGTCCGCCGAGCGCCAGCAGGACCGTCGCCTTGGAGCCGAGCCGGTCGTCGAGCCGGCCGCCGACGAAAGCCCCGATCATCGCGAAGACGACGATGATGATGCCGAACACGCCGAGCGCCGTCTGATTCCAGCCGAAGAGCCCCGCCGCATAGATCCCGCCGAACGCGAACACCGCGGTGAGCCCGTCGTTGTAGAGCATGCGCGCGACGAGGAAATGCAGGATTATCCGGTAGTGCTTGAGATGACCGAGCGTGGTGCCGAGCGACCCCAATCCCGAGCCGATGGCCGCGCCGAGAGTCATCCGCGCTGGCGCGTCGGGCGTCCAGAGAAAGAGCGGCAGGATGAACACGGCGAGCCACACGCCCGAAAGCGGCCCGACCAGACGCTCCGGCTCGTGCAGCATTTTCGACAGGCCGAACGCCGGCACGTCCGGCAACACGAAAAGCCCCAGCATGAGGCCGAGCGAGACGAGCCCGCCGACATAGCCGAGGCCCCAGCCGAATCCGCTCAGCCGTCCGAGATCGGCGCGCGGCACCAGCGTCGGCATCATCGCGTTGTTGAACACGGTGGCGAATTCGACCGCGACGGTCGCGGCGGCGATCACCACCAGCATGATCGTCACGGATTCGCCCGGCCGCGCGAACCAGAGCAGCGCCATGCACAGCACGGCGACAATCGTGAACCCGGCGATCCACGGCTTGCGCCGCCCCATCGAATCCGCGACCGCGCCGAGCACCGGACTCATCAGCGCGATCACGGCGCCCGCCGCGCCCTGGCCCAGCCCCCAGAGCGATTGCCCGCTTACGGCATCGCCCACGACGACGCTCGTGAAATAGGGCGCGAACAGAAAGGTGGTGATCAGGGTGAAGAAGGGCTGGGTGGACCAGTCGAACAGCGCCCAGCCCCAGGTGGACTTCGTCACATTCGGAAATCCGGCATCGGGGTCAACCGCTGAACAGGCCGTGGAAATGCCGCGCGGCGAAGCCGAGCTTGCCGACCGTGACCGGCCCGCCCGCCTTGTATTCGCTGATCAGGGACAAGGCGCGTTCGATCTGCCGCCCATGACCCATCGCCCAGTCGTCGACCGCCGCCTTGCCCTCGCTCGGCCGGGGTTCGAGGATGGATTCGGTGAGCGCACGCTGCTGCGAATAGAGATCGTCGATGATGCCCGCGACCGCGAGACGTTCCCAGTGATCGTCGGACGTGATCTGCTCGCCCGCCGCGCGCAGCCAGTCGTAACCGAGCCCGGCGCCGACCGAGAAATAGGCCTGGCCGACTTCGACGATGTCGCGGTTCAGTTCGTTCGCGACATAGACGATATCGCAGGCCGAGGCGAGCGGCTCGGCGCCCGCGATATGAAGCGCGATCTCCCTCGGCACGCCCTGCTCGACATAGGTCGCGGTGCGTTCGGTGAGCGTCTCGACCTGACTTTCGGTCAGAATCTTGCGGGCGTTTTCCTTCAGCTGCTCGACACCCGGCAGGAACGCCTCGACCGTGTCGCCGATCGCCATGGGCTGCTCGCGGTTGCGCAGGAACCACAATGTCGAGCGATGCAGCAGCGCGACCGTTTCCATCAGCATGAGATACTGGATCGCGGCCGGCACCTTGTTGTCGAGCGCGTAGATCGAGGACCACAGATCCTTCAGTTTGAAGATCTCGCGCGTCGCGATATAGGCGCGCGCGATCTCGGCGTAATCGGCGCCCGATTCTTCCTGAATGCGATAGGCGAAGGCCGCGCCGCCCTGATTGACGATCTCGTTCGAGAGCACGGTTGCGGTGATCTCGTTCTTGAGCCGGTGGGACTCGATCGCACTAGCGAACCGGTCCCGGAGCGGCGCCGGAAAATAGCCCGCGAGATCGCGCTTGAGCGCCGGGTCGCCGCCGATGTCGCTGCCGACCAGGCGGTGATAGAGCTCCATCTTGGCATAGGCCAGAAGCACCGCCTGCTCCGGCCGGGTCAGCGCCTGGCGGTCGTTGGCGAGCTCGGCCAGGGCTTCGTCGTCGGGCAGGAATTCGACATCGCGGTCGAGCATGCCCTCGCGCTCCATGGAGCGCATGAACCGGATCTGCCGCTGGAGGTGTTTCGTGCCCTGCGTCTCGGTGACGGACAGCACCTGGGTCTGCAGGTAATTGTCGGTCAGCACATGGCTCCCGACTTCCTCCGTCATCTCGGCGAGCAGGCGGTCGCGCTGCTTCTCGGTCATCTCGCCCTCGGCGACGACCGCGTTCAGCAGGATCTTGATATTGACCTCGTGATCGGAGCAATCGACGCCGGCGGAATTGTCGATCGCGTCGGTATTGATGCGGCCGCCGTGGCGCGCGTATTCGATCCGGCCGCATTGCGTGAAGCCGAGATTGCCGCCCTCGCCCACAACCTTGAAACGGAGATCGCGGCCATCGACCCGCACCGGATCGTTGGCGCGGTCGCCGGCTTCGGCATGAGTCTCGTCATGGGCCTTGCAATAGGTGCCGATGCCGCCGACCCACAGCAGATCCGCGTCGACCTTGAGGATCGCGTGGATCAGTTCATTCGGCGTCAGCTTGTCGGTATCCACACCGAGCAGCGCCTTCATCTCGGCGGTGAGCGCGATCGATTTCGCGGTGCGCGGAAAGATGCCGCCGCCCTTCGAGATGAGCGCCGCGTTGTAATCCGCCCAGGACGAGCGCGGCAGCGTGAACAGGCGTTCGCGCTCGACGAAGCTCTCCATGGGATTGGGGTCCGGATCGATGAAGACGTGACGGTGATCGAACGCCGCCACCAGCCTGATCTGGCGCGACATCAGCATGCCGTTGCCGAACACGTCGCCAGACATATCGCCGATGCCGACCACGCGGATCGGCTTCTCCTGAACGTCGATGCCGATCTCGCGGAAATGACGTTGCACGCTGATCCACGCACCGCGCGCGGTGATGCCCATCTTCTTGTGATCATAGCCGGCGGAACCGCCGGAGGCGAAGGCGTCGCCGAGCCAGAAATCATGTTCCTTGGCGACGCCGTTCGCGATGTCGGAGAAGCTCGCCGTGCCCTTGTCCGCCGCGACCACCAGATAGGGATCGTCGCCGTCCCAGCGCACCACGCGCGCCGGCGGCACGATCACGCCTTTCACGATATTGTCCGTGAGATCGAGCAGGCTCGAGATGAAGGTCTTGTAGCAGGCCACGCCCTCCGCGAAGATCTCCTCGCGGTCTCCCTGCGGCAGTCGTTTCGGCAGGAAGCCGCCCTTGGCGCCGACCGGCACGATGACGGTGTTCTTCACCCGCTGCGCCTTCATGAGGCCCAGAATTTCGGTGCGGTAATCCTCGCGCCGGTCCGACCAGCGGATGCCGCCGCGAGCCACTTGCCCGTCGCGCAGATGGATGCCCTCGACGCGCGGCGAGAATACGAAGATCTCGACAAAGGGACGCGGCAGCGGCATCTCGTCGAGCCCGTGGGAGGAGAGCTTGAAGGAAAGCTGCGGCTTCGGCGCGCCGTGCTCGTCGCGCTGGAAATAGTTGGTGCGCAGGATCGACTGCACGACGTTCAGATAGCGCCGCAGGATGCGATCCTCGTCGAGGCTCGATACCTTTTCGAGCAGGCCCTCGATCTCCTTGGCGATCACGTCGGCGCTCGCCGCGCGCTCTTCCACCGTGATGTCGAGCTCGGGATTGAAGCGGGTCTCGAACAGCTCGACGAGATGCGAGGCGACCGCCGGGTTGCGGATCAGGGTCTCCTGCACATAGGCCGGACTGAACGTAAGGCCGATCTGGCGCAGATAGGCGAAATAGGCGCGCAGGATCACGGTCTGGCGCGAGTCGAGACCGGCTTTCAGCACCAGCGCGTTGAAGCCGTCGTCATCGACCTCGCCGGCCCACACCCGTCCGAGGGTTTCCTCGAGCCGGGCGCGGCACGCCGCGAGATCGATCTCGCCGCCGTCGCGGTCCTCCATGCGGAAGTCGTGCACCCAATATTCCGTCTGCTCGTTCGTGCGGACCTCGAAGGCCTGTTCGCCGAGCACCTTGAGCCCGACATGCTCCAGCATGGGAAGACAATCGCTCAACGGAATGAGCGTGCCCGAGCGATAGATCTTGAGTCGCAGCTGGCTGGCGGGGTCCTCGATCGGCCGGTAGAAATTGAACGATACGTCGCCCGCGTTCTCCAGCCCCTCGATGCGCTCGATGTCGTAGAGCGCGAGTTCCGGGCTGAAGGTGTCGCGATACCCGGCGGAGAACGCGCCGGTGAAACGGGTCCAGATCCGGTTGCCGATGCCCTCGCCATGCTTGGTGACGACGGCGTCGCGCAAGCGGTCGCTCCAGCTGCGCGCCGCTTCCGCGATCTGCTCGTTGATCTCGGCCACGTCGACCGCCGGCACGTCGCCGGGCCGGGTCTTGACGATGAAGTGAATCCGCGCGAGCGCGGCTTCGCCGAGAAGAACGTAATGCGCCGAGATGGCGCCATTGAAGGCGGCGCAGAGAATGTCGCCGATCTTGACCCTGAGATCCGTGTCGTAGACCTCACGCGGCACGTAGACCAGCGCCGAGACGTAGCGCTCGAACTTGTCATAGCGCAGGAAGGCCTTGGCGCGCGGCCGCTCCTGCAGACGGAGAACGCCGATCGAGGTGTCGAACAGCGTCTCCTCGTCGATCTGGAACAGCTCGTCGCGCGGATAGGTTTCGAGCACGTTGAGCAGCGCCTTGCCGTCATGGCTCGCGGGCAGGAAATTCGCGCGCTCCAGCATGTGGCGCACCTTGCGCCGGAGCACCGGAATCGCACGCGGGCTCAGATTATAGGCGGCGGAGGTGAAGAGTCCGACGAAGCGATGCTCGGCCTTGAGCCGTCCCTTGGCGTCGAGCCGCTTGACGCTGACATAGTCCATATGCACCGCGCGATGCACGGTCGCCCGGACATTCGCCTTGGTGATGATCATCAGCTCCGGCAGTTGGAAAAAATCGCGCACTTCGGGCGAGAGCGCCGCGAGCTCCTCGGCGCTTTCAAGCACATGCCGCTCCGGATCGCGCAGCATGCCGAGGCCCGATCCCTCGACCGCCTTGATGCTCTCGTCGCCGCGTTTGCCGACATGCTCGTATTCGCGATAGCCGAGGAAGGTGAAGTTATTGTCGGAAAGCCATTTCAGGAAATCGACGGTCTCGGAGATTTCGGCCTTCTCGATCGGCGGCGGCGCGGATTCGAGCTCTTCGACAATGCCGTTCAGCCGGCCGACGATCGCGCGCCAGTCCTGAACCGCGAGCCGGACATCGGACAGCACCAGGCGCAGACGGTCCTGGATGTCGGTCAGCACCCTGGGCTCGATCTGCTCGTCGATCTCGATATGCATGATCGACTCAAGCCGCGCGCCCTCGGCCTCGGCGGCCTTCTCCGCACCGGCATCGGCACGGTCGAGCACCCGGATCAGGCGGCCCTCCGCGTCGCGGCCGATATACATCGCCGGGTGAATGACCAGATGCACCTTGTGCTTCATATAGGCGAGCGCGTTGCTCACCGAATCCACCAGGAACGGCATGTCGTCATTCACGATCTGAATGACGGTGTGAGCCGAGCTCCAGCCATGCTCCGAAAGGTTCGGATTGAGGATCTGCAGCTTCACCTCGCCGGGCAGCCGGCGCGCGGCCAGCTTCCAGGCGGAGAGCGCCGCGCCGTAGAGCGTCTCGACCGGAACGTCGAGCACGTCGTCCGGGGAGACATGGGCGTAATAAAGCCTGATGAAATCGGTCACCGGCCGGGCATCGTTGGGCCCGAGCCGGGATTCGGCATAGGTGATGACCTTGCCGATATGGGCGTCCTTGGGCTTCCAGAAATCGTGGGTCACGGATGCGTCCCCGCTGGATGGGGCCGGATTGCTGCGTACCGGCCGTGCGCGGATTAACCCTAAGCGATCAGGATTGCCGAAATATGAAGCACGGCATATCCGCCTCGTTAACCTTAGTCTACGAGCGGTGGAGCCGTGAAGACAAGGTGGAGCCGGAAACGGCGGAGCTCAGTCCCGGGTTTCGTCCGGATCCGGCAGCGAGGAGCCGTCCCCGCCCAGCTCGTCCCCACCCAGTTCGTCGTCAGACCGGGCCGGGCTGGACACGCCGATCGCCGCCCGGCGCAGGATGCCGTCCACGATCGACGGCTTCTCGTGCAGCACCTTGACGATATCGACCGCCTGCCGGTCGGGCTCGCGGCGGGCGAGGATCAGCACGAACTCGGATTCGTCGTCGCCGGTATCGAGATCGTAGAGACGGGCAAGCGACGGCTGGTCGCGCAGGACCGAGCGTGCGAAAGCGATCGAATCCCAGGCTTCGCCCTTTTCGGCCCGCTTGGCGGCGCGTTCGGCCGACACGCAGGCCTTGATGCCGCCTTCCTGCATTTCGAGGAAGATCTTGAACTCGTGCTGGGGCACGCCGTGACGCAGGCCGTAGGCCAGGGCGGTGGCGTATTCCGAAATGCGGGTCTTGTCGTAATCGGCACCGAACACCAGCTTGACGATCGGCGTATAGGGCGCGCGGTCCTGCCATTCGATCCCGGCATCCGCGAGGATCTCTGCATAGGCTTCGGGCGCGGCCTCGGCTTCGAAACGGAAACTGTAGGCTTCCGCGAGCGCGGTGTAGAGCGCGTCGCGCGACCGGCTCTGGCTCTCGTTCGCCTCGCGCGCCAGGGTCTGGCAGCGGGACAGCGCCGAGAGCAGCTCGCCCGCGCTCGGCATCTCGGTGGCGGGCGGTTCCTGTTCCGGCTGTTCGGGCGCCGGTAATTCGGGAGCCGGTAATTCGTCCGGTGTGGAGGATTTCTTCGGCGGCCGGCGGCTCGTCGTCATTGCCGGCGATCATTTCGGCGGCGAATTCGTCTTCCTCGGCGCCGGGCTCCAGCTCGATCTCGTCGTCGGTCATCCCGTCCGGAATGTCCAGCTCTCGTCCGCCTTGTTCTTGAAATTGATCGCGCCGAGAACGAAATCGACGCTGGCATCGTCGTCGCTGAACGGCAGCAACACGCCGCGATACATGATCGTCTCGCCCTTGTCGTCATCGAACTCGGCCTCGATGCCGACCGGCGCGCCATGCGCGACGCATTCCAGGAAGTGATCGGAGACGCGGCCGAACAGGGTCCGCTTCGGCACCGTGTTGAGCGATTCCCCGGCCCGCGCCACCTTGCCGCCCTCCGACAACGTTTCGCCGACGAAACGGACGATCGGTTCCTCGACGGAGCCGCTGACATCGAGCACGAAGCAGTTCGATCTGATGTCGTCGAGCCGATGCGGTTCGATATCGGTCATCGCGGGGAAATGCCGCTCGCCACGGATCTCTTCCCAATAGGAGGCGACCCGGTTGATCATCCGGCGTTCCGAACCGGCCTTGAGGTCGACTTGCGAGGCGGCGTTATCGCTCATGAAAGCACCCTGAAAACCTGTGGCCGGGGCGGAGCCCGGCTCATTTGAGCGACCCTAACGGGGCTCAGTTAACCTTGAGTTAATCTTGTTGTCCGCCCGGCCGCGGGGCCGGATAAGCCCCTTGTTGCCCCGTATCGCCGCCCGTTGGCAAGGCTTGAGAGCCATCGGGCGACGGAACGGTCCCGGAAGGCACGGTTTCGGCCGGCTGAACTCCGGGTTGCGGCTCCAGCGGCAGGGCCGGCGGAATGATGCCTTGCGCGGCGCCCGGCGACGGCGCCTGAGCGGCCGTCTGATATTGCGGCACGGCGCCCGGACAGGCGGCGAAGCTGTGGAATACCGGCGAGCCGGCGTCGCTGGCCGCTTGATTCGCAAGCCAGGCCAAAGCCTGACCGGCGACCGGATCGTCGACCACCAGCTGATCCTTGTTCTGCGCCGGACGCGCCGCGATGACCCAGGACGTGTTGTTGACGCAAGCGATCTGGGGGCTCGGTTCGGCGGGAGTCGCGCCAAGACCGGCATCGTGACCGGCATCGGCCGGCGCGATGGCAGGCGGCGTTTCCAGCGCCGCGGCGGCATCCCCCGGCACCGGTGGAAGCTGGGTAGCGGCGACCGCGCCCGGTTCGTAGTTCTGATTGGCGGATGGGGCCGGATTCTGGCCGGATCTGGCCCGGATTCTGAACGGGCGTCTGACCGGCGGGTGCCTGCGGCTGGCCCAGAAGATCGGTCACGCCCTGCCCGGTCGGCAACGTCACTGGCTTGGGCGGCGGCGGAAATTGCAGCACGGCGGCAAGCTTGGCGAGGAAGCGGAGGCCGTTCCGGTCGTTCTGGATGCGATTTTGCGCGTCGTGAACCCGGGCCGTGCGATCATCGGCCGCGGCATCGGCGGGACCGGGCAGAAAGGCCGCCGCGGCGTTCCAGGCGTTCCAGTTTTCCGCCTCGGCAGCCATGATCTCGTCATAAGCGGTCGAGACATGACCGTCGATGGTGGCGAGCGTCAGATCGAGATCGCAGGCCGCGAGCTGACTCGAGGCGAAGCGGGCGACCTGATCGAGCGAGAGATTCCAGCTCGGCTGAAGGGCGCCGCCGCAGACCAAACCGGAGAACGGATCGCCAAGGCTGAGGGTCACGCCCGCTGGCGGCCGCGACGCATCGTAGGGAGCCTGTGTCTGCGGTCTGGGCCTGCGCTGCGGCAATGCCGGATGCGGTCAGCCCCAGGGCAAGGGCGCCGGCGACAATCGAACTGAGCCTACACATTCTCGCGCTCATCCTTTCCCCGTCGTTCCCCCTCCCCGCTTGAGGACATTGGACCCGCATCTCAGCGATCCCGCAATCCCTCCATGCCGCGAAGCTGGTGCCGCGACTCTCCCGGCCGCTTCAATTCGAAGACGGAATTGACCGAGGTATAGTCATAATAGCCGAGCCGGGCCAGAGGCCGGATCTTCGGATAATCGAGGCGGCCATTCTTGATCGCCTCGTCCGCGATATGAATCCGCACCACCTTGCCGAACACCACGTCGACCGTGCCCATGACGCTGTCGCCCGGCAGGCGCAGGCTGTTCATATGGACGCATTCGAAATGCACCGGCGACGCCGCGACGCGCGGCGGCTTTACCTTGACGGACGGCGCCTTGGCGAGACCGGTAAACTCGAACTCGTCCACCCCCGTATCGAGGAAGGTGGAGGACAGATTGACGGCCTCGCGCAGATCATAGGTCGCCATGTTCCAGACGAACTCGCCGGTCGCCTCGATATTCAGCACCGTGTCCTTGCGGCGGCCGTCCGGCGTGAGATTGGCCGAAAACATCACGATCGCCGGATCGTAGGTCACCATCTGAAACTGGCTGTAGGGCGCCAGATTATCGAGGCCATCGGCGCTCGTGGTGGAAATCCAGCCGATGGGGCGCGGAACGACACAGGCCTTGAACGGGTTGAACGGCAGGCCGTGATCGTCCTGCGCGGGATCGTACTCCATAAACAAACTTTCCTTATTTCATTTCCACATAGCCGATCTTGTCGCCGGAAAAACTGCCGACCCAGACCGCACCATCGGCGCGCACGCCGACGCTGATGGTCGGGATCGGGCTCTTGCCGTCCATGACCACGAGCGTATTCGCCTCCATCGTCTCCGGATTGATCGCCACGACCTGCCAGCCGGCCGGACCGCCCTGCGCCGGCGCCATCGCGACACCGCCCGCCGCCCAGAGCTTGCCGGACGGTCCCCAGCGGATATTGTCGGGCCGGATATCGAGCTTCGCCGAGCCGAGCAGCCTGGGCTCGTCGCCGAGCGCATATTCGTTGACCTGTTGCGCGCCGCTGACGGCGACATACATCGTCTTGCCGTCCGGCGACACTTCGATCCCGTTCGGCCCGGAAAGCTCGGTGCCCGGGATCGGCTTCACCTCGGCGTCGCCCGGATGCCACTCGAACACCACGCCGGTCACCTTGCCCTGCATGATGCCGGCGAAGGCGTTCGGCACGGTCGGATCCATGAACTTGGTCACCACGAAACCGCCATCGGGCAGGATCGCGACCGAATTGGAGAACGTCTTCTCCGGCAGCGTGACGCAGCCGACCCAGGTGAGCGCCGGCTTGTCGCCGCTGGCGTCGAGGTCGAAGGCCTCCACCGCCTCCCGGGCGCCGTGGCTCGTGATGTACATCTTGTAATGACCGGCCTCGCCCTCGGCCCGGAGCGACAGCCCGTGCACCGAGAACTTGGTCAGGTCGAGCGGACCAGGACAATTCGGAAACATCTCCTGATTCCATTTGAGCTTCGGATCGTCGCCGGGAAACAGGATCTCGAAGGTCTTGGCGACGCCGTCGACCAGATAGAAATGACCCGACGTGCCCTGGCCGGACATGCCGCTCGAGATGATCCATTTGGTGCCCGGGATCGGCATCAGGTCTTCGGGATTCTTGAGGCCGCAGATGAGTTTCATCTTGCCGTAGGGCGCGCAGCTATTGGCGGCGGTCTCGTCCGCCGCCACGCCGCCGCCCGGAGCAAGAATCAGGATGCCGGTGGCGAGAACGCCCGCCAGCGCCGATCCCCACAGAGCCAGAGTCCTCATCTCGGTCGTCTCCCTAATATCGTTTCCATGCGAATGGCCCGGCCATTTCATCGGGCTATTTCAGCGGCATATAGCCGATCTTGTCTCCGGCGAAAGCACCGAGCCACAGGGTGCCGTTGATTTCGATCGCGTTGCTGACGCCCTGCAGCATCGAGTCCGGCGCGCCTTCGGCGATCTTGGTCACCGCCATGGTGTCCGGGTTGAGCCTCACGACTTCCCAGCCCTTGAACACGGGGGACGCCGCCTCGGGGTCGCGCGTGCTGTGCTGGCCGGCCACCAGCAGCGAGCCATCCGGCGCCCAGCGGACATTGTCCGGCGAGTAATCGACATCGGCCTCGGCCTTCGTGGTGCCGCCGGGTTCGAACGAGAAGCGCACGATCTTGTGGCCGCCCCAGGCCGCGACATAGAGCCGCTTGCCGTCCGGCGAGATCGCAATGCCGTTCGCGCCGCTCATATCGGTGCCCGGTAATTCGGTCAGGCCGGTGCCGGCATGCCATTCGTAGACGCCGCCGGTGTTCTCGCCGGCGAAGATCGCGATCATGCCCCGCTTGTCCGCGCGGTTATAGAACTGGGTAGTGGCGAAGCCGTCCTTGGGCAGGAACGTCACCGAATTCATATAGACGGTGTCCGGCATCACCACACAGCCGATCCAGGTGATCGCCGGGGTGCCGGATTTGGTATCGACGTTGAAGACCTCGACCGCCTCGCGGCCATGATTGACGGCGAGCACCTGATAGGCATTCGGACCGGTCTGCTTGAGCGCGATACCATGCGCCGAGAAGGTCTTGGGATCGGGCGCGCCGGGGCACTTCGCGTAATCCTTCTTGTCCTGATCGGTCTTGGCCTCCGGGCTCGGATAGAACCGGGACCACGTCTTCCTGGCGATATTGATGAGGCGCAGTCCGTCGGTGTCCTTGGCGCGCATGCCGCTGCCGATCACCCAATCGGTGCCCTCGATCCACTGCATGTCCTCGACGCCTTCGGGACCGCACAAGAGGGTCAGTTTGCCTTCCTGGCCGCAGGTCTTGAACTCTTCGGCCCGTGCCTTGCCGGACGCAAGAACGGACAGGCTCAATCCCAAAGCCGCCAGAAGAAATGTCGTGACGATCGGTGCTTTCATTGTGTGGCCTCCCAAAAGATTCCAGATGTCTCATCCAAGATCCGGCGCGCGCTTCCCCAGTCGCCGCCAGTTTCGCCGCGCATCATGGCGCGAATAGGGCCGCCTCTCAACTGGAAGTCGCTGTTTTCCGTTCGTGGCCGTGCGTCGCGGCGGCGGCATTTCCGGAGACGAGATCCGACGGGGCGAAATCATCGACCGCGACGACGGCCCTGACCGCGGCCGCGGCCTCGCCGAGACGCTCGGCTTCCTCGTTGGTCAGCACCCCGGCGGCAAGCGCTTCCGAAATGTCGCGAATCCGCGCCTGTTTGATCTTCTTTTGCAAGGGCTCCGTCTCGACAGACAGCCGAAAGGCAGCCTCCAGCAGGCCGACGCCATTGGCGCCGTTGCCCCGGTTGATATCGGGCGTCAGCCGGTCGCGCGTCGCCGACGGCTCGAGAAGCAATTCGGCGCAGGTCCGGGCCAGCCTGTCGCTCGGCCCTTTCGCGCGGGCGCCGAGCGGCAGCACGATGACCTTGAGCAGCCACGCCATGCCCCGGCTCGGCAGATTGGCGAAGATCCCGGCGAAGCGGCGCTCGATCGTGGCGTAGCCGCGTTCGCAGCAATAATCGACGATCGGCAGATCCTCGTCGTGCCTGCCTTCGTCTTCCCAGCGCTTCAGCACCGCCGAGAGAAGATAGAGCTCGGAGAGAATGTCTCCCAGGCGCGCCGACAGCATCTCCTTGCGCTTCAGGGCGCCGCCGAGCGTCAACAGCGCGATGTCGGCGGTGAGCGCGAAACCGGCGGCATAGCGGCCGAGCGCCTTATAATGCCTTGCAAGACGAGGCATATCCGGCGCGGGTGATGTGGCCCCGCCGGTCCAGGCACGCGCCCAGGCGCGGCCCAGCGTCGCGACGCTGTGCGCGACGTGGCTCCAGAATGCCTTGTCGAACTCGGCGAGCGCCGCCTTGCGGTCGGCCTTCTCCAGCGCCGTCATTTCGGCGAGGAGATAAGGATGGCAGCGGATCGCGCCCTGGCCGAAGATGATCAGATTCCGGGTCAGGATATTCGCGCCCTCGACGGTGATGCCGACCGGCACGGCGCGGTAAAGGCTCCCGAGATAATTGAGCGGTCCTTCGATCACCGCCTTGCCGGCATGAACGTCCATCGCGTCGTTGACGGAGTCGCGCAGCCGGTCCGTCGCATGGGATTTGAGGATCGCCGAGACGACCGCGAGCTTGCGGCCTTCGTCCAGTCCCGCGCAGGTCAGACGCCGCGCGCCATCGAGCAGATAGGCATTGCCCGCGAGCGCGGCCAGGCGCTCCTGCACGCCCTCGAACTTGCCGATGGCGATGTTGAACTGCTGCCGGACGCGCGCATAGGCGCCGGTCGTATGCGCCGTGAAGGCCGCGCCGGCGGCGGAGAGCGAAGGCAACGAAATGCCCCGCCCGGCGGCCAACGCGCTCATCAGCATCTTCCAGCCCTTGCCGATCTGGGCTTCGCCGCCGATCACATGGTCGATCGGAATGAACACGTCGTGGCCCCAGTTCGGGCCGTTCTGGAAAACCTGCAGCGCGGGCAGATGGCGGCGGCCGATCTCGACGCCTTTGAGATTCGTCGGCACCAGCGCGACGGTGATGCCGAGATCCTCCCGGTTGCCGAGAAGATGGTCCGGATCCTCCAGCTTGAAGGCGAGGCCCAGGACCGTCGCCACGGGCCCCAGGGTGATATAGCGCTTGTGCCAGTTGAGACGGATGCCGAGCTCGTTGCCGCTTGCCCCCTCGCCCCGGCAGATGACGCCGGTGTCGATCATCGAGGCCGCGTCCGATCCCGCCTCGGGGCTGGTGAGCCCGAAGCAGGGGATTTCTTCTCCGGCGGCGAGACGCGGCAGCCAGTATTTGCGCTGTTCTTCCGTGCCGAACTGATGGAGAAGCTCGCCGGGTCCGAGCGAGTTCGGCACCATCACGGTGACCGCGGCGGTGACCGAATAGGTCGAGATCTTGCGCACGACCTCGGAATGGGCATAGGCCGAGAAGCCGAGCCCGCCGTCGCTCTTCGGGATGATCATGCCGAAGAACTTGTGTTTCTTGAGAAACGCCCAGACCTCGGGCGGCAGGTCCTTCAGCTCCCAGGAGATCTTCCAGTCGTCGAGCATGGCGCAGAGCTCCGCGACCGGCCCGTCGAAGAAGGCGCGCTCCTCTTCCGAAAGAGCCGGCGCGGACGTGCCGCGCAGCTTCGCCCAGTCGGGATTGCCCGAGAAAAGCTCCGCATCCCACCACACGTCGCCGGCTTCCAGCGCCTCGCGCTCGGTCTCCGACATGGTCGGAAGCGCCTTGCGCGCCCAGCGGAAGATCGGGCGCGTCAGCGTGTTGCGTCGCAGGGTTCTCAGCATGATCGGGCCTCCGGGTGCGCGGATGTCCCTCGAGAAGGATCGAGTCAACCAACGGCTCCGGCGCGCGCCGGTTCCGTCCCGCCGATCATATACGAAACGTGGTTAACGGAAATGGCGATGACGGCGATCAGGTATCCGCCCAGCGGCGGATCATGTTGTGATAGATGCCGGACAGGCGGACGACCTGCGCATCGTCGACGCCGCGCTCGCCCGCGAGATCCTGAATCGTCTGATCGAGATCGAACAGGATGGCGCGGTCGGAATCGTTCCGCACCATGCTCTGAATCCAGAAGAAGGAGGAGACCCGCGCGCCGCGCGTCACCGGCTTTACATGATGCAGGCTCGAGGCGGGATAGAGCACCATGTCGCCCGCCGGCAGCTTCACTTCCTGCGCGCCGAACGCGGTCTCGATGGCCAGCTCGCCGCCGTCGTAATCCTCCGGATCGGTGAGGAACAGCGTCGCCGAAAGATCGGTGCGGACGCGCACCGACGTGCCCTTCACCGGCCGGATCGCATTGTCGATATGGGTGCCGAAATGCTCGCCGCCCTCATAGCGATTGAACAGCGGCGGGAAGGTCTTCAAGGGTAACGCCGCCGAAACGAACAAGGGGCAGGCTCCCAGCGCGTCGATGATCCGGTTGCCGAGCTCGATCGCCACGGGCGATTTCTCGGGAAGCTGCCGGTTGTGCTTCACCGCGCCCGACTGGGTGCCGGCGGTCACCCGGCCGTCGATCCATTCCGCGCCTTCGAGCGCTTCGCGGAAACTCGCGGCCTCGGCAGCGGTCAATACATTCGGGATACTGAGCAGCATATGTCCGTTTTCACCATTCTCGACAAAGGCGGTCCCGCCCGGAAAGGAGACCGGACGGGACCGGAAGTTTAGGCGACGACCGCGTCAGAAGTCGACGTCGACCGTCACCTGCGCCGAACGGCCGGGAGCGACATAGGTGAAGGGAGCGGACGAGCGGTAGAGGGCGTCGTAATAGGTCTTGTTGGTCAGGTTGAGCACCGCGAAGCTGACGCCCACCTTTTCGCTGACCCGGTAGCCGCCGAAAGCATCGAACCGCCAGTAGCCCGGAACATAGGTCGAGCCCGCCACCGTGGTGCCGCCGAATTTCTTCGACGCATAGGTCGCCGTGCCGCCAAGATGGAGATTGTCCAGTACCTGATAGCGCGTGGTCATGCTGAAGCTGGTCTCGGATACGTTGGGAAGCTTGGCGCCGACCTCGGCCGGGTTCGCGGAGCGGCGGATCTTGGTGTCGAGCAGCGTCACGCCGCCGAACACGCTCCAGCGCTCGGTGATGTTGCCGCTCGCGCCGAGCTCGATGCCGTCGACCCGCACCATGCCGTCGAGAATGGTCACCTCCGGCGTGCCGCCGAAGCCGCCGCCGGTGGTGACCCGGGCATTGACCTTGTCGATCCGGAACACCGCCGCCGAGAGATTGAGATGCTGCTCGAGCACATTCCATTTGGTGCCGAGCTCCCAGGACTTGTTACGCTCGGGATCGAGGCCCGCGACGCTGTCCGAAAGGCCGCCATAGGCCGTGCCGGTCGCGTCCACATCCGCGCCGGACGGGTTCGAGGACGAGCCGTAGGAGATATAGATGCTGCCGTTTTCCCGCGGCTTGTAGACCCCGCCGGCATACCAGTTCCAGAAGCTCGAATTATTCGAGCGGGAGCCCGGCGAACGCCCCCCGATGGACAGGAGATCGATCGAATAGCTGTCGTAGCGCAAGCCGCCGAGCAGCCTGAAACGGTCGCCGAATTTCATGGTCTCCAGCACATAGCCCGCTTTTGAATCGACCTCGGTGCGGGTCAGGCTCGAGCCGGCCGTCACGCCGAACGGCCAGGGCTGCAGCGCGTTGGGGTGCTGGATGTTCTGGATGATGGTGTTGGGCGAGATGATGTCGCCGGTGGACGGGTCCTCGGAGTCGAGGAAGGCGAAGGGCTGGTTGACGATCTTCTCGTTGCTGTATTCGAAGCCGACGACCGTTTCGTGCGAGACCGGGCCGGTGTCGAAGGCGAACGTCATGTCGGTCTGGTTGGCGACATATTTGTTCTCGGCGTTGCGGTTCTTCGGGCTCGCCTGAACCGTCCAGTTCGCCGGATCCGGGTCGGAGGTATTCGGGCGTTCCGGCGCCGAAACGACATAGCGGTTCGTGGTCTCGCCGTACCGGAGAAGCGTCTTGAAGGTGACCCAGTCGGTGACATTGATCCGGGCCGAGCCGGTGCCGATATCGGCGCGGTTGTGGCGGAAGTCGCGCGCGGTCAGGCCATAGAAATTGCTGCGGTCCACCGCGAATGGCCGGTTGTTGGCGGTGTCGTAGGGGATGCCGAAATCCGGCATCGAATCTTCGTCGAGATGGTAGTAGTCGGCCGACAGGCGCACATGCGGGGTCATGTCGTAGGTAACCGCCGCCGCGATGCCGTTCCGCTTGTCGAACACATAGTCGCGGCCCGGCGTGTCGGACTCGTGATAGAGCGCGTTCAGCCTGATCGCGAGATTGTCCGTGATCGGGGCGTTGATGTCGGTGGTCACGCGCTTCAGGTCCGACGTGCCGAGCGTCGCCTCGGCGTCGGCGAACAGCATCGATTGCGGCTGCTTCGAGATCAGGCTGACCGCCCCTCCGGTGGTGCCGCGGCCGGCGAAGGCCGAGCTCGGCCCCTTGAGGATCTCGACCTGCTGGATGGCGAAGGTCTCGCGGGAGGTGACGCCGGGATCGCGCACGCCGTCGATATAGACGTCGTTGCGGGCGTCGAAGCCACGAATGAAGAAGCGGTCGCCGAAAGCGTTGCCGCCCTCGCCGGTGCCGAGGGTGACGCCGGGCTGGGTCCGCATCACGTCCTTGAAGCTCGTGGCGCCGGTATCGTCGATCAGCTCCTTCGGAATGACGGTCACGGATTTCGGCGTGTTGAGCAGCGGCTCGGTGAGCTTGCCGGAGGCCGAGCGGTCGATCTTGTAGGGCGCCGCGGGATCGGCGAACGGGTTCTCGCCCACCTGATGGCCCGTCACGATATAGGTGTCGGTGGGCTCGCCGGCCTGGGCGACGGTGACCGGCGCGGCGGCTTCGGCCTGGCTGGCGGCGCCCTGACCCATGGTGGCTTGGCCGATGGTGCCTTGGCCGGCGGTGACCGCACCGCTCGCACCGAGCGCAGGGCCGGCGGCAAGCGCCAGCGCCGTGGCCGACACGAGCCCGACACCCGCCACCGGCCGCCGGCCATAGCGTCGTAACGTGGCCGGAACTATCGCGGCGGATCTTTCGTTCGTAAGCATTGTCACTTCCCCGTGGAGATTTGATTTTTCAGTGGGCCGGACCGATCCGGGGCGGAGGTCCCGGGAACGGTCGGGGCGGGGCGTTGGATCCACCCGCCGAAGCGAACGTTAATGCGAGTCATTCTCATAATCAACAAGAAATGCAAATGACTCGCATTAACGGTCCATGAACGCCGGAAGACCGGGCGAAACGGAATTAGGGTTAATCCTTGCTTAGGGGTGGACCGGCTACTGTTCGGGCTTCGGGATTGTATCTGTACGGACTTATGTCGACGGGGGTCGATTGACGGAGGAACCGCCAAAGGGCGCGGAGGCCATCTCCGATACGCTCTATCGTTATATCGTTGAGAATAGCGCTGACGGGATCGTGATCATCACCGAGGACGGGCGGATCGCCTATCTGAACGTGGCGGCGCAGAAGATGTTCGGCCATTCGCTCCGGCGCTTGCGCGGACGGCCGATCGAGGTTCTCATGCCCGAGGACTTCCGCGCCGGTCACGCCCACCATGTCGAGGCCTTCCGCCGCTCGGGGGAGCACTCCCGGAGCATGAGCGACCGATTGCTTCACACATTCGGGCTCAGGGCCGACGGCCGGAAATTTCCCGCCGACATCTCGATCCTGAAGACGACGGCCGGCGCCGAGCCGGTCTATATCGCGATCGTGCGCGACGTCAGCAAGCATGTGGCGCTCGAAGCCAAGCTCGAAAAACTCGCAAACACCGATCCGCTGACCGGCATCGCGAACCGGCGGGCCTTTCTGGCCCGCGCCGAACAGGAATTCGAGGCGGCGCGGCGCTACAAGCTGGATCTTTCCCTCGCCATGGTCGATATCGACCGCTTCAAGGCGTTCAACGATCGCTTCGGCCACGCAACGGGTGATCAGGTGTTGATAGGGGTCGCGCATCACCTCGCCTCCAATCTGCGCAAACCGGATCTGATAGCGCGCTGGGGCGGCGAGGAATTCATCTGCCTGTTGCCCCATACCAGCGCCGACGTGGCGCTCGCGGCGGCGGAGCGGCTGCGCCAAAGCGTTCAGGAACTGGCCATCCCGGAGACCGCCGCCGGCGCCGGGTCGAAGCCCGCCAAGGTCACGGTCAGCATCGGGCTCGCCAGTATCGAGAGATCCGGTGTCGAGAGGCCCAGTGTCGAGAGATCCGGGTCCGGCATCGACGCCCTGATCGAACAGGCCGATCAGGCCCTCTACGCGGCCAAGGCGGCAGGCCGCGACCGGGTCGTGCTGCACCGGGCGGACCGGCGGACCAGGCCAGGGACGACGCGCAAAGCGCCGCCTGATCGTTGACCGGCCCCGACTGGCGGTCAGCCTCCGGCGGGCGGTCAGCCTCTTTCGCTGTCGAGCGCGTGCATATGTTCGGTGGGATAGCGGTCGCCGGCGGCCGAACCCTTCGGCACCGCGGCCTCGATCCGCGCGAGATCCTCGGGCGTCAGCCGGACATTGAGCGCCGAGAGCGCATCGTTCAGTTGCCCCCGCGACCGGGAGCCGATCACCGGGATGATGTCCTTGCCCTGCGCCAGCACCCAGGCGATGGCGAGCTGGGCGACGGTGATGCGCTTGTCGTTGGCGATGCGCCGGAGACCTTCGACGAGACGCAGGTTCCGGTCCAGATTATCGCCGGTGAAGCGCGGCATGACGGAGCGGAGACCGGTGCCTTCCATCGAGCGCTCGCGCGACCAGTTGCCGGAGAGCAGGCCGCGATTCAGGACGCCATAGGGATTGATCGCGATATCGAGCGAGCGAGCGGTCGGCATCACCGACTCCTCGATGTCGCGCGACAGGAGCGAATATTCGATCTGCAGCCAGGCGATGGGGTGGACCTTGCTCGCGCGCCGGAGGGTGTCCGAGCCCGCTTCCGACAGGCCGACATGGCGGATATAGCCCCGGTCGATCATGTCCTTGATCGCGCCGACGGTCTCCTCGATCGGCACCGCCGGATCGACGCGCGCCGGCTGATAGAGATCGATATAGTCGAGGCCGGTGCGCACCAGCGTATAAGAGAGGAAATTCTTCAGCGCCTGCGGCCGCGCGTCATAGCCCATGAACGCCCCGTCCGGCGTGCGCAGCGCGCCGAACTTGACCGAGACGAAGGCATCCTCCCGCTTCCGCCCCTTGAGCGCCTCGCCGAGCAGCAGCTCGTTGTGCCCCATGCCGTAGAAATCCCCGGTGTCGAGGATCGTGACGCCCTCGTCGAGCGCCTGATGGATGGTGCGGATGCATTCCGTCCGGTCCAGGGGTCCGTAAAAGGCCGACATGCCCATGAGGCCGAGGCCCATGGCCGAAACGGTCCGGCCGGTGCTGCCGAGCAGGCGCTGTTCCATGTTGCTTGTCCTTGTTCGCGGATGGTGCTCCGGAAGTCTCGAATTGCGGACGAAGCGTGTCAAGCGACGAGGCCACCGCGACAAAAAGCGTGCGCGGACGTTACCGGCACACCAGATAAAGTCTGGTCACTGGAGAAGGAGACAGCACCATGAAAGAACCCGGACCGGATCATCCCATCACGATCGCCAAGAACCCGAAGCGGGTGGTCGTGAAGGTCAAGGGCCAGACCATCGCGGATACGCGCAATGCGAAGACCCTGAAGGAAGCCAATTATCCGCCGGTGCATTACATTCCGCGCATCGACGTGGACATGCTGAAGCTGGCCCGCACCACCCACACGACCGAGTGCCCCTACAAGGGTGACGCGTCCTATTTCAGCATCCTCGATCACGAGCTCGGGCAGCACGCCGTATGGTCCTATGAGAAGCCGCACAAGGCGGTGGAGGAGATCAAGGATCACGTCGCGTTCTATCCGAACAAGGTCGATTCCATCGAGGAAAAGGACTAGGCGTCCGCGCCGTCCTGGCCCCGTCCTCAGGCGTACAATTCCCGTTGCGCGGAGAGGCGTTTCGCGGCATCGTTTCCGCGCACCGCCGCGGCTCGTCTGACGCGGGAAGCGGCGGGTTGTGGCTGGCTCTATTCATAACTGAACTCGCTCCGGGAGGAGTGTCATGGACCGTGCCGTTCGGCTGATGGCGGGTGTATTCTGCGCGTGCGTTTCCCTTGGAGCGGCGGGCGCGAAAGCCGGGATGGCGCCGTCGGCGGCCATCGACATGATCCCGCCCCTGCCTTCATCGCCCTCGGCGCTCAATTGCGCCGCGATCAATCTCGATCCGGCCTCGAAGGCGCCGCTGCAGGAGATCTTCCAGGCCGGGATGCAGGCGGGCGCGACGGCGATCCAGCAGACCATGATGAGCACCATGAGCGGCCCGGTGAGCGACGAGCAGGGCGCGGCGATCGAGGCGGCGAACGATTCGAGCCTCGGCCAGTGCGGCGACGATGGGCTCGGCGGACTGACCGCCACCCAGCCGGTCGCGGAACAGACCGAGGCGGCCTTGAAGGTGGTCGAGGACGCCCACGCCAAGGCGATCCAGGCCTGCCCCATGCCGGGCGGGTTCGTCGACGAGGCGTGCGCCAAGGCCGCGCGCGCGGCGAGCCGGGCGAAGGTCGTGCCGATCACTGCGGCGCATCTCAGGAACACCGCCGCCGTGCTTGCCACGTCGACGGCGACGATCCGGGAATGCGCGGTGCGCCGCGAGAAGGTTGTCGCCGGGCTGACCGCCAACAAGATCACCGGCGCCTTCGCCATGATGGGCCTGCAGAACAACATGCAGAGCTGGAGCCTTGCGAACGGTCTTCTGGAAGCGCGCCGGACCTTGTGCGACGAGATCACGCGCCTCCAGGCAACCTTCCGCGAGCCGTGAGCGGCGCCCCGTCGGGCAAGAACCCTCTCCCCGCCCCCGCTCCATTTGTGATAGGACGCTCTGAGCCGCCACTCCGCGGGCGGCCGGAAGCGCCCATGTATGACGATGCCAATGCCGGCGACCTGATCGCCAAGCTCGAAACCCGACTGGGACGTCTCCACGCCCGCCAGCGGCTGGGGCTGGAGGCGGAATACGAGCATCATATCTTCCAGCGCGGCCGGCATGTCTTCCATGTCGAGAACTGGTATTCGATCCACGGCCTGATCCGCGCGGCGCTGAAGCTCTCCGGCCTTTACTGGCTCGGCCGCCGCAACGCGACGCGGCTCGCGCTCCGGCACAACACCATCCGTCTCGAGGATCTGCCGCCCGCCTTCGAGGGCTACCGCCTGCTGCATATCACCGACATGCATGTCGACACCAATCCGCGCGCGATGGACCGGCTGATCGAGATCGTGCGGGATCTCGACTACGATCTGTGCGTCCTGACCGGCGACTATCGCGGCCGCACCTATGGCCCTTACGAGGCCGCGCTCGAGGGCATGGCGCGGATCGTGACGCATCTCAAGAATCCGGTCTATGCCGTGCTCGGCAATCACGATTCGATCCGCATGGTGCCCGGCGCTCGAGGAGATGGGCATCCGGATGCTGCTGAACGAGGCCGTGACCCTGACGCGCGACGGCCAGCGTCTCCACCTCGCCGGGATCGACGACGCGCATTTCTTCCATGCCGACAATATCGAGAAGGCGGCCTCCGCGATCCCCCATGACGAGGTCTCGATCCTGCTCTCGCACACGCCGGAGATCTTTCGTCAGGCGGCCCATGCCGATTTCAGCGTGATGCTGTGCGGCCATACCCATGGCGGCCAGATCTGTCTGCCGGGCGAGGTGCCGATCACGCTCGATTCGACCATGCCGCGCCGTCTCGGCCGGGGAGCGTGGACCCATCACCGGATGATCGGCTACACCTCGGTCGGCGCGGGGACCTCGATCGTCGACGTCAGGCTCAACTGTCCGCCGGAAGTGACCCTGCACACGCTGACGCGCCAATCATAGAGGCCGCCACGGCGAGAGATCAGTGCGGCTGTTCGCGCACGCCGAGGCGATAGAGAATTCTGGAAATCACCAGCTCGCCGATGAAGAAGGCGACGACGCCCGCCACGATATCGGGTCCGCTGAGCCCGAGCTCGCCCCTCACCGCCAGATAGGGCAGCAGCGATTCGGGAATCTGGTCGATGCCGAGCGCCATGCTGCCGGAGCCGAGGCCGAAGCGCCGCTTGGTGAAGCTGGACAAAAGATCGCCCGCCATCGCCGCAATCGCGACGACGAGACCGATGCGCCAGTCGAGGCCGATCGCGGGCGCCGCGAGGGTCGTGACGACGAGCGCCGAGACGACGCCGCGCGTGGTCTTCGAGGCGCCGAGCACCGGCCGGCCATCGGGAAAGCGCGCGCCGGCATCCAGCGGATAGGCGAATTTGTCGCCCATCAGCCATTTCAGAATCACCGGGGTTCCGTTCGCCATCATCAGCAGAACCAGAACCTTCAGGATTTCGACGATCTGCATTCCACGCCTTTCCCGTTACGCCTTTCAATATAAGGGAGAGCGGGCCCGATTCACACCGGTAGCATTGACCCCGCATGGCCGGGCGTTAAGCTCGGGGCCGGAGGGGAGGATGCCGCAGCGATGAATCACGAAACGGATGGGATCTGGGCAGGCGCGCCAACTGTTCAGGGCGTGGTGAATTATGTCGGCGAGATGAACGTGCGGCCGCAATTCTTCGCCCGCGACTATTCGCGCGACAATCTCGTCATCGACAGCGTCACCATGCCGGTCCATGACCTGCGTTCGAGGCGCGAGGACGTGAGTCTCGACGCGGAAGGCTTCCGGCTCGTCGACCACGAGACGCGCGTGAGCGATTTCCGCGACGAGGAGCAGATCAAGACCACCTATCTCTCCGAGATCAGGGAACTGATCGCGTGCGTTTCGGGGGCGAACAAGGTGCTCGTGTCGCCAAGCGCCATTCTCCGTTTCGGCGAGCGCTCCGACGATTACCGCAAGAGCTTCAATTCACGGCCCGCGCGTTTCGTCCATGTCGACCTGACGCCGAAATCCGCGCCGGTCCTTCTCAAGTCGCGGATCGGCGGCGAGTCGGTCGCCTGGCCACCGGCGCAGCGTATCGTCGGCTACAATGTCTGGCGCGTGCTGTCCGCGCCGCCGCAGGACGTGCCGCTGGCTGTATGCGATATCCGCAGCCTCGAAGAGGGCGACCGGGTTCCGGCCGACGCCATGTTCGACCCCGAAGAGGGCGCGGGCTTCACCTTCGAGGCCTTTCTCCTGAAGCACAATCCGCATCACCGCTGGGCCTATTTCTCAGGCATGACACAGGCCGAGGCGCTGGTGTTCAAGAATTTCGACACCGAAGCCGATCACGGCGGCGGCATTCCCCATGTCGCCTTCGACGATCCGACCTGCCCCGGGGATGTCGCCCCGCGCGCCAGCATCGAGGCCCGCGCCTTCGCCGTGTTCGATTGAGTGGCGGCCCTGAATCGGGCCGGTCCCGAGGTCTACGGGGCGGCGATCAGCGCCCGGAAGGCGCGCTCGATTTCGCTCACATGGCGTCCCTTGTGACGGAGAGCGAAGAATTGCCTCTTGGGCAGATCGACGTCAAAGGCGACGAGGCGGCCGGCGCCAAGCAAGGGAGTGACGACGAGCTCCGACAACGCCGTCGCCCCTGCCCCGTCCAGCACAGCCGCCCGCACCGACTCGTTCGATGGCAGTTCGAGGATCACATGGAGATCATCACGCGCGATCCCCATGTCCTGCAGGGCCGTCTCCAGCATCGCCCGCGTGCCGGAGCCTCGCTCGCGGAAAACCCAGCTCAGTGATTTGAGATCTTTCGGCGTGAGCTTTTTCGATTTCATCGCCTTCGCCACCTCGCGGTTCGTGACGAGTACGAGCTGATCGTCGGCAACCGGCTCGATTTCAAGCGTTGGATCCTTGACCGTGCCTTCGACGAAACCGAGATCGATCGAGCCGTCCCGGATCATCGCGGTCACCTCTTCCGTATTGCCGATCACGAGGCCGAGCGTGATGCCCGGATAGACCGCGCGAAAGCGATGAAGGAGCGGCGGGAGCCAGTAATTGGCGACCGTCTGGCTCGCCGCGAGCGCCATATGGCCGCGTTTGAGCCCGGCGAGATCCGCGAGCATCGTCTCGGCGGCGGCGGCGCGGGCCAGCACCGCCCTCGCCTCCACCAGAAACAGGCGGCCCGCCTCGGTGAGCGCGATGCGGCGGCCGATGCGATCGAACAGCTTGGTGGCGTGACGGGCTTCCAGCGCGCTCACCGCCGCGCTCACCGCCGATTGGGTGAGGTTCAAGGCTTCGGCCGCGCGCGTCACATGTTCGCGCTCGGCCACCGCCACGAAGATCCGAAGCTGTTCGAGGGTCATCGCTTTTCGTTGTTTCTCGGCCCTAGGCCGTCATCTCGATCAGCATCAGACTAAATCCCGCGATGAAAAGAAAGGCGGCGAAAGCAAGCGCGAAGGGTTTGAGACCTTTTGCCCTGAGCTTGCGGAGATCGGTTTCGAGCCCCATCGCGGCAAGCGCCACCGCCAGAAGGAAGGTCGTCGCGGTGACGATCTCGGTCTTGAGCGCGACCGGCACCGTGATGACGCTGTTCAAGCCGACAAGCGCCACGAAGCCGAGCACGAACCACGGCAGCGGCACGGGCTTGCTTTTTCCCGGCGCACGGCCGTGTGTGCGATCCTGCCGCGCCCGGCTCAGGATCCCGAGCCCGATGACCACCGGCGCCAGCATCATGACGCGCGAAAGTTTGGCGATGGTGGCGAAATCGCCGGAGGGTTTGCCATCCTGATAGGCGGCGGCCACGACCTGCGCGATCTCGTGGATCGATGCGCCGGACCACAGCCCGAACGCGTGAGGCGTCAGATGCAGAAGCCCCGGCAGCAGCGGATAGGCGAACATGGCGATCGAGCCGAACACCGTCACGCAGGCGACGGCATAGGCGACATCCTCGTCCGGCGCGTCCGTCACCGTGTTCGTCGCCACCACGGCCGAGGCGCCGCAGATCGAGGTGCCGGCGGCGATCAGCTCCACGAGCTTGCGCTCGATGCCGAGGAGCCGCCCGAGCCAGGTCGTGAAGGTGAAGGTGGCGAGCAGCGTGATCGCGATGACGGCGATGCCGCTCGCGCCCACCTCGACGACCTGCTCCGCGGTGAGTTGAAGCCCCAGCAGGATGATCGCGAAGCGCAGGATCCGCCGCAGCGAGAAGGTGACGCCCGGTTTCGCCCGCCGCGGCGTGCCGATGAGATTGTGAAACGCGATCCCGATCGCGATCGCCAGGATCATCGGGCTGAACGCCGCGACGCCCGGCAGTTCCCGAAGCGCGAAGCTCGCTCCCGCGATGGAGCCGGTCAATAGCAGGCCGGGCAGAAGGTGCGAGATCCAGTCGGCAACACTGGCGGGCGCGGGTTCAGGACAGGACGGTTCGACGGTATCTCGGGCTTCGGCAATCATGGTCACGGCGCGACTCCTTTACATTCGGAGCCCGCAGGGTGGCAGGTCGCGACCAATCAATCCAATTCATTGTTATTGGATTAACGTTCGAAATTATCGATTAAAGGCCCCGCGAAAATCCGCCGTCGGCCGCAGCCCACGAGATCGTGACGGCCCGATACTTCAGATAATGGGGAAGAAAATGGAGCGGGCGATGAGATTCGAACTCACGACCCCAACCTTGGCAAGGTTGTGCTCTACCCCTGAGCTACGCCCGCGCTCCGACTCCGAACCGGGTTCGTTCGGACGGCGGCGATCATACGGGATAAGTTCCGCATTTCAAGAGGGCAAATCGGCCTTCCTGATCGACGCCGCAGAGGCCCGTTATAGCGGCCTCCCCATAAGAAAAGCTTAAGCCCCCTCACCGCCCACGTCACCACCCCGGTCCCCGCCCCGTGCCGGCTCAAGTCCTGGCCGCGCGCGACGGAGAGCCCCGATTGGGACTTTTCATGACCGGATTCCTGAACATGATGGGAAACGGGCGCGGGCTTCGGGCCGCGCCTCGTCCGAATGTACCAACGCGCCGGCGACGGCGCCAGAACAGATGAAAAGGCCCCGAACCGTGACCGAAGCGCCCGCCGGCCCAAATCCCGCGACGGAGGCGGAACTGTTCGCCTATCTCGATCGTTTGGGAATCGAAACGAAAACCATCCGGCATCCGGCGGTTTTCACCGTCGAGGAAGCCCGCTCGCTGCGGGGCGAGCTGCCGGGCGGCCATTGCAAGTCGCTCTTTCTCAAGGACAAGAAGGGCCGGCTCTGGCTCGCCGTGGTTCTGGAGGACCGGGCGGTCGATCTCAAGGCGCTGGCGGATCGCATCGGCGCGGCGCGGATCAGCTTCGGCTCGCCGGAGCGGCTCTACGAGACGCTGGGCGTCATTCCCGGCTCGGTGACGCCGTTCGCGCTGATCAACGATCCCGGCCACCGCGTCACGGTGGTGCTCGACAAGGAGATGCTGGCGATGTCGCCCCTGCATTATCACCCGCTCGACAACCGGGCGACGACCGCGATCCGGCCGGACGACCTGCTGGCGTTCATCGACGCCTGCGGTCACGAGAAGCTGATCGTCGAGATCCCCGAGCGCGCCGCCTGACACGCGCCGGAGGTCTTCGCGGCGGGACCGCCGTCCGGCGTCTCATTCCTTGCGACCTCCGAGCCTTGTGACCACCGAGTCAATGGCCTATGTATGGCCTATGTATGGTCAATCGGCTGACGCTTCGGCGCGCCGGACCTGGGAGAACAGAGGCAGACACCGCATGAGCGAACCTATCATCGGCGGCGGAGGACCGGCGCCGGAAGCCCTCATCAAGGATTCGACCGACCAGCAGTTCATGGTCGATGTCGTCGATGAGTCCCGCGAGACGCCCGTGATCGTCGATTTCTGGGCGCCGTGGTGCGGCCCCTGCAAGCAGCTCGGCCCCCTGCTCGAAAAGCAGGTCGTGGCCGCGAAGGGCAAGGTAAAGCTCGTCAAGATCAATATCGACGAGAACCCCCATGTCGCGCAGCAGCTGCGCGTTCAATCGATCCCGGCGGTCTATGCCTTCAAGGGCGGCCAGCCGGTCGATGCTTTCATGGGCGCGCTGCCGGAAAGCCAGATCAAGGAATTCATCCAGCGGCTCGGCGGCGAGGCCGGCCCGTCGGAATTCGACCAGATCATGGAGGAAGCGGCGACGGCGCTCGCCCAGGGCGATCAGCAGACCGCCGGGCAGCTCTACGGCGCCGCGCTGCAGGAAGATCCCGGCAATCCGGACGCGGCCGGCGGACTCGCCCGCTGCTTCATCGCCATGGGCAAGCTCGATCAGGCCGAGCAGGCGCTCGGCCTCGTCTCCAAGGAAAATGCCGACCATGCCGCGATCGCCGGCGCGCGCTCGGCGCTGGCGCTGGCGCGCGAGACGGAGGGCGTCGGCAACGCCGCCGATCTCCGGGCCGCGGTCGAGGCCAATCCCAAGGATCATCAGGCGCGGTTCGATCTCGCCATCGCGCTTCTCGGCGCGGGCGACAAGGAAGGGGCGCTCGACGAGCTTCTCGAATTGCTCCGGCGCGACCGCAAATGGAACGACGAGGCCGCGCGCAAGAAACTGATCGCGCTGTTCGAGGCCTTCGGACCCACGGATCCGCTGACGGCGGACGGGCGGCGCAGGATGTCGTCTATCCTGTTTTCCTAAAACGGATGGCGAGGGGATCACGGTCGGGGATGGGCGAGTCCGCAACGACGCTCGATCTGCCGGGAGTTATTCCGGTGTTTCCGCTGACCGGCGTCATCCTGCTGCCGGGCGCCAATCTGCCGCTCAACATCTTCGAACCGCGCTATCTCGCCATGACCCGCGACGCGATCGCCGGCGCGCATCTGATCGGCATGGTCCAGCCCGCCGATCCGTTCGACAAGGCCTTCGAGCCCGAGATCTATCCCATCGGCTGCGTCGGGCGGCTGTCCGATTACCGCGACACGCCCGACGGCCGCATCCTGATCACTCTCAGCGGCGTCATCCGCTTCGAAATCGAGCGCGAGCTGACCGAGCGCACCACGCCCTACCGCCAGATGGTGGTGCGCTACGACCGTTTTCTCGACGATCTGCACCCCGAAACCGGGGAGCCGGTGGACCCCGATGCGCTGCTCGCCACGTTGCGGCGCTTTCTCGAAGTGCAGGGCGTGAACGCCGACTGGAACAGCCTGACCGGCATGAAGCCGGACGCGCTGGTCAACGCGCTCGCCATGAGCGTGCCCTTTGCGGCGGGCGAGAAGCAGGCCCTGCTCGAGGCGAAGGACGGCGCCGACCGGGCGCGGATCCTGATCGCGCTGCTCGAAATGGCGGCGGCGGCCGGCGCCGCCGGCGGCGACAAGCCCCTGCAATAGCGTCTCCGGGCCAGGTACCTTCTGGGCAATCCCGCCGCGCCGCATTAGTATCGCCGCAACGACAGAACAGAGAGACACGGAATGGCCGCCGATCCCGCCGAAATCGATCCCAAGCTGCTTGAAATTCTGGTTTGCCCGCTGACCAAGCGGCCGCTCCGCTATGACCGCGAGGCCCATGAGCTGATCAGCGACAAGGCCGGGCTCGCCTATCCGATCCGCGACGGCATTCCGATCATGCTGCCGGACGAGGCCCGCGTGATCGAACCCGAGAAGCTGGCGCGCTAGACGCATGGCCGATCCCCAACCCGGCAAGCCGTGGCCGACCGAGCTGCGCCTCAAGCGGGAGGAACGGCGGCTGGAGATCGATTTCGACGACGGCTCCAGCTTCTCGCTGCCCGCCGAGCTCTTGCGGGTCGAAAGCCCCTCCGCCGAGGTGCGCGGTCATGGCGGCGAGGAAAAGAAGATCGTGCCCGGCAAGCGCAAGGTCGCGATCAAGGCGCTCGACCCGGCCGGTCATTATGCGCTCCGCATCCTGTTCGACGACGGCCACGATACCGGGCTCTATACCTGGGACTATCTCTATGAGCTCGGACTGCGGCAGGACGCCATTTTCGAGACCTATCTCAAGGCGCTCGAAGCGAAGGGCCTGAGCCGGGACCGCTAGGTCCACGCCGGCTAGTATCCGACCGCCTGACCGTCCTTCCGCATTTCGGTCGCGCCTTCGTAGACGCCCGTTTCGGGATCGCGGCGGATCGCCTCATAGCCGCCGAACCACGCGCCCTCGGTCTCGATCTCGACCCTGTGGCCCATGGCGCGCAGGCGCTCGATCGTTTCAGGCGCGATGCCGGGCTCGACCCGCAGCAACCCGACCGGATCGCCGGCCTCTCCCGTCGGCTGATTGCCGCCGTGATGGAAGAACCGCGCGGCGTCGCCCGCCGCCTGCAGATCCATGCCGTAATCGAGGATGTTGACCAGCACCTGTACATGGCCCTGGGCCTGCATCGAGCCGCCCATGACGCCGAAGCTCATATAGGGCTCGCCGTCCCTGGTGACGAAGCCGGGGATGATGGTGTGGAACGGACGCTTGGCCGGCGCATAAAGATTGGGGCTGCCCTCCTTGAGCGAAAACAGCGCGCCCCGGCATTGCAGCATGAAGCCGAGGCCGTCCGGCACGAGTCCCGAGCCGAAGCCGAGATAGGGCGACTGGATGAGCGAGACCATCATGCCGGACCCGTCGGCGACGGTGAGGTAGGTCGTGTCGCCCTTGCCCTCGATCGCGGGTTCGCCCGGCCCGGCCGAGGGCATCGCGCGTTGCGGATCGATTCCGGCGAAGCGCTGGCGGCCATAGGCGTCGGAGAGCAGCGCCGCGAGCGGCGGCTCGTAGAAGGCGGGATCGCCATAGAATTTCGCGAGATCCTCGAAGGCGAGCCGCTTGGCCTCGACAAGATAGTGCAGCACCTCGGCCGAGCCGCGCGGCCAGCGCGCGAGATCGACATTCTTCAACATGTTCAGCATTTGAAGCACGGCATAGCCCTGCCCGTTCGGCGGCAGTTCGTGCACGTCATAGCCGCGATAACGGACCGTGCCCGGCTGCACCCACTCGCCTTCGTGGGCGGCGAAATCGTCCAGCCGTCAGATGGCCGCCGATCCGCTTCATGTAACCGCCGACGGTTTGCGCGACCTCGCCCTTGTAGAAGGCGTCGCGGCCCGACCAGGCGATGAGTTCCAGCGTCGCGGCGAGATCGCGGTTGCGGAAGATCTCGCCCGCGCGCGGGGCCCGGCCATCAGGCATGAAGGTGGCCCGCGCGTTGTCGAGCTCCTCGACGATATCCCCGGCCTCGGCGAGCGCCGCCATCTCGTCCGCCCAGGCGGCGGCGATCACCGGGCTGAGCGGAAAGCCGTCCCGGGCGTAAGCGATGGCGGGCGCCAGCACGTCATGCATCGCCAACCGCCCGAACTGATCGTGGAGCGCGAACCAGCCGTCGACCGCGCCCGGCACGGTGACCGAATAGCTGCCGAGTCCCGGCACGAGGCCTGCCGGACCGGCCTTCTTTTTCATGTCCTCCAGGCTGCGCGAGGCGGGCGAGCGGCCGGAGCCGTTATAGCCGCAGAGCCGCTTCCGCTCGGGATCCCAGACGATCGCGAAGAGATCGCCGCCAAGCCCGCAGGACGACGGCTCCATCACCGTCAGCGCCGCATTGGCCGCGATCGCCGCGTCCATCGCCGAGCCGCCGGCCTTCAGGATCTCGACCGCGATCCGGCTGGCGAAGGGATGGGCCGTCGCCGCCATGCCGTGTTCGCCGAAGACCGGGCTGCGGGCAAAGCCGGGCAGGCCAAAGGGCCGCGCGCCTCCCGCGATACCCGGCCCGATGCCGCTCATGACAGCAGCGTCTGGCCGGTCAACAGTTTCGGCAGGTCGCCGATGCTGCCGCGCGCGTGATGAATGAAGAAGCGCTTCAAGGGCGGGATCTGGTTCACGACGCCGAGGCCGACATCGCGCGCGACGCGGATCGGCGTGATGTCGTTCGAGAACAGCCGGGTCAGCCCGTCGGTGACCGCCGTCAGCAGCACATTGTCGAACCGGCGCCAGCGCTGATAGCGCTCCAGCACGTCGTCCGCGCCGATATCGAGGCCGAGAAGCTTGGCGTCGGACAGAACCTCCGCCAGCGCCGCGACGTCGCGCAGCCCCATATTGAGGCCCTGCCCCGCGATCGGATGAACCCCGTGCGCCGCATCGCCGACGAGCACGAGCCGCTTGTCGATATAGCGCTCGGCGATCTGAACGCCCAGCGGATAGGACCAGCGCGGGCCGACGCAATGCGCCTCGCCAAGATAGTCGCCGAGCCGCGCGCGCATCTCGGCATTGAAATCGTCGTCATCGAGCGCCATCAGCGCCGCGGCACGCGCCGTCGGCTCGGTCCAGACCAGCGACGAGCGATGCCCGGTCATCGGCAGCACGGCGAAGGGGCCCGCGGGCAGGAAGCGCTCCTGGGCAAATCCCCTGTGATCGAGCTCATGGGCGACCGTGGTGACGATGCCGGTCTGGCCGTAGGACGAGGCCCGGACGGCGATCCCGGCGCTTTCGCGGATTTTCGAGCCGCGCCCGTCCGCGCCGATCAGCAGCGCGCCGCGGATCACCCGGCCGTCCTCCAGCGTCACCTCGACGCCGAAATCGCCGCGCTCGATCGTGGCGACCGAGGCCGGCGCAAACCGCTGCATTCCGGCAAGCCCGGGCGCCAGCGCGTCCTGCGCCTGGCGGAGCTGGCGGTTCTCGACCATAAAACCGAAGGGCTCGGACGAGACGCTGCGATGATCGAAGTGCAGGAACAGCGCCGAGCCGCCATCCGAAACCCGGATATCGTTGATCGGCTGCACCCGGCCGCGAAGCTTGTCGGCAATCCCGATCGCCTCGAACATGTTCCAGGCGGCAAACGCGATGGCGGAGACCCGGCCGTCGAATCCGGCGGTCAGCTGGCGGGCCGGATCGTCCCGGTCGATCACCGCCGCGCTGACACCCCCGTGCACCAGCGCGATCCCGAGCGTCAGGCCGGCCATGCCGCCGCCGACGATAATGACGTCCGTTTCGATCATCCCGCGCCTCCGATCCGCCTCCCGACTCTCTTAGCCCAGCGCGCGCCGTGGGGCCAGATCGTTTCACCCGCCGCGTCCGGCGATGACTTATCTTTAGGCGCTCGTTCGGGTTGTATTACCAAATGCTTATTCGGTGCGCATAATTTAGCGCCTTATTTTTATGCAATGCCGTCTTTGCTGCACAAAAATAGTGCAAAAATTATGCGCATTGCCGCTTTCCGATTCATTCCCGTTCGGATTCAACCCGCAGATTCCAAGCGCTTAGCGATGGGACCGGATTCCGGCACGGTTCTTGAAAAAGGCTGCGCAAGCTCTTGAACCGTTTTCCTCTTCCTGAGGGGCTGGGGAACCGGAGGGGCGATTTGGTTGTCACGACCACACTTAAGTGAGGGAGATAGGCATGAAGCTCGTAACGGCGGTCATAAAGCCGTTCAAATTGGACGAAGTTCGCGAGGCCTTAACGACCCTTGGCATCCAGGGCATGACCGTGACCGAGGTCAAGGGCTTTGGACGGCAAGGTGGCCACACCGAGATTTATCGCGGTGCGGAATACGCCGTGAATTTCCTCCCCAAAGTCAAACTCGATATCGCGGTTCCGGACGGGCAGGTCGACAAGGTCGTCGATGCCATCAAGACCGCGGCGAAAACCGGTCAGATCGGCGACGGCAAGGTATTCGTCCTCGATCTCGGCCAAGCCGTCCGCATCCGGACCGGCGAGACCGACGAAAACGCCCTGTAGGAGGAAGCAATGAAACTGTTGAAGAGAGCTTGTATCGGCCTCGGACCGCTGGGCGACTCGCTCGCTCATGAGCGCGGCCGCCTTCGCCGAAGATGCGCCCAAGCTGGATACGGGCGATACCGCGTGGATGCTGACATCCACCGCGCTCGTTCTGATGATGACCATTCCCGGCCTCGCCCTGTTCTATGGCGGGTTGGTGCGCAAGAAGAACGTGCTCGCGACCGTGATGCAGAGCTTCGCCATCACCGGCCTCGTGACGATCATCTGGATGGTTCTCGGCTACAGCCTCGCCTTCAAGGGCGACGGCGCCTATGTCGGCGACCTGAGCGCGGCCTTCCTGAAAGGCGTCGGTGTCGACACCCTTTCCGGCACGATTCCGGAAAGCGTCTTCGTGATGTTCCAGATGACCTTCGCGATCATCACCCCCGCGCTGATTTTCGGCGCGGTGGCCGACCGCATGAAGTTCTCGGCGGTGCTCTGTCTATGTCACCGGCTGGTCGATCCTGTGCTACTCCCCGATCTGCTCACTGGGTCTGGGGCGGCGGCTTCCTCGAGCACTGCCGGCGTTCTCGACTTCGCGGGCGGCACGGTCGTTCACATCAACTCCGGTGTGGCCGGCCTCGTGGCCTGCATCATGCTCGGCAAGCGTCTCGGCTACAAGACCGAGAACATGGCCCCGCACAACCTGCGTGCTGTCGGTCATCGGCGCCTCGCTGCTGTGGGTCGGCTGGTTCGGGTTCAACGCCGGTTCGGCGGTTGCCTCCAACGGCGTCGCGGGCATGGCCATGCTGGTCACGCAGATCGCCACCGGCGGCGGCGGCGCTGGCCTGGATGTTCGTTGAGTGGATCGTCCACAAGAAGCCCAGCGTTCTCGGTGCGATCTCGGGTGCGGTTGCTGGCCTCGTCGCCATCACCCCGGCTTCCGGCTTCGTCGATCCGATGGGCGCGCTCTGGATCGGCATCGCCGCCGGCATCATCTGCGCCTGGGCCGCGATCTGGCTCAAGGTCAAGCTTGGCTATGACGACTCGCTCGACACCTTCGGCGTCCACGGCGTCGGTGGTTTCGTCGGCGCGATGCTGACCGGCGTGTTCGCCGTCCAACGCGATCGGCGGTCACTCCGGCGCGATCGAAGGCAATGTCGGCCAGATCTGGACGCAGTTCTATGGCTGCATCTTCACGATCCTGTGGACCGCCATCGTCACCTTCGTCCTGCTCAAGATCATCGACATGGTGATCGGCATTCGGGTTACGGAAGACGCAGGAGCGCGAAGGCCTGGACACCGCGCTTCACGGAGAGAGTGTGGCGTAACGAGATCCTCTCGGAGCCGCCCTTGGATGGTGGGGCGGTTCCGAGGGGTAACGATGCGTTCTGCCCCCCGGAACGCAAGCCGAGGCCCGGGATAACTCCCGGGCCTCAATCTTTTGGGGGGAAGTTGCGCCGCGCAACTACCGGACCCGACAACACCGGACCTTAACGCGACCGCTTGTTCGCCCGCCCGCGCCTCACTAGAGTGTGCGCCATGCTGAACGACCGTTTCGCCAATCTTCCCGAATACATGTTCCCGCGCTATCGCGCGCTGATCGCCGATACCGCGCCGGCGGCCAATCTCGGTCCGATCAACATGACCTTCGGCGAGCCGCGCCATAAGGTCCCGGCCTTCGTCGGCGACATCCTGAAGGCGCGCGAGGCGGATTTCGGAAAATACCCGCCGATCCAGGGCACGGAGGAATGGCAGGAGGCGGTAACCGGCTGGCTGACGCGGCGCTACAAGCTCACGCCCGGCATGGTCAGCGCCGACAATATCCTGCCGCTCGCCGGCACCCGCGAGGGCCTGTTCCTCGCGGCCCTGGCGGTGACGCCGACCCGGAAATGCGGCCACAAGCCCGCCGTCGTGATGCCGAACCCGTTCTACCAATGCTATCTCGCGGCGGCGCTCGCGGCCCATGCCGACCCGATCCTGCTGGACGCGACGGCGCGATACCGGCTTCCTGCCGGATTTCGCGGCGCTGCCGGGCGCGGATCTCGCCCGCGCGTCGGCGCTGTTCCTGTGCTCGCCGGCCAATCCCCAGGGCTCGGTCGCCGACATGACCTATCTCACCGAGACCATCGAGCGGGTCCGCGCGGCCGATGCGGTGCTGTTCATGGACGAGTGCTATTCCGAGATCTACGAGTACGAGGCTCCGCCGGGCGCGCTCGAGGCCTGCGCCGGCGCTTCCCAACGATCTCGGCGATCCCTTCGCCAATGTCCTGATCTTCCACTCGCTCTCCAAGCGGTCGAACCTGCCGGGCCTGCGGTCCGGCTTCGTCGCCGGCGACAAGCGCATCATCGCGGCCTTACAAGCGGCTCAGGAGCCTCGCCGGCCCGACCACGCCGATCCCCGTGCTCGCCGCCGCCGCCGCCGCCTGGAATGACGAAACCCATGTCGAGGCGAGCCGGGCGCTCTATATCAAGAAATTCGAGGCGGCCGAGGCGGCCCTGAAGGGCAAGGCGGGATACAAACGGCCCAAGGGCGGGTTCTATCTCTGGCTCGATGTCGGCGACGGAGAGGCCTTCGCCAAGAGGCTGTGGCGGGAGCAGGCCGTCATGGTTCTGCCCGGCGCCTATATCGGCGAAACCGGCGCCGGACGGGCGTCAATCCCGGCAAGCCCTATGTCCGCGTCGCGATGGTCGATCCGCCCGACATTGTCGGCGAAGCCTTGAACCGAATTGCCAAACTGCTATAAATCGCGCAACGCGGTGGGGCGTTAAGGAGGGAAGGACTCTTGGCTCGAACGAGCAAGAAAACCCCGAAACGCGTCCTCGTCGCGGAAGCGACGGCCCGTTTCCTGAAGCGCCGCCTGACCGAAGCCTGGGGGATTTTCATCGCCCTGGCCGGTTTCGGCCTTGGCCTGGCGCTTTTGAGCTATAACCCCGGCGATCCCAGCCTGAACACGGCCTCCGGCGCCGCGCCCGAAAACCTGGTGGGCGTGCCCGGCGCCTATGCGGCCGACATGCTGCTGCAGATCCTCGGCGTCGGCGCGGGCGTCTTCGCGCTCGCCCTGCTGACCTGGGGCGTGAAGGTCGCGACCCATCGCGGGCTGCCGCGCTTTCCGCTGAACTTTCTCGGCCTGATCCTTGCCGCCATTCTGGTCGCCATGACCGCCGCGGTGCTGCCGCATGGCGCGTCCTGGCCGGTCAATTCCGGCTATGGCGGCTGGCTCGGCCAGCTTGCCGACGACAAGATCCTCGCGGCTTTCGGCGCCTTCAAGCTCTCTCCCGCGCCCTGGGTCATCGGACCCGTGCTGGCCGGCTTCGCGCTCGCCGCGCTCTATCTGGCGCTCGGACTGCACTTCCACGAATGGCGCGCCGTCGGCCGGGTCACCGGCAACGGCCTGATGGCGGCGGGCCGCGGCACCGCCCGGGTCGCCTCTTTCGCCACCAGCCGGCGCGAGCCCGTGCTCGACAAGCCAAGGCCCGTACGGCTCCGCAAACCCGTCACCCCGATCGAGGACGAAGACGACGAGGACGACGAGATCGCCGCCGCGCCGGCCCGGAGCCGCGTCGCTCCTGCCGCGCCGAAGCTCAAGACCGGCCGCCGCGCGGAACGCGAGCGCGAGCCGCTGCTCGATCTCGAACCCGCGACCGGCTTCGCGCTGCCGCCGCTCAACCTCCTCACCAAGCCGTCGCGCAGCGACCGGATCGAGCTTGCGAGCGCCGAGGCACTGGAGCAGAACGCGCGGCTGCTCGAATCCGTGCTCGACGAATTCGGGGTCAAGGGCGAGATCGTCAAGGTCCGGCCCGGCCCGGTGGTGACGCTCTACGAGCTCGAGCCCGCGCCCGGCACCAAGGCGTCGCGCGTGATCGGCCTCGCGGACGACATCGCCCGCTCGATGAGCGCGGTCTCGGCGCGCATCGCCGTCATTCCGGGCAAGACCGTGATCGGCATCGAGCTTCCCAATGCGAAGCGCGAGACCGTCTTCCTGCGCGAGCTGCTGTCCACGCCTGAATATGAACGGTCGAGCTCCAAGCTCGCGCTCTCTCTCGGCAAGGACATTTCGGGCACGCCGGTCATCGCCGATCTCGCCGCCATGCCGCATCTGCTCATCGCCGGCACCACCGGCTCGGGCAAGTCGGTCGCGATCAACACCATGATCCTGTCGCTCTTGTACCGGCTGACGCCGGACCAGTGCCGCTTCATCATGATCGACCCGAAGATGCTGGAACTCTCGGTCTATGACGACATTCCGCATCTGCTCTCGCCGGTCGTGACGGAGCCGAAGAAGGCGGTCGTGGCGCTGAAATGGACCGTGCGGGAGATGGAAGACCGCTATCAGTCCATGTCCAAGCTCGGCGTGCGCAATCTCGCCGCCTATAACGCACGGCTCGCCGAGGCCGCCAAGAAAGGCGAGCAGCTGAAGCGCACCGTCCAGACCGGCTTCGACATCGAAACCGGCCAGCCGACCTATGAAGTGCAGGAACTCGATCTCAATCCGCTGCCGCTGATCGTGGTGGTGGTCGACGAGATGGCCGATCTGATGATGGTCGCCGGCAAGGACGTCGAGGGCGCGATCCAGCGCTTGAGCCAGATGGCGCGCGCCGCCGGCATTCATCTGATCATGGCGACCCAGCGCCCTTCGGTGGACGTGATCACCGGCACGATCAAGGCGAACTTCCCGACCCGCATCAGCTTCCAGGTCACGTCCAAGATCGACAGCCGCACGATCCTCGGCGAACAGGGCGCCGAACAGCTCCTCGGCCAGGGCGACATGCTCTATATGGCGGCCGGCGGGCGGCTGACCCGCGTGCACGGTCCTTTCGTCTCCGACGGCGAGGTCGAGCGGGTGGTCGGCTATCTGAAGAAGCAGGCGACGCCGGACTATGTCTACGACGTCACCGTCGACAACGAGGAAGAGGACGGCATGGGCGGCTTCGCCTCCTCCGGCGACGATCTTTACGACCGCGCGGTGGCGCTCGTGGCCTCGGAGCGCAAGGCGTCCACCAGCTTCATCCAGCGGCACCTCCAGATCGGCTACAACCGCGCCGCCCGGATCATCGAGCAGATGGAGAAACAGGGCATCGTCGGGCCGGCCAATCATGTCGGCAAGCGCGAGGTTCTGGTGATGGATCATGGCGCCTGAGCCGGCCGCATCGACCGATCGTGAAGGCCGCGTGAGCATTTTCCGCTTCTCTCACCCGGCCCAAGCGCCCATATCGGTCCTATGAAACGCAAAATCCTGACTTTTTCGGCCGGCCTCGCCGCGGCCATGATCTTCGGGCTCGCCACCGCGCCGCTGAGCGCAGCGATCACGGTGCCGAAGCCGATGACCAGCTTCACGGAAACGCAGAAGCACGACCTTCGCGACATTCAGGATTATCTCAACGGCATCAAGACCCTGACCGCCAAATTCGACCAGTTCGCGCCCAACGGCTCGCTGAGCTCGGGCGAATTCGTGCTGTCGCGCCCCGGCCATCTGCGGTTCGCCTACGATCCGCCGTCCGAGGTGCTGGTAGTGGCCGACGGGTACTGGATCACCATGATCGACGCCCATGTCCGCCAGCTGTCGCGCTGGCCGATCAACGACACGCCGCTTGGTGTGCTGGTGAAGCAGAATCTGGATCTCGAGCAGGACGTGGATATTCTGGCGCTCGAGGATGCCGATGGCATCATCCGCCTCACGGTGGCCGACAAGAAGGAGCCCGGCAAAGGCACCATGACCCTCGTCTTCACCAAGGGTCCGCTGGACCTCCGCCAATGGCGGGTGATGGACGCCCAGGGCCAGGTGACGACGGTGACCCTGAGCGATACGCGACAAAACGTCGCCATCGACCCCAAAGCCTTCACCTATACCGATCCCCGCCCGATGAAGCCGTTCAAGCCCGGCCTTCGTAAATAATTGCAAATAAAAGGTTTTCGCCTCCAAACCGCCGTCCGGTAACGTTTTCGTCAGCGCGTCTTGCGGAGGGTTTGAACCCGGCGGAGTGAATACCTATATAACCCTCAAGCGGCGGTCGGTTCACTCCCCCCAAAGCAAGGCAAGATCCCCTGACGTGCCTTGCGAACCACCGCCCGGCGCCGACTTCCCCTCTCGGCGCCTCGCGCGACAAGCGCATGGAAGCGTCCGGCCCAGAGTATCTGGCCGGGCGCTTTCGATTTCATGCGGGCGCATTGCGCATTGGGGGCGCACGAGGGAGCGCACGGGGAACGCATAAGTCCATTTTTTTTTAGGGGCTCTTTCCCCTATAGTCCGGGGCCCATGTTCGAATTTCTATCAGGCGTCGATGGCGCACCGGAGACATGATGGCTGGCCGGTTTCCCGAAACCCCGGAAGATCTGTTCGAAGACGATGACGACGCGGTCGATCTGAAGGAGGACTTCCCGACGCTCGACGCGGTGCGGCGCTTTGCGCGGATCGCCCGGGACATCCCCTGGTTTTCCCGGGTCGGCGAGCGGATCACGCCGCAGGACCGCTCCCTGGCCAAGGCCTATGTCGAAGCGCTGGGTTTTCCCGAGACCGAGCTCGCCGAGGTCGTCGACTGGTCCGAGGCCGCGTTCGCCGCGACCAATCTCGACGTCGATACGCCCGCCTTCGAAGCCGAGGAGCAGCTCAGAAGTGCCTTGACCGCCGAAGCGCTGGAACTGACGGACGAGGAATTGCTGACGTTCTCGCTCACCCATCTCTCCGGCATGATCGCGGAGGTCATCGAGAACGCCGCAGCGGATGCCGCCCTCAGGGCCGGCTATGACGACGAGGAAACCATCCGCGCCGCTGCCGGAGCCGCGATCCAGGCCGCCCATCAGGCCGCGCTGGTGCTTGCCGCCGGCGTCGAGGACGATTCCGCGCCGGCGCATAAATTCCGCCTGTTCGAGGCCGGCCGCTGGCCGCTCGGATTGATCGGAACCTCCCTGCACATTTTTTAAGCAGTCGCTTTTCGAGCGCGTATCGGGGCCAAGAATGACCGTCAAGATCACGACCTGGAACATCAATTCCGTCCGGCTGCGGATCGACAATGTCGTCCGGCTGATCGAGGAGGCCAAGCCAGACGTGCTGTGCCTCCAGGAGATCAAGACCCAGGAGCAGGACTTTCCCTACAAGCCCTTGCGCAAGGCGGGTTTCGAGCACGCGGCGGTGGTCGGCCAGAAGGGCTATCACGGGGTCGCCATCCTGTCGCGCAAGCCCTTCGAGGAGGTCGAGCGGGTCAACTGGTGCGGCAAGGACGACGCCCGCCATGTCCGGGTGCGGCTGCAGGGCGGCATCGATCTCCACAATTTCTACATCCCGGCAGGCGGCGACATCCCGGACCCGGAGGCAAACGATAAATTCGCCCACAAGCTCGATTTCATCGACGCTCTCGCGAAATATTTCAAGAAGCCCGCCGGCGCGCCGTCGATCCTGGTCGGCGACCTGAACGTCGCGCCGCTCGAGCACGACGTCTGGTCCCACAAGCAGATGCTCAAGGTGGTGAGCCATACGCCGGTCGAGGTCGAGAAATTCACCAGCGCTCAGAAGGCGGGCGGCTGGGTCGACGTGATGCGGAATTTCATCGCGCCCGACGAAAAGCTCTACACCTGGTGGAGCTACCGCGCGAAGGACTGGGAAGCGTCCAACCGCGGCCGCCGGCTGGACCATGTCTGGGCCACGCCGGACCTGGCGCCGAAATTCAGGACGCTGGAAGTGCTCAAAGACGCGCGCGGCTGGGACCGGCCTTCCGACCACGTCCCGGTATCGGTGACGGTCGATCTCTGACGGAATCCGGCGCCGGTCAGATACCGGCGCGGCGCAGCCGGTCGGTGGTCTCCTCCAGCCGCCGGGCGAGATGGCGCATGATCTCGATCGCCATGTCGGGAAATTCGCGCACCATCTGGAGGAACATCTCCTTGGTGAGGCGTAGGCGCTGAGCTCGGTGAGCGCCTTGACGGTGGCGGTGCGCGGCACGTCGCACAGGACCGCGATCTCGCCGACCACCTCATGGGTTCCGGCCTTGGCGACTTCCCGCTGGACCCGTATCGCCCTCGGCATAGATCCCGGCGGTGCCGGACAGAATCACATAGGCCGCATCGCCGGGCTCGCCGGCCCGGAAAATCAGCGTCATCGGGCGCGAACCGCACCCGGTCGCTCGTGAAGGCGAGCAGCTTCAGCTTCGCCGGATCGATGCTGTGAAACAGCGGCACGCGCCCGAGGACGGCGACTTCCTCGTTGAGATTTTCCGCCGCAGCGCCTTGGCTGACCGTCATCGTCCCGTTCCTCCTGTCGCTTTCAATCCCGCATGTACCGTGATCGAGGGCCGCGCCTCCCCCCTCCGTCACGCCTTCTCCCGCCACATGCCCGTCGGCAAACCGCACGACATGATCGAAACGGCCCGCCGAGACCGGCTGATGCAGGCTCCAGATCAGGGTCCGGGGCCCCGTTCCGGCAGAAAACAGATAATCGAAGACCTTCGCCTCGCTTGCGGCGTCGAGCCCGGCGGTGGCGTTGACCAGCACCAGAACCGAGGGCGCGCGCACCAGACCACGCGCCAGCGCGAGTTTCTGGCGCTGCATGCCGGTGAGGCGCGCGCCGCCCACGCCGACGTCGAAATCGAGACCCGCCGCCGTGATGCGCCGGCCGAGGCCCAGATCCTCGACGATCTCGCCGAGCAGCTGATCGACCTGACGGGCTGCGCCCGCCGCGCCGTGGGCGACCTTGCCGAACAGGATATTGTCCGCGAGGCTCGCCGCCGCTGTCGCGCGCTCGGGATCGAAAAAAGCGATCCGGGAGCGGAGATCGTCCGGCAGTCCGGCCGCGAACAGCCGCCGGGCGAACAGGATCCGGCGCTCGGTATCCTCGTTGAGCACGCCGAGCCGGTGGCGCGCCGGGATCAGCTTGAAGGGCAGTCCCAGCAGCCGGGCGCGGTCCACTTCCCCGAGCGTTGCAACCGCATGGCGCTCCACCCGCTCCGTGAGCGACTGGAAATAGGGCAGATCGGCCGAGGAGATGAAGCTGAACTGCTCGAAGAACGGGTGACCGGGCGGCAGTCCGGCGAACATCTCGACCATGGTCGAGGCGATGATATAGCCCATGTCGAGCAGGGGCTCGGCCAGCCCGGCTTCGTCCAGAATCTGCCGGACATAGGGCTGATCGGCGAGATTCTCGACCGCGAAGGTTTCGTCCGTGGCGACGCCGAACAGCAGGTTTTCCGCCAGCGTCGCATTCGAGTTGTAGCGGCCGGCGTCGAAGAACTCGACCAGCGCCGGGGCCCCCGCGGGACCGGCCGTATCCTCGATCCGCCGCCTGAACCGGCGGCGCGCCGCCAGCAGTGCCTCGGCCAGATCGGGATCCGAGGTCGGATCGACCGTTCCGCGCAGGCCGAAGCGATAGACATCGTCGCCAAGACCAGCGACAGCCAGGGCCTCCAGCCCGCGATCGATCAGGTCGTCGTCAGGCCCGAGCATCCCGCCATCCGAGCCATAGAACAGGTTATGGCCGATGCTGCCCGCGAAAACATGGCCGTTCGGCCCGATATAGCCGATATCGCCCGCCGTGACCTCGGCCGGCAGATCGATCCGCCCGCGCTCCGGCGCGAGCAGACCGGCGATCGCCATGGCGGCCTCGTCCGCACCGCTCGCCGTGCCGCCGAGAAAGGCGATGCGGCCCCCCGCCGGAAGCGTCAGCGACACGTCGTCGAGCGCCGGACGCCCCCAATCGTCCTGCACCGTCAGATGGCTGATCAGGATCGCGTTTTGGCCGTGGTTTCCGGGCCGGGCGGCCGGGCGTTCGGAGGTTTCGATCAATGCCCTCGGGATTGAACTGGGTCACCACCTGCTGATAGCGGATCCGGGCATCGGCGAGGGTCTGGTAATAATTCAGCAGCTCCCGCCAGGGCGCCGCGAGATCCTTGTGGGCGGCGACGGCGGCGAGCAGCGTGCCGATATCGAGCTCGCCCTGAATCACCAGATAGCCGCCGATCGAATAGAAGAAGAACGGCCCGAGATGCTGGATGAAATTGTTGATCGCCTTGATGACGAATTTCCTCAGATAGATCGCGTAGCGGACCCGGAAAATCTCATCCAGCCGCGCGCGGAAATCCTCCTGCTCCCGGCCCGCCGTGCCGTGAACCCGGATCTCCTCGACGCCCTGCACGGTCTCCCCGATGCGATCGGAAAGCCCGCGGATAAGTTGCACCCGCTCCTTGGCCAGCCGGTTCACCTGAGCCTGGAGGCGCGGGATGACGATGATCTGGATCGGATAGAGCGACACCGCCGCCGCGGCCATGATCGGATTCTGGACGAACAGGAAGCCGAGCACGACCACGAGCGTCCCGCCCTGGAAGGCCGGCAGCGCCAAGCACGTCACCGAAGAACCCGCCCAGCGTTTCGACCTCGCCGGTGATCATCGGGATGATCTTGCCCTGGCTCATCCGGCGGAAGACCGGCAGGGGAAATTTCAGGATCCGGGCGTATAGATCGGCCCGCATCTGCCGCAAAATTTTCTCGGCCGTTATGCCTTTGTACACGTTAATCGCGTATTTGAATCCCTGATTGACGAACACCAGAAGCAGCAATCCGCCGCACAGCGCGAGCAGATAATCGCGCTGGGAAAGCTCGAAGCCGAGCAGCGAAACGGGGAAATGAGCCGTTTCCGGGGCGATGGCGCGGTTCACGATGGTCTTCGGGAGTTCGTAGAAGACGTAGAGGAACGGGAACGAGACGAGAGCCAGGAGAACCAGCACGATCTGCTGCCGCCAACTCTGACGCAGCACGTATCGGTAGAGGCTCGGTTCCATCTGGGGGCTTTCAGCCGGCTGATTTGAAAGGCGCTTCGGGTGATGACCCCGGCGCTTCTCGAAACGGGCCGGCGACGGGGATCAACGGGTCCGCCAAGACTAGCGGGTCCGGCCTGACGAATTCGTAAACGGCGGCGCGTTGAGGGGCTCTCACCGTGGCCGGGTGGTGTCGGTAGCGAGTGGAATAGGTTGAGGCCTGTATGGCGCGAGTCCTGATTTACAGCCATGACAGCTTCGGCCTCGGCCATATCCGCCGTTGCCTCGCGATCGCCGGCGCGCTGACGGCGGAATTCGGCTCGCTCGAGGTCAAGATCCTGTCCGGCTCGCCCCTGATCGGGCGCTTCGATCTGCCCGAGCGCGTAACCTGCGTCAGCGTTCCGGCCGTGGTGAAGCAGAAGGACGGCGATTACGTTTCCCTTGATCCCTCCGAGCCGATCGAGCGGACCATAGCCGCCCGCGCCACTCTCATCCGGCACACCGCCCAAGGGTTCGATCCCGATCTCTTCCTCGTCGACAAGGAGCCGCTCGGGCTGCGCGGCGAGGTCACCGAAACGCTGCATTTTCTCAAATCGCGCGGAACCCGCCTCGTGCTGGGCCTGCGCGACATTCTCGACGATCCGAAGCGGCTCGCCGCCGAGTGGCGGCGCAAGAAGGCGCTGGCCGCGATCGAGATTCTCTATGACGACATCTGGGTCTTCGGGCTCGAAAATATCTGGGATCCGCTGACCGGCCTCGATGTGAGCCCGATGGCGCGCGGACGGATGCGGTTCACCGGCTATCTCGACCGGCGCGGCGCGGATTCGGCCCCGGAGCCCGACACGGCGGACGGACCGCTTCTCGTCACGCCCGGCGGCGGCGGCGACGGCATTGCGCTGATCGACTGGACGCTCTCGGCCTATGAGCTGGCGGGAGCGGATTTGCCGCGCGCGACGATCCTGCTCGGCCCGTTCATGGCCTCGGCCGCCCAGGACGCCTTCGCGGCCCGCGCGGCGGCGCTGCCACAGATCGATATGCAGGTGTTCTCGCCCCGTATGGAGAGGCTGCTCGCGCAAGCGTCCGGCATCGTGGCCATGGGCGGCTACAACACCTTCGCGGAAATCCTGTCCTACGACCTTCCCGCGCTGCTGGTACCGCGCGATGCCCCCCGGCGGGAGCAGAGAATCCGCGCCGAACGGGCGGCCGAGCTGGGTCTGGCCCGCATGCTGTGCGACGACGGGATGCGCGATCCGGCCGCCATGGCCGCCGCCATCAAGGGCCTTTGCGTCCAGGCCAGACCTTCGGCCGCCGGCATCACCGGGCTGCTCGACGGGCTCGATGAAACCTGCCGTCTGGCCGCGCCCTGGCTCGAGGACGCCGACATTCCGGCGAGGTCGGCGGGATGAGTGGACCGGGCCATATCGCGGTCGTGCTGAAGGGCTATCCGCGCCTTTCCGAGACCTTCATCGCGCGGGAGCTGCTCGGCCTCGAGGACCGCGGCCTTGCGCTTCGCCTTTATGCGCTTCGCGCGCCAAACGACCCGGCGGTCCATCCGATCCACCAGCGGATTCAGGCGCCGGTCGCCTATCTGCCGGAATATCTGAAGGACGATCCCGGCCGCGTCGCCAGCGCCTGGCGGCTCGTCCGCCGCTGGCCCGGCTATCCGGCCGCCCGGCAGGCCTGGCTGCGCGATCTGAAACGCGATCCGAGCGCGAGCCGCATCCGCCGGTTCGGCCAGGCGCTGGTCCTTGCGGCCGAGCTCGATCCCGATTGCCGGCATATCCACGCCCATTTTCTGCACACCCCCGCCTCCGTCGCACGGTATGCCGCGCTGATGCGCCGCCTGCCCTTCTCGGTCTCGGCCCATGCCAAGGACGTCTGGACCACGCCGGACTGGGACAAGCAGGAAAAGCTCGCCGCCTGCCGTTTCGCCGCGACCTGCACCGCCGAGGCGGCGGAAGACCTGACCCGCCTCGCGCCCGAGGGCGTGGTGCATCTGCTGCGCCACGGCCTCCGCGAAACCTATTGCGAGCGGCCACCCGAAAGGTCCGCGCGCGACGGCCGCGATCCCGACAATCCGGTCGTCATTCTTTCGGTCGGGCGCGCCGTCGCCAAGAAGGGCTATGACAACCTCCTGCGCGCCTTCAACCGGCTGCCGGACGGGCTGCACTGGAAATTCGTCCATGTCGGCGCGGGCGACGAGCTCGTCCCCCTGATGGCGGACACCGTGGTGCGCGGTTTGAGCGGCCGCGTCTCCTGGCTCGGCGCCAAGCCGCAGGACGAGGTGATGGCCCATTACGGCGCCGCCGATCTTTTCGTTCTGCCGAGCCGCGTCACCGCTTCGGGCGACCGCGACGGCATTCCGAACGTGCTGATGGAGGCGCAGGCCACCGGGCTCGCCTGCATCGCGACCACGGCGGGCGGGATTCCGGAGCTGATCCTCGACCAGAAGACCGGCCTGCTGACCCCGTCCGACGACCCCGATGCGCTTGCGTCCGCGCTGGCCCGCCTGATCAGCGATCCCGCGCTCCGGACGCGGCTCGGCCGGGCCGCCCGCGCGCGGCTGCTGCACGATTTCAGCCCCGAGCCGACCCTCGATGCCCTGGCGGAACTGCTCGGTGTTTCCGACGCCGTGCCCGCCTCTTCTTCCGTGTCCCTCTCCCTTGCCAAAGCGGGGTAAGCCCATGCGGATCGCCTTCTACACGCCGATGAAACTGATGGACGACCCGGTGCCGTCCGGCGACCGGCGGCTCGCGCGGCTGTTCTTCGACGCGCTGAAGGCCGCCGGGCACGACCCCTATGTGGCCAGCTCGCTCACGACCTTCGACGGCATCGGCAACCGGCAGTTCCAGGCCGCCGTGAAGCGTCAGAGCGAGGCGATCGCCAGGCATATCGTGGCGGCAAACAAGGCGGTGGACGCCAATCCGCCGTCGCTCTGGTTCACCTATCATCTCTATCACAAGGCCCCCGACTGGATCGGGCCGATCGTGGCCCGGGAGCTGCAGATCCCCTATGTCGTGGCCGAGGCCTCGATCGCGCCGAAACAAAAGACCGGCGCGTGGGCCCAGGGTTATGACAGCGCGTTGAAGGCGGCGCGTTCGGCCGACCTCCTGCTCGCCATGACGGCGCGCGACGAGGAGGGTCTCCACGACGCGCTCGGCGCGGATGCCCCGATCCGCCGCTTCACCCCGTTCATCGATTTCCGCGGGCCGACCACGGGGCGCGCCCACAAGGCGGCGCGGGCGACGCTCTGCCGCAGCTTCGCGGGCCTCGATCAGAGCACGCCCTGGCTTCTCACCGTCGCGATGATGCGCGAGGGCCGCAAGGCCGATAACTACAACCTGCTCGGCCGGGCGCTCAAAAGCCTCTCCGACCGCTATCCGCAGCGCCGCTGGCAGCTCGTCGTCGCGGGCGACGGCCCGGCGCGGGGCGATGTCGAGGCGGGCTTCTGGGACCTGCCGCCGAACCGCATCGCCATGATCGGCGAAGCCTCGCCGGCCATGCTCGATCTCTGCTTCCTGACCGCCGACCTCTTCGTCTGGCCGGGCCGGGGCGAGGCCTTCGGCATGGCCTATCTCGAAGCCGCCGCCGCCGGCATTCCCTCCGTCGCCTGTGCCGAGCCGGGCGTCGCCGAAGTCGTCCATGACGGCGAAAGCGGCATCCTCGTAAAGGAGGACGGGCCGGAGGCCTTCGCCGATGCGATCGGCCGGCTTCTGGCGGATTCCGAGACGCGCGGCGTGCTGAGCCACGGCGCGTTCGAAGCGGCGCGCGACCGCCACGGCTTCGCCACCGCCGTCGACCGTTTGCGGATGCTGCTGCCGGATCCGATCGCCTGGCAGAGCCAATCGATCAAGGCCGCGTCGTGAAGCGCCGGGGCTCCATCCTGTTCTATGTCCAGCATCTGCTGGGCATCGGCCATGTGAAACGCGCGGCCTGTCTCGCGCGCGCCCTAAGCGACGCCGGCTTTCGCGTCACGCTGGTCTCGGGCGGCCTTCCGGTGCCCGGCCTCGACCTCGGCGGCGCGGCGTTCGTCCAGCTGCCGCCGCTTCGAGCCGCCGACGCCAGCTTTTCCCTGCTCGTGGACGAGACCGGCAAGCCGGCCTCCGATGCCATTCTCACCGCCCGGCGCATCCGCCTGCTGGAGACGCTGGAGGCCACCGCGCCGGATGTCGTGATCACCGAACATTTTCCCTTCGGCCGCCGCCAGCTCCGCGAGGAGATCCTGGAACTGCTGGACAAATGCCGCAACCGGGCCAAGCGGCCGCGGATCATGGCCTCCGTGCGGGACATCCTGGTGCCGCCCTCGGATCCGGCGCAATGCGTCGACTGGGTCGAGGCCTATTACGACGCTGTGCTGGTTCACAGCGATCCGGCGATCGCGCCGCTCGAGCTCAGCTTTCCGCGCGCCGACCGGTTCCGCTGGAAGGTGCTTTACACGGGCTATGTCGGCGAACATGTCGCCGAACCGGTGCCGGAACAGGAGCGCTTCGAGATCGTCGTCTCGGTGGGCGGCGGCGCGGCGGCGAAGAGCCTGATGGACGCGGCCCTCGCGGCCCGGCCGCTTTCCAGCGCCCGCAACTGTCCGTGGCGGGTGTTGCTTGGCGCCGATGCGCCGGCGACGGAATTCGATGCCCGCCGCGCCATGGCGGCACCCGGCGTCATCGTCGAGCGCTTCCGGCCGGGCCTGCCGGATCTGCTGTCGAGAAGCCGGCTATCGATCAGCCGGGCCGGCTACAACACCATGATCGAAGGGATCGGCGCAGGCACGCGCATGGTCGTCGTGCCGTTCGAGACCGAGCGCGAGACCGAACAACGCCAGCGCGGCGACGCCTTCGTGGCGCGCGGCCTGTGTCAGATGGTGCCGCAAGCAGAGCTTGAGCCGGAGCGCCTGGCGCGGGCGATCGATACAGCACTCGCCGGACCGCCGCCGGATCGCACGCTCGATCCGGCTTGGCGGCGCTCGGGACACCACCGGGCTGCTGGCTCACTGGCTCGCGGAAACGCCGGGCCAGCGGAGCGCCTGAGGGGCCATCATGAGCATCGCATCCTGGCGGCGGCTCGATGCCGCATTGAAGAGCTTCAGGCGCGAGGGCCGCGCCGCACGGCTGTGGTGGCGCGACGACGACGCCGAGATCGTGACGCCGCAGCTCAATCGTCTCGCGGAGCGCGCGGAAGCCCATGCCATTCCCCTGACCCTCGCGGTCGTGCCCGCCGGCGCGTCCAAGGAACTGCGCTCGGTCCTGGCGCGCGGCGACAACTGGACGGCGCTGGTGCACGGCTTCGCTCACAAGAATTACGCCCCGCATTCGGAAAAACGCGCCGAATTCGGCGACCACCGGCCGATCAAACGGATGTGCGACGAGTTGCGCATGGGCCTCGACCGGCTGCAGGCGATCCTGCCCGATCATGGCCGCGCCGTGCTGGTGCCGCCGTGGAACCGGATCGCGCCCGGCCTTCTGCCCCGGCTTCAGCCGATTGGCTATGTCGCGGTTTCGACCTTCGGGCCGCGGCCGCGCAAGGCGGTGCTGCCGACCCTGAACAGCCATGTCGACATCATGAACTGGCGAACCAGGCGCTTCGCAGGCACCGAAACGGTTCTGGAGAAGCTGATCGGGCTCCTCGAGGCCCAGGCCCGCGTCGCCAACGATCCCGGCGAACCGATCGGACTGCTGACCCATCATCGCCAGCACGACCGCGCCGCCGAAGTCTTTCTCGACCGTTTGGCGGTTCATATCGACAAATCGGACGGCGCCCGCTGGATCGGCTTCGACGAGGCGCTCGCGGAAGTTACCTCGCCGCGATTCGAAGCCAGAGGCTTGTTTCGCGCGCGCCTTCAACCAAAGGCAAGCGCCTGATCAGGCTCGCCTCCAGAGCCTCACCCATCCGCGTCGCCACATAGTGGCTTGAGAACAGGCAGTCGAACCTGCCCGAGGCAAGCAGCGGGACCAGCGCCTGTTGCTCGCTATAGCCGCGCCAGGCCCAGTCGGCCGGATACTCATCGGGCAGGAAAATATCGTGGAAATGCACCAGCAGCCCGGCCGGAAGACGCGGCAGGACGTCATCCAGCAGGAAGGCCACGTCGCTCCCGGGCGCATATTTGTGGCTGGAATCGACAAATAGAATATCGCCGGGCCCGAGCGCCTCGAAACGTCGCGATCGGCACCTCCTGCACCGGGCATTTGAGATGGTCGACCGGCAGGAATTCGGGGGAGCGCTTCGGCGCGGGATCGACCGCAATGAGTGCCGTAGCGAGACTTTCATCCGCTATCGCGCGCGCCAGAAACCGCGTCGAATGCCCCGCGCCGACCTCGATGATCCGGCGCGGCCTGGCCGACCGGACAAGGGCATAGGCAACGGCGCCGTCCAGCCGGGGAAACCAGTCCTGCTCGAAACGCGGCGCGGGCGGAGGCTCCGATCCGAAAGCGAGCAGCTCGTCCCTGTAATGTTCGAGAAGGCCAAGCGTCTTCCGGAAGGCGGGCGCGGCGGCCTCGAACAAAGCCTTCAAAGGGAAATCACCATGCCATCCCGCGCGACCACGGAGCCGAGCCGGGCGTCTGCCACCGCGCGGGCGATCTCGTCCATTTCGGCATCGTTCCGTTCCGGATCGTGGTGAAACACCACATAGGTCTTCACGCCCGGCGGCATCCGCCAGCCGCACGCCCTCCTGCCAGGTCGAATGGCCCCAGCCGATCTTGGGCGCGAATTTGTCGTCGGAATAGGTCGAGTCGTAGATGAAGAGATCCGCGTCCGCGGATCAGCTCGACGATCGCAGGATCGCGCCGTCCCGGCACATGTTCGGTATCGGTGACATAGGCGATGGACTTGCCCCCGAAACTCGACGCGGTAACCGGTCGCCCGGTCGGGATGACTGAGCGGCGCGGTGCGGATCTCGATGCCGGCCTCGATGCCGGTATGGGGCCGCAACACGTCGCCGGCGCGGAACAGGCGGATATCGAAGCGGAGCGGCATGTCCTCGAGATGGATCGGGAAGATCGGCGCCCCCATGACCGCTTCGAGAACGTGACGGACCTCGGCCTCGGTTTCGAGATGGCCGACCCATAGGCGGCAGGTCGAGCCGCGCGGCCGGTGGGTCGCGAGATAAGGCAGGCCGCAGATGTGATCGATATGGCTGTGGCTCAGCAACAGATCGAGATCCGCGCCGTCGCCTTGCGCCATCCGAACGGCAGAAGGACTGGATTCCCGGTGCCGGCGTCGAACAGGAGACGCGTCGTCGCCGCACCTCACCTCGACACAGGAGGTATTGCCGCCATAGACCGCGTGTCGCGGCCCGGCGTCGGCGCCGACCCCCGGACGCCCCAGAATTTGGCCGAGAAGGGCGCCGGAGGCTGCTCCGGTTCCGGCGTCGCGGGATCGGACGTCACGGGATCAGGCGGTAGCCGCCCTTGTCAGTCACCAGAAGGCTCGCATTCGCCGGGATCCTTCTCGATCTTCTGACGCAGCCGGTAGATATGGGTTTCGAGCGTATGGGTGGTGACCGCCGAGTTGTAACCCCAGACCTCGTTCAGCAGGACCTCGCGGCTGACCGCTTCCTTCCCGGCGCGATAGAGATAGCGGAGGATCGCGGTCTCCTTCTCGGTCAGGCGGATCTTGCAGTCGGTCGTGCTGTCGACCAGAATCTTGAGGCCGGGCTGGAACGAGAAGCGGCCGACCGTGAAGACCGCGTCCTCGCTTTGCTCGTGCTGGCGGAGCTGGGCCCTGATCCGCGCCAGCAGCACGTTGAACCGGAACGGCTTGGCGACATAGTCGTTGGCGCCGGATTCGAGCCCGAGGATCTCGTCGGCATCGGAATCGGCGGCGGTCAGCATGATCACCGGCATATGACGCGCCCTGCCGGCGCATCTGGCGGCAGACCTCGCGGCCGTCGATATCGGGCAGGCCGACATCCAGAATCACGAGATCGACATGGCCCGCCCTTGACGGTGTCCAGGGCCTCCTTGCCCGAGCTGACGATCGTCGTGCCGAATTCGTCGTGCAGCACCAGCTGGTCGGCCAGCGTATGCGCCAGGGTGGAATCGTCGTCGACCAACAGAATGTGCTTTTGACCAGCCATAGTCTCCCCTCACTCCCTTGGGCACGGTTTGTCCCGAAGGCCCGCGCCGCCCATCCGGGCCGAATGTCCTGCGCTCACGACACTACAGGAGCCACACTATACCCGGAATCATATGGTTTTCAGCAGTCTTCGCGCTATGATCCGCCTCGCCAGTTGAGCGACCACGGGTGCCGTTCCTTGAAGATGAGGTCTGCCGCCCGCGGTTCAAGATCGGATGCGTATGGAACCGGACCAGACAGATCCCGCGATACCCGCGACGAGCCGCCGTGTCGAGGCCGCCATCTCGGCCTTGCGGCGCGGCGATCCCGTCTTGATCGCCGGCGCGGAGAGCGAAGCGCCGGAGGTCGTACTCGCGGCCGAACTCGTGCAGGACGAGTCTCTCGATCTGCTGCGCCGGTGGAGCGGCGCGCGCCCTGCCCTCCTGATCACCGCGAACCGGGCCGCCATTCTTCATATCCCGCCAAGCGGCGAGGACATTCTGCGTCTGCCGGTCGGCACTGAATTGACGGCCCAGGCGATCCGCGCGGTTGCCGATCCGATGCATGATCTGGACGGCACGGTCAGGGGCCCTTTCAAGCGCTCCCGCGATCCGGTGAGCGCGGCGTCAGGCGGCGCGATGGACCTGGTGAAGGCCGGCGCTCCTTTTGCCGGCGGTCGTCGCCGTCGCGGTCAGTAACGCGGCGGAACCCGAGGCCTGGGCATCCGCGCGCGGCGTTTCCGTCGTGACCCTGGCCGAGATCAGGCGGTTCCGCGATCAGGGCGCCATGCCGCTTCTCGAACGCGTGGTCGCGACCAAAGTCGCCGCTCGAGGATGCCGAGGCATCGCGGATCGTCGCCTTCCGGCCGCGCGACGGCGGTCCGGAGCATCTCGCCATCGTGATCGGCGAGCCCGCACCGGACGCGCCCGTATCTGGTGCGGCTGCATTCGGAATGCCTGACCGGCGATCTTCTGGGCTCGCTCAAATGCGATTGCGGCGCGCAGCTCCGGGGCGCGATCCGGACCATCGCCAAGGCGGGCGCGGGCGTGCTGCTCTATCTCGCCCAGGAAGGCCGCGGCATCGGCCTCGTCAACAAGCTCCGGGCCTACCGGCTGCAGGAACAGGGCTTCGACACGATCGAGGCGAACGAGCGGCTCGGCTTCAAGGCCGACGAGCGGGAATTCATCGTGGCCGCGGAGATGCTCAAGGCGTTGGGCTTCGGCGCGATCCGGCTGCTGACCAACAATCCGGACAAGGTTGCGGCGCTCGAGGCGGCGGGAATCACCGTCGCCGAGAGGGTGGCGCACGCCTTTCCGCCCAATAATCACAACGAATTCTACCTCTCGACCAAGAAGAAGCGCAGCGGGCACTATCTGTGACAGGCACGATCGAGGTCCGCGCCCGCCCCGGCGAGGCCAAAGGCACCGTGACGTGGCGCGGCCGTGACTATCCTTGCGCGCTCGGCCCGGCCGGGATCAAGACCGACAAGCGCGAGGGCGACCGGGCGACACCCGCCGGGATCCTTCCCGTTGCGCCGCGTTCTGTACCGCGCCGACCGGGACGCGCGGCCGCAAACCGGGCTCGGCACACGCGCCATCGAGCGTCATGACGGCTGGTGCGACGCACCGGACGATCCGGCCTATAACCGGCCGGTGATCCTGCCCTACCCGGCCAGCGCCGAGACGATGTGGCGGGACGACGGGCTTTACGACGTTGTCGTGGTGCTCGGCCACAATGACGATCCGCCGGTGCCCGGCGCAGGAAGCGCTGTTTTCCTGCATTGCGCCAAGCCGGACTACGCGCCGACCGAAGGATGCGTCGCGCTCGCCAAAGCGGATTTGCTCGAGATTCTGCGGGACGCCGAGCCCGGCGACACGATCCGGATCGAAGTCTGATTCAGATCGAAGCCGGATTCAGATAGACGCCTGGGCGGCGGCTGGCCGGGCGCCGAAAATGGCCGTGCCGACCCGGACATGGGTCGCGCCCATGCGGACGGCGGTTTCGAAATCCCCCGACATGCCCATGCTCAGGCTTCGCAAGGCCGTTGCGGCGTGGCGATCTTGGCGAGCAGCGCGAAATGAAGGGCGGGCTCCTCGTCGACGGGCGGGATACACATGAGACCCGAGCATTCAGCTTGTGATCCTCGACGCAGGCGCGGATGAAAGCGTCGGCGTCGCTCGGGCAGAATGCCGGCTTTTTGCGGCTCCGTCGCCGGTGTTGACCTGGATGAAGACCGCGGCGGCTGATGCCGGTGCTGGGCGAATTCGGCGGCAAGCGCCCGCGCGAGCTTTTCCCGGTCGACCGTCTGGATCACATCGAACAGCGCGACGGCCTGAGCGACCTTGTTGGTCTGCAGCGGCCCGATCAGATGGAGCTCGATATCGGGAAACGCGTCCCGGAGCGCGGGCCATTTGCCGGCGGCTTCCTGGACACGGTTCTCGCCGAAGACACGATGACCCGCCTCGAGCACCGGACGAATTTCCTCGGCGGTGTGAGTTTTGGACGACCGCGACGAGTTCTGCCGAACCCGGGCGACCGGCCGGCGGCGGCCTCGGCCGCGCGGACCCGCGCCTTGATCGCTTTGAGATTGGCGGTAACATCCGTCACGCTTGTCTGAACTCCTTGGGCGCGCGCGCCCTCGTCCGGATTGCGGGAGATCTCCCCTGAACGCGGTCGCGACCCTAGCAAAGCACGCGCGGAAGCTCAATTGCACAGCCGCCCGCCGGCGCGCCCGCGACGGCGTGCCTCTTCCGGCGCTGATCATGGTTACGGACTCGAAACGTCTCAAGGATCCTGTGGCTGCCGTCAAGGCGCTCCCCGAAGGATCCGCCGTGATCCTGCGCGATTACCGACCATCCCGACCGCGAGCGGCTGGCCCGGCTTCTGCTCCGCGAATGCCGCCGGCGCGGGGTCTTGCTGCTGGTGGCGGGATCGGGCGCGCTGGCGGCCCGTATCCGGGCGGACGGCGTCCACTTTCCCGAAGGTCTTGCCCGCCGGGCCCGGGCCTGGCGCCAGCGGCGGCCGGGATGGCTGATCAGTGTGGCCGCCCATTCCTCGCCGGCGCTGCATCGAGCCAAAATCGTCGGCGCGGACGCGGCGCTGGTGTCCCCCGTCTTCCCGACCGACAGCCATGCCGGCGCGCCGGGTATCGGACCGCTGCGGTTCGCGCGGCTCGTTCAGGCGTCTGAAATACCGGTCTATGCCCTCGGCGGGGTGACGGCGGCGACGGCGCGGCGTCTTGGCGGCAGCGGCGCGGCAGGTATCGCGGCGATCGGCGCATTCGCCCCGGCGCACAAGATCTAGACGGAAAGCGGGGGTTTAGAAGTTGACGTTACCGCCAAAGAAGACGACCGCCGCCTCGTCGTTTTCGGGCGTCAGCGTCACGCTGTTGTAATTGAAATACTGCAGCCCGCCGCCGAAGCTGATGCCGGGACGCAGATTATAGGCTGCGCCGAATTCGAAGGCGTAGATGCGGTTGTCGGGATTGACCCGGAACAACAGGCCCTTGCTGCTCTGATTGGTGGTCGACGAGAACTGCAGGCTGGTCGAGAACGCGCCGCGGCGATAATTCACGCCGACATCGTAACCCGACCGGGTTCCCACGAGCTCGGTCCGGTCCCGCTGCAGCGAGGCGCCGAAAGTCACGCCCGCATAGCCGAGATGAACGCCGAGATTGGAAATCTTGCGGTCGGTGCCCAGCAGCGGCGCATTGAGGAACGCGCCCTTCAGCCCGCCCGACACATCGCTGCGCAGGAAGGACGAGGTGACGCCGATTTCGAATCCCTTGCGGTCGCCCTCGACCGTCCCGTCCGACAAATAGGAAATGCCGAAATTCAGCGTCGCGTAGCGCGGCGTGAACGACCAGACCGATCCGGGCTGCAGTCCGTCCACCACAGCGTGCGAAGACGGAACGCTGCCCGCCGCCGCGCCGCCGAAGGTCGCGGCCCGCGTGGCGAGCGATGTCGCCGCGTTCGACGTCGAGGACTGGCCGATGGTTTTGGGAAGCGGATTGTTGAGCGTGCCGGCATCCACGGCGCTCGACCCGGTCTCCAGATAGACGAAGGCGCCGTCGCCCTTGGCGAGCGAGGCCGGATCGTCGAGCGGGATCTCGATGCCCATGGTCGAGCCGTCCGCGTCGCTCGTCACGGTCACCTTGGCGATCGGACGAGGCCGGTGCCGGTTGCTCGACGGCCTTGGGCGCGTCGTCCTTGTGTCTCGAGAAGATGTTGAACATGTGGAGAATTCCGGCAAACCCCCGGCTCTCGTCGCCCTTGCCGGCGGCGTAAGCAGGCGCTGTCAGGCTTGTCGTCGCGAGGCAGGCCAGAAGGCCGGCGGCGACGAAGCCTATGCGCTTTGAGGTTTTGCCACTCTCCCGCATGTCTTATTTCCATCCCTATGCTCTCCGCGTCACGGGCGTACTCGGAGAGCTTATTAGTCAGTATTAGTACACCTCAGAACGCCTAACAAATCAAGAGTTTGGCCACGATAATTCAGGATTTGGGCGCGATTTCTCATTTTTCTTGGACTCTGGTTACATTTCGATTACGGTTTTGACCGGGCGCGCTGTGGATGAAGCGGGCCGGCAAGCCCTTCCGGAAGAGAACCGCAGACGGAAGGATGTTGTTCTTTGCCCGCCGGACCGGTAAAAGGGCGGACGGTCTCCGGGATCGTGACAGTGCACCGGAAAGCCGGTTGAATTGGAGCGTATCGGCGATGAATTTTAGGGTTTTGACGCATGGCGCCGCGCGGATGGCGTTGACCGGTCTGTTTTGTGCCGTTCTCGTCGCGGGTTGCGCGCATCAAAGGCAAGGAAGGCGAGGATCCGTTCGGCACGCGGTTTTTCGCCTCGGCGAGAAGCTTCGGGACCGGCATCCCGCGTCAACGGCCTGCTATGGCGCGCCAGCCTCGAAACGCTCAAATTCATGCCGCTCAGCAAGGCCGATCCCGTCGCCGGGCGTAATCCTGTCGGACTGGTATTCCGCGCCCGATGTTCAGAACGAGCGGGTCAAGGTCGAGGTCTTCATTCTCGGTCGCGATCTGAGAGCCGACACGCTGCGGGTTTCGGTGTTCCGCCAGGTCCGGAACCAGACCGGCGCTCTGGGTCGTCGGCCGACGACCCAGCCGGGCACGGCGGACAAGATCGAGGACGCCATCCTCACCATGGCCCGGCAACTCCGCCTGCGCGAGATCGATAACGGCTGATCGGAGGCCATCGATGGCGACGGGGCCGGCGCCGGAGCCGCGGCTTTGAAACGGGCGCCGTCAGGCAAGTAAACGTTTAGGTTCAGAGTGGATCGCGCATTCGATGTCGGAGAAAACGGCGGACGCGGCGGGAAAACCGTCATCCAATTCCGGTGCGGCCGGGGGCGCGGTACAACGCCCAGGCGGCCGAGCGCAAATGGCAGAAAATCTGGGCTGAGCGGGAGACTTTCAAGCACCCGCGAGGACGCCTCGAAGCCGAAATATTACGTCCTCGAAATGTTCCCCTATCCGTCGGGCCGGATCCATATGGGTCACGTCCGCAACTATACGCTTGGCGATCTCGTCGCGCGCTACAAGCGGGCGAGCGGTTTCGACGTGCTCTATCCGATGGGCTGGGATGCGTTCGGCACGCCGGCGGAAAATGCCGCGATCGAGCGCGGCATCCATCCGCGCAACCTGGACCACGGCAGAACATCGAGGCGATGAAGGAGCCGTTGAAGCGGCTCGGCTTTTCCTATGACTGGAGCCGGGAGATCGCGACCTGCGATCCGGCCTATTACCGCCACGAACAGAAGATGTTCCTGGATTTCTACGCCCATGATCTCGCCTATCGGCGGAAGAGCTGGGTGAACTGGGATCCGGTTGATCATACGGTGCTGTCGAACGAGCAGGTGATCGACGGCCGCGGCTGGCGCTCCGGCGCGCTGATCGAGCGGCGCGAGCTGACCCAGTGGTTCCTGCAGCATCACCAAATTCGCCGCCGATCTGGAGGCCGGCCTCGAGGACCCTGACCGGCTGGCCGGAGCGCGTCCGGCTGATGCAGCAGAGCTGGATCGGCCGCTCCGAGGGCCTGCGGATGACCTTCGCGCTTGCCGGCGCGCCGCTCGCGAAGCTCTCCGTGGCGCCCGAGCTCGAGGTCTATACCACCCGGCCCGATACGATTTTCGGCGCGAGCTTCTGCGCGATCTCGGCGGATCATCCGTTGGCCGACGCGCTCGCCGCGACCAATGCCGGGCTCAAGAACTTCGTCAAGGAATGCCGCCGCCTCGGCACCAGCGAGGAGGCCATCGAGCGCGCCGAGAAGAAGGGCTTCGATACCGGGCTCACCGCCGCGCATCCCTTTGTCGAGGGACGCGAGCTGCCGGTCTATGTCGCGAATTTCGTGCTGATGGATTACGGCAGCGGCGCGATTTTCGGCTGTCCGGCCCATGATCAGCGCGATCTGGACTTCGCCCGGAAATATGCCCTCCCCGTCCGGCCGGTCGTCATTCCGTCGGCTGAGGATCCGGCGAGCTTCGAGGTCGGCGAGGAAGCCTATACGGGCCCCGGCCGCCTGGCGAATTCCGGCTTTCTCGACGGTATGACGGTCGAGGACGCCAAGCGCACGGTATCAGAACGGCTGGAAACGGCGGGGCGCGGTCGACGGACGGTCAATTTCCGTCTGCGCGACTGGGGAATTTCGCGCCAGCGCTATTGGGGCTGCCCGATTCCGATCATTCATTGCGCTTCCTGCGGCGTGGTGCCGGTTCCGGAAAAGGACCTGCCCGTCGTGCTGCCGCGAGGATGTCAGCCTTCACGGGCCGGGCAATCCGCTCGAAAATCACCCGACCTGGAAGAATGTCGACTGCCCGGCCTGCGGCGCGGCGGCCCGGCGCGAGACCGACACGATGGACACCTTCGTCGATTCGTCCTGGTATTTCGCGCGCTATTGCTCGCCCAAAGCCGACAGCGCCTTCGACCGCGCGGCGGTGGATCGCTGGCTGCCGGTCGACCAGTATGTCGGCGGCGTCGAGCATGCGATCCTGCATCTGCTGTATTCGCGCTTCTTCACCCGGGCGCTCAAGGAATGCGGCTATCTCAATATTGCCGAGCCGTTCAAGGGCCTCTTCACCCAGGGCATGGTGTGTCACGAGACCTACCGGGACGAGGACGGCAAATGGCTGTCGCCCGAAGACGTGACCAAGGGCCCCATCGGTGACGAGATGGTGACCGTCGTCGGCCACAAGCCGGTGACCGTCGGCCGCTCGGAAAAGATGAGCAAGTCCAAGAAGAACACCATAGATCCGACGCAGATCCTCGATCATTACGGCTGCGACACGACCCGGTGGTTCATGCTTTCCGACAGCCCGCCGGAACGCGACATGGAATGGAGCGAAGCCGGCATCGAGGGCGCCTGGCGCTTCACCCAGCGTGTCTGGCGGCTGGTGAGGGAAGGCGCCGCGACGGTGTCCGCCGTGGATTCGCCCGCCCCGGCAGGCTTCTCGGAGACGGCGCTCAAGTTGCGCCGCGCAACTCACAAGACCATTCTGGCGTTGACCCAGGATATCGAGAAGTTTCACTTCAACCGCGCGGTGGCCCGGATATACGAGCTGACCAACGAACTCGCCTCCTTCGATCCCAAGACCGCGGGCGACGGGGCCGGTTTCGCCTATCGCGAGGGGCTCGAAGGGCTGGTGCGCCTGATGTCGCCCATGACGCCGCATCTCTCGGAAGAACTCTGGACCGTGCTCGGCCACGACTCCCTGCTCGCCGACACGCCGTGGCCGGTGGCGGATCAAAGCCTCACCACCGAGGACACGGTTACCATCGCGGTGCAGGTGATGGGCAAGCTGCGGGGTACGTTCGACGCCGCGAAGGATTCCGATCAGGCCGCCCTTGAGGCGATCGCCCTGGATCTCGACGGCGTCAAGCGCGCGATCGACGGAAAGGCCGTGCGGAAGGTGATCGTGGTGCCGAACCGGATCGTCAATATCGTGGTCGGACCATGAGCGCGGCGGTCAGGGCCCTTTTCCTGGTTCTATTCATCACGCCGATGCTTGGCGCCTGCGGATTTCAGCCGCTTTACGGCTCGGATGGCGGCACCCGCAATCTTCCGGCCGATCTCGCGCGCATCCAGATCGCGCCGATCCCGGACCGGATCGGGCAGCAGGTCCGCAACACCCTGCTCGATCAGATCAATCCCGAAGGCGAGCCCGGCGCGCCGGATTACCGGCTCGAGGTCAAGCTGGACCTGCATCGCCAGGGCGTCGGCTACCGCCGGGACGAGTCCATCACCCGCGTGAATCTGCGCCTGAACGCGACCTATTTGCTGCGCGATTCCGCCGACAAAGTGGTCTTTTCAGGCTCGGGCAATTCGATCGCGTCCTTCGACGTCGTCCAGAAGGACTTTTCGACCCTGACCGCGGAGCGCGACGGCGAGGAGCGCATGGCGATCGACGTCGCCAACCAGATCGTCCTGCAGCTCGCCGCTCATTTCCAGGAATACGGCACCCGCTATTCAGCCAGCTCGGGCAAATAGGGTCAGACGTCGTGAAGCTGAAGCCTTCGGAAATAGCGGCTTTCCTCAGAAAGCCGAGCGACTCCGCACCGGCCGTGCTGATCTATGGTCCGGACGAGGGGCTGGTGCGCGAGCGGACCCAGATGCTCGGCAAGGCGGTCGCCGGCGATCTCAAGGATCCGTTCCGCGTCGCGACGCTTGAGCTTTCGGACATCAAGGACGATCCGGCGCGGCTTCACGACGAGGCGCAGGCGCTGTCCATGATCGGAGGAAAGCGCGTCGTGCTGATTTCCGGTGCTACCGATGCGCTCGGCGCACCCATGGGGAAGTTTCTTGAGGACTGCGACGCGACGAAGGGCGCGCCGGTCTCGCTCGTCATCGTCAGCGCGGGCGATCTCGGGCCCCGCTCCTCGCTGCGCAAGGCCTTCGAGGACGCCAAGCTTTCGCCCGCCATCCCCTGCTACGCGGACGATGCCGGCAGTCTCGAATCCATGATTCTCGGACGAGCTGGCCGTCGCCGGGCTCGCCGCCGAGCAGGACGCGCTCGATTTTCTGGTCGGCCCATCTCGGCGCCGACCGCCAGATCTCCCGGCGCGAGATCGAAAAGCTGGTGCTGTACAAGGGCGACGGCCGCTGGCGGAAAGCAACGGGCGGACCGGAAAGCGCCCCGTGACGCTGGACGATGTCCGCGCCTGTATCGGCGATGTGGCCGCTCTGGCGCTCGATAATGTGGTCCGGGCCGTGGCGGATGGCGACGTACCGGCGCTCGACCGGGATCTTGCCCGCCTGTTCGATGAAGGCGAGCAGCCGGTCATGGTGCTGCGGGCGGTGATGCGCCATTTTCAGCGTCTTCACCGGGCGGCCGGGCTGGTTGCCAAGGGCGAAACCGCCGAGCCAGGCGATTGCCGCCATGCGGCCGCCGGTCTTTTTCAAGGAACGGGCGAATTTCGAGCGTCAATTACGGCTGTGGCCGGCCTGAAGATCGGCGCGGCGCTCGAACGGCTGATCCGCGCCGAGGTTCAGTGCAAGACGACCGGCCTGCCGGCGGAAGCGATCTGCAGCCGGGAATGCATCGCGCTCGCGGCCGCCGCCCGCGCGGCGCGGGCCTGACGGCCGGAGGACGATGACCCGTTTTCGGCTCTAGTCGTCGATGTGATGGCAGAGCCGGCGGCAGACTTCGTCGAGCTGATCGAGCGTCGTATAGCGGATCAGGACCTGACCGCCCTTGCCCTTGTCCGAGATCGCGACCGTGAGGCCGAGAGCCGAGGAGATGTCACGCTCCAGTTCGAGCGTGTTCACATCCTTCTGCGGCTTCGCCTTGGCGGCGGGCCTGTCCGCATCCGCGCGCTGCGCGAGCTGTTCGGTCTGGCGGACATTGAGGCCCTTGGCGACGACTTGCTTGGCGAGCGCGGCGGGATCGGCCGCCGTCACCAGCGCGCGGGCGTGGCCCATGCTGAGCTTGCCGTCGGCCACCATATCCTGAACCACCTGCGGCAGATCGAGCAGCCGCATCAGATTGGCGACATGGCTGCGGCTCTTGCCGACCGCGTCCGACAGCTGGTCCTGCGTATAGCCGAACTCGCGCTGCAGCCGGCGATAGGCCAGCGCCTCTTCGATCGCGTTCAGGTTTTCGCGCTGGATATTTTCGATCAGCGCGACTTCGAGGGCTTCCGAATCCGTCATCGAGCGGATGATGACCGGCACCTCGTGAAGCTGGGCGGTCTGGGCGGCGCGCCACCGGCGTTCGCCGGCGATGATTTCATAGGCGTCGTGTTCGCCCTTTACCGGCCGTACCAGGATCGGCTGGAGAATGCCCTGTTCCTGAATCGATGCCGCGAGATCGCGGATCGTTTCGATGTCGAAATAGGTTCTTGGCTGATATCGGTTGGGCCGCAGAAACTCGATCGGGATGCGCGTCTCGCCCCCGCTGTTCGCCTCTCCGGCCGGCGCGCTGCTCGCCACCGGAACCGATGGTGCCGCTTCATCTCCCAGGAGGGCCGAGAGGCCCCGGCCGAGACCGATCGGGCGGCGGGATTTTCCTTCTACCATGTCGATACTCATCTGACTTCGCTCTAGGCTGCGTGGGGACGGTTTTCGCGGCGGATGATCTCGCCCGCGAGCTTGATATAGGCCTGGCTTCCGGCGCAGCGATAATCATAGAGAAGCGCCGGCTTGCCATGGGACGGCGCTTCCGAAATCCGCACATTGCGCGGAATGACGGTATTGTACACCTTGTCGCCGAGATAGCTGCGGACGTCCGCCGCGACCTGATCCGACAGGCGGTTGCGCACATCGAACATGGTCAGCACGACGCCCTGGATTTCGAGATCCGGGTTGTAGGCCGACCGCACGCGCTCAACCGTGCGGAGCAGCAGGCTCAAGCCTTCAAGCGCGAAGAATTCGCACTGCAGCGGCACCAGCACGCTGTCCGACGCCACGAGGGCGTTCAGCGTCAGGAGGTTCAGCGACGGCGGGCAGTCGATCAGCACATAGTCATAAGGAAGGCCGCCCTCGGATCCGATCGCGGAGTCGAGCGCCGCGCGCAGCCGATAGGAACGCTGCGGCAGATCGATCAGCTCGATTTCGGCGCCGGACAAGTCGACCGTCGACGGAACGATATCGAGACCCGGAATATTGCTGTGCACCGCCGCTTCGACGACGCTCGCCGAGCCGAGCAACACTTCATAAGTGGAGACCGTGCGGTTCACGCGATCGATGCCGAGGCCCGTACTGGCATTGCCCTGGGGATCGAGATCCAGGATCAGCACCCGGCGGCCGACGGCGGCAAGCGCGGTTGCCAGATTGATGGCGGTCGTTGTCTTGCCGACGCCGCCCTTCTGATTGGCAACCACCAGAATCTTGGTCTGGCCGGCGCGCTTTCTCAGCGCACGCGAGCCGTCGCTCACCATTTGGGTGTTAACCGGTTGAGCGGATTGATTATTTGGCTGACTTGGCCGACTCAGGACGTCCGACACGATGCACTCCTCTCAAGCACAAAATCGTTCCTGCAGGATCTGTCTGGCTGGGAACTTTATCGACGTCCATCTTCCAGTATTTAGTAGCCTCGGTCAATTCAGCCTCTACATCTTGTCCCTTCAAAAACACGCAAATACTATCTGTAGTGAGAAAAGACTCTGCGAAGACAAGGAGTTCCTTCAGTGGCGCGAGAGCGCGGGCGGTGATCACGCCGGCGGGTCTCGGGGCCAGAGTTCTCGATGCGGTTGCGGAAGATATCCACAGAATCGGTCGCGACTCGATTCTTGTTCACCTCGCTGACCCGAATCGCTTCCCGCAAAAACGCGCATTTTCGCGAATCCGATTCGACGAGAATCGCCGGACGGATACCCATGATCGACAGAACCAGGCCGGGAAACCCGGCTCCGCTTCCGAGATCGACCAGCGGCCGCTCGGGCGCAACGAGGCCTGTGTCCTTGATCAAGGGATAGAGCTGGGCCGAATCGAGCATATGGCGGCGCCAGAGATCGGGAATGGTCGACGGCGCGACGAGGTTCAATCGTTTCTGCCAGGTGACGAGATGCTCGGCATAGCGTTCGAGCTGCTCCAGTGTTCCACGTGGAACACCGGTCGCCCGGCGAAACTCTTCAGGACCGAAAATCGGTTGAGCCGCGGGTCCGGTCACGCGCTGCGCCGCCACCCGCCGCGCCGGACATGCACCAGCAACGACATCACGGCTGCCGGTGTCACGCCGGGGATCCGCGCCGCCGCACCGAGTGTCGCCGGACGGGCGCGCTCGAGCTTCTCGCGCACCTCGGTGGAGAGCCCCCCGATCGCCGCGTAGGAAAGCTCCGACCGGGATCACCAGCGCCTCATCTTTCCGGTACGCCTCGACATCCGCCTCCTGCCGCTCGACATAGGACCGGTATTTCGCATCGATCTCCAGCTGTTCGACGATCGCCGGACGGATCGAGCCCAATTCCGGCCAGATCCCCGCCAAGGTCGCCACCGTCACATCGGGATAGGCCAGCAACTCGAACCCCGAACGGCGCTGTCCGTCCTGCACGATCCTGATCCCGTGCCGTCCGGCCTCGGAAGGAGAAATCGAATTATTTTCCAGTAACTTACGGCCTTCCAGGAGTTCCGTCTGCCTTGGTCCCGAAAGCCTCCCGGCGCCGCACCCCGACACAACCCGCCTCGATACCGCGCGGGGTCAGTCTCTGATCCGCGTTGTCGGCCCGAAGCCGCAGCCGGTATTCGGCGCGGGAGGTAAACATGCGATAGGGCTCGGCCGTCCCGCGCGTGATCAGATCGTCGATCATCACGCCGATATAGGCCTCGGCCCGGTCCAGCACGAACGGCTCGGACCCGCCGGCGGCGAGCGCTGCGTTGAGGCCGGCAACGAGCCCCTGCCCTGCCGCTTCCTCATAACCGGTCGTGCCGTTGATCTGACCAGCGAGATAGAGCCCCGACACCCGGCGCGTTTCCAGTGTCGGCATCAGCTCGCGGGGATCGACGAAGTCGTACTCGATCGCGTAGCCAAGACGCTTGATCAGCGCCTTTTCAAGGCCCGGGATGCTCGCAACCAGCGCCCGCTGCACGTCCTCCGGCAGCGAGGTCGAAATGCCGTTCGGATAGATCGTGTCGTCGTCCAGCCCTTCCGGCTCCAGAAAGATCTGATGTCCCGCCCGTTCCTTGAACCGGACGACCTTATCCTCGATGGACGGACAATAGCGCGGGCCGGTTCCTTCGATCTGGCCCGAATAAAGCGGCGCCCGGTGCAAATTCTCCCGGATCAGGGCATGCCCGGCTTCGGTCGTCGTGGTGATATGACAGGAAATCTGCGGCGTCGTGATCCGATCCGTCAGAAACGAAAACGGGATCGCGGGATCGTCGCCTTCCTGAATTTCGAGCGCCGCCCAATCGATCGTCCTGCCGTCAAGCCTTGGCGGCGTGCCGGTCTTGAGCCTGCCAACCGAAAAGCCCAAGCCCCGAATGGTGTCCGAAAGCCCGATCGCGGGCGCCTCGCCGTATCGTCCCGCCGAAACCTTCTTCTCGCCGATATGAATCAGACCCCTGAGGAACGTCCCCGTCGTCAGAACCACCGCGTGCGCCCGAATTTCGCGCCCATCGCCTGTCACAACGCCTCGAACGACCGGCTTTCCGCCCTCTTCGGCGACGATCAAGATCCTCGACGCTCGCCGCCAGAATTTCCAGCGCTTCATATTCCCGCAGAATGTCCTGAACGGCCGCCGCATACAGTTTCCGGTCCGCCTGCGCCCGCGGACCCCTGACCGCCGGGCCCTTCCGCCTGTTGAGCATGCGAAACTGGATGCCCCCGCGGTCGACCGCACGGCCCATCACGCCGTCCAGGGCATCGATTTCCCGCACGAGATGTCCCTTGCCGAGCCCTCCGATGGCCGGATTGCACGACATCGCACCTATGGTTTCCAGGGAATGGGTGACGAGCAGGGTTTTCGCCCCGAGCCGCGCCGACGCCGCGGCCGCTTCCGTGCCGGCATGGCCGCCTCCGATCACGATGACATCGAACGCCGACATATAGGCTGAACTCCTCGCTCCCGACGGCGCGCACTCTCGGGTTTCAACCGTTTTGTGTCAAGCACAGCGCCGTATATTCAGGCGTGTTCCACGTGGAACAACGGACGGAAACCCGATTGCCCCGCCCATACCGGGCTATTTGCCGATACAAAAGTCCCGGAACACCACATCGAGCACGTCCTCGACATCCACACGGCCTGTGATCCGGCCCAAACTACGTGCCGAAAGCCTGACTTCCTCGGCAATCAACTCCAGATCCCGGCTCCGGTCGGAGAGCGCTTCGCGAAGCCGATCCGACGCTTCCTCCAGCGCCCGGCGATGGCGTTCCCGGGTCAAGACCACCTCGCCGCCCCCGCCGATATTCTGATGCTCGACGAATTCCGCGAGCCGCTGCTCAAGCGCGGCGATACCGCCCCCCGTCTTGGCCGAGACGAACACCCCCTCGTCGTCCCGCATCGCGAGCTCCCGGAAGTCCCCGCCTCTCAGCAAATCCACCTTATTCCAGACGACCCACCGTTCGGTGCAGTCAACCACTTCTTCCGGCGGGGATTCCCTCAGTTTCGACGCATCCCGGACCAAAAGCGCGATATCCGCCCGACGCGCGACCTCCCTCGCCCGACGCGTCCCTTCCCGCTCGATCGGATCCTCGGACTCCCGCAACCCCGCCGTATCGGCGACCGTCATCAGAAATCCCCCGATCTCCAGGCGAACCTCGACGACATCCCGCGTCGTCCCGGCGATTTCCGAGACAATCGCTGCCTCGCGCCGCGCAAGGGCGTTCAAGAGCGACGATTTACCCACATTCGGCGGCCCGACGATCGCGATCCGGAAACCCTCTCGCACCCGCTCCCCGACATGGCCGTCCGCCAGATGGTTTTCGATCGCAGCACTGAGCTTGCCGAGGCTGGACCAGATCTGGTCCGGCACCTCGACCGGCACTTCCTCCTCCGGGAAATCGATCACGGCTTCTATCCAGGCCAGATCCTTCACGATCGCGGAACGCCAGCCCTCGTAAAGCTCCCCGAGCGCCCCCTCCATCTGGCGCAAGGCCTGCCGTCTCTGACCTTCGGTCTCGGCATTGATCAGATCGCCGACCGCCTCCGCGCGCGTGAGATCCAGCCGCCCGTTCTCGAAGGCCCGCCGGGTGAATTCGCCCCCCTCGGCCGGCCGAAGGCCCTCGATACGGCCCAGTATCTCAAGCAAACGCGCCACGACCGCCGGACCGCCATGGACGTGAAATTCGGCGACGTCCTCTCCCGTATAGCTTTGCGGCCCCTTGAAAAACAGAACCAGCCCGCGGTCGATTTCCTCCCCCGAGCCGGGATCCCGGATCGCGCGCAGGCTTACCCGCCCGGCCTCCGGCGCTCCTTTACCGGTCAAATCCTCGACCGCCGCCGCAACCCGCGGACCCGATAGCCGGATTACCGCGATCCCGGCCTTACCCCGGCCCGACGCCAACGCATAGATGGTCATGGTGAAACTGTATTACCGATTATGGGCCGGATCGGTCTCCGGTCCCTGATATCCGCAGTCTGCCGCGACGCTTATTCGACCCAGGGCGTATCGCCCAGTTCTTTCCATTCCGGCCGCATCATCAGCCGATCGACCCGGCCGCCGTCCCGGACGTGAGTCTCCAGAATCTCCTCGAGATCCTCCTTGGTCCGATAGTGATACCAGACCCCTTCGGGATAAATCACCAGCGTCGGCCCCAATTCGCACCGGTCCAGACACTGCGCCCCGTTGATCCGGATGCCCTTAAGCCCCAGTTCCTTCGCGCGCGTCTTCATATAGTTGCGCAAGACAACTGCGCCCTTCGAGCTGCAGCAGCCCCGCGGATCGTCCTTCGGCCGCGCATTGACGCACACGAAGACATGGCTTTTGAAATAGGGCTTGGGATCCTCGGCCATCCGCTCGTCCGCTCCTGTCACTTCTGATCTCGTTCTGACTTATTCTCTGTGCGAACCCAGCTTCTCTATGCGAGCGCAACCGGCGATCACTCGCCGCTCTTGCCCTTCGGCACGGCAGCTTCCCAGAACGCCTTCTGCATGTCCTGCCAGCTTTGCCCGCCGCCCGGCATCCAGAAATTCATCAGTTCCTGGAAATTCCCGGCATTCGCGGCTTTTTCCATGGATTTCCGCATTTCCTTGATGAAGGCGTCCTGCAGCTTGGACACATCCGGCAGCCCCAGGAAGGCCCGCGCCTCCTCCGGCGTGCAATCGATATTGACCGTCACTTTCATGGTCGTCCTCCCGATAGCGGCAGGTCGCGCCCGATCCGGCACATCCGCGCACAAAACACTGTATCTGCTTGACCTTATGTCATGGTCAAACCCGGTTCAACGCCCTTATGATACGCCCTCAACCATCCGCCCACCGTCCAGGACGACCCTGCCGCCATGACCGACGCCTTCCGCACCAACCGTCTCGGAGACCAGACCAGCCCCTATCTGCTCCAGCACAAGGACAATCCGGTCCATTGGCAACCCTGGGGACCGGACGTCCTCGACTACGCCCGCTCCGTCGACAAGCCGATCCTGCTCTCGATCGGCTACGCGGCCTGCCACTGGTGCCATGTCATGGAGCACGAGAGCTTCGAGAACCCCAAGATCGCGGCGCTCATGAACGAGCACTTCGTCAATATCAAGGTCGACCGCGAAGAGCGCCCCGATATCGACACTATCTATATGAATGCCTTGAACTTTCTGGGTCAGGCCGGCGGCTGGCCCCTGACCATGTTCCTCACCCCCGAGGGCAAACCGTTCTGGGGCGGCACCTACTTCCCGCCCGAGCCCAATTACGGCCGTCCGGGCTTCGGCGAGGTTCTCACCCGCGTCTCCGAGGTCTACAAGACTGACAAGAACGCCATAGCCAACAATGTCACCGCGCTCACCGACCGGCTGAGCCTGCTCGCCACCGCGCCGACGCCCGGCGAGCTGGACCCCAAGGCGGAGCTGATTCTCGCCGATTCAGCGCTAAAACAGGCCGACAAACACAATGGCGGCATCGGCCAGGCGCCAAAATTCCCGCAGCCCTATGTCTTCGAGCTCATTTGGCGCGCCTATCTCCGCACCGGCGACAACGCCTATGCCAAGGCCGTGCTCCGCACTGCTCGATCACATGGCCGCCGGCGGCATTTACGACCATCTCGGCGGCGGTTTCGCGCGCTATACCGTCGATCAAGCTGGCTCGTGCCGCATTTCGAGAAAATGCTCTACGACAACGCCCAGCTGTCTCCCTCTATAGCCATGTCTGGCAGGAAACCCGCAACCCGGTCTATCAGAACCGGGTCGCGAGAACCGTCGCATGGCTCCTGCGGGAAATGATCACCGATAAACGGCGCCTTCGCCGCCAGCCAGGACGCCGACTCCGAAGGCGAGGAAGGCAAATATTACGTCTGGACCGCCGATGAGATCCGAAGCCTGCTCGGCCACGATTTCGATCTCTTCGCCAGCCTTTACGACGTCACACCCGCCGGCAACTGGGAAGGCAAGACGATCCTCAACCTCCTCAAGAACCGGTCCCGCGGCCTGACCCCCGAAGAAATCGCCCGCCTGGAACGCGCCCGCCGGACGCTGTTCGAGGTCCGGGACAAGCGCATCAAGCCCGGCTGGGACGACAAGGTCCTCGCCGACTGGAATGGCCTCGCAATCGCTGCGCTTGCCGAGGCCGGCGCCATTTTCGCCAAGGATGACTGGATCGCCGCCGCAAGGCGCGCCTTCGACGCCATCGTCTCGGTACACACCGACCCGGCCGATCCCGCCCGGCTTCTCCATTCCTCGCGGAACGGCACCGCCCGTCATCGCGGCCTGCTGGACGATTACGCCAGCATGGCCCATGCCGCCATCGTCCTTCACGACGTCACCGGCGAGGAGGCCTATCTCGACAAGGCCCGTCAATGGATGGCGACCATCGATGCGCATTATCTCGACCGTGCCGCAAACGGCTATTTCCTGACCGCCGACGATGCCGAAGCCCTGATCGCCCGCACCCGCGCGGCCCTCGACAACGCCACGCCCGCCGGCAACGGTCTCGCCGCCCAAGTCCTTGCCGCGCTTTATCATTTGACCGGCGAGCGCGCCTATCACGACTCCGCCAAGGCCACCATCACCGCCTTCGCGGGCGATTTCTCGCGCTTCGGCATCGGTCTCGCGAGCCTCGTCAAAGGATCCGAGCTGTTGAACCGGTCGGTCGACATCGTCATCACCGGAACGCGCGGCGAGGCCAAGACCGACGCCTTTCTCCGCGCCGTCCGCGAGGTTTCCCTTCCGCTTCACACCCTGCAGGTCGTCGCTCCCGGCACGGCCCTTCCCGAAAACCATCCGGCGGCCGGCAAAACCACCGCCAGCGGGCAGACCGCGGCCTTCGTTTGCGTCAATAGCCATTGCTCGCTTCCCATCACCGAGCCCGAGGCCCTTGTCGCCATTCTCCTCTCAGCCCGTTCGACCGGTTCGGTCGTCACAAGCCCCGCCGCATAAGATCCGGACACCGCCATGCCTCAGCTTTCCCTTCACAGCCCGATTGGCGACATCACCGTCAGCGAAGAAGACGGCGTCATCGTCTCCGGGGACTGGGGCTGGAGCTCCCTGCAACAGGAAACGCCGCTGCTGCGCCGCGCCTGCGCCCAGCTCGAGGACTATTTCGACGGCACGCGCCAGACATTCGATCTGCCGCTCGCCCCCGCCGGCACGGTCTTTCAGAAGCGCGTGTGGAAAGCGATCCGTGACATTCCGCCCGGCGCTACCCGAACCTATGGCGATATCGCCCGGCTGATCGATTCCGCCCCGCGCGCCGTGGGCCAGGCCTGCGGCCGCAACCCGATCCCGATATTCATCCCCTGTCACCGCGTTCTGGGATCTCAAGGGTCTATCGGCGGCTATTCCGGCGGCGAGGGGCTCGACACCAAGCGCGCGCTTCTCCGCCTCGAAGGCGTCGCCATCTGACCCCGAATTCGCGCCAGGCGGCGGGTGACAAAACCCGCCGCCAGCGCTAAAGTTCCCGGCCTTACCCCACCCCCTGAAACCATCCCGGGAGACCTCTCTTGCCAGGCACCGATATCACCATTTCCGCCAAGGACGGCGGCCGCTTCTCCGCCTATCTCTCCGTTCCGGAATCGGGCAGCGGTCCGGGCATCGTTCTCATCCAGGAAATCTTCGGCGTGAACGCCGTCATGCGGGGCATTGCCGACGAATTCGCCGCCCAGGGCTTTCTCGTCGCCTGCCCCGACCTGTTCTGGCGCCAGGAGCCGGGCGTCCAGATCTCCGACAAGACCCAGGCGGAATGGGACAAGGCCTTCAAGCTCATGCAGGGCTTCAATCTCGACAAGGGCATCGACGATCTGACCTCGACGCTCGATCACCTGAGGCACCAGAAAGGCTCGTCGGGCCGGGTCGGCGCGGTCGGCTATTGCCTCGGCGGTCAGCTCGCCTATCTGATGGCCTGCCGTACCTCGAGCGATGCCTCGGTCGGCTACTACGGGGTCATGATCCAGAATTTCCTGAATGAATCCAATAATATAAAGAAGCCCTTGATGCTTCATATCGCGGAAGAAGACGGGTTCGTACCGAAGGAGGACCAGGCCAAGATCAAGGACGGCCTCAAATCCAACCGCAAGGTCACCGTCCATTCCTATCCCGGCTGCGACCACGCCTTCGCCCGCGTCGGCGGCCAGCATTACGACAAGCAGGCGGCGACCCTCGCCAACAAGCGCACCATCGACTTCTTCAATCTCAATCTGCGCTGAGGCCAAAGGATGAGCGCCACCACCAAAGCTATCCGTCTCGACAAGGCCGGCGGTCCGGAGGTCATGGCGCTCGTCGACGTCCCGCTCGCCGATCCGGGCCCGGGCGAGGTTCTGGTTCGTCACGAAGCGATCGGATTGAATTTCGTCGAGATCTATTATCGGAGCGGGCTCTATCCCCTGACCTTCCCGAGTGGCCTCGGCAGCGAGGCGGCGGGCGTCATCGAAGCCGTCGGTCCGGACGTCAGCACTTTCAAGCCCGGCGATCGCGTCGCCTATGCCACGAGCGCACCCGGCGCCTATGCCCAGGCCCGCGTCATGTCGGCGCACAGCCTTCTGAAGCTCCCCGAGGGGATTTCCACCCGGCAGGCCGCCGCCATGATGCTTCAGGGCATGACGGTGTGCTACCTCGTCACCCGCACTTTTCCGGTCAAATCGGGCGACACGATCCTGCTCCATGCCGCGGCCGGCGGGGTCGGCCTCATTCTGTCGCAATGGGCCCGGCATATCGGTGCCCGGGTCATCGGCACGGTGGGATCCGAAGAAAAGGCCGCTCTCGCCAGGGCGCATGGCTGCGACGAGATCATCCTCTACCGTAACGAGGATATCACCGCCCGCGTCAAGGAGCTGACCGACGGCAAGGGCGTGAACGTCGTCTATGATTCCGTCGGCAAGGATACGTTCGAAGCATCACTCGACAGCTTGAAACCGCTCGGCATGATGGTCTCGTTCGGCAACGCGTCCGGTCCTCCCCCGGCCATCAGCCCGGCGCTGCTCGGCACCAAGGGCTCGCTGTTCCTGACGCGGCCAAGTCTGTTCCATTATTGCGCCACCCGGCCGGATCTCGAAGCGATAGCCAAGGCGCTTGTTCGACGTCGTGACCTCCGGCGCGGTCAAGATCGAGATCAAACAGACCTATCCGCTCGCCGACGTCGCGACCGCGCACCGCGATCTTGCCGCACGCCGCACGACCGGATCGACGATCCTGCTCCCGTAGACACTAAGCCATTGTTATAAGGTGTTTTTTCGCGTTCCGAGATACAGCAGGACGCTGCCCGTTATCGCTGACAGCACAGACCCGACAAGCACGCCGAGCCGCACCTGCCCGGCATAGGAAAGATCCAGGGCGCTGACCTCCGCCAGATCGTCGAAGGCGAGAGAGCCGATGAACAGGCTCATCGTGAAGCCCACGCCCGCCAGTACGCAGGCGCCGTAGAAGCCGAGCCAGGTCACGCCCTCCGGCAATTTCGCCCGGCCGATCCTGATAAGCCCGAAACTCGGCAGGAACATGCCGATCTGCTTGCCGATAAACAGGCCGAGCGCGATACCGAGCGGCACCGGGCTCAGCAGCGCTCCGAGAGACAGTCCTTCGAAACTCAGGCCGGCATTCGCAAAGGCGAAGATCGGAACGATGACGAAGCCGACGAGGCTGTGAAGCTCATATTCGATCCGGCGCCCGACCGCGGCATAGTCGCTTCGATCATCCAGCCGTTCCATGGGGATCGCCAGCGCGACGACGATGCCGGCGAGCGTCGCATGGACACCGCTTTTCAGCACGCAGATCCAGAAAATCACGCCCAATAGCGCGTATGGCCAGATTTTATGGACATGCAGTCGGTTCAAGGCGAAAAGCCCGACCAGAACCGCGCCCGCGCCCGCGATCATCGACGGCGCCAGCTCGCCGGAATAGAACAGGGCAATGACGATGATGGCGCCGATATCGTCAAATACCGCCGCCAGCATCAGAAAGGCCTTGAGCCCCGTCGGAATCCGGCTTCCAAACATGGCGAGAATGCCAAGCGCGAAGGCGATATCCGTCGCGGATGGAATCGCCCAACCCGTCAGGAGCCGCTCATTGTCCACATTGACGAGCACGTAGATCAGGGCGGGGATCGCCATGCCGCCCACGGCGCCCGCCGCCGGCAGCGCAAGCTGGCGAAGATCCTGAAGATGGCCTTCGATCAGCTCCCGTTTGATCTCCAGCCCGATCAGCAGAAAGAAGATCGCCATAAGCCCGTCGTTGATCCACAACAACATGGGCTTGGCGAGACCGGCATCGCCGATCCTGACCGATACGGGCGTTTCAAGAAATCCGCGATAGAGAGACTGCAGCGGGGAATTTTCCGCGATCAAAGCCAGCACCGTCGCCGCGATGAGCAGCAAGCCGGCGGTAAGATCGCGATCTTTACGGAAGAGAGCGGCCAGACGGTCGATCATCAACCACATTTTGGATGATGACCGGAACTGTTCAAGCGAAATCCGAGAAAATGCAACAAACGCGTATATTCTCGCGAGGACGGATTTGTCTCCTAACAGCCCTAAGCCACTGTCAGCTCGTTGAATTTCGCTGAGGAAGGGGGCAAAACGAGACCGTGAAAGTCACGCCTCCGATGATGAATATTATGCATAAAATCGAGTTGAAATACCAGTCTCGCATTTCGCTCGACTTTAGGGATAGCGTCCGCCTCCTTTTCGCCGCCGGACCCTGCCGGCACTTACGAAAGGAGTTGCCGATGATCGACTGCTTACCAACGCCATTCCCGATGAACGGCCTCTCTGGTGCGGAATATTTCGATATACGAGTCCGAGCGGATCGGGGACACGTTCCGTATCTTCATTGCCAAGCCCATGACCAGTGCAGCCGGGAAGACCTACCCGGTCATCTATCTCCTTGACGGGAATCTCGATGTTCAGCTCTGTCCGGGAGATCCACTACGCGGCATGGCGATCGCCGGCGAACTGCCGCCGGCCTTTATTATCGGGCTCGGCTATGCGACGGAGGATTACGCATCGGTCTTCACCAAACGGGACCGAGACTATTCTCCGACCGACGGCGGCGACCGCAGCCCGTTTGCCGACACCGAAATGCGCCACAAGCTCGGCGGCGCGCCAGCCCTCCTGAAATTCCTCCAGACCGATCTCAAGCCCGCGATCGCAAATCACTATCCTGTCGATCCCGCGGACAGCACGCTCATCGGCGCGTCCTTCGGCGGCTTGTTCGCAAGCTGGGTGCTCATGACCAGACCAGAAGCCTTTCGGCGCTACGTGCTATGCAGCCCGTCGATCTGGTGGCATGACGAAATCATCTGGCAGTGGGAGGCGCAATGCTCCGCGGCTCACGAGGATCTCAAGGCCTCCGTTTTCGTCACCGCCGGCGGCTTCGAAACCATCGAACAGACCAAGCATTATATGGAGCGAATTTCCCTCACCAACGCGCCCGTCAAGGAGCGGACGGACAAGATCTACGCGATGTATGAGAAGCATGGTTGGCCGCGCATGGCCGAGATTACCCCGGAATTCGCCGAAAAGCTAAGATCGCGAAACTATCCGGGTCTCGATATCTGCTGCCACAACATGCCCGACGAGAGCCACATGTCTGTCTGGCCCGGCGGCATTTCACGGGGATTGCGCTATGTCTTCGGAGCCTGGAAGCCGTGACCGGTACGCGCCGTGCGATTGAACAGTCGACGTAACCGACGACGAATATCAGGTATTCATCGAATCGAAGAAGTCCTTGTTATTCTTGGTGTCCTTCAGCTTGGACAACAGGAACTCGATCGCATCGACAACACCCATAGGTTGTAGAATGCGACGAAGGACATACATTTTCGAGAGGGTGGCCTTGTCGACCAGCAGCTCTTCCTTGCGGGTGCCGGACTTCACGATGTCGATGGCCGGGAAGATACGGCGGTCGATGATCTTGCGATCGAGGATGATTTCCGAGTTACCGGTACCCTTGAATTCCTCGAAGATCACTTCGTCCATGCGGCTGCCGGTATCGATGAGCGCGGTCGCGATGATCGAAAGCGATCCGCCTTCCTCGATATTGCGCGCGGCACCGAAGAACCGCTTCGGGCGCTGCAGGGCATTCGCGTCCACACCGCCGGTCAACACCTTGCCGGAGGACGGCACGACGGTGTTATAGGCGCGAGCAAGGCGCGTGATCGAGTTGAGCAGGATGACGACGTCGCGCTTGTGCTCCACGAGGCGCTTCGCCTTGTCGATCACCATTTCGGCGACCTGGACGTGGCGCGCGGCCGGCTCGTCGAAAGTGGACGAAATGACCTCGCCCTTCACGGACCGGGCCATGTCGGTCACTTCTTCCGGACGTTCGTCGATCAGAAGAACGATCAGATAGACTTCCGGATGATTTTCCGTGATGGCATGCGCGATATTCTGCAGCAGCATCGTCTTGCCGGTGCGCGGCGGCGCGACGATCAGCGCGCGCTGACCTTTACCGAGCGGCGCCACCAGATCGATGACCCGCGAGCTCATTTCCTTGTTCGTCGGATCGATACGATCGAGATTCAGGCGCTCATCCGGATAGAGCGGCGTCAGATTGTCGAAATGGACCTTGTGACGGGCCGATTCCGGATCCTCGAAATTGATCTTGTTGACCTTGAGAAGCGCGAAATACCGCTCGCCGTCCTTGGGCGCGCGGATCAGGCCTTCAATCGTGTCGCCGGTGCGCAGGCCGAAACGCCGGATCTGGCTCGGACTGACATAAATGTCGTCGGGACCCGGCAGATAATTCGATTCAGGAGAACGCAGAAAGCCGAAACCGTCTTGCAAGGTTTCCAGAACGCCGCCGCCCGTGATCTCGATATTTTTTTCCGCGAGCTGTTTCAGGATCGCAAACATCATATCCTGTTTGCGCATATTGCTGGCGTTCTCGACCTGCTGCTCCTCTGCGAACGCCAGAAGCTCGGTGGGCGATTTACCCTTAAGTTCTTGAAGATTCTATGGCAAATTTTGCCGTAACATTAGGGATGAAAAGGGGACGGGATAAAACCGATCCGAAGCTCTACGGAATCAAATGGGAGCGCAGCCGTAGGATAGGGAATGGCGGAGTTTAAGAGGAATATCTTAAGAAGAGATTGCTGCTCGCCGACGCCATAAGCCGTTCGGTCTTAACGGCCAAGCGCACTATGCCATCCCACGATGGCCCGGCCGTTGCGCGTTAAATAATGTCGGATCTCCGCCGCGTCAAGCCAAAGAATCTGTGAAGAATTAAAAGATTTCCCCGGAACGCTTGGCTTTCCGCGCACTTCTCAGAACGGTTTCACGATTACCATGATCACGATGACGATCACCAGGATGGTCGGCACCTCGTTTGCGATCCGATAGACCTTGTCAGAATATTTGTTCTGGTCCTTCGCGAAATCCTTGCGCCACCGGGCGTAAAACGCATGCGTGATCTGCATCAGGATCAGCATGGTGAGTTTCACGTGGAACCAGCCGGCCAGATAATCGAAGCCCGGCCGCAGGACCAGCAGAATCCCGAACAGCCAGCTCGAGATCATCGCCGGGTTGATGATTCCGCGCAGAAGGCGCCGCTCCATCACCTTGAAAGTCTCGGATTGCACCGAACCCTTTTCGGCCGCGCAGTGATAGACATAGAGCCGCGGCAGATAGAACATTCCGGCCATCCAGGCGATCACCGAAATCACATGAAACGACTTGATCCAGGGATACCAGTCGCTGAGGAAGGTTCCGAAGGCGCCGTCGACCATGTCTCGCCGTCCTGTTCTGCCGAAATTATGCCGGTGCGGCTGACTGACAGGGACAACCGGACAAGCCCTTCGGACAGATACGGCCCCCCTCGTCAGAACGCGGACTTTGACCCGAACCGTTCTCCCAGGCAAGGGCCCGTTCGACAATTCCCTGCAAACCATCGATGAAAGCGGAATCGGTGCCGAGCGCCTTCACCCGATCATAGGACGGCACCCCGCACTCTTCCGCGAGCTTCCGGTATTCGATGTCGAGCTCGACGAGCGTCTCGATATGCTCGGATACGAAAGCGATCGGCACGACGATGAGCCCGGTCTTCTCGGCGCCGGCGCCGCGGATCTCACCATCGGTCGAGGGCTGCAGCCATTTCATCGGTCCGACGCGGCTCTGGTAACAGATCCGCCAATCGAATTCGGCCCCGAAACGGTTCCTGATATCCGAGACCAGCGCATTGACCGTCATCTCGATCTGAACCTGATAGGGATCGCCAGCCTTGACGATGCTCTCCGGCAGTCCGTGCGCCGAAAACAGCACACGTACCTTCTGGCCGCGCGTCTTTTCCAGTGCCGCCGTGATTGCCTCGGCATGACCGGACAGAAAGCCCGCGTTTCGGGGATAGCAACAGATTGCAACCTCGAGCGAGCGGTCAATACCGACGCTCTTCGCCGCCTTGCTCCAAGCCTCGAGCGACGATCCCGTCGTCGTTGTCGAGAATTGCGGATAGAGCGGCAGAAGCACGATCCGGTCCGGCGCGAACGCCTTCACCGCCTTCGCCGTCTCCAGGCTCATCGGATGCCAATAGCGCATGGCAATGAAGGCCCGCACCTCGTATTTGGTCCCAAGGGCCGTTTCAAGCGCATCCGCCTGCGCACGCGTCAACGGCAGGATCGGCGACCCGCCTCCCATATACGCGTAGTTTTCTTGCGCCAACGGCGCCCGTCGCGAGGAAATCATCTTCGCGATCAGCCAGCGCAAAGGCTTCACGACCCGAATGATCGCCGGATCGTAGAACAGATTGAACAGGAACGGTTCGACCGCCTCCGGCTTGTCCGGCCCGCCGAGATTGAACAGGACGACGGCTACTCGTTCGCGCCTGGAGAGATCTTCCGCCATCGCGCGCCGACGTCAGCCCCGCCAGCCGCGGATCATTTCGACCAGCTGCTCGACATGCGGGATCGGCGTTTCCTTGATGATTCCATGACCGAGATTGAAGATCAGCGGACCATGTCCGAGATTTTCGAGGATCGTATCAACCTCGCGCTTGAGCGCGTCGCCACCGGCAAGAAGCGCTATGGGATCCAGGTTTCCCTGCACCGGACCGGCCTTCTGCAGCTCGCGTCCCAGCCCTTTCACCGAAAGGCTGGTATCGAGCCCGATCACGTCGACCCCGGTTTCGCGTTGATACAGCGGATAGCGATCACCGATCGCGCGCGGAAAGCCGATGATCAGCGCCTCCGGCCTCTGGCTTCGAACCCGCTTCACGATCCGCGCCGTCGGCTCGATCGAAAGCGACCAGAGCAGACTGTCCGGCAATACACCCGCCCAGCTGTCGAAGATCTGCACGATATCCGCGCCGGCATCGAGCTGGCCGACAAGATGGGTCGAAATCGCCTCGACCAGCAGATCCATCAGCTGCGCCATTCTCTCGGGATGCTCGAATGCCCAGAGCCGGGCCAGCGCATGTTCCTTCGACCCGCGCCCCTCGATCATATAGGTCGCGATCGTCCAGGGAGCGCCGGTAAACCCGATCAAGGTCCGCTCTTCGTCCAGCCGCTCGCGGACACCGCGGAGCGCCGTGTAAACCGGCTGCAGATGCTCTACCAACCGGCCCGTCGAAAGACCCGCGAGATCGGCATCGCTCCCGAGCGCTTCCAGGACCGGCCCTTCGCCTTCCATGAACCGCACGGTCTGCCCGAGCGCATCCGGTATGACCAGAATGTCGGAAAACAGAATGGCCGCATCCATCCCGAACCGCGTCACCGGCTGCAGGGTGGCCTCGATCGCGAGCTCCGGCGTGTAACAAAAATCGAGGAAGTTCTTCGCCTTCGAACGAACCTCGCGATATTCCGGCAGATACCGTCCCGCCTGACGCATGAGCCACACCGGCGGCGATTCCAGCGTCTCGCCACGCGCCACGGCGAGAACCTTTCTTGCCTGCCCGGCACTTTTCCTGTTCGTCGCCATCGCCGTCATGAAAGGCTTTCCTGCCAACCTCTACTACTTCTCTTTCTTACTTTAAGAAGAGAATAGTGGATGTAGTGGATGGCTGTGAATCTCGGGTACAGCGGATCACGCACGATGTTATCCCTAGTGGACAAATTTAGGGCTGCCCGGGATGGTTATCCGGAGTTGCCATTGAAAAGCTGTCCGAACCTATCAAAAGACAACGGCTTAGGGCTAGGGAGAACAGGTGGAAAAACGGGGATAAAGGGTTTGGGGAAGGTCACCGGGCTGTTTATACCAGGGCCTGTGAAAAAGCCGTCCCCAGGGCACAAGGATCCTGATCCATTTCGAGGCACGGGGATGAAATCGGCGCCGATGGGCAAAACAGGGATTCTATCCCCATGCCTAACAAACTATTAACAGGGTTTGCGGATAGTTCTTCGACGCCGTCCTATCGTATCACCGACCAGAAATCAGAGGACCGATGCCTCACCTCCATCTTCATCTCGTTTCGGATTCGACCGGCGAGACACTGATCTCCACGGCGCGGGCCGTCATGGCGCAATTCGAAGATGTCTCGGCGACGGAGCATGTCTTTGCCTTCGTTCGCTCGCGCCGCCAGCTCGACGAGATCATGACTTCAAGTCCGCAAGACCCACGGCATCATCCTGTTCACCCTGGTCGACAAGGATGTACGGGAGGAATTGCAACGTCGTTGCGATGCCGAAAGGATTACCTGCATCTCGGTCCTGGGACCGGTGATTTCCGCCGTCGGCAGCTATCTCGGTCTTGAGGGCCGGGGCGAGCCGGGCCGCCAGCACATGGTCAACGCGGAATATTTCCGCCGGATCGCGGCGATGAATTTCGCCATTGCTCATGACGACGGTCATATAACGAAGGACCTGCCGAATGCCGACATGATCCTGGTCGGCGTGTCGCGGACGTCGAAGACGCCGACCTGCGCCTATCTCGCCAATCGCGGATACAAGGCCGCGAATATCCCGATCGTCGCCGGCATTCCGGTGCCGGAAGAGCTTTACGAATACACGAAGCCGCTGATCGTCGGGCTTACCATCAATCCCGACCGCCTGATCGAGATCCGCAAGAATCGTCTTCTGACGCTCCATGACAAGAACGAGTCCGACTATATCGACCTCGAAGCGATCAAGGAGGAGCTGACTTACGCCCGCCGGCTGTTCAGCCAGCGTACCTGGCCGGTGATCGACGTAACGCGCCGTTCGATCGAGGAAACGGCGGCGGCCATTCTCAATCTCTACAGTCGCCGGCTCGAAGAACAGACGGACACCGGTCCCGCGTCCTGAGCGAAGACGGCGATTTATGCACAGCCAGCAGAGCCCATTGGAAATTCTGCCCTAAGTCTTTAAGACTCCGACGACATTCTATCGAAGTTCGACAAATCTTCCTTCACTCATTCACCGATTTGTCCCATGAGCGATGAACCTGTGCCCGATCTTATTCTCGCGTCGTCGAGCCCGGTGCGGGCGCGCCTGCTGCGCGATGCGGGCCTGTCTTTCGATATCGTGCCGGCGCGGGTCGACGAGGACTCGATCAAGGAAGCGATGCTCGGCGAAGGCGCGAAGCCGCGCGACATCGCCGATGCGCTCGCCGATCTCAAATCGCAACGGATTTCGAGCCGCCACCCCCATGCGATGGTGATCGGCGCGGATCAGGTCCTGGTCTGCGAGGGACAGTTGTTCAACAAGCCCCGGGATATCGGGGAAGCCCGCCGCCATCTCGAAACATTCTCCGGCAAGCGGCACGATCTCGTGACCGCCGCGACTGTCGCGAAGGGCGGCGCCGTGATCTGGCGGCGGGTCGATATCGTCAAGCTCACGATGCGGGAACTATCTCCGCGCTTCATCTCCGACTATCTTGAACAAACAGGTGACGACGCCCTTGAAAGCGTAGGCTGCTATCGGCTGGAAGGTTTGGGAGTGCAGCTCTTTCAGAAGATCGACGGCGACTACTTCACGATTCTCGGCTTGCCGCTTCTGGCGATGCTGGACTTTCTGCGTCTGCACAAGGTGATCGCCACGTGAGCCCGATCACGACCCATACCGGCCACACCAGACTAGCCGGCGTGATCGGCTGGCCGGTCTCCCATTCCCTGTCGCCGCGCATTCATGGTTACTGGCTGAAGGAACTCGGAATCGATGGCGCCTATGTGCCCTTTCCGGTCAAACCGGGTCAGATCGAGGAGGCCATCAAAGGCCTGGTGGCGCTCGGAGTCGCCGGCGCGAATGTCACCGTGCCGCATAAGGAAGCCGTGATTCCGATGATGGACGATCTCGATCGCACGGCCCGGCGGCTCGGCGCGGTCAACACCATCGTGGTCGAGCCGAGTGGCCGGCTGATCGGCCGGAACAGCGACGGCTACGGATTCCTCGAAAACCTGAACGCCAATGCGCCGGATTGGTCGGCCGAACTGGCCCCGCCGTGGTTCTCGGCGCAGGCGGCGCGGCGCGGGCGATCGTCGGCGCGCTGCTCGATGCCGGGGTGCCGGAAGTGCGGATCCTAAACCGGACGAAAGAACGCGCGGAATCCATCGCCCAGGATTTCGCCGACAAGCGGATCAAGGTCGGCGAATGGCGCATGCTCGCCGGCGAACTCGCCGATGCCGCGCTGCTCGTGAACACGACGAGCCTCGGCATGAAGGGCCAGCCGCCGCTCGATATCGATCTCTCGTCGCTGCCGGCGGATGCGGTGGTGAACGACATCGTCTATGTGCCGCTGGAGACGGCGCTGCTCAAATCGGCGCGCGCGCGGGGGAATGTCGCGGTCGACGGCCTCGGCATGTTGCTCCATCAGGCCCGTCTCGGCTTCACCGCGTGGTTCGGCGGGGAGCCGCTCGTTACGGATGCGTTGCGAAATTTCGTGCTGGGGAATTGAGCGCCATGTATATCCTCGGTCTCACCGGATCCATCGGCATGGGCAAGACCGAAGCAGGCAAGGCCTTTGCCCGGCTTGGCGTGCCGGTCTATGACGCCGATCGCGAGGTCCACCGGCTCTTCGCGAAAGGCGGTGCCGCCGTCGTTCCGGTGGAAGCGGCCTTTCCCGGCGTGGAATATGACGGGGCCATCGACCGCGCCGAACTCGGCGCGCGGGTGTTCGGCAATACGGAAGCCCTGGCGCGTCTCGAAGGCATCGTTCATCCGCTGCTGACGAAGGGAAAGAGCGACTTTCTGAAACGCGCCGCGCGGATGCGGGCGCGGGTCGTCGTGATGGATATTCCGCTCCTGTTCGAAACCGGTGGCGACCGGGCCTGCGACGGCGTCGCGGTCGTCTCGGCGCCGCGCTTCGTTCAGCGCCAGCGTGTATTGCAGCGCCCGGGCGCGAGCGAGGACCGATTGCGGGATATGCTGGCGCGCCAGATGCCGGACGGAGAGAAGCGCCGGCGCGCCGATTTCGTCATTCCGACGGGAAACGGCAAGGCATTCTCCTTGCGGCGGATCCGCGAGATCGTCAGAATCGCGAGATCGAGCCGCGCCTGGGTCTGGCCTCACGGCAAACGGCCGCCGCGCCGTCTCGCGGCACTGCCCCGTCCTCTGGTTTGAAGAGTAACCCGATGCGTGAAATCGTTCTCGATACCGAAACCACCGGCCTCGATCCGAAGGACGGGCATCGGCTCGTGGAGATCGGCTGCGTCGAGCTCGAGAACCACATCGCGACCGGCGAGAGCTTCCACATCTATATCAATCCCGAACGGGACATGCCGACGGCCGCTTTCAACGTCCATGGGCTGAGCGAGGAATTTCTTGCCGACAAGCCGCTCTTCGCCGAGATCGCCGACGAGTTCGTCGCCTTCATCGGGGACAGCCCGCTCGTCATTCATAATGCGAGCTTCGACATGGCGTTCCTGAACGCCGAGCTTGCCCGCGCTGCGGCATCCGGAACTTCCGATGAGCCGGGCGGTCGATACGATCTCGCATGGCGCGGCGAAAATTCCCCGGCGCCCAGGCCAATCTCGATGCCCTGTGCCGCCGCTTCGGCGATCGATAATTCGAGCCGCGTCAAACACGGCGCGTTGCTCGACGCGGAGCTCCTCGCGGAGGTCTATCTGGAATTGATCGGCGGACGGCAGCCCGGCCTCAGCCTGGCGTTGACGCCGGGCCAGACCGCGACAGTTTCGGAAGCGAAACGGGTTTATCGCGAGCCGCGTCCCCATGCGGCCGAGCGCCGAGGAAATCGCCGCTCACGAAACCTTTATCGAGAAATTCAAGTCGCCGATCTGGCGCCAGTGAACGCGCCGTCAGAGCGTCAGTTGACCTTGACGGCTGGTCCTGCCCCGGCTGCTGCGTCGCTTGCGAGCGCTGCTGCTGATAGAGGAACGCGAAATCCACCGGATCCAGCATCAGCGGCGGGAAGCCGCCGTCGCGCGTGGCGTCCGCGATGATGCGGCGCGCGAAGGGGAAGATCAGGCGCGGGCATTCGATCAGCAGGAAGGGCTCGAGATTCTCGTCCGGCAGATTGCGGATGCCGAACAGGCCGGCATAGACCAGCTCGACGATAAAGGCGTTGGTGTCGCCCTGCTTCGCGGTGATCGACGTCTTCAGCTCGACCTCGTAGCCTTCTTCGCCCGACCCGGCGCGCATTGACATTGATCGTCACGTCGATCTGCGGCCGCTCCGCCGTTGGTTTGCAGGCTGGCCGGCGCGTTCGGGTTCTCGAAGGAGAGATCCTTCACATATTGCGCCATCAGGCCGATTTGCGGGCCGGTTCTGCGCATTATCCGCGCCGGCGCAGATTGTTCTGCGTCGTTCGTCGGGCTGTCGGCCATGGGATGTCCTCTTCGATGTCTCCTTCTATGCGGTCCGATCTCGGCGCTCGCTCCGGCGGCGGCCGGATGGCTTGCTGCGTCATTTTCGGTGACGAGTGGCTAGCACGGAAATCCGCGGCCGAACAACCCGTCTCGCAGGGTGGCAGCCGGACGGTTCGGCAGATTCCCGATGGCAGCGGTTGAGATGCGCCGTCAAGGGACTATGCTTGTTCTTTGGGCGCGCGAAGGCCTATCTATCAACCAAGTAACGGGAATTGTGATGGGCGATAGTTTTCAAGGTTTGGAATTACTGTTCTGGGCGGCGATCGCCGGCTTCGTGCTGTATCGCCTGCGCAGCGTGCTCGGCCGGCGGACCGGTAACGAGCGGCCGCCGCGCGATACCATGAACCAGGAAACCATCGCCTGCGCCCTGGCGCACAAGCCGCTGACAGTGTCATTCCACTGCCGACACAAACCGCGCGGCCAGCCGCGCGGCGAACAGCCGGCTGAAGGCCCAATCCGCCGGAGTCGATCCGAATTCGCCGGTCGCCGACACGCTGAGCCGGATTCAGAGTCGCCGACCGGCATTTCGAGCCCGACGAATTCATCGACGGCGCCAAGGCCGCCTATGCGATGATCATCCAAGCCTTTGCCGCCGGAGACGAAGCGGAATTGAAGCCGCTGCTGAGCAAGGATGTGATGGCGAATTTCCGGTCCGCCATCTCGAAGCGCGCTGTCAAAGGCGAAAGCGTCGATTCCCATGTCGCCGACATCGCGGTCGCGAAAATTACCGACGCCGGTCTCAACGGCTGCGACCGCCGATATCACCGTCCGGTTCGAAAGCGACATCGTGCGCTGCGTGCGCGACTCCGAGAACCGGGTGATCGAGGGCGATCCGTCCGAGCCGAGCCGGGTCACGGATGTCTGGACCTTCTCGCGCGATGTCGGAAGCGCCGATCCGAACTGGACGCTGGTCGCGACGTCCACCGAACACTGACCTCATTCCGGACGCGGTGACGAATCCGTGGGTCTTCCGTTGCGTCACGTATCGTTTTTCCTTCCCGGCCTGTTCGCGCTGGCGCTTGCCGGCTGCGTGACGCCCCAGAAGCCCGCGCCCAAGGGCGTCCGATATCGAGCGGGTGATCCTTCGCCGATATTCCCGGCTGGACGGCGGACGATCCGCTGGCCGCGCTCGTCGCCTTCCGGAAATCCTGCGAGGCCGGGTGAAAGAACCCGCCGCGAGCCCGATGGGCGGCAATGCCGGCACTGCCGGAGACTGGTACGCGGTCTGCCGCCAGGTCGTGGATATGGGCGAAATCTCGAATATGAAGCCGGAAACGGCGCGGGCCTTTTTCGAGACCGCGCTGGTGCCCTTCCGGATCACGAATGACGGCGCCCGCGTCGGCCAGCTCACCGGCTATTTCGAAATCGAGGTCAAAGGCAGCCGGACACGCGCGCCGGGCTATGACGTGCCGATCTACAAGCGGCCGCCGGATCTGATCAGCGTCGATCTTGGAAAATTCCGCCCGGCTTATGCCGGGGACAGAATCGCCGGCCGGCTCAACGGCACGGCGCTCGTGCCCTATGACGACCGTGCCGCGATCACGGACGGCGCGCTCGCCGGCAAGGGGCTCGAGCTTGCCTGGCTCGCCGATCCGGTCGACGCGTTTTTTCTCGGCATTCAGGGTTCCGGGCGGATCGACCTGCCCGACGGAGACGTGATGCGTGTCGGCTATGCGGGGCAGAACGGCTACGCCTACCGCTCGATCGGCAAGATCTTGATCGAGCGCGGCGAAATGGCGCTCGCGGATGTCTCGATGCAATCGATCCGCGCCTGGCTCGAAGCCCATCCCGATCAGGCCCGCGATATGCTGAACGCCAATCCGTCCTATGTGTTCTTCCGGACGCTGGACGGCAACGGGGACGGGCCGCTCGGCACCGAAGGTGTCGCGCTGACGCCCGGCCGCTCGCTGGCGGTCGATGACGATGTCATCGGGCTCGGCGTGCCGGTCTTTCTCGACGGCACGGTCCCCGGTCGACGAAACAGGTGCGCCGGACGAAAAATTCCAGCGTCTGATGATGGCGCAGGATACCGGCGGCGCGATCTCCGGCGCGTTGCGCGGCGACGTGTTCTGGGGCTCCGGCCGTGCCGCCGCCTACCGCGCGGGCGTCATGAACAATTCGGCGGAGTTCTACGAGCTGCTGCCCGAGGCACTGGCCGATACGATCGGTCAACGCGTGGTCGCAGGCGGCGCGAAGGCCGGCCAATGAGCGCCGCGGCGCAAGGGGCCGCGGGGCATGAGCCCGGACGATGCGGCGCTCTGGAGCCGCGCCATGCAAAGCGACGCCAAGCCGCTTCGCGATCGCGCCCAGTGGCTGGAGCCGGCGAGATTTCGCCTGGCGACAAGCCATCCGACAGGGATGCGATACGGCTTCGCCGGGCACGAAACGCCGTCCGGCCCCGCGCCCAAAGGTCCGCTCGGCATCGACGGCGCGATGGAAAAGCGGCTGAGGCGCGGCGCGGTCGAGGTCGACGCGACGCTCGATCTCCACGGCGAAACCCAGACCCGGGCCCATGAACAGCTGATCCGCTTCCTGAGTGTCGCCGAAGCCGACCGGCCGGCGCGTCATTCTGGTCATCACGGGAAAGGGCGCGCCGCAAAAGCGAGGCGGATTTCGATGCGGATTGGCGAGCCGGCCGAGGCCGCGGCGTGCTTCGGAAGATGGTGCCCGAATGGCTGAGCGAGCCGCCTCTGGCGACAAGGTGCTGGCGGTGCGGCCGGCCCATATGCGCCATGGCGGCTCGGGCGCGTTCTATGTCATCCTGCGGCGGGCCCGCAGCGGTGAGAGGAAGCGATGACACCGTTCGGCGCGCGGGTCCGCGAAATGCGCGCCCAGCGCGGCATCGCCTGAAGGACATGGCGAGTGCGCTCGGCGTCTCGCCGGCCTATCTTTCGGCGCTCGAACACGGCACGCCGCGGCCGCCCCAACTGGGCGCTGGTGCAGAAGATCATCAGCTATTTCAATGTGATCTGGGACGAAGCCGAGGAGCTGAGCCGCCTCGCCCGCCTGTCCCATCCGCGCATCGTCATCGACACGGCGGGTCTGAGCCCCAAAGCGACCGAGCTCGCGAACCGCTTGGCCGCAGGAAATTCGCGAGATGCCGGAAGCGGAGATCGACACTGCCTGCTCGAGCCGCGATGCGCAAGCGGTCGAAGACGCGCACGCCTCACGAGGAATGAACCGGCGTACAGATCCGTCGTCGGCTTCTCGCGAGATCGCCGACATGCTCGCGGACATAGTCGGCGTCGATCTTGATCGTCTCGCCGGTCTTGTCGGTCGCGGTGAAGCTGATCTCGTCCAGCACGCGCTCCATCACGGTGTGAAGCCGCCGCGCGCCGATATTCTCGACCGACGCCGTTGACCTCGGCCGCGATGTGCGGCGATCTCGTCGATGGCGTCGTCGCGTGAAGTCGAGCGTCACGCCTTCGGTTTCCATCAGCGCGATATATTGCTTGATCAGGCTGTGCTCCGGCTCGGTCAGGATCCGCTTGAAATCGTCGCGGGTCAGCGCCGCGAGCTCGACGCGGATCGGCAGCCGGCCCTGCAGTTCGGGCAGCAGATCGGAGGGCTTGGCGACGCTGAACGCGCCGCGAGGCGATGAACAGCACATGGTCGGTCTTGACCGAGCCGTGCTTGGTCGAGACCGTCGTGCCCTCGATCAGCGGCAGCAGATCGCGCTGCACGCCCTCGCGGCTGACATCGCCGCCGTGACGGCCCTCGCGGGCGCAGATCTTGTCGATCTCGTCGAGGAAGACGATGCCGTTGATTCTCGACCGCGCTGATCGCGTCGCGGACGACCGATTCCTGGTCGAGAAGCTTGTCGCTTTCCTCGGCCATCAGCGGTGCGTGGGCCTCGACGACGGTCATCCGGCGCGGCTTGGTGCGCTGGCCGAAGGCCTTGCCGAAGATGTCGCCCAGATTGACCATGCTCATGCTGGCGCCGGGCATGCCGGGAATCTCGAAGCTCGGCATGCCGCCGCCGGCATCGGCGAGCTCGATCTCGATCTCCTTGTCGTCCAGTTCGCCGCTTGCGGAGCCGCGCGCGGAAATTCTCCCGCGTCTCGGGCTCGCATTCTTGCCGACCAGCGCATCCAGCACCCGGTTCTCGGCATTGAGTTCGGCCTTGGCCTGCGACCTCCTTGCGGCGCTTCTCGCGCACCATGACGATCGCGATCTCGACGAGATCGCGGATGATCTGCTCGACGTCGCGGCCGACATAGCCGACCTCGGTGAATTTCGTCGCCTCGACCTTGATGAACGGCGCCTCGGCGAGCTTGGCCAGGCGGCGCGAGATCTCGGTCTTGCCGACGCCGGTCGGCCCGATCATCAGGATGTTCTTCGGCAGCACCTCCTCGCGCAGGCCCTCGGCCAGCTGCTGACGCCGCCAGCGGTTGCGGAGCGCGATCGCGACGGCGCGCTTGGCGTCCTTCTGGCCGATGATGTGGCGGTCCAGTTCGGAAACGATTTCGCGGGGGGTAAAAGCACTCATGCGGTGTCCAAGGTTTCGACCGTGATGTTACGGTTGGTGTAGATGCAGATATCGGCGGCGATCTCGAGCGCCTTGCGCGCGATCGCCTCGGCGTCCTTCTCGGTATCGATCAGCGCGCGCGCCGCGGCGAGCGCATAAGGCCCGCCGGAGCCGATGCCGATCAGCCCGTCCTCGGGGTCGAGCACGTCGCCGTTGCCGGTGAGGATCAGGCTCGTCGTCGTGTCGGCCACCGCCATCACGGCTTCGAGCCGGCGCAGATAGCGGTCGGTGCGCCAGTCCTTGGCCAGTTCGACGCAGGCGCGGGTGAGCTGGCCCGGGAAAGCGCTCGAGCTTCGATTCCAGCCGCTCGAACAAGGTGAAGGCATCGGCGGTGGCGCCGGCGAAGCCCGCCGAGGATCTTGCCGTTGCCGAGCCGGCGCACCTTCTTGGCGCCGGCCTTCAGCACCGTGTTGCCGAGCGTCACCTGGCCGTCGCCGGCGATCACGACCTTGCCGCCCTTGCGGACGGACAGGATCGTCGTGCCGTGCCACGACTGGCCGGCGGACTCATGTCGGATTGGGTCAAAGGAATCGCCTTGTTTGTGGTTATGTCACACTCCGGCGGGCAGTCCTTCATGTGGCGTTTTTGCCGCCGCGGTCAAGGGCTGGCGATTTCGGCGCGTCTGGGGATCAAGACTTGATGAGCCGGGAGCCAGCGGCCCATCTATCGAAATCTGGCGTGACAGGCTGGTCGCGCGGCACTCTTCCTGATATACCGCCGCCAGAACATTTCCTTCTACGACAGGCATCGGACGAATCCATGCGCAAGGCGAGCGTAGAGCGCAAGACCAAGGAAACCGACGTCAAGGCTTCGGTGAACCTCGACGGCACGGGCATCTACGACGTCTCGACCGGCATCGGCTTCCTCGATCACATGCTGGAACAGCTCTCGCGCCATTCGCTGATGGACCTCACCGTCAAGGCCATACGGCGATCTCCACATCGACTTCCACCACACCACCGAGGACACCGGCATCGTGATCGGGCAAGCGGTCGCGAAGGCGCTCGGCGAGCGGAAAGGCATCGTGCGTTACGGCTCCGCAACGATCCCGATGGACGAGACCTGCACGCGCGTCGCGCTCGATCTGTCCAACCGGCCCTATCTGATCTGGAAGGTCAAGTTCACCAAGCCGAAGCTCGGCGAGATGGACACGGAGCTGTTCAAGGAATGGTTCCAGGCCTTCGCCCAGGCGGCCGGCGCGACGCTGCATGTCGAGTGTCTCTACGGCGAGAACAACCACCATATCGTCGAGTCCTGCTTCAAGGGGCTGGCGCGCAGCCTGCGCCAGGCGAGGGAGCTCGATCCGCGCAAGCCGGATGCGGTGCCGTCCACCAAGGGCCGGCTGGCGAGCTGATCACCGGGCGATACAGTACGCATACGGGCGAGAGGTCGGCGGGAATGCGCGTCTATACGGTTCACGAGAACCCGGACTTCGACGATGAGCGGCGGATCGTTCTGGTGAAGGAGGGATTCTGCTGGCCCGCGCTTTTTCATCACGATTGTCTGGGCGATTTATCGCCGCGTCTGGCTCGGGCTCGGCGTCTACCTCATCGGCCTGTTCGTGGTCGCGGCGCTCGAAGCGGCGTTCACGCCGGACAAGGGCGTGATCTATCTTCTGAACATTGCCTTCGCGGCCTTCGTCGGCGCGGAGGCGAATGACTGGCGCCGCCGCTCGCTGACCAAGCGCGGCTACCGCGAAGTGGCCGTCGTCGATCGGCGAAACGCTCGACGACGCCGAGCGGCGCTATTTCGAGAAGGCCTTCGAGGCCCGCGCCGCGGCGGCCCGAGCCCGGTCGCCGCCATCCCGCCGCCTCCGCCACCGCCGCGGCCAGCCAACACCGCAGGCGCCCTATGAACGTCGCGATCATCGATTACGGCTCGGGCAATTTGCGCTCGGCGGCCAAGGCCTTCGAACGCGCCGCGCGCGACGAAGGCACAAAGATCGATGTCATCGTCACGTCGGAGGCCGAGGTCGTCGCCGATGCCGACCGGGTGGTGCTGCCCGGCGTCGGCGCGTTCGGCGATTGCCGGCGCGGCATCGAGGCGCTGCCCGGCATGCTCGACGCGGTGCAGGAAGCGGTGCATGTCAAGGCGCGCCCGTTTCTCGGCATCTGCGTCGGCATGCAGCTCATGGCCGAGCGCGGGTCTGGAGCATGGCGAACATCCGGGCTTCGGCTGGGTCAAGGGCACGGTCGGCGCGATCACGCCGTCCGATCCGCATCTGAAAGTGCCGCATATGGGCTGGAACGATCTCAAATTCGCGCCCGCCGCCAAGACCCACCCGGTGCTGAAGACGCTCGGCACGGGCTGCCATGCCTATTTCGTCCATGGCTACGCCATGAACTGCGACGAGCGCATGGACGTGCTGGCCGAGGTCGATTACGGCGGCCCCATTACCGCCATCGTCGGCCGCGACAATATGATCGGCACCCAGTTCCACCCCGAAAAAAGCCAGGATGTCGGGCTTCGGCTGATCGCGAATTTTCTTGCCTGGAGTCCCTGACCCCCAAGAGACAACGGACCCGAACCATGATCCTTTATCCCGCCATCGATCTGAAAGACGGCAAATGCGTCCGCCTCTGGAAGGGCGAGATGGCGCAAGGCCACCGTGTTCAATGACGATCCGCCCGATGCAGGCCAAGGCCTTCGAGACGGCCGGCTGCCGCTGGCTCCATATCGTCGATCTGAACGGCGCCTTCGCCGGCCATCCGGTCAATGCGAGCGTGGTCGAGGCGATCCTGAAGGCGGTGAAGATCCCGGTGCAGTTGGGCGGCGGCATTCGCGACATCGCCACCATCGAACGCTGGCTCGATCTCGGCATCTCGCGCGTCATCCTCGGCACGCTGGCGGTGCGCGCGCCGGCTGTCGTCAGGGAGGCCTGCCGGCGGTTCGAAGGCCAGGTCGCGGTCGGCATCGATGCGCGCGACGGCCGGGTCGCGGTCGAGGGCTGGGCCGAAGAATCCGATATCGCGCCACCGATCTCGCCAGGGAATTCGAGGATGCCGGCGCGGCGGCGATCATCTACACCGATATCGAGCGCGACGGCGTGCCGGCCGGCCTCAATGTCACCGCGACGGTCGCGCTGGCGGATGCCGTGAACGTGCCGGTGATCGCCTCGGGCGGCGTCGGCTCGCTCGCGGATCTGCAAGCGCTGAAATCCGCCGCGACCAATGCCGGCGGAACGATCGACGGCGTGATCGTCGGCCGCGCGCTCTATGACGGCGAAATTCGACGCGCCCGCCGCGCTCGACGCGCTCGAGGACTGATCCATGCTCAAGGTCCGCATCATTCCCTGTCTCGACGTGATGAACGGCCGCGTGGTCAAGGGCGTCGAATATGTCGGCCACCGCGATGCGGGCGATCCCGTCGAGCAGGCCAAGATCTACGACGCCGACGGCGCCGACGAGATGTGCTATCTGGACATCACCGCCTCGAGCGACAACCGCGATCCGCTGTTCGATGTCGTCAAGGGCACGGCCGAGCAATGCTTCATGCCGCTCACCGTCGGCGGCGGCGTCCGCACCATCGAGGACATGCGCAAGCTTTTGCTCGCCGGGCGCGGACAAGGTCTCGGTCATGACGGCGGCGATCAAGCGGCCGGAGATCCTCAAAGAAGGCGCCGAGAAATTCGGCGCGCAATGCATCGTCTGCGCGATCGACGCGAAACGCGTCGGCCCCGGCAAATGGGAGGTCCACACCCATGGCGGCCGGCAATCGACCGGCGTCGACGCGCTGATGCATGCCCGCCGCGCGGCGGAACTCGGCGCGGGCGAAATTTTGCTCACCTCCATGGACCGCGACGGCACCAAGGACGGCTTCGATCTCGAACTCACCCGCACCATCGCGAACGCGGTCCCGATCCCGGTGATCGCCTCGGGCGGCGTCGGCACTCTCCAGCATCTGATCGACGGCGTGCAGATCGGCCATGCCAATGCCGTGCTCGCCGCCTCGATCTTCCATTTCGGCGAATATTCGATCGGCGAGGCCAAAGCGGCGATGCGCACGGCCGGGGTTCCCGTGCGCGGGCCCGGAGAATGACGGTGAACCCAACCAGGGCGGAGGCAGGTCATGGCGCATGATTTCAGCACGCTGAGCGCGCTGTTCGACACCGTGGCGTCCCGTCAGGGTGCCGACCCGAATTCAAGCTATGTCGCGAGTCTGCTCGCCGCCGGCAAATCCAAGATCGCCCGCAAGGTCGGCGAGGAAGCGATCGAATCCATGGTGGCGGCGCTGGCGGACGGGCGCGAGGAGCTGGTCGCCGAAAGCGCCGACCTGCTGTTCCACATCATGGTGTTGTGGGTCGCCTGCGGCGTCACGCCCGAAGACGTGATGGCCGAACTCAAGCGCCGCGAGGGGACCTCGGGCCTCGAGGAAAAGCGCAACCGGCCGAAAAAGGCGGAGTAGCCTCCGCCCCTTCCCGGAAGTCCGCTTAAGCTGCCTATTTGATCACCGGATCGATATGCGTCGGGATCCAGATCTCGGGGTCGAGCGCCTTCGACCACGGCGTGTGCTGGTTGTATTCGCCCTGGATGAACACGGCCTCGACGGCGGCGATCTCGCCGTTCCTGATCTTGAACATCTCGAGGAAGTCCCAGGTCTGGGGCTCCTGGAAGATCGACTTGCGCTCCTTGCCGTCGGTCGTCTTGTAGGTATCCAGCACGCCCTTGTGATCGATGAAGCCGCGGAACAACACGATCTGGCGTTCCTCGTCGACCATCACCGGCATGCGGCGCACGCGGTTGTTGAAGGCGTAATAGCCGCCCCGGAAACCGCCCGCGATATCCTTGAACAGCATGCCGTTCTCGCGCCGCGTGGCGTCGGCCGCGAAGCGGGAATGCAGCGTGCCGTCGTTCTGCTGCAGCGTCTTGAAATAGCCGTCGCCGAGCTTGATGATCTCTTCACGGGAAGAGCGTTCCGCTTCCGGAACGATATCCGCGATACCCGCCGCATGGACATATTGCTTCACGTCTCCGATCGGCGTCGGCGGCGAGGACAGATTGCGCTTGGTGGAGAGAATGTGCTCGATCTCGGTGATCTCGCCATTCTGAACCCGGAGCCGCGCGGCGAGATAGCCCTCGATCTGGCGCTGCATCGTGGCGGTGACGACGGTCACCTGCTGGGTCTTGGGATCGGAGTAAATGAGCGGGGTGCCGACTTCCTCGGTCACCGTGTCCCAGCTGCCGTCCGGGAACGGCATGGTCACGTTGTTTTCGGAATATTTGACGGTCGGCGAGACCGGAATAGCGTTCGTGTCATGCTTCAGATAGGCCGCGAGATAATCCTTTCCGATCTTCTCGAGGCAGGCTCTGTCGCAGGACTGGGCCTGCGCGGCCGATGCCTGCGCACCCAGGAGTGCCAGTGCCAAACCGGCCGCGGCGATCACATGTCGCATGATGTCGTCCCCCATGTCATTCCGGATGAAGTTGTTCCGACGGTGCTGATCGCGCCAGATTGAACGGCCTTGCGGCAATTCTCAAGTGAAAGCGCCAGCTTTCGCATATGCAGCATTCCGGGCGATCGGCGAGGGCGGTCCGGCCGCGGAATCACGACAGCCTTGAAAAATCCATATTAACAATATGTTAATTTGCTTCGGCCGTCATGAAACAGGCACTATTTTCCTGAGAAGTGCCCCCGAACCATAGTTTCGCCGCAAAGAAATTGTTGCATTGCAACAGCAGTCTCGTCCGGCCGGCCTCGAACGCCCCCAGCTCCCCCGCTTTTTGTCAGGAGACCTCATGGCAGCGATCGACACTCCGAATGACGGCGTTGCCGGAAACGGCGAAGCGGCGCGTCCCCCGCTCAGGATCTGGCCCGGCCTGAAATTTCATCTGCCGCGTCTCTTCGGCGGCCGGCACGCGGATCGGGGCAATTCCGGAACCGAAATATCAATCTTGCCCTGCAGGGCGGCGGCGCTTTCGGGGCGTTCACCTGGGGCGTTCTGGACCGGCTGCTGGAGGACGAATCTTCATGCCGTCGGCCGTCAGCGGTGCGTCGGCCGGCGCGCTCAACGCCGCGGTGATGGCTTCGGGCTTCGCGACCAAAGGCCGCGACGGCGCGCGGGAATCGCTGGGCAAATTCTGGGGCGCGGTGGCGCAATCCGCCTCCACGGCCTATTGGACCGCGCCGCTGCTGTGGTCCAAGAACGGTATCTCCAAGTACCGGAATCCGCTGGCCGATATTCTGAAAGCCACCGTCAATATCCGCCGCCTGAAGCAGGATCCGCCGTTCCGCCTGTTCATTTCGGCGACCAACGCACGGAGCTTCGCTGCGCGGATCTTCACCGAGGCCGATCTGAGC